>NZ_JBNPTI010000013.1:0-161798 GCF_051167575.1 Bradyrhizobium sp. HKCCYLS3070
TCCAGCAGAAGCGCTTGACGAGCTGCTGTCACGAATGAAAACACTTGGTGTTGCGACCACCGCTTGAGCCCGCCGGGATGTCCCAGCCGAACCTGTGGTTCCTGCCGCCTGCATTTTTTTTTCGCAGGCGGGCCATGGGGGCGGCGAGCTCCCGGTCTTCCCTGCGCCCTCACGTTTCAGAGGGCACGCGATCCGGACAAAGCTCGGGCTTGAGCGGCCGCGAGGGTACGACCCCATGGCCTCGGCCGATGCGATTGCCGCCCGCGCCTCTTGCGCGGTCATGCCATGCCAAAAAATGGGCGTGTGGCCCGGCCGCGCATCACCTAGGCTCCGTTCATCGATTACACGGGATGACGTGCATGGCGGCGGGCAGCGACTATCAGATCTTCGAGGCGGGCGACGTCGTGCTGCAATCGGGCGTGACGTTCCCGTCGCTGCGGCTCGCCTACAAGACCTATGGCACGCTGAACGCGGCCAAGGACAACGTCATCCTCTATCCGACCTCGTTCGGCGCCCAGCATGTCGACACCGAGTGGCTGATCGCGCCCGGCGGCGCGCTCGATCCGAGCAGCTACTTCATCATCATTCCCAACCTGTTCGGCAATGGGCTGTCGTCGTCGCCTTCGAACACGCGCGAGCTGTTCGGCGACGCGCCGTTCCCGGCCATCAGCTATCACGACGCGGTCGCGGTGCAGCGCCGGCTCGTTGAGGAACAGTTCGGGATCAGCCGGATCGCGCTGGTCTATGGCTGGTCGATGGGCGGCATGCAGGCCTATCACTGGGCCGCCTGTCATTCGGACATGGTGGAGCGTGCGGCGGTGGTGTGCGGCAGCGCGCGCTGCTCGCCCTACAATCACCTCTTTCTCGACGCGGTGAAGGCGGCGCTGACGGCCGATCCCGCGTTTCGCAACGGCCGCTTCGCCGAGAAGCCGGTGGCCGGCCTGCGCGCGATGGGGCGGATCTATGCGGGCTGGGCGATGTCCTACGAGTTCTACCGCGACGAGGTCTGGCGCGAGCAGGGCTTTGGCTCGCAGGAGGACTATCTCGCCGCCACCTGGGACTTAGCCTTCGCGCATCGCGATGCCGACAACCTGCTGGCGCAGATCGCGATCTGGCAGGGCGGCGATATCAGCAACTGCGCGGCGTTCGGCGGCGATCTGGATCGGGCGCTGTCGGCAATCGCCGCGCACATGCTGCTGATGCCGGGCCGGACCGACCGCTATTTCGACTGGCGCGACAATGAGCGCGAACTGCCCGGGCTGGTCAACGCGCGCTCCGCCGTGCTGCGGCCGATTCCGTCGATCCACGGCCACCGGGCCGGCAATCCTGTCCGCATCCCGGCCGATCGCGACTTCATCAACGCCAACGTTTCCGCCCTTCTCCAGAGCTGACACTTGAGTTCGACATGACCGACGTGCCCACCGACGAATTCGCGCCCCGTCCGAAGCTGCTGACACCGCCGGTGCTGCAGCAGCTCTGCACGCGCTCCAACATGCAGGGCGCGCTACGCACGCTCAGCCATTACGGCGCGATCATCGGCGTGGGTGCGCTGATCGGAGCGATCGCATCGACGCATGGTGTGCTGTGGGCGCTGCCCTTGCTGCCAGTGCAGGGCGTGCTCATCGCGTTCCTGTTCATGGCGGTGCACGAGACCGCGCACAAGACCGCCTTCGACAGCCGCAGACTCAACCTCGCGGTCGGCTATCTCTCCGGCTTCCTGATCGGACTGCCTTACGAATATTACTGCCTGTTCCATTGGGAGCATCACCGCCACACCCAGGATCCCCTGCGCGATCCGGAGCTGATCGTCGGCCCCAAACCGCGCTCGGAGACGCAACTCGCGATTGCCTATTCCGGCCTGGTCCAGGTGGCCGGCCGTCTCAGGCTGCTGCTGAAGCATGCGGTGACCGGCGAGGTGACGGTGCCGTGGGTCCCCGCGGGCCGCCGGGCGATCGTCGTGCGGGAGGCGCGCGCCTATGTCGCGGGCTATGCACTGCTGCTCATCGCCTCGCTGGCGCTGCACAGCGCGCTGCTGCTGTGGGTCTGGGTGCTGCCGCTGCTCGTCGGACAACTGATCCTGCGGCCCTATCTCTACGCCGAGCACACCGGCTGCGATCACACAAGGAGCGCCTTCCAGAACACCCGCACCACCTTCACCACGCGGGCGGTGCATTGGCTCGCCTGGAACATGCCGTATCATGTCGAGCACCATGCCTATCCGGCGGTGCCGTTCCATGCGCTGCCGAAGCTGCACGCGATCGTCGACGGCGAGATCAAGTATCGCGGGCAGGGCTACGTCGCCGTGACGCGGCAGACCTGGGCGTGGTTTCGCGCGCAGTGGAAGGAAACGAAGTCTCATCCATGATGAGTTTGGATCCGAGTTATCGCCGCTCGGCCGGTGCGCTCCCTCTCCCGCTTGCGGGGGAGGGCTGGGGTGGGGGCGCCACAACGGCAGTCTTTCCAGAGCATCCCCCACCCGCATCGCATCTCTCGATGCGATGCGACCTCCCCCGCAAGCGGGGGAGGCGCAGACCGACCACGTCGCCAGGGATGTCAGCAAGCCATCGTGCCCGACCGGTGCGCGTCCTCCCGGCACGCCCCTTGTGGGAGAAGTGCAGTGATTGGCGTCGTGTTGATATGGTCGCAGCGACGCTGGCTCACCGCCATCGCTCGCGCATCCGCGCGCCGAGATCGATGCGCGGCCCGGAGCGCGCATATGCCGACCCCGGCTGCGCCCGCGGCCAGCTGGCGCGTTCGAACAGCGGCACCAGCGCTTCCGGAATGAACCGCGTGCGCGAGGCATAGACGTGACGATCGCCGCGCACCGGCTGGCCGTGGACGAAGAACCGCTGCGGCACCAGGAGATGCAGATCGTCCTTGGCGCGGGTCATGGCGACATAGAGCAGCCGCCGTTCTTCCTCCAATTCGGCGCTGGAGCCGGCGCCGAGATCGGACGGCATGCAGCCGTCGACGACGTTGAGGACGTGCACGGAATTCCACTCCATGCCCTTGGCGGAATGGATGGTGGAGAGGATCAGATAGTCCTCGTCGAGCAAAGGCACGCCGGACTGATCGGAGGTGGCGTCGGGCGGGTCGAGCGTCAGCTCGGTGAGGAAACGCTCGCGCGACGGATAGCCGCTCGCGATCTGCTCGAGCTGCAGCAGGTCGGCGGTTCGCACCTCCGCATCCTCATGAACGCGCTCGAGATGCGGCTGATACCAGTGCCTGATACGCTCGATATCTCCGGGCCATTCCGAGACGCGCAGCTGCTCCAGTGTGCGCACGAACGCGGTCCAGTCATCGCCGGCGCGCGCCGGTGCGGACTGCTCGCAGAGGCGCGCGATCGGATCGGCACTGGCG
The DNA here is from genome assembly GCF_051167575.1 of Bradyrhizobium sp. HKCCYLS3070. NCBI lineage: Bacteria > Pseudomonadati > Pseudomonadota > Alphaproteobacteria > Hyphomicrobiales > Nitrobacteraceae > Bradyrhizobium > Bradyrhizobium sp. HKCCYLS3070. Next base: position 3,361 of record NZ_JBNPTI010000013.1, read on the forward strand.
CTGATGGCATCGAGCAGACGCTGCGCCGACGCCGGACCGATGCCCGGGATCAGATGCAGCATGCGGAAGCCGGCGATGCGGTCGCGCGGATTGGCCACGAAGCGCAAGCAGGCCAGCACGTCCTTCACGTGGGCGGCATCGAGGAACTTCAGCCCGCCGAACTTCACGAACGGGATGTTGCGGCGCGTGAGCTCGAATTCCAAGGGACCGCTGTGCGACGACGTGCGGAACAGCACGGCCTGTTGCTTCAGCACAATGCCTTCCTCGCGCTTCGCCAGCACCTGCTCGACGATGTAGCGCGCCTGATCGGTCTCGTCGCTGACAGTCACGAGCTGCGGCTTGCGCGAACTCGTGCGGTCGGTCCACAGATTCTTGGTGAAGCGCTCCCGCGCCAGCCCGATCACGCCGTTGGCCGCCGTGAGGATCGGCTGCGTCGAGCGGTAGTTGCGGTCCAGCGTGATGATGTCGGCGCGCGGACTGAACTGATCGGGAAATTCCAGGATGTTGCGCACGGTGGCGGCGCGGAAGGCGTAGATCGACTGCGCGTCGTCGCCGACCACCGTCAGTCCCGCGCCGTCGGGCTTCAAGCCGAGCAGGATCTGCGACTGCAGCCGGTTCGTGTCCTGATATTCGTCGACCAGCACGTGGTCGAAGCGATCGCCGATCTCGCGTGCGATGGTTTCGTCCGCCATCATCTGCGCCCAGTACAGCAGCAGGTCGTCGTAGTCGAGCACGGCATTGGCCTGCTTGGCTTCGACATAGGCCGCGAACAGGCCCTTCAGCTCGCCGGCCCATTCCGCGCACCACGGAAAATGCCGCACCAGTGCCTCGTCGAGCGGCATGTCGGCGTTGACGCAGCGCGAATAGATCGCAAGGCAGGTACCCTTGGTCGGGAAGCGTCGCTGCGTGTTGGACAAGCCGCGTTCGTGCCGCACCAAATTCATCAGGTCGGCGGAATCCTCGCGATCGTGGATCGTGAACACAGGGTCGAGGCCGACGCGCTCGGCGTAGTCGCGCAGCATCCGCGCGCCCAGGCCATGAAACGTGCCGGCCCAGGTGAGCGCGGCCGTGATCGGCTCGGCCTTGCCGCCCAGCACCTTGCGGGCGATGCGCTCGACCCTGCGGCTCATCTCGCTCGCCGCGCGGCGCGAGAACGTCATCAACAGGATACGGCGCGGATCGGCGCCATTGACGAGCAGATGTGCGACGCGATGCGCGAGCGTGTTGGTCTTGCCCGAGCCCGCGCCGGCAATGATCAGCAGCGGCGGGCCAGGCGCGGCGCAGGCGCCGCCATGCTCGACGGCGCGGCGCTGCTCCGGATTGAGATCGTCGAGATATGTCGCAGCCGTGGCCTGCACGAATCGTCCCTCAGCCTGCAAGAATCAGTGATTTGCGCCGCATGTGCAACGCGATGGCCCGGTCGCGGCAGCGTTTTACATGATTCGCAACCGGTCTTTTTTGTCACGGTTGCCCACAGAGCGTCTGCCAGCCGCTTGCGCTGGCGCGCTTGCACTCCTATCCAATCAGCCCCGTCACGAATCTCGGAAGAACACCGTGTCGAATTTTGCCTCCATCATCGCTGCTGAGCTCTCAGTCAAGGATGCCCAGGTCCAGGCCGCGATCGACCTGCTCGACGGCGGCGCGACCGTGCCGTTCATCGCGCGCTATCGCAAGGAGGCGACCGGCATGCTGGACGACACGCAGTTGCGTACGCTGGAGGAACGGCTGCGATATCTGCGCGAGATGGATGCACGGCGCACCGCGATCATCGAGAGCATCAAGGCGCAGGGCAAGATGACGCCCGAGATCGAGCTGGCGCTGGCGACCGCCGATACCAAGGCCCGGCTCGAGGACATCTATCTGCCGTTCAAGGAGAAGCGCCGCACCAAGGCGCAGATCGCGAAGGAAGCCGGGCTCGAGCCGCTCGCCGACATGCTGATCGGTGATCCGATGAAGGCGCCGGAGGTCGAGGCTAAGGCCTTCATCAAGAAGGATGGCGACAACCCGGTCAAGGACGTCAAGGCCGCGCTCGACGGCGCCCGCGCGATCCTGGTCGAACGTTTCGCCGAGCATGCCGACCTCGTCGGCTCGCTGCGCGAGGAGATGTGGACCCGCGGCGCCGTGAAGTCGTCCGTTCGCCATGGCAAGAAAACCGAGGGCGCGAAGTTCGCCGATTACTTCGATTTCTCCGAGCCGTTCACCAAGCTGCCGTCGCACCGCATCCTCGCGATGCTGCGTGGCGAGAAGGAAGAGGTGCTGCAGCTCGATTTCGGCGATGGCGAGCCGGAGGACTCCAAGGATCCGACGCTGTATGAGAACCGTATCGCCGTGACCTTCGGCATTTCGCGCCAGGGCCGCCCGGCCGATCAGTTCCTGTCGGACTCCGTGCGCTGGGCCTGGCGCACCCGCATCAAGACCTCGCTGGCGCTCGATATCCGCATGCGGCTGTGGCAGGAGGCGGAAAAGGAGGCGGTCCGCGTGTTCGCCGCGAACCTGCGCGATCTGCTGCTCGCAGCTCCCGCCGGCGGCCGCGCCACGCTCGGGCTCGATCCCGGCTTCCGCACCGGCGTCAAGGTCGCGGTGATCGACCGCACCGGAAAGTTCGTCGATCACGCCACGATCTATCCGCACGAGCCGCAGCGGCAGTGGAACGAGAGCATGCTGACCCTGGCGCAGCTCTGCGTGAAGCACGGCATCGATCTCGTCGCGATCGGCAACGGCACGGCGTCGCGCGAGACCGAGAAGCTCGTCAACGATTTGATGAAGCTGAAGCCGGATCTGAAGCTGACCAAGGCGATCGTGTCGGAAGCCGGCGCGTCGGTCTATTCGGCCTCGGAGTTCGCTGCGAAGGAATTCCCCAATCTCGACGTCTCGATCCGCGGCGCCGTCTCGATCGCGCGCCGCCTGCAGGATCCGCTCGGCGAACTCGTCAAGGTGCCGCCGGCCTCGATCGGCGTCGGCCAGTATCAGCACGACCTCAACCAGTATGAGCTCGCCCGCGCGCTCGATGCCACCGTCGAGGACTGCGTGAATGCCGTCGGCGTCGATCTCAACACCGCCTCGGCGCCGCTGCTGGCGCGGGTGTCGGGCATCGGCGAGAGCCTGGCGCAGAACATCGTCGCGCATCGCGACGCCAACGGTCCGTTCCCGACCCGCGACAAGCTCAAGGAGGTGCCGCGGCTCGGACCGAAGGCGTTCGAGCAGTGCGCCGGCTTCCTGCGCATCCGCGATGGCGACAACCCGCTCGATGCCTCCGGCGTCCACCCGGAATCCTATCCGGTCGTGAAGAAGATTCTCGAGACGACCAAGAGCGACATCAAGGTGCTGATCGGCGACACCAAAACCTTGAAGACGCTCAATCCGGCGAAATTCGCCGACGAGCGCTTCGGCGTCCCGACCGTGACCGACATCATCAAGGAGCTGGAGAAGCCCGGCCGCGATCCGCGTCCGGAGTTCAAGACCGCGACCTTCCAGGAGGGCGTCGAGAAGATCACCCATCTCAAGCCCGGCATGATCCTGGAGGCGACCATCACCAACGTCGCGGCCTTCGGCGCCTTCGCCGATATCGGCGTGCACCAGGACGGCCTGATCCACATCTCGGCGATGTCCGAGAAGCGCATCAACGATCCGCGCGAGGTGGTGAAGCCGGGGCAGGTCGTGAAGGTCAAGGTGCTCGACGTCGATGTGCCGCGCAACCGCATCTCGCTGACGCTTCGGCTGTCCGATCCGCTGCCGGCCAAGGGCGAGAAGCGGACCAGCGCACGGCCGCCCGCGGGGCGCATGACCTCGCGTGAGGAGAAGCCGTCTGGCGGCGGCGCGTTCGCCGCGGCGATGGCCAAGGCCGCAGAGCGGCGCAAGGGCGCCTGAGGCGGATGGTGACGAGGCGCTGCGGAGGGAATGTCTCGTCTGCGGCGTCATATCTGCGGCGCCATGGCATTCGGCGTCGTGTCGTTGCCGTCTTCCCTATCTCCGCGGCCATGCTTACCTTGGGCGGCGAGTTGTGAGTGGGGACCGCGCATGACGAACCGGACCGTGATCATTGCCGGCGCGACTGGGCTGGTGGGACGGGAGCTGCTTCGCGGTCTGCTTGCCGACCCGGCCGTGGATCATGTGCATGTCGTCGGCCGCCGCGCGCCGCCTGACCATTCGCCCAAGCTGACGGCGCATGTCGTGGATTTCACCGCGCTGCCGCCTCTGCCGCCGGCCGACGAGCTCTATCTGGCTCTCGGGACCACGATCAAGGTGGCCGGAAGCCAGGCCGCCTTCCGCGCCATCGATCACGACGCCAACCTCGCCGTCGCCAAGGCCGCGCTCGCGAGCGGCACCAGGCGCGTTGGTCTGGTCAGCGCGATGGGCGCCGACAGCAGGTCGCGCGTCTTCTACAGCCGGGTGAAAGGCGAGCTCGAGGACGATCTGACCGCGTTGCCCTTCGAGGGACTGGTGATCGCGCGGCCTTCGCTGCTGGTCGGCCCGCGGGCGGAGCTCGGACAGCCGAGTCGTCCGGGCGAGGAATGGGGCAACAGGCTGAACAACATCATCGGCTTCCTGATCCCGGCGAACTACAAGCCCATCGCGGCGGCGGACGTCGCCAACGCGCTGCTGATGGCTGTTCCTACGGTTGCCGGCAAGCGAGTGATGCTGTCAGGGGCCATGCGCCGATGATCGAGCCTGCGGCTCTTGCGTAGCGGCCCGGTCTCGCTATTTACGATAAATCGAAATCTGATATCGCGCCGCGCCTCAAGCTCGGATCGACTGGTCGACACACCCGCCCCGTAGTTTTACGGCTCTCTCGCATGCGACTATCAGCGAGTGAATGGCTGGAGCGGGCAAGACGGGAATCGCATCTTAACATCTTAACCATATCTCGCTGTTAGTTGTGCATCGAGGAAAAACAGCCCGGTGTTTCATGCGCAGACAGCTGCTTGAATTTTGCTTCTTGGCATTGATGGGAACCCTGCTCGGATCCCAAGCGGCGACGGCGTCTCCGCGAATGGTGTCGCTGGTCTACAACTCGCAGATTCAGAACCCGCAGCAGGTCGGGTCGGACGAATTTCGCGTGAAGCTGCAGGCGTTGGCCGGCAAGCGGCTCATCATTGATGAGCGTGCGGGCAACGCATTCGGCAGCGAGGCGGCGGTGCTGGCTGCAACCCGGAGCGGCGCAGTGGACGTGGCCGTGGTGTCCGGCGGCATCGCCAGCGCGGTGGTCCCCGAGCTTGGCGTCTTCGACATCCCGTTCCTGTTCCGCGACACTGCGCATGCCAAGGCGGTTGCGCAAGGGCCGGTCGCCGCCGCGATCGGCGCCAAGTTCGCCGACAAGGGACTGGTGCTGCTGGCGCTGGGCAAGCAGGGCTTTCGCAATCTCACCAACTCGAAGCGCCCGGTCCGTACCGTCGATGACGTCAAGGGACTCAGGATCCGCGTGATCCCCAATCCGGTCTACCAGATGACCTTCAAGGCGCTCGGCGCCGACGTGATGCCGATGGATTTCCCGCTGGTCTATGCCGCCCTCAAGGACGGTCGGCTCGACGGTCAGGAAAATCCGGTTGCCACCATCGCGGCCAATCGCTTCGACGAGGTGCAGAAATATCTGACGCTCACCGGGCATTTCTTCGCGCCGATCGCCTTCGTCGCCAACCGCGCGATGTTCGACCATCTCGATGCGGCGGATCGTGATGCGCTGGTTGCCGCCGCCAAGGCGGCTGCGGAGGTCACCTGGCAGGCCCAGCTCGATGCGCAGAAGCTCGATGAGTTGCGCAAGACCGGCATGGAGGTGATCGAGACGTTCGACCGCAAGACCTTCGTCGATGCGGTCAGGCCGCTCGATGCCGACTTCGAGAAGCGCTTCGGCAAGGAGCTGCTCGCCACCATCAGGTCCACTCCGTGAAACAGCCGGGCAAATCGATGAAATTGTCTTCTCTGATGTCTTGGATCGGCGTCCGCCCGCGCATCTTCGGCGGATTCGCCCTGATCCTGAGCTTCCTGGTGTTGCTCGGCGGCTTCGCCATGGTCCAGGTCGGCCGCATCGGCGGCACCGTGGATGAACTCGTTACCAGCGCGGCCGGGGACGCCGGCATGTCGCAGGTGCGTGCCGCGCTGCTCGGCGCCAACGGCGCGGTCGAGAGATTCGTCCGGACCTGGAACGTCGGTGACAAGGATGCGGCCAGCAAGGCCATCGACGCTGTCGGCGGTCTCGCCGATCAGGTCGAGAAGCAGTCCGGCAGCCTGAAGGTGCTGGCTGACGGCGTGGGGCCGGTACGGAGCGCGCTGGCGGCCTACCGCTCATCGTTCGTCGCCGCGGCCGAGGCCGTGGACCGCCTGCGGGCGGCGACGACCAAGACCGACGCATTGGGCGCCGTTGCCGGCATCAACATGGGCGGCATCCAGGTTGCCCTTGCCAATCGTGCGGGCAGCGAGCCGCTGATGAATCCGTTACGCCTGGCCAGCGTCGTCGACGCGGTTCGCATCGCGATGATGCGCTATACTAACACGTTATCGAATGGCGATGCCGACGATGCCAGGCTCACCTTCGTCTATGCGAAGCTCGCGATTGCCGATACGGAGGCCGAGATCGCGGGTGTCGATGATGCCAAGCTGAAGGCGCTGGTTGCTGCGCTGAAAGAGGCTCTCACGGCGGATGCCGCCGCGCTCGAGGAGGTGATCAAGGTGGCCGCTGACCTGCGCGCCAAGCAGGCGGAGCTCGCCAAGGCGAGTGCCTCGATCGATACCCAGGTCAGCCAGATCAACCGGCAGCTTGGTACCGCGCGTGCAGAGCAGGCCGCAAGGACCGGCGTCGCGGTCGAAGATACCAAGCAGACCGTGATCGTGACCGCAGCCGCAGCGGTGATATTCGGAGCGGTGCTGGCCTGGCTGATCGGCGCCAGCGTGTCGAACCCGATCCGCGGCATGACCGACCGCATGCAGTCGCTGGCGGCCGGCGAATTGGATCAGCCGATTCCCGGCGGCGAGCAGCGCGACGAGATCGGCCGGATGGCGCGCGCCGTGGAGATTTTCCGTGACAATGCGCTTGCCGTGCGCCGCATGGAGCAGGAGGCCGCGGCACAGCGTGAAGCTGCGGAGGCCGAGCGCGCCCGCATGATGTCCGATCTGGCTGGTCGATTCGAGCAGGGCATGCAGGGTGTCATCACCGGCGTCGGCGGGCGTGCGACCGAGATGGGCGAGAGCGCCAGCGAGCTGGCGCGCGTCGCCGAACGCGGCCGTGGCCTTGCGGAAGCGGTCGCCAGCCGGGCCGAGCAGGCCTCCGTCAATGTGCAGACCGTGGCCTCGGCGACCCAGGAGCTCGCGGCCTCGATCAGGGAGATCTCCTCCCAGGTCCAGCGCTCGGTCACGGTGTCGACCCGGGCGACGCACGAGACGCAGCGGACATCCGAGCTGATCGACGGGCTGTCCAGCGCGGCGGAGAGGATCGGCACCATCGTGCAGCTGATCCAGGCGATCGCGAGCCAGACCAACCTGCTGGCGCTCAACGCCACCATCGAGGCGGCGCGCGCCGGCGAGGCCGGCCGCGGATTTGCGATCGTCGCTAGCGAGGTGAAGAACCTGGCGTCGCAGACCGCGCAGGCGACGGAGCAGATCTCGAGCCAGATCGCGACCATCCAGAGCGCGACGCAGGAGACGGTCGGCGCGATCGCCCAGTTCGGCACGACCGTGCGGGAGATTGCCGAGATCTCCAATGCGATCGCCACCGCGGTGGAGCAGCAGGGAGCGGCGACCAGCGAGATTGCACGCAACGTCGAGCAGGCGGCCAGCGGTACGGCGGCGGTCACGCAGGAGATCGGCGACGTGCGCAACGTGGCCGGGCAGACCGATGCCGGCGCTGAAGCTGCGCTGGCGGCGGCCGCGGCGCTGCAGCAGCAGGCCGCTTCGCTGAAGAGCAATGTCGCCGACTTCCTGCAGACGATCCGAACGGCGGCGTGAGCCGCAAACCGGTGGCGAGTGGAGTTGACGCAGGGGACGCAGGCTCACACTCTGGCGCATGACCGAGCACCAGCCGCGTTCCCTTGCGTTTCCCGTCGACGGCGCGGACATCGTGTCCGCGCTGTTCATGGCCCCGCCGCGGCCGCGCGCCTGTTTCGTGTTCGCCCATGGCGCGGGCGCCGGCATGACCCACGTCTTCATGAACCAAGCGGCCGCAAGCCTTGCCGCGCGCGGCATCGCGACGCTCCGCTTTCAGTTTCCCTATATGGAGAAGGGCAGCAAGCGCCCTGATCCGCCCGCGCTCGCCCACGCCGCGGTGCGGGCTGCCGTGGCGGAGGCTGCGCGGCTCTGTCCGGGGGGGCCGCTCGTTGCGGGCGGCAAGTCGTTCGGGGCGCGCATGACGTCGCAGGCGCAGAGTGCAGCGCCGCTGCCAGGCGTGGCCGGGCTCGCCTTTCTCGGCTTTCCGCTTCACCCCGCCGGCAAGCCCTCCATCGCGCGCGCCGATCATCTCGATGCGATCGAGGTCCCGATGCTGTTCCTGCAGGGGACGCGCGACAAGCTGGCGGAGATGGAGCTGCTCGCGCCCGTCGTGAAGCGGCTGGGACCGCGCGCGACCTTGCATTGGATCGATCAGGCCGACCACGCCTTCCACGTGCCTGCGCGCTCCGGCCGGAATGATCAGGCCGTCATGGAGGACCTGACGGAGGCGTTTGCGGCGTGGCTGGAGACTCTCGAAGCGTGTGCCGGCTGACGCGCCGAGCGCCTCCTTCGGAGAAAAATGGCATGAGAACAAAAACAGAACTTTTCTGTCACCGGAGGTTGAGGCATAGTCATATTGAAAGGTAGGGAGGGGGTTCGATGAAGTCAGCAGTGGTGGCGCTATCGGTGTGCGCGCTTGGCGTGCTGATGATCTCTGCAGCTCCATCGCTCGCCGATGCCAGGCTGACCGGCATGGTGGTCGTGAAGGGAACTTGCCAGAAGCTCATCGTCGCGGGAAAGGATCGTAGCTCGGAATGCAAGGGCGCGCTGCTCAATACCGACTATGACGATCAGCGCACCGGCTTCTACTTCACCTTGCTCGACGGCAGCGTGGTCACGTTCTCGAACCGCGGCGATCTGCAAGAGCAACCGGGGCCTGACAAGTTCGTCACGCCGGTCGACATGATGATCATTGGCCAAAGTCGCAAGACGATCAACAAGGTGACGGCCAAGGGGCAATGCCGCCACGGCAATCCATTCAAGGGACCCGACCTGCTCGAATGCACAGCCGACAGCGAGATCGGCCGTTTTGAAGGGCTATTTCTGTCCAATGGCGAGAAGCCGGTGATGCAGACCTTCTGAGGCCGTGACCCCTGTGCACAAGCAGGATGGGCCAGCAGGAGAGTTCGTCGCGGCGTCGCCGGTCGTCACTCGCCATCGTACAGTCCACGCGGCAAATCCGGCCCGCTCGGCAATATCCACTTTGTCAGAAGATCGCGATGAGAAAGACAGCTTCATCCGTTTGGCTGCTGGCCCTCGGCGCGGCGAGCCTGCCGGCCATGTCGGTCCGTGCAGAGGACGGATTGAAAGGGATCGAGACGTTTCACGGCCCCTGCAGGAAGCTCACGGTCGCGGCAAAGGACCGGACCGCCGATTGCAAGGGCGTTTAGCGCAACACGCGTTACAGTGATGGACGAGGCGGCTTGGAGCAAGACGCCCGGCCTCTGAGGCTGCGATCTCCCGACTCCTGAAAATTTGGCGCGACATCAAGCTCGAAATATTGCAACAAGTCGGCGTCGTGGGGTGAGGCCGGGTGTGCGGGTCGCAGAACTTGGAGAGTGTGATGTTCCGATACGTTGGCGTCGTCCTGGGGCTGCTCTGGAGCCTCGTATCGATCAGCACCGCGCTGTCCGACGACGCCAAGCTCCGGATCGGCGTTCTCCGGCTGTCCTCGTCCGCGCCAGTGTTCATCGCGTTGGACAAAGGCTACTTCCGCGAAGCTGGACTGGACGTCGAGCTGAAGTTTTTCGATGCAGCGCAACCGATCGCCGTGGCGACGGCCACCGGCGACGTCGACGTCGGGGTGACGGCCTTCACCGCAGGACTGTATAACCTCGCAGGCAAGGGCGCGTTGAAGATCATCGCCGGTATGAGCCGTGACCGCCCGGGCTTTCCGCTGATTGGCTACTTTGCCAGCAACAAGGCCTATGAGGCAGGTCTCAGGACGCCGAAGGACATTGCCGGCAAGCGCGTGGCGATGACCCAGGTCGGGTCGAGCTTTCACTATTCGGTGGGGCTGCTGGCCGATAAATATGGCTTCAAGCTCGCCGACGTGAAGATCGTGCCGCTGCAGTCGATGTCCAACATGTCGGCGGCCATCAAAGGGGAAACCGTCGACGCGGCGCTGATGCCGGTTTCGGTGGCGCGCAAGCTGATGGAGGAGGGCGCCGTCAAGCATCTTGGCTGGGTCGGCGACGAGACGCCGTGGCAGGTCAGCGGCGTGTTCGCGGGGCCGAAAATCTTGGCCAACACGGCGCTGGTCGGTAAGCTGCTGGCGTCGCTTCAGCGCGCCGAGCGCGAGTATCATGATGTCGTGCTCGCCTCGGTCAAGGACGGCACCGCCGCCATCGACGACAAGACCAAACCGTTGCTCGAGATCATCGGCAAGTACACGAACCTGCCGGTCGAGCAGGTCGTGGGCAATTGCGCCTATATCGATCCCGACGGCAAGCTCGATGTGAAGAACATCGACAGCCAGATCAAATGGCTGCAGGCTCAGGGGTTCGCGGACCAGGGCTATGATGCGGCCGCGATCATCGTCAAAGACTTTGTGAAGCCGGATTGATGAAGGCAGGCGCAGCGCGGGCCTGCAGCGGGATCGCCTGATATGGACCTGATCGCCGAGACCATCAGCCACCGTTTCGACGCGCTCGATGTGCTCGATGGCGTGTCGTTCACGGTCGGAGCCGGCGAGGTGGTCGCCCTCGTTGGGCCGTCCGGCTGCGGCAAGAGCACGCTGCTGGCAATCCTCGGAGGGTTGTTGCAGCCAAGCAAGGGACAGGCGGTGCTGCGCGGAGCTCCGCCGCCCGGCAGCCTCAATCCCCTGACGTTCGTGTTCCAGGACTTCGCGCTGCTGCCGTGGGCAAGCGTCGCCGACAATGTTGCCTTTCCGCTCCTCCATACATCTCTGTCGACGCAGCAGCGCGCCGCCGCCGTCGACGATGCGTTGCGGCGAACCGGCCTGGCAGACTTCCGGACCGTCTATCCCAAGCAGTTGTCGGGCGGCATGCGCCAGCGGGTCGGGATTGCCCGGGCGCTGGCGGTCCGCCCGGCGATCCTGCTGATGGATGAGCCGTTGTCGGCGCTGGACTCGCAGACCCGCGAGCTGCTGATGGAGGACTTCGTCGATCTGCTCGCCGACGGCACCATGGGCGCGGTCTATGTCACGCATAATCTCGAGGAGGCCGTGCGGCTCGCCGACCGCATCGTCGTGCTGTCGCGTCGTCCCGGCCGCATCCGGAAGGTCGTCAGCATCCCGGCGACGCGGCGCAGCCGCGGCGATGCCGTAGTACGCACGCAACTGCTGGACCTGCAGAACGAGCTCTGGGGGCTGATCCGGACCGAGGCAATCGATGCCGAGCGCGAGGTTCAGAATGCTTGAGCGCTCCCCGGCTGAACTGCCTGAGGTCGTCGGCAAGCAGAGCCGGAAAGTGCCGTTCCGGGGCGGCGGCTTCACGCCGGCCGCAAGCCGATGGGCCGGCTGGTTCGCGCTCGCGGCGGCTCTCGGCCTGTGGCAACTCATCGGCAGCCCCGCACTGGTCAACCCATTGTTCCTGCCGGCGCCGCTGACGATCTTGCGCGCCCTGTATCGATTGGCCGAAAGCGGCGCGCTCTGGCAGCATGTCTCGGCATCGTTCGTGCGCATCGTATCCGGCTGGGCGCTCGGCACGGCCACCGGCATCGTCGTCGGCTTCGCGATCGGCCTCTGGCGCATTGCGCGCAGCATCGGCATCACTTTCGTCTCTGCGCTGTTTCCGATTCCGAAGATCGCCGTGCTGCCGCTGCTGATTCTTTGGCTCGGCATCGGCGAGCAGCCGAAGATCGCGACGATCGCGCTGGGCGTGTTCTTCTCGACCACGATCTCGGTCTATAGCGGCGTCGATGCGGTGCCGCGCAACCTGATCCGCATGGCGCAGAGCTTCAACGTGCCGTTCCCGACCATCGTCCGCCGCGTGATCTGGCCCGGCGCGCTGCCGTCGATCCTCGCCGGTTTCCGCATCACCGCGTCGGTCGCGCTGATGCTCGTGGTTTCGGCGGAGATGATCGGCGCCGAGACCGGCATCGGCACCTTCGTGCTGCAGGCCGGCAATCTGATGCAGACCGATCAGCTGATGGCGGGGATCCTGATCCTGTCGCTGTTCGGTCTCGCCGTCGGCCGGCTGATCAGCATGCTCGAAGCGCGGCTCCTGCGCTGGCGCTGATCCGGCGGTGTCAGGCGTTGCCGCGGTCTTCCCGGAACAAGTCGAGCTTCTCCTGCACCGGGCGATCCGAGAACGAGAACAGGACCGCATCCTCGTCCGGCTCATGGCTGACCCATTGCCAGCTCGGAACGACGAACAGGTCGCGCGGGCCCCATTCGAAGGTCTGGTCGCCAATGCGGCTGCGGCCCCTGCCTTCGATCGCGGTGAACACGGTCGCGTCGGTCGAGCGATAGCGCGCAGTCTTGAAGCCCTTCGGCAGCAGCTGGATGAAGGTGCCGATCGTCGGCATCGCGAAATCACCGGTCTCCGGGTTGGAGAATTTCAGCTTCAGCCCGTGGCAGGCGTCCCATTCCTCGCTCCGCTTCGCGTTCTCCAGCGCCTCGCGCGTATAGGCGTAGGGATAGTTGAAGATCGGCGATGTCCTGGATTTGCGCTTCGCATCGACCGGCAGCAGATTGTGGCCGTAGCGGGCGAAGCTGTCGCCCGCGGGGCGCGCGACCTTCTGCTGGTCCTCCTGCGCGCCTTGCGCGAACGACGCGTCGAGAAACTGCACCAGGGGAATGTCGAGGCCGTCGAGCCAGAACATCGGCTCGGTGGTCTCATTGCCGTGATCGTGCCAAGTCATCGACGGGGTGATGATGAAGTCGCCCGGCTCCATCAGGGTGCGTTCGCCCTCGACGGTCGTGAAGGCTCCCTTGCCTTCCAGCACGAAGCGCAATGCGGACTGGCTGTGCCGATGGGCGGGCGCAACATCGCCTGGGATCACCATCTGAACGCCGGCATAGAGCGAGGTGGTGATCTTGGACTGCCCGCGCAGTCCCGGATTCTCCAGGATCAGCACGCGCCGCTCGGCTTCCTTCGCCGTGATCAGCCGCCCGGCCTCGACCATGTAGTCGCGGATCGCCGCGAACTGCCACAGATGCGGGCGGCAGGCGCTCTTCGGCTCGGGCGTGATGAGATCGCTCATCACGGTCCACAGCGCCGTCATGTTTTCGCCGTCGATCTTCTTGTAGAACGCCTCGCGCTCCGGTGTCGAAACCGCGGCCATGCGCGCCTCCCATGATCAGATGTCGTTCTTGATTGACAGTATACTGCCAATTTGATTACCGTCAAATACAACCAGAGCTGTCGCATCGGGAGGACTGCCATGATGAAGCTGCACGGCTATTTCCGCAGCAGCGCATCCTATCGCGTCAGGATCGCGCTCAACCTCAAGGGTCTCACGGCCGAGCATCTGCCGCATCACCTCCGCAAGGGCGAGCAGCGCGCGCCCGCCTATCTCGCGCTCAACCCGCAGGGTTTGGTCCCGGCGCTCGAGGACGACAGCGGCGCCACGTTGATCCAGTCGCTTGCGATCATCGAATGGCTCGACGAGACTCATCCCGAGCCGCCGCTGCTGCCGAAGGATCCGTTGCGACGCGCCCAGGTCCGCGCCTTCGCGCAGGTGCTCGCCTGCGACACCCATCCGGTGCAGAACCTGAAGGTGTTGGCGCGGCTCCGGGAGCTCGGCCTGCCCGAGGACAAGGTCACGGCCTGGGCCGGCTGGGCCAACCGCGAGGGGCTCGCTGCCTGCGAAGCGCTGATCAAGCATGAGCCTGGCCCATTCTGTTTCGGTGCGGCGCCAACCTTGGCCGATCTCTGCCTGGTGCCGCAGCTCGGCAATGCACGCCGCTTTGGCGTCGATGTCGCAGCGTTTCCGCGCCTGCTGCAGGCCGAAGCCGCGGCGAAGGCGCTGCCGGCCTTCGCCGCTGCTGCTCCGGAGCGTCAGCCCGATGCCGAGTAGGCCGCCCGACATCACCATGGACGCAGTCTACACCAAGCCGGGCTATCTGTTCCGGCGGATGCAGCAGATTGCCGTGTCCATCTTCGTTGAGGAGTGCCGCGAGTTCGACCTGACGCCGGTGCAATATGCAGCGCTGGTCGCGATCCAGACGCATCCGGGCATCGATGCCACCAGGCTGTCGGCGGTGATCGCCTTCGACCGTTCGACGCTCGGCAGCGTGATCGAGCGGCTGGAGAGCAAGGGCCATATCGAGCGCAGGCCGTCGGCCGAGGACAAGCGCGTCAAGCTGCTTTATCTGACCAGGGCGGGCGGAGCACTGCTCCGTGCGATCATGCCGGCGGTCGATCGCGCCCAGGCACGCATGCTGGCGCCGCTGAAGGCCGCGGATCGCAAGATGCTGATGGCGTTGCTGGCGCAGCTCGTCGATCTCAACAACGAGGTGTCGCGGGTGCCGCTGCGCGCCGAGGATGCGCTGGAGCATCTCGGCAAAACCGGCTGATCGCGGAACTCCGCGGTTGTCGGGCGCAAGGCGTAGGCTCACAGCCGCATCACCGCCTGACGATCGATCTTGCCGGTGCCCGTCTTCGGCAATTCGTCGATGAAGACGATCTCGCGCGGATATTTGTAGGGCAGCAGTTTCGCCTTCACGTAGTCCTGCAGCGCCTTGACGGTCGGGATTTGGTCGGGGGATCCGCCGTTGGTGACCACCACGGCCTTCAGGCTCATGCGACGATCCGGCAGCTCGTGCGCAAACACGGCGCATTCTCTGATATCGGGATGCTCGGCGAGGCAGAGCTCGACCTCGAGCGGATAGACCCATTGGCCGGAGATCTTGACCAGGTCGTCGGCGCGGCCGCGAAAGAAATGGAAGCCGTCGGCATCGCGCACGAAACGATCGCCGGTGTAGATCCAGCCGCCATCGCGGATCGTCTCCGCGGTCTTGTCCGGACGGTTCCAGTAGAGCGGCGTGTTGGAGTCGCCGCGTACCCAGAGAATGCCCTCTTCGCCGGTGGCGACCTCGCGTCCTTCGCCGTCGCGCAGCGCGATCTCGTAGCCGGGAACGCGCAGTCCGGCGGCGCCGAGCTTCTTGCGGTCCTCGCGGTTCGAGAGATAGACGTGGAGAACCTCGGTCGAGCCGAGACCTTCGACGATCTCCAAGCCGGTCAGGCTCTTCCAGCCGTTGAAGACCTCGGCCGAGAGCACCTCGGCCGCGGAAACCGCGAGCCGCAGTGACGAGACGTCGGCCTGCTTCGCACGCTCGGCCTTGGTGAGCGCGGTGTAGAGCGTCGGCAGGCCGAAGAACACGGTCGGTCGGAAGCGGCCGATCGCATCGAAGATGGCGGCGGGTTTCGGCTGGCCGGGCAGCAGCAGCGTCGTCGCTCCGGCCGAGAATGGAAAGGTGATCGCATTGCCGAAGCCGTAGGCGAAGAAGATCTTGGGCACCGAGAAGCAGATGTCGTCCGGCTTGAGCCGCAGCACGTTGCGGGCGAACGCCTGCTCGCTATAGGCCATGTCGTGCTGCAGATGGACGATGCCCTTGGGGCGTCCGGTCGAGCCGGACGAATACATCCAGAATGCCATCTCGTCGCGGTGGGTGTCGGCCTCCGCCAACTGATCGGTGAAGTTGGGCAGCCACGCATCGACCGCGACCGTCGTTGCGACGGCGGTGGCCGGCGCCTCGCCATTGACGACGACCAGTGTGCGCAGCGCGGTCTCGGCGCAGGCCTGTGCGTCGAACCGTGCGGCAAACTCGGCGTCGGCGACCGCGATCTTGGCGCCGGAATCAGCGAGATAGAATTGCAGCAGATCCGGCGGCGTCAATGTGTTGATCAGCAGCGGCACGAAGCCGGCGCGCACTGCGCCGAAGAACGCGGCCGGATAGGCCGGTGTATCGTCGAGGAACAGCAGGACCCGGTCGCCGCGGCTGAGCCCGAGCGCGGTGAAGCCGTTGCCCCAACGGCAGGCGTCGGCACACAGCTCGGCATAGCTGCGCTGGCCGGCCGGACCGATCAGCGCAGTCTTGTTGGCGTTGCCCTTGGCGAGGTTGTCGAACAGCACGCGGCTGGCATTGTAGCGGGCGGGAATTGCGAAGCCGATCTCGCGCGCGCCGGCGCTGTCGCGCGGAACCTGGTCGGCGATCTCTCTCGTCATGCGCGTGCTCCCGTGTTCCGAGATGCCTCGTAGCGGGCCATGAACCGCGGAGCCATCGCGCGCAGCCTGGTCTCGTCGATGCGCCCGGACCGGGTGATGTAGCTGTAGGCAAAATCCAACAGGCCGAGCGTCATGTGAGCCGGGAAGGACTCATACCAGTCGCTGCTGGTCCGGGCCGCCGTCACCAGCTTCTTCACGATCGGCTGGCGCTCGGCCTGATAGCGGGCGAGGCCGTCCGAGAGGCTGGTCTCGGCATCGAGCGCCTTGGCGAGCGCGATCGCATCCTCGATCGCCAGCCGCGTCCCGGAGCCGATCGAGAAGTGCGCCGTATGCAGCGCGTCGCCGATCAGCACCATGTTCCGGTGCCACCAGTGCTCATTCCAGACCCAAGGGAAATTGCGCCATACCGATCGGTTGGAGACCAGCGCGTGACCGTCGAGCGTGGCGGCGAACACCTGCTCGCAGACGCGCCGGGATTCATCGACCGACATCTCGGCGAAGCCATGGGCGTGCCACGCGGCGCGATCGCATTCCACCAGGAACGTGCTCATGTCCGGCGAATAGCGATAATGGTGCGCGTTGAAGCTGCCGCGGTCGGTCGCGACGAAGGTCTGCGACAGCGTGGCAAAGGTCTTCGACGTGCCGTACCATGCGAACTTGTTGCTGGAGTAGGAGACGGAGAAGCCGAAATCGCCTTCGAAGCTGCGGCGAACCAGCGAGTTCAGCCCGTCGGCAGCGACGATGAGGTCGTAGCCTGCGAGCTGGTCCAGCGACTGGATGGTCGTGCCGTAGCGGGCGACGACGCCCACGCTCTCGGCGCGGGCCTGCAGCAGCTTCAACAGCTCGAGCCGGCCGATCGCGGAAAAGCCGACGCCGTCGATCTCGACAGTCTCGCCGCGCAGATTGAGCGTGATGTTGCGCCAGCTCTCCATGTGCGGCGCGATCGCGTCCACGGTGTCGGGATCGTCGGCGCGCAGGAATTCGAGCGCCTGATCGGAGAACACGACGCCAAAGCCCCAGGTCGCCCCGGCCGGATTCTGCTCGAACAGATCGACCACGGCGGCGGGGTGCCGCTTCTTCCAGAGATAGGCGAAATACAGCCCGCCAGGGCCGCCGCCGAGCACGGCGATGCGCAAGGGCGTCCTCCACATTGACAGTATACTGTTTATTTTGGATCGGAGAATAATCCCTCATCTCGATCGAGGCCAGGGAAATCTTATTGCTGGAAATCGGGCCGGCGGCCGCAAGTCATCCCGACCGGCCTCTGCCGAAGATCGCGTCGAGCGCGGCGAAATATGTGCTTTCGACCAGCTCCGGCGCATGCTGGCCGAGCGCCTCCATCTTCACGCCCGAATTGATCTCGAGCACCTGCCAGCGTCCATCGGCCAGCACGAGGTCGACCGATGCGTAGCGGATGCCGATGACGCGCGCCGCCGCGGTGGCGAGTGCGGCACAGAGGTCCCGCTGCGCGCCTGGTTCGAGCAGCACGGGCTGAGCTCCGAATTCGAGATTGTGCCGCCAGCTCAGCAGGCGCTGTGCGCCGCGCGGCACGACGGCGCGCAAGGCCGACGCGTCAAATTCCGCATCGAGGCGCCGCAGGAGCTGGGCGTGCCCCGTGGCCGGAGTGGCCGCCAGCGCGAGGGCGAGCAGCGGCTGCACGCCGTCGCCGGTCACGATGGGCCGCTGCTTGCGGTAGACGATCAGGGACGCGTCATCGAGCTGCACGACACGGACTTCGTCGACGATGTCCATGAGCGGCGCGATCGCGACATTCGCGCCGGTCTCGAAGATGCTGTTCACTGCGCGCAGCAGGTCATCCTTTCCCGCGACGCGGACCACCGACCGTCCCGAGGTACCCTCGTTGGGCTTGACCACCAGCCCGCGCGGATGCGTTTCGAGCAGCGCCAGCGCGGCCTCGGCCGTCCGCCCGGGCTGGCCGCCAAGGGCCGGCGCCAGAAAGAATGCGTGTGGAACCGCGGCAATCCCGTCGGCTCTCAGCAGCGCCGAGGTCGCCGCCTTGTCGCAGGCCAGTCTGTGCGCCACCGCACTGTTCAGGCCGAGATCATAGCCGAAGATCAGGTGACGCCGGGTGGCGTCCTCGAGCACCAGCAGCCAGCCGTCCTCCCGCACGTCGAGCGCGATGCCTCGTTCAGCGCAGTAGCGGGTGATGGCGGCGAGCTGGGCCTGCGGATGGTTAATCATTGCTCAAGGATTGGGCCAGGGATGCGGAATTAAAGTGCTGGAAAATCGGAATATCGGCAAGTAAATTACCCATATCGTTTGTGTACGAACGAACAGCCGATCGAGGCGAATCCGGACATCAGCCGGCATGCATTTGATCGTGATCAATGGTGCGTCCATGCGGGTTGATTATTCGCTGTTTTCACGTACATCAGGCGCCGAAATCGCTGGATCTATAGGGGTTTTGCGGTCCTGCCTCCGTCACGACTTGTTTCTTCCAACTTCAGCCCACGTGAAAAAACAAACGACATGAGCGCGTTCTATAAAGAGAAAGTTCTTTCCGTTCACCACTGGACGGACACCCTGTTCTCCTTCCGAGCCACCCGCGATGCGGGCTTCCGCTTCCAGAATGGTCAGTTCGCGATGATCGGCCTTGAGGTCGAGGGCCGCCCGCTGCTGCGCGCCTACAGCATGGCCAGCGCCAATCATGAGGAGGAACTCGAGTTCTTCAGCATCAAGGTGCAGGACGGTCCGCTGACCTCCCGGCTGCAGAAGATCAAGGAAGGCGACACCATCCTGGTCGGCCGCAAGGCGACCGGCACGCTGATCCCCGACAATTTGCTGCCCGGCAGCCGGCTGCTGCTGCTGTCGACCGGCACCGGCCTCGCCCCGTTCGTCAGCCTGATCAAGGACCCCGACGTCTACGAGCGGTTCGAGAGCATCGTGCTGGTCCACGGCTGCCGCCAGGTCGCCGAGCTCGCCTATGGCGAGAGCGTCGTCGCGAAGCTGCGCGAGGACGAGTTGTTCGGAGAACTGCTCGACGGCAAGCTGCAGTATTATCCGACCGTCACACGCGAGCCGTTCCGCAACCGTGGCCGCATCACCGACCTGATCTCGTCGCAGCAGCTGTTCAACGATATCGGCCAGCATGAGCTCGATATCGCCAAGGACCGTATCATGATGTGCGGCAGCCCGGCGATGCTGGAGGAGCTCAAGACCATGTTCGAGTCGCGCGGCTTCCTCGAAGGCAGCGGCAACGAGCCGGGCCATTTCGTGATCGAGAAGGCCTTCGTCGAGCGCTGAGCCATCGCCCCTTCGTCTCCGACTTTTCTGAAAGAGCGCCTCGACGCAATCGGGGCGCTCTTTTCGTTGGCAATATCCTCCTTGCGCGTTTCGAAGCGGCTGTGCGATTTTCGGCAGCAAGACCGGACCTGCAGACGTCCGGCGCGACACAGGGAGGGGACTTGGATTGCCTGAGCGGCGGCCATCCCCGATACAATAAGGGGTACGGCCATGGATTCCACCGTTCGCAGACAGACGCTCGGTGACCTCCTGCGGCGGAGCGCGGCGCGCACGCCGGGAAAGACGGCCGTGATCTGCGGCGAGGTCAGCTGGACCTACGCCGAGTTCAATGCCATCGTCGACCGCCTCGCGGCCGGCCTCGCCATCCGCGGTGTCGGCAAGGGCGAGCGCGTGGCCATCCTCGCCCGCAATTCGCATGCCTTCGCGGCCTTGCGCTTCGCGCTGGCGCGGCTCGGCGCCGTGCTGGTGCCGATCAACTTCATGCTCAAGCCCGAGGAGGTTGCCTACATCCTCAAGCATGCCGGCGCGCGGCTGCTGGCGACCGACAGCGGCTTTGCCGGCGTGGCCCGCGCCGCCAAGACGCTGGTGCCGGCGGTCGAGCAGATGATCTGGCTGCCGTCGGAAGGTCCGAGCGAGCGGCAAAGCGACATGATCGACTTTGCGGAGCTCGCGGCGTCGACGGCGACGATGCCTGCCGTCGAGATCGCCGGAAGCGACGTCGCGCAGATCGTCTACACCTCTGGTACGGAGTCGCTGCCGAAGGGCGCCATGCTCACCCATGACGCCGTCATTTGGCAGTATGTGAGCTGTATCGTCGATGCTGGCATCGCCGCCGATGACGTCACCCTGCACGCGCTGCCGCTGTATCATTGCGCGCAGCTCGACGTGTTCTTCGGCCCTTCGATCTATGTCGGCGCGACCAACATCATCACGGCGTTTCCGACGCCCGACAATCTGCTGCCGCTGATCGCGAAATATCGGATCACATCGTTCTTCGCGCCGCCCACCGTCTGGATCTCGATCCTGCGCTCGCCGCTGTTCGAGACCACCGACGTATCCACTTTGCGCAAGGGCTATTACGGCGCCTCGATCATGCCGGTCGAGGTGCTGCGCGAGCTGGCGCAGCGGCTGCCCAAGGTGCGGCTGTGGAATCTCTACGGCCAGACGGAGATCGCTCCGCTGGCGACGATGCTCGGACCCGAGGATCAACTGCGCAAGCCGGGCTCTTGCGGCCGCGCCGTGCTCAACGTCGAGACCCGGGTCGTCGATGACGACATGAATGATGTAGCACCAGGCGAGGTCGGCGAGGTCGTGCACCGCTCGCCACATCTGATGCTCGGCTACTTCCATGACGACGAGCGTACCGCCGCCGCCTTCCAGGGCGACTGGTTTCACTCCGGCGATCTCGCGACCATCGACGACGAGGGCTACATCACCATCGTCGATCGCAAGAAGGACATGATCAAGACCGGCGGTGAGAACGTCGCCAGCCGCGAGGTCGAGGAGGCGCTCTATCTGATCCCGGAAGTGTCGGAGGTCGCCGTCGTCGGCCTGCCGCATCCGCGCTGGGTCGAGGCCGTTGTGGCGATGGTCGTGGTCAAGTCCGGCTGTGAGCTGACCGAGGAGGCCGTGCTTGAGCAGGCTTCGGCCAGGCTGGCCTCGTTCAAGACGCCGAAGCGGATCGTGTTCGTCGATGCGCTGCCCAAGAACCCCAGTGGCAAGCTGCTGAAGCGGCAGTTGCGCGAGACGCATTCGGGGCTGTTTGCGCAGGGGTAAGCGGCTGCCGTCGTCGAGCAACGCGTAGCGGCGCCGGGAGTCCCGGAGGCCGGCCCGGCGCTGCGGCTCGATCCCGCAGCGCGGCAGTCGATAGAAGGCGGCTATCGACGTTGTGATATGATCGATGGCCGATTGCGCGCGCTTGTGTAACGATTGCTTCGCGATACGCGTAGTATGGTGACACCAGACCTCCCACGCGCCGCCCCGAGGCCTTCCATGGATACGCTGCTGCTCCCGTTTTCGCCGCGCTTCATCGTCCTGACGATCTGCGCCACGGCGACCGCTTTGCTGCTGATCCTCGGCATCTACGACCGCAAGATCTTCGATCTCGTCCTGATCCCGCTG
Source organism: Bradyrhizobium sp. HKCCYLS3070 (assembly GCF_051167575.1). Lineage (NCBI taxonomy): Bacteria > Pseudomonadati > Pseudomonadota > Alphaproteobacteria > Hyphomicrobiales > Nitrobacteraceae > Bradyrhizobium > Bradyrhizobium sp. HKCCYLS3070. The sequence continues at coordinate 25,075 of NZ_JBNPTI010000013.1, forward strand.
TTGATCTTCGGCGCGCTCACCCTGCTCGGCGTGCGCGACCTCATGCAGAAGAGCCACGCGGTGCTGCGCAACTACCCGATCGCGGCACACCTGCGTTTCCTGCTCGAGGAGATGCGGCCTGAGATGCGGCAGTATTTCTTCGAGAGCGAGAAGGACGGCATGCCGTTCTCGCGCGACACCCGTGCGGTGGTCTATCAGCGCGCCAAGATGGTGCTCGACAAGCGCCCGTTCGGCACCCAGGAAGACGTCTACCGCGAGGGCTATGAATGGATGCACCATTCGATGTCGCCCAAGCCGCGTGCGGAGGAAAAATACCGCATCACCATCGGCGGCCCCGACTGCGCAAAACCCTATTCCGCCTCGGTGTTCAACATCTCGGCGATGAGCTTTGGCGCCCTGAGCCCGAATGCGGTGCGCGCACTCAATGGTGGCGCCAAGCGCGGCGGCTTCGCGCACGACACCGGCGAGGGCGGCTTCAGCCCGTACCATGCCGAGATGGGCGGCGACATCATATGGGAGATCGGATCCGGCTATTTCGGCTGCCGCCGCCATGACGGCACGTTCGACCCCGACGCGTTCGCGCGGGTCGCAGCCGCCGAGCAGATCAAGATGGTCGAGCTCAAGATCAGCCAGGGCGCCAAGCCCGGCCATGGCGGCGTGCTGCCGGCGGCGAAGGTGTCCGAGGAGATCTCCAAGATCCGCGGCGTCGCGATGGGCGAGGACTGCATCTCGCCGGCGGCGCACCGCGCGTTCTCGACGCCAATCGGGATGATGCAGTTCATCGGCGAGATGCGGCGGCTGTCGGGCGGCAAGCCGGCCGGCTTCAAGCTGTGCATTGGCCATCCCTGGGAGTTCCTTGCGATCTGCAAGGCGATGCTGGAGACCGGCATCTATCCCGACTTCATCGTGGTCGACGGCAATGAGGGCGGCACCGGCGCGGCGCCGCTGGAGTTCATGGACCACCTCGGCATGCCGATGCGCGAGGGCGTCAATTTCGTGCACAATGCGCTGGTCGGGCTGAACGTCCGCGATCGTATCAAGATCGGCGCCTCCGGCAAGATCGCCACCGCCTTCGACATGGCGCGCGCGATGTCGATCGGCGCCGACTGGTGCAACTCGGCGCGCGGCTTCATGTTCGCGCTCGGCTGCATCCAGTCGCTGAGCTGCCACACCGACCGCTGTCCGACGGGCGTCGCGACGCAGGATCCGACGCGCGCCCGCGCGCTGGTCGTTCCGCACAAGATCGATCGCGTCTACAACTATCATCACGCGACCCTGCATGCGCTGGCCGAACTGCTCGCCGCAGCCGGCCTCGAGCATCCGCAGGATCTGCGGCCCATCCACTTCTCACAGCGGACGTCGACCACCGATGTCTCCTCCTTTGCCAAGCTGTATCCATCGCTGCGGCCGGGCGAACTGCTCGAGGGCACCCAGGACGTCCGCTTCCGCGACGCCTGGGCGATGGCGCGAGCCGATACGTTTGCGGCGGTGCAGTGAAACGCCTTGCGAGATCGTTCTTGGGAACCTTCCGGCTCCAATTCCATCTAAGCCACGTGTACTCAGCTTGGATGATCGACAATGCCTTGGACCACAGCGACCACAGTCTCCGCGGCGACGAGCGGCGAGGATGACCTGATCCGACGGGCGAAGGCCCGCGACGAGGCGGCCATTCGGGCCATCCTGCAGGCCAACAACCGCCGCCTGTTCCGGATCGCCCGCGGCATCCTGCGCAACGACAGCGAGGCGGAGGACGTCGTGCAGGAAACCTATGTCCGCGCACTCACCCACCTGGACGCGTTTCGCGGCCAGTCCAGCCTGTCGACGTGGCTGGTTCGCATCGCGATGAACGAGGCGATGGGGCGGCTGCGCGGGCGGCGACCGGCACTGCAACTGGATGCAGAGCGAGAGAACAAGCCTCGGGCCGAGGTGATCCAATTTCCCGCCACGTCGAGCGATCCGGAGAAGTCGGTGGCACAGCGCCAGATCCAGGCCGTCGTCGAGCGGGCGATCGATGACCTGTCCGAGCCGTTTCGCCTGGTGTTCATCGCCCGCGTGATCGAGGAGATGAGCATCGACGAGACGGCGGACTTGCTCGGATTGAAGCCCGAGACCGTGAAGACGCGCCTGCATCGCGCCCGCGGCATGCTGCGCGAGAACGTCGAAAAAGAGATCGGTCCCGTCCTTCTGGACGCGTTTCCCTTCGCCGGCCCGCGTTGCGAGCGGCTGACCGAGGCCGTGCTCGATCGTCTTCGACGTCCGACCTGAAGATTCTCGGGAACGTCGGCTCCCGCTTTTCATCCAATCCCTGTGCAGTCATTCACCCGCCGGCCACGAGGTCCGGCGGCACAGGAGATGAGAACCATGTTCAAGCATATCGGTACGATCGCCCTCGCGCTCTGCCTCACGAGCAGCGTCGCCCTGTCGCAGGGCGCCAAGCTCAGCGATCCGCAGATCGCGCATATCGCCTACACCGCCGGCGAAATCGACATCAAGGCGGCGAAGCAGGCCTTGGACAAGTCCGGCAGCAAGCAGGTCAAGGAGTTCGCGCAAGGCATGGTGCGGGACCACGAGGCGGTCAACAAGCAGGCGCTCGCCCTGGTCAAGAAGCTGAAAGTGACGCCGGAAGACAACGACACCAGCCGCGCGCTGTCGAAGCAGGCGAGCGAGAAGCTCGACGAGCTCAGCAAGCTCAAGGGCGCGGCATTCGACAAGGCCTATATCGCCAACGAGGTCGCCTACCACAAGACGGTGAACGGCGCGCTGGAGACGCAGCTCATTCCGTCCGCAACCAACGCCGAGCTGAAGGAGTTGCTGCAGACCGGCTTGAAGCTCTTCCAGGGCCACGAGCAGCACGCCGAGCATGTCGCGGCGGATCTGAAGTAGGACGATCCGATGCTGTTAGGACGCATCACTCTCGTGAGTGTGGTTGTGCTCGCCGCCATGAGCGTTCCGGCGCGCGCTGCCACGATCCGGATCTTGGTGGACAAGCTCGAATTCTCGCCGGCCGCGGCTTCGGCCAAGGTCGGCGATACCGTCGAATGGGTCAACAAGGATGCGCTGGCTCATACGGCCACGGCGCGGGATGGCGCCTTCGATGTCACTTTGCCGCCGAGCAAGACGGTGAGCTCGGTCCTCAAGAAGGCGGGCACGGTCGACTACTACTGCCGCTTTCATCCCAACATGAAGGCGACACTGACCATCGCGCCGTGACGCCGTTGGCCTCAATGCGGGTTCTCCAGGCTGAAGGTCTCGGACTGCTCGTCATAGGCGAACAGCTCGGCATAGCGGCCCCATGACACGATGGTGTGCAAGGTCTCGTCGGCGTAGTGCTCGGACATGTAGTCCTCGAGCTCGATGCGGAAGCGCGCAGCCGGAGCGGCGTGCGAGGGGCGGTCGTCGAGCACGCGGCGGATCAACCCCATCAGCGGCACGTTCTCCATCAAATGCTTCGCGAACAGCTTCTTGCGCTCGTCGGTCTCCTGATGGGCGAACCGCCGTCCGTCCTCGGTCAAGGTCAGGTCGCCTTCACTGAGCTGGGCGAAGCGCAAGAGCTGAAGCGCTTCGGCCAGCGGAAAGATCTCGTCGACCTCGAGCTGCAGATGGCCCGCCAGCACCGGCAGGTCGGCATGCCCATTATAGGGTTCGCCGGCTAGCGTCTCGATCAGGCCGGAGATCGAGTTCGACGACACGTGGTTGAGCACCATGCCCACGCCGGCGCTGGCGGTGCTCGGCAGCTTCGGCTCGGGCCGCTGCGTCATGCGGGCATAGAGACTGTCGACGAGCTGGCGGAACGCGGGATCGAGCCGGTTGCGCGGATGCGGCAGGTCGATCCTGAACTCGGCGGCGACGCGGCCGGGATTGGACGAGAACACCAGGACGCGGTCGCACATCAGCACCGCTTCCTCGATGTTATGCGTCACCATCAGCACCGACTTGATCGGCAGCCGGCCGTCGGTCCAGAGATCGACGAGGTCGGTGCGCAGCGTCTCGGCGGTGAGCACGTCGAGCGCGGAGAATGGCTCGTCCATCAGCAGGAGGTCAGGATGCACGACGAGCGCGCGGGCAAAGCCGACGCGCTGGCGCATGCCGCCGGACAGCTCCTTCGGAAAAGCCGATTCGAAACCGTCGAGACCTATCAGGTCGATCGCGGCCAGCGCGCGTTTGCGCCGCTCGGCACTGTCGACACCGAGCGCCTCCAGGCCGAGTTCGACGTTTTGCAGCACGGTGAGCCAGGGAAACAGCGCGAACGACTGGAACACCATGGCGACGCCAACAGGGGGGCCGGCGATGATCTCGCCGCGGCATCGTGCTTCGCCTGAGGATGGCGACACCAGGCCGGCGATGATCCGCAGCAGGGTCGACTTGCCCGAGCCGGAGCGTCCGAGCAGGCCGACGATTTCGCCGGCTCGGATCGTGAGGTCGACCTTCTCCAGCACGACGAGATCCTCGCCGCTGCCCTTTGGGAAGAGCCGGCTGACGCTCTTGATCTCGATCAGCGATGTGTCCTTGACCTGGTCGCGCATGATGATCTCTCCCGGTCAGCCGAGCCGCAGCCGGCGCTCGCCGAAGGCATACAGCGGCCGCCACAGCAGCCGGTTGAACAGAGTGACGAGGATGCACATCACGGCAATGCCGAGTACCACGCGCGGAAAGTCGCCGCGCTCCGTCGCCGCGGCGATGTAGGCGCCGAGCCCCGACGCCGTCAGATGCGTGTCGCCCCAGCTCGCGACCTCGGCGACGATCGCCGCGTTCCATGAGCCGCCCGAGGCGGTGATGGCGCCGGTGATGTAATAGGGGAAGATTCCGGGCAGCACGACCTTGAACCACCAGCGCCAGCCGGTCAGGTGCAGGCTCGCGGCCGCCTCGCGCAGGTCGGTCGGGAAGGCGCTGGCACCGGCGATGACGTTGAATAGGATGTACCATTGCGTGCCCAGGATCATCAGCGGGCTCAGCCAGACATTGGCGTCGAGGCGAAAGCGCACGATCAGCACGACGAACACCGGGAAGGCGAGGTTGGCCGGGAAGGCGGCGAGGAACTGCGCCAGCGGCTGGATGCGCTCAGCGAGCTTGGGCCGCAGCCCGATCCAGACGCCGACGGGGACCCAGATCAGCGACGCCAGCCCGATCAGCACCACCACGCGGATCAGCGTGATCAGGCCATAGCCGATGGCGGAGAGGACATCGGCGGGCGCCAGCGTGGCCGAGAGGTAGAGGTACGTCTTCCAGCCGGCATAGGCGCAACCGAGAACGACGACGGCGAGCCAGAGGCCGTCGACGAGCTGCGACGGTGGCGCGTGCCGCACCGGGCCGCTCCAGGTTTTAGGCCAGTTGATCCGCAGGTTCGAGACGGCGCGATTGACCGCGGCGAACGGGACGGACAGCGAGCGCAGCGCACGGGTGCGCCGGAACAGGTCGAGCATCCACGAGCTCGGCGGATTGCCCGAGGCGGTCTGCTCGAAGCGGAATTTGTCGGCCCAGGCCACGATCGGACGGAACAGCAGCTGATCGTAGGCGGTGATGACCAGCAGCATGGTCAGCAGCGCGGCGCCGATCGCGGCGAGATCCTTCTGCTGAATTGCCAGCGCGACGTAGGAGCCGATGCCGGGCAGGGTGACGGTGGTGTTGCCGACCGTGATCGCCTCGGAGGCCACGACGAAGAACCAGCCGCCGGACATCGACATCATCGCATTCCAGATCAGGCCGGGCATCGCATAGGGGACGTCGAGCCGCCAGAAGCGCTGCCAGCCGGAGAGGTGGAAGCTGCGCGTCGCCTCCTCCAGATCCTTCGGCACGTTGCGCATCGACTGGTACATGCTGAAGGTCATGTTCCAGGCCTGGCTGGTGAAGATCGCGAACACGCAGGCGAGCTCGGCGCCGAGCACCTTGCCCGGGAACAGGTTCATGAAGAACACGACGGTGAACGTCAGGAAGCCGAGGATCGGCACCGATTGCAGGATGTCGAGCAGCGGGATCAGCACGATCTCGGCGCGCCGGCTCTTGGCCGCGAGCGCCGCATAGACGAACGTGAAGACGAGCGAGCACACGATTGCGAGCAGCATGCGCAAGGTGGTGCGCAGCGCGTAGAGCGGCAGGTTGGACGGATCGAGCGAGACCGGCGCCGTGTCCAGGGCCGACAGCGGCAGCGTGGTCTGCTCGCCGCCATAGACGATCAGGACCATCGTCCCGACCACGATGATCAGCGCAACGACGTCCCAGACATTGGGGCGCACGGCGTCGCGCAGAACGGTGGTCCGGAGGTCCTGAAGCATCATCCGCGTGTCTCGTCTCGTCGTCCGCAGCCCTCGGTCATGGCTGCGGACGTGTCCTCGTCGTGGCGCTGGGGCTGGCTCGCGCCGGCAGGGCGGCCGGCCGAATCCGCACCCTAGGTGCGCTGTGTGATGATTTGATTTCAAGTGGCGGCCGGGGATCCGGCCTCTTGGCCCGGCCTATCAAAGGATACGCAGGCCGCGTCTTCACGTTCCCGCGACATCGGCTGTCCGGGGTATGCCTGATCGCGCGCCGCTCGCTCGATCTGCGCCTCGGCCGCGTGCGAGGGAGGTCGCATCGCATGGCAGATGCGGTGCGGGTGGGAGAATGCTCCGGCGGGACGGCTCGTGTGCGCCCCACCCCGGCCCTCCGCCGCCGGCGGGGGCGGGGCGCACTGTCGTTGCGGCGACAGCACGGGCTCAACTACCCCACATTCGGCTCGCCGCCCTCCGGGGCGAGCCTGGTCGCCAGGATCTTGTCGATGCGGCGGCCGTCGAGATCGATGATCTCGAAGCGCCACCCTTGCAGCTCGAAGCTCTGGCCGACCTCGGGCACGCTGCCGAAGTGCTGCAGCACCAGGCCGGCGACGGTGTGATAGCCGCGATGTGGCGGCACCTCGATGGCGAGGACGTCGGCGAACTCGTCGAGCGGCATCCAGCCGGAGACCAGCAGCGAGCCGTCGTCGCGGCGGACGCAGGCGGGCTCCGGCGGACCTTCCTCCGAGGAGAACGCGCCGACGATCGACTCCAGGATATCCGCCGCGGTCACGACGCCTTCGAACGCGCCGTATTCGTCGTGGACCAGCCCCATATGCACGGGCGCCACCTTGAGAATCGCGATCACGTCGCGCGCATCGACGGTGGAGGGAATGATCGGCACCTCGCGCACCAGACTGCGCAGGTCCGGCGTCTCGTCGCGCAGATAGGCCGCCAGCAGGTCCTTGGCCTGGAGCACGCCGATCGGACGGTCGCGCTCGCCGTCCGACACCGGCAGGCGCGAATGCGGGCTCTTGGCGAGCAGCTCGCGAATGGTCTTGGGATCGTCGTTGAGGTCGACGACGTCGACCTCGGGGCGCGGCGTCATGATGGCGCCGACCGGGCGGTCGCCGAGCCGCATCACGCCCGCGATCATCTCCTTCTCGCCCGGCTCTAGCACGCCGGCAGTCTCGGCCTCGCGCACCAGATGATGGATCTCGGCCTCCGAGACTTTCTCCTCGGCCTCGCCGGAACGGCCGAGCAGCGTCAGGATCAGCTTGCCGGAAAGGTCGAGCAGCACGACCAGCGGCAGCGAGACCTTGGCGAGTACCTGCATGGCCGGCGCGACGCGGACGGCAATCGCCTCGGGATCACGCAGCGCGAGTTGCTTCGGCACCAGCTCGCCGACGATCAGCGTGGCATAGGTGATGATGGTGACGACCAGGCCGACGCCGACGATGTCGGCGACGGAAGCCGACAGGCCGAGCTCCAGCAGCGATTGCGTCAGACGCTGGCCGAGCGTGGCGCCGGAGAACGCGCCGGAGAGCACGCCGACCAGGGTGATGCCGATCTGCACCGTCGACAGGAATCGCCCCGGGTCGGACGCCAGCGTCAGCGCCCGCCGCGCGCCGGACACGCCTTTCTCGGCCAGCATGGCCAGCCGGGCCGGCCGCGACGAGACGATCGCGAGTTCGGACATCGACAACAGCCCGTTGACGACGATGAGGACGACGATGATGGCGAGTTCGACTGAGAGCATTTCGACCTGTGAGCGCCCGAAGGGGCGGGGAATGGAGACAGGTCCTAGCATATGGGGACGGCAAGCGCCCAATGCCGCATTGCGGTAAGCGCATGGGGGACTGCACCCTGGCGGCAGGTCAGCTTGGCGCACCGACGGGCGCATCATCCTCCGCTGTCGTCCCGGCCTTGAGCCGGGACGACACCCATTTGTGGCGCGCGTTGCGGCTCTCATCGGCGCTCGACTGCAGGCCTCGACGGCGGCGCAGCCTGTCGCCCTCAGAAATCCCCGTGCAACCGCCCGGAGAAGATCGACACCGGGCCGCGGTCGGCGTTGTAGGCGGGGTTGCTGACGAACTGGTAGTCCGCCGTGAAGGTCAGGTATTTGTTGATCGAGTAGGCGTAGTAGGCCTCGATGATGTTCTCGCGCCGATAGTTCAGCGCACCATCGCCGATCAGCGGGCCGAGGCCACCGGCGGCGAGGAAGGCGCGGTGGTCGCGCGACAGCCCGTTGGTCACGCCGGCGAGGCCGATCGTATCATCGGGACGGCCCCAGCGCGTGCCCTTGATCGAGGTGCCGAACGACAGGCTGTTGTCGATGTCGGTGAAGGCCATGATCTCGGTCTTGCCGTCGTTCCAGCTCCAGCGGCCGAAAAGGCCGAGCTCGTCCGACAGCGCCTGGTCGAAAGAGACAACGTAGCCGTATTTGGGGCGGCCGCGGCGGGTCTGGGTGATGTCGGCATTGAGCGCGGGATTGTCCAGCGTCTCGCGGTAGCTGCCGGAGAAGGTGTTGTTGAAGAAGCCGATGGTGCGCAGGTGGCCCGGCTGCGAGAACAGCTGATAGCGCGTCTCCAGCTCGACGACATAGCTGCCGCGCCTGAACACGTTCGTGTCGAAATTGTTGGAGTTCGAGGTGGCGTCGACCAGGAAATAGCCGGCGCGCAGCGCCCAGTTCTTCTGGTTCAGCTCGGCGGTGGCGCCATAGGTCAGGCCGAGCTTGTCGGCGGCGTAGTCGAAGGCGCCGGGCGCCCAGATCGACCAGTTCATGAAGTCCTTGCGCGCATCCTTGGCGTAGGCGTTGCCGTCGAACACGTCGAGCACCGGAAATTTGCCGATCTGAATCGTGAGACGCGAGATGTCCTGCTTGCCGGAGAGCTGCAGCTGGCCGCTGCCGAGCTGCTCCTGCTCGCCGCCGAAGCCGAAGGTCTGGCGCAGGAACAGCCGCGAGGTGTTGTAGTGCGGATAGGGGAAGTCGGACTTCTGCGCTTCGCCATTGGGGAAGCCGCCGAGTCCGACGGTGTTGCTGAGGCCGAAGCCCTGCAGCAGCTCGGGATTGTAGTAGACCTCGCCGCCGTCCCACAGCCGCGCGTTGATGTACAGGCTGTTGCTCCAGGTCTCCTGGAATTGGCGCGCGGGTGTCAGGCTGTTGGCGCCGGTGTAGGCGGCGCGGAACGCCGGATAGCCCTGGCCGATCACGGTCGCCTGGCCGTGGATCTCCCAGCGGTCGGATTCGGGATCGGACGGATCGCTCTTGAGCTTCAGGTCAGGACCGCTGGCGAAGTCGAGCTTCCGGTTGAGCCCGACCCGCAAGGTCTGGAAGTCGAGTTGCGAATTGTAGCTGGCACCGTTGGAGAAGCGGACGCCGCCGTTCTCGAAATGGCTGTAGAGATATTCGAGGCGCCAGCTCCAATGCGGCGCAAAGCTGCGCTCGATGCCGGCGCCGGCGGCCCAGCCGAGCCGCGTCGTCAGCAGCTTCTCGGTGTCGCCGGCCGCATTGGTGTTGATGAAGCGGCCGCCGGTCCAGGCGAGGCCGCCGGTGGCGTAGACCAGCCAGTCGCCCTTGACGTAGCCGACGCGGCCGCGGGCGGTGGCGACATAGTCCCACAGCTCCGAGACGTTCGAGATGGGCGTGCCGAGCATCGCGACGGTGTGGTTGGAGGTGAGATAGTTCGGAAAGCTGAAATCGCCCTCGAGCCCGAGCAACAGCCCGGAGCGGCTGACCCAGTTGTAGCCGGCCTGCACGCCGCCAGTGAGACCGCTGAACGGGCTGCCGGTGCTGACCGTGCCGCTCGGGTCGGTCAGGGTCGCCCGGCCGTGGTCACGTGTATAGCCGGCATGGACGCCGACATAGACGCCGGTCCAGTCGAACACCGTCTGCGTCATCCGGGCCTTGACCGGCAGGTCGGCGGCAGCGGCGGGGGCAGCGAGCGCGGCGATCATGGCGCCGGCCGCGATCATTTCCCGGGTGCAGTTCGAACGGATCATGGCGGCGGATTCCCAAGGCAAGGCAAACGACACAGGCAACGTCACAACTGATTGCCCGCGCACAGTCACGAGAAGATTACGGAGTCGTCGATGTTCGATCGGAAGTGTGGATGACGCGCGGCAATTTAGGGATGATTTATATTGCGATTAATTCGCAACAGCAAGCGTCGGGCGATCTCACCTGGTTTCTGATCGAGGGTGTGGCGTCCATGCAACAATCAGCCCGCCCGGGCGGCCGGGCTGTCGAGATCGCAGATCGGGGCAGGTAGACGCCCGGCCTTGGCGAATTTGGCGAGGCGAGCCGTGGCCGCGGCTGGGCGGGGCGCGACGAAAGCCCAGCATCAATAGCCGCAGGCCCTGACGCGGCCGACATACTGGCCGTAGACGTTGTACTGCGGCACCCAGCGGCAGTACCGATAGCCACCGCCATAGTAGTAGCCGTCGTTGCTGGCGGCGATGGCGCTGCCGACGACGGCGGCGCCGACGAGGCCGGCACCGACGCCCCAGCCCCAATGGTGATGATGGAAGCCGTTGGCCGCGGCAGGCGTCGACGTTGCGGCGATGCTGCCGGTCACGGCGAGAGCGGTCAGCGCGAGGGCGGCAATCTTGGTCTTGATCGACATGGTGAAGGCTCCTGTTTGTTGTTGCGGCAGCCGGCGTCGGCCGCTTGCCAAATTGGACGGAGCCTTTTCGAAACCGGTTCGAACCGCCTGATCGCGATCGACGCCGTTCGAAGATTCATCAGAAGATCCAGAGTGTTATCTTTGGCTCAGCCGCCCGGCAGGGGGCCGCGGCGAAGCGTATTCACGTCGAAGTTATCGACGTCCTCCAGCAGCGCACAGAACGCCCGCGCGCCGTGGTCGAGCACGCGCTCGCCCTTCTCCGCCGACGCCTGCGTGGCATCGCCGACCGCGCCGCCCGCATTCAGGTCCTGCGTCTGCCAGGCCATCGGCGCCGGCCGCTGCGTCGAGAGCACCTTGTAGGTCGTTTCCATCTCAGCGCCCCGCGAGGGAAAAGCGGCGATGGCATCGCTGCGCACCAGCGTGGGATGGCGGGCCAGCATGATCGAGGTCTCGACGGCGCCGCCGTGAATGCCGTGCCGCAGCTCATCGGGCGAGAACAGGCCGTCGGGCGCACCGAAGCGCGACCACGACGTCGTCACCACCAGCATGCGGTGATCAGCGCGCAGATCCTGTGCGACCAGGGTCATCGCGGCACTGTTGCCGCCATGGCTGGAGACGATCACGAGCTTCCTGATCCCGGCGCGCGCGACGCTGTCGCCGAGCGCACGCCAGCTCCGCAGCGCGACCTCGGTCGGCATGGTCAGCGTGCCCGGATAGTCGATATGCTCGGTCGAGATCCCCACTGGCTGCACCGGCAGGACCGTCACCGGCAGCGCCGGCGGCAGCAGCGCGCGCACCTGGGCGAGATAGGCCTCGGCGATGTAGACGTCGGTGCCGAGAGGCAGGTGCGGGCCGTGCTGCTCGGTGGCGGCGAGCGGCAGCACTGCGATCCAGCGCGCGCTCTCGGGCGTTCCCGCGTCGGGCGTTGCCAAAGCGGGCCAGTGCAGCTCGGTCCAGTCGCGGGGCGGCAGGGTCATCGCGCGGGCAGTTTCCTTCGTCCGTGGGGCAGGGTAGGTATCACCCGAACGATCTTAACATGTTCAGCCAGAAAGAACCGGGGAGACCAGACATGGCGCAGGCGCTTCTGCCGCGAACGTTAATGGCGGCATTGCTGGTCCTCGGCGGGACTTTGGGCGGGATGATTTCGGCGGCCCATGCCCAGACCCTGGACAAGGTCTCGTTCGGCACCAACTGGGTTGCCGAGGCCGAGCACGGCGGCTTCTTCCAGGCGGTCGCCGACGGCACCTACAAGCGCTACGGTCTGGACGTGACGATCGTGCCGGGCGGTCCGAACGAGAACAACCGCATGCTGCTGATCTCGGGCAAGATCGAGTTCTTCATGGCCGCGAACACGCTGATGTCGTTCGACGCGGTCGCCAACAACGTGCCGGTGGTGTCGATCGCGGCGATGTTCCAGAAGGACCCGCAGGTGTTCCTGACCCACCCGGAGTCCAGGATCACCAAGCTCGACGAGCTGAAGCCGCTCACCCTGTTCGTCTCCAAGGAAGGCATCTCCAGCTACTATCAATGGCTGAAATCGGAATACGGTTTCTCCGAGAAGAACGTCCGCCCCTACACGTTCAATCCGCAGCCCTTCATCGCCACGCCGCAGAGCGCAATGCAGGGCTATGTCACGTCGGAGCCGTTCGCGGTCGAGCGCGCCGCCGGCTTCAAGCCCGGCGTGATCCTGCTCGCAGACAACGGCTTCAACACCTATTCGACCCTGATCGAGACGCGCCGCGACTTGATCGAGAGCAAGCCGGACCTGGTGCAGCGTTTCGTCGATGCCTCGATCATCGGCTGGTACAACTACATCTACGGCGACAATTCCGCGGGCAATGCGCTGATCAAGAAGATGAACCCGGAGATGACAGACGACCTGCTGGCCTATTCGGTCGCCAAGATGAAGGAGTACGGCATCGTCGATTCCGGCGACAGCGTGGAGAAGGGCATCGGCGCCATGACGGAGGAGCGCATCGCCAGCTTCTTCGACAAGATGGTGCGGGCCGGCGTGGTCAAGTCGACGATCGACTATCGCAAGTCCTACACGTTGCGTTTCGTCAACAAGAGCGTCGGCATCGATCTCCGGCCGAAGAAGTAGGACGCTTGAGCGGCACTTTCAGCAAATGAGCTCCCCCCTTTCGTCCGAGCGCGCCGTCGCGACCGCGGTAAGCCTGCGCGGCGTCACCAAGGTGTACGAGTCCGGCGTCGCCGCGCTGGGGCCGATCGATCTGACCATCGCCAAAGGCGAGTTCGTCTCGCTGCTCGGCCCCTCCGGCTGCGGCAAGTCGACGGCGCTGCGGCTGATCGCAGGCCTCGCGCGCCCGAGCGGCGGTGCGGTCGACGTCGCGGCGTCCGCGTCCGAGACGCATCCGGGCCATCGCATCGGCTTCGTGTTCCAGGAGCCGACATTGATGCCCTGGACGAGCGTGCGCGACAATGTCGGATTGCCGTTGAAGCTTGCGCACGTCCCGGCCATGGAGGCGCGGCCGCGGATCGATGCGGCCTTGGCGCAGGTCGGCCTGTCGGATTTTGCCGATGCTTTCCCGCGCGAATTGTCCGGCGGCATGAAGATGCGCGCCTCGCTGGCGCGGGCGCTGGTGACGCGGCCCGACATCCTGCTGATGGACGAGCCGTTCGCGGCCCTCGACGAGATCACGCGCTTTCGCCTCAACAACGACCTGCTGGCGCTGTGGCGCAGCCTGAACATGACCGTCCTGTTCGTCACCCATTCGGTGTTCGAGTCGGTCTACCTGTCGCAGCGCGTGCTGGTGATGACGGCGCGGCCCGGCCGGCTCAGTGCCGAAATCCGGATCGACGTCGACTCGCGCGATGATGCGTTCCGGGCCTCGCCGGACTACGCCGCATACTGCCGTCGCGTCTCCGACGCGTTGGCGCCGGCCTACACCGGAGTGCATGCGCTGTGAGCGGTGCCTCCGAGCGAGCGACATCCGTTGCGGGCGAGCGGCTGGCGAGCCTCGCCTTTCCGGCCTTGGTTTTCGTCGCAGCGATGACGGCGTGGGAGTTGGTGGTGCGCGTCAACGGCATCCAGCCCTATGTGCTGCCGGGCCCGCTGCTCATCCTGAAGACGTTGGTTGCCGACTGGGACATTCTGGCGCAGTCGCTGCTGACGACACTGGTCACCACGCTCGAAGGCTTCATCGCTGCCGCGCTCGGCGGCATCGCGCTGGCGCTGTTGTTCAACCAGTCGAGATGGCTGGAATGGGCGCTGTTTCCCTATGCCGTGGTGCTGCAGGTCACCCCCGTGATCGCGGTCGCGCCGCTGCTCCTGATCTATCTGCCGCAGCAGACCGCGGTGGTCGTATGCGCCTGGATCGTCGGCTTCTTCCCGGTGCTGTCCAACACCGCGCTCGGGCTCAACTCGGTCGATCGCAATCTCGCCGGCCTGTTCCAGCTCTACGGCGCCTCGCGCTGGCAGACCTTGCGCTATCTGAAATTGCCCGCCGCTCTGCCCTACATTCTGGGCGGTCTGCGCATCGCCGGCGGCCTGTCGCTGATCGGCGCCGTCGTCGCCGAGATCGCCGCGGGCAGCGCCGGCGCGGGCTCAGGGCTCGCCTATCGCATCGCCGAATCCGGCTATCGTCTCAACATACCCCGCATGTTCGCAGCGCTGGTGCTGCTGTCGGTCGCCGGGATTGTCATCTATGGCTTGCTGGCGCTAGTTTCGCACCTCGTTTTGCGGCGCTGGCACGAGAGCGCGCTTGGAAAGGACAACTGATGGCGGCTACTTCGTCTGACAAGATCGATGTTCTGATCTATGGGCCGCTGCGGCCGATCCTGGAGAAAGGGTTCCCGGACGGCTTCACCGTGCACCATGCGACGACGCAGGCCGATCTCGAAGCGCTGCCGGCGGACGTGAAAGGGCGGATCCGCGGCGTCGCCGTGACCTTCCACACCGTGAAGACCGATGCCGCCGTGATGGCGATGCTGCCGAAGCTGGAGATGATCGCAAGCTTCGGCGTCGGCTATGACCATATCGCGGCCGCCCATGCCGGCCAGCACGGCATCATTGTCACCAACACGCCGGACGTGCTGACCGAGGAGGTCGCCGACGTCGCGCTCGGTCTGCTGATCGCCACCTGCCGCGAGTTCATCAAGGCCGACCGCTTCGTGCGCTCCGGCGAGTGGACGTCGAAGCCCTATCCGCTGAGCGTCGGCTCGCTGCGCGACCGCACCGTCGGCATGGTCGGCATGGGCCGCATCGGCCAGGCGATCGCGCGCCGGCTCGAAGCCTCGCTGGTGCCGGTGGTCTATCACTCGCGCAACCCGGCGGCGGGCGTCACCAACAAGCACTATCCCGACCTGCTCGCGATGGCCAGGGACGTCGACACGCTCATCGTGATCGTGCCCGGCGGCGCCGGCACCAACAAAATCGTCAACGCCGAGGTGCTGAAGGCGCTGGGGCCGCGGGGCGTCGTCGTCAACGTCGCCCGCGGCTCGGTGATCGACGAGCAGGCTTTGGTCGCGGCGCTGAAGTCCGGCACGATTCTCGGGGCCGGCCTCGACGTGTTCGAGAAGGAGCCGGCGGTACCCGACGAGCTCAAGGCGATGGACAATGTCGTGCTGCTGCCACACATCGGCTCGGCTGCCATCGTAACCCGCAACGCGATGGATCAGCTGGTGGTCGACAATCTCAAGGTCTGGTTTGCCGGCAAGCCGCCGCTGACGCCCGTTCCGGAAACGCCGGTGAAAGGCCGCTGATGAAACGCTCGCTCCCAATGCTGATCGCGCTGCTGTCGTCAGTGGCGAGCGTCCCTGCCGTCGCGCAGGACGCCGCCGGCCTGAAGAAAGCGATGATCGGGCAGTGGGAGCTTGCGACCACCGAGCGCAGCAAGACCTGTGTCGTGACCCTGAAGCCGGACGCGGCGCCGCGCGGGCAGAAGCTCGAGCTGGAGCCGAGCTGCGCCGCCGCGCTGCCCTTCACCAAGGACATCGCCGGCTGGAACGTGAAGGGCCTCGACATCGTCAGTCTCCAGGCCGCCAATGGCGAAGCGGTGATCGACTTCACCGAGGTCGAGGCCGGCATCTTCGAGGGACTGCGCCAGGGCGAAGGCGTCTACATCCTGCAGAACCTGGCGGCGGCGCGGTCGCTGGCGAAATCGATGGACCAGATGATCGGCGACTGGGCGATGGTCCGCGGCAATGGCGCCACGATCTGCAGCCTGGTGCTGACCAACAACGACGCCGGCCACGACAATTTCCAAGTGTTCGTGAAGCCGAAATGCGACCCCATGATCGCAGCGTTCGCGCCGAGCCAGTGGCGGCTCGAGCACGGCCAGATGATGCTGATGTCGGACCGCGGCGAGACCTGGCGGTTCGAGGCGGACGACAATGCGCAGTGGCGGCTGGTGCCCGACAGCGCCAATCCGCTGATCATGCTCAGGCAGTAGGACGAGACGCGCGCCGTTGAGCGCCCTTGCCGCGCGGCGGGCAAGCTTCTTCCGGCATCGGATTTGGTTAACGGCCGGTTACACGCCTGTTCCACTGATTGGAACTTGTTGTTTACGCATCTTGCGTCTGATGGTTGTACTCCATCGAGGGGGACCGCCATGCGTGAGTTGTTGCGCCGGTTCAACAGGTCGCTGCCGTCGTTCAGCCTCAACGACAAGATCTCTGCGGCTGCGGCCGCGTTCGCCGTCCTGGTGATGCTGTCGACACTGGGCGCGCTGTCGGCGCTGCGCGAGCAGCGCCTGTTCTACGATCGGCTCGAAGCGCTTTCCATTGCAGCCCGCAACATCGAGCGCACCAACGCGCTGATCTACGCGGTCGTGATGGAATCGCGCGGCATCTACATGTCGTTGGACCGCACCGTCGCGCGGCGCTACGCCGATTCGCAGCTTGCGAAGATCGCGCAGCTGAGCAAGGTGGTCGACGAATGGGAAAGCCGGGTCACAGATGACGACGCCGCGCTGTTCGCCCCGTTCAGGAAGCGGATCGATCAGTTCGTCGCATTCCGCACCGAGATGGCGCGGCAGACGATCTCGGTCGGATCGTCGGCGGCGCGCGAGCTCGGCGACAATGACGAGAATCGCGCGGTGCGCACCGCGCTCAACGAGGACCTCGAGAAATTGTCGCGGCTCTATGCCGACCGCACCCGCGAGCTCGGCGAGGCGGCCGACGCGCGCGGCATGGCCGCGTTCTATCTGGGCGCGCTCGGGGCGGTGATCATCGTGCTGATCGCGGCCGCGGCGCTGGCGCTGCGCTGGGGCGTGCTGATGCCGCTGCTGGACATCGCCCGCGTCACCGACCGCATCGCCGCCGGCCGCATCAAGCTCAAGATTCCCCATGCGCGGCGCCATGACGAGATCGGACGGGTCGCCCATGCGGTGGAGACTTTCCAGAACGGCGCCTTCCGGATTCAGGAGCTCGAGCAGCACGAGGTCGAGATCGAGCGCCAGCACGCCGACATCCTGCGCGAGCACGAGCGGCTGGAGCAGGGCGCGCTCAGCAACCAGCAGCGTCTGGATGCCGCGGTCGCCAACATGGCCCAGGGCCTGATCATGCTCGACAGCTTCGGCTACGTGCTGATCGTCAACGAGCAGTACCGCATGCTCTACGGCCTTCCTGCCTCGGTTGCGAAGCCCGGTGCGCATGTACGCGAGATTCTCGCACATCGCGCCAAGCTGGGCCTGCTGCGCGAGAAGCCGTCGGAGTTCCTCGCCGCGCTACGGGAGCGCATGAAGGAGCGACGGGCCGAGATCGTCGAGGTCGAGCTCGCCGACGGCCGCATCATCCGCATCTCGGAGCGTCCGATGGACGGCGGCGGCTGGATCGCCACTCATGAGGATTTCACCGCGCAGCGCCGTGCCGAGCGCAAGCTCGCGCGCGCCGAATATTTCCTCGCCGCATTGCTGGAGAACATCCCGCAGGCGGTGCTGGCCAAGGATGCGCAGTCGCTGCGCTACATGTTCGTCAATCGCGCCGCCGAGCGCCTGTTCGGCGTGCCACGCACCGACATCATCGGCCGCACGCCGGGCGAACTGTTCTCCGCGCCGACCGGCGCAATCCTCGAGGAAGCCGCCCGCGACCAGCTCGCAGGGCGCGGCGACGATGAGCCGCGAGCCCATAGCATCCTCACACCCGGGAACGGTCCGCGCGACATCGTCGTGCGCCGGCTGCCGGTCTCGATCGGCGAGGGCGAGCCGAAATATCTCCTCAGCATCATCGAGGACCGCACCCAGGATCAGCGCGTGGCGGCATGATGCGTCACGTGGCAAGGCCGTGGATTGCCCTGCCTTGACGTCGCCTTGATCTGCATCAAGAACGGCCACGCCGGGCGGACTAGCGTGCCCGGAACGGAGGCCTGTCCATGATCCGACGTCTGGGGATTCCCTTTGCTACCCGCCTCGGCGCTGCGGCGCTGCTCACGCTCGCCGTCGTCGCGCCGGTGCATCAGGCTGCCGCGCAGGACGTACTCGGCGGAGCGATCCTCGGCGGCGCCGGCGGAGCGATCCTGGGCGGCGCGATCGGCGGCGGCCGGGGCGCTGCGATCGGCGCCGTGATCGGGGCCGGTACCGGAGCTGCAATCGCGGCCGATGGCGAGCGCCGTCGTGGCGGCTATTATTCCTATCGCAATGGCTGCTATTTGCAGCGCGGCGACGGCTCATGGGTCCGCGCACACCCGCGCTACTGCTACTAAGTCTTATCGGTCGGCTGAATTGACCGCCTGGTGGCGCGACGAACGCGCGGCCGGTGGCTTTGTCGCGCGCTCCAGCGCGTTGATGACGCGCGGATCCTCGCAATGCGCGACGTTGAAGCGCATCATCGTCGCGGCGGATTGCGCCGCGCTGAAGACGTCGCCGGGCGCGAGCACCACGTGTTCATCGAGCGCGGCCTGGGCCACCTCGATTGCCGTACAGCCGTCCGGCAACCTGCACCACAGATGAAAGCCGCCGCGCGGCATCAGCCATGGGGCGATACCGATGCGCTGCAGCCGTGCCGCCACGCGCGGCCGTGCTCGCCCAAGCCGTGCGCGCAGTTCCTCGACGTGCTTGCGGTAGCTGCCGCTGGTCAGCACCTGGGTCAGGGTCTCCGCGGCGAATTGTCCGGGACCGCCGAAGCCGGTCGCGATCTGCAGGTCGATCAGCGGTTCGATCCAGTCCGCGCGCGCCGCGATGTATCCGCAGCGCACCGAGGCCGACAGTGTCTTGGAGAAGCTGCCGACCAGGATCACCCGCGTCAGCCCGTCGAGTGCGGCGAGCCGCGGCGACGGCTCGGGTTCGAAATCGCCGTAGATGTCGTCCTCGACGATGATCGTGTCATGCGCCGACGCGGCGTTGAGCAGCCGGTGCGCCGTCTGCAGCGACAGCGTCGCCCCGGTCGGATTGTGCAGGCCGGAATTGGTGATGTAGAGCCGCGGGCGCTCGGCCGCGAGTATCGCCTCGAACTGCGCGATGTCGGGTCCGCCCGGCGTCATCGGCACGCTGATGATCCGCGCCTGATGCGCGCGCAGCAGCGCGAGGAAGTTGAAATAGCAGGGATCGTCGACCAGCACGGCGTCGCCGGCACGCAGCAGCATGCGGCAGATCAGGTCGATCGCCTGCGTGCCGGACGAGGTCAGCACCAACTGCTCGCTGAACGCGTCGATGCCGATGCCGGCAAGGCGGCCCTGCAGCAGCCGTCGTAGCGCCGGCGATCCTCGCGCTCCGCCATAATCGCTCAGAACAGGGCCGGCGCTGCGCGCCAGCGCGCGGACCGCGCGCCGCAGCGCGTCCTGCGGCATCCACTCGGCCGGCAGCCAGCCGCAGCCGGGCGTCAGCGTTCCCGGTCCGGCGTCGAGCGACTGCCGCGACACCCAGAACGGGTCGACCGCGCGCGGACGGCGCGGCTCGCGATCGGCGAGGGCCAGCGGCGGCAGCGCCGTGTCGGCGACATAGAAGCCGGAGCCGCGCCGGGCACGGATCACGCCCTCGGCGGCGAGCCGGTCATAGGCCTCGACCACCGTGGCCGGCGACACGCCCATCGCCGCGGCGAAGGCGCGGATCGAGGGCAGGCGCTGGCCGGCGCTGAGCGCGCGCGTCGCCAGACGCTGCCGGATCGCATCGACCACGGCGATGGTCCGCG
Source organism: Bradyrhizobium sp. HKCCYLS3070 (assembly GCF_051167575.1). Classification (NCBI taxonomy): domain Bacteria; kingdom Pseudomonadati; phylum Pseudomonadota; class Alphaproteobacteria; order Hyphomicrobiales; family Nitrobacteraceae; genus Bradyrhizobium; species Bradyrhizobium sp. HKCCYLS3070. The sequence goes on from NZ_JBNPTI010000013.1 coordinate 45,026, forward strand.
AGCCGCCTCGGCGGGAATCGGGCGTCCCTGGTCCCAAGTGTGTTGCCCTTTGCATCAGTACAGATTGTCAAAATTGTATCGGTCTGTCGCTGCCGCAACAAGCCCGATCGGGCTATGGGATCTGCAAGGAGGAGCCGTGCATGAAGGGATCGATCGAAGGCTGGGGGAGCGGCATCATCGGCATGACGATCTTCAGCGGCTCGCTGCCGGCGACGCGGGCGGCACTGGAGGGTTTTTCGCCGCTGTTCCTGACGGGCGCACGCGCGACACTCGCGGCCGTGCTGGGCGCGCTTTGTCTCACGCTGTTGCGGCAGCCGCTTCCCGGCCGGCGCGACCTGATGTCGCTGGCGGTCGTGTCGCTCGGTGTCGTCATCGGCTTTCCGCTGCTCACCGCCCTGGCGCTCCAGCACATCACCTCGGCCCATGCGATCGTGTTCGTCGGTCTGCTGCCGTTGTCGACCGCCTTGTTCGGCGTGCTGCGCGGCGGCGAGCGGCCGCGGCCGTTGTTCTGGCTGTTCGCAGCACTTGGCGCTGCGGCGGTCTCGGGCTTCGCCCTGTCGCGGGACGGCGTCGCGGCGCCGATCGGCGATCTCGCGATGATCGCTGCGATCGTCGTCTGCGGCCTGGGCTATGCCGAGGGCGCCATGCTCACGCGCCGGCTCGGCGGCTGGCAGGTGATCTCGTGGGCGCTGCTGTTGTCTGCACCGCTGATGCTGTCGATGGCGGTGCTGACGCTGCCCGGCGCGTCACACGACATCACGGCCGCGGCGTGGCTGGGCCTCGCCTACGTCTCCGTCTTCAGCATGTTCGTCGGCTTCGCCTTCTGGTACCGCGGGCTCGCGCGCGGCGGCACTGCGACGGTGGGCCAACTGCAACTGCTGCAGCCCTTCCTCGGCCTCGGTTTCGCGAGCCTGCTGCTGCATGAGCCGGTGTCGGCAACGATGATTGCCGCAGCCGGAATCGTCGTCCTCTGTGTGGCAATGGCGCGCCGCTGGGCATGAGCCGTCGGCGGCTATTTGCGATGATAGAGTCCAGTGAAGCTGACGCCGGCACCGCCGCAATCATTGTTGTCCTCGACCAGCAGAAGCGCGCCGATTCGCTGCAGGCGCACGCGGCACTCGTCGCCGGCATTCGGCCGCTCGAACGGTGTGCTGCCGTCGTCGACGAAGGCGATCAGGCCGCCCTTGGGCTCTGCCGTCGCGCCGAGCGATCCGTTGCGCAACTCGCGCCCGGCCGGCAACACCTGATCGCCTTCGATCCTGAGCCGGTTGCCGGCCTCCTTCCTGATCGTCAGTCCCCCTCCAGGGTGCTCCCAGCTTCCGGACCAGTCGGCCGTCGCCGGCGCGGCCATCGGCTCGACAGCGGTGAGGGCTGCGCGCGGCAACCAGCCGGTGGTCCAGATCTGGGCCTTCGCATGCGGCTGCTGGTAGCTGACGCAGACGAAATCGCCGCGGGTCCTTCCGATCAGCACGAGGTCGTCGCGGACGAGGTAAGCCTTCTTCCGGCAGGCGTCGGTCGCAGCGGGACAGCCTGCGGCCTTGAAGTCATCGTCATAGGGGCTCTTGACGAAGTTCACGCGTGGCTGGCCGCTCACTTTGGCGACGACGAGCGGCCGCGCATCGTCCCAGCCGATGCCATTGCAATTGGCGGGATCGTTGGCGTCGTAGGCAGCCGCCGCCGTGACGGTCAGGACGCTCAGGATCAGTCCGATGAAGGGCGCGCGCATCCGTCATTCCTCTCCACGCTTCGCCCGCATTAGCCGGCGCGGGAAGACGTCCGGTTCAAACCGGCCCGACGTTTCGTCCATCCCGCGGCGATCTTTTGGCAGCTCCGACCGCAGCACGCTGCATGCGTCGTCTCGTCGGCGTCGCGCCTTCACATCACCCCGATGCTCTTCAGGCTGGTGTGGCCATTCCTTCCGACGATGATGTGGTCGTGAACCGTGATGCCCAGCGGCTTGGCGATCTCCACGATCGTCTTGGTCATCCGGATGTCGGCCTGCGACGGCGTCGGATCGCCCGAAGGGTGATTGTGCATGAGCGTAGCGCCGCAGCTATGTAATTGAAGAATAACGGATTTAGCAGGCCGACCATCAAGCGGGGGACGGAGAGTGGGGACGGTAGTGCACGCCAAATCGTGATCATCACGCCTGATCAGGCCCAGTCATCGGTGATCGTCCTGGCGCACGGCAGGACACCATGTTTCTCTTGTCCCAAGCATCGAGTTCGCCAACCGGATATAGGACCGCTTTCCCGATTTTGACGAAGGCGGGTCCGACGCGCATCGCTCGCCAGTTGCGAAGGGTCCCGACGCTGACCGCGCCACGGTAGCGCTCCGAGACTTCCTCTGGCGTCAGATATTTTCGATCGTCCATTGCCGCACTCCCGATCACGCGACCATGAATTCAGTAATTCACGGTCCTGACCGCTCTCGGAAGCTGGATGCATTGTCGATAGTGAAAGAGAAGGCTAACGGCCACGCAAAGGCGTATCGTCCACGTCAACCCGAGATCGAGCCGAATATTTCGACGAGATCGAGCACGTGAAAATCACGAAGGACATGCTCGAGCCGAAGGACCTCCGGAAGATCCTTCTCGTCAGCCCGGATCGAGCTCGGAACTCGGACCCGCGGCGTTTTCACAGAGTTAGGGTCAAAAGCGACCGTCACAGCGCAATCGCGTTTTGGTCCGCTTTCCCTCCAACACCGGACGCAGCCGGCGTCGGTGGCAAGGTCAGAGATGGACCAGAAGCGGAAGTATCCGCGAGAGTAGCGGATGCCCGAGGCATTTGCCGCGCTCCAGAAGTCGAGTAAAAATCCAATCAGAACTCGTAGCCCTTCTGACCGATGGCTTGCCAGTTGCACCAACTTGTGCTCGGGGGCATGTTTTTAGAGTCCTACGCCACTTGTACGGTTCTCTATCTGAGCCAACAATCGGGAGGCACGAACAAGGTCTTGCGTACCAAACCCTTCGGTGAATTCGCCAAAAATCGGAGCGAGCAATTGAACCGCGTCTATCTCGCGGTTTGTCGCCGCCCAATGAGCGGCGAGGTCGGTGGCGATCCGAAGCGCGAAAGTTAACGCGCCGATAGCGCGAGCTTCAGCCAGCGCCTCCTTTAATAGCTTTTCAGCGCGGACTGTTTCGCCATCCTCAAGAAGGATAGATGCATTGACTCGCTGAAGTTCCGAGCGGCACCAGCGCTCGCCCTGCCTTTCCTGATAGTCGATGGCGCGCGTGACGGCGTCACGCGCTTGCGCGATCCGCCCTTGCCGCAGATAAGCACGAGCGAGGAAAGCCAGATAGCTGCCGATCCGCATCAGAAAGCGGCATTCGATCAGTTCGTCAATCGCGGCCCGAATATCCTCCACCGCGCGCGGATCGCTGCGCAATTCGCGCAGGCAGGCGGAGAAATAGCGCTCGACCGAAACCCAGCGCCAGATGCGCTCGCGTTCCAGATTGCGACGCAGGCGTTCCGTGAACATATCGAGCGCGTCAAGATCGCCGATTTCAAGCGAGATAGGAAGTGCGGCGAGCCCAAGTGCGTTCGACTGCGACACCCAATGGCCACCGCGGTCCGCAGCATCAACGGCCTCACGCGCCAGTCGAGCGGCGTAGTCGGCCTGCCCCTGCATCCACACTACAAAAGGCATGTTGGTGCGGACGGTGATGAAGCGGTAGACCTCATTCGCATCCTTGCGCGAACGCCCCCGGACTAGCGAATGGGTTGACGCGAGACGATCGAGAACCGGCCGGCTTTTGCTTAATTCGCCGGCGAAGGCGTGGGCCCAGGCCAGGGCCTTGTCGGCTTCGGATGTCGCCGTCGAATCGGGGTCTCGGTCGGCCAGCGAGGTGGCCTCCTCGAGATAAGTGATGGCACGTGCGATCTCGCCGATCTGGAGCAGATAGAACGCAAAACCCGTCAGCGCGCGCTGCTGAAGGTCGACACTGTCAGCACGCCTTGCGAATGCGATTGCGTCAAGCCAGGTGACTTCGTTCTCGTTCGAACTCTTGCGGGCGTAGAAGAGGCTCCATCCGAGGGCACAGGCGAGCTTTGCCTTGGACAGATCGTCGCATGGAACGCGCTTGGCCAACGCGAGTGCGACCTCCAACCGCGCTTGCGCCTCCGACAGGATGGAGGTCTCCGACCACAGGGTGATCGCAGCAACCGCAAGCCTGATTCCGAGGATGTCATCGCCCTGCTCGCCGAACGACCATGAAAGCGCACTTCTCAAATCGGCAATGCGGCCAAGGTAGCGCTCGGTCCAATCGGTCGGCTCGCGCCATTTCCAATCCTCCTCGGATTGCTCGAACAGCGCAGCCATGCGCTCCGCATGGCGGCGCATCGCCCCGCTGCACGCCGGATCGCCCCGACGCCGCTCGGCGGCATAGCGACGCGTGCTATCGAGCAGCCGGTAGCGCAGGCTCGCGCCCCGCGCCTGCGCGCTCAACAGTGATTTGGCGACGAGACTGCCGAGTGCGGTCGCGACGTCGATCGGCGTGAGACCTGCCGCTTCCGCGACGAAGACCGCATCCTCGTGCTCGAACCCGTCACTGAACACTGACAGCAGGGCGAAGAGCCTGGCTTCCGTCTGCGACAGCAGCCGGTAGCTCCAATCGATCGTTGCCATCAGGGTTTCATGGCGCGGCGGCCCGGCGGCGGCCCCGGTCGCGCTAAAGCCAAGCCTCTGATCGAGGACGACCAACAGCTCCCGCGGGGTGAACCTGCCGATCTGGGCGGCAGCCAATTCGATGGCTAGGGGAAGCCCGTCCAGCGAATGACAGACCGCTGCGATGGCGTCGCAATCCTCGTCGACGAACTCGTAATCCGACCATTCGGCGGCGCGTCGAACGAACAACTCCACCGCCGGGAATCTGACGGCCTGATCCACCGACAGCCCAAGGCCTGAACTCGGAGCAGATAGAGAGCCAAGCCGCACGACGTGCTCAGTGGTGGTGCCGAGCGGCTCGCGACTCGTGGCAAGCAGCCGGGATGGCGATGTGTCCGTCATGAACTTGCTGGCAAAGATCGTGGCGGCTGGCAGCACATGCTCGCAATTGTCGAGGATGAGCAGCATCTGCCGCGGCCTCAGATAGTCGAGGACAGCAGCCAGCCCCATGTCCGTATTGCCTCGGATACCGAGTGCCGTCACGAGCGCCGCGCCGAACAGAGTAGGATCGGAGATTGTCGCGAGATCGATGAAGCAGACGCCGTCGCGATACCTTGACACGAACGCCTGGGCGACGGCCAGGGCTACGGTCGTCTTACCGATCCCTCCTGCGCCGGTCAGGGTCACGTGCCTGTCCTCGGCGAGCAGATCGGCGATTTCAACGATATCGGCTTCGCGGCCGACGATGCCGCGCGGCGATGGCGCATGCGAAAGCGGGAGCGGATCGGCCAGCGCAGGCTCCCCCTCGATCTCGCCGATGCCGACCCGGACATCGGCGATGAACTTGTACCCACGCCGCGCCACGGTCGCGATGTAGATGGGCTCGATCTGGGTATCTCCCAGCGAGCGCCGCAAGCTCCACATATTGACCTTAAGATTGCTGTCGTGGACGAACGTGCCCGGCCAGGCTGCCGCCATCAGCTCGTTCTTGCTGACCAGCTCGCCGCGGCGCTGCACCAGCAGCCGCAAGAGCTCGAAGGCGCGTCCGCCAATCTTGACGGGGCGCTCGTCTAGAAGAAGCAACTGACGGCCGGGGACCAGTCGAAACGGGCCGAAGCTGAATGTCAGCTTCTGTCGAGGTGCGCCCCGTTGCCGTCTGGCCGTCCGCATTTCGCATTGCCAATCGATCGAAGAGATCGCTTGGTATTATCATGCACTGCAAACTTGTTGAAGTGAGCCGTTCTGACTTTCACGACCGCTGCGCAAAACCACGCGGGTGTGGCTATTTTTTTGGCTTGCGAAGAACCGCTGTGCTCACAATCTCGACGCTTCATTGGTCGGAACCTCGGCGAACCACCCTCTCACACCCACTTCAACCGGGGAGCGGAGCTGCGGAGTTGACGAGCGCCTGCGAGCGCAGCTCGCGCCAGAAATCGACGGGGACGACTTCCTCGAGCGCGGCGCGATCCTCGGCAATGCGGCCTGGACGGCTCGCGCCGGGAATGACGGCAGCCACCACCGGGTTAGCCAGCACGAACTGGAGGCCCGCCGCCTTCATGCTGATGCCGTAGCGGTCGGCGATTGCCTTGATCCTCCCCACCTTGTCGATGATTTCCGGGGGCGCCGGCGCATATTCAAAATTCGGGCCGCCGACGAACGCGCCCGAACTGTAGGGGCCGCCGACGACAATCGCGAGCTCATGCTCCGCAACCATCGGGATCACACGCTGAAGCGCCCTCGCATGGTCGAGCAGCGTGTAGCGGCCCGCGAGAAGGAAGCCGTCGGGGCGCGGCTCTTCCAGCGCCAGCAGCAGTTCGATCGGCTCGACCCGGTTGACGCCGAGGCCCCACGCCTTGATCACGCCTTCGTCGCGTAGCCGGTCGAGCGCCTTGAACGCCCCCTTGCGTGCGCTTTCGAACACCGAAAGCCATTCGTCGCCGTAGAAGTCCTGCGCCACGTCATGCACGAAGGCGATGTCGATGTGGGAGGTCGCGAGCCGCTTCAGACTGTCTTCGATCGAGCGCAGCGTCGCGTCTTCGGAATAGTCGTTCACAATCTTGTTCGGACGCCCGTATTTGAACACATCCCCCTTCTCGCCGAGGTCGCGGGCGCCGACATCCTCGATCTCGTCCAGGATCAATCTTCCGACCTTGGTGCTGACGACATAATCGCTTCGCGGCCGGTCGGCGAGCGCGGCGCCCATGCGGATCTCGGCAAGACCCGCGCCATAGAAGGGCGCGGTGTCGAAATAGCGGATGCCGTCGTCCCAGGCCGCACTCACCGTCGCGAGCGCTTCCTGCTCCGGGATGTCGCGAAACATGTTGCCGAGCGGCGCCGCGCCGAAGCCCAATCTTCCCGGCAGAATATTCTTGAGGGCCATGTTGCGTGTCCTCGTCTGCGACAGGCAAGTCCGCCCGTGCGCGGCGCCGCCCGTCTCATTCGGTCGCGGAGGTATCCGCGCTTCTGATGAAGGCCGCGACCTCGCGCGGATGCGACAGCATCACCGCGTGGCCGCTTTTGATCTCCGTCACCTTCGCGCCCGAGCGCTTGGCCATGGTGCGCAGCCAGGTCGGCGGGATAATGTGATCCTCCATCGTGACCATGTAATAGGTCGGCTTGGTCTTCCAGGCCACGCGGTCGACCTTGGACTGCACCGCCTGCAATCCAAACGGCAATTGCGCCGCAGCCATGAAGCGCGCGGTCGCAGCGTCGACGCCGCCGGCGAAAGAGGTCGGGAATTTGTCGCGGTCGACGAAGATAAAGTTGCCTTCGACGACGAGCGGACCCTTTTGCTCGCCGGCGGGCACTGAGCCTTCCGACAGCGTGCTGACAGACTCTCCGGCGTCGGGAGCATATGCCGCGAGATAGACAAGGCTCTGAACCTTCGGATTGTCGCCGGCCTCCGTGATGACCATGCCACCATAGGAATGTCCGACGAGGATGACCGGATGCCGCGCCTTGGCGATCACGCGTTCGGTCTCCGCGACATCGTCACGAAGCGAGATCGTCGGCTGCTGGACGACGAGCACTTCATAGCCCGCATTCGAGAGAATGTCGTAGGTGTCCTTCCAGCCCGAGCCGTCGACGAAAGCGCCGTGGACAAGGACGATGGAAACGGTCTTCTCGGCGGCCACCGCGGGGACGGCCGTTGCGATCGACATTGCAACAAGCGCGGAAATAAGCGGCTTCATAGCAGGCTCCGATCCTTGATACGGCGACATTGCCGTTTGATGAGCTTCATTAGCGCAGCTGAGAAGTTGCGGTATTCCCGATTCCTGCGCGACGATGGACGCATCTTGCTCATCTTCGATGAGAGCAGCTTTCGAAGCGGCGGTGCGCGTGCTCCAACCTTTTGCTTTGCTTGCCTTTTACTTCTTTTAACCGTGCCGCCTCTGGACTTCGCTATCGGTCCTTGTGAGAAATTCAGGATCGGCGTGGCAGCGGGCCGGGGCTGCACTCATTTACCGGATGGAATGATCGCTCTCTTGCGATACGGGGCCGGGATTCGCCGCAACTTGCGGAGGTCGTGATGGCACTCGTGACTCATGGAGATCAGAAGTACCAGAACAGCGAGAAGCTCGCGGCGGCCAACGATTGGCCAGGGCTGAGCATCGAACATCGCAAGTTCGAAGCGGGGCGCCAGGCGACGCCGGTGCCTATCTGCACCGAACTGGTAATGCTACTGTCCGGCGGCGGGATGGTGTGTCGCACCGGCAACGGTGAAGTCCAGAAAAGCCTCGCGCGCCCCGGCATGAGCTACCTCGTTCCGGTCGGGACGCAGGAGAGCCATCTCGAGCTTTCGGACCGGATGGAGTGTCTTCACCTCTACCTCCCGCCGGCGCTGCTGGACCAGAGCGCGCTTGCGGACTTCAATATCGATCCGGCAAGGATCGAGATCGCCTACGCCCACGGTCTGACGGACCAGGTGCTCTTCCACATCTGCTCGCCGCTTCGGGATCTGCTTCATCGTCCGCGCCAGTCGACTGACGCGCTGTTCGTGGAGGGAATTCAAGTCGCGCTTGCAGCGCATCTCCTGGGCAACTATACGATCGACCGCTGGCGTGCGCCCGACAGGTCTCCGTCGCTCGATCCACGGCGCCTGCAGCGCGTGCTCGATTATATCGAGTCGTCTCTGGGAGACGAAATCAGACTCGAGGATCTGGCGGCTCAGGCCTGTCTCAGCCCCTATCATTTCTCCCGGCTGTTTCGCGAGGCGACGGGATTGTCACCGCACCGATACGTGACCGATCGGCGCGTCCAGGCTGCGCGGCACGAGCTCGCGCGCAACCGACTGTCGCTGGTCGAAATCGCCCTGGAGTTCGGTTTTGGCTCGCAAGCAAACTTCACGCGCGTCTTCCGCAAGGCCGCAAGCCTTACGCCGGGGCAGTATCGCGAGTTGTGCTGCGGCCAGATCGAGGTGAATGCCGATCGTTCCGATGCGGAGTACCGCAGGGATTGCTCATGATCCCGCAGGATTCGGAAATACGGTTCTGGGCCGCGCGGGTAGTGTCGTTGCGGCGCTCTTCGACTTTATGGATACCTCCAGGAAACGAATCATGACTCAACACGTCCTGTTTATCGTCAGCAACGCAGCGGTGATCGGCCCGCAAAATCGTAAGACGGGCTTCTTTTTCGCCGAGGTCGCGCATCCGTTCGATGTTCTTGACAAGGCAGGCATCGCCGTTGAGTTCGCTTCCTTGAGAGGCGGATGGACGCCCTACGATGCCTACGACGAGAAAGATCCTGCGGAAAAGGCCTTTCTTGAAAGCAAGGCTTTTCGCCGCCTCAATCGCAGCCGCAAACTTGCCGAGGTGGATGCTGCGGATTTTGATGCCATTCTCGTGCCCGGCGGGCTCGGGCCGATGGTCGACATCCAGCGTAACCCCATCGTTCAAAATGCAGTCGTGCGCGCCTGGAGCACGGGAAAATTCGTGACGGCCGTTTGTCACGGTCCGTGCGCGCTTCTCGGGGTGGACCTTGGCGATGGCAAGCCATTCGTGCAGGGCAAGAAGCTGACTTCGTTCTCGAAGAAGGAAGAGTACGACTACGCGCGCGAAGATGTTCCCTACGAACTTGAGGACGCCCTGCGGGCAGAGGGCGCCGAATATACGTCCGTGGCAAACTGGGAACCTCACGTTGTCGTCGATGGACGTCTCATCACCGGCCAGAATCCCGCCTCAGCCGGGCGCCTGGCAAAAGAGCTGCTGGCAGCACTGAGAAAATTATAAGATAGGCAGCCGAACATCGCCTGGCTGAACTGAAGCCAGCAGTCACTCTGAAAAGTTTTGGTCGATCGCGATGCCGTCGAAGATTACTGCTCTTCTGGTTGCTCACCCCGGCAAAAGCGATGAGCTGAGAGAACTTCTGGTCGGCCTTGCGCCGCATTGCAGGGCAGAGCCCGGTAATCTGCGTTGGGACGTTTGGCGCGACACTTCGAACGATCATCGTTACGTCCTTGATGAGCTCTACCGAGATATCACTGCGGTCGAAGCACATCGCGCCTCGCAACATTACCAGGCCTACTTGGCCAGGGTTCCCGAACTTGCCGAACGTACGGCAGTAATCGCGGAATCCGTAGACGTGAGATAATCGGGTTTGAGGAACGACGTACCGTATAAAGGAGTTGCCATGCGCCTTTCTTGCGCGACTCTCATCGCCTTAACCATTGTAAGCGCACATCCATCGCTCGGGAGGTCCACGGCTTCTGCATGTGGACCGGGGGCAACGCCCGCTCATCGTTGCGGGCCAATGCCCGGCGGCAGCGTAGGCGATTTAACCGTTCATTACCGCACGGCCGCCATCAGCGGCGTGAACGTGTTCTACCGCGAAGCTGGGCCAGCAGATGGGCCCGTCGTTCTCCTTCTGCACGGCTTTCCGACGTCCTCACACATGTTCCGCAATCTGATTCCGAATCTAGCCCACCGATACCGTATCATCGCGCCGGATTACCCCGGCTTCGGGCAAAGCGATGCGCCGGATCGCAACCGCTTTTCCTATAGTTTTGCGAACTATGCCGAGATGATCGACGCCTTGCTGAATCAACTCGGAGCGAAACGCTACACCATGTACGTCATGGATTACGGCGCACCGGTCGGCTATCGCCTCGCCCTCAAGCATCCGGAGCGCGTGACTGCCCTCATCATCCAGAACGGCAACGCTTACGAAGAAGGATTGCGGGAAGCTTGGGACCCGATCAAGGCGTATTGGAGGGAAGGAACGGAGGAGCGGAGGAATGCGCTTTCATCCCTCGTCTCTCTCCGCGCGACTAAATTCCTATACACCGATGGCGTCCGCGATCTGACGCGCATAAGTCCTGACAATTGGGTGCAAGACCAAGCGCTGCTGGATCGTCCCGGCAATAAGGACATTCAGCTCGACCTGCTCTACGACCACGCGACCAATATCCCGCTTTATCCGGCGTTCCAAGCGTTTTTCCGCGAAAGGAAGCCGCCCGCTCTAATCCTCTGGGGCAAGAACGACAAGGTCTTCGCTGAAGCCGGCGCACATTCCTATTTGCGCGACTTGCCAGACGCCGAGTTACACATCCTCGACACCGGTCACTTCGCACTTGAGGACCAACTCGACGTGATGGCGCCGCTGATCAGCGACTTCCTCGACCGAACGAATGAACGGCCCTGACGCAAGACTTTCGCACGAACTTAAAGGTAGCCGATCTATCACGACGCCCCACAACACGAAAGGAATTCCTGTGAACTATTTGGCATCTCTGCTGGCAATGTGCGCGCTCGCTATCACGTCGAACTCCGCGGGAGCTCAGCAACAGAAAACGACATCGGTCGTCCTTGTGCACGGCGCGTTTGTCGATGGCTCAGGCTGGCAAGCGGTATACGATCTCCTTAAAAAGGGCGGATACGAAGTGCTGGTGGTCCAGAATCCGACCATCACGCTCGAGGGTGACGTCGCCGCCACGGAAGCCGTGATCGCAGCAGCCAAATACCCTGTTGTGCTGGTTGGCCACTCGTATGGCGGCATGGTGATCACACAGGCTGGCGACAATCCGAAGGTCAAGAGCCTGGCTTACATCGCGGCCTTTGCGCCGGACGCTGGCGAATCTGCCGCATCCCTGAATGACTGGCCGGCAGAGCCTGGCGAGGCGAAGGCGCCCCTGCTGCCGCCGCAAGACGGTTACCTGCTGGTCGATCCCGTGAAGTTCCCGACTTCCTTTGCGGCGGATTCCCCTGCGGCGCTGACTGAGTTCATGGCGGCCGCGCAAGTGCCATGGGGACTGAAAGCCGTCGAAGCCAAGACCACAAAAGTGGGCTGGAAGGCAAAGCCGAGTTCCTTCCTGATCCCGTCTCAGGACCGCATGATAACCCCCAGTTCACAGAGAAAGATGGCTAAGCGAAGCGGTGCGCGAGTGGAAGAAATAAATAGCAGCCACGCAGTGATGCTGTCTCATCCGCGGGAGGTGGCCGCGTTTATCGAGTCTGCCGACCGGTAATCGACGCAAAACGGATCAACTTATTCGAGGCCTAGCGACGCTAATGAAGACGGCGGGTTGTGTGCTGATGGGTCAGCGCAGGATGCATCAACCTCGGGGCGCGCGAAGGATTATGGCCTTCGTACGCCAAGCCCGTCGTACAGCTCGTCTATCCGCAACCAACGAAGCGCGGGCGCAGGTTGTTTGTCCTCTCAGCGATGCCCAGACAGATCGCAATTCTGATCGCGCATATGCTCGGCCCAGCGCTGCAAATACATTCAGCAACTGGATTGATTAGAACAGGCTGGGGTGCGTCATTCGCTGGCAGAGTGCCTTCGCGAGTTGCGGCTATAGCGTGTGGAAGCAGCTGCTCAGTATCGTCTGGTGATAGTAACCGATTGCTGGTCTAATTCGCCAAAATTTCTCTATACCGTCCGCGTGGGCTAAGGAGCCGTTGAACAAAGTGCGGATGTCTCTGGACCAAAACCAGTCTTTCGCCGGGGATGCTGCCGCTGATCGGCTTTGGGTCAAAAGCGGATAATCCGCTGATGCGGCCGCAAACGTCGGCTTTGGGTTAATCGTGTCGCCTCGGATCGACCTGGATCGTTTCTGTTCTTCATGGGAAAGCTGACCCGCGGGACTGCTTCGCGTTGTGATCAGTGCAGCCCCGCTCACAAGAAGCCATTGGCGCCTCGAAGGAAAAGGTCCGGGCCAGCCGCAATCCGGTCAAGGCCCGTCAGCGGCTTCGCCGCGCGCTTAGGGCGAGCCTTGACGGGCTCCGTTAGCCCTGTAGCAGCCTTCCATGCGCGCATGGCTAGGTATGTCCCAATTCTGCGACCTAGTTCGCTAAGCTGCGATTAGTGCCATTCGGGACATTGATCTCTCAGGTCTTTCTTCCTCTAGCAACACTATGAGTGTTGGAGCAGTGCCGTGCTGCGATAAGTAACCTCAAAAACTTACGACCGCCGAGTCTACGCCGCGGAGAGGCGCTTTTATCTTGCCGTCGAACCCGCCCTCCGCTCGCTCCTCTCCAATCCCAGGCTGAACTGCGCTCAGACACCGCGCAGTAGCTACACCAGTAGTGAGTCTCAGACAGCATCTTTGCTGCGGCTTCGGTCGGACCATCGGCATCCCGTCGTACGTTCTTGGCGATCTATCGATAGAAGCCAGAGCGATCGAACTGCATCGGCGATGCTATTCGAATGCAGATCCGAAATAGAATGTCGGACGGCCCGTTAGCATCGATTCAACACGGATCGGTCCAGCATCGAGGAAAACTGGTGTTAAGGCCCCACGCAAATCGGCGATACGGATGGCTCAGACCGAGTGTCGATCGGCGGCAGGTCCGCAGCAACGGTGCTCATCGTGGCCGTTAAGGGGAGGGCTGTAGCGTGCGATGTCGCGCGATTCGGCCGTTCCGCTCTGGATTCAGACGTGCCACCTTTGCGGGACACCTGCGCGCAGGGCAGGGCTCGCGAGGCTTGATGCGCTTTCGCCAAGCGGCGGCTAGAACCGTCCGCCATCCGGCGCCACTACGCCCAGGGCCCCTCCGTATTCTCCCCAAGGGCGAGCAGGAGGGATGACCGATCCCGGTCTGGGCAGGCAGCTCCCCGTTCCGGCCACTGAGGTCAGCGTCATCGCTTTGCAGCTGCCGGCCATTCGCGCGCCTCCGATCGAGCGGGGCCGAGACCCAAGGAGCATCTGATCATGACCGAGTCCGTTCCGCCCCATCCCTTCGATGACATGGAGGCGCTGGCCTGGCTGCGCTCCCAGCCCGAGGGACGCGTGACGGTCAGCGCCGCTGAGCTCGGGCGCCAATGGGGGTGGAATAGGATGCGGACCAGTCGTCGCCTGAAAGCCTGGGAGCGCGCGGGCCTAATCAGCCGTAACGCCGAAGCGATCAATGTAACGGGGACCGTGACGTCGATCGTTACAGATGGTCCCGCCGTTGTTACGGACGCCGCCGGCGTCACAGGGGCGTCCGGAGCGGAGGGAGCCCATCGTTCCCCGACACGCGTCAAGCTCGCCGCTTTAATTGTGGCTCTGGCGCTTGCTTGTGTATCGGCCGCCTTTTCCATTGACGGCCTGACTGCGATTTTCGCCGGGGCCTTCTGGCCTGTCATCATCATGGGAGCCGTACTGGAGGCTGGCAAGCTCGTGGCGGCGGCCTGGCTGACTGAGCATTGGACGTCTGCGCCGTCCCTCCTGAGGTTCGTCCTCGTCCTGATGATTGGCGTGTTGATGGGCCTGAACGCCGTTGGCGTATTCGGCTTCCTGACCCGCGCTCACCTCGACCATCTGGCCTCCATAGATCTCACCCTTGCCGACAGAACTGCGGACGTTGAGGCGCGCCTCGGGATGCAGAGCCGAGTGGTCATCGACATTGACCGGCGCATTGCCCAGATCGATGCGGCTATCGACGAAGCGACGCGCCTTGGCCGGCCGGTCGGAGCGATGACGATTGCTGACCAGAGGCGTCGCGAACGTGCCGACATCGCGGCGGAACGCCAACGTGAGTCCCAGGCTCTCGCCAATTTACAGATCGAAAAAGCCAAGATTGATGCGCAACGCAGGCGTGCCGAGGCCGAAGTCGGACCGATACGATATTTCGCTGAGCTGATTGGCATACCCGCCGCGGACTTTGAGCGAGCGGTCCGCCTGCTCACGCTGGCGCTCGTTGCCGTCCTTGATCCGATGGCAGTGGCGCTGCTGCTCGCCGCCGGAGTTCACGCCAGGCGCCAGGGTCCATTCTGACCGTTCCCGTTTCGCCTCAAGCAAGTTCATCGCGCGAAGCGGGTCTGACCCAAATCGTTGAACAGCAAACCTGCGTCCGCGTAAAAGTGCAGCCGAAGGCCAGAAGAACGAAGCAAGGGCTTTCTCACACCCTATGCACCTCGGGTGCTGACGCTTCGCGGGCCTCACGCGGCTATCTCATTGGTGTGAGTTAAGGAATTCCTGTTGGTCGGTGTTCACATGAGCAGATCCGAGTGAATACGGCGGTCTCTCGGCATTAATTTCGCGAGGTGGGACAGCTCTCCCACACCCCGCCGGGAGACGGTTAGTAGTGCTTCATCCCGGGATGGCACCAAGAGATGTCGGTGTGGCGTCCCGACCGCGAAGGTTCAGCCGCCGAGCGGCGATCCATCGACGCTTCGGCTTTACGCCAGCATCGATTAGCGCCTGCTTCATGGAACTTTGCCATGCCAGCATCTGTGGCGAAACGAAGTTGTAGATGGCATAAAACTTGGTGATAGCACGCCAGATGATCACTGGCGGTTCGCTATTATTGATAGCCACTATCTCGCGGCGCTCGCCATCTACGTTGCCGTGCTTGAGCCAGTTGATTACCGCGTTCGGATCGTTCGTGAAGCCTTCCATTTCGGGCACGCGGACGGCAAACTCTTTCACCCTCTGCCGGAAGTGAGGTTCATCTGTGTTGGGCAGCATGCCCTCAGCCGCAGCGGCGAGCGTAATGGCGCATTCCCAATGCTGCTGCCGATAGCATTCGATAGCGACATGTATTTGCCGCATCGCGGCGTACTCAATTTTGGTTTCGACGTGAGACGGACCAAGCACTGCTAGAACTCCCCCCCGATCAAAGGTGGCAAGCTAGCGAAATTCTCGTACGGCGTGAATGCACGGAGTGTTCGAGAGCCCACAAAAAGAGAAAGGAAGAATGGGTATCATGTACCGCCTCAAAGAGCCTGAGGCAGAAGAGCTGAACCTCATTGCGATCGCGCTAGGGGACTTGCCGTTCAAATCGGTTGCGCCCCTTGTCGCCCAGTTGAGGCGCAGGTGGAGGCCATTGAGGCGGAGAATGCCAGCATTAAGGCTGTTATGACGCTGCCGTCACCGAAACGCGGCGCGTGTCGCCTCCGTCGCCTCGAGTGCGGTCTCGTCCGCAAGCACGGGCGAGAACGCAGCAACCGCAGGAGTGCAGCGCACCTCATCGCGCTCGCAGTGTTCGCGGCTGGTATTTTGGCATTACTACTCTTGCGACGATCTGCAGGGATTGGCACCGGGGGTAGCGCCGTCTCACTGAATGCTCTTGCCGCCCAGCAAGCCAACGATCGCGCCGAAGCCAGCGACCGCGAGCGTTCGGGTCGTCTCCATCGCGGCGGTTTGTCCTGCCGTTGGGTCTTTGACGAAAACGGCGAGCGCGACGAAAGCGACGCTTACCAGCAAGGTCAGCACCAACACGGACCAGAAGACCAGCTTGAAATGAGCTGCAACCGGTATAGTCGCTGGCTCGGCGGTTACCGGCTTCACAGGTTCGGGCGCAGCACGGTCAGCCTTGCGAGCTGCGCGCGGCTTGGCGGGAGCAGCAATGGCTTTGCTGGCGGGCTTGCTTCCTGGGGCTTCGAGAGAAGTGAACTCAGAAATCGTATCTGCTACGATATTCTTCAGATGCGGAGCGACCTTGACGATAAGCGTGGACGTCTTTGGATCTGAGATGGTTGTTGATAGCGTTGCCGCCGCATTGGCCAGCCATCCGCCGGATGAGGTTACGATGCCGTCGTCGGATCTTTTGCCCATGGTCGCGGCCGCTTCAATCTGGACAACTTTCGTAATTGCAATGCAGTCAGCATCACACGGCGGGTTGCGGATGTCCACTCGATTTCGTCATCGATAGGGCTCCGAAGAGCAACAGCCCAAAGCACGATATGGTGCCCAATCGCGGCGGAAGCGTAGGGGGCCTAGAGACGCAGAAGATATGATCAGAGCTGATTATCGCGATCAGTCAGAGTACCTAGAGGATAGCCGCGCCATGGGTGCCGCCATTGAGCGCTTCGACAGGATCGCAGCGGAGCTTCAAAAGAAGTCGAAAGACGGAGCGAGCGCCGATCGGAATGACAGCCAACTTAGAGCAGCGTGTCCGAGTTTATGGTGGGCAACATCACGATGTCCAGCGGCGACGGCATGCTCGTTATCGCTTCCTATATGGGCTAACAATTTTGGATGACTGATCGCGGCTCTCGCTATCGCGAATGGTCGGTTCCGTACCGTCCGCTGCTGTGACGCCAAGGTCCGTAAGGCCTTTCAATGAGCCCGGTCGATAACCGTCGCAAAGGCAAGCGTATCGATCCCATGGACTGGCGGCATCTTCAGAAAGAGCATCCCAATCGGGATCATCATTGGCGTGTTGATGCAGACAGGCCCCATCGTTTGGTGGGCAGCCAAAGCCGAAACCCGGCTCAACGAGGTCGAGGCCCGGTCAACGCTATGGCGTCCCAGGCGATCCAGATCGGGCGCGTCGAGGAGCGGGTCAACAGCAACGCCGATGCCATCAAGGACATCAAAGAAGCGCGGAGGGCCAGAACGAGAGCCCCGTAGAAGATTCTCGGATTCAACCAGCTCAGGCTGTTAAGACCTTTGCAGGATCGAACGGAATCTTCGCGGCCAGAAGCTCACGGGCAAGGGTTGTCTTCCAGTTGGAATCATACGGGATGTAGGCGATGCCGTCGAAATCCGACGGCTTTTCGATTTCGCCTTTGACCAAGGCGGCGACATGGGTAGGGCCTAGCTTGCCGATGAAATAGCCAAGTTCGAAGACCACGTTTTGGCGCGCGCGCCGTTGGCTAGCGCCAGATCCCGCGATGCCGCCTTCATCGTCCGGCGTCATCAAAACTACGGCGAAATCGGCTCCGCCAGATTCCTCCTTGAACTTAGTCAAGATGCTGCGCCCTTTGTTGGGTCGCAAGTGCAAAATGATAGGGTCAAGGTCGATCGCTTTTAGAAATAGGTGAACTTCGTTTTTCGAAGCCTCATCTCGCCCGTGGACAAGGAACACCTTGTTGCTCGGGGGCTGCTTGAAAGACATGGTGTGGATATGAGCGTCCGCTGGCATCATTTTTTCAATGTCCTCCTGAACGAATTTCACCTGAAATGCACGGTGCTCCGTGTCGTTTATCCATGTGCTGAAAGACCCAGTCTGCCAATCTTGGGTCATCGCCTCGCGGCCATCAGCCCACCAAAACACATTAGGGATCGGGAAATCATCCCGGGCGCCGTTGCCGATCATGTATCTGCGTGCCCGCGCTCGGACCAGCTCCCCATTTGCATGCTCGCAGATGGCGCATTGAGCCATGCGGGCTGATGACCGATATATTGGTTTGAGGAGATTGATGGCGGCGGCGGCACTGATCCACTGAATTTCGACGTCATCTTGAGCCGCCTTCGCTCTTTCAATTGCCTTAGCTAAGTCGGATGGATTGATGCGAAAGCCTGACATTTCCCCTCATAATGTGATTTGGCGCAATCTAAGCTCTGCCACGGGCTTGCGGAACGGGCGGCAGCACCTGTGAACAGGGGTATTGCGCCTTGTTTTCCGGACTAGACTTGTTGTTCTGGTTATGTTCTAGCGCTCGCTTCAATTCAGATGAGGCGAACAATGCTGGACATTGCGTTTATTCGGGCAGAGATCGAGCACGCGCGTAAGAATGTCGCCGGATGCGCCGGGACCTTCTCACGCTGCAACGGGCCGGGAGGTCGACCACGGTCGCCGAGCGCGACCTTCAGGTCATGCTTAACCGAGTGGAGACGCTCTTGGGCGAGCGCAAGCGTCTGAACACCTTGGAGCTACGCGAACGGTTGCCCAAACGCGTGCCGCCTTTCATAGAGAGTTTGGCGGAAGCGCGTAGGATCGGCGTGCATGAAGGCTGGTACTATCACCACGTCCAAGCAATCTTGATTGCTATCGACCATTACGCGGAAGCCGCGATGGGCAACCGCGAGTACTTCTGGAACAGACCACCCTTATTGATGGGATCATCAAGGCAGAATTCTTGAACAAAAAACCTTTTGCCGCAATCGAGCTCTCGTTAGGATCGAGGTTCGTCAATGTAACGCGGGAGGATTGAATGCTAAGCGTCGTCGCCCACGGGCGCGCCATGGAGTTCTCGGGGCTCTCGCAGGGAACCTGGTTCCTTCAGGAGCGTAATGGCAAGCGTACATTCGGGCTCGCGATCAAGGGGCCAACCGGCAGGATGGATGCGCTGGTCTTTCCGGAAGGAGAGCCGCCGCAGGTTCAGCTCGCCGGTCATCCCTACGCCGTCTTCGGTTTTGACGACGCGATAATGCGCCCCGATCTGGACAGCCTTCACTTTGGGCCATCGCAGCTTGGGGACCTGATAAGTGCCGACAAATCTTTCCACCTAACGGTGGCCTCCCCTGACGGCGACCGATACACGGCGAACCTGACTGCTGGTGAGCAAAGAGCTCGCCGAGAGGGACCTTATGCGAGCTTTTCTAGCTGGAGCGTTGGTGTCCTCCGTGGACAAGAATGGATTCCGCTGTACACGCACGGAGTGCCGCCTTCTCATGCAAGCTAAAAGGCAGGGCATGACGCGGCGGCTCGTCATGACGAACGTGAATGCGCCATACAGGCACCAGATGGAGGTACAGGAGCTCGTCAATTGCCTGTAGGACCCAGCAGTGGCTACTCAATTGCCGGGGCACATGTCGTCTTTTTTCGGAGACGTACAGCCAGAGTTGCAAGCGCAGTTTGCCCGCGAGGACGGCATATCCGCTGACCGGTTGGCAGGTGCGGCGAAGGCCTTTGCGGATTACTCCGGCGGTGCATCCGATCTGCTGTTGAAGAAGACCCAGATTGACCTAAGAACTGGCAAACCCATCGAAATCGGAGGATTTTCACCGTCTCTCTAGGGGCGCCAACGTCCCCACCGTGAGTGTCTGACCTTGCGCTCTAAGCCACGGCTTGAAAAAGCAATTTGAGATGGTTGCAGGTCCCCGCAACCAAATTCGGGCTTCAACGCTGCCGACGCGAAATGGCCCGCTTCACGCGGGCAATTATGCGTGCGACCTCTTCGCTGCTCCGCTCTAGAGCAGGACAGGTACTACTCGGCAATCTCGTCGCCATGGCGAGTGCCGACGGCTTCCGCCATTCTGAATGGAGGCATGGCGACTACGCCCGGCTAGTATTCCTATCGTCGACTTCTCGTGGGCGTGAAAATAATTCTGCAAGCCTCTATACATCCATAGATTGCTTTGGCAGGATTAGGGAAGCCACGGGGCGTCTCCAGTATATTGAGACACCCTTGAACTTTTCGAGACGGGTTATTGCATTCCGTCGAATGATGCCGGTCGGTGCGCGATAAGCTAGACTTCTGCTATTTATGTCCAGCTACCGAGATCGGTAGCGGATCGTGGAGTCTTGACCATATCCAGAGTTGAACAAGAGTTGGATTCAATTGGGAGATTTACGTGTCAGGAAAGCTCTGGATCGGGGATGGTTCATCGAACGAAGGGCTGCCAAATTTTAGAAATCCTTATATCTGGGTAGTCCCTGGTGACGATCCTTATGGATCGCCGGGCCAAGCGCAGGCCAAGAAGACAAACTATGTTTGGGCGCGCGTATCCAATACTGACACTCAAGGCGATGCCGATGGGGCATTTGTCGATTTTTACTTTCAGACCTTTAGCGTCGCGCTGGGCAAGCGGACTATCAAGCTCATTGGCACGTCGCAGGTTGACCTGCCTCATCAATCGGACGACAACGTATTATGCGTCGTGCCGTTTGTACCAGCCGCGGGCGGCCACGGTTGCCTGGTGTGCGTTATTCGGCATGTTCTGGACCCGCTTCCCGCCGGATGGGACATTGCTCTGCGCAGCAAATGGCTCTCGCAAGTCGGTCAACGCAATATCGAAGTGATCGATGATGCGCCGGGCAACATCAGGGTTATTCCATTCGAGGCAGCCGCGCCCTATGCAGACTCAGACCGAATCATGTTGGAAATCACTCGCCCGAACATCCGCGACGGTGAAATCCGTCAGTTGCTCTGGAGCAGCGGCTTATCTTGGTCTTTGGGTCGAACCGAGGGGGTTGCGCGCGTTGGCCTTTCCGAAAGCGCGACGCCATCGCAAAATTGGTGGCAGGTAAACTCACTTACTTTGCAGATACCACGTGGGGAAAGCCGCTTCCTATTTCTTCTGAGCGAAACTCTGCCAGGCGCGCCCGCCTTTGATGTCATTGACGTCGTCGCCATTGCTGACGGACGCCGGTCGGGTGGTGTTGCGGCCCTCATCGTGAGGAAGTGAGCCATGAATCTCCCCGTCGAGATTACTCACCGGCCATTCTCTGTCGAGAAAATCACCGGGCTGATGCTTCCCGATGGCATCTTCGATGGTGCTCTGTTCTATCAGTCCATCAACTGCTATATAACGAACACGTCGCAACAGGATCTGACGGGCGTACAAATCTATATGGAAGGTATTGGTGATCCCGGTATTGTGCCGCGGTCCAAGACCGTGCAATTGCCGCTTCTGCGGGCTGGCGAATCCGTGCTGTGCAGTTGGGACTGCGACTTTAGTCAATCGTCACCGGGTAAGACGCTTCTCAGCATCCGGGTCCAGTCTGCGGGTTTTCAGCCTGCGCGGATATTGAGAAAAATATTCGTTTCGCGAACGCTCTACAATCGCGCGCGGGGTGAGTACGTCTGTCAGGTACCGGAAGGTACGCTACGCCTCGGCGTCATTGAAACGAGTGGTCCCCCCGTTGAGTATCAGCCAGGGCCAGGCAGCGAACCGATCCGCAAGCGGAATCCCGGCCCGTGGCTCATCCGCCGCTTTACGGCGGAAGTCGAGATTGGATTTACCGGGCAGTATGGTCCGTTGGCCTTCAATGATCCATGGTGGAAAATTGTGGCCTGGATTGTTGCGGTTATCGCCGCAATTGTGGCGGTCATTCTCGCTTCCCAGGGGCATGGGACGGCGAGCGGTGGTGTGGAATGCGATTATGACGAGAAGACCGGAACAAGAAGCAATTGCCGGATGCCTGACGGTGAGCCGACGACCGGACCAACCGAAACAACCCCTGCTTCGATCGCATCCGCGGTAGCTTCAACGGCCGTCACAGTTGGTTTGGCCGATGATGTAGATCCGTGGCGGCGCGGGCAGGCAGCTACGCCCGTAGCTCAAAATGAACGAACCTTGTCGGAAAAGCTCGAGGTCAACCTTGTTCCCCTCGACGATCTTGAGGCCGGCAAGCCTTTCGGCGTTCGGTGCACGTGGCTCTATACCAGAACGACGGACAAAGGCGTCTACAATGCATCGGGCACTGACGATAAGAAAAATACTCACCTGTTAGGATCGAAGAAATTGATCGCGCCAGGACGCGTTGCTGTCAGTCAGGCTTCGGTCCCCGTCAAGGCCGTTCTTACGCGGCCGGACGGCAGTTCTTATAGAGGTCAGGAATTATACGTAACCTTCATTGCTAGGCCTCCTGCTGGTCAAGGTGGCGAATTCCGGACCGTTCTCACGGATCCTGGATCGAGTGGGGAATATGCCGGAGCATTCCCGCTCGATGTGGCGTTGGGACAGATGCGAGAGCGGCATGAAAACTTTATCGGCGTCTGGCGGCTCTACGTGATTGCTCAAGACGTAAATCTTGCGCCGCAGGGTCTATCACCAGAGCAGGCCGCGCAGATTATCGGGGGCTTTCCAATTGCAGGCTTTTCGACTGTTTCGATTTCATCGGTTAAGTGCCCGGTGCTTACGGCCGACGCGCTCATGGAAGTCTATATGTAAGTGCCAAGTGGTTAGGTCTCCGCGCGCGCCGTAATATGTTAGAGCGGAACGTTGTTTGATATTCCGTCGAATATCGAGGTAATGCCGTTGATGATTTCGTGGACGGGCGGGGGCCGGGGGCGGCCAGTCCCCCGCACGTTTGTTAGACAGTGCAGCTACCAAAAGATCAGCCCCACACAGCCGAAGCCGGCAATCCTCGCCAGATAGTCGTTGAGAATTTGCGGCAGAACGCCGGCCAAAGCACTTAGGTGCTAACCGCCGCTGGACGAAAGTTCCGTGGCAGGTCATGTCGTATCGGAACTCACGTTCTTGTTAATGGTCGCGCTTAACTTCTCGAAGTCGAGGAAGATGCCGACCTTGCCGCGCGCTGCCATTCCCATCGGGCGTTCAGCTAGTTTGCCTCAGAGCCAGCTCTTCGGATCTGGCGCTTATCTGTCTCATAACCTTGAGGTCGGGGTTCATATCCGCTCCCCGCAGCCACCCGATCCCAAAGTCAGGTTTGAGCGCGCATAAGCCTGAAGGCGCGGGCGGTATGCTTGCGCCGGAAAGATTTAGGCGAATGAGTGGATAAGATATCGCAAGTTTGGTTGGTGTGGAAAGGCGGTAGCGTTCCAGCGCATTCGCCTCCCGACTGAGGAGCCGCTCTCGCCACGCTCACCGGTTGGGTCTCTATGGGCACCTTCCGTCTGCTGTTTTCCGACTTATGGCATCTCGGATGCTTAACGGCGTGCTTGCGGCGTTGCATATCGCTTCAACGAGCAGACGCACCGCTCGTCCTTCCCAGCCGATTTGATCGATTGGGGCTTCCCAGTACTCGGACAGAACGTAGGCCAAGTGACGGGCCTTTACACTCAAGCCCGTCATCGTATAGGCGGGGGTCCCCATGATGGCTCGTTCAACGGGATCAAGGCGGGCCAGTAGGGCCTCATCCCGCGCCGTCAAGTACTCGTCGGACTGCTTGAGGTTTTCACCGTCACGATCGAGTTCAGCTATCAACGCCAAGAACTGGTTTTCGAAGGCGACCAAAGGAGCGTCTAGGTCTCCGATAGCTCCCTCGGGGCTGGTGCCTTCGACATGATCACGCATTTTTTCGGCTCGGTAAACGGAAACCGACAATTCTAAACGGTTAGCGTTTATATTCGCGGATGTCAACGCTTTTCGTGGTCGTTAAACGAAAATCGTGTTCCCATGAAATGGCGGTTGAATGACTCCCGATCAATCTCGGGCGGCTCGTGGTTTGCTCGACTGGTCTCAGGCTGAATTGGCTGCTCGGTCCAATTTGAGCGAGAGTACAATTCGTGATTTCGAAAAAGGCCGCCGGATTCCGTCAATCAACAATTTGGCGGCCGTCAGGCGCGCTCTTGAGGCCGCGGGCGTTCATTTCATCGACGGCGATCATCCTGGAGTTCGCTTAGTGCGATGACAGATTGCTTCACGCGTTGGCACTCACTTGCAGCTCAGGACGATTGCCGCGCCACCACGGGCTGCCTCTGAAGCCAAGCCTGAATTGAGACGGCCGACGACTTCGGCTGCTTCGTTCTGAATCGTGCTCTAACCTGTTGAAGTTCAGAACCGGCGACTTCTGGCACACGTCAAATAGCCCAAGACCGCGGCTCCTAACTGTTGGGTCGGAGGCGCGCCGACCTGCAGTATGTTTTCAGCAGAGTAACTCTCTCCGGCCCGCGGGTGAGGAGCTATCGGGCCGCTTTAATTCGGATAAACCGGAAAATTATTTCAGTTCAATCGCGCCTGGAGCTAACTTTCATCCGAACGCGCCTTGAAAGTATTCAGCTGTCGAAACCCTTCCAAGCTGGATACGATGGATGCCTTACACGTCTTTCACCGTATGCTGCGGAAGCTCATTCGCGTCGGCCCCTCGGTATCATGCACCTTTCGGAAGGTGACGCCCGGATAAACAGCGCCAGTCGCACCTTCCAATGCCAGCAGGACACCCCAGCCGCCACCGGTCGAGCGCGACTTCGGCGATAGCTCGTCGAATCAGGCATTCAGCTGCCATTGCGCACCTTGTCGCCGTGGCCATACGGGCGGGAAAGGTATGTCCCGGCGTCGATTCCGGCGAGGTCCCTGACTATGTGGACGATATCGCCCTCGCGCTGATGAGCAGCTAGAGCACGCTTATCGCCGATCGTCGCAGGCGCGGACGAGAACTTTGATTTTCGTCGTTCTGTTCGCACTAGAATATGTGATAGCTGAGCACGGCGAAGTGCCGGCCCGCCATCGCGATCTGTAGCAGGTTTCCATGGAGTGGCTCACTCTCAACTACGTTTGGAAGCAGAAGCCAACGCCGGTCGTGCTACGCCGGACCGGGCGTGGCGAGAGGCTTCGGGTGCGCCTGCCGTTTGCCGACGACAATGGGCAATGGCTGCAGAATGGCCGGCGAACAACACCTGAATGGATCGGCGGCAATCAGGCTTATTGGGAGCTGCCGAAGTCCTGGTTCAACGACTTCGTCGATCGCGCGCTACAGCGCTACGGTAAGGTCTACATCATTCAGCCCTATCGCGAGCAGGAGATCTGTGCGCGGGCGTGCCAGGAAGCACAGGGGCACGAATGCCAGTGCTCTTGCATGGGCGCCAACCATGGCATCGGCAATGCCGGGAGCTGGTTCGAGGTCTCCGACACCTTCTCGACCCGCTGGGGCGAGCGCGAGCTCGCCTGCCGCCTGCTCACTGCCCGGTAGAGACGAGAACCTTATCATTCGCCTATGTCATCGGACAACGGATGAATTTCTTGACCGCGCCATCGAGAAACACCCGCTCGATGTGATGCCCGGCGCCTTCGACGAGACTGCGTGCCACCATAGGTAGCTCGCGGACCGAGCGCTGCACGTCATCCATCGCGATCGGCGCATCGCTTTCCGGCACATCGATCCGCGTAACGTTGTTCTTGCCGACCAGCAGATAGGCTTGGCCGAGAGCATTGCGGGACTGCGCGCGGGCGGCCGCATTAAAGGAGCGCAGGAACGCCCAATCCTTGATGCCGCCATTGCGCGCCCGCTCATCGACCGTGAAGGTGGACTCCCCCGTGCCCAGGCTCAGGATACGTACGTCCTCGCGCGCAATGTCGAAGCAGGCGAGCGCATCGACCAGCGCGTTCATGATCGGGTTGTTGGCCCAGATGCCGCCGTCGATCATGATGTAACCATCGTCCTCGACACCGGGGTAATAAGAAGGGGCTGCGGTCGTGTGGAGCGCCACATGCGCGAACTTCTTGTGGCGGTCCTTCTGGTAGTCCGAGTGGTGCGGCGTCTTGTAGAGGAACGGCTCACCGTGGCGCCCCTCGAAGCTCGGGATCACCAGCCGGGTGATGGCGTCGTCGAGCACCTTGTCGCCGAAGATGCGCAGCAGCTCCTCTTTGAGGGCGGCTTGGTCGTGCTTCGGCTCGAACAGCCAACGCAGCGCCCTTGAAACCTTGCCAAGCCCGGCCGCCCTAGGAAAGATGCGCTCACCGCGCTCGAGATAGATGTTCAACGCCTCTCGCGCCGTCATCCCGTGGGCAAGGGCGAGCGCGATGATGCCGCCCGTCGAGGTGCCGGCGATCATGTCGAAATGATTGGCGATCGACGCGCCGTCGAGGAAGCGGCTTTCGAGTTCGGCGAGGAAGGCCGCGGGGAAGACGCCGCGAATGCCGCCGCCGTCGATCGACAGGATGCGGAACGGGCAGCCCTGCGGCCACGGCTGCTTCCGGCGAGCATGTTGGATCGTGCCGTCGGATCGGCGCGGCGGAACATAGTTCATTGCGTGGTCTCCGTTGCCTCTGCGGATCCTGGTCCGGCATGCCGACCGCCGCCGGTCCAGCGCCCGGTCATCAGCCAAAGTTCGTAGCAGGCGAGCCAGTCCAGCGCCCAAGGGACGGTCGTGCTGGCGATGGTCATCGCTGGCGACCATTCCCTCTCACGAGGATCGAACAGGCAAAGAGTCGGATCCTCCGCCGGGGGATAGACATGGGGCAACTGACCCTCGGCGTTTCCCGGCAGGCGGATCAACTCCGGTGAGAGCACTCGCACCTCGGGGAACGACCCGAGCTCGTATCGGATCTCCAGAGAGTAGCTCGCATATTGCGGTCTCACGCTTCCCGCCCATCGGGCGGACTGGGCGCGGCGGTCGACACGACGCGCCGCGAACTGCGGCCAGGTCGCCTTCATCGCTGCGACCTGCTCGTCGATGGAGAGGGGCGCCGCCATCATCAGATCTTGCGTCCAAAGAAGGTGTGAGGCCGCGCCGCCGCGACCGCCGGATTGAGGGCCGGTGCGACGGCGGCGGCGGTAGGCAGCAGCACGCCGCCGCGCCGCGTGTAGAGCTGACGCGACTGCTGGATCCCGCCACCTACCTCGGTTGCGATCTGATCGGCGGCACGGGTCACGACGCGGTCGCCGAAATTGCCGCGCAAGACGTCCATCATCGCATTGGGGAACATCTCGCCCTTGCGCATCGCGTCGAGCGAACTGACGAGCTCGCGCAGATGTTCGGCGAATTCATCCTGCTGGGCGATGGATTCCGGCCAGCGGTCGGTAAAGACGTCAGTCTCGCAGACCGGATTGGCGACGTGCAGGAGCCGTCCATAAAGCGAGGCCTGCTCGGTGTCGCGGATGATCCAGCTTGAGAGACGAACAAGCATGGCATTAAGCGACATGTTCGGCTGCGCGGCGAGCCCGGCATAGTAGGATAGCATCACCGATGGCGGGATGCGGCCACTGTAGCTCGCGTAGCGGATGTTGCGGAAGCGCTTCAGGAGCTGGAGCGCGAGCGTCGCAGTGTTTTTGACGATGAAGTGACACTGATCCGGAACCTCGTCGACGTCAGCGTCGGCGCGCGCCGCAAGGCCGGCATGGTCAAGCCACCGCCGGTGGAACTCCTTCGCCATGCGCAGTTCGAGCGGCGTCCTGCTCGCATACCATTGCGCGAACCCGTAGGCGTTCATGTCAACGAACCGATCGTCGGCCGACCGGTGCGGACCTTTGGCGTGAGTGATCAGGCTTTCGCGATCGAGCGTGCTGTAGACGCGCAGCGACGGCGTGACGTCGAGATGCATCTTGTCGGCGTAGAACAGAGTGACGCAGCGCGTCTGCCGCAACACCCGCTGCACGGGATAGTCGGCGAGCGCGGTTTCGAGCTCGGTCAGGATCTCAAGAGGGGCCATGCCGCGGAAGCGACCGCCGAGTTGCGAGACGATGTCGAGATCGTACTCGTCGTCGGTGCCCCGCGTCGAGATCGTGGCGTCGATCGCCATGGAGCCTTGCGGGTAGAAGTGCTCGATCTGGTCGAAGAAGGCGGTCGTGGCCTCAAGATGGCGCCGCACCGCCTCGTAACGCGACTTCGCCTTGCCATGCAGCGAGGGCGGCAGCTGAACGCTGAGCGCGATCTCGGCGAGGATACGGTCGAGAGGGTCGTCAAAGGGATTAAGGCCGCTCGGCGCAAGCTGGATGTTCACATTGATCTCCGCGGCGGGCTGGGCTGCATCTGTGCATCTCGCCACCGCCCGCGCGATGTTCGGGATGATATAAAGTGAAATACGTCTACTCCGAACAAGATGGGGAGCTTGAATGCGCCTGTCAAGGGACATAAAATATAGCTACTCCGAATGCGAGGTTGGGGCGGATCGAGTAGAAGGGCTGGCTATGAAATTTGGCGAGCGAATCAAGGACTTACGAACGAAAAAGGGCCTGACGCTCGATCAGCTCGCGCAGCAGACCGGCTCGTCCAAGAGCTATATCTGGGAGCTCGAAAATAAGAATCCGCCTCGGCCATCCGCCGAGAAGCTGTCCGCGATTGCAGGCGCCTTGGGGGTAACCGTCGACTACCTGTTCGGGGCGGATACGCAGACGCTCAGCCAGGCCGAGGATACCGCCTTCTTCCGGCAGTATAGCGGCCTGCCGGAGGATACGCGCCGGCAGATTCGCGAGATGGCCCGCATCCTGGACACAAAGACCCGCAAATGAGCGAGCCGAGTCGTCCCCGGCCGCTGAAGGAAGCGGCACGCATCACGCAGATGCTCGACTTGGTCCTTGGAGCGGATCGGTTTGATCGCGCGCCTGTTGACGTGATCGGTCTTGCGCTCGAGTACTCGCGCAAGGTCGCGCCCGACAGCCCCATCCACGAAGTCGTCGAGCGCAACATCCCGGGCTGCGTCGGAGCGTTGGTCTATGGGGAGGCGCGGCCGCGCCAATGGGCCATCATGTACCATATCGGTCAGTCCGATGGACGCCGCGCGTTCACCGTGGGGCACGAGTTCGCTCACTACGTCCTGCATCGCCAGCTGATCGAAGAGGACGAGGGTTTTGACGGCGGCATCTATTGCGACGAGAATGCGGTGGTTCGTCGCAGCGGGGCCGGTATCGAGCAGGAGGCCGACGAGTTCGCCGCCGCATTGCTGATGCCGTTTCATGACTTCCGCCGCCAACTGCCGGCCAAGGCTCGGACCGATTTCGAGACCCTCAGCCGGCTCGCAAAGCGCTACGGCGTTTCGCTGACTGCGGCGATTTTGCGCTGGCTTGAATACACCGAGACCCGGGCGATCATGGTGGTGTCGAATGAGGGGTTCGCCCATTGGGCAAAGCCCAGTAAGGCGGCGCTTAAGTCAGGGCGCTATATCCGCACGCGAGACACCGTATTCGAACTTCCGGTGCAGGCCTTTGCTGCACGACGCGGCTATTCAGATGCGGCGCTGACTGGGATCACGCAGCAAGCTGGAGTCTGGTTTCCGGAGCCGGTGCACGAGATGTGCTTTCGCTCTGAGCGATATGATCAGGAAATTACCGTGCTGCAGTTCGAGGCGGATGGTCCGTGTTTCCAAGCGGAAGAGGAAGAGACTGACGTCTTCGACCACTTCGTGCGGAACGGTCAAATGCCGGTTCGTTAGAAGATGGTTGAGGATAATCTTGAGGAGTCCGCGGCGTGATCGGTGAGGTCGGCCATGCCGAAACGTCCGCCGGTCGGGAGCTGTGATTGTATATGTTGGACACTCCGACCGACAAATCGGCAGGTTCAACGTCAGATTCGGTAGCGCCGATCTTCCTGACGCTCCATGGCGTACCGGAACACAATCCTCTCGGAGGGCAACCTGGGTATTGCCTCGATCCGCAGGGCGCTTGGCGTCCGGTCCACGGCGATTTGCTTTACGAGATCGAGGCCGAATGCATTCGGCTCCACGACGGATTCGCGTCAGCGCTCCTCGGGGGCCACGCTTCCTATCATGCGCTTTTGCCGGTCATCCCGCCGTTTCTCTATGAGGCCGGCTTGAATTCTGAGTCGACCTTATCGCGAGGTGAGTTCGAGCAAGCACTGGTTGCTCTCCGGGAAATGCCCCGCTTGCATGAGCTATTGTACCTGTACGACTGCCGAAAGCTTGTGTCGGGCATCCAAGAGTGCACAAAGGAAGTGTGCTTTCTGGTTGGCGAGTTCTATCGCTCGCTCAATCTTGATCAGCTTTTCTATCCGCCTTTGGCTGAACGGGACGGTGTGCGCTGGATAACGTCTCCGGTTGTCACTCGCCTTACCGCTACGCTCAACGTGATCTTCATCCGCCTGCACAGCCTTCTCGACTATACAACGAAACTGGTCCACGAGATCGAGCATCTGCGCAGCGATTTTTCAACCTATCCGAAGCTGTCGTCATCCAGCATCCAGTTCGGGGACCGCCGACGTACCGGATGGGGCGAAGCACCGGGAACATTGTTCGAGCCGAGTGAGGCGGTACGAGAGATCGAGTTGGTAAGAAACCTCGTCATTCATGACGGGCTCCTCGATGACATGCCCAAGGTTTATAAGGTTGTGAAAGATGGGCGCGTAGTCGAAAAGTTCGTGCTTATGCCGGACCGTACTAACGGGAGGCTGGATCGTCACAAGAACCGAGCATTGTTCTACCGTGGTGATGACAAGATCAATATTCGGCTGCCAACTCTGATTTCTCAGTTTCAGGAAATGCAGCGCGTGACTCTGGAGCGCGCAGTTGTTCGGCTTGTCGAAATCGGCAGGGACCGGACAAAAGCCGCGGGGTGAGGCTGGCGTGACGCATCATATTTTCTTCTCTTGGCAGAGCGACACCCCTAACGCGGTGGGGCGCTCGATGATCGAGGCATGTCTAGAAAGGGCCATCGGGCTGCTGCAGGCGGACGCAGAGATCGATCTCGCCGATCGCGAATTGGCGATGGACAAGGATACGCTTCACGTTCCCGGCTCGCCGGCGATTGCCGAAACCATCTACGGCAAAATTGATCGAGCCGCCGTGTTTCTGTCGGATCTTACCTATGTCGCGGTGAGACCTCACGGTGGTGGCCTCCCGAATCCAAATGTGCTGATCGAGCATGGGTGGGCGCTTAAATCACTCAGTTCGCGACGCGTCATCTCGGTGATGAACACTGCACTTGGCGATCCCGAGCAGCACGAGCTTCCGTTTGACCTGCGTCACGTGCGTCGCCCGATCCTGTACGCGTGTACGCCCGGCGCCAAACCGGAAGACCGAAAGAAAGCCCGAGACGAGCTGACGAAACACCTTGTCGCTGCGCTGAAGGCGATCTTCAATGATGACGTTGTTCGGAAGGGATTGCGGCCCCCTGCGCCACAGGTACCACATCCGAGGGACGTGGAACTGCTTGAGCGCGTGCATCGCCAGCTGCCACTTTCGCTGCGCCAGTTCCTTCACCAGCACAATTTCGGCTCGCCATTCCGCTTGGCTCAGCTCGATCCGATTCATGAAATGAACGAGACCTGGGTAGGAGCCGCCTACGAATTTCATGACCCCGAGGTGCAGCGCACCTTTGACGATCTGCGGCGCCTCGCCGGCGAGTTCGGCGGTTTGGTCCTTGAACGCATATATGCCATGGACCGCAATCCGGCGATGGGCTGGCCCAAGACGGATCAGGACGTAGCGAAGGAAATTCAGCCCGGAACCGGTCAGGCGATCAAGGCGATGAACGCGGAGGCGGCCATGTTCTGTGCAGCCATCGACGCTTTCGACCGGATCGCCCGAGACCGAATTCCCGTGGCCTCAGGCATTCATAGCGACCGGGATGATGCCGCCGAACCGAACAAGCAGGCGCAGGAAGCAACCAATGCCTTGCAGGAGTTGGCGTTCGATATGCATCGCGGCGCGCTCCCCGAAATCGTGAGTCAGCCGCGCTTGACGTTGCGGCTCGTGCCGTTCGAGGCCACTGAAGGTCGACGTTTGGATCCGCGTCGCGTCAGCGAACTCCAGCTGCGGTTTCCACCATCACCGCACGAACGCGTAAAGGTCGACAGCGATGGCCGCCAGTGGTGGAGCTGCGCTGTGCCTCGTCGACGCGGAGACGGTCTCAATCCTGAGACGTCGTGGCGCATGCGACTGGTTCGGCCCGGGTATATCGAATATCAGGTCACGATTGGTCAGCGGATCGATGACGACCCTCAGATCGTGGTCGACGGCAGACGTCCTGAGGCTCTCATCGTGCGGAACCTGGAGCGAATGGCCGCGATCGCCAACGACCTCGATGTGGCAGGCCCTGCGCTGGTTTCGATTTCCCTCGATGGAGTTGAAGACGTTGAGTTGTCTGCCGCACGGCCCGGCGGAAGACGAGTGCGGCAACCGGAGGTCATCTTGCCTCTGGCCAAACTGGCCGAGATGAACGGTGAACTCGCCCCGAAGATTCGAGAGCAATTGGATATCCTGTGGCAGACAGCCGGGTGGATTGACGGTTCACCCTCTTTCACCGTTGAAGCCTGGGCAGGCTATAGCGACAAGCAGAACTACAGCATCGAATAGAAGGCGGAACTTGGCGAGGCATTCTTTGGGGGATCAACTGGCAATTCGTTGATGGGGGATGCGGGGAGCGGGGTGATGAATCGTCGAACTGTTGTCGTTGAAGGGCCGCTCGCCTTTCGCATGAGGCGGATCGCCGCCGCACGACAAAGTGAAGGCGGCGTGCAGATCATGACCTTGCCGCAACTTGCGGCACGGCTAGCCGGCGGCTTCACGCGCCCCGCCCAATCCGAGGAGCTTGACCGGGCCATCCGGTCGGCGCTCGAAGCCGGCGGTTTCGCCGAACTCGAGAGCATCCGAAGCCTTCCCGGCATGACGCGTTCTGCGGCTTGGACGCTGAACCGGCTGTGGAACGCCGACTTCGCGTTGGCCGACCGCGCCCGTGAGCGCGCGCGGCTTCAGGATCTCATGACGATCGATGCGCATGTGCGTGCGAGCCTGCCCGCGGGTGTCCTGTCGCCGCGCGATCTGCGCGATGCAGCCCTACAGCGTATAGCGTACGCGCCCACGGTCCTCGGCGCGGTCGAACTCGATCGCGTCGTGGGGGTCGCCCCCGTTTGGCGCCCGCTGCTCATTGCCCTCGCGCAACAGGTGCCGCTCATCTGGCGCAATCCCGGCGATCCCGATGTCGCCTGGTTCGCCGGCGAGCTTGGCTCCGATCCGCGGCCTACACCGGCGCCACCCGAGATCGTCTCCTGCGCTTCGCCGCGCGCCGAGGCCGTCGAAGCCCTGCGGTGGATCCGCGAACTCATCGCGTCGGGCCGCGCACGGCCGGACGAGATCGCCGTCTGCGCCACGGCGACCGAGGACTGGGACGACCACATGCTGGTGCTGGCGGCTGACTCCGGTCTGCCGGTGCATTTCTCGCACGGCGTGCCGGCGCTGGCGTCGCGGGAAGGCCAGACCTGCGCCGCCTTAGCCGACGTCTTGCTCAATGGGTTGAGCCAGGATCGCGTGCGCCGCCTCCTCGGCCACGCCGTTGGACGCAGCCGCGGCCTCGATGCGCTGCCTCCGAACTGGGCGCAGGGCCTGAGGCCTGGCGCTGGGCTCTTCGAGCTTGAGCAATGGCGCCGCGCACTCGATGAAGCCCATGCTCGTCGCACGGATGGCGTCGACGTGCGGCCGCGGCTCATGCCGGTTCTCGAGGTGCTTGCCAGAGGAGCTGGCGCCGCAGATGCAGCCTGCGGTCTGTTGCTCGGGCGCGCGGCACAGGCGCTCTGGGTCGAGGCGCTTCGCCGTGCGCCGCCGGATGCGCTCGAATTTTCGCTGCAGGAGCTTCGTCTTCCCGATGGCCGCGACCCGGGCGCCTGCGCGGTCTGGTGTCCGGCGAATCATCTCGCGGCTGCGCCACGTCGCTTCGTCCGTCTGCTTGGTCTGACGACGCGATCGTGGCCGCGGCGAACCGGCGAAGATCCGCTGGTTCCGAGCCACATCCTGTCGCGTGACTTACTGGATTCCGTGTCGGTCAGCGAACAGGACCGGCGGGCGTATGCGATCATCACCGCGCAGGCCGCCGGCGCTTTGGTGCTGTCGCGAAGTCGCCGCAACGCCCAAGGCGGGCTGCAGGCGCCCAGTCCGCTCCTGCCGCACGGCCCATGCACCACGGCATTGAAACGCGCGCGCATCCCGAGCCATGCTTTCAGCGAGGCCGACCGCCTGCTGGCTCGGCCCGAAGAGGCGGCGATCTCGGCGGCGCTGCGAGCCGCTGACGCCTGCTGGCGCAATCGCCGAAACCCTGCAGTGACCGCTCATGACGGTCGCGTGAGTCACGACCATTCCGTCATCACGCGGGCCATCGCGCAGGTGCAGTCGGCTACATCGCTTCGCCTCATGCTGCGCGACCCGCTCGCCTTTGTGTGGCGCTACGCCTTGGGCTGGTGCTCGCCGGTCGAAGACGAGCAACCTTTGTCGCTCGACGCGCGCGCCTTTGGCGAGCTCGTCCACGAGATGCTGAAGCGCACGGTCGACGCGCTCGAGCCCAATCCCGGCTATGTGCATGCGGCCCGCCATGAGATCGAAGACGCCCTCGATGCGGCATCAGCCGCCATCGGGGCGCAGTGGCCGGTCGAGCGTTCGACCCCACCCCTTCTTTTGTGGCGCCACACGCTAGCCGCCGCGCGCGATCTTGCGCTCAAGGCGTTGACGCTCGATGAGGCGTTTCAGGCTGTCACGCGCAGCTGGACCGAACTCGCGTTCGGCCGCGAGGAAAATGCCACGGACGCCGCTGGCGATCTCCTGTGGCCGCCGACGGGACAGGTGATCATTCCCGGTGCCGGGGTGCGCATTCGCGGCAGCATCGATCGGGTGGACTTCAACAGCGCCTATAAAGCCGTCCGCGTCTCCGATTATAAGACCTGCGCCGAACCGGCGAAGGCCAGCGAGATCGTTCTCGGGCGCGGCGCCGAGCTGCAGCGTGTGCTATACGCGCTAGCCGCGCGCCAACTCGTGGCGGACAATCCGCGGGTCATCGCGCGCCTGGTCTTTCTGGGGGCTGATCGGCCCAGGCCGTACAGTCTGCCGGATGTCGATCAGGCGATCGCCGACATTGGCGCGCATATCAGCGCGGCCATCGATCTTCTGCGTCGCGGCAACGCCTTGCCGGGTCCTGATGCACGCGAGGCCTGGAATGACTTCGCATTGGCGCTGCCAGCGAACCCCGCGGTCTATTTCCAGAGCAAACAAGCAGCTTTGGGCCGCGCCTTTGGCGACTTTGCCCGAATCTGGAGTGCGCGATGACGAAACTCGTCGACGAATCCGCGCGCCTGAGGGCGCTCACAGAACTCCATTTGACGCTGCTGGTGGAGGCGGCGGCAGGGACGGGCAAGACCGCTCTCATGGCGGGCCGACTGACGATGCTGTTGGCGCGCGGCGCCGAACCACGCTCGATAGCGGCCATCACTTTCACGGAGCTCGCGGCGAGTGCGCTCGGCGCCCGCGTCCACCGTTATGTCGACGATCTGCTCGCGGGACGTGTTCCGAATCCGTTGCGGGAAGCTCTGCCCGACGGCTTAACCGACGCGCAGCGGCGCGCCCTTTCGGCGGCTGCCGGCAAGCTTGATGAGCTCACCACCACGACAATCCACGCGTTTTGCCAGATCATCATCTGCAGTTACGCGGTCGAAGCCGATATCGATCCCGGGGCACGCATCCTCGATGCGACGCAGGCCGAGGCCGCTTTTGAGGCCGTGTTCGAGCAATGGTTCAGAAGGCGGCTGAACGGACCGGCACGGGCCGATGATCCGATCGCCTCCCTGTCGGAGTATGATCCGCGTCACGTGGCCGCCACCTTGCAGGGGCTTGCTCGGTTTCGCCTGGAGCATCGCGGTGCGCGGGCGCCCGCAGCCGATCTCAGCGGCCGGCCGGATATCGATCTCGTCGAGGCCGTCGCGGATTTCCGCCGCTGGCTGTCGGCGCAGCCCGTCGAGCCCAAGACGCTCGAAGTGGTCGGACAGCTGGAGACACTGGCCAGTCATTTCGAGGGCAGCTTCGCGACGCCGCCTGTTTTCGACACGCTCTGGCGGCTCGCTCATCCGGCGCGTCTGCCTTGTATGCGGCGCTACACCTTCGATTTGCTAACCCCAAGGACGAAGACGGCATGGGACAAGGCCGCCGGCAAGGATCGGGGCGCCAAACTCAACGCGGAGGCCGGTCGCCATTTTGCGCGGGTCGACCACTGTTACCGCGTCATCCTCGGCCGTGTCGCGACCGCGCTGGTCGCCAAGTTGTCCGATGAGCTCGATGAGGTCCTCGCCGACTACGCTGCCTTCAAACGCGCCGCCGCCGTTCTTGACTTCGACGATCTGTTGGAGCGGGCGCACGCGCTCGTGCGGGAGCACGAAGCAGTTCGACGCGCGCTTGGACAGCGATATCGCCACATCTTCGTCGACGAATTCCAGGATACCGACCCGATCCAGGCGGAGATCCTGTTTCGGATCGCCGCCGACGACAGTGCGCCCCGATGGCAGGACAGCGTTCTGCGCGAGGGCGCTCTCTTTATGGTCGGCGACCCTAAGCAGGCGATCTACCGTTTCCGAGGCGCCGACGTGGGTTCCTACGCAGAAGCACGGGGCGCCATCGCCCAGCGCTGGCCCGACAACATCGTCCAGATCACGGCGAACTTCCGCTCGCGGCCGGCGGTCCTGACCCATATCAACCGGTGTTTCGCAGCGCC
The DNA here is from genome assembly GCF_051167575.1 of Bradyrhizobium sp. HKCCYLS3070. Lineage (NCBI taxonomy): Bacteria > Pseudomonadati > Pseudomonadota > Alphaproteobacteria > Hyphomicrobiales > Nitrobacteraceae > Bradyrhizobium > Bradyrhizobium sp. HKCCYLS3070. The sequence continues at coordinate 81,541 of NZ_JBNPTI010000013.1, forward strand.
GCTCTCCGGCCGGAATCAGCCGGGTTACGTGGAGCTCGCGCCAACGCTCGATCCGCCGGATCACGGGCTGCCGTGCGCTGCCAAAATCACGATCGATCTGCCGCCGGACTCGCGGGCGGCGCAGATCCGCGACGCCGAGGCCGAAGCCGTCGCCGATCTCTGCACACGGCTAATCGGCAACGTGAAGATCCGCGACGAGGACGGCGAGCTTCGGCCGCTCACGCCGGGCGGCATCGCGCTGCTCGCCCCGACGGGCTCCGAGCTCTGGCGATACGAGCGCGCGTTTGAAGCGCGCGGGCTCCCGATCGCTTCGCAGGCTGGGAAAGGACTGTTCCGTCGCCAGGAGGTGCAGGACCTTGTCGCGCTCGCGCGCGTGCTGGCGGACGCCGGTGACACCTTGGCGTTCGGCGCCTTGATGCGCGGTCCGCTCGTTGGCCTCAGCGAGGAGGAGTTGCTCGACATCACCGCCGGTTTGCCGCCGCTTGCGGATCGGCCCGACGCAATTCCTCAGTTCTCGCTCGCGATGGACCCCGATCACGTCGCTCATCCAGTCGCGCGGCGGGTCCTCACGATCCTCCAGGACCTACGCCGCCGGACGCGGGCGACGACGCCTGCGTTGCTGCTTGCCGAAGCTGTCGAGCGGCTGGCCGTGCGGCCGATCTTGAGCGCGCGCGAAGGCGACCGCAGCGCGCGAGCCGCCGCCAACGTCGAGGCGCTGCTCGAACGGGCACGACGCTACAGCGTCAAAGGCATGAAGCGCTTTGCCCGCGACGTGAGCCGCGATTGGCGCGACGGCGCCGCCTACAACGAGGGCCATGTCGATGCCGACGGAGACGCCATCGAGATCATTACCATCCACAGCGCCAAGGGGCTCGAATGGCCGGTGGTGATCCCGATCAACACCGCGACCTTGCTGCGCTCCCGCGAGCCGTTTGTGCACCGGGCTGACGACGACACGCTGCATTGGGTGATCGGCGATGTCGTGCCGCCCGAGCTGCGCACTGCGCTGGAGACCGATGACGAGAGCCTGATGCGCGAACGGGAACGGCTCTGGTACGTGGCGTGTACGCGAGCCCGTGAGCTGCTGATCGTGCCGGAATTAGCGCAGGCCGAGCAGAGGTCCTGGGCTCGTGTCGTCAACCTGGGCCAGGACGCATTGCCGGAGCTGGACGTCTCCCGCATGGCGCCGGTGCCAACGCCGATGAGCGCCGACCCGCCGAATACCCAGACCGCTGAGCTCTTTGCAGCTGAGCGCGGGGTCATCGAGGAAGCGGCCGTTCCGCTGACCTGGGTGCGGCCGAGCGATCATGATCCGGACCGCTTGCAGGCGATCGAGGCCATCACGCTCGATGCCTGCGATGCGCCCGAGGTCAGTCAGCCTGTCGGTGCGGGGCGCGTGCGCGGTCTTCTCCTGCACAAGCTGATGGAAGAGGTGCTGACGGGCGAACTCGTCGAGGAGGTGGAGCGCTTTGCCAGCCGCGCGCGCGAGTTGGTGGCTGAACTGGTCCTCGATCCCGACGACGGCGACGGCCTTCCGGACGCCGGCGAGATAGCGGCTACCGCCTGGCGTACGTTGCAGCTGCCGGACATCGTGGCGCTTCGCGAGCGGCTGACCCCTGAGTGGCCGGTGTATGCGCTGCTCGACGATAGCTCGAAGCCAAGCGCGCTCTCCGGACGCATCGACGCCATCGCCTACGCTGGGGATCGCGCCGAAGTGGTCGTCGACTGGAAGAGCGACGTCGATCCGTCCGACGCGGATATTCGCCTCCATGCCGGTCAGCTCGAAGACTATGTACGGGCGACGGGCGCTCTCCGGGGCGCGCTGGTCTACATGACGCCGGGTGTCGTTCAGTGGGTTTGGGGGCGGCTCGGCGGCGTGAGCGGTAATCTGGAGGGAGGGATTGAGGTGCCGGTGGGGGTCGAAACCGCCCTTACCAGCCAGCCGCCGGAAGGGAAAGACGTCAGAAATTTGTAATCGTTTTTCTGACAGCCTCGACTCTCCGGTCAGAAATGGGTATACATTTTTCTGACAGGGCGGGCCGACGATGGATCTTAAATCCCAGATTCAAAATAGAATGGCTGACCAGGCGCCATTCGGCGTCTGGACGCCGATCGACTTTCTGGACATCGGTTCGCGCGATGCCATAGACCAAGCGCTGTCACGCATGACCAGCGCCGGAGAGATCCGCCGCATCACCCGTGGCCTTTACGATCTGCCTCGGCTCAACAGCCTGACCGGGAAACCAACCAATCCTGATCCACGGCGGGTCATCGATGCGCTCGTGCGACGAGACCAGGCGCGCATGCTGGTCGACGGGCTGACAGCCGCCAACGACCTCGGGCTGACGGATGCGGTGCCCGCCAAGATCTCGGTTCACACCGATGCGCGCCTGCGCCCGATCAAGTTGGGCGCACAGACCATCACGTTCAAACTGACCGCGCCCAGCCGCCTGCACTGGGCTGGCCGTCCGGCGATGCGCGTCGTCCAGGCGCTGCAGTGGCTGCGCAGCACGATCGACGGCGATCGCGATCGTATTCGCCGCCGCCTCGCTGCGATCCTCGCCGATCCCGAACACGGTGCGGCGATCGCGGCGGACTTGCGCGACGGCTTCACCAGCCTGCCGGATTGGATGCAGACCTTCCTGCGGCCCTTGCTCGATGAACCGGAGGCCTCCTCTTCCCGGGATAAACCGACCAAGCAACAGCCCGGGAGCCGCGGGTGAATCCGGGTTTCGTCACGTTCCTTTCTGCTGCTGCGGAGGATCGCCGCGACGCTTTCCTCGGCGCGGCGCAGCGCTTAGGCGCCCCGGAGCAAAACATCGAAAAGGATTTCTGGGTCTGTTGGACCCTCGATGCGCTGTTCAACGGTGCCGAGGCGGGCGGCCCTCGACTGCTGTTCAAGGGCGGGACCTCGCTGTCGAAGGCTTTCGGATTGATCTCCCGATTCTCGGAAGACATAGACATCACAATCTTCCGGGACGACCTGGGCGAGGGCGCGACGGTCGATGAACTGGAGGCGCTGAGCGGCAAGAAACGACGACGGCGCCTCGACGCCATCAAGGGCGCGAGTCAGGCCTACGTGAACGAGACGATGCGCCAGCAGGTCGAGGGGCATTTGCGCGAGACCCTGGAGACTGCGGGCCTGGAACCTGAAGCCGGGCGGGTGGAGCTCGATCCCGACGACTCCGACCGGCAAAGCCTGTTGATCTGGTATCCGAAGGTGACGGCGGCTGACGAGGGATACGTCAGGCCGGCGGTCAAGATCGAGTCAGGCGCCAAGTCGGCCCTCGATCCGAACAAACCCGTAATCGTCAAACCTTATGTTGCCGACGTGCTCGCCGATTTCGAGCTGAACGTACCCGACGTCAGAACCGTCGTCCCGGAACGCACCTTCTGGGACAAGATCGTGATCCTGCACGGGTTACGCCAATGGTTCGATGCGCGTGGCGCGCTCCGCGGCGGCGGCCAGCGAATTTCACGGCACTACTACGACGTCTACCGGCTGCTCGATTCCGATGTCGGTCTCACCGCGTCGAGCGATCTCGCGCTGGGCGTCGATTGCGTGCGGCACGCCCGCATGTTCTTCAACAGTCCAGATCTGAACCTCGCGACCGCGGTGCCTGGAAGCTTCACACTATCGCCAAATCGCGACATGGCGACCGAACTCACGCGCGACTACGCCGCTATGGCGGGAATGATCTTCGGTGAGGCGCCCGCGCTCGAAGAGGTTCTCGGCCGGGTCGCCGAGCTCGAGGCGCGCATCAACCAAGCCGAAACCAAGTCGGCGGCGGCAAGCCGAGACGGGACGGGGGGTGCAGGAGCATGAACACAGAGGCCGACACCTGTCGAAAATTCGTCGTGCCGCGTCTGCAGGCCGCCGGATGGGATAGCGCGCCCCACGCTATCAACGAGCAGCGCACCTTCACCGATGGCCGGGTAATATTCGTCGGGGGTCGTGCTCGCCGCGGCCGGCAGAAGCGGGCCGACTACATTCTGCGGTTCAATGCCGACTACCCAATCGCCGTCGTGGAAGCGAAGGCGAGCTATAAATCCACCGCCGATGGTCTGCAGCAGGCCAAGAACTACGCCGAGATTCTGGGGCTGAAATTCGCGATTGCCACAAACGGTGCTGAGATCGTGGAGTTCGACTTCTTCACCGGCATTGAAACGCTGCGTGCGGACTTTCCGACACCGGCTGAACTCTGGACGCGCCAGCGCGCGGGCCTTGGCTTGGCCGATGATGCTGCGGCCAATCGGCTCCTCACGCCGGGATTTCCCGATCCGGGCAAGCCGCTGCGCTACTATCAAGAGAGCGCGGTCAATCAGGCGCTCCAGGCCATTCTCACCAGCAGGCGCCGTGCGCTCTTGACCCTGTGCACCGGCGCCGGGAAAACTGCGGTGGCTTTCCAGATCGCTTGGCGGGTTTGGAGCGCTGGGTGGAACAAGCGCGGGGATTTCCGCAAACCGAAGATCCTGTTTCTCGCGGACCGCAACATCCTCGTCGACGATCCGATGGGCAAGACGTTCGCGCCGTTCGGGGACGCCCGCTTCAAAATCGAAAATGGTGTCGTCAGCCAGGGCCGCGACATCTATTTCGCGATCTATCAAGCCATCGCCCGCGACGAACGGAGGCCAGGCCTCTATCGGGAATACGCGCGCGACTTCTTCGATCTGATCATCGTCGACGAATGCCATCGTGGCAGCGCGCGCGACGACAGCAGTTGGCGCGAGATCCTGGAGTATTTCGAGCCGGCATATCAGCTCGGCATGACCGCCACCCCGCTCAGGGATGACAACCGTGACACCTACGCCTATTTCGGGGCGCCGCTCTACACCTACTCGCTAGCGCAAGGCATAGCCGATGGCTTCCTCGCACCGTATCGCGTGCACCGGGTGGTCACCGACTATGACGCCACCGGCTGGCGGCCGAGCAAGGGCGAGCTCGACCGCTTCGGACGTGAGGTTCCCGACGACGAGTATCACACCAAGGATTTCGAGCGCGTCATCGCACTGCGCGCCCGCACCGAAGCAATCGCCCGACATCTAACGCACTTCCTCGCCCAGACAGACCGCTTCGCCAAGACGATCGTCTTCTGTGTTAACCAGGAGCATGCGAGCGAGATGCGCCGCGCGCTTGCCAACCTCAATTCAGATCTCGTCGTCGCCTATCCGGACTACGCCTGTCGCATCACCGCCGATGAGGGCGACATCGGCAAAGGAAAGCTGAATGCCTTTCAGGATGTGGAGACAAAGGTTCCTGTCATCCTGACGACCTCGCAGCTTTTGACGACGGGCGTAGACGCACCGACCTGCAAGAATGTCGTCCTCGCGAGGGTGGTGGGCTCGATGACTGAATTCAAGCAGATCATCGGGCGCGGAACACGGTTGCGGGAGGACTATGGCAAGCTCTTCTTCAACATCCTCGACTACACCGGCACGGCCACTGAGAAGTTCGCCGACCCGGAATTCGATGGCGAACCAACGGCCGAAACTGTCACCGAGATCGACGCCGACGGCGAAGTGGTCACCAGCGAAGGCGGGGAGAATCCGCCGCCCGAGACGGTCGACGAGCCAGAGGGCGAGACGCCGGCGGCTGGACTGCCGCCGGACGAAGAGCCCGGCGAGCCACGCAAGTATTATGTCGATGGCGGGGCGGTCGAGGTAGTTGCCCACCTAGTCTACGAACTGGACACGGACGGCAAGCGTTTGACCTGCAAGAAGCTGACGGACTGGACCGGTGAGAAGGTCCGAACGCTCTATCCGACCGCAGCGAGCTTTCGTGCGGACTGGCTCAATGCGGACAAGCGCCAGGCCGTGGTCGAAGCCCTGGCCGAGCGCGGCATCGACCTTGAGACCTTGGCGGAGGAAGCGGGCCGTCCAGACGACGATGCCTTCGATCTGCTCTGTCATCTCGCTTGGAACGCGCCGTTGAGGACTCGACGGGAGCGTGCGGAACGCCTCAAGCGTGACCGCCGAGACTTCTTCGATCAGTACGGCGCCGATGCACGGGCCGTGCTCGAAGCCCTGCTCCAGAAGTATGCCGACCATGGCGCGGCTCAGTTCGCGTTGCCCGGCATCTTGAAAGTGCCGCCGCTTGCGGGCTTCGGCAATCCCAGTGAAATCGCGCGACGCTTTGGGGGGCCGGATAAGCTTCGCGCGGCCGTCAACGAAATGTCAGGCCTGTTGTATGCCGCTTAAGGAAACACCTCTGAATGCCGCCACGTAACAAGAAGGATAAGGCGCCGAAGACCACGGCTCAGCGCCTCGACAGCGTCATCAAGTCTGCGCGTAACAAGATGCGCAAAGACCGCGAGCTTAAGACGGACCTGACGCGGCTTCCGACGCTTACGTGGTTGATGTTCCTGAAGTTCGCGGACGACATGGAACGCGTGCACGAAGACGAGGCCGTGCTTGCCGGCGAGACCTATCGCAGCCTGATCGACCCGCCGTACCGCTGGCGGGATTGGGCGTCTGATCCCGCAGGTATTACCGGGCCGGATCTGCTCTCGTTCATAAACGGAGAAAAGACGGTTCGTAGCGATGGCACGCAAGGTGCTGGCCTCTTCGCGTATCTGCGAAGCCTACGAGGCAACGGCCAAGGGCGACAGCGCCGTGACGTTGTTGCAGCGGTCTTTCGTGATCTGCGCAACTATGCGACGAGCGGCTATGTCCTGCGGGATGTTATCAACCTGGTCAATGACATCCACTTCGACAGCACGGAGGACATCCAGACCCTCGGGCGGATGTACGAGACGCTGCTGCGGGAGATGCGGGACGCAGCGGGTCAGAACGGGGAGTTCTATACGCCGCGGCCCGTTGTGCGTTTCATGATCGAGGTTGTTGACCCGAAGCTGGGCGAAACGGTCCTCGATCCCGCTTGCGGCACCGGAGGGTTCCTTGCCGCTGCCTTCGACCACATGAGGCCGAGCGCCGATACTGTGGAGAAGCGCGAGATCCTCCAGCGCTCGACATTGCGCGGCGGCGAGGACTCATCGCTCCCATTCCTGTTGGCGCAGATGAATCTGCTCCTGCACGGGTTGGAAGCGCCGGATATTGAGTTCGGAAATGCGCTGCGCTTCAAGCTGACAGAGATTGGCGAGCGTGATCGCGTCGAGGTGATCCTGACCAATCCTCCGTTCGGCGGAGAAGAGGAAGCAGGCATCCTCACAAACTTCCCTGATGATCGCCGAACGGCCGAGACCGCACTGCTGTTTCTGCAGCTCATCATGCGCCGGCTGAAGCGCGGCGGACATGGACGTGCCGCGGTTGTCGTACCGCACGGCATTCTATTCGGAGATGGGATAGCGGCGCGCATCAAGGCCGACCTGTTAGAACAGTTCAATTTGCATACGGTCGTTCGGCTGCCAGAAGGCACGTTCGCCCCGTACACCGATATCCCAACCAACATTATCTTCTTCGATACATCCGGCCCCACGCGTGACATGTGGTATTGGGAACAGCCCTTGCCTGAGGGGAGGCGGAAATACACAAAGACGCTTCCGCTCCAGTATGAAGAGTTCGAACCTTGTCGCAGGTGGTGGTCTGAGCGAAAGGAGGGCAACCGGGCATGGAAGGTCTTTGGTCCGGACCTGATAAAGCGAGACGATCAGGGTCGGGTGATCGCCGTTGATCTTGATATCAAGAATCCGCATGCAGACGATGTGGTCGATCACCGACCGCCGAGCGAGATCCTTGAAAGCGCCATAGCTAAGGAGAAGGAAGTTCTACACGCGCTTGATCGACTTAGAGCGCTACTCGCGGAGCGGGCTTGAAGATGCGGCGATCTACCTACGCCATGGCGGAGATTGCACCGCTTGTTCGTCGTCCAATTCGGGTAGAGCCGGATCAGCTCTATCAAGAGATTGGTGTCAGGTCCTTCGGCAAGGGCGTGTTTCACAAGCCACCGTCAACGAGCCTCACCATCGGGGATAAGAAGGTATTCGCGATTGAGCCCGGCGACTTGCTGTTCAACATCGTATTTGCCTGGGAGGGAGCTGTAGCCGTCGCAAGCGAGGCGGAGCATGGAATGATCGGATCGCACCGATTCCTGACCTGTGTTCCGAATCCTCGATTGGCGATAGCAACATATCTCTTTTGGCACTTCGTTCATGGCCGCGGGCTGAAGCAGCTTCAACGTGCTTCTCCTGGTGGAGCGGGTCGTAACAAGACCCTCGGCATAGACAAATTGGCGGCGATTACGGTCGATCTTCCGGCGATCCCTGAGCAGCGTCGTGTCGTCGCTAAGCTTGAAGCTGCAGTTCAAGAGATTGCTCGGCGGCATCAAAGCGTTGAGCTTACGAGGGCGGAGGTCAACGCGACTCTTAACGCGTCTTTTCGAAAGCTCATCGCCGGAGCGCCCCAGCGTGCGATACGAGATATTGCACCACTCGTGCGTCGTCCGGTTCCTGTTGATCCCGACGGTAGCTATCCGGAGCTGGGAGTGCGGTCCTTTGGTAAGGGGACCTTTCACAAGCCAGCCCTGTCTGGAATCGAGGTTGGGAGCAAGCGTCTTTTCGAGGTGCATGCTGGCGATCTGGTTTTCAACATCGTCTTCGCGTGGGAAGGCGCGGTAGCAGTGGCGACGGCAGGTGATGACGGCCGCGTCGGCTCCCATCGGTTCTTGACCTGCGTTCCGGACCGGTCGCGAGCCACTTCCGAATTTCTCCGGTTTCACTTTTTGACGCCAGAGGGCATCCACCAGCTCGGAGCTGCCTCGCCGGGGGGCGCCGGAAGAAACCGAACGCTTGGGCTCAAAGCGCTGGAGACCATCCGAGTGCCCGTGCCCTCACTTGACGCACAACTCTGGTTTGATGAGCTACAGAAGCGAGCCAGTCGCGTTGTCGCAGCGCAGTCTGAGGTTGCGAGTGAGCTAGGCTGCTTGATTCCTGCGCTGTTGAGCGAAACGTTTCACTGAGATCCGGAGCCGAACTTCGATCCATTCGGAAGGGGTCGACTGCACGGGCGCAAAGGGCTGTCTCTATCACCAACGTGGCGGACGACTCCGGAAAAGTGGGGCCTGCCTAGCTCGCCAGTGGTACCTGGCATGGGTCGGCGTGGGCACAAGCGATGGAGCCGAACACGGCGAGCGTGCCAACCACGATAAGGGAGCGGCAACTCACGCGGCCTGCTTCAACGCGCGGTTGGCCTTTTTCTCGTTGAGCAGCGCCCGAACGAACCTGTCCCATTTGGCCATGCCGGCGCGCTTCTCGGGCATATAGTGCCACCGATCGTAATTCTTGGAGCTCACATCCTGCAGCGCGTGGTTTTGGAGGCGGTCGCGGATCTCTTTTGAAACGCCGGCCTTGCCTGCCAACGTCTTGAACGTCCGTCGGATATCCCGATTGGTTGCGTAGGGTATGACGCCGCGGTCGCGCTGCCGCCACACGAAGCTATAGAGCGTTCCGTGGCTAACGGGCTTCCTCGGGTCTTTGGCCGATGGGAAGTACCAACCATATTCGTTCGGCTTAATCGACTCGATCAGCTCAGCAGCGAGCAATGGGACTGGGACGGCATGGGGTTGGTCGTTCTTGGTCTTGGACCAGTCAATGATCCGCTCCTTGGCGTCCCATTGATCGATATGGAGCCGCGCGATTTCCTCGACGCGCTGGCCGGTCAGCATGATCAGCTGCACGGCGCGCGGATAAGAGGGATGAACCGGCGTGTCGGGGTGCTCCAGCCAGCGATAGAGCTGCACGAACTCGTTTTCGTCGAGCCAGCGAGTGCCTTGGACCTTGGGTTCGGTCGGGATGCCCGTTGCCGGATTAAAGGGAATCCGGAAGCGGCGAGAGGATTGCTGCCGATAGTCGTTGTCGGACTTCATGCCCCAACTAAAGGCGGCATGGAGATAGGAGCGCACATGGTCCGCCATCGACTTGGCACCGCGCTCGTAGATCGGACGGATCAGCTCGATGATTTCCTCGGCCTCAATCTCGCGGGCGAGGCGATTACGCCCGAGCCTGTCGGCGATCTTGTTGAGGCCTTTTTCAGTTTCCTTCCAGGACGGCTTGCCTGCGTCCTTGAGCGCAGCGACATAACCCTCGAATAGATCGGCGACCGTGCCGGGGCGAGTGTCGGTGGCGATCTTGATGCTTCGGCCCTTCTGGATGACGTCAGCAAAGTCGCGCTTGTAGATCTCGCGAGCTTGCGCGAGCGACATCGAGGGATAGGCGCCGATCTTTTTCTTAGTGCGTTTGCCATCGCGCCACTGCTGCGCCATCCAGTCGGCGGTGACACGCTTGGGCATGGGCTTGAGGACGAGAACGAGACGGCCGGTGCCGCGCCCCTCGCCGTCGGCGAGGTTCTCCTGCTTGCGACTGATCTCGACGCGCTTCAGCGCATGTCGGATCGCGGTGTCGGTGAGGGCGGGCATAGCGTTTCCTCCTTCCCGGAACTGGGATCGGTCGAGGAGAAGCAGGGATCGCTAGCTGGGAGCGGAAGGCCGTTTTCTACCCCTTTTACAGCCCTCAATTTGCCAAAACCGCCCCCACTACGCAATGCCAAAAAAATGCGATTTTATGAGTGTTTCAATAGGCTTGAGCGTGATCAGACGTGAGCGAAAAGGTCAAGTGGGGTGGTTGTGCACCAGGATGATCGCAGTGGCCGACAATTCGAGCGCGCGCTTGATCACCTCGCGCGGATAGACCGGCGTGTGATCGACGGTGCCGGTCTGCTGCACCTCGTCGGCGATCAGCTGGTTGCGCTTGTCGAGAAATAACAGCCTGAACTGCTCCTTGTCGGCGAACGCCATGCTGGTGCGGCAATAGGTGATGACGTCCTGCCATGACGCCAGCGCGTGCTTCTGCCGCACCTCGCCCTTGGCGATGCGGTGCGCGGCGGCGGCGATCAGCTTGAGCTGGGTGATCGAGGCGTCGCCGACGCCGTCGATCTCGCGCAGCCGCGGCTCCGGCGCGTGGATCACCTCGGCGAACGATCCGAACGTCTTGAGCAGCGCCTTCGCCAGCGGCTTGACGTCGCGCCGCGGCAGCGCGGCGAACAGCACCATCTCCAGCAGCTCGTAGTCGTTGAGCGCGTCGGGACCGGCGCTGTGAAAGCGCTCGCGCAGCCGCTGACGGTGGCCGTGATAGTGCGGCGTGTCCGGCGGCGTATCGTTGGGAGGAGGGGCTTTCTCGGGCATCGGCGTCAGCATGCCGTGACGCCGCATTTTTGCAACCTCGAAGTGCTCGCGCCCCGCAGGGCGCGCCTTGCTAGGCCGCGCGTCCGGTCAGCACGATGGCGAGGCCGACGATGAGAGAAAACGCGGTGGGGTAGAAGGTGAGCGCAAAGCCGAAGGCGCGGCCCGCGCCGCCGCTGGCATAGCCGAGCCAGAACAGCACCCGCCCGAGGCCGAACAGGATCACGAGCGTGAGCAGCACCGGACGACGTCCTTCTCGTCCGTCGGGCGATCCTGCTTATGGCTGCAGACTGCCGATGAAGGCGTCGATGCTGGCGAGGGCCGGCCTCTGGTCGCCGGCGAACATCCAATGGTCGGCGCCGTCGAGCTCGACGAAGCGCGCGTGGCGGATATGGCTGGCGAGATGCCGCCCGGCCCCGACGAGCACGGCGCGATCGTGGCGACGGTGCAGCACCAGGGTCGGTGCAGCGATCCGGGCGAGCAGGTGGCGGACGTCCGTATCCCTGAAGGCTTCGAGCAGGCCCTTGATGGCGCCGGGGCTGGACGCCGCGCGAAGCAGTCCGGCCCACCAGGCGCGCGCCTGGGGATCGCCAGCCAGACTCGGAGCGAATGTCTCGATGCCGGCGGGGCCGCCCCATTCGGCCACCAGCTGCCGCAGCCAGATGCCGTACTGGCTGGCCTGCAGCGCATGCGGATAGCCGGGCGCGGCGCTGCCCTTGGCGAGCGAGGCGAACAGGATCAGCCCGGCGACACGTTCGGGATGGTCGGCCGCGAAGGTGATGCAGGCCGGTCCGCCCTCGGAGGCGCCGAGCAGCACCGTGCGCCGGCTGCCGGCGGCGTCGAGCACGGTCGCGATGTCGCGCGCCGTCGCCTCCACGCTGGGGCTGAAACCGACCCGGTCGGAGAGCCCGATGCCGCGGCGATCGAACAGGATCAGGCGGCCGATTCTGGCGAGCGCGGACAGCAAGGCCCGACAGTGCGGCTCCTCCCAGATCCGCTCGACATGCGAGACGAAGCCGGGCAGCAGCAGAATGTCCTGCGAACCTGTGCCGTAGGTCTGATAGGCGAGATGAACGCCGCCGCCCAGGACATAGCGCGTCGGCGGTGCGCTGTCGCCTGGCGCCGCAACGCCCTGCGCCAGCAGCGCCAGCGTCTCCGCTTCGGGAGCGACACCGAGCTCGTCGCGCAGGCGCTGCGTCAGGGCGTCGAGATGGCGCTGGGCGGCGGCGCGGTCGCCGGCCAGCATCAGGCTGCGGATCAGGGCGCGGCCATAGACCTCGCTGAGCGGGTCGAACGCGACGAGGCGTCCGGCGTGGACCGCAGCCGCGGCATGGTCGCCGGCCGCGCTGCGATCCCGCACCACGCGCTCCAGCGCCTGGACCGCCCGGCCGCGCAAGGCTTCACGCCGGAAGAACGCCCATTCCTCGAACTGCGGACAGTCGCCGGGCGCGAAGCCGTCCAGGAAGTCACTGGAATAGAGGCGGCAGGCCAGCTCGAATTCGCCGCGGTCGCAAGCCGTTTCGAACAGCGCCGATTGGACCTCCAGCTCGACCGCTTCCGCCCACCGAATCGTCGCGCGATCGATGGTGAGGCAGCCGTCGCCGAGTGTGAGCTGGAGCCGGTGCAGCAGGCGGCGCAGCCGCGCCCGCGCGACCTCCTCGGAACACTCCGGCCAGAGCATCGTCGCCAGAATGTCCCGCGCGACAGGGCCTTTGGCTTCCGCCAGATAGACCAGCAGAGCGAGGCCCTTGCGCAGCGCCAGCGGGCACGGCTGGCCGTCGCGATGCAGCTCGGGAAAGCCTAATGTCCGGACGCGGAACTGAACCATCGGGGGTGCGACCTGGGTGGCTGCGTCCGGGGGACGCTCGGGGGACGGTCGATTGGTAAGGGCTCAGGCTCGCGCGAGTCGCGACCGGTCCCAGGATCGGACGTCTCGATCACGGCCACGCCGTCCTCGCAGCAACAAGGAAACCTTCATGTCCGGGCGTCTCCTCATCATGCTCTACGCCGTCGCGAGCTATGCCGTCTTTCTTGGGTCGTTCGTGTGGGCGGTCGGTTTCGTCGGCAATTACAACTATCTCACGGCCAAGTCGATCGACGTGGGCGTGTCCAGCGCCGTGACCGAGGCCGTCGTCATCGACGCGCTGCTGCTGGCGCTGTTCGCGATCCAGCACAGCGTGATGGCGCGGCCGGCGTTCAAGCGCGCGTTGACGCGCATCATTCCGGCGGCGGCCGAGCGCAGCACCTATGTGCTGCTGTCCAGCCTGATCCTGCTGCTGCTGTTCTGGCAATGGCGTCCGATCCCGAATCCGGTCTGGCACGTCGAGGGTGTCGCAGCGGGCGTGCTGACCGGCGTGCATTGGCTCGGCTGGCTGATCGCGCTTTCCTCGACCTACATGATCGATCATTTCGATCTGTTCGGCCTCCGCCAGGCCGTGCTCGCCCTCCGCGGCGGCGCCGGGACGGCGCAGCCTTTCAGAACGCCGCTGCTGTATCGGCTGGTGCGCCACCCGCTGATGCTGGGCTTCCTGCTCGCCTTCTGGGCCACGCCGGAGATGTCGGTCGGCCACCTGCTGTTCGCCGCCCTCAGCACAGCCTACATCCTGGTCGGGCTGCAGCTCGAGGAGCGCGATCTGATCGCCCAGTTCGGCGACACCTACCAGCGCTACCGCCGGCGGGTGCCGATGCTGCTGCCGCGACTGATCGGCGGCCGGCGGACCGCCGAGACGGAGACGCGCGGCGCGCAGTAGCCGGCGCCGGCTCGACGTCCGCAGGGCTCGTCGGGCACGCTCGCTTTTGATCACGGCTTGCCCGGTGCCGCGCCCACGCAGACGTGAATTGGTGCGGGGACCTCAGCACCTATGTCGGGCTTGAATGCTGCGATGCAAAATCACAGCTCGACAGCCTCCGTTCTCATAAGGCCCTATGGCCTGCCTGTTCAGTCCGAGAGAGATCCGCGTTGACCACCATCACGTCCGATTCCGGCGACTCGCTGTCGGCCTGGATCACGCTGTTATTGGCCTTTTCCTGCGGGCTGATCGTCGCCAACATCTATTACGCGCAGCCGCTGATTGGGCCGATCAGCGCCGAGCTTGGGCTGCGGCCGCAGCTCGCGGGACTGCTGGTGACGATGAGCCAGATCGGATACGGCGCAGGTCTCTTGTTCGTGGTGCCGCTCGGCGATCTCATCGAGAACCGCAAGCTCGTCATCATGACCATCATCGTCGGCGCGGCCGCGCTCGGTTGTGCGGCCCTGGCGACGAGCCCGTCGACATTCCTGCTCTCGGCGCTGCTGATCGGCTTCGGCTCGGTCGCGGTGCAGATCCTGATCCCCTATGCCGGGCACATGGCGCCGGAGGCGATCCGCGGCCGCGCCGTCGGCAACGTCACCACCGGCCTGATGCTCGGCATCATGCTGGCACGGCCGCTCGCGAGCTTCGTCGCGGCGCATGCCTCCTGGCACGTGATCTATGCGGCCTCGGCGCTCGCCATGGTGATCCTGGCCGGGGTGTTGCGCCTCGCCCTGCCGCCGCGTGAGCCGCAGGCGCGGCTGAGCTACGGCCAGCTGCTCGGCTCGATGGTCGAGCTCTATCGCGACACGCCGGCGCTGCGCCGCCGCGCGCTCTACCAGGCCGCGCTGTTCGGCGGCTTCAGCGTGTTCTGGACCACGTCCCCGCTGCTGCTGGCCGGGTCCGATTTCCGGATGTCGCAGACCGGCATCGCCCTCTTCGCGCTGGCCGGCGTCGCCGGGGCGATCATGGCGCCGGTCGCCGGCCGCATCGCCGATCGCGGCTGGACGCGACCGGCGACGGTCGCATCGATGCTGATGTGCGCGATCGGCTTCGCGTTGACGCTTTCGGTTCCACTCGGAACGAACGGGTCGCTGGCCACGCTGGTGATCGCCGCCATCGCCATCGATTGCGGCGCGCAGCTCAGCCTCATCCTCGGCTATCGCGTGCTGTTCGTGCTCGGCGCCGGCCAGCGCAGCCGGCTGAACGGGCTCTATATGACCACCTTCTTCGTCGCCGGGGCGGCGGGTTCCGGCCTCGGTGCCTGGGCATATGCGCATGGCGGCTGGACGGCCGCCGCCGCGCTCGGCACGGCGCTGCCGCTCGCGGCGCTGGCCTATCAGTTCACCGAGCCGAAATGATCAGAACGGGCTGCGCTTGAGCCCGGGCACCAGCGCCGCCAGCCGGTCCTTGATCCAGGGTGCGGGCGGCAACTTGCCAGTGGGCATCTCGACGGCGGCGGCCGGGTTACGGCTTACGGCCAACGTGAGGGTCGCCAGATAGTGATCGCGCTCCTCCTTCACCGCGCAATGCGCGCGGTGTTCGGGATCGGCCTCGGTCGCGACGCGGTCGTTGGCATTGATGACGAGCCGTTGCTTCGGCCGTCCCGTGTAGTCGGGCACGTTGGTGTAGATGAACTCGTTCAGCGCCTCGGGAAAGAAGGTTTGTCCGGTCAGCACCGTGGCCTCGTCGACAAACACCCTGAAGTGGATGTGGGTGGCGCGGCCGGCATACCAGCCGGGATAGATGGTCCTGAAGCCGGCCCAGCCGGCGGCGTCGGCCATCTGCGTGCCGCGCAGGAACGTCTTTCCGCTCTGGTCGAGCTTGTGAGTGTCGCTCTGGCCGGGATAGCCCGAATAGATGCCGCGGGCATCGCAGTGCCAGATGTCGACGCGCGCGCCGGGGAGTGGCGCGCAGGAGCCGGCCTCGATGACGCGAAGGCGCAGCCTGAGCGGCACGCCCGGCCGGTCCTCGGCGATCTCGGCGCGCACCAGCTTGGGATCGAGATAATAGGGACCGGATTCCGACTGCGGCGTCAGGATGCAGGCGTCGTCGGCATTCGCCGATGCGGGAGCTGTCTCCGACGCTGCGCGCGCCGGCGGCGTCAGCAGCGCTGCGCCCGCCGAGAGCAGGCCGAGAACGCCACGGCGTGTTGCGTTGGTCAGAGCAGCCTCCCGCAGTCGCATGCGACGGAAGCGGCAGTCGATCAGCCGGGCATGGCAACAATCGGACGCCCGGCGGCCATTCGGCCAGGAGCCCGCTCACACCTGCGTCAGCGGCTTCTCTCCATGGCGCTCCGAGAGCGTGAAGATCTCGACGCCGTCGGCGGTGACGCCGACCGAATGCTCGAACTGCGCCGACAGCGAGCGGTCCCGCGTCACTGCGGTCCAGCCGTCGGACAGGATCTTCACATGCGGCTTGCCGAGATTGATCATCGGCTCGATGGTGAAGAACATGCCGGGCTTGAGCAGCACGCCCTCGCCGGGACGGCCGACATGGATGATGTTCGGCTCGTCATGGAACAGCCGGCCGAGACCATGGCCGCAGAAGTCGCGCACCACGCTCATGCCCTGCGGCTCGACGAAGCTCTGGATTGCGTGGCCGATGTCGCCGGTGGTGGCGCCGGGCTTCACCGCGGCGATGCCGCGCATCATCGATTCGTAGGTGACCTCGATCAGCCGCTCGGCCTTGCGCGCGATCGGGCCGATCGCATACATGCGGCTGGAATCGCCGTACCAGCCGTCGACGATGAAGGTGACGTCGACATTGATGATGTCGCCTTCCTTCAGCGGCCGGTCGTTCGGCATGCCGTGGCAGACCACGTGGTTGATCGACGTGCAGGTCGAGTAGCGATAGCCGCGATACATCAGCGTCGCCGGATAGGCGCCGTGGCTGAAGGCGAAGTCCCGGACGAAATCGTCGATCCGCGAGGTCGGCACGCCCGGCTTGACGATGTCGGTGAGCGCATCGAGGCACTTCGACACCAGCGCGCCGGCCTTGCGCATGCCGGCAAAGCCGCTCGGGCCGTGCAGCTTGATCTGGCCGTTCTTGCGCGCAGCGGTGTCGGTCGCTTCGATATAGTTCATGGGCCTGTTTCGTTCTCAGGGGTGTCGCAGGGTGATCGCCTAATTTAATGATCGTGCCGGCCGGTGCAAGCCGGGTGTGCACGGCCGGATCTGCCGCCTAGCCGGTCGGCACCTCCAGCGTGGTCTCCACCGGCAGCGCACCTCCGCGAACGCGAAGCTCTCGCACCGGATACGGCACCCTGATGCCCTCGCGCTTGAAGGCCTCCCACAGCGCCAGCATCACCTCGCTCTTGACGCTGTCCATGTAGCTGGGGTCGGCGATCCATGTGGTCAGCGAGAACTTCATGCCGGCCTCGGTGAACTCGGTCAGCAGGCAGTTCGGCGCCTTCGATTTCAAGGTGCGCGGCGTCTCGGCCGCGATCTCGGTGGCGAGCTTGCAGACGACCCGGGGATCGGCGTCGTAGTTGGTGCCGAAATTGACCTTCACCAGCGTGTTCTTGTCGGTGTAGGTCCAGTTGGTCACCTTCTGGGTGACGAGGTCCTCGTTCGGGATCAGGAACTCGCGGCCGTCGCCGGCGGCGACCGAGATGTAGCGCGTGTTCATCGCGCTGATGCGTCCCGAGCTGTCGCCGATGGTGACGAGATCGCCCGGCTTCACCGATTTGTCGGCCAGCAGGATGATGCCCGCGACGAAATTGGCGACGATGCGCTGCAGGCCGAGGCCGATACCGACACCGGCGGCGCCGGAGAAGATCGCGAGCGCCGACAGGTTGATGCCGACCGCGCTGATCGCAATCGCGACGCCGAGGATCATCAGGCCCATGCGGACCATCTTGATCAGGAGCACCTGGATCGACGGCGTCAGGTCCGTCGAGCGCGTGATGCGGCTCTCGACGAAATTGCTGGCGATGTTGGTCAGCCACAGCACCGCGAGCAGCAGCACGCCGAGCTTGATCACCAGCAGCGGCGTCAGCCTGAGGCCGCCGAGCACGACCGAGATGGAATCGAGCGCGTCGACGACGTTGTCGAGCTGGCCGATGATGCTGAGCGCGGCGACCAGCCAGGCCGAGATCGACACGATCTGCACGATGAAGGTGCTGCGGATCACCGAGGTGATCAGCCGGATCACGAGCCAAGCGAGCGCCAGCTTGAGCGCGACGGCGAGCAGGTAGCTGCGGCTCGGCCAGGTCCACAGCAACATGCCGGTGCGGGCGATCCGCATCAGGATCACGAACACGACCGTGGTGACGCTCTCCAGCAGCACCCGTAGCAGCTGCCGCAGCGGGCCAGGCCAGCCCATCGCCAGCGAAGTCAGGTCGATGCGCGCACGCACGGCGGCGCTCGCCGCAAAGGCGATGCCGGCGCCGCTCAGCACCAGCCCGAGTTGAAGATAGAACCACGGCGAGGTGACCTCGGCGCCGATCGAGCGGCCAACGGTCTGCAGGAAGTCGAGAACGTCTTTCAGGTCGAGGTCCATCAGCGGGGTCTCGGAGGGGAACAGTGGCGCGGGTTGGCCGGATCAGCGGAATTTAGTTCGTTTTCGTCACAGGCGATTGCCGCGAAATATACCCCGAACGCGGGCAAGGATGGAAAAATGGGCATATCGCCGCGATAAGAGCAAATCCGGTTGGCGTGCAAGTGTGGCGACGATAAGGATGTAAAACTCGGATCCATCAACGTTTTTTCATGTCATCCCTCGACGCCGTCAGCATTGCGATCCTCCTCGGTGCGGTCCTCGTGATGGCCGGCATCCTGTCGAGCCTGCTGGCGTTGCGCTTCGGCGCACCGCTGCTGCTGGTGTTCCTGGTGATCGGCATGCTGGCGGGCGATTCCGGCCCTGGTCATATCGAATTTCAGGACGTCCGTACCACCTATCTGGTGGGCTCCGTCGCGCTGGCGCTGATCCTGTTCGACGGCGGTCTGCGTACGCGCTTCCAGAGCATCCGCACCGTGCTGGCGCCCTCGATGGTGCTTGCGACCGTCGGCGTGCTGATGACCGCCTTCATCACCGCGCCCGTGGCGAAATATGCCCTCGACCTCGGCTGGACCGAGGCGATGCTGGTCGGCGCCGTCATCGCCTCGACGGATGCGGCGGCCGTGTTCCTGCTGGTCCACGCCCAGGGCCTGCGGCTGCGCCCGCGTGTCGGTGCCACGCTGGAGGCGGAGTCCGGCAGCAATGATCCGTTCGCGGTGTTCCTCACCCTGATGCTGGTCGAGCTGATCTCGGTCGGTCACGGGTCGTTCGGACATTTCGTGTTCGAGCTGATCCGCGAGGCGGTGCTCGGCACGCTGTTCGGCATCGTCGGCGGCCGCCTCGTCGTCATCGGCCTCAACAAGGTCGCGCTGCCGCAGGGCCTCCACGCGCCGTTCGTGACCACGGCCGCGCTGGTGATCTTCGGCATGGCGCAGATCGCCCACGGCTCCGGCTTCCTCGCGGTCTATCTCGCCGGCCTCATCGTCGGCAACCGGCCGACCCGCGCGCACAACTCTGTCGTCACCTTCCTCGATGCCGCGACGTGGCTCGCCCAGATCGTGATGTTCGTGCTGCTCGGGCTGCTGGTGTCGCCGCAGCGGCTGCTCGACAGCCTCCTGCCGGCGATTGCTGTTGCGCTGATGCTGATGCTGGTGGCGCGACCCGTTGCGGTGTTTGTCTGCCTCTATCCGTTCCGCTTCAACTGGCGGGAGAAGGCGTTCATCGCCTGGACCGGCCTGCGCGGCGCGGTCGCGATCTTCCTCGCCTCGATCCCGCTGCTGGTCGGCCTGTCCAGCGCCTATCTCTATTTCGACGTCGCGTTCGTGGTCGTGATCATCTCGCTGCTTGCGCAGGGCTGGACGCTCGGCGTGGCCGCGCGCAAGCTGCACGTGGCGCTGCCGCGCACCGATCGGGGCCCGCGCCGCATCGAGCTCGATCTGCCCGGCCAGCTCGAGCAGCAGCTGGTCGGCTATTCGATCCGCTCCAAGAGCCTGTACTTCCGCCGCGGCCTGATCCCGTCCTGGTCGAAGCCGACCCTGGTGATCCGCAACGAGCAGATTCTGTCGCCGCCCGAGGCCGAGCCGATCGCGCCGGGGGACTATCTCTATCTGCTGGCGCCGCCGGAAAAGGCCGAGTCGCTCGACCGCTTCTTCGTCGACATGCCGCCGTCGGCCGCGCCCGACCCGCATCTGCTCGGCGACTTCATGGTCTCGGCCGAGCATACGCTCGACGAGGTCGCCGGCATCTACGGCGTCAAGCTCGGCGAGGGCGAGGACAAGCTGACGCTCGCCGACTATTTCGACATCCATCTCGACAACGCGCCGAAGGAAGGCGCGACCGTGGCGCTCGACACCATCGTGCTGGTCGCCCGCTCGATCTCCGGCGGCCGCGTCAACGTGGTCGGACTGCGTCTGCCGGAGGACGAGGAGGATGTGCCGGTGCTGACGCGCAAGGAGCGGATGAAGCGCAAGCTGGCCAGTGTCTGGTCGTCGGTCGCAGGGGTGTGAGCGTCATTCTGCCGCCGGCAGGACGGCGATCGAGATCGCATTCTCCGGCGCGCCGCTGACCTGCAGCACGAAAGGCTTTGATCCCAGCTCGTACTTCATGGTCTTGCGAATGCCGTCGCAATCGGTGGCGCCGCTGAAGCCGGCCGGCTTGAGGATCTTGCCGTCCTGCACCACGTCGATCCAGGCCGCGGCCGACAGGCTGATGGTGTAGACGCCGGCCTTGGGCGCTCCGGCGATCCGCGTGAGGCCGGCGAAGCTGCCGTCCCTGGGCGCGCGCTCCGGCGGCATCGCCAGCTTGGCGTCAGCCGTCGGACGCAGCTCCAGCACAATCCCGGTCGCGGGAATAACGGCCATCTCGGCGCCAGATACGAGCTTCTCGCGGTCGGCTGCGGTCAGCGCGGCGTGCTCGCGCGCGATGTCCCATTTGAACTTGTCGCAGCCGCTCGGTTCGGCGGCAACCGCAGCCGAGTTCGCGGCCACCGTAACGAGGAAGGCGGTCGTGGCGGGACGGATCAGGATCATGACGGACTCGCGACTGTTACGCCGCGCAGCGGCGCGCGGCATCTTGATACCGCGATAACAGGAGGTGGAGGGACCGTCATCCCCTTCGATCACCGCGCTGACGGCGCGAGCAATATCATCCTATGGCAATCGTCCCGCCGCTGCGACTCCCAATCACGGCAGCGTCGGCCGAATCAATTCTTGGCGTCCGGCGCATGCAGCACCGCTCGGCAGCCAGGCGGCAGTTGCGCCATCGTCAGCGGTTGCGGCGGCTTAGGGGGCTCTTTCGGCGGCAGCGGATGCAGCACCGCATCCGAGAACCAATAGTCGAGGTCGCCGCAGCCATCGCCGCCCTCCTGGTTGGTCTGGCCGTGGCAGTCCGGATTGCCCGGCGGGCACACCATGCGGATGTGGAAGTGATAGTCGTGGCCCCACCACGGCCGCACCTTGGTGAGCCAGCTACGGTCCCCCCTCGCGTCCCGGCACAGCGCCTTCTTGATCGCGGCGTTGACGAAGATGCGCTGCACCGACGGCTCCTGGGCCGCGGCGCGGATCACGGCGACGTGGCCCTTCGTGAACACCCGCGGATCGACATCGAGGCGATCAGGCCGAACCATCATGACCGCCGACATCTCCTCGCGCTCGTTGCGCGACAGCCTATGGTCGGGCATCGGCGTCAGCCAGATGTCGGCGTCGAGCCCGATTTGATGGCTGGCATGGCCGGACAGCGCTGGTCCGCCGCGCGGCTGGCCGATGTCGCCGACCAGGATGCCGGGCCAGCCGGCATCCTTGTGCGCGCGGGTCGCCAGCCGCTTCAGCAGCGCGATCAGGTTGGGATGGCCGAAATTGCGGTTGCGCGACAGCCGCATCACCTGCCAGCCCTCGCCGTTGACCGGCATTCGCTCGGCTCCGGCGATGCAGCCGCGATTATAGGTGCCGATCACCCTGGTCGGTTGCGCCGACGGCAGGATCCTCCGCGCGAACAGCTCCTTGGCCGGCGTATTCGGATCGTCCGGATGCGCCAATGGCGGCAGGGCCTTTGGCTCGACGCTGCCCTTGTCCTGGGCATGAGCCGGGGCCGCCGCGGCAATGACGGCCGAACTGACGATGGCGACCAGAATCAGGCGGACATGCATGGCGCCAGTGTAGCGTCTGCCGACCGGCCGGGTTGCCCAATTCTACGTCAACAGCGGGTCATTCGAGCCGTTTTAACCTGGCTCTAACCCTGCTGCCGGATTGGCGGAACCGGCTGAACACGGCTCAATTGCGTGAGTTCGTTCGGTAAACGAACAATAAGCGCAGGGCCATTGCACGGTATGCGGGTCTTTTCTGGCTCGTGGCAACCGACGTCACTTATCGCTGGTTGTACAGCAGCCCTTGGTTGATCCTCCGCGCAGGTCTCAACTCTCCAAATGCGCGAGTGCATCCACCTGTTCCCGTAACCAGTGGCTGTCGCGCCCTGCATCAAGATACCATTTTTTCAGAAACGTGGCCGAAAACTGCCGTTCGAGAAGGAGAGTGAGGCACGCGATGCGGCCCGTTCGGCCACCCACGGCAAAAAAGCGCAATCGCGTGCCAAGCGCCCGCGATGCAGTTCACCCGGTCAAGCCAAGCCCGAGATTGCGTTGGCACAATTTGCGCAAGCTCGCCCCCGTCGATGAGATCGGCGGCAAGTGCGCCGAAGTGGCGATGGCTGAGGCGAAGAAGGCGCATGATCGGCTCATCGAAGCGATCGACATTCTTCCCGAGGGGATCGTGTTCCTCGACGCCGACGGCCGCTACATTCTCTGGAACAAGAAATACGCCGAAATCTACAACCGCAGCTCGGACCTGTTCGAATCCGGCGCCCGGCTGCAGGATACGATCCGGATCGGCGTTACCCGCGGCGACTATCCGGAAGCCGCGGGCCGCGAGGAGGAGTGGATCGCCGAGCGGCTCGAAAAGCTGTTTCATCCGAGCGGTCGCCATGAGCAGAAGCTGTCGGACGGCCGTACCATCCTGATCGAGGAGCGTCTGACCGGCGATGGCGGCATCGTTGGCCTGCGCGTCGACATCACCGAATTGAAGCAGCGCGAGGAGTCGTTCCGCCTGCTGTTCGACGGCAATCCGGTGCCGATGATCGTCTGCGCGACGGATGACGGGCGCGTGCTCGGCGTCAACGAAGCGGCGGCCCAGCATTACGGCTACAGCCGGGACGCCTTCGAGCGGCTCAGCATCCGCAGCCTGCAGGCCTATGATAGCGAGCCGCCCTGGGCAGGCGAGCAGTCCAGCGAGGAGCAGGCGGCGCGCACCTGGAAGCATGTCCGCGCCGATGGCGCCCTGATCGATCTCGCGATCTATTCGCGCCATCTCGTCCACAACGCCCAGCCCGCGGTGCTGCTGGCGCTGATGGACATCACCGAACGCAAGCGCGCCGAGGCGCGGCTCGCCTTCCTGGCCCAGCACGACGCACTGACCGGCCTGCCGAGCCGCAACCTGCTGCGCCAGAAGATCGATGACAAGCTCACCCAGATGCGGCGCGGCTCCGAGAAGATCGCCGTGCTGGTGCTCGGCCTCGATAGTTTCAAGTCGATCAACGATACCCTCGGCCACGCGGTCGGCGACCGGCTGTTGCGCGGGGTCGGCAAGCGGCTGCGCTCGGTCCTGCGTCAGGAGGACATCGTCGCGCGACTGAACTCCGACGAGTTCGCGGTGGTGCAGGGCGGGCAGGCGCGGCCGGAGGATGCGGCCCAGCTCTGCCGCCGGCTGCTGGAGGCGATCGCCGATCCCTATCTCATCGACGGCAGCTCGGTGACGATCGGCGCTACGATCGGCATCGCCATGGCGCCGAACGATGGCGACGACGCCGAGAAGCTGCTCAAGAATGCCGACATGGCGCTGTCGCGCGCGAAGAACGAGACGCGCGGCTCCTTCAGCTATTTCGAATCCGGCATGGATGCGCGGGCGCAGAGCCGGCGCAAGATCGAATCCGAGCTGCGCGAGGCCATCCAGCGCGACGTGCTGCAGCCGCATTATCAGCCGCTGATCGACCTCTCGACCGGACGCATCACCGGTTTCGAGGCGCTGGCGCGCTGGCCGCATCCAGAGCGCGGCATGATCCCGCCGTCGGAGTTCATCCCGGTCGCCGAGGAGACCGGCCTGATCTCGGCGCTCGGCCGCGCGATGTTGCGGCACGCCTGCAACGACGCCGCGAAATGGCCGGACGACGTCCGTGTCGCCGTGAACATGTCGCCGCTGCAGTTCCGCGTCGGCAACGTGCTGTCGCTGGTGATGGACGTGCTGAAGCAGTCGGGCCTGCCGCCGAGCCGACTCGAGCTCGAGATCACCGAGACGCTGGTGCTGGAGAAGAGCGGCCAGGTGCTGGCCACCCTGCATGCGCTGCGCGCGCTGGGCGTGCGCATCTCGATGGACGATTTCGGCACTGGCTATTCCAGCCTGAGCTATCTGCGCAGCTTTCCGTTCGACAAGATCAAGGTCGATCAGTCCTTCATCCGCGGTCTCGCGGCCAATCGCGAGGCGCAGGCGATCGTCCGCTCGATCGTCAGCCTGGGCAAGGGGCTCGGCGTCATCATCACGGCCGAGGGCGTCGAGACCGAGGCGGAGCTGCGCTGTCTGCGCGCCGAGGGCTGCCATGAAGGGCAGGGCTATCTGTTCAGCCGGCCCCGGCCCAATGTCGACATCGTCCGGCTCTTGCAGGCGCAGCGGGATGCCATGGACGGCACCTCACCCGGCAACGCGCTGGTGGCTTGAGCGAGCGACGTTGGCCGCTGTTGGACGCGCCTCGAAGCGCCGCCGATAGGCCGCGGGCGACGTTCCGACGATGCGCCGGAAAGCGACGCGAAACGTTTCGAGCGACCGGTAGCCGCACTGCGCCGAGATGTCCGCCAGGGAGAGCGTCGCATTCTCCAGCAGCTCCCGCGCCCGCGTCATGCGCTCCTGCTGCAGCCAGGCCGTAGGGCTCGCGCCCGTGCTGTCCTGGAACGACCGCAGCAAGGTCCGCTCGCTCATCCCGGCGCGTTTTGCCATCGCGCTGACCGCAATCGGCTGCGCCAGTCGCCCCCGTGCCCAATCCATGACGGCGCCGATCGTCCGTCCCGGGCGGGCCTGGACCGGTGCGACGACGTATTGCGCCTGCCCGCCGTCCCGGTGCGGCGGCATCACCAGCCGCCGGGCAACGCTGTTCGCAACCTTGCTGCCGAAATCGCGCCGGACCAGATGCAGGCAGGCGTCGATGCCCGCAGCGCTGCCGGCCGAGGTGATGACATTGCCCTCGTCGACATAGAGCGTGTCCTCTTCGACGCGAATATTCGGATAGAGCCGCTTCAGGTCGGGAATGTGCCGCCAATGCGTGGTGGCGCGCCTGCCGTCGAGCAGGCCAGCGGCGGCCAGAACGAACACGCCGGAGCAGATCGACAAGCACCGCGCGCCGCGCGCGGCCGCCTGCGCGATGGCGCGCAGCAGGCGCTGGGGCGGCCGCTCGGTGCGATCGCGCCATCCTGGAACGATGATCGTGCTGGCTTGCTTCAGGCGTGACAGGGGCGCGCCGGCCTCGACCACGATGCCGCCGGTCGCGCGGGCACGCCGCGCTTCGGCAGAGACCACCGTGAACCGGTACCAAGGGAAGTCGAACTCCGGCCGCGGCAGCCCGAAGACTTCGACCGCGATGCCGAACTCGAACGTGCACAGCCCGTCATAGGTGATGACGGCGACCAATCCCGGATTCGGGTGTGGAGCATGGGTTGCGGCGCGGGGCATTGGCGGAAACTTACCGAACTTTGTCCGATCCGTCACTTGGGTCGCCCCGCGTAGCGCGCGAGATTGGAGGAGCTCACGCAACGTCGCAGGAGAGAGACGATGACGACCCATGTCACCGAGGTGCCCGCAGCCCCGTCAGCCCAGGCGCTCGCCCATTTCGAGGCGATGCTCTCATTCGAGACCGATTGCTGGGACGTGCACGAGAGTCTGCATGCAGCAGCTCCGGACTTCATCCTGGTGGATGTCAGGGGCCCGGCCTCGTTTGCCAAGGGGCACATCACCGGCGCCATCAACATCCCGCACCGGACCATGACCGCGGAGCGGATGGCCGAGTACGCGAAGGACAGGCTGTTCGTGGTCTACTGCGCCGGCCCGCACTGCAACGGCGCCAACCGCGCCGCGATCCGGCTTGCGCGGCTGGGACGGCCCGTGAAGATGATGATCGGCGGCATCACCGGCTGGCTCGACGAGGGCTTTGCACTCGCGACCGGCGATTGAAGCGGAGGCCCGGCTGTTACCTCATCACCAGCGTCGTCCCCGCGAATGCGGGGACGACACCGATTTTGGAGCTCGCCGCCTTGGAAGGCTGCGAGCCAAGAGGGCGGGATGGCGAAAGTCGCCCGCTACGCCGCCTTGCGCAGGCCGGCGAGGAAGGTGTCGACGCTCTTGAACAGGTCGTTCGCACGCTTGCCGAGGTCGCGCGTGGCGACCATGACGTGGTCGGCGAGCTCGCGTGACTGCTCGGCGGCGTCACTGGCGCCGACGACGTTCTGCGACACCTCGTTGGTCCCGGACGCCGCCTGCTGGACGCTGCGCGCGATCTCGCGCGTCGCCGAGTCTTGCTGCTCGACGGCGGCGGCGATGGTCGCGGCAATGCCGCTGATCTCCTGGATCGTTGTGCTGATGCCGCCGATGGCGGTCACGCAGTCGGACGTCGCGGCCTGGATCGAGGTGACCTGGCCGGCGATCTCCTCCGTCGCCTTGGCGGTCTGTCCGGCCAGCTCCTTGACCTCGGCTGCCACGACCGCGAAGCCGCGGCCCGCCTCGCCGGCACGCGCCGCCTCGATGGTCGCGTTGAGCGCCAGCAGGTTGGTCTGGCTCGCGATCGCGTCGATCAGGCGCAACACGTCGCCGATCCTCTCGGCGGCTGCGGCGAGGCTGCCGACCATCTCGGTGGTCTGGCGCGCCTTGACGACCGCGGCATCGGCCACCTTGCTGGAATGCGCGACCTGGCGGCCGATCTCGGTCACCGAGGAGGCGAGCTCCTCGGAGGCCGCAGCGACGGTCGACACGCCGCTCGAGGCTTCCTCGGACGCAGCAGCGGCGGCCGCTGCGCGCTGCGAGGTGCCGTTGACGCTGACCGTGATCTCGTGGACGACGCGCTCCATGTCCGCCGTGGCCTTGGCAACCGAGGACACCACGCCCTTGACGTCGGCCTCGAACCGGTCGGCCATCTGCCGCTGCAGCGCCTGCTTCTCCTGCTCGGCGCGGTGTTGCGTCGCCTCCTGCGCCTCGCGCAGGCTGGCCGTCTCGATCATGTTGCGGCGGAACACGTCGAC
Source organism: Bradyrhizobium sp. HKCCYLS3070 (assembly GCF_051167575.1). Taxonomy (NCBI): domain Bacteria; kingdom Pseudomonadati; phylum Pseudomonadota; class Alphaproteobacteria; order Hyphomicrobiales; family Nitrobacteraceae; genus Bradyrhizobium; species Bradyrhizobium sp. HKCCYLS3070. The sequence continues at coordinate 108,782 of NZ_JBNPTI010000013.1, forward strand.
CGCCTGCGCCATCGTGCCGAGCTCGTCCTTGCGCTGGCCGCCGGGGATCGCGACCTCGGTGTCGCCGCTCGACAGCCGGTGCATGACGGCGGTGATGGCGACCAGGGGGCGCGAGATGCCGCGGGCGACGAACAGCGCGACGATGACGGCGAGCAGCAGGATTACGACCGTGCCGATGATCAGCTGCTGCTGCGCGCTGGCGGCGGCGGCCTCATAGGCGGTTGTGTCCTTGATCAGCTCCAGCACGGCGATCGGGTCGCCGGCGTAGTTCCTGATCTGCCCGGCATAGACCGCGGCGGGCTTGCCGGCCAGGGTGGCATCGCGCAGCAGCGCCGTGCCCTTGAACACCGCGAGCACCTCGTCCGGGGTGGCGACGGTCTCGTCGCCGAACGTCGAGGACAGCCGCTTCGGCTGGCCGTCGTTGATCCAGTAGACGGCGAGATCGATGCCGAAGCGCTGCTTGGCGCGCTCGACGAATTCCTTGCCGAAGGCGGCGCCGACGTCGACGGTCGCGATCACCTTGCCGTCGCGCACGATCGGGGTCATGCCGAAGATGCCGAGCGACAGCCGGCTCTGCTCGACGCCGGCGATCAGGCGGCCGGTCTGGTTGGCCTGCACCACGGTGATGCGGCGCTTCGAGGTGTCGTCGCCGAACACCTTGGGCTCATGCACGCGATAGAAATTGGTGGCCGGCGGCGCCCATACGTTCACCAGCGGAATGCCCTGCGCCTTCAGCGACGTCATGGCGCCGCCGAGCAGGGCGCCAAGCGCGTCGCGGTCGCCCTTGAGGTAGGCGTCGGCGATCGGGGGCAGCGCCGCCAGGGTGGAGCTGACCGCCAGCGCGGCGCGGCCTTCATAGTCGATGCCGGCCGACACGCTGTCGAACTGCAGCTTGAGTTGCTGCTCCAGCGCCAGTCGGGTCAGAGCGCGCTGCTGGATGACGGAGAAGGTGCCGAGCACGGCACAGGCGATGGCGACGGTCAGCGAGAGCGCGATGATCAGGCGGGCGGAGATCGACCGGAGGCGGGACATTCGGGGCATTCCTTGCTTTGCAGCAAGGGTCTCAGGATACCATTAAGGAACAGATACCGTAGTTGCACGGGAGCGCTGGTTCCGCTTTGGAATCCGGATTTTCTTCAGCCTATCGTGCTGATGAAACCAGAGAAGGGGGCGGGCCCGCGCCTCAGCTATCCACCTTGAGGGCGGCGATGAAGGCTTCCTGCGGGATGTCGACCTTGCCGAACTGCCGCATCTTCTTCTTGCCTTCCTTCTGCTTCTCCAGAAGCTTGCGCTTGCGGGTGATGTCGCCGCCGTAGCACTTCGCGGTGACGTCCTTGCGCAGCGCGCGCACGGTCTCGCGCGCGATCACCTTGCCGCCGATCGCCGCCTGGATCGGGATCTGGAACATGTGCGGCGGAATCAGGTCCTTCATCTTCTCGACCATGGCGCGTCCCCGGCCTTCGGCGCGGGTCCGGTGCACCAGCATCGACAGCGCATCGACCGGCTCGTTGTTGACGAGGATCTGCATCTTGACGAGATCGGCCGGCTTGTAGTCGGTCAAATGATAGTCGAACGAGGCGTAGCCCTTGGAGACCGATTTCAGCCGGTCGTAGAAGTCGAACACCACCTCGTTGAGCGGCAGGTCGTATTTGACCATCGCGCGGCTGCCGACGTAAGTCAGCTCCTTCTGATTGCCGCGGCGGTCCTGGCAGAGCTTGAGCACGCTGCCGAGATATTCGTCCGGCGTCAGGATCGTCGCCTCGATCCAGGGCTCCTGGATCTCGGCGATCTTGACCACGTCGGGCATGTCGACCGGGTTGTGGATCTCGATCTCCTCGCCGTCGGTCAGCTTCATCTTGTAGATGACGCTCGGCGCGGTCGCGATGAGGTTGAGATCGAACTCGCGGGAGAGACGCTCCTGGATGATCTCCAGATGCAAGAGGCCGAGGAAGCCGCAGCGGAAGCCGAAGCCGAGCGCGGCCGAGGTTTCCATCTCGAACGAGAAGCTGGCGTCGTTGAGCCGGAGCTTGCCCATTGCGGCGCGCAATGTTTCGAAATCATCGGCATCGACCGGGAACAGGCCGCAGAACACGACCGGGATGGCCGGCTTGAAGCCCGGCAGCATCTCCGAGACCGGCTTGCGGTCGTCGGTGATGGTGTCGCCGACGCGGGTGTCGGCCACCTCCTTGATCGCGGCGGTGATGAAGCCGATCTCGCCGGGCCCGAGCTCGTCGACCTGCGTCATCTTCGGCGTGAAGAAGCCGACGCGCTCGACGTCATAGGCGGCCCCGGTGCCCATCATCCGGACGCGCTGGCCCTTCTTCATCACGCCGTCGACGATGCGCACCAGCACGACGACGCCGAGATAGACGTCGTACCAGCTGTCGACCAGCAGCGCCTTCAGGGTCGCCTCGCGGTCGCCCTTGGGCGGCGGCAGGCGGGTGACGATCGCCTCCAGCACGTCGGGAATGCCAAGGCCGGTCTTGGCGGAGATCATCACCGCGTCGGAGGCGTCGATACCGATCACGTCCTCGATCTGCTGCTTGATCTTCTCGGGCTCGGCCGCCGGCAGGTCGATCTTGTTGAGGACCGGGACGATCTCGTGATTGTTGTCGAGCGCCTGATAGACGTTGGCGAGCGTCTGCGCCTCGACGCCCTGGCTGGCGTCGACCACCAGCAGCGAGCCCTCGCAGGCCGCCAGCGACCGGGAGACTTCGTAGGCGAAGTCGACGTGGCCGGGCGTGTCCATCAGGTTGAAGATGTAATCCTTGCCGTCCTTGGCATGGTAACGCAGGCGCACGGTCTGCGCCTTGATGGTGATGCCGCGCTCGCGCTCGATGTCCATCGAATCGAGCACCTGCTCCTTGCCCGCCATCTCGCGGTCCGACAGCCCGCCCGTCATCTGGATCAGGCGGTCGGCCAAAGTGGACTTTCCATGGTCGATATGGGCGACGATGGAGAAGTTGCGGATGTTGGGAATGGGGGCGGTCGTCATGGGTCGCGCAGATAGCACCCCAAGCCCCTCACCAGCAACCATATTGCTGAATTTCCAGGGGCTTTCTTCACGGCAAGCTGATTCCCCGCGCCGCCAAAACAGGCTACCGAGGGCGGATGTCGAGTACCTCTCTTCCGCCTCTCGCGGCGCGCATGCGCGGCCGTCTCGGACCGCGGCGAATCTCCGCCTGGCTGGTGGCGCGCGCCACGGCGCCGGCAACGTCGCTCTGGGTCGTCGTCACCTTCGCGGTCGTCCATGCCGTGCTGTGGACGGCGATCCTGACCAATCTGAAGGCGGCGCAGGACGTCCATATGGACGTCGCCGAGGCCTATGCCTGGGGCAGCCGCTTCCTGCTCGGCTACGGCAAGCATCCGCCGCTGTCGGGCTGGATCGCCGGGCTGTGGTTCGCGGTGTTTCCGGTCAAGGACTGGGCGAGCTATGCGCTGGCGATGGCCGTGAACGGCAGCGGTCTCGTCATCGTCTGGCTCGCGAGCCTCAAGGTGGTCGACCGCCGCCGCGCCTTCTTCGTCGTGGTGATGGTCGCGCTGTACCCGATCTTCAATTTCAAGGGCTTCAAGTACAACGCCGACCTGGTCCAGCTGCTGACCCTGCCGCTGCTGGTGCTGGCCTATTTCAACGCGTTCGAAAAGCGCAGCGCCGCCTCCGGCCTGTGGCTCGGCCTCGCCGGCGCGGCGGCGCTGATGACCAAATACTGGGTGCTGACCATGATCGGCGCCATCGGCCTTGCGGCGCTGCTGCACCCGGAACGGTTGCGCTTCCTGGCGTCGCCCGCGCCGTGGGTCGCGATCGTCACCATGCTGGTGGCGATGATCCCGCATCTGGTGTGGCTGTGGCGGGTCGATTTCGTCGCCATCACCTATGCCGGGGATGTCTATACGCTGTCGGACCGCGGCCGCGCCGCCGAGCTCGTGCTCGGCTATGTCGGCCACAATCTGGCGCTGCTGGCTTTGCCGGTGGCGCTGGCGGCGCTGGTGATGGCCTGGCCGCCGCGATTCGCCTTCCGCAACTGGCGCGGCGGTCCCAATCCCGGCGTGAATGTAAGCCAGGCGATCAATGTCTGGCTGGTGCAGGCGATCGTTGCCGTCGGGCCGCCGCTCGGCGGCCTCGCCTTCACGATCTACATGAAGACCGATTGGGGCATCTCGCTGTTCTTCCTGGTGCCGCTGGCGCTGGTCGCAATTCCCGCGCTGCGGCTGCGATCGGTCATGCTGCCGCGGCTCGCCGCCGTCTGGCTCGTCCTGTCGCTGCTCACGCTGATCGCCTCGCCCTGGATTGCCCGGCGCGAGATGGCGGCCAATCCGAACGGCGCCACCGGCTATGGCGCCCGTTCGGAGCTGGCGCGGGAGCTGACCAAGGCCTGGCATGCCCGATTCGGCTCGCCCTGGCCGCTGGTGGCCGGCTTTGCCGAGATGAACACGCCGATGACCTTCTATAGCCCGGACCACCCAAGGCCGTTCACGGTGCCCACCACGGCGGAGGAGACCTGGAGTTCCGGCCTGAGCGCGCTGGAGGACCTCAAGCGCGAGGGGTTCATCGGCATCTGCGACACCACCGACAACCGGATCGCGGCCTGCGAGGCCTGGATGGCCAAGGAGGCCCCGAAAGCCGAGCCGCTGGTCATGACCACGCAGCGCTTCTTCCACGGCCAGGCGGGCCCTGCAATCGTTTGGAAGGTGTATATTCAGGCACCGGGGGGATAGCTCCGCTGCCGTCCCGGCCAAGCGCTCCTGCGCGCGAGGCCTCCCGATCACCGGAGCAGGGTATCGAGCTGGCGGATCAGCTCTCCGACCCGGCCTCCGCCGGGCGGTGGACAAGGATAACGTCTGAGGACGTCCACGACCTCTTGAGAAGCAAGGAGCCGTGATCGCGCGAGGTAGTCAGCGCCGACGGCGGGAACGTCTCCGGCTGAGATTTCGAAAGCTCGCGCCGCGTGGCCGGCAGCTCCGAGGATGTGCTTGACCTGGGAAGGGTTCGGGAGGGGATGAAGGAAGCCCGCGCCCGCCGCGGCGAGGGCAGCGCGAGCGGCCTCATAGGCCGCGCGCAACCCCTCATCGCGGGCCTCGATTGCCGCCCGCTGCGCCGCCCACGCGCTATCCCGTAGGGATTTGCTCCGATTCCCACCGCTCGCAAAGCTTCGGGCGGCCTGTATTGCGGCTCGTGCACGAAGATCATCCGGTCGGTCGCATTCGAAGATCGCCAGCGCGGGAAGTGCAGCGACGGCGGCGTATTCAGCCACGGCTCGCAGTTCTGCCTCGCTCAGCCGAATAGCGCTATTGGACATGCCATCCTCACCGTGTCGCTATGCGAGCATAGGCGCAAATCGGGTAGAATGCCCCATTGCGGCATGGCAAAGCGAGTTACGGGAGGCCCTCACACGCCTTCTTCGTGGAACTTGTCGTTCACCAGGTCGGTGATCGCCTGCAGCGCGGCCTCCGCCTCGGGCCCGGTGGCGGAGACGAGGATCTTGGTTCCCGGCGCCGCCGCCAGCATCATCAGGCCCATGATCGAGCGGCCGCCGACGGTCTCGCCGCCGCGCGTCACCCAGACCTCGGCCTGGAACTTCTCGACCATCTGCACGAATTTCGCCGAGGCCCGCGCATGCAGGCCGCGCTTGTTGGTGATCAGCAGCTCTCGCGAGATGGCTCCGGCAGGGACAGCCGGGCCGGCGATGTTGTCCTGCTGAGCATCCTCGTCGCTCATTTGCCGGCGAGCACCCGGCTGGCGATGGTGACGTATTTGCGTCCCGCCTCCTGCGCCATCGCGATGGCGTCGGGCAGCGAGCGCTCCTCGCGCACCTTGGCGAGCTTCACCAGCATGGGCAGGTTGATGCCCGCGAGCACCTCGACCTTGGGCCGGCTCATGCAGGAGATGGCGAGGTTCGACGGCGTGCCGCCGAACATGTCGGTGAGAATGGCGACACCGTCGCCGGTGTCGACGCGGTTCACGGCTTCGATGATGTCGCTGCGACAGAGATCGGAATCATCGTCGGCGCCAATCGTGACCGCTTCGATTTGTTTTTGAGGACCCATGACGTGTTCCAGCGCCGCCCTGAACTCGTCGGCGAGGCGCCCATGGGTCACCAGTACCAGGCCAATCATCGGATACTCCTCGCGGGCGCCTTGGGTGCACCGCACGAACGCGCCACTTTGACCATCCGGAGCCCTCGCGCAAGAGGGCATATTCGCGAGTCTCCCGGATTCTGGCATACAGAATGGGAGGGGGCGGCGGTCTACTCGGTCGCGATAGTGGGGCTGATATGGTTACCAATTTGCCCCACACAATCGGCCGAAAGATTACCGGAACATGAAAGCTTGAGTGGTAATTAGTTCCGCTGCAACCAGCGGGAGGGGTGAGAAGCCCGGGCCGACAGGTATCCGTGGCAATTCGATACCGTTGAGATGAATCCGAAGCGATTCGGCGTTCGGCAGGCGGGCAGCGTCCTCGGCCATCAGGTCAACCACAAGCCCAAGTTTCGCCTCCGACACATGGTCGCAGGCGCGGATTCCAAGGCCGCGGATCTCGATCAGCCCGGCCAGAGCGGGCGCGGGGCTCACCCACATTTCCCCGCCGCGTGTGGCGAGATGAACACGGTCGTCGCCCACCAGAACCGTTGGCGGCAGCTGTCCCGCGCGTCCGGCGAGGATCAGATCGAAGGCGAGTCGGGATTTACCGGAACCGGAGGGGCCCCGGATCAGGACGGCCTGCTCCCCCACCTGGACGGCAGACGCATGGATGCTCGCCGTTTCGTTCGTCACGACGCCGGCAGCCGGACGACGAAGCGAGCCCCGGCCGAGGTCGGATGTCCGTCGGCGTCAACAGGGCCGGGCCGGTTCTCGGCCCAGATCCGCCCGCCATGGGCGTCGATGATCTGCTTGGAGATCGACAGGCCGAGCCCGGAATTCTGGCCAAAGCCCTGGTGCGGCCGGTCGGTATAGAACCGCTCGAAGATGCGCTGCAGGGCGTCCTCGCGAATGCCGGGACCGTCATCATCGACGGTGATCTCGATCTCCGAGCGCACGCGCCGGCAGGTGATGCGCACCTTGCCGCCGGCCGCGGAGAACGATTGCGCGTTCGAGAGAAGGTTGGAGATCACCTGGCCGAGCCGCGAATCATGACCGGGCACCGAGAAGGTGTCGTTGGCGCCGCGGCCCTCGAAGCGGACCTCGACGGTGACGTCGGTTCCGAGCTTGGTCTCGTTGGCGACCGAGGTCAGCGTGTTCAGCAGCCGGCGCAGATCGACCAGGGTCATGTCCTGGCGCTGCAGCTCGGCATCGAGCCGGCTGGCGTCGGAAATGTCGGAGATCAGCCGGTCGAGCCGCTTCACGTCGTGCTCGATCACGGCGAGCAGGCGGGCGCGGCTGTTGTCGTTGCGCGCCAGCGGCAGCGTCTCGACCGCCGAGCGCAGCGAGGTCAGCGGGTTCTTGAGCTCGTGGGCAACATCGGCGGCGAACATCTCGATCGCCTCGATGCGGTTGTAGAGCGCGTCCGTCATGTCGCGCAGCGCCCCGGAGAGATGGCCGATCTCGTCGCGGCGGCGGGTGAAGTCGGGGATCTCGACGCGGGTCTTGATGCGGCGGCGGACCCGCTCGGCACTGTCGGCGAGCCGGCGCACCGGACCGGCGATGGTGCTGGCGAGCAGCAGCGACAGCACGATCATGACGGCGGAGGCGACGCCGCCGACCTTCAGAATGGCAAGACGCTCGGCGGTGACCATCTGGTCGATGTCGTCGCCCTGTGTCGACAGCATCAGGGCGCCGTGGATGGTGCGCGAGCGCTGCACCGACACCGCGACCGAAACGATCACTTCGCCGCGCGAATTGACCCTCACCATGCTGCGCTTCTGGCCCTTCAGCGCGTCCGCGACTTCCTCGTAGCCGTTGCCGTTCTCGGGGCCATATTCGCGGTACAGCGGCAGGTCGCCGCGATTGAGCCAGGTGCGGACCGAGATCAGCGCACGCTCGACGAAGCCGGGCTTCTCGCTCGACGGCGGCGGCAGGTCGAAGCGCAGCACGTTCTCCAGGTTGCGGCTGTCGAGCAGGAGCCCGCCATTCGGATCATAGATGCGCGCGCGCGTCTTGGTCGGCGAGATCAGCGTGCGCAGCACCGGCGCGACGCGTTCCGGATTGATCGGGAAGTCGAGCGGCGAATATTCGTCCGGCGCGCCGTAGCTCTCGCCGGGCTTGAGATCGAGCAGGCGCTCGGGATCGATGGTGATGGTGTTGGTCTGCACCGTGGCCGAGGCGGCGATGGCGCCGGCGATGATCTCGGCCTGCACCAGGAGGCTCTGCGCGCGCGCGTCGATCAGGCCGGCGCGGAACTGCGACAGGTACAGGATGCTTGCAACCAGTGCGAGCAGGCCGGCGATGTTCAGCGAGACGATGCGGCGGGTGAGGCTCGAGAACGACAGCGCGAACAGGAACTGTCCGGCGCGGCGCAGCCAGCTCAGCGGACGCTGCCAGCCGGAGACCTGCGGGGTCTCCTCCGCCGCCTCGGACGCGATCGCGGCGGCGGCGTCGTGGGCATTCACGGCTGGGTCAAGCTGCGTGCGATCGAGCAATGTGAGTGCTCCGATTCCGAATTTCGTAGGGGTTGTGCGGCGAATTCCCGCGAGAACTCGACTTGCCGCACCCGAATTCGCCGCAACAATGGCCCCGTTCCGGCATCTGCGCTCGGACAAACGCGCAGGAGGCGTAGCCTATCCAATCGAGACCGCGACGTCAGCGCGCAATTTCGCATGACGTCGCGCAAGGCAATGCTTCAGGTCCCTTGCCGCAGGGCTTCAGGTTTCCTTGAAGCGATATCCGACGCCGTAGAGGGTCTCGATCATCTCGAACTCCTCGTCGACCATCTTGAACTTCTTGCGCAGCCGCTTGATGTGGCTGTCGATGGTGCGGTCGTCGACATAGACTTGGTCGTCATAGGCCGCGTCCATCAGCGCATTGCGGCTCTTGACCACGCCCGGACGTTGCGCCAGCGCCTGCAGGATCAGGAACTCGGTGACGGTCAGCGTGACCGGCTCGTTCTTCCAGGTGCAGGTGTGACGCTCCGGATCCATGCGCAGCAGGCCGCGATCGAGCGCCTTGGCGTCGTTCTCCTTCGGCAGAGCCGTCGGATCCTTCGGCTGCGAGCGGCGCAGCACGGCCTTGACGCGCTCCACCAGCAGGCGCTGCGAGAACGGTTTGCGGATGAAGTCGTCCGCGCCCATCTTCAGGCCGAACAGCTCGTCGATCTCCTCGTCCTTGGAGGTGAGGAAGATCACCGGCAGGTCGGACTTCTGGCGAAGCCGCCGCAACGTCTCCATGCCGTCCATGCGCGGCATCTTGATGTCGAGGATGGCGAGGTCAGGCTGGCTGGTCCGAAAACCGTCGAGCGCCGACGCACCATCGGTATAGGTCATGATCCGATAACCCTCGGCCTCGAGCGCGATGGAGACGGATGTCAGAATGTTGCGGTCGTCATCGACCAAGGCGATTGTGGGCATGAGCCTGCTTTCAGAGTCTGGTTACGCCGAGACTTCGAGAATCAAGATAAGGGCCGCATATTTGGGCTTCGAACATGGTCAACGAGCAATGCAAGCTGGGCTGAAGTGTGACCGAGTTCCACAAATACCATGGCAAAGTCTTGTGCCGCGCCCAGGTTTGTGGCCCGTTTAGCCGAAAAAAGGCCTTCATTGCAACTGGATGGACGAGGGAAAAGACGATGTCTGCGAGCTTTAACCCTAACCGCGTGACGCAATCCCTGCTGCGCCGAAGCCGGCAGGGCGCACTTGCGACCTTGATGGTTGGTACGGGCGATCCCTACTGCTCCCTCGTCAACGTCGCCACCGCGTCCGATGGTGCTCCGATCATCCTGATCTCGCGATTAGCTGTACACACCAGGAATGTACTTGCCGATTCGCGCGTATCGCTGATGCTCGATGAACGGGCGCCGGGCGATCCGCTGGAGGGAACTCGCATCATGCTGTCGGGCAAGGCCGAGCAGGCCACCGACGACAATCGCGAGATGATGCGCCGTCGGTATCTTAATGCGCATCCGTCCGCTGCGGACTATGCGGATTTCGCCGACTTCTCGTTCTTCGTGATTCGTCCGTCAGGCGCGCATCTCGTCGCCGGATTCGGCCGCATCGTCGATCTCAAGCCCGAGCAGTTTCACACGGATATCTCCGATGCTGATGAACTGATTCTGGCAGAGCAGGGCGCTGTCGATCACATGAACGAAGATCACCGCGAGGCGCTCGCCCTCTACGCGACGAAGCTGCTCGGCGCCGAAGCCGCGGAGTGGCGGTGTAGCGGCTGTGACCCGGAAGGATTGGATCTGATGGCCGACGGCAAGACGCTACGGCTCGGGTTTCCCGAGCGCGTAACCACGCCCGGGGCGTTGCGCAAGATGCTTGTGCGGCTTGCTGACGAGGCACGCGCGAAGTGAGGTGTAGTTCGAGCCCGCTTTGATGGCTGTGTTCATCCTCTCGTGACGAAAGACGACAAAGTTCACGCATGAACGCAGTTGCGGTGAAGCTCGATGTGCACGCTCCCCGTCCAGCAGAAGGTGAGCGCCGCGCAAACCCATGGCGTGGGCGCGAGTGAGCTCATTGACGTCGCGGCCGGGAGAATCGGATTAAGTGATCCCGCAAGCGCGAGGCAATCGTGAATGGAAGCTGGCTGATCGGGTGGGCGACGACACGGCTGATCACCGACGCATTCCGTCGGCTCGGGCGGCGTCCCTTGATCGGTTGCAGCGATGCGCTGCGACGGGCGTTGGCCGGATGCTCGGTCTTCGTTTTGGTCTTCGCTTGCCGGCGCGAATTCGTCGATTTGAGCGTCGTTCGTCGTTCTCGTGAAACCCAAACGCGCTGATATATCTGTTGCGTTGCAGCAACTCCGCGGGGCGCAGGCGGCTGCTGCTGGAATGTGCATGGCGCGGCAAAACATGAGCTACGTACATCACGGTTTGCCAATAACCAATTGGGCCGGATCGTCTTGGCAAGACCAGCGTTGATCAGTATTAGGTCGGCGACCGCGCTTCGATAAGGCGATGTAACGGCAACGGTCACCGCGCAACGCGCGCGACTGCGCGCAACAGATGCGGGCTCTCAGGAGGGATCTTCGTGCAAGAGACGGGTATTCGCAACGGCGCCTTCGGTGCCGACAAGTTCGGCTTAAAGAACCTCAAGCAGGTGCACTGGAATCTCGGCGCTCCCCAGCTCTATCAGTATTCGCTGGCGGCAGGCGAGGCGGTGCTGTCGGCCGACGGGGCGCTGTGCGCGGATACTGGCGAGTTCACCGGCCGCAGCCCGAAGGACAAGTTCACGGTGCGCGACGCCTCCACCGAAAAGATGTGGTGGGCGGGCAACCAGGCGATCACGCCCGCGCAGTTCGAGGCGCTGCATCAGGACTTCATCAAGCACGCCGAAGGCAAGACCCTGTTTGCGCAGGATCTCTATGGCGGCGCCGATCCGAGCTTCCGCATCAAGACGCGCGTCTTCACCGAACTCGCCTGGCATTCGCTGTTCATCCGCACGCTTCTGATCCGCCCCGAGAAGATCGAGCTCGACACCTTCGTGCCGGAGCTCACGATCATCGACATGCCGAGCTTCCGTGCCGACCCGAAACGCCACGGCGTGCGCTCGCAGAACGTCGTCGCGATCGATTTCGCCCGCAAGATCGTCCTGATCGGCGGGTCCTATTATGCCGGCGAGATGAAGAAGAGCGTGTTCACCACGCTCAACTACTACCTGCCCGAACGCGGCGTGATGCCGATGCACTGCTCGGCCAATGTCGGTTCGAACGGCGACACCGCTGTCTTCTTCGGCCTGTCCGGCACCGGCAAGACGACGCTGTCGGCCGATCCGAACCGCACCTTGATCGGCGACGACGAGCATGGTTGGGGACCGTCCGGCGTGTTCAACTTCGAGGGCGGCTGCTACGCCAAGTGCATCAAGCTGTCGCAGGAAGCCGAGCCGCAGATCTATGCGGCGTCGACCCGGTTTGGTGCGGTGCTCGAGAACGTCGTGCTCGATGAGGATACGCGCGTTCCCGATTTCGACGACGGCTCCAAGACGGAGAACACCCGCTCGGCCTATCCGCTCGACTACATCCCGAACGCCTCGCGCACCGGCCGCGCGCCGCATCCGAAGAACGTCGTGATGCTCGCCGCCGACGCCTTCGGCGTGCTGCCGCCGATCGCAAAGCTCTCGCCGGCGCAGGCGATGTACCATTTCCTGTCCGGCTACACCGCCAAGGTCGCGGGCACCGAGCGCGGCTTGGGCTCCGAGCCGCAGCCGGAATTCTCGACCTGCTTCGGCTCGCCGTTCCTGCCGCTCGATCCGTCCGTCTACGGCAACATGCTGCGGCAGCTGATCGCCGAGCACAATGTCGACTGCTGGCTGGTCAACACCGGCTGGACCGGCGGCAAGTATGGCACGGGCTCGCGCATGCCGATCAAGGTGACGCGCGCGCTGCTGACGGCGGCGCTCGACGGCAGCTTGCGCAACGTCGAGTTCCGCACCGACAAATATTTCGGCTTCGCGGTGCCGACCGCGCTGCCGGGCGTGCCGACCGAGATCCTCGACCCGGTCAACACCTGGAAGGACAAGGCCGAGTTCGACAAGACTGCGCGCGCGCTGGTCGGCATGTTCCAGAAGAATTTTGCCAAGTTCGAAGCCCAGGTCGATGCCGAGGTCCGTAACGCCGCGCCGGATCTGAAGCTGGCGGCGGAGTAGGGCTGCAAACGTCAAGGGGGCGGTCGCATTGCGGCTGACCCCACATTTTCCCGCTCCGCCCCGTTCAATGCACGAGAGGCGCGAGCTCAAGCCATACCCACAGCTGTCGTCCCGGCGAACGCCGGGACCCATAACCACAGGACGGAGTGGTTGAGGCGTGTTGGTCGCTCCAGCCTTCCAAAACTGGCGACGGTGGCTATGGGTCCCGGCTCAAGGCCGGGACGACGCCGTTTTCTTGGCTTGCGTCCCGGCTTTCACGCCTTGAAATACGCGATCTGCGTCGTCGTCGCGAGCAGCCGGCCGGACGGCGACCATAGCTCGCCATGCTGGTCCTGATAGCTGCGGTTGAAAATCTTGGCGTCGGCGGTCGCGAGCACGTGCGTGATGTCCTCGGCCGCGAGCTCGTCCCGGCTGACGTGGAAATAGGTCGTCAGCGACACCGTGCCGAACGGCACCAGCTCGCCGCGGGCGTGGAAGACGCGGCCGAAGAAGGCGTCCGACATCGACAGCACCGATAGGCAGTCGAGCTTGCGCGGCTTGCGGTCGGAGATCCACAGCCGGGAATAGCTGCTGTGCGGCTCCCCCGACGACGATGCACCAAACGCTGGACGGCCCTCGATGAAGCGGAAATCGTACTGCTTGGTCCAGGACATGTTCGTGTCGGGATGTCGCTTGACCTGATCGAACGGCGGCGCCTCGGGCTTTGTGGCCGGCTGATGCGACCAGGACGGCCGGCGCTCGGCGAACACGGCGGTGGCGAGCGTCGCCGCGTCAGAGTCGCCCTGGCTCAGCTCGACGCACCAATGCTGCGAGGAGCGGTTGGCCTTCACCAGCCGCACGTCGAGATCGAACGGCCCTTCCGCGATCGGCGCGCAATAGTTCACCGTCATCGCCAGCGGATCGCCCTGAATTTGCGGATGCTGGATCAACGCGCGCAGCACGGTCGCCGCCGTGACGCCGCCAAACGGGCCGACGAACGCCCAGTAATCCGGGCTGGTCCTTCCCTGCCAGCGGCTGTCGCCGGCGGTGACGCCGGTGGCCTCGTCGAACAGGTGGCTCGTGCTTTCAGGAGGCATGGTTCGTCTGCACCTCGACTGGCGTGCCGTCCCACCGCCGAAATTCAATCGTTTCGGTCGGTTCGCCGTATTGCTGATAGCTTGCAAGATCATCGGATGGATCATCCGAGATCCAGGCGTCTGTGATGTTGCCGCCGATACGCCGGACCGTGATGACGCTGATATTCGTCATGAGGTCGGTCACCAGGCGCTCGGTGGCTTCGGCCTCACTCAATCCGGACAGGTCCGCCAGGATGCTGCCGTGGGTATGCCAGGGGTAGCCATCGAACCCCATGGTCAGATCGCCGTCGGGGCAGATGACCAGAAACTTCAGCTGGCCGTCGGGGCTGACATATTCGCGCTCTTGCATCTACAGTGACTACTCTCGATCTCTGCCGTCATTGCGAGGAGCCCTTGCGACGAAGCAATCCAGTGTTCTTGTTCGGCCCTGGATTGCTTCGCTTCGCTCGCAATGACGACGGGTAGGTCTCACCGCTCACGCCCGCTGCGCTTGCACCGGCGCCATCGCCAGCCCGACCGGCACGTTCCAGATGTCGTCGGCATATTCGCGGATGGTGCGGTCGGAGGAGAACCAGGCCATGCGCGCGACGTTGAGGATCGAGGCGCGGGTCCAGGCCGGCACGGTCTGCCAGCGCGCATCGATGCCGCGCTGGGCCTCGTAGTAGGAATCGAAATCGGCCGAAACCATGTAGTGGTCGAGATGGCGCAGCGCATGGGCGATCGGCTCGAATCGGCCGGGTTCGTCTGGCGAGAACGCACCGGTCGCGATCGCATCGATCGCGCGCGCCAGCCGCGGTGACCGGTGGATCACGTCGGACGCGTCCAGTCCCTGCTTGCGGCGGAGCATGACCTCGTCGGCCTCCATGCCGAAGATCGCGATGTTGTCGGCGCCGACATTGTCGCGGATCTCGATATTGGCGCCGTCCAGCGTGCCGATGGTAAGGGCGCCGTTCAGCGCCAGCTTCATGTTGCCGGTGCCGGACGCCTCCATGCCGGCGGTCGAGATCTGCTCGGACAGGTCGGCTGCGGGAATGATCGTTTCCGCCAGGCTGACATTGTAGTCGGCCATGAACACGACCTTCAGCTTGCCGCCGATCGCGGGATCGTTATTGACGACCTCCGCGACGTCGTTGATCAGCTTGATGATCAGCTTGGCATAGCGGTAGCTCGCCGCCGCCTTGCCGGCGAAGATTTTCACCCGCGGCACCCAGTCGCGTTGCGGGTCGTCCTTCATGACCAGATACAGCGCCACCGCTTCGAGGATGTTCAGGAGCTGGCGCTTGTATTCGTGAATGCGCTTGATCTGCACGTCGAACAGCGCGCCCGGATCGAGGCGCACGTTCATGCGCTCGCCGATCAGACGCGCCAGCAGAACCTTGTTGTGGTGCTTCACCGCGCGGAACTTCTGGTGGAAGCCGGCGTCGGCGACGTAGCTCTCGAGGCTCGAGAGCAAGGTCGGATCGTCGACGACGGCGTCGCCGCAGGCCTCGCGCAAGAGGTTCGTCAGCTTGGGATTGGCCAGCATCAGCCAGCGGCGGAAAGTGATGCCGTTGGTCTTGTTGGTGATGCGGCCGGGATAGAGATGATTGAGATCGTGGAACACGGTCTCCTTCATCAGGTCGGAATGCATCGCCGAGACGCCGTTGATGCGGTGCGAGCCGACGAAGGCGAGCTGGCCCATGCGCACGCGGCGGCCGCTCTTCTCGTCGATCAGGGACACCGAGGCGCGGTAGTCGATGTCACCCGGTGCGCGCTGCTCGGCGAGCGCGAGATGCTGCGCATTGATGCGATAGATGATCTCGAGATGGCGCGGCAGCAGCCGCTCGAACAGCTCGACCGGCCAGGTCTCGAGCGCTTCGGGCAGCAGCGTGTGGTTGGTATAGGACAAGGTCGCGATGGTGATCTTCCACGCCTCGTCCCATCGGAAATTGTGCAGGTCGACCAGGATCCGCATCAGCTCGGCCACGGCGAGCGAGGGGTGCGTGTCGTTGAGCTGCACCGCGGCCTTCTGCGCCAGGCTGCGCAACTGGCCGTCGGAGCCGAGATGGCGCTTGACGAGATCTTGCAGCGAAGCCGAGACGAAGAAATATTCCTGGCGCAGCCGCAGCTCGCGTCCCGCCGGGCTCTCGTCGTTCGGATACAGGAATTTGCAGATCGCCTCGGCGCGCGCTTCTTCTGCCGAGGCGCCGAGATAGTCGCCGGAGTTGAACACGTCGAGCTTCAGCGGATCGGGCGAGCGCGCCGACCATAGCCTGAGCGCATTCACGTGCTGGCCGCGCCAGCCGACGATCGGCGTGTCATAGGCCACCGCCTGCACGGTCTCGCCTGGATGCCAGATCGCGCGAGCCCGGCCCTTGTCGTCGATGTGCTCGACGCCGCCGCCGAAATGAACGTGATAGACCACCTCGGGGCGCTGGAACTCCCAGGGATTGCCGAACGACAGCCAGACGTCGGGATATTCGTGCTGCCAGCCGTCGACGATGACCTGGCGGAACAGGCCGAAATCATAGCGGATGCCGTAGCCGATCGCAGGGATCTGCAAGGTCGACATGCTCTCCATGAAGCACGCCGCGAGCCGTCCGAGGCCGCCATTGCCGAGCGCGGCATCGGGCTCGCATTTGCGCAGGTCCATCAGGCCGACGCCGAGATCGCCGAGCGCGGTCTCGAACACCTTCATCAGGCCCATGTTGTTGAGCGCGTCGGCGAACAGCCGGCCGATCAGGAATTCGAGGCTGAGATAGTAGACCCGCTTGCGCCCGGCGTCGTAGCTCTCCTTGTCCGCGGTCAGCCAGCGATGCACGATGCGGTCGCGCAAGGTCAGCGCCGCGGCGTGGTACCAGTCCTGCTGCGTCGCCTGGCTCGCCTCCTTGCCGATGGCGAGGCGAAGCTTGGCCAGGATGTCGCTCTTGATCTCCGCGACCGCCAATTCGTCGACGGGCTGGCCGGTGCTTACGAAGCTGCGCTGGGACGGCTGATCTGTCACCTTGGAAACCTGTGATGCTACGAGGAACCGGTAAAAGCATACGATGGTTGCGCGCGGTCCGAAACCCGGGGAAAGGCTGGTCCGCACAGCAAGGTGATGGAAAACGATGCAAAAACGGGGCCGGAGTTCCTGGGGCGGAACACGCTAGGATGGTGCAGGTGCGTCGTGGAGTTGAGGGCTCTCCCCATCGTCATCCCGGCGAAAGCCGGGATCCAGACTCACCTTGTGAGGCGAGCGACGAACATCTGCTCGATCCGACGGCGCCAATCCGGCTCGTATTCCGCGTTCATGCCTTCGGCCCGCAGCACGGCCGCGGCGAACGCCTGCGGAGAGGGCGGTTGGCCGTCCAGCATCAGGTCGTCCGCGGTGGGGCGGCTGCAAAAGCCCCAGTCCACGCATAGGTCGCGCAGCAGCCAGTCGAGACGCTTGCGCAGGGCTGCATCGGTTTCGGTGTTGGAATTCTCCATGAGAGCGGCGCGCCTCCTTTGAGAAGGGATGGACAATCGGCTAGGAACAAATTAAGAACAATTTAGCAAGCGATCGTTTATCCTGACAGCGATTCGATCCGCCAGCCCCCGGCATCAGTGCATCCCGCGAGGACACCCATGTCCAATATCGCCTTCGATCCCTTGGCCCTGACCCGCATTGCCGATTTTGCGCGCAGCCTGACGCGGCTGCACAAGACGGCTCGCCGGCGGGCGGTGGACGACGACCAGATCGACCGCGCCTTCAACGCCGTCTGCATGTCGGTCTGGGGCTACACCACCGACGACATTTCCGACGATCTGTTCTCGGCCACCGACCACACCTTCCTCGATGGCCTCGACGAGGCGCGGGCGCGCATCTTCGCCGCCGAGCAGGGCTACGACCTGGTCGACGACGAGGGCATGCTGACCGATTGGTGGGGCTTCTGCTGGATGATCCTGGCCGAGAAACGCGGCCTGCTGACGCCGGACAACCGCGCCGCCGCGCGGGCGGCGATCGAGGAGAAATATCTGGAAGCGCCGAACGTCATCGGCGTGATCGTCGCGCGCTAGGTCAGCATTCCGTCATTGCGAGCGCAGCGAAGCAATCCAGGGTGGTGTGCGGGACTCTGGATTGCTTCGCTGCGCTCGCAATGACGAGTCCGGGCTCAATCCACATCCGCGCGCTTGGCGCGGCCGGTGGCCGGCTTCGGCGCGATCGTCAGCGGCGGCGCGACGCTGACATTGCTGGCGCTGGCCTCCGGCGGCGGCATCGCGGCGAGCGCATCGGCCGCCAGCATCTCGGCGCGCACCGGTGCGACCTTCATCTCGCTCAGCTTGGCCCGCATGTCCGAGTTCAGCCCGGGATAGGAGGCGACCGGCTTGAAATCGGCCGGCTGGCCGCCGCTGCCGCGCGTGCCCGAATAGGCGACGAGGCCGTCGCTGGTGGCGACGACGTCGCCGGGGCGCAGCGAGGTGTCGAGCGACAGGTCGACCGGCGCCAGCCCGGCCGGATCGCGGCCGTTGCAGGTGCAGTCGGCGCGCAGCGCCTGGCGATAGGCGAATGCGTTCTCGCTGTCGGCATAGCGCTCGCCGTTCGCCGCCGTGGCGTAGTCGATGTTGGAGCCGAAATAGATCCTGGTCGGGCTGGCCGGGCAGAACGCTTGGCACATCTGGGCCGGCGAGGCGAGGCCCCGCGTCAGCGGAAAATAGCGGCCGTCGCAGGTGCGCACGCAGAACGCTGCGCCGGATCCACCGCTCGCGGCGCGCGGCTGGGCGGGGGCCTGCGGGTTGGTGCCGAACGGATCGGTGAAGAAGCCGCCTTGCGGGGCCGACCGCTGGGATTGCGGCTTGTTGAAGCCGCCGAACAGGAAGTCGAACAGGCCCTGGGCCGACGCCATTCGCGGCGCCAGCGCGCCGGCCGCGACGAGGCCGACCGTCGCCGCGACAGCGACGTGGCGGGACCTCCGCCGAAACGACAACACGCTACGCAACGCCCGCTCCATCGCCAGGATCTTCACCGCAAAGCCACGCCGTGACGCGGCAACCCGCGTCGCTCGATCATGTGCGATCGAACGCGCCTTGCCCAAGGCATGGCGCCATCAGCTTTGCGGTAACCTTAACGGGCGTTGGTAAATGAGCGGTATGCGCGGGTCGCGAATTGCGCCGCGCGCCAGGCGCCTCAGAGGAATTCGTGCGCCTTGTAGAGCGCCCGGAACGGCAGGCCGGCCTGGGCGAAGGTCTCGGCGGCGCCTTCCTCGCGGTCGACCATGGTGAACACCAGCGCCACCTCGGCGCCGGCCTCGCGCAGGGTTTCCACCGCCTTCATCGCCGAGCCGCCGGTGGTGGTGACGTCCTCGACCACGACGATGCGTTTTCCCGCCAGGGTCTCGTCCCGGGTCAGGCCCTCGATCGCGAGCCTGGCGCCGTGCTCCTTCGGCTTCTTGCGCACGAAGAAGGCCGCGATCGGATGGCCCTTGATCCAGGAGATCTGGGCGATCGCGCCGGCGAGCGGCACCGCGCCCATCTCCAGGCCGCCGATATAATCGAAGCCCTCGTCCTTCAGCGCCTCATAGGTGAGTTCGGCGAGCAAGGTGGCGCCCTCCGGGTCCATCATGGTCGGCTTCAGGTTGAAATAGAAATCGCTCTTGCGGCCGGAGGCCAGCGTGACCTCGCCACGGCCGAACGAGCGCCTGCGGATGATCTCGAGGAGGCGGGCGCGGGAGGCGGATTTGGACACGGCGTTTCCCCTGAGGGTGGATTCTTGGGTGGCGCAATCTATCGGGGGCGGGCGGCGGAGACCAGCCGCCACGATGTCCCATCAACAACGGTACGTTTGAAGCCGGATGCAGTTTCGAGCTAATGGGAGCCCGCGACCAAGCAAGGACGGTTGGGAAGGATGCCCCGCATGACGATCGAGCTGTACACCTGGAACACCCCAAACGGGCGCAAAATCTCGGTCGCGCTGGAGGAGATGGGGCTGCCCTACCGCGTCGTTCCGGTCGACATCACCAAGGGCGCCCAGATGGCGCCGGAATTCCTGGCGATCAGCCCCAACAACAAGATCCCGGCGATCGTCGATCCCGACGGCCCCGACGGCAAGCCGGTCAGCGTGTTCGAATCCGGCGCCATCCTGCTCTACCTGGCTGAGAAGACCGGCCAGTTCCTGCCGAAATCCCTCGCCGAGCGGATCCCGGTCTATGAATGGCTGATGTGGCAGATGGGCGGTTTCGGCCCGATGCCCGGCCAGGTGCACCATTTCATCGCGCTGACCAACGAACAGGACCGTGCCTACGGGCTCAAGCGCTACATGGCCGAGACGGTCCGGCTCTATGGCGTGCTCGACCGCCGGCTGGCGCAGCACGAGTTCGTCGCAGGCGCTCTCTCGATCGCCGACTTCGCCATCGTCGGCTGGGCCTGGCGCCACCCGCGCCACAAGGTGGATCTCGCCGACTTTCCGAACGTCAAGCGCTGGTACGATACCCTGATGGCCCGCCCCGCCGTGAAGCGCGGCATGGAAGCGAAGCTGGACTGAGAAGCTCATCGGCCGTTCCTTGCCGACGATGACTTCCGAGATCTTTCCGCACGCGCGGTGCCCCCTTTCCCGCTCTCGTCCGCCTTTGCCG
This sequence comes from Bradyrhizobium sp. HKCCYLS3070, assembly GCF_051167575.1. Lineage (NCBI taxonomy): Bacteria > Pseudomonadati > Pseudomonadota > Alphaproteobacteria > Hyphomicrobiales > Nitrobacteraceae > Bradyrhizobium > Bradyrhizobium sp. HKCCYLS3070. The sequence continues at coordinate 129,164 of NZ_JBNPTI010000013.1, forward strand.
AGAGGCTTCGGCGGACAAGGCGGGGGAGCCGATGGAAATCACCCCCGCCGCGCCTCCAGCGCCATGCGCACCGCAAGTCCCGCGAGCACCGTGCCCATCAGATAGCGCTGCACGAGCGCCCAGCTCGGCCGTGTCGCCAGGAACAGGGCAATCGATCCTGCCGCCATGGCGATCATGGCGTTGACGCTGACGCTGATCACGATCTGGATCGCGCCGAGCACCACCGACTGCGTCAGTACGCTGCCGACAGCGGGATCGATGAACTGCGGCAGCAGCGCCAGATACAGCATCGCGATCTTCGGGTTCAGCAGATTGGTGGCGAGCCCCATCAGGAACAGCCGGCGTGGGCTGTCGATGGCGAGCGTCCTCACCTGGAAGGGCGAGCGTCCACCCGGCTTCACCGCCTGCCACGCCAGATAGAGCAGGTAGGCAGCGCCGGCGAGGCGCAGCGCGTCATAGGCGAACGGCACGGCAAACAGCAGCGCCGTGATGCCGAACGCCGCCGCCAGCATGTAGACCAGAAAGCCGACGGCAACGCCGCCGAGCGAGACCAGGCCCGCGACGTGACCCTGCGTGATCGCGCGCGAGATCAGATAGATCATGTTCGGCCCTGGTGTCAGCACCATGCCGAGCGAGACGAGGGCGAAAGCGAGCAGGGAAGATGCGGGGGGCATGACCGGCGTGACGATGGGGATCTCCTCCGCCTGCTTAGCGCAGCCGATCGCCGATCGTCATCCGGTCAATTGCACCGAGAACAATCAACCCGCGGCGGGCGGCGTCATGTTCAATGCAGGCGCGCTCCGGCCGGAGCGGTCGAACACACCGGCGATGCTCAACGCCAGCAGGACCAGCAGAATGGCCGCCGCGAACGGCACGGAGTGCCCGATCATGGCGAGCAGGCAGGCTCCCAGCGCGATCACGAGGCCGATCTCCAGCGGCGCGATCGGCTCGCCGGCGTCGCTCCGCGCCTTCCAGTGGATCGCAATCCCCGCCGCCACCATCGGCATGTCGTAGATCATCGCATAGGGCGTGGCGATGATGCTGCCGACCGCGACCAGCGCGATCGCCTGCTGCGTTGAGCCGCGTCGCCAGGCATCCCAGACCATCACGACGACGGAGCAGGACAACAGGAGCTGAACCAGGTAGCCGATCGGCGGCGGCGCGCCGAGCGCGTGCAAGCCAGCGATGACCGTCGGCATCATGTGATCGAGGCTGACCTGGTTGGCCTGCAATTGCGCCTGATAGCTCGGAAATTTCACGATCCATTCGAGCCAGATCCACGGATCGAGCGCAGCGCTGGTGACGACCGCGACGATCACGGTCGTGGCGATGGCCGAGAGGATGGCGCGCCAGTTGCGTGACGCCAGCAGCACGACCGGCATCAGCAGCACGAATTGTGGCTTGTAGGCGAGCAGGCCGAGCAGCGTGCCGGCAACGATCGGGTGGCGCGCGAGCAGGCGCAATCCGCCGATCAGCAAGGCCGCCGACAGGAAACCGTTCTGGCCGGTGATCGCGTTGATGAGCGTGGTCGGCGCCGCGAGCAGCGCCAGAGAGGTTAACGAGCGCCAATCGCGCCCCAGCGTCGCCAAGCCATAAAGCGCGAAGGTGACCGAGATCCAGCAGACATAGGCTACCGGCAGCGCCAGCATGCCCAGCGGTATCAGCACCAGCAGGAAGGTCGGCGGATAGGGATAGGGAAAGCCGCCGCCGCCCAGCGTCGGATCCAGCGTCTGCTGATAGCGCGCGAGCGCAACCGGATCGTAGATGCTGGCGCCGGACAGCGCGGCAAATCTGCCGAACGACCATAGCCCGAAGAAGTCGCCAAACGCCGGCTGCGGCGACGACAGCGCCCAGCCGACGAGATAGGCGCCGTTGTAGAGCGCCATCGCGACCAGCAGGATCAGCACCGCGCGCCGGTCGCGCGTCTTGGGGTGAGCTGCGGATGAGGTCGCGGTCATGGAGCTCTTCGTTCTGCGCCCTCGGCGCAGTCGTGGCATGGGGGATGATCGGAGCTGTCAGCGATCGCTCGCGTGCGGTGCCTCTCCAACCTTGCCAGGGTGCGCTGCACGTCGTGTTACCGTCCGTCCATCCGGCCAGGCGCGATCTCATCGTGCCTAACGAGGGGTAAAATCGCCGCGTTCCGAGTGACCGTGAACAGGGGACGGCGTCATCGCTCCGCATCGGGCAACGCGCTCGTCAAGATTTGTATTGCTATTTTTCCGAAGTCATGCTCTATTCAGCCATCCCGTCCTCATGCAGAGGGGCGTACGCGTCGTCACGATACGTTGAGGCGGGGAGCGGTGGCCGCGGGCCTGCCAGGTGCTGATGCGCTGGACGATTGGCAGCTCGCGGACGTTCAAGCCGTGTGGTCCTGGCGCCCCGAAGCTGGCGCCAAGCCTGCGTGACATCACGTGTCGCGCTGGTGACGGGGGCAAACAAGCCGGTCCCCGGGGAGAGCTCGGAGCAGACGTTAAGCCCATCGCGCAGGGAGGGCCGGGTCTGTCCGGCTGAACCTGTGGTACCTGCCGCCTGCATTCTTTTGAGCAGGCGGGCCACGGGCCTCAGCCGAGGCCCGGCCTTCCCTGCGCCCTCTGCAAAATTCAGAGGGCGAACGACATGCATCCCTCGAGCAAAATCATGCTGCGAGAAGGCTGAGGCATGTCTACGGCTCGCGTTGCAGCCAATGATCATCGTATTGGGGAGCATCAAACGGATGCGTATGAGGGCTGCGTTGCGAGGCACGCTGCCCACCCTCCCCTGGAGGGGGAGGGTCGCCTCTCATGAGCGCAGCGAATGGGAGGCGGGGTGGGGTGATCTCTCCACAGGCGCCAGCGCCCGCGGCTCACCCCACCCCGCTCGCCCGCTTCGCGTGCGATCGACCCTCCCCCTCCAGGGGAGGGTGGCATCTCGCTCGTGGACGGATTTCGGCGCTTGCGATGACGAAGCAGAGATCACCGCGATCAGCTCAATGCGCCTCGTCCCAATTGTCGGCGGCCCGCGCGTCGACATGTAGCGGCACCGACAGCAGCACCGCCGGGAAGGGGGCGTCCTGCATGACGTGCTGCACCACCGGCAAGGTCGCGGCGACCTCGTCGTTCGGTACCTCGAAGATCAGTTCGTCATGCACCTGCAGCAGCATCTGAGCCGACAGCTTCTTTTGCGCCAGGGCCTCCTCGACGCGGATCATGGCGCGCCGAATGATGTCGGCCGCGGTGCCCTGCAGCCGCGCATTGATCGCGGCGCGCTCGTTGAAGGCGCGCACCGAGGCGTTGGAGGCCTTGATCTCGGGGTAATGGCACTTGCGGCCGAACAACGTGGTGACATAGCCGTGCTTGCGGCAGAACTCCTTGGTCGCGTCCATGTAGTCGCGAATGCCGGGGAAGCGCTCGAAATAGCGCTTGATGTAGGCCGAGGCCTCCTCGCGGGCGATGCCGAGCTGGTTGGCGAGGCCGAACGCGGAGATGCCGTAGATGATGCCGAAATTGATCGCCTTGGCGCGGCGGCGCACCTCGCTCGGCATGTCCTTGATCGGCACGCCGAACATCTCGGATGCCGTCATCGCGTGGATGTCGAGCCCGTCCTTGAACGCCTGCTTCAGCACGGGGATGTCGGCGATCTCCGCGAGCAGCCGCAACTCGATCTGCGAGTAGTCGGCCGACACCAGCTTATGGCCCGGCGTCGCGATGAAGGCGCGGCGGATCTTGCGGCCATCTTCGGTCCGCACCGGGATGTTCTGCAGATTCGGCTCGTTCGACGACAGCCGGCCGGTGGTGGTCGCCGCCAGTGCGTAAGTGGTGTGCACGCGATGCGTCTGCGGGTTGACATAGGTCGGCAGCGCATCGGTATAGGTCGATTTCAGCTTCGAGACCTGGCGCCATTCCAGGATCTTGCGCGCGAAATCGTTGCCCTGCTCGGCGAGATCATCGAGGATGGAGGCAGAGGTCGACCAGGCGCCGGTCTTGGTCTTGGTGCCGCCCGACAGGCCCATCTTGCCGAACAGGATGTCGCCGATCTGCTTCGGGCTGCCGACATTGATCGGCTCGCCGGCCAGCTCCTGCAACTCGGCCTCGACGCGCGCCGCGGTCTGGGCGAAGTCGCCGGACAGGCGCGACAGCACCTGGCGGTCGATCGAGATGCCGCGCCGCTCCATGCGCGCCAGCACCGACACCAGCGGCCGCTCCAGGGTCTCGTAGACCGCGGTCATGCGCTCCGCCGTGAGGCGCGGCTTCAGCACGCGCCAGACCCGATGGATGACATCGGCGGCTTCCGCGGAATGCGCGGTCGCGCGATCGATGGCGACCTGCTCGAAGGTCAGCTTGTTCCGGCCGCTCCCGATCAGCTCACCTTCACTGATCATGGCGTGTCCGAGCACGTGCTCGGACAGCGAGTCGAGCTTCTGCGATCCACGTCCGGCGTCCAGCGCGTAGCTCATCAGCTGCACGTCGTCGGCGTTGGTCAGGGTGATGCCTGCCTGCGCCAGCATCACGGCCGTGAACTTGATGTTGAAGCCGATCTTGAGCAGGCCGGCCGATTCCAGGATGGGCGTCAGGGCAGCGAGCGCCTCGCTGTCCCTGATCTGGCCAGGTGCGAGCCCGGCATCGAACAGGCCGCCGCCATCGCCGGCCTGGCGATGCGCCAGCGGGATGTAGCAGGCGTCGTTCGGCGCCAGCGCCAACGCGATGCCGCACAGGCTGGCCTGCATCGGATCGATCGAGCTGGCTTTGACGTCGATGGTGACCCGACCGAAGTCATGGACGCGGGCGAGCCACGCATTCAGCTCCGGTACGGTGCGCACGGTCTGATATTTATCGCGATCGATCCGCGCGCTCTTGGCCGCCTCGGCCCTGGACTCGGCGAGGCTGGCGGGTGTGCCTTTGCTCATCGCCGACTTGTCGGTGCGCGGGTCACCGCTGCGAGGAGCGGCGGCTGGCTTGCTCAGTGTGCTCCCTCCCCCGCTTGCGGGGGAGGGCGGGGTGGGGGCTGCGGCCGGACTCGATCCCACCTTCAACTGCTCATCCGCCGATACGTCGGCCGGATCGATGTGCGAATACTCGGCGACGCGGCGCGTCAGCGTGGTGAACTCCATCGCCTTGAGGAAGGCGATCAGCTTGCGCGGATCGGGCTCGTGCACCGCGAGGTCGTCGAGTGGCACATCGAGCACGACCTTGTCGTCGAGCAGCACCAACTGGCGCGAGATCCGCGCCTTCTCGGCGTTCTCGATCAGCGCCTCGCGCCGCTTCGGCTGCTTGATCTCGCCCGCGCGCGTCAGCAGGCCTTCGAGATCGCCATAGTCGGTGATCAACTGCGCGGCGGTCTTGATGCCGATGCCGGGCACGCCCGGCACGTTGTCGGTGGAATCGCCGGCCAGCGCCTGCACCTCGACCACCTTCTCCGGCGGCACGCCGAACTTCTCGATCACCTCGGCGACCCCGATGCGTCGGTCCTTCATCGTGTCGTACATCGTGACGCAGTCGTTGACGAGCTGCATCAAATCCTTGTCGGAGGACACGATGGTGGTGGTGGCGCCGCGCTCGCAGGCAAGCCGCGCATAAGTCGCGATCAGGTCGTCCGCCTCGAAGCCCGACTGCTCCAGGCACGGCAGGTCGAAGGCGCGGACGGCCTCGCGGATCAGCGCGAATTGCGGGATCAGGTCGTCGGGCGCCGGCGGCCGGTGCGCCTTGTAGTCGGCGTAGATCTTGTTGCGGAACGTGACCTCGGACTTGTCGAACACGATGGCCAGATGCGTCGGTCGGTCGGTCTCGGGCATGTCGCGCAGCAGCTTCCACAGCATGTTGCAGAAGCCGAGCACGGCATTGACCTGCAGCCCGTCGGACTTGCGGTTGAGCGGCGGCAGCGCGTGATAGGCGCGGAAGATGTAGGACGATCCGTCGACCAGGAACACATGGTCGCCGTTGGCCGCGCCCTTCGCCAAATTCTTGGCGGCGGCAGGCACAGGGGCGGCGGGCGTGGCGGCGGCTTTCTGGGGAGCTTTGGGCATGGCCGCAATGTAGGGATTTTCGCTCGCATTGACAGCCGTGACGACGCCATGCGCACCGGATTTTTCCGCCCCTCAGTCCGGTCGGACGCAGCGGGTCAGGAACTCCATGACGGCGCGAATGAGGGGCGTGCGCCTGAGGTCGCGATGAACGATGAGCCAGATGTCCCTGCTGATGGCCGCGCCGGCTTCGAAGCGGGTGAGGTCGGGATCATGATCGCCGACAAAATGCGGCAGGGCGGCGAGCCCCAGCCCTGCGCGCGCTGCTGCGGCCTGGCTCTCGAGATCGCTGCTCCGAAACACGATCGGGCGCTGCCCGGCGACCGCCTTCAGCCATTGCTGCTGGGGTGCCGAGTCCATGCTGGCATCATAGGCGATGAATCCGAGCGCATGCTGCGGCGTCTCCTTGAGATAGTGCGGCGCGCCGTAGAGGTTGAAGCCGAAGCGGCCGATCTTGCGTGCGATCAGGCCGGGCTCGTCGGGACGGGACAGTCGCAGAGCGACGTCGGCTTCCCGTCGGTTGAGCGAGGCGCTGCGCTTCTCGCCGATCAGCTTGATGATGATGGCGGGATGCCGCCGGTGCAGCTCGACCAGCCGTGGCGCGATCAGCCTGTTGGCGAGCGTCGGCGGCGCGCTGACCGAGACCTCACCGGCCAGACCGGGACGCGATGCGACCACGGCGCGCTCGATCGCGAACGCGGCCTGCTCCATCGGGCCGGCGGCCGCGGCGAGGCGGCGGCCGTCCTCGGTCAGCTCATAGGCCCGCGCTCGGCGGTCGACCAGCTTCAGCCCGGTGGCCCGTTCCAGGGCCGCGACCCGGCGGGCCACCGTGACATGATCGACGCCGAGACCACGTGCGGCGGCCGACAGCGTGCCCTCGCGGGCCAGGGTCACGAAGTGGTGAAGGTCGGTCCAGTCGATCCGCATGTTCGAATATTCACAATAGGGGAGCCAAATTGGGCAATTCCGCAGAATGCCAACGCTGACCACACTGTCCGGATCAAGGCAAGATGTGTGGAGACGGGCATGGTTGCTATCGTTCGACTGAAGGCACCGGGTGGCGCGGAGAATCTGGTGTTGGAGAATGTTGAGCTGCCGGCGCCGTGCGCCAACGAGATCCGGCTGCGCCACACCGCGATCGGCGTGAACTTCATCGATATCTATCAGCGCAGCGGCCTCTATCCGCTGCCCGATGGAATTCCTGGGGTCGAAGGGGCGGGGATCGTGACGGCGAAAGGCGCGGACGTGACAGAGTTGTCCGTCGGCGACCGCGTCGCCTATGCCGGCGCCCCGGTCGGCGCCTATGCCTCGGAGCGAAATCTGCCCGCCTGGCGCGCGATGCCGCTGCCCGACGCCGTGTCTGAAGCGAGCGCTGCGTCGACCCTGCTGAAAGGCATCACCGCGGTGATGCTGCTCAATCGTACCTATGCCGTCGGAGCCGGAACGACGCTGTTGGTGCACAGTGCCGCCGGCGGGCTCGGCCAGGTGCTGACGCGACTGGCTCGGCTGCGCGGCGCGACCGTCATCGGCACGGTGAGCTCGGAGGCCAAGGCGGAGCTCGCGCGTGCCGCCGGCGCGCGCCATCTGATCGTCGGCCGGGATGCTGACTTCGTCGATGCCGTGAAGCGATTGACCGACGGGCGCGGCGTCGATGTCGCCTACGATGGCGTCGGCGGCAAGACGCTTGCGCAAACGCTCGCCTGCGTCAGGCCGTTCGGGACGGTCGCCAGCATCGGTCAGTCCGGCGGTCCAATTCCAAGCCTTGCCGTCGAGGAGCTGGGGCCGCGCCGCAGCCTGTCGCTGGCACGCCCGAGCGTGATGGCCCATGTCAACGATGTCGCCGACTATCGCAGGGATGCGGCGACGGTTCTCGCCGCGCTCGCCAATGGCGATCTCGTCGGCCACGGCACCGTGTATCCGCTGGCGCGGGTCGTCGAGGCCCATATCGATCTGGAGAGCGGCCGCAGCCGTGGCGCGCTGCTTCTGGTGCCCTGACGGTGACGCTACTCCGCCGGCTGCAACACGGCTCTTGGCTTCGGCGGCGCGATCCAGAATGCGATCGGGCGCTCGAACAGGAAGCGTGCGCCGAGGCGCAGCGCGAGGCGCCAGATCGCGAGCGCGCCGAGCACGCCGGCGACGGTCACGAGCAGGGAGATCGTGCCGATGTCGGCGATGGCGCCCGTCTTCAGCAACAAGGTGCGCGTCGCCGCCATCGGCAGGAAGAAGGCGAGATAGATCACGATCGAATGCTCGCCGCAGAACCGCAATGCGTTGAGGAGCTGCGCGCGCGCCAGCAGCGTGCCGGCGATGATGATGGCGACGGCGCCGGCATAGCCGAGCATGAGGGAGACAGCCGGCCACTCGCTGACACCGAGGTTCACCAGCGACTGGTTGATCACCGCCCAGGCGAGCAGGCCGACGATGGCGAGCATCGGCTGCGCCCGCGCGCGATCCGACAGCGCGAAGATGGCAGGCGCGAACAGATAGCCCGAATAGATGTAGACGAAGCGGGCGCAGAATTCGTCGATCACGGTCCAGCCGGTGACGATGTGCGCCATTTCGAGGCCGGCCGCGATGCCCCAGATCACCGGCGCCGACAGCTTTCGTGTCAGTTTGATGACGACGAAGAAGATCGGCAGCAGATAGATGAACCACAGCGTGCCGAACGGCTCGATGAAGGATTCCAGGTACAGGTAGCCGGCGTGCGGCCAGCCGGACGCGGCGGCGAAGCCGGGCGCCTTGAAGCCGAACTGGATGGTCACCCACAGCACGTAGAAGTAGGCGAAATGCACCACCTTGCGGTCGAGATAGGTACGCCAGTCCCGGTCGATCACCAGTGGCAGAAACAGGCCGGAAATCAGGAAGAAGTCGGGCATCCGGAACGGCTTGGCGAAGGCGACGACGGCGTGCATGAAGCCGGTCTCGCCGGCGGCGAGCTCGACGCCGAGCACCGAGTGCATCATCACCACCATGATGATGCAGATACCCTTGGCGTAGTCCACCCAGTCGATGCGCGTCTCGGTTCCGGCCGTTTTCGGCGTACCATTCGCGGTCATGCTGTCCCTCTTTGGCGCGGAGCTGCCGCATTGTCGGGCAGAGCCGTTAATACTCCTCCTTGTCATCCAAACGTCATGCCGTTTTCTAAATTCCCCTTGAACCGCAAATGGTTTAAGACGCGAAAGTATTAACCTTGAAGGATGGGTTTCGATGCGAATTGCGATGATCGGCACGGGCTATGTGGGTCTGGTGTCCGGTGCCTGCTTCGCCGATTTCGGTCACCAGGTGACCTGCGTGGACAAGGACGAGAGCAAGATCGCCGCGCTGCATCGCGGAGAAATCCCGATCTTCGAGCCCGGCCTGGATGCGCTGGTCGCGGCCAACGTCAAGGCCAAGCGGCTCGATTTCACCACCGACCTCAAGCAGCCGGTCGCGGAGGCCGACGCCGTTTTCATCGCGGTTGGTACGCCGTCGCGGCGCGGCGACGGACACGCCGACCTCACCTACGTCTATGCCGCCGCGCGCGAGATCGCGGCCTCGCTCACCGGCTTCACCGTGGTTGTGACGAAGTCGACGGTGCCGGTCGGCACCGGCGACGAGGTCGAGCGCATCATCCGCGAGACCAATCCGACGGCCGATGTCGTCGTCGCCTCCAATCCGGAATTCCTGCGCGAGGGTGCTGCGATCCGCGATTTCAAATGGCCGGATCGCATCGTCGTCGGCACCGCGGACGAGCGTGGCCGCAAGGTGCTCGGCGACATCTATCGCCCGCTGTCGTTGAACCAGGCGCCGATGATGTACACCGAGCGCCGCACCGCCGAGCTGATCAAATACGCCGCCAATGCGTTCCTCGCCACCAAGATCACCTTCATCAACGAGGTCGCCGATCTCGCCGAGAAGGTCGGCGCCGACGTGCAGGAGGTGGCGCGCGGCATCGGTCTCGACAACCGCATCGGCTCCAAGTTCCTGCATGCCGGTCCGGGCTTCGGCGGTTCGTGCTTCCCGAAGGACACGCGTGCGCTGATCAAGATCGCGCAGGACTACGACACGCAGCTGCGCATCGTCGAATCCGTGCTGGCGGTGAACGACAACCGCAAGCGCGCGATGGCGCGCAAGGTGGCGCATGCCGTCGGCGGCAATCTGCGCGGCAAGACGGTCGCGGTGCTCGGCCTCACCTTCAAGCCGGAGACCGACGACATGCGCGAGGCACCGTCGATCCCGCTGGTGACCGGTCTGCTCGACATGGGCGCCAAGGTCCGCGCGCATGATCCCGTCGGCATCGAGCAGGCCAAGAAGGAGCTGCCGGAGATCGCCTACTACGACGATCCCTATGAGTGCGCGACCGGCGCCGATGCGATCGTGCTGGTCACCGAGTGGGTGCAGTACCGCGCCATGGATCTCGATCGCCTCAAGGAGGTGATGGCTCATCCGGTCGTCGTCGACTTGCGCAATGTCTACCGCCCCGACGAGATGGCCGCCCACGGCTTCGTCTACGAGAGCGTCGGCAGGCCGTCGGTGAAGGGCGGTTGACATGGCATTGTCATACCCCGCGCAGGCGGGGTATCCAGTACGCCCGATCTTCGTGATCCGCGAGATTTGCGCTTACTGGATCACCCGCCTTCGCGGGTGATGACGGGTTGCTGCTATTGCCCCTCCGCTTCGACACACCGCTGCCCATCGATGACGTGCTGGACGAACTGTCCGGCACGCTCGAACGCAGCAACACCGCCGTGCTGGTGGCGCCGCCCGGCGCCGGCAAGACCACGCGGGTGCCGCTGGCCTTGCGTGATGCAGTCTGGGTTGGGGACAAGAAGATCATCGTGCTGGAGCCGCGCCGGATCGCGGCCCGCGCCTCGGCCGAGCGCATGGCGAAGTCGCTCGGCGAGCGCGTAGGCGACACCGTCGGCTATCGCGTGCGCTTCGGCTCGAAGGTCTCGCGCGCGACCCGCATCGAGGTCGTCACCGAGGGCATCTTTACCCGGCAGATCCTCGATGATCCCGAACTGACCGGCGTCGCTGCCGTGCTGTTCGACGAATTCCACGAGCGCTCGCTCGACGCCGATCTCGGCCTCGCATTGGCGCGCGATGCGCAGCAGGGGCTGCGCGAGGATCTCCGTATCCTCGTGATGTCGGCGACGCTCGACGGCGCCCGCGTCGCCAGACTGCTCGGCAATGCGCCGGTGGTCGAGAGCGAGGGCCGCGCCTATCCGGTCGAGACCCGTTATGTCGGCCGCAAGCCGGATGCGCCGGTCGAGCGCCAGATGGCCGAGACCATCGCCAGCGCGCTGCGCGCCGATGCCGGCTCCGTGCTCGCCTTCCTGCCGGGCGCGGCCGAGATCCGGCGTACCCAGACCATGCTCGCAGAGCGCGTTCATGATGCCAGCGTTGAGATCGTGCCGCTGTTCGGCGCACTCGATTCCGCCGTCCAGGACCGCGCCATCTCGCCCGCCCCGAAAGGGCAGCGCAAGGTGGTGCTGGCGACGTCGATTGCCGAGACTTCGCTGACCATCGAAGGCGTCCGCATCGTGGTCGATTCCGGCCTCGCCCGGGTGCCGCGCTACGAGCCGGACATCGGCCTCACCAGGCTGGAGACGGTGCGGGCGTCGCGCGCCGCCGTCGATCAGCGCCGCGGCCGCGCCGGCCGCACCGAGCCTGGCGTCTGCTACCGGCTATGGGACGAGCCGCAGACGGCCTCGCTGGCGGCCTATACGCAGCCGGAAATCCTCAGCGCCGACCTGTCCTCGCTGGTGCTCGATCTGGCGCAATGGGGTGTCAGTGACCCCTCCGCGCTGAGCTTCCTCGATCCGCCGCCGCAACCGGCTTGGAAGGAGGCAAGGGACCTGCTGCGCGAGCTCGATGCGCTCGATGCCGATGGCAGGCTGACCAACGAGGGCCGGCGGCTGCGGGCGCTGGCGCTGCCGCCGCGGCTGGCGCGGATGATCGTCGATGCCGCGGACCACGGCGCGGCGGCGCAGGCCGCCGACATCGCCGCCATCCTGACCGAGCGCGGGCTGGGCGGCGACAGCGTTGATCTCGAGGTGCGGCTCGATCAGTTCCGCCGCGACCGCTCGCCGCGCGCGCAAAGTGCCCGCGATCTGGCGCGGCGGTGGGCGCAGCAGGTGTCGTCCGCGTCCGCCCGCGCCGGAGACGCGGACATCTCCACCGGCCTGATGCTCGCCTTCGCCTTTCCCGACCGGGTCGCGCGCAATCGCGGCAATGGCAGCTTCGTGCTCGCCAATGGCCGCGGCGCCGCCGTCGACCCCGCCTCGTCGCTGGCGCGCGTGCCCTATATCGCGGTCGGTGAGCTGACGGGAACGGCGGCCAGCGGCCGCATCCTGCTGGCGGCGCCGCTGGCGATCGAGGATATCGAGCGGCATTTTGCTGCACATATCGAAGCGAGAGACGAGGTCAGCTTCGATCAAAACGCGATGGCGTTGCGGGCGCGCCGCCGGCGCAAGCTGCATGCGATCACCATGGCCGATGCGCCAGTCGCGCTGACGCCGTCGGAGGAGACCGCGCGCATCTTCGCGGAGGGGATCTGCGCGGCTGGGCTCGACCGGCTGCCCTGGTCGAAGGCCGCCAGGCAGTGGCGTGACCGCGTCACCTTCCTGCGCAAGGCGGAAGGCGACAGTTGGCCGGACCTGTCGGAGGCGGGCCTGGCCGAGCGGCGCGAGGACTGGCTGGTGCCGCTGCTCGCCGACAAGACCTCGCTCAAGGACATATCGCCCGGCGACGTCTCCGACGCCGTGATGGCGCTGCTGCCCTGGGATCTCCGCGCCCGGCTCGATCGGGAGGCGCCGACCCATTTCGAGGCGCCGACCGGCACCATGCTGGCGATCGACTACGAGGCCGAGCAGGGGCCCACCATCGCGGTGCGGCTGCAGGAGCTGTTCGGCCTGAACGTCCATCCCTCGATCGCGCGCGGCGCGGTGCCCCTGGTGCTGGAGCTGCTGTCGCCGGCGCAGCGGCCGGTGCAGGTGACGCGCGATCTGCCCGGCTTCTGGCGCGGCTCCTATGCCGCGGTCCGCACCGACCTGCGCGGCCGCTATCCGCGCCATCCTTGGCCCGACGATCCGGCCCATGCCGAGCCGACCCGGCGGGCCAAGCCGCGGGGGACGTAGCTCATGCAAATTGTACCGCCGCCGTCGTTGTCGTTAACGCTTCACTCATCGTTTTCGCCAAAATGGCGGCGGCAGCCGGTCGCTCGCAGTCGCCCGTCAGCGGCTTTGATGGTCAAATCGGTTGCGGGGTAAAGTCGGGCGTTTGCGTCATGCGTAACATAATGATCTTCGCGGCCGTTCTCGTCGGTCTCGGCACCTTCATGGCGCAACTGGCCGATCGCCTGACCCCCGCGTCGGCATCCGCGACGCCGTCCGCGCGGGTTGCCACGGCGGAACCGTCTGCTGCGGGCCAGCGCAGCCTGAGCATTCCGACCGACCGCCGCGGTCACTTCCGCGCCGACGGCCGCATCGACGGCCAGCGCATCAGCTTCATGGTCGATACCGGCGCCTCGATGGTCGCGCTGAACGAGAGCTCGGCCGCCCGTTTCGGCCTGCGTCCGGCGCGCGGCGACTACACCGCCACCGTGACTACGGCCAACGGCACCGTGAAGGCCGCCCGGGCCAGGCTTGCGATGGTCGAGCTCGGCGAGCTCACCGTGCGTGACGTCGATGCCCTGGTGCTGCCCGATACGGCGCTGTCGGAGAATCTGCTCGGCCTGTCCTTCCTGTCCAAGCTGAAGCGTTTCGCCTACGCCAACGGTCAGATGGTGCTGGAGCAGTAGGCTGCACCGAAGCGGAATGTTGTTTTGCGCGTCACCGGCCCCCACATACCGGCAGGCAGGCCGATCCCGAGTCGCAGTCATTGAATAGTTCGTCGGGTGGCCTGCTCGAGCGGTCCTGCCCGATTGTTGCCTGCATTCCTCTGCCTTCTGACACTGTTGTCTGACGTCGTGCTAAGCACGAATGCCTTCTTCCATTGATGTGATATTGCCGAGGCCGTCTCCTGATGTTTCCGAAACCCAAGCCCGTCCTGGTTCCCAATACCTACGCCTTCGAATCCGAGCCGATGGTGAAGCCGACGGGCTTCCGCGAATATGACGCGCGCTGGCTGTTCAACAAGGAGATCAATCTGATGGGGGTGCAGGCGCTCGGCATGGGGCTGGGCGCGCTGATCGCCGAACGCGGCGTCAAGCAGGAGATCGTGACCGGGCACGATTTCCGCGGCTACTCCGCCTCGATCAAATACGCCCTGATCTCGGGCCTGATGGCCGCCGGCTGCAAGGTGCATGACATCGGCCTTGCCGTGACGCCGATGGCCTATTTCGCCCAGTTCGACCTCGACGTGCCTTGCGTCGCCATGGTGACCGCCTCGCACAACGACAACGGCTGGACCGGCGTGAAGATGGGGGCCAACCGCCCGCTCACCTTCGGCCCCGAAGAGATGACCCGGCTCAAGGAGATCGTGCTCGAGGCCGCGTTCAAGAATGGCAGCGGCGGCTCCTATCAGTTCCATGAGAATTATCCGGCGCGCTACATCGCCGACCTCACCAGCCGTCCCAAGCTGAAGCGCAGGCTGAAGGTGGTCGCGGCCTGCGGCAACGGCACCGCGGGCGCGTTCGCGCCGCAGGTGCTGGAGGCGATCGGCTGCGAGGTTGTCCCGCTCGACACCGAGCTCGATCACACCTTCCCGAAATACAATCCCAATCCCGAAGACATGGAGATGCTGCACGCCATCCGCGATGCCGTGCTCGCGCACGAGGCCGATGTCGGCCTCGGCTTCGATGGCGACGGCGATCGCTGCGGCGTGGTCGACAATACCGGCGAGGAGATCTTCGCCGACAAGGTCGGCGTGATGCTGGCGCGCGACATGTCGGCGATCCACAAGGACGCGCAGTTCGTCGTCGACGTGAAGTCAACCGGCCTGTTCATGACCGATCCGGTGCTGCAGGCGCAGGGCGCGAAGACCGCCTACTGGAAGACCGGCCATTCCTACATGAAGCGCCGCACCAACGAGCTCGGTGCGCTCGCCGGCTTCGAGAAGTCGGGCCACTTCTTCTTCAACCGCCCGTTCGGGCGAGGCTATGACGACGGTCTGGTCTCGGCGATCGCGATCTGCGAGATGCTCGACCGGGCGCCGGGCAAGTCGATGGCCGACCTGAAGAACGCGCTGCCAAAGACCTGGTCGTCGCCGACCATGTCGCCGCATTGTGGCGACGAGGTCAAATACGGCGTCGCCGACGCTGTCGTGAAGCACTTCCAGGCGCTGCAGCAGCAGGGCGGCAAGGTGGCGGGGCAGAAGATCCGCGATCTCGTCACCGTCAACGGCGTCCGCGTCACCGTCGAGGACGGCAGCTGGGGTCTGGTGCGAGCGTCATCCAACAAGCCCGAGCTCGTGGTGGTGGTCGAAAGCCCGGTGTCCGAGCAGCGCATGCACGACATGTTCGAGGCGGTCAACGAGGTGCTGCGGACGCATCCCGAAGTCGGCGCCTACAACCAGACGATCTGAGGCCGCGTCGATGATGTCGCGCTAGGGCGCTGATCCCATCCTACTCGATGGGATCAAGCGGCCCTCAGGGAGCTCAGGAACTGATCGACCTCGGATTTGAGCCGGGTCGATTGCGAGGTGAGTCCGGTCGCGGACTCCAGCAGGCGCGAGGCGGCGCTGCCGGTCTCGTCGGAGGCACGGGTCACGCTGCCCATGCTTTGGCTGACCAGCCGCGTGCCTTCGGCCGCCTGCTGCACGTTGCCGGAAATTTCTCCGGTGGCGAGGCCCTGCTGCTCGACCGCGGTGGCGATCTCCTTGGAGATGTCGTCGATCTCGGCAATCGTTCCCCCGATCGCCTGGATGGCGGAGACGGCGTCACCCGTTGCGCTCTGGATGCTCTGCACCTGGCTGGAAATTTCCTCGGTGGCCTTCGCGGTCTGGTTGGCGAGTGCCTTGACCTCGCTTGCCACGACGGCAAAGCCCTTGCCGTGCTCGCCGGCGCGCGCCGCCTCAATGGTGGCGTTCAGCGCCAGCAGGTTGGTCTGGCTGGCGATCGTCTGGATCAGCGTCACCACCTCGCCGATCTTCTGAGTGCCGGCAGCCAGGCTCGCGACCACGGTGTTGGTGCGGCGAGCTTCGTCCGCCGCTTTCGCGGCGATCTCCGCCGACCGCGTCACCTGCTGTGAGATACTGTTGATCGACGCAGTCAGCTCTTCCGTTGCGGCAGCGACCGTCTCGAC
Source organism: Bradyrhizobium sp. HKCCYLS3070 (assembly GCF_051167575.1). Lineage (NCBI taxonomy): Bacteria > Pseudomonadati > Pseudomonadota > Alphaproteobacteria > Hyphomicrobiales > Nitrobacteraceae > Bradyrhizobium > Bradyrhizobium sp. HKCCYLS3070. Next base: position 145,382 of record NZ_JBNPTI010000013.1, read on the forward strand.
ATTGGTCGACGCCTGTTGCGAGGCGCCGGCCGCGGCCGACGTCTGGCGCGAGGACTCCGCGCTGCTCCGGCTCATCGACGAGGACAGGCTCTGCATCTCGTTGGCGGCGACGGCCACCGCCTCGACGATGCCGCCGATCTTGCGCTCGAAGCCTTCCGCAAGCTCGCGACGGGCAAGATCAGCCTGCTGCTTGACGCGTTGCTCGGCCTCGAACCGCTCGGCGGTGGCGCGCGCCTCGGCAGCGATCGCCGATTCGGCTTCCGCGGTCTTGCGCGCGCTGGTTTCGAACAACTGCGTCAGCTTGAGCGCAAGGGCGATGAGAACACCGGCCTCGATCAGCAGGATGACCGCATGCAGCACAACGCGGCCGAAATCAGCGCCGCCCGGGTAGATCGCTGCAGGAAAGACGAAGTTCAGGACCAGATGGTGAAGCGCGACGGCGACGGTGCCGGCCAGGATCGGCCGGTAGTCGCAATATGCGACCAGACAGGCGAGCGCGGCGAAAAAATACATGTGCATGTCGATCTGCCAGGCATGTCCGGACATCTGGTAGACAAGCACAGATACACCGCCCATGACGGCGACCGCGACCGTGAGCTGGGTCGACAAGGTGTCGCCGGCGCTGCGCCAGGAAAGGGTCGCCACCACCGCCATGACGACCATGAGCATGGTCGGCATCAGCCAGTCGCCGCGCGACAGCCCGATGATGAGGGAGAGCGGAACGTGAACCCAGAGTACCGCCAGCAGAAGCTTGCTGGTCGTGTGCCGGAGGGTTGCCAGATCGCTGGTCTCGACGTTCATTTCCGATTCCCCCAAAGAGATCATTTTGCAAGGCAGGCGGAGACCGCCTGCGGATCGATGATGAGCCAGGCTCCGGCCTCGCGCAGCCGCGCCGAGCCGTCGTGTTCGCCGGGACGAACGACCAGCAGCGATGAAATGGTCGTTGTGCGCACGAGCGCGGCGTCAGCCGAGGCCGCAGCGAGCATCGCGTGTTGCGCGCTCCACCAAGGTGGGAAAGCGACGGCCACGATTTCGCTCCCCGCGCGCACTTGGAGTGACAGCGCTGCGACCGCGACAAAGCTCGCGATCAGAAGCGCCGTGGCATTGAGCCACGGGCGCGAAGACGGAGGTATGGTTGCACCGGACGTCATCACATCCAAGAATAGAGGGATGGGAATAACTTCCGGTAAACGTTCGTTAGGGATGACGACTGGAGTTCGGGACGCCGGCGCTGCAACGTCCAAGCGGCCCGGAATGCTCGGCTCAGACCGGCGGCACCGGCAGCGCCGTGACCGACTTGATCTTCTCCATGGCGAAGCGCGAGGTGACGTTCTTCAGGGGCACCGCGCTGATCAGCTTCTTGTAGAAGACATCGTAGCTCTGCATGTCCGCAACGACGACGCGCAGCATGTAGTCGACGTCGCCGGCCATCCGGTAAAACTCCATCACCTCCGGCATCGAGCTGACCGCCTCGGCGAATTTGCGCAGCCAGGCCTCGGAATGGTCGGCACTCTCCACCGACACGAACACGGAGATGCCGAGCCCGATCTTGTTCTGATCGACCAGGGCCACCCGGCGCAGGATCACGCCATCGGCCTCCAGCCGCTGGATGCGCTTCCAGCACGGTGTCGACGACAATCCGACCCGATCGCCGATCTCGGCGACGGAGAGCGATGCGTCCTCCTGCAGGACCATCAGAATCTTGCGGTCAATGGCATCGAGCCGGCGATTGGCCTCGGAGCCTTGGGCGGCGACATCGGTCATGGAGAAACTTGTTCCATAGGAAGGCTATAAAACCCTCATATAGAGAAAATCGTTCCAAGGCAAGGATCGGCCGTTCAGCCCTTTGCGGCCGGGTCTGGCCGTTTCCGCAGAGGGCCGGGCTGGTTTCCTGTTACCGCTCGTCGTTCTCCTTCAGCCAGCGGCCGACCAGATGATGAGCAATGGCGAACGGATGCGGTCCCGCCAAGCCATCCGGATGCTGCCGCAGTAGCATCTGCCGGGCCTCGTCGCGGCTGAACCAGCGCACGTCCTCGAGCTCGGTGCGGTCGATGACGATGTCTTCGTTGAGCGCTCGGGCGCTGCAACCGATCATCAACGACGACGGATAGGGCCAAGGCTGGGTCATGTAATAAGTCACGTCGGTACAGCGAATGCCCGATTCTTCGAACACCTCGCGCCGGACGGCGTCCTCGATCGTCTCAGCCGCCTCGACGAAGCCGGCGAGGCAGGAATACATGCCGGCCGGAAACTGCTTCTGCCGCCCGAGCAGGCACTTGTCGCCCGAGGCGACCAGCGAGATCACGACCGGATCGGTGCGCGGGAAATGCTCCGTCTTGCAGCTCGGGCATTCGCGCTTCCAGCCGCCCTCGCGCATCGCGGTCTTGGCGCCGCAATTTGCGCAGAAGCCGTGGCGCTGATGCCATGATACCAGGGACTTCGCCATCGCGATCGTCGCCAACTGGTCGACCGGGATCGCGCCCTGCATCGCCACCCCGCGCAGCTCGGTGACCGCCACATCGTCGCGCCCGGCGAGCTTCTCGACGGCCGCCGGCGAGATGCCCATGCCGAACACCGCCGCGCCGTCCTGCAGCCCGAGGAAGATCGTTCCCGGATTGGCACCGAACTTCAGCGCCTCGTCGATCGACAGCAGCGCGCGCAGCTTGTCGCCCTCGCGCTTCAGCACCAGCGAATCGCGATGCACGACATAGGCCCGCGTCGACGGCTTGCTCTCGAAGCCGAGCAGCCTCTCGTCATGGAAGCGCAGATGGGCGGCGCGATCGATCGGATGGCCGACGAAGGCCGGCTTGCCCAACGGAAACAAGTCGAATGGCGACATCTCTCACCCTAGCCAGATCTTGCGCCTGATAGCGCTGATGAACTGCTGCACCTCCTGCGCATCGTGGGGCACAGGCGGCGCGGCGCCCCACACCGGTCGCGGCCAGGCCACGTCACTTGTGCGTCGCGCGATGATGTGGACGTGCAACTGCGGCACCATGTTGCCGAGCGCGGCGACGTTGAGCTTGTCGCATTTGGTGATCTCTTTGAGCGCGCGTGACGCCCGCGTGATCTCGGTCATCAGCTGCGCCTGCGCGACCTCGTCGAGATCGATGATCTCGACCGCGCCCTCGCGCCGCGGCACCAGCAGCAGCCAAGGATAGTTCGCGTCCTTGATCACCAGCACGCGGGACAGCGGCAGGTCGCCAATGTCGATCGTATCCTTCGCAAGTTGCGGATGCAGCGACCAGGATGATTCGGGCATGCGGCGGTTCCTGGCGGATGGTCAGGTGGGGAGCTCGCGGGCACCTAAAGCCTTTCCGAGCTGCGGCACAAGCCCGCGGGGCGGTAGACTAGGCCGGCGAAGCTCGCGCTTGCTTTCCGGACCATTTGGCCCCAAATAGGCAGCGGGAGATTGGCGGTGGACGAGCCACTCGCCAACCGGGTCAGGTCCGGAAGGAAGCAGCCCTAACGAGGTCCGGATCGGGTCGCTCGTCAGTCTCCTACCTGTTTTCTCGAGCGAATCGCGCAAAGATGGCGGGGACCCCGCGCAGGGCGGGCGCTCGACCGCGCTCCGGCTGATTGCGTCGACGATCGCGATCGATGCCGGCCTGGAATGCTCACTTGCGGATCGCTCGATGACCGACGCTGGCGCCCCACCTGTTCCGCCTGACAGCGCCGACGCTCCCGCCAAGCCCTACCGGGTGCTGGCGCGCAAATACCGCCCCTCCAGCTTCGCAGATCTGATCGGCCAGGAGGCCGTGGTGCGCACCGTCTCGAACGCGTTCGAGACCGGCCGGATTCCGCAGGCCTGGATTCTGACCGGCGTCCGCGGCGTCGGCAAGACGACCACCGCCCGCATTCTCGCCCGCGCATTGAATTACGAGCTGCCGGACGGCTCGGTGAAGGGGCCGACCATCCATATGCCGGTGCTCGGCACCCATTGCCAGGCGATCATGGAAAGCCGGCACATGGACATCCTCGAGATGGACGCGGCGTCCCACACCGGCGTCGATGACGTCCGCCAGATCAATGACAGCGTCCGCTATGCGCCGGCCAGCGCGCGCTACAAGGTCTACATCATCGACGAAGTCCACATGCTGTCGACAGCGGCGTTCAACGCCTTCCTGAAGACCTTGGAGGAGCCGCCGGAGCACGCCAAGTTCGTGTTTGCGACCACCGAGATCCGCAAAGTGCCGGTGACGGTGCTGTCGCGCTGCCAGCGCTTCGATCTGCGCCGCGTCGAGGCCGGCGTGCTGATGAAGCATCTTTCGGGCATCGCGACCAAGGAAGGCGTGACGATCGAGCCCGAGGCGCTCGGCATCATCGCGCGCGCCGCCGAAGGCTCGGTGCGCGATTCGTTGTCGCTGCTCGATCAGGCGATCGCGCACAGCGCCGGCGAAGTCCGCGCCGACGATGTCCGTCAGATGCTGGGCCTCGCCGACCGCACCCGCGTGATCGACCTGTTCCACCATCTCGCCAGCGGCGACATCGCCGCCGCCTTCAAGGAATTCCGCGAGCAATATGACGTCGGCGCCGACCCCGTGGTCGTGCTGTCGGATCTGGCCGAGTTCGTGAACTTCGTCACCCGGGTGAAGGTCGTGCCGGCCACGGCCGACAACGTCGCCTTCAGCGAGACCGAGCGGCTGCGCGCGCGCGACTTCGCCACCAAGCTGTCGATGCGGGTGCTGTCGCGGATGTGGCAGATGCTGCTCAAGGGCATCGCCGAGACCCAAGGTGCGACGCGCCCGGCCGCCGCCGCGGAAATGGTGCTGGTACGGATTGCCTACGCGGCCGATCTGCCGACGCCCGACGAAGCCATTCGGATGATCGACCAGAACGGCGGCGGATCTCCCGTTGTCACGAACGGCGGCGGAGCGCGTGCTGCGCCGGCATCCACCATGAGCGCGGGAACGCCGCCTGTGATGACGTCGGCGCCGATGCAGGCGCCGCGCGCGCAAGGCCCGACGCTCGCCGCGGTCGGCGGTTCGATGCGCCCGCAGGCGATGTCGTCACAGCCGGCGCCGGCAACACACGACCAGCCCGCGCTACGCATCGCGAGCTTTCAGGAACTCGTCGCGCTGGCCGGCAAGAATCGTGACCTGATCACCAAGAGCGCGCTGGAGATGGACGTGCGGCTGGTCCGCTTCGAGGAGGGACGGCTGGAGATCGCGCTGGAACGGACGGCGCAGCGCTCGCTTGTCTCGGACCTCGGCCGCAAGCTGGAAGACTGGACCGGCCGGCGCTGGACGGTGATCGTTTCCAACGAGCCGGGTCAGGCGACCTTGCGCGAGCAGAATCTGCGCGCCAAGAGCGAGCGAGAGGCGGCGGCGGAGGCCGATCCGCGCGTACAGGAGATCCTGGCGCGGTTCCCGGGCACCAAGGTGGTCGAAGTGCGCCGGCTCGCCCCCGAGCCGCCCGAATCGGACGCCAGTGCTGTCGAGCCGCCCGACGAGTCCGACGATGATGATTTCTAGAGCATGATCCGGAAAAGTGGAAACCGGTTTTCCTCGCGACAAACGCCAGAGGCGTTTGCGCGGAGATCATGCTCAACAAGGTGGCTGATGATGAGGTGCTCCGATGGCTGACTTTCTCGGCATGATGAAACAGGCGGCGCAGCTGCAGACGAAGATGCAGGAGATGCAGGAGGAACTCGGCAACGTCGAGGTCGAGGGCATCTCGGGCGGCGGTCTGGTTGCCGTGCGCATGACCGCCAAGATGGACGTGAAGAGCATCAAGATCGATCCGTCGCTGCTCAAGCCGGAGGAGGCCGAGATCCTGGAGGACCTGCTGGTGACCGCGCATGGCGATGCACGGCGCAAGGCGGAAGCCGCGATGCAGGAGAAGATGCAGGCCATCACCGGCAAGCTCGGCCTGCCGCCCGGCTTCGGTTTTGGTTAGTTGACCTGATGACATTCGTGAACTGATGGCCGTCGCTGGTCCTGAGATCGAACGCCTGATCCAGCTGCTCGCGCGCCTGCCCGGCCTCGGGCCGCGTTCGGCGCGGCGCGCCGCCCTGCATCTGATCAAGAAGCGCGAGGCGCTGATGGTGCCGCTTGCCTCGGCGCTGCAGGTCGCGATCGATCGCATCCAGGTCTGCAAGACCTGCGGCAACATCGATACGCAGAATCCCTGCACGGTGTGCACCGATCCGCGGCGCGATCCCGCGATGATCGTCGTCGTCGCCGATGTCGCCGACCTCTGGGCGCTGGAGCGCGCCAAGGCCTCGAACGGCCGCTATCACGTGCTCGGCGGCACCTTGTCGCCGCTCGACGGAGTCGGTCCGCAGGATCTCACCATCGACGCGCTGGTGCAGCGCGCGCATGCGCCGGAGGTGCAGGAGATCATCCTCGCTCTGAACGCGACGGTCGACGGCCAGACGACGGCGCACTACATCACCGACCTCCTGCAGGAGGCGAACGTCAAGGTCACGCGGCTGGCGCATGGCGTGCCGGTCGGCGGCGAGCTCGACTATCTCGACGAAGGCACGCTCTCGGCCGCGATGCGGCAGCGGACCTTGTTCTAAGCACAGACGGAAGTGAATTGATGACGAAACGCGGATTCGGCAAACGGCTGGCTTTGGGCGCGATTCTGGCGGCACTCTCGGCGCCGTCGGTGCTGGCGCAGCAAAGCGAGGCACCGCAGAAGGCGGGGCGTCCGCTCAATGCCGGTGACGTGCTGTCGGGCGAGCTGACGGCGCTGAAGCTGAAAGGCGCCAAATCGGGCCAGCCCTCCGCCGCCTATCAGATCACCAGCGAGCCGCGCCGCCTGCCGCCGCCGAGCGGGCTGTGCAATCTCGAGACCGGACCGGAGACGTTCCAGCTCGTCACCGCGAACACGGCGCAGGCCTCGCAGCTCAAGGGCCTGCTCGGCAAGCAGATCGCGGTCAAGGTCGACGAGATCGCCTGCGCCCAGGATGCGGGGCAGATGAGCGAGGCGGTCGTGACCAAGTGGAGCTTGGTGAAGCGGTGACACTTGGGACGCTGCGAGCGCCGCCTCCTGACTTCTGCAGTCATCGCCCGGCTCGACCGGGCGATCCAGTACGCCGCGGCCCTCGGTTGATAGCTGACGTCTCTGGAATACTGGGTCATCCGCCTTCGCGAGTGACGACAGTTGACGGTGAGGCGGCAGCTACAACTTCACCGGCCCCAAATCATCGAAATGCCCACGCCGTTGCAGCCAAGCGAGCAGCACGAGGCTCGGGATCGCGACGAGCACGCAGATGACGAAGAATGCAGGCCAGCCGGTCGCTTTCGCCACATAGCCCGCGCCCGATGACAGATAGGTTCGTCCAACCGCGGCGAGCGCGGTGAGCAGCGCATATTGGGTCGCGGTGTGCAGCGGGTTCTGGCACAGCGCAGAGAGATAGGCGACAAAGATCACGGTGCCGATCGCGCTGGTGAGGTTCTCCGCAGAGATCGCCAGCGCCAGCGCCCACTGATTGACGCCGACGATGGCGAGCCATGAGAACGACAGGTTGGCCAGCGCCTGCACGATGCCGCCGATCCACAGGCTGATGGCGAGCGAATAGCGCCGCGCGACGAAACCGCCGGCAAAGCCGCCGGCGAGCGTGGCGGCGAGGCCGACGCCTTTCACGATCGCGGCGTAGTCGACCTTGCTGAAGCCGAGATCGATCACGAACGGCGCGGTCATCGTGCCGGAGAAGGCGTCGGTGAACTTGAACAGCACGACGAAGGCGAGCGCCGTGAGCGCATCACGTCGGCCGAGGAACTCGACGAAGGCCCCGGCAGCCGCATGCATCACGCGGGTGAGCGCGGTGTCCGCCCCCATCGCGGCCTCCGCCTGCTGCGACTGGGCCGGCTCGGTCGCCGCGAGGGCCGTGATCGTGCCGATCAGCACCAGTCCGGCCATCGCAACATAGCCCCACATCCAGGACGACGGACGCGTCAGCCCCGAGTTCTCGAATGCACTGACCACCACCAGTGCGCCGGCGGTCGAGACCAGCATGCCGATGCGGTAGGCGGCGACATACGCCGCCATGCCCGCGGCCTGCTCACTCTCCGGCAGGCTCTCGACGCGGAAGGCGTCGACCACGATGTCCTGGGTCGCCGACATCGCGGCGACCAGCAGCGCGGCCAGCGCCACCATGAACGGCGCGTGCGCCGGATCGGTCAACGCCAGCAGCAGGATGGCGGCGATCAGCAGCAGTTGCGCGAACACCAGCCAGCCGCGTCGCCGCCCGAAGGCGCGCGTCAGCAGCGGCACGTGCAGCGCGTCGACCAGCGGCGCCCAGAGGAATTTCAGCGTGTAGGGCGTGCCGACGAGCGCGAATAGCCCGATGGTCCCGAGGTCGACGCCGAGCTCGCGCATCCAGATCTGCAAGGTCGAGCCGGACAGCGCCAGCGGCAGCCCCGACGAAAATCCGAGGAACAGCACCACGAGCACGCGCGGCTGCAGATAGACGGCCATGCTCTCGCGCCAGGTGGGGGCTCTTGGCGCAGCCTCGGGCTTTGCGCCGGTCGCGGTGATGTCGGAAGAAGCCTCAGGTACGGTCATGGATGGGTGGTAGCAGATTGGCGCAAGAAACGCTCCCCATCTCAGCTGTCATCGTCCGCGAGCCGGACGATGACAGTCTTGGCAAAATTCAAGCTGCGACAGGGGCAGCTGCCCAATCACTCGCCCGCCTGCACGCGTCCCGCCAGCGGAAACAAATCCGGCGCGGTGCCCGTAGCCGGCGCGATGCGTGGCGACTCCACCGGCGTGTCCTGTTTGCTGAAGTCGAGCTCCTCGATGCGGGCGGCGCGCTTCTCGATCTTGTCGGCCGAGATGAGGATCTGGCGGATGTCCTCGCCGACATCGCCGAAATGCTTCTGCAGCTTGAGCACGCGCTCGCGCAGGCGGCCGAGATCGTCCCCGAGATGGATCACCTCGTTGCGGATCTGGTCGGCGGCGTCGCGGATGCGTGCGTCCTTCATGATCTGCTGCATGACCTGGATCGCGAGCATCAGCAGCGACGGCGACACCAGCACGACGCGCGCGCGATACGCTTTCTGGATGACGTCGTCGAAGCCATCATGGATCTCGGCATAGACCGATTCCGACGGCACGAACATCAGCGCGGTGTCCTGCGTCTCGCCGACCACCAGATATTTCTCCGCGATGTCGTTGACGTGACGCAGCACGTCGGTACGCAGGCGCTGTGCGGCGGTGCGCTTCTCCTCGTCCGTCTCCGCATCATGCAGCGCGGTCACGGCTTCCAACGGAAACTTGGCGTCGATGCACAGCGGTCGCGCGTCGGGCAGGAACACGACGCAGTCCGGCCGCTTGCCGCTGGCGAGCGTGTACTGGAACGCGTAGCTGCCCTTCGGCAGTCCGTCCTGCACGATCGCCTCCATCCGCGCCTGGCCGAACGCGCCGCGCGACTGCTTGTTGGCGAGGACGTCGCGCAGGGTCGTGACCTGGGTCGTCAGCTCGCTGAGATCACGGTGGGCATTGTCGATGATGCCGAGCCGCTCGTGCAGCACGCGCAGACTATCCATGGTGTGGCGCGTACTCTGCTCCATCGACTGTCCGACGCGATGAGTCACCGCATCGAGCCGCTCGTTGACGCTGCGGGCAAGATCAACCTGCCGGCCGGCGAGCAGCTGCGCCATCGCGTCGACCCGGCCGGAGGCCTCGCTCTGGACGCGGATCATCTCGCTGAACCGATGTTCGATCTCATCGCTGCGCATCGCCTGCTGGGCCGCGAGCTCGGCGCCGCGCCGGCCGGAACGCACCACGGCCGCCACGATCATCACGAGCAGCAGCACCACCAGCACGCCAAATCCGATCAGCGCATCGCTGGCGCGGACCGGAAGGTCGCCGATCATGATGACGACAGGATTGAGGGACTGGCTGGCGGCGGTCATCACGCCCGTCTATCCGATTCGCACAAGCTCGCGAACGAAGAGAGAACATTTATGGTTAAGGCCAGGTTAAGAATCATGGTTAACGAGGCGTTGAAATTCATGGTTAGCGAAGTCTTAACCGCGCACCCTCACATTGACCGCGCCGGTTCCGCGGCTTAAATCGCGCGCCATGTCCCTAAGAGAAATCATCATCCTGCCGGACCGGCAGTTGCGGCTGGTGTCCAAGCCGGTCGAGAAGGTCACGCCGGAGATCCGGCAGCTGGTCGACGACATGTTTCAGACCATGTACGACGCGCCGGGCATCGGGCTCGCAGCGATTCAGGTCGCGCAGCCGCTGCGCGTCATCACCATGGATCTGGCCAAGCCCGACGCGAACGGCGAAGGCAAGCGCGAGCCGCGCGTCTTCATCAATCCGGAGATCGTTGCCAAGTCGGACGAGCTGTCGGTCTACGAGGAAGGCTGCCTGTCGATCCCCGAATATTACGAGGAGGTCGAGCGGCCGGCGCGGGTGCGCGTGCGCTTCACCGATCTCGACGGGCTGGTTCGCGAGGAGGATGCCGAGGGGCTCTACGCCACCTGCATCCAGCACGAGATCGACCATCTCAACGGCGTGCTGTTCATCGACTATCTGTCGAAGCTCAAGCGCGACCGCGTGATGAAGAAGTTCGCCAAGGCCGCCAAGCGCGCCAGCGAGTAACGATCAACTCTCTCCTCCGTCATGCCCGGGCTTGACCCGGGCATCTACGTCGCGCCGCGCGTTACAGGCAGCTCGACGTGGATGACCGGGACAAGCCCGGCCATGACGCGGAGGATTCGGCAATGCAGGATCTTCCACCAGATGCCGCTTCGCCTGATCTTCATGGGCACGCCGGATTTCGCCGTGCCGACCCTGCTCGAACTCGCCGGCCACGGCCACGAGATCGCGGCGGTCTATACGCGCGCGCCCAAACCCGGCGGCCGCCGCGGCCTGGCGCTGGTGCCGACGCCGATCGAGACCGAGGCGCGCCGGCTCGGCATTCCCGTGCTCACGCCGAAGACGCTGAAGACCGAGGACGCGCTGGCTGCGTTCCGCGCCCATGAGGCCGATGCCGCCGTTGTCGTCGCCTATGGCATGATCCTGCCGCAGGCGATTCTCGATGCACCGAAACTCGGCTGCTACAACCTCCACGCCTCGTTGCTGCCACGCTGGCGCGGCGCCGCGCCGATCAACCGTGCCATCATGGCAGGGGACGCTGAAAGCGGCGTGATGGTCATGAAGATGGATGTCGGTCTCGACACCGGCGACGTCGCGATGGCCGAGCGTCTGCCCATCACTGACGCGATGACGGCGTCCGATCTGCACGATCGCCTCTCGCGGATCGGTGCCGACCTGATGGTGCGCGCGATGGCGGCGCTGGAGCGCGGCGGGCTGACGTTGACGAAGCAGGCCGAGGAGGGCGTCACCTACGCCGCCAAGATCGAGAAGGCGGAGGCGCGGATCGATTGGACGAAGCCGGCGCATGCGGTGCTGCGGCACATCCACGGCCTGTCGCCATTTCCCGGCGCCTGGAGCGAGGTCACGCTCGATGGCGAGGCGGTGCGTTTGAAGTTCCTGCGCTGCGCGCTCGCCAGCGGCGCGGGCGAGCCGGGCGCCGTGCTCGACGAGCAGCTCACCATCGCCTGCGCCGACGGCGCGATCCGCATCACCGAGCTGCAGCGCGCCGGCAAGGGCCCGATGAAGGCCGCGGATTTCCTGCGCGGCACCCCATTGAATCGCGGTGCTCGTTTTTCGTAACGCTGTCATACCCCGCGAAAGCGGGGTATCCAGTACGCCGAGACGTGCATTGTCGCGCCGAGACGTCGGCGAATACTGGATCGTCCGCCTGCGCGGGCGATGACGGCAGCAATAGACCGAATGCCCCGCTACAAGCTCACCATCGAATATGACGGCGCGCCGTTCTGCGGCTGGCAGCTGCAGGAGACCTTGCCGTCGGTGCAGGGCGCGCTCGAAGCGGCGGTGCAGGCGACCTGCGGCGTGCCCACGCGTGTGCACGGCTCAGGCCGCACCGACGCCGGCGTCCACGCTACCGGCCAGGTTGCGCATTGCGACATCGCCAAGGAGTTCCGCCCGGACAAGCTGCGCGACGCGCTCAACGCGCATCTGCGGCCGAACCCGGTCGCGGTGCTCGCCGCCGAGATCATGCCCGACACCTTCGAAGCGCGGTTCTCCGCGCGCAGGCGGCACTACCGTTACCGGATCGTCAATCGCCGCTCCAACCTCGCGCTGGAGGTCGGCCGCGTCTGGCGGGTGCCGCAGCGGCTCGATTCCGATGCAATGCATGCAGCCGCGCAGCGGCTGATCGGCAAGCACGACTTCACGACGTTCCGCGATACCGAATGCCAGGCGAAATCGCCGGAGAAGACGCTGGATCAGCTCGACGTCGTGAGGGACGGCGATGCGATCACCATCCTCACCTCCGCCCGCTCCTATCTGCATAGCCAGGTCCGCTCGATGGTCGGCTCACTGGTGTGGGTCGGGCAGGGTCGCTGGACCGCCGATGATCTCGCCGCCGCGCTCGCCGCGCGCAACCGCGCCGCCTGCGGCGTCGTCGCGCCGCCGGAAGGGCTTTACCTCGTGAAGGTCGACTACTAATTGCGGCCGCTCCACTCGATATCGCTGCCGCGGAGACGTCCTGGATTCCTTCGCTGCGTTCGCAATGATGCGCAGAGAGGGGGTCACGCGAAGTAGCGATCGAGAATGCCGCGATAGATCTTCGTCAGGGTGGCGATGTCGGCGACCGAGGCGCGCTCGTCGATCTGGTGCATGGTCTGGCCGACCAGGCCGAACTCGATCACCGGGCAGTAGCTCGAAATGAAACGCGCGTCCGAGGTGCCGCCGGTGGTCGACAGCTCCGGCTTTCGCCCCGTCACGCTCTCGATCGCGGCGACGGCGAGCTCGGTGAACGGTCCGGGCTTGGTCAGGAACACGTTGGAGTTCGACGGCAGCCAGTCGATGTAGGCGCGGATGCGGTTGCCACAAGCCTTGGCGAGCCGCTCTTCGACCAGCGCGCGCAGCGTCTCCTGCGTATGGCAGTCATTGTAGCGGATGTTGAATTTCGCCCGCGCCAGCCCGGGAATGACGTTGCTGGCGGTGTTGCCGACATCGACGGTGGTGAATTCGAGATTCGACGGCTGGAACTGCGCGCTGCCATGATCGAGCGGCTCGTCCGACAGTGCGACGATCAGGCGCGAGATGTCCGGCACCGGGTTGGAGGCGCGGTGCGGGTAGGCGACGTGGCCCTGCTTGCCCTCGACGATCAAGGTACCGGACTGCGAGCCGCGGCGGCCGATCTTGATGCAGTCGCCCATGACCTCTTGATTGGACGGCTCGCCGAGCACGCAATGGTCGAACCGCTCGCCGCGCTCGGCCGCCCACTGCAACAGCTTGATGGTGCCGTTGATCGAGACGTCCTCCTCGTCGCCGGTGATCAGGAACGAGATCGAGCCCTTCGGCTGTCCGCTGTGATCGCGCAGATAGTCGAGCGCAGCCGCGACGCTGCAGGCGATGCCGCCCTTCATGTCAACGGCGCCACGGCCATAGATGTAGCCGTCCTTCACCTCGCCCGAGAACGCCGGCAGGCTCCACGCCGCTTCATCACCGGGCGGCACCACATCGGTGTGACCGGCGAAGGTGATGTGCGGCCCCTCGGTGCCGATGCGGGCATAGAGGTTGTCGATGTCGGCCGTGCCTGCTTCGGAGAACGTCACGCGATGCGTCGTGAAGCCCGCGTCTTTCAGCAGGGCCTCGAGCACGCCGAGCGCGCCGGCATCGGCCGGGGTGACGGAGGGGCAGCGGATCAGGTCGCGGGTGATGGCGAGGGCATCGGTCATGCCTTTCGCTTAACATGCTATTTTGCCGGCGGGCTAGTGCTGCCGATTGCCGCTTCCCCTCGCGGCGGGCTCGCAACGTGCGGGGTGAACTCCAGCTCCTTGTGCTGGTTCCAGGCGGGCGCGGGCGGTCTTGGCTGGCCGGAGCGTTCGCTGGATCGGACCTTCGGCAACGGGTTGGGCCCGAAGCGATTGGTCCAGGGATCGCCGGCAAGGCAGTACAATTCGATGAAGGCCCACAGCGAGAGCAGCGCACCAGCGCCGCCCACGATCGCTGGAATGACCGTCCCGGGAATCCGCTCCGCGTACTGGTTGACCAGCCCGGGCACGACGAAGAACGGAACCGTCCACCAGCCGCTTCTGTCGCGGTCATGCAGCCGCTTGATGGCGCCTGCGGCAAACACCCAGACGAACACGGGGGTGAGGATGACGTGGAAGGTGGCGGGGACGATATCGGCGCGGGTCAAGCCGCGAAAGGTGTCCGGGTCGAGGACCGCGAAGATGTCGGTCAGATTGAAGCTGAAGGCCGTCGGGCCGCCCAGCAGCCTGCTCGCGCCCGCCACCAGCGCGGCGGCAAAGACCATCCAGCAGAGCACCACCAGCAACGACAGCCAGAGCTTGGCGCGGTTGATCCGGCCGTGGAAGCGAAACAGAAACCAGGTCCAGTCCATGGACGTCCTCCGGACCGATGGCTTGGCCGGCCCGGAGATTCGTTGCCGCGGCCGCAGCCGCGGTTCAATCAGTCGCGCAACAGCTCGTTGATCGAGGTCTTGGAGCGGGTGCGCTCGTCGACGCGCTTGACGATGACGGCGCAGGCGGTGGAGGGGCCGATCTGGCCGTTCTTCATCGGCTTGCCCGGCAGCGCGCCCGGCACCACGACGGCATATTCCGGCACCTCGCCGACGAAAACCTCGCCCGTCTCGCGGTCGACGATCTTGGTCGACGCGCCCAGGAAAACGCCCATCGACAGCACCGCCCCCTTGCGTACGACCACGCCCTCGGCAACCTCCGAGCGCGCGCCGATGAAGCAGTCATCCTCGATGATCACGGGGCCGGCCTGCAGCGGCTCAAGCACGCCGCCGATGCCGACGCCGCCGGAGATGTGCACGCGCTTGCCGATCTGGGCGCAGGAGCCGACCGTCGACCAGGTGTCGACCATGGTCGCCTCGTCGACATAGGCGCCGAGATTGACGAAGGACGGCATCAGCACGACGTTCCTGGCGATGAAGGCCGAGCGGCGCACGATCGCGCCGGGCACGGCGCGGAAGCCGGCGTCGCGAAAGCGGTTCTCGCCCCAGCCCTCGAACTTCGACGGCACCTTGTCCCACCACGACGCCTGGCCGGGGCCGCCGGGGATCACGCTCATGTCGTTGAGGCGGAACGACAGCAGCACGGCCTTCTTGAGCCACTGGTTGACGCTCCACTTGCCGTCCGATCCGCGCTCGGCGACCCGGGCCTCGCCCTTGTCGAGCAGCTCCAGCGCGCTCTCCACGGCGTCGCGGATCTCGCCCTTGGTCGTGGTCGAGACGCCATCACGGGCATCGAAGGCGCTGTTGATGGTGGATTCCAGGGCGGACAGTGACATCGGTCGATCCTCGCTTGGTCCCTGGGCAGAAAGCCGGGGACGGCCGTGTACGAGCATGGTGGGCAGGGCGGCTTTTTCGGGATTTGGACCCGGAGAGTCAAGGACGCATCGGTGGCGGGGGCCGTCCGCGCGGGAGGTGCGGCTTATCATGCTCCGTCATTCCGGGATGGTCCGAAGGACCAGGCCCGGAATCTCGAGATTCCGGGTTCGATGCTTCGCATCGCCCCGGAATGACAGCTCAATGCGTGGCGGGCTTCACCCCACCAGCCGCTGCAAGAACCCGGTCAGATCGTCCGTGACATGATCGACATGCGGATCATCGCGCCCCGCCAGCTCCCAGTCCTCGCGCACCACCTTCTTGGTGCCGTCGGGCACGACCAGCACGGTCGTCATGCCGAGGTCGTGCGGGACGACGAGATTGCGGGCGAGATCCTCGAACATCGTGGCCCTGGCAGGATCGACGTCATGGAGCTTGAGGAATTTGTCGTAGGTCTCGCGCGCCGGCTTCGGCGTCAACTCGGCGGCGATGATGTCGAATACGCCGTGGAAATGCGCGGCAATGCCGAGCCGCGCCAGCACCGCGTCGACGTGGTCGACCGAGCCGTTGGTCAGGATCAGCTTGCGCCCAGGCAGCTTCTCGATCGCCGCGCCCATCGCCGGGTTCGGCTCCAGCGGCGAGTGGTCGATCTTGTGCACGTAGGCGAGGAAGTCGTCGGCGTGCACGCCATGCTCGGTCATCATGCCGCGCATCGTGGTGCCGTAGCGGCGGTAGTAGTCCTTCTGGATGCGCCGCGCCTCGTCCGCATCGACCTCGAGCCAGTTGGAGACAAACTCGCCGATCCTGGCATCGACCTGCTGCCACAGGTTGACGTGATGCGGATACAGCGTGTTGTCGAGATCGAACACCCAGGTGTCGACGTGGTCGAAGCTGCGGGGGGATTTTGTCATGTGGGCGTCGGTCCATCCTGCCTTCGGTCATCATGCCCGGCTAAGGCGGCATATTCCGCTGTCGTCCCGGCGAACGCCGGCAACTGTTATGTTGATGGAGTGATCGCATAAGGTTTTCGGTCGCGCATCATGGCATTCAGGATGGTTAGAA
>NZ_JBNPTI010000014.1:0-157353 GCF_051167575.1 Bradyrhizobium sp. HKCCYLS3070
TCCAGCAGAAGCGCTTGACGAGCTGCTGTCACGAATGAAAACACTTGGTGTTGCGACCACCGCTTGAGCCCGCCCCCGGCCCTCCCTGTGCGATGGGCTTACGAGTTATACGCAGTCTCCCCGGTGTCCGGCTTGTGAGCCACCGTCGCCCCTGGGATCATCACCCACGGACTTGGCGCCAGCATCGGGGCGCCGGGACGCTGCGATTTCGTCGTCCTGCTGGACTCGTTCGTCCGCGCGCACATGCGCGCTGCGATCCGACAGGCCACCGCTCCCCGCTTCCTACGTCTCGTGACGATCGCGATGCGCCCCTCCTGTGGAGGCGGGATGCCGGGAAACATCGTCCTGATTTGCCCGACGACACAAGGCGAGCCCCCTGCGGCAGATTGGCTCGACGGGCAATTGGCGCATGGGAGATCGCGCCATTCTGCATATCAGAAACCGGACCGGCTGAGGCTCGGCGCGACCGCGGGAACCGATGGCGCCCGAGGCGCGTTCTCTCACCATCAACGTAATGCGTACGCGATATCCACCGAAGCACGACCTGCTGGCGGCCATCTTTGCATGAAGAATTTTTCCGATGCATCCTTTTCGCCTGACGTCATCGCGCTGATGACCGAAGCCCTCAACGCGTCGGTCGCCGCGCTGCCTGAGCCGGTGAGTTCGACGAACGTGAACCTGCTTGCGGAAGCCGTGCTGCGCGCCGCCAAGGCCGGCGAGCGCGACGTCACCGCGATGCAGCGGCTCGCGCTGCTCGAACTGCAGATCATGCCGCGCATGTAGAGCGGATCACAGGCTTTCCTACAGTCGTAGAGCATTCCCAACGCGCTCACTTCCGGACCTCCTGGCTCGAGATGCGCCGCATGCGGTGCTCCTCACCATGAGGATGTGGGGTCGCGCCTGACGCGCCGCCGGCCTTCCGCGTCCATCCCCCGGCCCCTGCGCCACGTCCCACCCGTTCGCAATTGACAAATCTATTCGTCAATGTCTAACTCCCATCGCCGCCGACAGAGCGGAGCAAAACGGGGAGGATCTTCATGCGACGGCAGCTGCTCGCCTGCGCGTTCCTGGCAACGACGTCATTCATCGCGACAGGCGCTTCAGCCCAGGTTTCTGACGACGTCGTGCGGATCGGCGTGCTCACCGATCTCTCGAGCTGGGGCCGCGACAACAGCGGCCCGGGCTCGGTCGAGGCGGCGAAAATGGCGGTCGAAGAGTTCGGCCCCACCGTGCTCGGCAAGCCGATCGAGATCATCAGCGCCGATCACCAGATGAAGACCGACGTCGGAACGACGGTCGTGCGCGACTGGTTCGACAACGGCAAGGTCGACGCGGTCGTCGACATCCCCAACTCCGGTATCGCGATTGCCGTGCACAACATGGTGCGCGAGCGCAACAAGATCGCGCTGCTGTCAGGGCCCGGCGCGAGTTCGCTGACCGACGAGCTGTGCAGCCCGAACACCGTGCACTTCACCTACGACACCTATGCGCTGTCCAAAGTGACGACCTCGGCCGTGATCAGCCAGGGCGGCAAATCCTGGTACTTCATCACCGCGGATTACGCCTTCGGCCAGCAATTGGAGAAGGACGCCACGCGCTTCATCAAGGAACTCGGCGGCACCATCCTCGGCGGCGTCAAGCATCCGACCAACACCGCCGACTTCTCCTCCTTCGCCTTGCAGGCGCAGAGCTCGAAGGCCGACGTCGTCGCCTTCGCCAATGCCGGGCAGGACACCGACAACGCCATCAAGCAGTCCGGCGAGTTCGGCCTGGTCAAGGGCGGCCAGAAGCTGGTCGGCCTGTTGATGTTCGACACCGACGTGCATGCGATCGGGCTCGAGGCCGCGCAAGGCACCTACATGACCACGGCGTCGTACTGGAACATGGACGACAACACCCGCGCCTGGTCGAAGAAGTTCTTCGCCCGCGCCAAGGTGATGCCGACGATGATCCAGACCGGCGTTTATGGCTCCGTGCTGCACTATCTCAAGGCCATCAAGGCGGCCGGTACCGACGATCCGAAGGCGGTGATGGCGAAGATGCGCGAGCTGCCGATCGAGGATACGTTTGTTCACGGCGGCAAGCTGCGCGAGGACGGCCGCGTCATCCGCGACATGTATCTGGCCCGCGTGAAGAAGCCGTCGGAATCGAAGGAGCCGTGGGACTATCTGGAGATCGTCAAGACCGTGAAGGGCGAGGATGCGTTCCGGCCGGTCTCCGAATCCAAGTGCCCGCTGCTGAAGAAGTAGGAGCGCGCGCATGAGCGGAGCAGATCACCCGGCCGGCGACACCCCTGATTGCGACGTGCTGGTGGTCGGCTCCGGCTGCGCCGGGCTGTCGGCGGCGGTCACCGCCGCCCATGCCGGGCTGAAAGTCATCGTGACCGAGAAGGAGCCGCGCTTCGGCGGCACCACGGCGCGCTCGGGCGGCTGGCTGTGGATTCCCGGCACATCGCTGGCGAAGGCCTGGGGCATCGACGAGCCACCCGAGCTGGCACGCACCTATCTGCGCCATGAGGCCGGCAACAGTTTCGATGCGGCGCGCGTCGACGCGTTCCTGACCAAGGGCCCGGAGGCCGTCGACTTCTTCACCAGCAAGACGGCGCTGAAGTTCGACATGCCGCTGACCTTTCCGGACTACCACGCGGAGGCGCCGGGCGGCACCCAAGGCGGCCGCTCGATGGTGACCCGGCCATTCGACGGCCGCGAGCTTGGGCGTCACATCGAGGATCTCGGCCAGCCCCTGCCCGAGCTCACCGTGTTCGGCATGATGCTCGGCTCCGGCAAGGAGATCATCCACTTCATGCGCGCGACCAAGTCGCTGACGTCGGCGTTCTATGTCGCGAAGCGGCTGTCGAAGCATGCGCTGGACGTGCTGCGCCATGGCCGCGGCATGACGCTGACCAACGGCAATGCGCTGGCGGGGCGGCTGGCGAAATCGGCGTTCGATCTCGGCATTCCCCTGTGGCTGTCGTCGCCGGTGGCCGAGCTGATCCGCGACGGCGATGCCGTGCGCGGCGCCGTGGTGACGCGGCAGGGCAAGCGCATCAGGGTCAATGCGCGGCTCGGCGTGGTGCTGGCCTGCGGCGGCTTCCCGCATGATGTCGACAGGCGCAAGGCAATGTTTCCGCATGCGCCGACCGGCCAGGAGCATGTGTCGCCCGGACCGGTCGGCAACACCGGCGACGGCCTGCGGCTCGCGGAGGCCGTCGGCGGCCGGGTCGAAGACGGCCTGCCGCATGCGGCGGCCTGGGTGCCGGTCTCCGTCACCACGCGCAAGGACGGCAGCAAGGGCGTGATGCCGCACTTCATCGACCGTGCCAAACCCGGCGTGATCGCAGTGACCGCGGACGGCGTGCGCTTCGCCAATGAAGGCAATTCCTACCACGACTTCGTGCAGGCGATGGTCAAGGCGGCCAAGCCCGGCCTCGAGATCGCGGCCTGGCTGATCACCGATCACCGCTCGTTGCGCCGCTACGGCCTCGGCTGCGTGCCGCCGTTCCCGATGCCGCTCGGGCACCATCTGAGCACCGGCTATCTCAAGCGCGGCGCGACGCTCGCCGAGCTCGCGAGCACGACGGGCATCGATCCGCGGGGGCTCGAAGCAACCGTCGCCGCGTTCAACGCCGATGCCGCGCTGGGCCAGGATCCCACGTTCGGCAAGGGCTCGCGCGCCTACAATCGCTATCAGGGCGATGCGCTGCACGGGCCGAACCCGTGTGTGGCGCCGATCAAGGACGGGCCGTTCTACGCCATCAAGATGGTGATCGGCGATCTCGGCACCTATGCCGGCATCCGCACCGATGCGCATGCCCGCGCGCTCGACGCCCAGGGCCACCCGATCGAGGGGCTCTATGCCGCCGGCAACGACATGGCGAGCATCATGGGCGGCAACTATCCGGGCGCCGGCATCACGCTGGGACCGGCGTTGACCTTCGGCTACATTGCCGGCCGGCATCTCGCCGAACGCGCTGGCCAAAGGAGCGCCTCATGAGCGACAGTCAGATGTTGGCCGGCAAGCTCGCACTGGTCACGGGGGCGGCGCATGGCAATGGCCGCGCGATCGCGCTCGGTCTCGCGGGCCGCGGCGCCGACGTCGTCATCACCGACATCGACACTGATGGTGCCGAGCGTTGCGCCGCCGAGATCCGCGAGCACGGCCGCAAGGCGTGGGCGCATCGGCTGGATGTCACCGACGCCGCCGGCTGCACCGCATTGGCGGCGCAATTGCGGGCCGAGGTCGGCGCCATCTCGATCCTCGTCAACAATGCCGGCATCATCATCCGCGAGAACATCGATTCCCCGCGCGCGGCCGCGAACTGGCAGCGCGTGCTCGACGTCAATCTCAACGGCGTGTTCAACGTCACCTACGCCTTCCTTGCTGCCTTGCGCGCGACGCGCGGCACGATCGTCAACATCGCATCCGTCGCCTCCTTCATCGGCATCAGCAACACGCTCGGCTATTCGCCGTCCAAGGGCGGCGTGAAGTCGCTGACCCAGGCGCTGGCGCGCGAGCTCGCCGCCGACGGCATCCGCGTCAACGCGATCGCGCCAGGCGTGATCGCCACCGCGATGACGGAGTCGACCCGCAACGATCCCGAGCGGCTCGCCGGCTTCATGAGCCGCACGCCGCTCGGCCGCGTCGGCCAGCCCGAGGAGCTCGCTGGCCCCGTGGCGTTCCTGGTCTCGGACATGGCGTCCTACGTCAACGGCGTGACCTTGCCGGTCGACGGCGGCTTCCTGGCGGTGTAGGCACGGCGCCGGACCAGGGGGCACAACGAGACATGGGACGAGAGAGCCGCGGCATCCAGTCGATCGAGGTCGGCGGCACCTTGCTGCAGGCACTGGCCCGCAGCGGCGAGCCGATGATGCTGCGCGACCTCGCGCGCGAGGCCGGGCTGCCGCCGGCCAAGGCCCATCCCTACCTCGTCAGCTTCTCGCGCATCGGCCTGATCGAACAGGACGAAACCACCGGACGCTACGAGATCGGCCCGCTGGCGCTCGAGCTCGGCCTGATCAGCCTGCGGCGGCTGTCGGCGGTCCGGATCGCGACGCCGAAGATCGCAGCGCTCGCCGGCGCGATCGATCACGCGGTGTCGCTCGCGGTGTGGGGCACCAATGGCCCAACCGTGGTGCGGCTTGAGGAGCCGAGCCATCCGGTGCACATCGTGATGCGCGTCGGCTCGATCATGGCGCTGCTGGAGACGGCGACGGGCCGCGCGTTCGCGGCGTTCCTGCCGCCGAAGACCGTGAAGGCCGCGCTCGACACCGGCCTCGATCATCTCGGTGTCGGCTACAATCCGAAGCGCGCGCCGAAGAGCCCGAAAGTGGCGGAGATGCTGGCCGAGGTGCGCGCACAGGGCCTGGCGCGCGCCATCGGCGATCCGCTGCCCGGCGTCAATGCCTTCGCCGCACCGGTGTTCGATCACGCCGGCCACGTCGCACTGGTCATCACCGCGATGGGCCCGGCCGGCACCTTCGACGCCGGTTGGCAGTCCCCGCTCGCCAACCGCCTGCGCGCGTGTGCGGCCGAGATCTCCAAGCAGCTCGGCCACGGCATCGCGCAGCCGTGACGCTCAGGCCGCGACCGAGCGTTTCTCCGGCCACGGCTCGGCCCACGCCGGCAGCCGCATCAGGCCATCGAGCCAGCGCACGATGTTCGGAAACGACTCCATCGGCATCTCGGCCTCGCGCCAGTCGGTCGCCATCGAGGCGGCCGCGAAATCGGCGATGGTGAGCCGGTCGCAGGCGATGTGGCTGCGCGCCCGCAGATGCGCATCGAGCACGGCGGCGAAGGTCTTCAGGTTGGCGACCTTGCCGGCCAGCGCGGCACGGTCGGGCGCACCGAGGCCGAACGTCTTGCGGACGATGTGCTCGAAATAGAACGGTCCGACCGCCGGCGCCCAGTGGCAGTCGTTCCAGGCCAGCCAGCGCAGCACCTCGATCTGCTCCTGCGGATTGCGCGCCGGCCACATGTCGCAGCTCTCGCGGATGCAGAGGTGCGCCATGATGGCGGTCGACTCCCACAGCACGGTGTCGCCGTCGACCAGCACCGGCGCCTTCATATTCGGGTTGAGCGCGGCGAACTCCGGCGTCTTCAGGCCGCGGCTGATGTCGATGAACTCGGCGGGCACGCCGAGATGCTTGACCAGCGCGAGCACGCGGCGCGGCGCCTGGGCCTTGATCCAGTAGATCTTCATGACGGGTCTCCATCTCCTGTGCCTTGAAGACGAACGTCGCAGCACCGGATCGACAGTGACGGAGCAAAAATTCAGCGGCGGTTCCGCCGACTCGTACGGTTCCCGTAGCCGTCACATCGCGCGCACCGCCGCCCGTGCGGTGAGAATGCAACCCGGCAGGAACGTGCCCTCCAGCGAACGCTTGCCCGACGCGCCGCCGCCGCCGAAGCCGGCGGCTTCGCCGACCGCATAGAGCCCGCCGATCGGCGCACCCGTGGTGTCGAGCACCCGGCTCTGCAGATCGGTCTTGAGGCCGCCGAGGCTCTTGCGGGTAATCAGTTGCATATGAATGGCGATGTAAGGCCCGGCGCCAGGGGCCTGCAGCGGCGCAGGCTTGCAGGTGCGGAGCTTGTCGGGGCCCCATTGCCGCGCGTGCAGGATGCGGCGCAACTGATCGTCATTGTGGAGCTTGTCGCCATTCCCAAAGTTCGCGTCGAAGGCGTCGGCGGTGGCCTGCAGCACCTCCGGCTTCACGTCGCCGGTGCCGGTCAGCGCATTCATCTTGGCGGCGAGACCGGTCAGCGTCTCGTCGACCAGGAAATGCCGGCTCTCGCGCTGCATCTGCCTGACCAGGCGATGATTGCCGAGCAGCGTCTCCTTGAGGAACATCGGCATCTGCCGGTCGCGGATGCGCGGATTGTGCTCGGCGCCGGAGATGGCGAACTCCTTGGCAGCGATGCGCCAGTTCAACAAATGCCACGTATACGGCTTCTCCTGCGCCGCGACGCGCTGGCACAGATCATGGGTGTCGAAGCCGGTCACCAGCGGCTCGGGCCCGATGCGCTCGCCCCTGTGATTGAGCCACAATGCCGATTTGCACGGCACCAGCGACAGGCCATGGCCCTCGAAATGCGGAAACGGATGCGGGATGCCGGCGGCGTAGTTCCACATCTCGCCGGCATGCGTGATCTCGGCGCCGAACGCCTCGGCCGCGTGGTGATGCAACTTGCCGTCGGAGAACGGATGCGCGCCATTGAGCATCGCCGCCGGCAGCGGCCGGCCCTTGATCCAGTTGGCGCGGGCCTCCGCATGGCTGCCATTGAGGCCGCCCATCGCCAGCACCGTCAGCGGCGCGGCGATGCGGATTTCGGCGCCCGTCTCCTCGTTGACGGCGACCACGCCCGATACCGCGCCGGCAGCGCGATCGAGGCTGACGACGCGATGACGGTGCAGCACCGTCAGCCTGCCGCCACCGTCGGCCGCGCGCATCGCTTCGATCATTACGCGCGTGAGCCGCTGCGAGGTGCCCCAGACGATGTGATAGCGCGGCAGCGCATTGCCGTCGCCGTACCGGCCGCGCTCGACCCAGTTCACTGCCGGCATGAACGTCACGCCGTGCGCCAGCAGCCAGTCGTAGACCTCGCTGCGCGAATGCGCGACGTAGTAGCGCGCCCATTGCAGCGGCCAGTGCTCGGCGGCATCGAGCTCGCCGAACCTGATCCAGTCGCGCAACGCGATCTCCGGCGTATCCGGGATCTTCATGCGCGCCTGCAGCGGCGTGCCGATCAGCGCCATGCCGCCGAATGCCCACAGCGCCAGCCCGCCGAGCCGCTCGGGCGTGTCCCGGTCCACGATCGTCACCGACTTGCCGGCGCGCAGTGCCTCCAGCGCGGTGACGATGCCGGCAAGACCGCCGCCGGCGATGACGACATCGGATTGCAGGGTCGCGCTCATGTCACGGCGCGATCTTGCGCTTGAGCATCCGCGCGACCGGCAACGGAACGCGGTCGAGCGATCCCAGGAGGTGCGGCAGGAGCTTCAGCTTGAGGCCGGTCAGCGCCGGCGGCACCATCGCCTCGATCAGATGGGGCCCCGGCCGCGCCAGCGCCCCCTGCAAGGCGCTGGTGAGTTCGTCCGGCGTGGTGACGCGGGTCGATCGTACGCCCATGCCGTCGGCGATCTGCGCGAGCTTGAGGACCGGCCCGTGCAGGTCGAGCTGCGCCCGCGCCTTCGGTCCGATCTCCTCGGCGCCGACCCGTTCCAGCTCGACGTTGAGCACCGAGTAGGAGGCGTTGTTGAAGATGATGGCGGTGACGTTGAGCCGCTCGCGCGCGATCGTCCACAGCGACTGGATCGTGTACATCGAGCTGCCGTCGCCGATCAGCGCGATCACCGGCCGGTCGGGACAGGCGATCGCCGCCCCGATCGCATTCGGCAGCCCCTGCCCGATGGCGCCGCCGGTCAAAGTGATCAGATCGTGGCGCGGCGCGCCCGCGGTGAATTTCGACAGCATCAGGCCGGAGCTGATCGCCTCGTCGATGATGATGGCGTTCTCGGGCAGGAGATGACCAACGGCCTTGCAGACCTTTTCCGCGGTCAGCTTCTTGCCGCGCGGACGCCCGGGCCGCGAGGCCGGCGACAATGCCGGCGTGGCGCGCCCGGCCTCCAGGGCGGCGGCAAGCCTGGTCAGGCTGCACGCGGCGTGCTGCGCCGGCGTCGACAAGGTCAGCACCTTGCAGCCGTCATGCGGCAGATAGCTCTTCTTGCCGGGATAGGCGAAGAACGACACCGGCGCCTTGGCGTCGACCAGGATCAGGGTGTCGATCTCCTTGAGCTGGATCTGCGCCATCTCGGCGAGATAGGCGATCCGCTCGACGGCCGGCAGGCCCGCTCCACGCTGCATGCGTGTCGGAAACGTTTCGGCGTAGACTTTCACACCGCAGGTCGCGGCGATGCGCGCGGCCGCCAGCAGCGACTCCTCGTGCAGCGCCGTGCCTCCGAGTAGAAAAGCGCTGCGGCCGCCCGCCCTGATCGCCTCGGCGACGGCCTGCACGGTCGCATCGTCCGCAGGCGCCGGCGGCTCGATCACCGGCGCCGGCTCGGCGACGCCGCCCTCACCCCAGGACACGTCGGCCGGCAGGATCAGCGTCGCGACCTGTCCGGGCCAGGAGCACGCCGCCTTCACGGCCGCCACCGCGTCGCGGCACAGCTCCGACGTCACCTGCGAGGTCCAGACGAATTCCGGCGAGACGTTGCGCGCGACGGTCTCGATATCGGACTGGAGCTGCGCGTCATAAGGGACATGATAGGTGGCGTGGTCGCCGACGATGTTGACGACGGGCACCTTGCCCTTGCGCGCATTGTGCAGATTGGCGAGGCCGTTGCCGAGGCCGCAACCGAGATGCAGCAGCGTTGCCGCGGGCGTGCCGGTCATCCGGGCGTAGCCGTCCGCCGCACCGGTCGCCACCCCTTCGAACAGGCACAGCACGGCGCGCATCTCCGGCGCGGAGTCCAGCGCCGCGACGAAATGCATCTCGGAGGTGCCAGGATTGGTGAAGCAGACCCGAATGCCGGAATTGACCAGGGTCCGTATCAGAGCTTGTGCGCCGTTGGGCATGAGAAAAGCCTGTTGCGGGGAAACTGCCGCAGCTCGGGGCGACTTGGCCGGCCCCGCCATGGCATTTCCCCTGTTTGTATTTGTGCCATTTTGGAATTGACGGTCTCAGAAATCCAATGAATTGTTATGCTTTGATCAATGAGCTGGGGTCATCGATGCACACACCAACGTTGCGTCAGTTGCAGCAGCTGGTCTACCTCGCGGAAGAGCGGCATTTCGCCCGGGCCGCCAAGCGCGCCCATGTCACCCAGTCGGCGCTGAGCCGCAGCCTGCAGACCCTGGAGGACGAAGCGGGGATGCGGCTGTTCGACCGCAGCTCGCGCTCGGTGGAGATCACGGCGGTCGGCGAACGGCTGGTGGCGCGGGCGCGCTCGCTGTTGTCGGGCGCCGACGATCTCGGCCGCGAGATGCGGCTGTTGCGCTCGGGCGATGCCGGCCAGGTGACGGTGGGCGTCGGCGCGTTCACGGGCCTAGTGCTGCTGCCGGATGCGATGGCGCAGCTGTATGCCGAGCATCCATCCGTGCGCATCAAGCTGGTGCAGGACAATTGGCGCGCCCTGATGGACGTGCTGCAACAAGGCAAGCTCGATTTCTTCCTGGCGCACATCACCGACATCAGGACCGACGACAGCCTGGACCTCGAGCCGCTCGGAAGCCTTCCCGGCTACTTCTACTGCCGGCCGACCCATCCGTTGGCGGGGCGACGGGAGCTGTCGGCGCGCGATCTGGCCGGCCAGCACTTCGCCTCCGTCGCGCTGCCGCCGGACTTCAGCCGGCGGCTGGACGACCTGATCGCCGCGCCACGGGGACGCGGTTTCAATGTCGCCCTCGAATCCGAGAACGCCGGCCTGCTGGTGCAAATGGCGGTCCGCTCGGACGTCGTGCTCGTCGCGGGGGATGCGGTCGTCACCCACGAGCTGGCCTCCGGTCAGCTGGTCCGGCTCAATGTGGCCGAGCTGAAAGAGCCGCGCGCATCCGACCTGCTGCTGGCGCAGTTCGGCATCCTGCGCCTAAAGGGCCGCACCCTGTCGCCGGCGGCGATGATGCTGATGGACATGGTGCGCGCGCAAGCCGCGCAAATGCTGACCGGACCGCGCCGGCCGCCGGCTCCGCGCGCCGCACGCAACGCGCATCGATCTCGGCCGAGATCACGCAAGAAGCCGGGTGCACCTCGGCGCAACCGGTCGCGAAGTCATACCAGGAGCAAAGCCTGACCGGGGCGTGGCCCTGCGCGATCATCCGACGGCCGCGCGGCGCGACATCTCCTCCAGAACCCGCATTGCCTGCTCTGCCTGCGCTTCGGGTACGAACAGGTGATCATGATGAAAGGCCGAGACCGCGTTGACACTGATGCCGGCCCCTGCGAGGCAGGTCGTGACTGCGGCGAGGAAGCCGACCGCATCGAGCGCTGATCGCACCGACAGCGTGATCAGGCGCGCGACGAACTGATACGGCAGCCCGGCCTGCTCGGCGTCCTCGCGCCGGACGATCAGCGTGATCCCTTCGCGCTCTCGAAACAGCATCAACGGCGTCAGCTCGGCCGGGATGTCGTGATGCGTATCGACAGTGCAGAACACGAATACGCCGTCCTGCAGCTCGGGAGACATCGTGCGCAGCAGCGCATCGAGGTTGCGTTCGCCCGCCATGAATCCCCGTCAGTTCGCCGCCAGGCGCTCGCGCCCATGCGGCGAGGCGAAATCCTGCCGCGGCCCGACCGGGACGATGCCGGTCGGATTGATGGTGCGATGGCTCTCGTAGTAGTGCCGCTTGATGTGCTCAAAATTCACCGTCGCGGCAATCCCCGGCCATTGGTAGAGATCGCGCGTGTAGGCTGAAAGATGCGGATAGTCGGCGATGCGGCGGATGTTGCACTTGAAGTGGCCGACATAGACGGCATCGAAGCGGATCAGCGTCGTGAACAGCCGGATGTCGGCCTCGGTCATGGTGTCGCCGAGCAGGAAGCGGCGCGCCGACAGCCGCTCCTCCAGCCAGTCGAGCGTGGCGAACAGCGGGCCGATCGCCTCCTCATAGGCGGATTGCGTGGTCGCGAAGCCGCATTTGTAGACGCCGTTGTTCAGCGTATCGTAGACGCGCGCATTGATGGCGTCGATCTCATCGCGCTGGGCTTGCGGATAATAGTCGCCTTGCTTGGCGCCGACGCCGTCGAACGCCGAGTTCAGCATGCGGATGATCTCTGACGACTCGTTGTTGACGATGGTGCGGTTTTGCTTGTCCCAGAGCACGGGCACGGTGACGCGGCCGGAATAATGCGGCTCCGCGGCGGTGTAGACCTGATGCAGAAGGCCGGCGTGATTGACGCTGTCGGCCACGACGCCCGGACCCTCGGCAAACGTCCAGCCCTGCTCGCGCATCAGCCAGTGCACGACCGATACTGAAATCATGTCATCGAGCCCCTTCAGCGCGCGCATGATCAGGGTGCGGTGAGCCCACGGGCAGGCCAGGCTCACATAGAGATGATAGCGGCCCGCTTCGGCCTTGAAGCCGCCGGTGCCGGATGGGCCTGGACGGCCGTCAGCCGTGACGAAGCTACGGAACGCCGAATCCTTGCGGATGAAACGGCCGCCGGACGCCGCCGTGTCGTACCAAACGTCGTGCCATTGGCCGTCGACCAGGACTCCCATGACGCTCTCCTCTCACACCGTGGCCTGTGCGCAGGACTGCAACCTGCAGCCCCTTCGCCTGGGCCCTTACGTGACAGGAGTACACGTCACCCCGCCGCTGCGCCAGCAGAGAGCACGCTCCGAGAAGACGGCTCCGCCGAACACGCGGTCACGACTGGAACGGGATGGTGCGCCCCGGCTGCGCCGCCTGTTCCCGCGTATAGGAGACGCCGTGCACCTTCACGCCCGCGGCATTCAACAGCGTGATGATGCCGCCCCGGTTCGACAGCGCGACCGGCGCGACGATGGGCACCACCAGGGTGGCGCCGCGCCCGATCATGCCGCTCAGTTGCATGGCGTTCTTCTGCTTGTCCTTGATCTGCCAGCCGGTGAGATCGACGTCGACATCGGCGGTGTTCAGCAGCGTGACCGTCTCGTGCTCCGGCGTGCGCACGTCGTTGACATAGGCCGCGATGATCCGCACCAGCCCGTCGGGCACGTCGAGCGGCGGAATGTGGTCGCGGTCGGGAGGCGTATGCGGCGCGTTCGGGTAATCGGGATCGGGCGGAAGGATGACCCCTCCGCTGGCATCGTCCGAATGCCAGGCCTGGGTCTGGAATTTCAGGAAGATGGCGACCCATTGCTGCTGGCCGGGAAACTCGAAGAGCAGTCCGCCATCCTGCCAGGGACCGTTGTCCTTGGCATATTGGCCGGGCGGATTGCCCTGGTTGAAATGGATGTCGTGGATACCGCGGCCGGGCTTGAAGCCGAAATAGCGGTCCGCCTTCTCCTCCGGTCCCCATGCGACGCCGAAGGCATAGATGAGAGCCGTCTCGTCGGACATGGCGCGCTGAACGTAGGCGTCGATCTTCTCGTTGAGATCGTTGTCGGGGCCCGCGGCCGACAGCGGCAGCGGCTTCAGCTCCCATGGCTGCATCAGATTGCCCCGGATGAAATCGAGCGCCACGCCGCCGGGCTTGCTCTCCAACGGATGCAGCCCTTCCGAAAACGCCTTCAGGTCGTCGACGATTGGATGTTCGAAGCGCGAGCGGACCAGGAATTCGACCTCGCTGCCATCCTGGGAGCGGACATTGATGGCGATGCGATAGAGCTCACCGCCGGCCGAGACCTGCACCTGATAGTGCGGACTGCTTCCCGTCGCCAGACGATTGTTGATGGGCCGACCCTTGAGAAGCGAATAGTCATT
Source organism: Bradyrhizobium sp. HKCCYLS3070 (assembly GCF_051167575.1). Classification (NCBI taxonomy): domain Bacteria; kingdom Pseudomonadati; phylum Pseudomonadota; class Alphaproteobacteria; order Hyphomicrobiales; family Nitrobacteraceae; genus Bradyrhizobium; species Bradyrhizobium sp. HKCCYLS3070. The sequence goes on from NZ_JBNPTI010000014.1 coordinate 13,404, forward strand.
CAATGGCATGGTCGTCTCCAACTCTGTCCGTAGCGATATCTAGGACGAGAACAGCAATCGATCGCGTTCAGCCTGCGACCCCTCGACATAGAAGCGCTCGAACCAGGCCGGCTTGCCGGACAATGCGGTCGGCTTGCGCAGCGTGATCGCGGCAGGCGCGGATGCAGCGCGCTGCCGCTCGGACTTGCCGTGGAACGCGTCGCGCATCCGATTGCGAAACTGCAGGTGATCGAACACGCGGGCGGCCTCGATCGCATAGGAGGTCGCGATCTTTCGGTCCTCGATCATGATGAGATGGTCGCCGTTGCCCTTCTCGCCGCTCGGCGAGAAGTTGCTCGATCCGGTGAACACTTTCGCTGTCGGCAGGCTGAAATCGGTCACCAGGAATTTGTGATGGATGTTGCGGCCCTTGCCGCCGGACCATTCGCTGCGGAACGGCTCCGGCGCCTTGCTGGCGAGATAGGCGAAATCGACGAGACCGATCGAGCCGTCGGGCTTGCGCAGCTCCAGGGCGCCGCGCTTGTCGACCGTGCCGTAGCTGAAGATCGGCCGCTCCATCACGCGGTCGAACGCTTCCTTGGTCGGACCGTCGCCGAGCTGGCTCAGAAACGCGACCGAGTAGAACACCGACGAGGTGGCCTGATCGATCGCGGCCCGGATCGGATTGAGCGAGAGATCGGTGGCCTGGTGCGGCGAGAAGCAGAGCTGTACGGTCGGCTTTCCCTCGGAATGGACGGCGTGCCATTTCTTGGAGAAATCATTCTTCCGGAAGAGCGAGGGGTCCTCGAAGGCGATGTCGAACATCTCGCCGAACAGCCCGGCGACGTCCGGCGAATGAAAGACCAGCATGTTGTTGGCCTGAATATAGAGGCCGCGGAACGTGAAATTGGTCGAGCCGCAGAGCACCTTCTCGGGCTTGCCGTTGCGGCGCGTGATCAGGACCTTGTTGTGCTGGAGATTGCTGAAATGCGTGCGCAGCACGGCAGCACCCGCCTGCTTGAAGCGCTTGGCGCTGCGCGATTCCGCGCTGCCGGGCAGCTTGTGGCTGTTATCCTTGGCGTTGGAGTCGTCGATGATCGCGCGCAGCCGCGGGCCGAACTGCTCCAGCAGGCCGATCACGTCGGGCTCATTGAGGTCATAGGCCATCACGTCGAGCGTGAGCCCGGGATCCGCCAGGGCGTCTTTCAAAAAGCCGAACAGGAGGTCGTAGGCCTCGAACCCCAGCCACTCATAGACGCTGTCGCCGGCCTCGTTGGCGAGGTCGAGCTTCTCGAAGCTCGGCCCGTCGCGGCTCTCGACGGGGATGATCTCGGCATTGTTGCCGAACTGATCGCGATAGGCCTGAGACGAGGCGAAGTTGCGGGTGAAACCGATGTCGATGAGGCCATCATAGGTGACCGCGCTCTGCGCAATGTCGAGCGTGAGGCTGGTCCCTGCCACGAGCGTGCCGTCGTTGCGCATGTGCTGCTTGGCGACGCGATACGTATAGACGCCATCCTTGGGCCGGTAGGGAAAGTGGATCCAGCGGAATTTCTGGAACGGTGCCTCGGTCGACGGGAAATTCCGGTTGCCGTCGACCTCCGCGCCGGCCCCGGCCGGATAGGAAAACGCGATCCTGTTGCGCAACTGGGAAGAATCCCGCGCGCCCGGCGACTTCACCTCGATCGAGAATCCGACAAGATCGGGTTCGGGCTCGGCGACGTCGAAGCCGATCATCGTCATGCGCTCTCCACGCCACAGCTTGGACGTGAACCCGTTGCTGGATTTGCTGTTCTCGAAATCGCTCATGATCGAAATGCCCCACGGTGATGAAAAAAGGCGCGCACGAAACGCATCTCGCCGAAGGGCTGCAATCTTCGCCATGAGCCGCGGACGACGCAACTTCAAAATGATGTGAAAATGTTCATCAACCAGGATTGTTGCATGATCCTACGTCGGTCATGTGAAGGCGGATGTGAATGACGTCACAGTCGGAGACGGTATCCGGATCAGCTTTGCCGTGATGCCGGCGCGTGTGTCGTCAGTCTCGATGTTGGCGAACGAGCGCGCGGGCGCATGACGGCGAACGTCGAAAACGAGCCCTATCGCGAGGCGGGCCTTGCCCGCGTCACAGCGTTGATGAAGCCCTCGCGGGCGTCGGAATGGCCCTGCCCGCGCGGCTCCAACACGTGACGGAGAAGGAACAGGCCGGTCAGCCGGAAACCGTCGAGAAGATCCTGCTGCGACCAGCCATGGCCCTGCTCGCTCTCGCGCAGGAAGGGCGGCAACGGCAGCAGCCGGTCGGCCCATGGCGCGCCGGCCGTGCGCGACACCGCGCCGCCCGACTTCGGCGATACGTAGATCAGGTCCGAGGTCTCGCCGGTCGCAGCGCAGGAGTCGAGATCGAGCCCGAAGCCGAGTTCGGCGAGGATCGCCAGTTCGAAGCGCACGATGTGGACGGCGGCGCCGCCCGCATCCTCGAAATCATCGAGCGCATGTTCGAGCCGCAGATACATGTCTTCGTGCGGATCGCGCTCCGGCAACAGCCGGGCCAGCGAGGCAAGATGCGTCACGCCGTAGGCGCCGTGTTGCGCGGAGATCAGCCCCGCCGCCCGCAAGGTCAGCGCGTCGATGGCGTACATGCCGAGATGCTCGTCGAGCCGCGCGCGCCAGATCGCGCGCACCGTGTTGCCCGGCTGCAGCACCGGCCGCATGCGCTTGCCGCTCGCCCCGCGCACGAGACCGAGATGCCGGCCATGCTCGCGGGTCAGCAGCTCGACGACCGCCGAGGATTCGCCGTGCCGCCGCACGCCCAGCACGATGCCGTCATCGGTCCATTCCATCGGTGTGGGATCTCCACCACTCGCAGACGCCAAGCCGTGAGCGCCAGTCGACGATCAAGCTCCAACGTTGCTCGCGCGTGCTGCCGCCACAAACACCGTCGTTGCGAGCGCAGCGAAGCAATCCAGAGTTTCACGCGCAGCCCTGGATTGCTTCGCTGCGCTCGCAATGACGGAATGATCGTTAAGCGCCAAACGCAGGGGGGCGCGCTGCGCTTGCCCACCCCGCAATCTGCATTCCATCCATCACGCGTTGAACCAGCCGCGCGCATCGCCCGTGAACGAATAGTACAAGCCCATCGTCGTCAGCGCGCAGGAAATGACCTCGATGCCGGCATCGAGCGTCATGCCCTTCTGCCCGATCACCTGCACCAGGGAGATGTCGGACAGCACCAGCGCCCCCAGCAGCACCCAGCGCGGCCAGTTCCTGCGGCGCTGCGCCGCCAGATAGACGAAATAGAACAGCAGCAGGATGACCACCCCGTTGAGCACGGTCTGCGCGGTGATCATGTCCTCGGTTACGTCGAAGGTCGGCGTCCGGTCGGAGACGGCAACCGACAGCGCGTCCAGCATCAGCGAGATGTAGAGCAGCACTTCGAACCACAACACGTTGCGCGGCACGCTCATTGTCATTCCCTGGGGAACTCGAGCCCCATCTCCCGGTAGCGGTCGGGATCATCGCCCCAGTTCTCACGCACCTTCACGAACAGGAACAGGTGCACCGGCACGCCGGTGATCTCTGCGATTTCCTTGCGCGCCTGCGCGCCGATCGACTTGATCGTCGCACCGCCCTTGCCGAGCACGATCTTGCGCTGGCTGTCCCGCTCCACGAAGATCGTCTGCTCGATGCGGATCGAGCCGTCCTTGCGCTCGGTCCAGCTGTCGGTCTCGACCGTGGACTGGTAGGGCAGCTCCTGATGCAGATGCGAATAGATCTTCTCACGGGTGATCTCGGCCGCGAGGTGCCGCATCGGCGCGTCCGACATCTGGTCCTCGGGATAGTGGAACGGACCGGGCGGCACCATCTCCGCCAAGGCCCGCCTGAGATCGTCGACCCCGTCGCCGGAGATCGCCGAGATCATGAAGGTGCGCGCGAACGACAGCTTCTCGTTGGCAGCCGCGACCAGCGCCAGCAGCTTCTCGCGCGGCACCAGGTCGACCTTGTTGACCACCAGGATCTTCTCGTGCGCGACCGCAGCCGCCTTGTCGATGATGGCCTGCGCCTCATCGTCGATGCCCTTCTTGGCATCGAGCAGCACGCAGACGAGATCGGCATCATGCGCCCCGCTCCAGGCCGTCGTGACCATGGCGCGGTCCAGCCTGCGCTTCGGCGCGAAAATGCCGGGGGTGTCGACCAGGATGATCTGAGACGCGCCTTCGATGACGATGCCGCGGATCAGTGCCCGCGTCGTCTGTACCTTGCGCGAGACGATCGTGACCTTGGAGCCGACCAGCGCGTTGACGAGCGTCGATTTGCCGACATTGGGCGCGCCGATCAGCGCGACGAAACCGCAGCGGGTCCCGGCAGCCGGCACCGATTGTTGTTCAGCCGTCATTGCTGCCGCCGCTGACGCCTTCGCGCTCGATCATGACCGATGCCGCCACCTTTTCTGCCGCCCGCTTGGAGCCGCCGATGCCTTCGGCCGGCTCCAGCCCCGGCAGGTCGACGGCGACACGGAACTGCGGATCGTGATGCGGGCCGGTGCGCTCCACCTCCCGGTACACCGGGGTGGGCAGGCCCTTGCCCTGCGCCCATTCCTGCAGCACCGTTTTCGGATCGCGGAGCGGGCGCCGCGGCTTGTGCATGCGCTCGGTCCAGTTGCGCTCGACGAATCCAGCGGCGGCCGTGTAGCCGCCGTCGAGGAAGATCGCGCCGATCACCGCCTCGCAGACGTCGCCCAGCACCGACTTGCGCAACCGCGCCCCGGCGCCGGCGCCGACTGCGCCGAGCTTGATGTCGTCGAGCAGGCCGAGCGACTTGGCGACGTCGGCACAGCTCTCCTTGCGCACGAGATCGGCGAGCCGCTTCGACAGCTCGCCCTCGTCCGCGCTCGGAAACGAGCGGTACAGCATGTCGGACACAATCAGGCCGAGCACGTGATCGCCGAGGAATTCGAGCCGCTGATAGCTGTCGCCGCGCTTCTTGGACGATTTCAGCGCCGAGACGTGGGTAAAAGCGGTGCTGAGCAGCGAGGGATCGGCAAAGTGATGGCCGATGCGCGCCTCGATCGCGGCATTGGCGGCCTTGTCCGCAGCCTTGGCGCCCTTGGCGGCGCTGGTCCCCGCGCTCTTGGTACGGCGACCGCCCTTCGCCTTGCTGCGCGGCTTGCCGTCGGAATCGGCCTCGGCAACGAGCGCGGTCGGGTCCGCCCCATCCTCGGTCGGGCGAGCGGGCACCGATTCAGACTCGACGGTCTTCATGTCTGGCTTGGAGACCGGCTTCGCGTCGGTCTTGGAATCGGCCTTTGGCTCGGTCTTGGGCTCGGCCTTGGGCTCGCTCTTCTGCTCAGGCTTGATCTCGGACTTCGGCCGCGACGCGGCCTTGGGCGTTGCCTCCAGCGCACCCGTGCCGGGTTGCGGGCTCGATGCGGCAGCCTGCGTGGTCTGGATTTCGGGTGAGTCGTCGATCATCGCACGAATTTGAAGATTCGATTCCAGCGCACCGATACCGGCCAGCGCCAGAACGCCCAGGCATGCTCGCCTTCGGCAATGGAAAAGAAGATCAGCTGCGCACGGCCGACGATGTTCTCGAACGGCACGTAGCCGACCTGGCTGAGGAAGCGGCTGTCGGTCGAGTTGTCGCGGTTGTCGCCCATCATGAAGAAGTTGCCGGCCGGCACGGTATACACCGCGGTGTTGTCGACATAGCCATTGTCGACGCAGTCCAGCGTCTCATAGCTGACGCCGTTCGGCAGGGTCTCCTTCCAGCGCTTGACGCGCGCGGTCGAGTCCGGCTGCCCGCAGGGATCCTCGCCGATGAAATCGGAGAGCCGCTCGCGCTGCACCGGCTTGTCGTTGATGTAGAGCAGCCCTTCGCGCACCTGGATGCGGTCGCCAGGCAGGCCGATCACCCGCTTGATGTAGTCGGTGGTGTCGTCCTTGGGCAGACGAAACACGACGATGTCGCCGCGGTTCGGCTCCGAGCCGAAGATGCGGCCCGAGAAAATCGGGGGCGACAGCGGAATCGAGTAGTGGCTATAGCCGTACGAATATTTCGATACGAACAGATAGTCGCCGACCAGCAGGGTCGCCTTCATCGATCCCGAGGGGATGTTGAACGGCTGGAATAGGAAGGTGCGGATCACCAACGCGATCAGCAGCGCATGAACGACGACACGAACGGTTTCACCGAGGCCGCTCTCAGTCTTGGTTCCGGAGGTCACGCTCATCGCTCTTTCAATGTCCCTTGGCGAATGGTCCGACGATTCGCCAGCCGTTGCCGAACACCCCTCCGTCCGCGAACACCATACCGTTCCGCGGCTTAAGGGAGTCTGTCCTGATTCTGGTGGTTAAGGCCAACTCCGGTTTGACCCAGAATCCGCCCGTGATGCAGCCGGTTCGATCCCGGCGGGTTTTAGACGACTGCGCGGGGCCGCGCAATCAATCGCCGTATCAAAACTACATAACTCGCTGGAATCGATCGCATTTTTGTTTTTCCTGCGGGCGGCCGCCCTTCAGGATGTCTCGCGGCGCACCGCCGAAATTATGACGAAGGCTTGCGCCAGCGGCCAGTCGTCGGTGATCGACAGGTCGATGCGCGGCTCGTGGCCCTCGGGGGTCAGCGCCTTCAGCCGTTCGGCTGCGCCACCCGTGAGCTGCATGGTCGGCCGGCCGCCGGGCAGATTGACGACGCCCATGTCGCGCCACCACACCCCGTGACGGATGCCGGTGCCGAGCGCCTTGGCGCAGGCCTCCTTGGCGGCGAACCGCTTGGCGTAGGTGGCGACCACCATCTTCTCGTTCTTGGCCCGCCGCTCGGCCTTGGCGCGCTCGGCCGCGGTGAAGATCCGGTTCAGGAAGCGCTCGCCGTGCCGGTCCATCACCTCAGCCACGCGGCGGATGTCGATCAGGTCGGAGCCGATGCCGATGATCATGCCGATGTCCCCAGCCGCGCCCGGCCACGATCCATGGCCGCGCGCATGGTCCGGACGGTCTCGGCGAGGCCCACGAACAGCGCCTCCCCCATCATGAAGTAGCCGATGTTGAGCTCGACGATCTCCGGCAACGCCGCGATCCGCTCGGCGGTGACATAGTCGAGCCCGTGGCCGGCATGGACCTCGAGCCCGGCCGCATAGGCCTGCCGGGCGCCGGTCACGATCCGCTCCCACTCCACCTCCGCCTTGTCGTGGTGGCCGTCGGTGATGGCATCGCACCAGCCGCCGGTGTGGATCTCGATCACGGGCGCGCGCAGTCGCGCCGCCATCTCGATCTGCGCCGGGTCGGCGGCGATGAACAGCGACACCCGGATGCCGGCATCGCTCAGCCGGGCGATCGCCGGCGCCAGCGCCTTGTGCTGGCCGACCACGTCGAGGCCGCCCTCGGTGGTCAGCTCCTCGCGCCGCTCCGGCACCAGGCAGCAGGCATGCGGGCGCGTCGCGAGCGCGATCCGCACCATCTCCTCGGTGGCCGCCATCTCGAAGTTCAGCGGCTTGGAGATCTCGGCCTTCAGCCGCGCCATGTCGTCGTCGCGGATGTGCCGGCGGTCCTCGCGCAGATGCGCCGTGATGCCGTCGGCCCCGGCCTCGATCGCGAGCAGCGCGGCGCGCACCGGATCGGGGCTGCGGCCGCCGCGGGCATTTCGCAAGGTGGCGATGTGGTCGACGTTGACGCCGAGGCGCAGCTTCGGAGGATGTGACTTCGACGGATCGGACATGGGCCGGCTCGCAGGACTTTCGAATAGACTTCGGCTTGTTTAGCGCATCCCGAAGCAGAACGCCGCAGCCATCCCCGCAGATTAGCCATTCACCCGGTCGACCCGCGCCACGATGGTCTTGGCGCGCAACTGGTTGATGATCGCCGAGAGATGCTTGAGGTCGTAGACCTCGAGATCGATCGTGAGCTCGGTGAAGTCAGGCGAGCGGCGGCTCATGCTGATGTTGTCGATGTTGCCGTCATGCTCGGCGATCACGGTGGCGACCTGGGCGAGGCTGCCGGGCTCGTTGACGTTCTCGACGCGAATGCGCGCCGGAAAGCGCTGCGGCGAGGTCTCGTCGACATCCCAGCGCACGTCGAGCCAGCGCTCCGGCTCCTCCTCGAAATCCTTCAGCGCCGGCGACTGGATCGGATAGATCGTGATCCCCTCGCCCGGCGTCACGATGCCGACGATGCGGTCGCCCGGCACGGCGCCACCGTTCGGCGCGAACTTCACCGGCAGGCCGGAATTGAGCCCGCTGATCGGGATGGCGAACGGGCCGCGGTGGGGCTCGGCCGCGGGCGCGGCAGCCTTGGCCGCCGGCGCGGCGGCCGTCTTCTTGGCGCCATAGCGCACGACGCGCTCTTCCTTGTAGTCCGGATACATCGCGCGCGCGACGTCGGAGGCCTTGATCTCGCCGCGGCCGACCGCCGCCATCACGTCCTCGATCGAGGCGCGCGCCAGACGCGGCAGCGCGCCCTTGAGCTTGTCGTCGGCATATTCGAGCTTGGTCCGTTCGAACAGACGTTCGACGATGCGCCGGCCCAGCCCGGCATATTGATCGCGCACGGCGGTTCGGGTGGCGCGCCGGATGGCGGCGCGTGCCTTGCCGGTGATGGCGAGCGTCTCCCAGGCCGAGGGCGGCGCCGACTGCGCATCCGACGTCAGCACTTCGACCTCGTCGCCGTTCTGCAGCTCCGACGACAGCGCCGCGAATTTGCCGTTGATCTTGCAGCCGACGGCGCTGTTGCCGACGTCGGTATGCACCGCATAGGCGAAGTCGATCACGTTTGCGTGGCGTGGCAGCGCGATCAGCTTGCCCTTCGGCGTGAAGCAGAACACCTGATCGTGAAACAGCTCGAGCTTGGTGTGCTCGAGGAACTCTTCGGGGTTGGCGCTCTCCGAAAGGATGCCGATGGTGTGGCGGAGCCAGGCGAAGGCGTTCGATTCGCGCTTCAGCCGTTCCGTCGGCGAGGCGAGGTCGTCCTTATAGAAGGCGTGGGCGGCGATGCCGAGCTCGGCGATCTGATCCATCTCCTCGGTGCGGATCTGCAGCTCGACGCGCTGCTTGCCCGGGCCGATCACGGTCGTGTGGATCGAGCGATAGTCGTTCTGCTTCGGCGTCGAGATGTAGTCCTTGAAGCGGCCGGGCACGACAGGCCAGGTCGTATGCACGATACCGAGCGCACGATAGCAGGATTCCAGATCCGGCATGATGACGCGAAAGCCGAAGATGTCGGACAGCTGCTCGAAGCCGATGGATTTGCGTTCCATCTTGGTCCAGATCGAGAATGGCCGCTTGCGGCGGCCGAACACCCGCGCGGTGAGGCCGTGCTCGCGAAACTTGCGGGCCAGCTGGCTCTCGATTTCGCCGATCAGGTTGCGGTTGCGCTCCGCCAGCGCATCGAGCCGCTGCATCACCACGCTGTAGGCCTGCGGGTCGAGCGTCCGGAACGAGAGATCCTCGAGTTCCTCGCGCATCTCCTGCATGCCCATCCGGCCCGCCAGCGGCGCGTAGATGTCGAGCGTCTCCTCGGCAATCCGCCGCCGCGATGCCTCCGGCACGAACTCCAGCGTGCGCATGTTATGCAAGCGATCCGCGAGCTTGACCAGTAGCACACGCACGTCGTCGGCGATCGCCAGCAGGAGCTTGCGCAGATTCTCGGCCTGCTTGGCCTCGCGCGAGACCAGCTCGAGCCGTTTCAGCTTGGTCAAGCCTTCGACGAGCGCACCGATCTCGGGGCCGAAGAAGCGGTCGATCTCGGCGCGGGTCGCCTCGGTGTCCTCGATCGTGTCGTGCAGCAGCGCCGCGACGATGGTGGCGTCGTCCAGCTTCAGGTCGGTCAAAATGGCCGCGACCTCGAGCGGATGCGTGAAATACGGGTCGCCCGACGCGCGGGTCTGCGACCCATGCGCCTTCATGGCGTACACGTAGGCGCGGTTGAGCAGGTCCTCGTTCGTATCCGGATTGTAGGAGCGGACCCGTTCCACGAGATCGTACTGCCGCATCATGCGGGAGCGCGGCTTCGGCGGCCGCGGCCGCTCAGCCGGCGGCGGAGGCGCCAACGCGGCCGATTCGGCCGCCGCCTGCATCTGCTGAGGAGTGTGGCCCGAAACCACCATGGAAAATGACTAAACCTTTATCTTCGTGACCAAATCTGCCGGATGGCAGGCGCTCGGCGCAGCCCTATGGTAATCACGGAATCACGTTCAAATGCAAAGGCCCGGACGTAGTCCGGGCCTTCACATTCTCACAAGTTAGCTGGAGCTCGCGCTGACGGTGACGAGACCGTCACTCGTCCTCTTCCGGCTGTTCTTCCGGCGGAGCGAGGCCCTCGAGGCCCTTCAGCAGCTCTTCCTCGGTCATGCGCTCGACGGCCACCTCGGTGTCGTCGGCATCGACGCTGGCACCGGCCGAGCCGATCAGCGGCACCGTGTCCGGCTCCGGCTCGTCGACCTCGACGAACTTCTGCAGCGAATGCACCAGCTCTTCCTTCAGATCCTCGGGAGAAATGGTCGAATCCGCAATTTCCCGGAGTGCGACGACGGGATTCTTGTCATTATCTCTATCAATTGTAAGTTGCGATCCTGATGAGATCATGCGCGCTCGATGCGCGGCCAGGAGAACCAGGTCGAACCGGTTGTCGACTTTATCGATACAATCTTCCACAGTGACGCGCGCCATTGTCGCTCCGGTCCTTTGTGTGCTTAATATGCTGATTATGCTGGGCTAGTTATAGAGGCTGGCCGGCTTTCGCAAGGCAAAACTGGCGTCAGGGTTCGGTAAGGGGCAAGGAGTACCGAATTCGGCAACCTTGACTGGCGCTCCGTCCAGACCCGTGGAATTCGGGCCTTGGACAAGAAAACGCTTCATTACGTCGTCACAAGTGCGCCTTTGTTGCCCCGACCACTCCTGTTTGCGGTAACCTCACACCAGATGGACCGCCGACGCCTTGGCAGTATCTTGAAATGGAATGCGCGACCGACTGGAGTCGCGCCAAAAATAGAATCTAACTGAACGCGAGACACTGAATGTCATCTTCGACCAACAAGATTGCGCTCTTCATTGACGGCGCCAACCTATACGCCACGGCCAAGACGCTCGGCTTCGACATTGACTACAAGCGCCTGCTCAAGGAATTTCAGAGCCGCGGCACGCTGCTCCGCGCGTTCTATTACACCGCGATCATCGAGGATCAGGAGTACTCGTCGATTCGGCCCTTGATCGACTGGCTCGACTACAACGGCTATACGGTCGTCACCAAGGCGACGAAGGAATTCATCGACGCCAGCGGCCGGCGCAAGGTCAAGGGCAACATGGACATCGAGCTCGCCGTCGATGCCATGGAACTCGCCGAGCATATCGACCAGATGGTGCTGTTCTCGGGCGACGGCGACTTCCGTTCGCTGGTCGAAGCGATGCAGCGCCGCGGCGTTCGCGTCACCGTGATCTCGACCATCTCCAGCCAGCCGCCGATGATCGCCGACGAGTTGCGCCGCCAGGCCGACGTCTTCACCGACCTCATGGAGTTGCAGTCCAAGCTCGGCCGCGACCCGTCGGAGCGCCCCGCCCCGCGCGAGCCGCGCCACCATTCCCCGCAATTCCTGCAGCGCTCGACCACGGCGCCCGCCCGCGCCACGACCACCACCACCACCACGCCCAACGATGACGATTTCGAGGACTAGGCGGACGGGCACTCAGCCTGCGCCGCCTGCCCCGTCTTCGACCAATCCCGATCGAGACTGTCCGCTGTGCCCTCGCCTCGTTGAGTTCCGCGAGGCGCAGCGCGCGCGTGAGCCGTCATGGTTCAACGCCCCGGTGCCGTCGTTCGGCGATCCCGACGCGCGCCTCCTGATCGTCGGCCTCGCGCCAGGGCTGCAGGGTGCGAATCGCACCGGGCGCCCGTTCACCGGCGACTATGCCGGGGAGCTGCTCTACGGGACGCTGCTGCACTACGGATTTGCAGAAGGCCGCTTCGAAGCCCGCCCCGACGACGGGCTGACGCTGGTGGACTGCCGAATCAGCAACGCGGTGCGCTGCGTGCCGCCGCAGAACAAGCCGCTGCCGGCCGAGATCAACCAATGCCGGAGCTTCCTCGGCGCCACCATCGCCGCGATGCCTCGGCTGCGCAGCATCGTCGCGCTCGGCCGCATCTCCCACGACACGCTGCTGAAGCTGCTGGGCTTGCGCGCCGTCGCGGCGCCGTTCGCCCATGGCGCCGTGCACCAGGCCGGCGGGATCCGGCTGTACGACAGCTATCACTGCTCACGCTACAATACGAACACCGGCGTGCTCACGACCGAGATGTTCCACGCCGTGTTCGCGCGCGTGAAGGCGGATCTGGATTAGTTCGGCCCGCCCTATCCTCACGCGGCAGATGCGCGGTTGTCCTTCAGCCACGCCAGCACGTCGCCCGCGTTCCTATCCGGTGGAAACACCGGATAGAACACGTGGGTGATGCGGGCGTCGTCCACGATCATGGCAAGCCGCTTGATCATGGTCAGCCCGGCGATCTCCATCGTCGGCAACCGCAGGGCATTGGTCAGCTCGAGCTTTTCGTCCGACAGCACCGGAAACGGCAGGTGCAGGCGCGAGGCCATCTCGGTCTGATAGGCATTGCTCTGCGTCGACAGGCCGAACACATGCGCGGCGCCGGCCGATTTCAACTCGCCGAACAGGTCGCGGAAGCTGCAGGTCTGCGGCGTGCAGCCGCGCGCACCCGGGATCATGTCCCAGTCCTCGACGAGCGACACCTTGCCGGGTTCGCCGGTCCGCGGATAGGCGAACACGACGGTCCGTCCTGGCAGATCGGACAACGTGACCAGCGTGTCGTCGGTCGCACGCAGTCCGATCGCGGGAATGATCATCCCGACCAGATGATCGGCTGCGCCGTCGTCGGTCGGAGCCGGAATCCGGCTCCAGTCGACGTCCAAGAGGTTCTTCTGATTCATCGGATGCTTTCCCAAGGCTCAGGCGTGCCGCCGAGGAGCGCGCGGCAAAGGTCTCGTTAGCCGCGCGCCCGCAGCAGCCGGCCCTTCTCGCGGCCCCAATCGCGCTTCTTCTCGCTCTCACGCTTGTCGTGCAGCTTCTTGCCCTTGGCGACGGCGAGCAGCAGCTTGGCGCGGCCCCGCTCGTTGAAATAGAGCTTCAGCGGGATCAGCGTCATGCCTTCGCGCTCGACCGCGCCCATCAGCTTGTTGATCTGCTTGCGATGCAGCAGCAGCTTGCGCGGCCGCTTCGGCTCGTGATTGAAGCGATTGGCCTGCAGATATTCCGGAATGTTGGCGTTGATCAGCCAGATCTCGCCATTGCGCGAATCCGCATAGGATTCCGCGATCGTCGACTTGCCGCCGCGGACCGACTTCACCTCGGTGCCGGTCAGCGCGATGCCGGCCTCGATGGTGTCCTCGATCGCGTAGTTGAACCGCGCCTTGCGATTCTCGGCGGCGACCGTGATCTTGGGTTCGTTCTTTTCAGCCATCAGGACTTTTTCAGGAGATCACGGATCTCGGTCAACAGCTCGACCTCGGCCGAGGGCTTCGCCGGCGCCGCGGGGGCTGCCGCTTCGTTCCGCTTCAACCTGTTTATCACACGGATGATCATGAACAGCACGAAAGCGATGATGAAGAAGTTCAGGGTCAAGGTCAGGAACTGTCCATAGGCCAGCACGGCACCCTGCTTCTTCGCGTCCGCAAGGTTGCTCGCATTGACCGTCTTGGACAGCGGGATGAAGTAGTTCGAGAAATCGAGGCCGCCGGTGATGGCGCCGATGATCGGCATGATGACATCGGCGACGAGCGAGGTGACGATGGCGCCGAAGGCCGCGCCGATGATGACGCCGACGGCGAGGTCGACGACGTTGCCCTTCATCGCGAATTCACGGAATTCCTTCAACATGCTCGCGTCCCCCTCAGATACGTCGGCTCAGTTGATCAGTCCGGCATGAACCATCGCCTCGCGCACCGCGACCCGGGTCGGCTCCGACACCGGCACCATCGGCAGCCGCAGCTTCTCCTCGATCTTGCCGAGCAGCGACAGCGCGTATTTCACCGGGGCCGGGTTGGACTCGATGAACAGATTGGTGTGCAGCGGCATCAGCTTGTCGTGGATCTTCAGCGCCGTCGCGACATCGCCCTTCTGCCAGGCCTGGTGGAATTCCGAGCACAGCCGCGGCGCGACGTTCGACGTCACCGAGATGCAGCCATGGCCGCCATGCGCCATGTAGCCGATGATCGTCGCATCCTCGCCCGAGAGCTGGTTGAACTCCTCGCCCATCGCGGCGCGCTGCTGCGACACCCGCACCATGCTCGCGGTGGCATCCTTCACGCCGGCGATGTTCTTCAGCTCGAACAGGCGCTTCATGGTGTCGACGGACATGTCGATCACCGAGCGCGGCGGAATATTGTAGATGATGATCGGAATGCCGATCGCGTCGTTGATCGCCTTGAAGTGCTGATACAGGCCTTCCTGCGTCGGCTTGTTGTAATAGGGCGTCACCACCAGCACCGCGTCCGCCCCCGCCTTCTCGGCGTGCTGGGCGAGCTCGACCGCCTCCTTGGTCGAATTGGAGCCGGCGCCGGCGACGACGGGCACGCGTCCCCGGGCCTCGGCGATGCACCACTCGACCACCCGCTTGTGCTCGTCATGACTGAGCGTCGGGCTCTCGCCCGTCGTGCCGACCGGCACGAGGCCGTTGGTGCCCTCGTCGATCTGCCAGTTCACAAGGCTGCGAAAAGCGGCCTCGTCCACGGACCCGTTCTTGAAAGGAGTGACCAAGGCGGTGAAAGAACCCCGGAAATTCGTCTTGGCTGCCATGAAACTCCCTCCCAAACGCCGTTTGGCCCCTGTGCGAGCCACTTCATACCGGGTCTACCGACGGGGCGGAAGGCCCGCCCGCGGCTGGGCTGCCTTCTCAACAGGCACACGAATCGCGCGAATCGCTTTGCCGCCCCCGCGATACCCCGCCCCCGGCCCCGCACGCTCCGCACCGACAAAGGCTGATCACCCTTCTCTGCCCCGGCGCGGCCGCACGCCGCCCTTCGGTCGTGATTTCGCCGCGGTGTTGGCGCAGGTTGCAGTCCTTCCCGGTATATTTAGGATTTGTTCACCTTTTCGATAGACCCATGTTGGTCAGGGGATCGAAGTCATCCGCCGCAAAAGGAACGCCGTGCCCTTTTCTGCCCGCGCCACTGCATTGCGATCGACCGCCCTGTCGGTGTCACTCTCGGTGTCCTTGGCCGCCGGCCTGACACTCGGATGGGCTCTCGCCGGACATAGCGCTCTCGCCAAGGACCAGGCCGCTGGGTCCAAGGTTTCGGGATCCAAGGTTACAGGAGCCAAGGCTCCCGTGGCCAAGGTTCCGGTGCCGAAGGCGCGTCCAATCGCGCGCAGCGTGGTCCCGAAGACGAACACCAACGAGGCCGCCGGGACCAAGAGCGAGGTCGACGCGCGGGCCGAAGCGAAGGCCGAGGTCAAGAACAGCCCCAAGGGCGCCGGCGAGACGCCGCGCGCGGCCCCGAGGGACATCACCCCCGGCGCGGCGGCTGCAAGCCTGCCGGCCCGCCAGCATGCCGCCCTGCCCGCCTCCCGTAAGCTCGTGGTGCCGGCTGCGATCGCCGTGACGTCCTCGACCTCGCAGTCCGACAAGGACGCGCTCGAAAACGTGATCGAGCTCGTCCGCAAGCGCAAGCCCAGCGATGCCACCGAGGTCGTGCAGGCGATCTCGGATCCCGTGGCGCGCAAGCTCGCGGAGTGGGTGATCCTGCGCAGCGACAACAACAATGCCAGCGTGGAGCGCTACCGCGCGTTCATCACCGCCAATCCGTCCTGGCCGTCACAGACCTTCCTGCGGCGCCGGCTCGAGGCCGCCTTGTGGGACGACAAGCGCGACGATGCCGTGGTGTGGTCTTGGTTCGAGAACGAATCGCCGCTGTCGGCCAAGGGCAAGTTCGCGCTGGCCCGGGTGATGCTCAATCGCGGCGACCGCGCCAATGCCGAGCGCCTGGTGCGCGATGCCTGGCGCAACGACGCGATGTCCGAGGAGACCGAGAACAACATTCTGGATCAGTACGGCGCCCTGCTGTCCGGCGGCGATCACAAGGCGCGGATGGACACGCTGCTGTATGGCAGCGAGCACGAGGCCGCGATGCGCGCTGCCCGGCGGCTTGGCTCGGGCCACGTGGCGCTCGCGAAAGCGCGAATCGCGGCCTATCGCAAAGCCTCCAACAGCCAGAGCCTGCTCGATGCCGTGCCGCGCGAACTCCACGGCGATGCAGGCTACATCTTCAGCCGCATCCAGCTGCTGCGGCGCGACGAAAAATTCGCCGAGGCGGCGCAGCTGATGCTGAACGCGCCCAAGGATCCCGGCCGCCTGCACAATCTGGACGAATGGTGGATCGAGCGCCGACTGCTGGCGCGCAAGATGATCGACACCGGCGAATATCGCAGCGCCTACCTGATCGCGCGCGACGCGGCGCTGCCGAACCGCGACATCTACAAGACCGAGCAGGAATTCACCGCGGGCTGGATCGCGCTGCGTTTCCTCAACGATCCGGCCACCGCGGCCCAGCACTTTGCACGGATCGGCGTCGGCAGCGTCAATCCGACCACCCTGGCGCGGGCCGGCTATTGGCAGGGCCGCGCGGCAGAAGCGATGGGGCGCATGCAGGAGGCGCGCGCGGCCTATACGTCGGCCGCCGAGCAGTCCACGAGCTACTACGGACAGTTGGCGCGCGCGAAGCTCGGCCTGCCGCAGCTCGGCCTCAATGCCGCGCCGAGCGGCCGCGGACGCGGCGTCGAACGGCTCGAGGTGGTGCGCGCGGTGCAACTGCTCTACGAGCTCGACGAGGGCGAGGTCGCGATCCCGATCTTCGCCGACATGGGCGATAACGGCGACCCCGACGTGCTGGTCGGAATCGCGGAAATCGCCGCGCGAAACAGCGATGCGCGAGCGATGCTGCTGGTCGGCAAGGCCGCGCTCAATCGCGGACTGCCGTTCGATCATTACGCCTATCCGGTCACGGGCATCCCCGCGTTCCGGGCGCTCGGGCCGGAGGTCGAACAGAGCGTGATCTTCTCGATCGCGCGCCAGGAGAGCGCCTTCAACCAGGCCGTGGTCTCGCCGGCTCAGGCCTACGGGCTCATGCAGGTCACGCCGGATGCGGGTCGCTACGTCTGCAAGCGCGCCGGCGTCAGCTTCGATCTGAACCGGATGAAGACCGACCCGGTCTACAACGCGCAGCTCGGCGCGGCTGAGCTTGGCGGCCTGCTCGAGGACTATCGCGGCTCGTACATCATGACGTTCGCGGCCTACAATGCCGGCCGCGGCAGCGTACGGAAATGGGTCGAGCGGTATGGCGACCCGCGCGATCCGAAGGTGGACGCGGTGGATTGGGTCGAGCTGATTCCGTTCGCGGAGACCCGCAACTACGTGCAGCGGGTGATGGAGAACCTGCAGGTCTATCGCGCCCGCTTCGGCGGCGGCTCGCGGCTGCAGATCGAGGCCGATCTGCGCCGCGGCGCTGTGGTGGAGTAGCGAGTAGCGAGTAGCGAGTAGCGAGTAGCGAAGCCTGGGCTCCGCTCCGTCGTCAACTGCTGTTCGTTACTCCCTATTCGCCATTCGCCCGCACTTACCAGTTGCGCTGGGCACGCACCAGCAGCGAGACCGAGTCCTGGTCCTTCAACTGGTAGGTCGTGGCCGGCTTGGCGACCGCCGCGACCGCCGGTGCGTTCGCCACGCCGGTGAACTTCTGGTCCAGCCGGGTCCAAGCGACGTCCGCAGAGAAGGTCAGATTCTTGACCGGCGTCCAGCGCGTGATCACACCCACCGTCGAGATGTTGAAGTCGGGGTTGCAATTCGCAGGCGTGATTCCGAGAGCGACCATGCCCGCACCGTTGCAGATCAGTCCCTTCGCGGTGTTGTTGTATCTGACGCCGCTCCAGGAGCCGTAGACCGCCGTGTTCCAGAACGGATCCCAGTTGTGGGTAAAGGCACCCCGGAAGCCGTAGGTGGTGGTCAGCTGCTGCTGGGTATTCGCCCCAAACACCGAATCCGACACGCCGGCGAAGCCCAGGCTCTGGAAAGCGCCGGCCATGTTGCTGCCGCCGTACATCGCATAGTTGATCGGCGCGAGGCTCTGGAAGTTGTAGCGGCTGGCACCGTTGGTGTAGACGCCCTGCAGATTGATGGTGTCGCCGGCGCCGGTCGGGATGTTCTTGATCGACAGGGCGAGCTGACCGGCATAGCCCCATTTGTCGGCGGGATGCCCGGTCGTCTCGCTGGCACCGAAGAAGGCGGCGTGATTGTCGTGTGCCGCGAAGGACGCCTGGAACAGGCCCCAGGCCTGATCGACGCGCACCATGCCGACGATGTCGGGCGCGACGTTGCCGCCGAAATTCGACGTGCCATAGCTGCCGGTGAGCACGCCGGCGGCCGTCTGTCCCGCCGTATTCCAGATCTGCGACTGCGAATACTGCGTCGCATCCTGGGCCGAGATCGCGGCCGTGATGCCCGAACCGAAGTCCGCGGTGTAGGTGAACTGGTTGACGCCGGTGATGGTGCCGCCGCCTCCGGTCAGACCGTCGAAATTGTTGCCGGGGTAGTTGGCCCAGGGCGCGTCGAACTGCGACACGGCCTTACCCATGGTGAAGCCGGCGAACTGGATGAAGGCATAGAAGACGCCGATCCCGCCTTGTGCGATGTTGCCGTCAGCCTGCGCTCCAGGCGCGCCCGCCGTCGAATAGGCAGTTGCGCCCGTGGCGGAGCCGGTCCCGGCATAGCTGCCCCCGGTCCACTGGAAGACACCGTCGAAGAAGGTGCGCACGACGCCATATTCGGTCGCGGTGCGGGTGTCGATGTTGAGGTCGGCGCGCGAACGCGTCGTGTAGTAGTTGCTGAGACGATTTCGCCCGCCGGCGACGCCGTTCACGGCATTCTGGAAGATCGTATTCGTGCCGAAGCCGGCCTCGACCCGCAGATAGCCGCCGAGCTTGATGCAGGTGTCGGTGCCCGGAATGTAGAAAAATCCGGCGCCGTACATCGAGCAGACCCTGACATACTCGACCGCTTTGGCCTTGATCGGAAGGTCGGCGGCCTGAGCCCCACCCATGGCGAGCAACGCCGCCCCTGAGCCCAAAACAAGGCTCCTCACAGTCTTCATACTAACCTCCAAATTGCTCAGTTCAGACCGGCCCGGCTCGACATCGAACGACCGCCCCAACGGTCAGCCCGTCTCCAGCTGCACCACAGTGCCCGCGCATAGCGTTGCAGTGGGAACGATCGCGAGGCAGAGTTGGTGCTTTATCGGACCATTCTCGTGACCGGCCGGATCACGCATGTGGCACGGCCGCGGCACGGCACGCGGTCGCCGGATCTCCAAGAGTAATGTGTCGGGGAAGACTTTCGCCGCCGAATGCGTGTCGCGGTCGTGGCGGGAATGCAGCAGGACGGACGTCGAGAACCGCGGCGAGCGCGAGGCTCAAACTCTCTGGCCCTGTCATCCCGGCGATCGTGGCACGGGCCCTCGCCCGCCCGAGATCACGCAGGCCAAGCTTGGCTCAAACGCGCGGTCGAACCGAGCGAATCCGCCGACCACCTCTCACGGATGTTTGAGCCGCATGGCCACGAGGCGGTCGCGAAATTCCATCCAGATCGTATTGCGTCGCGTGGCCGCGCGGTGTGGTTCTCGGGCGGGTCGCAGCATGTTTGTCAGCGACAAAGCGGCACGGTGAGGAATGCGGGTCTCGGTGCTGGAGCACGCGCTGGCGAGGCAAAGAAAAACCCCCGGCAGTTGCCTGCCGGGGGTTGGTCAAACCGTCGTGAGACGGTCTGGATCAGAAGTTGCGCTGAGCGCGGAGCAGCAGGACAGCCGACTGCTGATCCTTCAGCTCATACACCGCAGCCGGCTTGGCGACAGCGGCGGCAGCCGGGGCCGTGACCGAACCCGAGTGCTTCTGGTCGAGCCACGAGTAGGCGAAGTCGGCCGAGAAGGTCAGGTTCTTGACCGGGGTCCAGCGCGTGATCAGGCCGATGGTGGCCAGATCGAAGTCCGGATTACAGGTCGAACCCGCGTTGAAGGCCGCAACCACGCCGGGGCTGGTGCAGATCAGGCCCTTGGCCGTGCCGTTGTAGCGGACAGCAGCCCAAGACCCGTAGATCGCAGTGTTCCAGGCCGGGTTCCAGTTGTGGGTGTACGCACCGCGCACACCGTAGGTCGTGGTCAGCTGCTGCTCACCACCGGTCGTGAAGACCGAGTCGCCCACGCCGGCAAAGCCGACGCTCTGATAGGCGCCAGCCAGACCCGTGCTGCCGTACATCGAATAGCTGTTCGGCATCAGGCTCTGGATGTTGTAGCGGCTCGCACCATTGGTGTAGACGCCCTGCACGTTGATCGTGTCGCCAGGTCCGGTCGGGATGTTCTTGATCGACAGGGCCAGCTGAGCCGCCCAGCCCCACTTGTCGGCCGGGTGGCCGGAGGTCTCGGACGCGCCGTAGTAAGCGACATGGTTGTCATGCGCCGCGAACGACGCCTGGAACAGACCCCAGGCCTGGTCGACACGGACCATACCGACGAAGTCCGGAGAGACGTTGCCGCCGTAGTTGCTGGTGCCGTAAGCACCACCGATCACGCCAGCCGCCGTCGAACCCGCCACGTTCCAGAGGTTGTTCTGGTAGTAGGCGGTCGCATCCTGAGCCGAAACGGTGGCCGTGATGCCGGAGCCGAAGTCAGCAGTGTAGCTGAACTGGTTGACGCCGGTGACCGTGCCGCCGCCGCCGGCGAGACCGTCGAAGTTGTTGCCCGGATAGTTCACCCAGGGCGTGTCGAACTGCGACACGGCCTTACCCATGGTGAAGCCGGCGAACTGGATGAAGGCATAGTACACGCCGACCGAACCCTGCGCGATATTGCCGTCAGCCTGTGCGCCCGGCGCACCAGCCGTCGAGTAAGCGGTCGCACCGGTGGCCGAACCCGTGCCGGCATAGCCGCCGGAGGTCCAGCTGAAGGTCAGGTCAGCGAAGGTACGGACCACGCCGTACTCGGTCGCCGTGCGCGTGTCGATGTTGATGTCCTGACGAGCGCGGGCCGTGTAGTAGTTGCTCAGGCGGTTATGCGCACCACCCTGGCCGCTGAACGCGGCGTTGAAGTCGCTGTTCGTGGCGATCGCCGTTTCAGCGCGGAGATAGCCGCCCAGCTTGATGCAGGTGTCGGTGCCGGGGATGTAGTAGAAGCCCGCACCATACAGGGAGCAAACCTTCACATACTCGACCGCTTTGGCCTTGATCGGAAGGTCGGCCGCCTGAGCCGCGGACATGGCGAGCAGAACTGCCGCCGAGCCGAGGACAAGGCTCTTAACCGTCTTCATTTAAACCTCCAAGTTGCTCTTTTGAGAAAGAACCGGACCAAGATCCCCCAGGACGATCCGCTTCCTCTGCTCCCGAAAAACCGCTTCAGCCGCTTCGCGCCATCGGACACACCCGCATCACGCGAGGGACTTAAGCGAACCACCTGTCACGGGACGATCGAGTAACCCCCCACCGTCATCAGGAACTATGCCTTCGCTCATTCAGTAAGCAAAATAGTTTATGCAGTCAGGTAATTGAATGAAGCCGAAATGTGTCTTGGGGGCAACACAATGGCAGCTTGTTGTGCAGCGCACGGGGGACGGCCGATGTCCTCCTAGATAAGTGATTTTGTTGCGGATTTTTTTTCTTTAGGGTCGAGCTTCGTACCGGAACTCCTGAGCAATGGCGCCCTTGAAGAACATGTCTGCCGCACCTGTGGAAGCGGACGCGCAACCGAAGACTGCCGAACATCTGCCGAAGAATCGCGACGCCATTCTTCGCTTCGCCCGGGAGATCTCCACGATCAACGTCCATCTGGAGGAGCTGAGGTACTTCTGGGCCAAGAGAATCGGCATCAGTGGCCCGCAATGGATGATCCTGATGGCGATCTCCGAGCTGGATCAAGGCGAGGGAGTCGCCGTGAATGCGGCGGCCAAGCGGCTGCACGTCGACCCTTCGTTCGTCACGACGCAGTCGAAGCTGCTCGAGAAGAAGGGCTTCATGGAACGCAAGCCCGCCCCCAACGATGCGCGCGTGGTCCGGATGTCGCTCACCACCAAGACATCGGAGCAGTTCGCCGAGCTGGAAGCTCAGCAGGCGCAGATCTTCAGCTTCATCTTCGAGGAATTCGACGCTCGCGAGCTGGCGACCTTCACGGACAAGCTGGCTGGCCTCAAGGACCGTTTCGAGAAGGCCAGCGCGCGACTCACGATGGGACTCTGAGGCCCCCGAGGCGGTCACGGCCCGACCGCCTCTTACGGGGGAGCGGAGCGCAGACACGCGGTCGCGTCAGCCTGGAGGCCGCTGAGACGCCGCCAGACGCTTGGCGATCCAGTCGAAGACGAAGGCATCGGCCTCGAGCCAATCGGCGCCCGCGCTGGAGACGATCTTCAGAGTGATGTCCGGGTGCTCGCGCTTGATCTGCGCGATCAGCCGGGTTGCGATGTCGGCCCGCAGCCAGCCACGCTCCGGCACCGTCACCAGCAGCGGACACATGATCTGCCGCGCCGCCAGCCCATCGCTCGCGATCGACAGCCTGCCCCGCTCGCCCGCACCGGGTCGGCGTGACAGGAAGACGCGCTCGTGAATATCCCACAAGCCGGCGTCGCAGACCGCCGCAGCATAACGCGGATCGAGTGCGATGCCGCGCGCGACGAAGGACGAGCTCCAGTCATCGGCCAGGATCGCGATCCGGCCTTCGTCCACGTCGTCACGGGACGTCGCGTAGTCCATCACGCTTGCGATGGCTGATTCGAGATCGCGACGGCCGACGATCTCCTCGAAGCGGCAGTCCGGTCCGCTGCCCAGCAGATCGACCACCAGCAGCGCCAGGCCGCGCTGCTCCGCATGGGCTGCAAGCTTGAACAGGGAGGTTTCCTTGCGACGGCCGGGCTCACCGATGCAGATGACGGTGGGCGCCCTGCCTGCCTCGCAACGCGCCGGCAGGAAATAGGCTTCGAGCGGATAGTCGGCGCGCCAGTGAATTGTGACGACCTCTCCTTGCGGATCGGCACCGCGCAGGAATTCGCGCGCACATTCGCGCATGCGGGACAGCACGACGGCCTGGCGGGAGCGTGAGCTGCTGAACGGACAGGCCGCAGCCTCATAACAATCGATCGCGCGCGACCATTTGCGAAACGCCAGCTCGGGACGGCCGCTGCTCACGGCGTCGGCGGCGGCAGCCTTCATCGCATCCGCGCATTGCATCCACTCGCGGTACCACGACTCGTCGTCGCTGGCCTCGATCCGCTGCGCAACCGCCAGACATTCCGCAAGCTCGGCCCGGCCCTCGGGCCGCGCTTCCAGCAGCCGCGTGATGGCGCCCGCCAGATCGTCTTGGTCGGACCACGGACGCAGCACTCCCACAGAGCCTTCCGAACTCATCTTTGGACTCATTCCTCGCTGGCGTGACGGTGTGGCCCCGTCATCTGGCGGTCATGGTGACCATCCGGCATTTCCCGGTCAAGCCGATGCGCAACGATTTTTGGAGAGACGATCGATGTTTGCGCTGACGGCACGGCCTGCGGAGATCACGCCGAGGCTCTGCAATCGAGACGCAACGTCAGATGCTGGGCGGCGAGGAGATCCCGACATGAAGAAGCCTCCGGCGGGGCATCGCCAGAGGCTTCCTGGGGTCTAACATCGTATGATCGTCGTCTTGCGTAGGTGGTGAATGATTACTCAGGCATGACAAAATTAGCTTATCAACTCATCTGTTTTCAACACCATTTTTAAAAAAATACCAGCATGCAGCCAAACTACTGAAACGAATGCGATTTTCGAGCCACAGGCAATCGGATCCCTTGCTCGATTGCCTCGATCCGCCGATTTGGCATCGATCGCTGCTTGAGCGAACCAGACCCGGTGCCGCGCCGGAATGAGCGCCCGCACACAAGCAAAAACCCCCGGCAGTTTCCTGCCGGGGGCTCTCGAACCCGATCAGACGATCAGGATCAGAAGTTGCGCTGAGCGCGGAGCAGCAAGGACACCGAGTTCTGGTCCTTGAGCTGATAGACCGCAGCCGGCTTGGAGGTCGTGGTCGTGGCCGGAGAAACGATGTTGCCCGAGTACTTCTGGTCCAGGTTGGTCCAGGCCACGTCGGCCGAGAAGGTCAGGTTCTTGACCGGGGTCCAACGGGTGATCAAGCCGAGCGAGGAGATGTTGAAGTCGGGGTTGCAGGTGAAGCCTGCGCCCGCGATCGCGCCCATCGCCGCGCTGCCGCAGATCAGGCCCTTGGCAGTGTTGTTGTAGCTCACGGCAGCCCACGAACCGTAGATCGCCGAGTTCCAGGTCGGGCTCCAGTTGTGGGTGTAGGCGCCACGGAAGCCGTAGGTCGTGGTCAGCTGCTGCTCACCGCCGGTCACGAAGACCGAATCGCTGACGCCAGCGAAGCCGAGCGTGCCGTAGACACCAGCCGTGCTGCTGCCGCCGTACATCGCGTAGGTGGTCGGCACCAGGCTCTGAGCGTTGTAGCGGCTCGCACCGTTGGTGTAGACGCCCTGGATGTTGATGGTGTCGCCGGGGCCGGTCGGGATGTTCTTGATCGACAAGGCCAGCTGAGCAGCCCAGCCCCACTTGTCAGCCGGGTGACCGGTGAGCTCGGTGGCGCCGTAGTAGCCGGTGTGGTTGTCATGCGCCGCGAACGACGCCTGGAACAGACCCCAAGCCTGGTCGACACGGACCATGCCGACGATGTCCGGAGACACGTTGCCACCGAAGTTGTTGGTGCCATACGAGCCGCCGATGATGCCGGCCGCGGTGATGCCCGACACGTTCCACATGTTGGTGGTGTAGTACTGGGTCGCGTCCTGCGCCGAGATCGCCGCAGTGATGCCCGAACCGAAGTCGGCGGTGTAGGTGAACTGGTTGACACCGGTCACGGTGCCGCCGCCGCCCCACAGGCCGTCGAAGTTGTTGCCCGGGTAGTTGGTCCAGGGCGCGTCGAACTGCGACACGGCCTTACCCATCGTGAAGCCAGCGAACTGGATGAAGGCGTAGTACACGCCGATGCCGCCCTGGGCGATGTTGCCGTCGGCCTGAGCGCCAGGAGCGCCAGCCGTCGAGTAGGCGGTCGCGCCGGTCGCGGAGCCCGAGCCAGCGTAGGTGCCGCTGGTCCAGGTGAACGTCAGGTCAGCAAAGGTGCGGACCACGCCGTACTCGGTCGCGGTGCGCGTGTCGATGTTGAGGTCCTGACGAGCGCGGCTGTAGTAGTAGTTGCTGTTACGGTTCATGCCGCCGGCAACGCCGTTGACGGCGTTGTTGTACTGGCCGTTGCTGGCGAACGACGTTTCAGCACGCAGGTAGCCGCCCAGCTTGATGCAGGTGTCGGTGCCGGGGATGTAGTAGAATCCAGCGCCGTAAAGCGAGCAGACCTTCACATATTCGACCGCCTTGGCCTTGATCGGAAGGTCAGCTGCCTGAGCCCCAGACATGGCGACGAGAGCGGCCGCCGAGCCCAGGACAAGGCTCTTGATCGTGTTCATAATGTTAAACCTCCAAGTTGCTCAGTCAGGGAAGGTTCCGCCTCCGCTGGGTGAGAGACACCCTTGGGGTTGGACCCGTTATCCCTCTTCGACCCGTCGCTCAGCCGCTTCGCGCTATCGGACACACCCGCATGAACGCGAGGGACTTGAGCGAACGACCTAAACGGGACGACGTTGGGATGCCCCCCTTCGTCGTGCGAGCAGAATTACCGAAGGCCTTTGCACACGCAACAAAGGAACCATCATTGCGGCGCTCAAGCGGCGCCTTTTCGGACCGGTGTTGCACAAAAGGCACGGAACCGTGGTTCTGCGGGAACACCTAAGTGGCTGTTTATGTTGTCGTTTTGTGACAACGCAATTTGGGGTGCTTAAGGCCGCGAGCACTCGCCCGCCAGGAACCCGCCCCAAGTCAGGCGTCTGGGCCACGAATCCAGCCCACGCGCTGAACGAGAATCGGGCTGGAGGACGATGCCGTCTGCGCCCCCTGCCACCGGCCGCCTTTGCAGACGACCCTCTATATTAGGGGGCCTCCGTGTCAGGGACCATCGAGAGGGCCGGCGCCGCCCGTCGACTTCCACGCCGTGCCGCCGCCGATCAACGGCAGGCTCCGCTCGCATCGATGGCCGAAGGTGAAGAGCACCGTCCGCACCGGTCCAGCGAAGCCGCGGCCCTGTGAGGATTTCGAAACCGCATGCAATCTGCCGCTTGCGGCTCAGCGCGGCGTCGGGCATACCGACGCTCGCCGGAGACGTGGCCGAGTGGCTGAAGGCGGCGGTTTGCTAAACCGTTATAGGGTTGTAAAGCCCTATCGAGGGTTCGAATCCCTCCGTCTCCGCCAGCCGTCCCTGCGCGGCCAACAGCCCCCTCCCCCTGATCATCCGCCTCAACGCCGAGCCGTTCACGCACCTGCCGGATCGCAACGGAGCGTGACCGTCGTGATCACGGTTGCCGCTCAATCACGCGCGGTTCAATCGAACAAGCCACGGCTGATGTTGATCACGAAGGCGGCGGGCACGCCGATGATGGTGCCGACGAACCCATAGCCGAGCACAGCCCACCATGACGCTGCGCCTCCCGCTCCCATCACGGCACCATAGATGGCGCCGAGACCCGCACAGAGGGCGGTCACCACGACGAGGCGGCGGTCATTATGGGCCTCGACCCGCAGACGCTTCAACTCGCGCCGGCTCTGCACCGCAGGCCCGGCCGGCTCGGTCGATCCACAATGCGGGCACGCCACTGCGCTGAAGGAGACACCGCTGCCGCAGTCATGGCAGTCGATCAGCTCTTGCCGCCGCGCCTGTCGCCGTGCCTGGCCCATGCCGTCAATCCCGCTTGTCTGCGTCACACCGAACGACAGATAGGAGATTTATCGGCGCGCGACGAGGCCCGCTTCCGACGAGAATGAGCGATCGGGCGCGGGGCACCCCAGCGCCCCGGTTCGCGGCCGGCAACTCTGGCGCGTGCGGCATGCGCACGCCGAAAGCGAGATCCGCCAAGCCGCGGCTTAGCTCGCTCAGTGCGCGGTCATCCAGGCGCGCGCCTCGCGCTGCGCGGTCGCGATCTCGGCGTCCGACATCTGCTCGGCGACCTCGCGGCGCATTGCCACGGCGTCGACGCGCCCCCTGAGGGCGGCGAGATTGAACCATTTGTGCGCGGCGATCAGATCGACCATACCGTCGCGACCGCTCGCATAGAGCATGCCGAGCTCGAACAGCACATCGCCGCTGGCGCCCTGCTCCGCGGTGGTCACGTCATCAAAATTGAGTTGTCCCTGAAACATCGTCGCTCTCCTTCGCTCGAGGAGGCGGCCGGTCACCCGAGCACGCCCCCGTCCAACTGTTCAACGCCTGGTTATCCCCATGCCGTCTCGCGGCTTATGCGCGAAGGATGACCGATCAAGTTTGAAAGGCAGTTTAAACATCGTGCTGAACGAGCCCTGAACGCGGAGCCCCGCATTTTCCCGGGCCGGCTTCAATGCATTGATTCGAAATGGATTCTTCAACTCGGCAAAGAGCGGTTTACCGTTCTGTTTGGCAAACTCATAACCATCCGCGAAAGCGCCTCACCGCGCTGGCGCGGAGCGCACCACGCCGTTGGTCAACAGCCGCACCGGGACTGGACACGTCTCGACAGCACGTGCGGGGGATTGCGCAGCGCGGTACGAGCACGGCTGCGCCGAGCTGCTGATGATGATGATGATGCCGTTCGTCTATGGGAAGGTTGGAGGCACACAGTCGCCAAAGGCGCGGTGCTCAAGGATCGAGGGCGTCGGCGAACACGTCAGGATCAGATCCCACTCTGGCTGATAGCCGCTCGTGAGATTGCAGACCGGAAACGCGATCTGCACCGAACGAAGAAATCCTGTTTCTTCTGCCGGACCGTACCGCGAGCGAAGCCGCTCTCGAGTTCGATCCGACCGTTGACCTGATGTCTCGCCGACACCCTCTATCGTCTGTTGGAGCTTCAGGAGATCCGCCCGGCTCTCGAGGAGCTATGCCGACCTGCGTTCCAACGACGTGCCGGCATCAGTTGCCGGACTCATCTCGCAGAGGACTGCGAGAGTTACTTCTTCTTGGCGACCTTCTTGGTCTTCTTGGCAGTCTTCTTCGCCGCGGTCTTCGCGACCTTCTTCACTGCCTTCTTCGCCTTCTTCGCTTTCTTGGCCATGTTGCCCTCCGATGTGAGATGGCTTAGTCGATGCGTGCACTCGGGAATCGAGCTGCACTCCTCATCGATACACCAACGAGTGAAAAAAAACAGCTTCCGGCTTAAGGAAGTGTTGACAGGCGCGCGCGTGTGCGGCTGACGAAACGCGCGAAGCAGCGCGTCGATCGATCAAGAAAATACAAACGTCTCCCTGCGCAAGGCCGCGATCGCAACTAATCGAGATTGCGCAAAAAGCCTGTGCTGCAAGTATTTTTCTGAACGGCTGAACAGCACGGCGCACGCGACGACGCCGGCGTGTCGGCGTGCAGACTCGCATGGTGAGAGCAACGCGCGGACTCTGAGTCGTAAATTTTGGCAATGAAAAAATTTTCATTGCACACGCCCTCGTGTGCGTTCGAACGCTCGGCAATGGTGGCTTTTTTGCGAATCGCGTGCGGCGATTCGCCGGACCGCGACGCCAAGACAAACGGCGCGCACCATGTGCGCGCCGCTGGAAACGAAGACGGGCGATCGTCGTTCAGATGCCGAGCTTGCTCTTCAGGAGATCGTTCACCGCCTGCGGGTTGGCCTTGCCGCCCGACGACTTCATCACCTGACCGACGAACCAGCCGGCGAGCTGCGGCTTGGCCTTCGCCTGCGCGACCTTGTCCGGATTGGCGGCGATGATCTCGTCGACCACCTTCTCGATCGCGCCGAGGTCGGTGACCTGCTTCATGCCGCGGCTCTCGACCAGCTCGCGGGGGTCGCCGCCCTCGCTCCAGACGATCTCGAACAGGTCCTTGGCGATCTTGCCGGAGATGGTGCCTTCGCCGATCAGCGCGACGATCGCCGCGAGCTGGGAAGCCGACACCGGCGAGGACGCGATGTCGCGGCCCTCCTTGTTGAGCCGGCCGAACAGCTCGTTGATCACCCAGTTGGCGGCGAGCTTGCCGTCGCGCGCCCGCTCGGACAGCGCCTCCAGGACGGCCTCGTAGAACGCAGCGCTCTCGCGCTCGGCCACCAGCACGGAGGCGTCATAGGGCGACAGGCCGAAATCCGCGATGAAGCGCGCCTTCTTCTGGTCCGGCAGCTCCGGCAGCGCAGCCTTCAGCTCGTCGACGAAGGCCTGGCTGAATTCGAGCGGCAGCAGGTCCGGATCCGGGAAGTAACGGTAATCGTGCGCCTCCTCCTTGGAGCGCATCGAGCGCGTCTCGCCCTTGTCGGGATCGAAGCGGCGGGTTTCCTGCTCGATCACGCCGCCGTCCTCGATGATCTCGATCTGGCGCCGCGCCTCGGCCTCGACCGCCTGGCCGATGAAATTGATCGAGTTGATGTTCTTGATCTCGCAGCGGGTGCCGAGCGGGCCGCCGGGCTTGCGCACGGAGACGTTGACGTCGGCGCGCAGGGATCCCTTTTCCATGTCGCCGTCGCAGGTGCCGAGATAGCGCATGATCGACCGCAGCTTGGTGACGTAGGCCTTGGCCTGCTCGGCATCGCGGATATCCGGCTTGGAGACGATCTCCATCAGCGCCACGCCGCAGCGGTTGAAGTCGATATAGGACAGCGACGGCGACTGGTCGTGCAGCATCTTCCCGGGATCCTGCTCGATGTGCAGGCGCTCGATGCCAACAGTGGCGGTCTTGCCGCCGTCGAGCTCGACCGTGACCTCGCCCTCGCCCACGATCGGGTCCTTGTACTGGCTGATCTGGTAGCCCTGCGGCAGGTCGGGATAGAAATAGTTCTTGCGGTCGAACACCGAGCGCAGGTTGATCTTGGCGTTCAGACCAAGCCCGGTGCGCACGGCCTGGCGCACGCACTCCTCGTTGATGACCGGCAGCATGCCCGGCATCGCCACGTCGACCAGCGAGACATGGCTGTTGGGATCGCCGCCGAACGCGGTCGAGGCGCCCGAGAACAGCTTCGACTTCGAGGTGACCTGGGCGTGGATCTCCATGCCGATCACGACCTCCCAGTCGCCGGTGGCGCCCTTCATCAGCTTGCCGCTGGTTGCCGTCATGGCCCTCAACTCCCCATCAGCGCGGAGACGATCCGCTCAAATTCGATATCCAATGCATCCTTGGCGACGGGCTGCCCGGCCTGCCGATACCAATAGGCGGCATTGCCGAGATCGCCTTCGACGCGATGCAGATGCGCGTGCGCCCACGCCGCGTCGCGGCCGGTCTCGTCCTGAATGATCTTGTGCGCCCGGTCCCAGTCGCCCTTCGCCAGCCACCACAGGCCGGTGAGCACCGGCGTCAGGCCGGCCGCGGGCGCGTCGCCCGCGAGGCTCGTCTTGAACCCGGCGACGCTTACCACCACCGGACCGGCGTGAAGCGTCCCGCCGCCTGCTCGATGACCTCGCCGAGCGAGAACAGCGTCTCCTCGTCGAACGGACGGCCGATCAGTTGCAGCCCGAGCGGCAGCCCCTGTCCGTCCTTGCCGGCCGGCACCGCGATGCCCGGCAGGCCCGCCATGTTCACCGTCACCGTGAAGATGTCGTTGAGATACATCTCGACCGGATCGGCGCCGCCCTTCTCGCCGATGCCGAACGCGGCCGACGGCGTCGCCGGCGTCAGGATCGCGTTCACGCCCCTCGCAAAGCAGTCCTCGAAATCCTTCTTGATGAGGGTGCGGACCTTCTGCGCCCGGATGTAATAGGCGTCGTAATAGCCGGCCGACAGCACATAGGTCCCGATCATGACGCGGCGCCGCACCTCGGGCCCGAAACCTTCGGCGCGGGTGTTCTCGTACAGCTCGCCGATCGACTTGCCGGGCACGCGCAGGCCGTAGCGGACGCCGTCGTAGCGGGCGAGGTTGGAGGACGCCTCCGCCGGCGCCACGATGTAATAGGCCGGCAGAGCGTATTTGGTGTGCGGCAGCGACACCTCGACGGTTTCTGCGCCGGCGGCTTCCAGCCACTTGCGACCCTCACTCCAGAGCTTCTCGATTTCGGCCGGCATGCCGTCGAGCCGATACTCCTTGGGAATGCCGATCTTCATGCCCTTCACGGACTTCCCGATCGCAGCCTCGTAGTCCGGCACGGGGATGTCGACCGAGGTCGTGTCCTTCGGGTCGTGGCCGGCCATCGAGCGCAGCAGGATGGCCGCATCGCGGGTCGAGCGCGCGATCGGCCCGGCCTGGTCGAGCGAGGAAGCGAAGGCGACGACGCCCCAGCGCGAGCAGCGGCCATAGGTCGGCTTGATGCCGACGGTGGCGGTGAACGCGGCCGGCTGGCGGATCGAGCCGCCGGTATCGGTTGCGGTCGCGCCCATGCAGAGCAGCGCCGCCACCGCCGACGCCGAGCCGCCGGACGAGCCGCCCGGCACCAGCGTGGTGTTGGAGCCCTCGCGGCGCCAGGGGTTGCCGACCGGGCCGAAGTACGAGGTCTCGTTCGACGAGCCCATCGCGAACTCGTCATTGTTGAGCTTGCCGAGCATCACCGCGCCATCGCGCCAGAGCTGCGAGGTCACTGTCGACTCGTAGGTCGGCACGAAATTACCGAGGATCTTCGAGCAGGCCGTGGTGCGGACGTCCTTGGTCGCGAACAGGTCCTTGATCCCGAGCGGAATGCCGGCCAGCGGCCCACCCTCGCCTCTATTGATCTTGGCGTCGGCGTCGCGCGCCATCGCGCGCGCCTGGTCCGGCGTCTCCATCACGAAGGCATTGAGCGCCCGCGCCTCCTCGATCGCCTTGAGATGGGCGTCGGTGAGTTCCAGCGACGTGAAGGTCTTGCTCGCGAGACCCTTGCGGGCCTCGGCGAGCGTCAGGGACGTCAAATCGGTCATTTGTTGATCGGGCTGCAGAAGAAAGGGGAAAGCGTCTTGTCGTCGGCCGCGTCGTCCGCGAAGAACTTGTTCTTCGCAGGGGGGGCTTTCTTGGTATTGGCGGCCGCTTCGAGCTGGTCGAGGATCTCGTTGACGGTCTTGTCCGGATCGGCGGCCTTGCCCTGCCGCTCCATGGCGTCGAGATAGTCCATATAGGCCTTGTAGGCCGCTTCATCGTCGCAGAGCAGGCACATGGCGTTGGCTCGCTTGTCGGTTTGAAGGAGCGGATCACGCGCGATAAGCGCGGACCTGCCCTGGCTATTCCACGACCTTCGGCACGAGAAAGAAGTTGTTCTCGGTCATGGGCGCGTTCTTGACGATGTCGTCGGCGATCTCGCCGTCAGTGACGACGTCCTGGCGCTTCTTCATCGCCATCGGTGTCACCGAGGTCATCGGCTCGACGCCCTCGACATTGACCTCCGACAGTTGCTCGACGAAGTTAAGCATCGCATTGAGCTCGCCCTGCAGATGCGGGACCTCGGCGTCAGTGACAGCGATCCGCGCCAATTGCGCGATCCGGCGGACGGTGGCGGCATCGACCGACATTATATAGGGCCTCACGGGACAAGGTGAACCCGCCCTATAGCAGAGCCCGCTTTCGCGCCGCAACCGGCAGCCTCCGGACTTTCTGGGGCAGCGCCCTGCCCGCAGCGTCAGCCCGCCATCCGCCGCAAGCGCGCCTGGGCCTGTTCGGCCAGTGTCCGCGTCAATTCGGCGGCCGGTAGCGCGCGCCCGAGCGGCAGCGCCTGCCCGGCCCAGAGATTGGTGAAATCGACCCTTCCCTGCTTCTCCGCGGCGGCCTTGAGCGGACCGAGCGCGGTGGCGGCATGCGGAAACGCCGGCGCATCCGGCGAGATCGGCCCGACCTCGCGCATCACCCGGTTGGCGACGCCGCGGGCGAGCCGGCCGGTCATCACGTTGGTGATGACGGTGGATTCGTCGTCGGCGGCGGCAAGCGCGGCGCGGGCCATCGCGCTGACCTTGGACTCGGGGCAGCGCAGAAACGCGCTGCCGATCTGCACGCCGCTGGCGCCGAGCGCGAACGCCGCGGCGATGCCGCGCGCATCGGCGATGCCGCCGGCGGCGATGACAGGCAGCTTCACCGCATCCACGATCTGCGGCACCAGCGCGAACGTACCGACCTGCTCGGCAAGCTTGTCGGTCAGGAACGTGCCGCGATGACCGCCCGCCTCCGCACCTTGCGCGATGATGACGTCGACGCCGTTCCGCTCCAGCCACACCGCCTCCCGCACCACGGTCGCGGACGCCATCACGACCGCGCCTGTCGCCTTCACGCGCGCCAACAGCGACGGCTCAGGCAGGCCGAAATGGAAGCTGATGACCTCCGGCCCCAGTTCCTCGACGACGGCGCACATCGCGGCATCGAACGGAGCGCGGTTCGCGGCCGTCACCGGAGCCGCCGGATCCACGCCATACTCCTGGTAATAGGCGCCGAGCCTCTGCTTCCATGCGGCCTCACGTGCCGCATCGGCCTCGACCGGCGTGTGGCAGAAGAAGTTCACGTTGATCGGCGCCGACACGCGCTGGCGGATGATGTTGACCTGCTCACGCGCCTTGTCCGCGGAGAGCATGGCGCAGGGCAGCGAGCCGAGCCCCCCGCCTTGCGCCACCGCGATGACGAGATCGGCATCCATCACGCCGGCCATCGGCGCGAGCACGATCGGGTGCTCGGTCTTGACGAGATCCAGGAAGCGGCGGTCGGGCCACATGGGCTGCTCCTATTGCTTGGCGAAGACGGCGGACGAGTTGCGCCGCCCTTGCAGGATCTGCGCGGCCTCATCGACGATGCGCGCGACGATCTCGGCGGCCGGCGGGATATCATGGATCAGGCCGACGGCCTCGCCGGCAATGACGGCGGCGATGTCGAAATTGCCTTCGGTCCGTGCCTTCACATAGTCCGCCGACACGTTCTCGACCTGCTGCAGCAGCTCCACCTCGCGCCCCATCCAGCGGCGCGCATGATCGTTGACCAGGCAGCGGCCGGTGAACGGCGCCGGCCAGACATTGTTGCGCGACAGATCAAAGATGATGCCGCGCACGGTCTCGCCGGATTTTGCCGCGCAGATCCGCCGCTTGGCCTCGTCGGCGCCGGCAGCCTCCCGGCTGGCATAGAAGCGCGTGCCGAGCAGCACGCCCTCCGCCCCCAGCATCAGCATCGCCGCAAGGCCGCGGCCATCGGCAAGACCGCCGGCCGCCGCCACCGGCACTCGCCCCGCGGCGAGGTCGACGATCGCCGGCACGAGATCGAGCGTGGTCCGCGACGCGCCATGGCCGCCCGCCTCGGTTCCTTGTGCAACCAGGATGTCGGCACCCGCCGCGATCGCCTGCTCGGCCATCGCCTCATCCTGCACCTGGCAAATCAGCAACGCACCAGCCTGCTTGATTGCCGGCGCGAACCGCGCAGGATCGCCGAATGACAGCATGATCGCCGCAGGCCTGGCGGCGAGCGCCACGTCGAGCAGATCGGGCTGCTTCGCCAGCGACCAGGTGATGAAGCCGATGCCGAACGGCGCAGGCAGGCCTTCAAGCCGTGCGGTCTCTTGCGCGAGCCAGGTTCGATTGCCATAGCCGCCACCGAGAATACCGAATCCCCCGGCGTCGCTGACCGCGTGCACGAGGCGCGCATCGGCAATCAGATCCATCGGCGCCAGCAGGATCGGCTGGCTGATGCCGAGCTTCTCCGTCAACGCCGTCCGCAGTGCCATGAAAGTCTCCTCAACTCTGGACGGCGACTTTAGGCGCGGCTAGCATTCTCTCAAAATGAATACTTGAGAACTCTGCCATCGCAGATTCAAAACGGAGATTGGCCGTGGAGCTGAGCGACCTCCAAACCTTTGCAGCCGTCGCGCGCAGCGGCGGCATCACCCGTGCTGCTGAGGCCCTCAACACGGTGCAGTCCAACGTGACCCAGCGGATCAAGGCGCTGGAAGGCGAGATCGGCACCGCACTGTTCGAGCGGCACAGCCGCGGCATGACCCTGACCCATGCCGGGCTGCGACTTCTGCCTTACGCCGACCGGATGGCGACGCTGTCGCGCGAAGCGCTGCTCGCCGCGCGCGATGACGGCGAGCCGAGAGGACCGCTGACGATCGGCTCGATGGAGACGACCGCCGCCGTGCGCCTGCCGACGCTGCTCGCGGATTTTCATCGGCGCTTCCCGGCTGTCGCCCTCGGTCTGCGCACGGCGCCAACTGCCGAGCTCGTGGCCGCCGTACTCGACGGGACGCTCGAGGGCGCTTTCGTGGCCGGCCCGATCGAACATCCCGAGCTCTCGGGTATCATCGCCTTCGAGGAAGAGCTGGTGCTGGTGACGGCCCGGCGCTTTGAAAGCCTGTCAGCCTTGCGTGCGGCCACGGCTGCCTCCGGCCCGACGGCGCTGGTGTTCAGGGCCGGCTGCACCTACCGGCAGCGGCTGGAGCAGGTCTTCAACGATTTCGGCTGGCCCGCGGCCGCGCGCATCGAGCTCGGTACGCTCGACGGCATGATCGGCTGCGTCGCCGCTGGCATGGGCGTCGCGCTGCTGCCACGCGCTGTGGTGACGCGAAACGAGATGATCGGCAGCGTCAGCCTGCACACGCTCGATCCAAGTCATGGACGCGTCGAAACCCTGTTCATCCACCGCCGCGCGGCGCATCGCAGCAGCGGCCTCTCGGCCTTCATGGCCGGACTCGCCGGCCGGGACCACGACATCGCAGCCTGACGCGATTCATTCAAAGATTGTGCTGAGCATCGCCAGCGAACGGCGCATTCCATTGCGCGAAATGACGTTTTCGCGCAGGGAAAAAGAGCCATTTCGACCGATGCGACTTTCGGGCGCTGTGCAGCGCACGCGCGCGAAATAGCTTTGTCTGGCCATCCTTTACTACGTTAGGATGCAGCGCTGGCCAGCGCGAAACGAACAAACGTCAACATGTCGGAGGAAATGCGATGCGCAACGCGTTCGTGTTGTGCTGTTCGATTGCCATGATGGGTGCGATCGGGACGGCCAATGCCCAGGACAAGACCCCGGATTGGACGAAATCGAAATGGGGCCCACAGGACGAGATCGGCGCGGCCAACTACATCACGCCGGAGCTCGTGGTCAAAGCCGCCTCGCTGGTGAAGACCGGCAAGACCTACCCGCTCGGCATGATCGTCGATTCCAAGACGCCGGCCTATCCGCCGCGTTCGTTCAAGATCACCGTGGTGCAGCCGGGCCAGGCCGGAATTCCCGGCCTTGGCCCGAATAAGGCGACCTACAATGACGACATCGTCGAAGGCTGGGTCGGCGTCGGCAGCCAGATCGACGGGCTCGGCCATCTCGGCATCGAGCACGTCTATTACAACGGCAACAAGCTGCTCGACTTCGCCGATCCGACCGGCCTGAAGAAGCTCGGCATCGAGAAGGTGCCGCCCTTGGTGGCGCGCGGCGTGCTGCTCGACATGGCGGCCTATTACAACACCGACGTGGTCAAGGAAGGCACCGCGTTCAACGTCAAGGAGATCGAGGAAGCTGCCAAGAAGCAGGGCGTCGAGATCCGCCAGGGCGACATCGTGATCTTCCACACCGGCTGGCTTGGTTTGATCGGCAAGGACGATAAGCGTTACGGCGCCGGCGAGCCCGGTCTCGGCGTCGAGGGTGCCAAATACCTGACCTCGAAGGGCGTGGTCGCGGTCGGGGCCGACAACTGGGCGGTGGAGGCGATCCCGTTCGAGTCGCCGAACCTGTTCGAGGTGCACCAGATCCTGCTCGCCATGAACGGGACCTACATCCTGGAGAACATGAACACGGCCGACCTCGCCAAGGACAAGGGCTACGAGTTCCTGTTCGTGCTGGGTCAGCCGCGCTGGCGCGGCGGCGTCCAGGGCATGATCAACCCGATCGCGATCCGTTAAGCTCCGCCGATCTCCTCGTGAGGGCATCCCGGGAGCGCCGCGTCCTCACGAGGAGTCTGGAATCGTCCTGCGAAAGCAAGCCTTGGACAAGGAGTCCGCCACAGGCGCGCCTGGAGCCGGCCGACACAGACCTGGGATCGGTCGGTCAGTCGATCAAGCCGCCCCTATCGGACGTTAATGGAGGTAGGCGAGCAACAAGGCACTCGCCATGTCTCGCGCACGCGGGGCGAGCGCCGCGTCCGACAATTCGCCCGCAGTCCAGAAGGACAACACGCCGCGGAAACTGAAGGCGAGTTGCTCTGGAAGGCAGCGCAGCGCTTGTTCTTGCCGGCTGGCCGTCAGTCCCTCTCCCTTTCCCAAGGCCAGTGCCCAGAAGGCAGTGGATCGGGAAAGCGTCTGACCGGGCGAAGCCTGGGCGGCACCCAGCCATCCCATCACGGTCCGGTTCACGTCTGGATTCTCCAACATCACCGCCACCGCCGTATCAATAGCCAATAGCACGCGTGTCTTCGTATCTCTCGATGGTGGCGCGGCGGTGTACCGCGTCTCCATGATGTCGATCCGACGTATGGAGAGAGCCTGCATGATCGCCGCCTTGTTGCCAAACTGATTGAACGGCGTCGCGAAGCTGACCCCCGCCTCAGCGGCAAGGTCTCGCATCGAGAAATCGGCCCTGCCCTGACGGAGAAGCCGCTCTGCCGCATCGAGGACGTGCCGACGAAGCGGCTCGCCTCTCATGCCAATGGATGAATGTTCGGTCTTGCGAGGTGCCATGCAATATCTATATCATGATATAGATAACCTTGTCATGCGGAGTTGTACGATGGCGGCTGCCGAATCGAAGATTTTCCTCGTCACTGGCGTCAGTTCGGGCTTGGGCCTAGCGTTCGCAAAGGGCGCGCTGGCCGCCGGCCATCGGGTGATCGGGACCGTGCGAAGGGTCGGGGATGCCGAGGCTTTTGCCGCGCTTGCAGCGGGCAAGGCTCATCCTCTCGTGATCGATGTTACCGATTTCGATGCAATCCCGGCTGCTGTGGCAGAGGCCGAGAAGCAGATTGGCGCGATCGACGTCCTGGTGAACAATGCCGGCTACGGTCACGAGGGCACGCTGGAGGAGTCCTCGCTCGACGATCTGCAGCGGCAGTTCGCCGCCAACGTGTTCGGCCCTGTCGCGATGATGAAGGCCGTGTTGCCGGGGATGCGCGCGAGGCGGCGCGGCCATATCGTCAATGTGACCTCCATGGGCGGCTTCATCACCATGCCCGGGATCAGCTTCTATTGCGGCAGCAAGTTCGCGCTGGAGGGCATCTCGGAGTCGCTCGGCAAGGAAGTGGCCCCCTTCGGCATCCGCGTCATTGCGCTTGCGCCCGGTCAGTTTCGTACCGATTGGGCGGGACGGTCCATGGATCGCACGCCGCGCAGCATTTCCGACTACGACGCCGTCATGGATCCGATTCGCGCCGCCCGATTGGCCAAGAGCGGAAACCAACCCGGCGATCCCGCGAAGGCCGCACAGGCATTGCTTGCCCTCGTGGAAGCCGAAAAACCGCCTGTGCGGCTGTTCCTCGGTGAGGACGCGCTGGCCCTGGTCGAGCAGAAGATCGAGGGCATGAAAGCCGAAGTGAGTGCCTGGAACAAGCTCTCGCGCTCCACCAGCTTCGCTTGATGATCCAAAGCCGGCGCATCCGGGAAAGACTGCAACGCTCGACATCTGGGCCGGTCGACTCGCGTGCGCGAGCTTCATCGGGGCGGCGAAGCGATGCACGTCCTCACCTGCTGGCCCGCCACGCACCTGCGTGTTAAGCGCATTGCCATGCTCGCCCCCATCCTCCCCCTCATCGAAGCCGCTGGCCGCTGGCCCGAGCGCGGCGCGCTCGTCGGCCTCGATCTCGGCACCAAGACCATCGGCGTCGCCGTGTCCGATCCGGACCGGCGGCTCGCCACCGGCGTCGAGACGATCCAGCGCAAGGCCTTCAAGGCCGACGCGGCGCGACTGCTGGCGATTTGCACCGAGCGCAAGGTGGTCGGCTTGGTGCTGGGCCTACCCATCAACATGGATGGCAGCGAGGGGCCGCGGGCGCAGTCGACCCGGGCGTTCGCGCGCAATCTCGCCGGCCTCACCGACCTGCCGATCGGCCTGTGGGACGAGCGGCTGTCGACGGCTGCGGTCGAGCGCGAGCTGATCGGCATGGATGTCAGCCGCGCCAGGCGCGCCGAGGTGATCGACACGCATGCGGCGATCTTCATCCTGCAGGGAGCGCTCGATCGGCTTGCGACCTTGCGCCAGTCCGGTCGCTAGCCCATGAGCCCCGTCGCCGCGGCGCTCGCGCCGGTATTCCTGCTGATCGTGGTCGGCTTCGGCCTGCGGCGCAGCCTGATCCGGCTGGATACGCAATGGCACGGGCTCGAGCGGCTGACTTATTATGTGCTGTTTCCGGCGCTGCTGATGCAGAGCCTGGTGAAGGCCGATCTCGGCAAGGTGCCGGTCGCCGGCATCGGCGGCGCCTTGTTCCTGGCGATGCTGGCGATGTCGGCGCTGTGCCTCGCGCTGCGGCCGCTGCTCACCCGCTCCGGCATCGATGGTCCGGCCTTCACCTCGATCTTCCAAGGGGCAACCCGCTGGCAGACCTACGTCGCGCTCAGCGTCGCCGGCAGCCTGTTCGGCGCGTCCGGGCTTGCGGCGGCGTCGGTGGCGATGATCGCGATCATCCCAATGGTCAACGTGTTCAGCGTCGCCGTGCTCGCCCACTACGCCTCGCCGACCCGCCGCTCGATGCGTGAGATCCTTGCCACCATCGTGCGCAATCCGCTGATCTGGGCCTGCATCGCCGGGCTCGCGCTGAACGTGGCGCATATGCCGCTGCCAAAGCTCTGGCACGATGCCGCCGATGCGCTCGGACAGGCCTCGCTGCCGATCGGCCTGCTGGTGACCGGCGCCGGCCTGCACTTCGAAGGCTTGCGCCGCGCTGGCCCGGCCGCTGCGCTCGGCGTCGTGCTCAAGCTGGTCTTGATGCCCCTCCTCGCGATCGGGCTCGCCGGATGGTTCGGCGTCACCGGCCCGAGCCTCGTCGTCGTCGCGATCTGCGCGGCGGTACCGACCTCGCCCAGCGCCTATGTGCTGGCCAAGCAGATGGGCGGCGACGCGCCGCTGCTGGCGCAGATCATCTCGCTGCAAACGGTGCTGGCGGCGCTGACCATGCCGCTCGCGATCGCCTGGGCGAGCTGAACGCGTCCGTTCAGGAAGAACCGCTGGCCAGCCACATGGTCTGCACCGTGGCGGCGAGGTTGTTGAGGCCGTGCAGCACCATGGTCAGATAGGTGGAGTGGGTACGAGAGCGCAGATAGCCGAACCACACGCCGAGGGAAAACACGTTGATCAGGGCGAACCAGTCGTACTGCAGATGCAGCACGGTCCACAGCAAGGACGACAGCACGATGGCGCCGGGCACGCGCAGGAAGGAGTCCGACCAGCCGCGGTAGAGAAAGCCACGCGCCATCAGCTCTTCCGACACTGGTGCGGCGACGCAGAAGGCGATGACCAGCAGCCAGACCACGCCGTCGCCTCTGGCGGTCTTCATGATGTCCACCATGAAGCTCGCCGACTTCTCTTCGCGTCCCGTCAGCTGCGCCGCCAGCTCCCAGCATCCCAGGATCACGACCATCCCGACAACGCCAAAGACGAAATTCTTCCAGCCGGTCCAACGCAGGCCCAGATAGTCGACGAACGACATGCGGGTGTGGCGGACGGCAAAATAGATCGGGATCAAAATGGCCGGGACGCCCATGATCGCCGACAGCGAGACCGTGAGCGACCGGCTCGCGATCTGGATCATGGCCAACTGAAACGCGGCCATGCTGTCGATTGGACCCTCATGGCGCAGCAGGAAATAGACGATCGGAGTCAGCTGGCCGATGAAGAACACGACGATGATGAGGAGGGCCCACAGCAAGGTGCGCCAGAAGCCGAGCGTGCGCGGCTGATGATGCGCCGGAACGACCTGCTGCGGCGGGTTGCCCGGATCGAGCGAATCCATCACGGCGGCTTCGGGAGTGTCGGTCAAGGCAGCGCGCGCTCCAGCAAGCTACGGATGTCTGAGCGATCGAGATCGACCGCGCCATACATGCTCGGGTGAACATTGGCGAGCCGCGTGGCGGCGAAAAGCTCCGCATGAGCGGGCATAACGAGGTTGAGCGCGGC
Source organism: Bradyrhizobium sp. HKCCYLS3070 (assembly GCF_051167575.1). Taxonomy (NCBI): domain Bacteria; kingdom Pseudomonadati; phylum Pseudomonadota; class Alphaproteobacteria; order Hyphomicrobiales; family Nitrobacteraceae; genus Bradyrhizobium; species Bradyrhizobium sp. HKCCYLS3070. The sequence goes on from NZ_JBNPTI010000014.1 coordinate 54,466, forward strand.
GGCGGCTGCGAGCAGCGCCAACTTCTCGACTGCGAGGCGCGCGACGCGCTCGGAATCCGGCCGGCGGAAGCTGGTCTCGATGAAGGCGAGCGCCTCCGCCGCGCCGGGCAACCCGCTGGTCTCTGCTTTGAGATGCATCAGGACGTGCGCGGCCGCCTCCGCCTCGCGCGCCAGCGCCCGCAGCACGTCCAGGCACATGACGTTGCCCGAGCCTTCCCAGATCGCATTGACCGGCGACTCCCGGAAATGGCGGGCGAGGATGCCGTCCTCGACATAGCCGTTGCCGCCCAGGCATTCCATCGCCTCATACAGGAACGGCGGCGCGCTCTTGCAGACCCAGTATTTGATCGCCGGTGTCAGCAGCCGCACGTAGTTCGCCTCCCGCGGCGACAGATGCGCGCGATCGAACGCCTGACACAGCCGCATCACCAGCGCCACCGTCGCCTCGACATGGAGAGCCATGTCGGCGAGCACCGCCTGCATCAGCGGCTGGTCGGCGAGATGCTTCTGGAACACGCTGCGATGGCGCGCATGATGCAGCGCGTGCGCGAGCCCCGAGCGCATCAGGCCGGCAGACGAGATCGCGCAATCCTGCCGCGTCAGTTGCACCATCTGGATGATGGTGCTGATGCCCCTGCCCTCGTCGCCGACCCGCTCGGCATAGGCGCCGACGAACTCCACCTCCGACGAGGCATTGGAGCGGTTGCCGAGCTTGTCCTTCAAGCGCTGGAACTGGATCGCGTTCACCGAGCCATCCGGCTTGAAGCGCGGCATGAAGAAGCAGGTCAGGCCGGCATCGGCCTGCGCCAGCACCAGGAAGGCGTCGCACATCGGCGCCGACATGAACCATTTATGCCCCGTGATGCGATAGCCATCGGTCGTACGCTCAGCGCGCGTCAGGTTGGCGCGCACGTCGGTCCCGCCCTGCTTCTCGGTCATGCCCATGCCGAGTGTCATGCCGCGTTTTTGCCACCACGGCGCAAACGCCGGATCGTAGTCATCGGTCGCGATGACCGGCATCGCTCTTGCCAGCAGATCAGGCTGGGCGGCCAGCGCCGCCACCGAGGCCCGCGTCATGGTAATCGGGCAGAGATGGCCGCTCTCGACCTGCGAGGCGATATAGAACTTCGCGGCGCGCACCACCTCCGAGCAGCCGCCGACGGGCTGGCCTTCTGCCGTCCATGTCGAATTGTGCAGGCCGGCCGCAGCTGAGCGCGTCATCATCGCATGGTAGGCCGGATGAAATTCGACGACGTCTCGCCGAAAGCCCTTGGCGTCGAAGCTGCGCAGCTTCGGCGTGTTCTCATTGGCGAGCCGGCCCTGCTCGGCCATCTCGGCCGAGCCCCATAGCTTGCCGAAAGCTGTCAGCTCCTGCTCGGCTCCGGCACCATCATTGGCCTTCAAGGCATCCATCAACGGCCGGTCGGCCGTGAACAGATTGACGTCCTCGAACGGCGGCGACTGGTTGAAGACCTCATGGGTCGCGAAGGAAGACTGCATCATGGCCGTGCCCTACAGAGATCGATCATCGGCGCGGCCGAATGGGAAAAACATAAGTCGTCGCGCCAGCGCCCGGCAGCGAAAAGTGCCACCACTCCTTGGCATAGTTCACAAAACCTTGCCGCGCCATCACCGCGACCAGTTCGTTGCGCCAGCGGCGCTGCTCCGGTGTCAGGTTCTGCGCGGCGGTATGAGCCTTCACGTCGGAACAATCGTAGCCGGTTCCCATGTCGACGCCGCCCTCGGGCGCGCGTAGCGCTGCGGGCGCGGTGCAGTCCGCGTAGTCCTTGGCCGGGTCGAACGCCGCGGAATTGTCGGCCGCGAGCTCGACCAGCGTGAGATCGAGCGCCGCACCGGTCGAATGGCTCGAACGCACGGCGATGTAGCCGAGACGGAACAGGTCCTGCTTGGCAATGCGCGGACTGTAGCGGCGGCCGGCCGTGGTCTCGACGCCGTCCTGCGACCAGGCCAGCATCTCTGCGACCGCACGCACCGGCCGGTAGCAGTCGAGCATCTTCAGCGACAGGCCGCGCGGCCGCAGCTCGGCCTGAGCCGCCTGCAGCCGCCGCGCCACGTCACGCGTCACGACGCATTCGGCCGCCTCGTAGCCCGGCAAGGGTCGGCCGACGAAATTGTTGCTGCCGGCATAACGGATGTCCTGGAGGATCGTCGGGTCGATGTCGCGGAGATAGACGAAATCGAACGGCAACGCGGCCGCGCCGGCCGGCACGATCGCCGCCAGCAGGATCAGGGCGTATCGGAGCGGACCTCTTCCGGCGATGGCCCGCCAGTCCCCGGTTTGGAGCCCCCCGAGAGGCTCGGAAGACGGAACGGGGGAAAACTCGGAACCCCGGCTTTCGGCCTTGCCCCCCATGGAAACCGCGCCTATAGCTCTGGCTTTAATGGCAACCTCTCCGAAATCGACTTTCGTCCTCGGGCACCGGCATTTGCTGGGAATCGAGGGCCTTTCCGCCCACGACATCACCGGCCTCCTCGATCTGTCCGAGGAGTATGTCGAACTGAATCGTCAGGTCGACAAGAAGCGCACCGTGCTGCGCGGCCGCACCCAGGTCAACCTGTTCTTCGAGGCCTCGACGCGGACCCAGTCGTCGTTCGAGATCGCTGGCAAGCGGCTCGGCGCCGACGTCATGAACATGTCGGTGTCGTCCTCGTCCATGCGCAAGGGCGAGACCCTGATGGACACCGCGGTCACCCTGAACGCGATGCATCCGGACATCCTGGTCGTCCGTCACCACGCCTCCGGCGCGGTGGAGCTGCTGGCGCGCAAGGTCGACGGCTCCGTGATCAATGCCGGTGACGGCGCGCATGAGCATCCGACCCAGGCGCTGCTCGATGCGCTGACCATCCGCCGCAACAAGGGCCGCATCGAGGGGCTGGTCATCGCGATCTGCGGCGACGTGCTGCACTCGCGCGTCGCGCGCTCCAACATCCTCTTGCTCAACACCATGGGCGCCCGCGTCCGCATCGTCGCGCCCTCCACTTTGCTGCCGCCGGGCATCGAGCGCATGGGCGTCGAGGTCGCGCGCGACATGCGCGAAGGGCTCAACGGCGCCGACATCGTCATGATGCTGCGGCTGCAGCGCGAGCGCATGAACGGCTCGTTCGTGCCGTCCTCGTCGGAATATTTCCAGTATTTCGGGCTCGACCAGAAGAAGCTCGCCTACGCCAAGCCCGACGCGCTGGTCATGCATCCGGGACCGATGAACCGCGGCGTCGAGATCGAATCCATCGTCGCCGACGGCGCGCAATCGCTGATCCGGGAGCAGGTCGAAATGGGCGTGGCCGTGCGCATGGCCGTGCTCGAGGCTCTGGCCCGCAACCTGCCCAACGCGTGATACAGAAGTCGGGACCAAACGCCATGCTGACCGACCGCCGCCCGATCCTGCTTGCCAATGCGCGCGTCATCGATCCCTCCCGCGACTTCGACGGCCCCGGCGACGTGCTGATCGCCGACGGCGTGATCCGCGACCTCAAGCGCGGCATCGGCGCCGCGGGCGTGCCCGAGGGCACCGATGTCGTCAACTGCGCAGGCAAGATCGTGGCCCCCGGCCTGATCGACATGTGCGCCTTCGTCGGCGAGCCGGGTCTGGGCCATCGCGAGACCTTCGCCAGCGCCAGCCAGGCCGCCGCCACCGGCGGCATCACCACCATCATCTGCCAGCCCGGCACCGAGCCGGTGATCGACAATTCGGCGACCGTCGACTTCGTGCTGCGCCGCGCCCGCGACACCGCGATCGTCAACATCCAGCCGATGGCGGCGCTGACCAAGGGCCTGCGCGGCGAGGAGATGACCGAGATCGGGCTGTTGCGCGCCGCCGGCGCCGTCGCCTTCTCCAACGGCCACACCAGCGTGATGAACGCGCAGGTGATGCGCCGCGCACTGACCTATGCGCGGGATTTCGACGCCCTGATCGTGCATCACGCCGAAGATCCCAATCTCGTCGGCGAAGGCGTCATGAACGAAGGCGAGTTCGCCTCGCGGCTCGGCCTCTACGGCATCCCGCCCGCAGCGGAAGCCGTGGTACTCGAACGCGACATGCGCCTGGTGGCGCTCAGCAAGGGCCGCTATCACGCCGCCGCGCTGAGCTCGGTGGACTCGCTCGACATTCTCAGGCGCGCGCGCGAAGCCGGCCTCACCGTGAGCGCGTCGGTCTCGATCAACCACGTGACGCTGAACGAGAACGACATCGGCCCCTACCGCACCTTCCTCAAGCTGACGCCGCCGCTGCGCACCGAGGCCGACCGCCGCGCATTGGTCGAAGCGCTGGCCTCGGGCCTCATCGACGTCATCATGTCGGACCACACGCCGCAGGACGTCGAGGTCAAGCGGCTGCCATTCGCGGAGGCTGCGAGCGGCGCGGTCGGGCTCGAGACCATGCTGCCGGCGGCGTTGCGGCTCGTGCACAATGGCGAGCTGAGCTGGACGACCCTGATCCGCGCCATGTCGACGCGGCCCGCCGAGCTGCTCGGCCTGCCCGGCGGCAGCTTGCGGGCAGGCGCGCCGGCCGACATCATCGTGATCGATCCGGACGTGCCCTGGATCCTCGATCCGGCCGACCTCAAATCGCTGTGCAAGAACACGCCGTTCGACGAAGCCCGCTTCACCGGCCGCGTGGTCCGCACCATCGTCGGCGGCCGCACCGTGTTCGAACATGTCTGACGCAAGGCGAAGCTTGGAAGGAGTGGTGTGATGGGTTCCGAAGCCTTCCTGCCGGTCGCTCTCATCATCGGCTATCTCCTGGGGTCGATCCCGTTCGGCCTGATCCTGACCAAGCTGGCCGGCACGCAGGATCTGCGCAGCATCGGCTCCGGCAATATCGGCGCCACCAACGTGCTGCGCACCGGACGCAAGGGGCTCGCGGCAGCAACCCTGCTCGGCGACGCGCTGAAGGGTACGGCGGCGGTCATCATCTCGGGCTATCTCGGCGGCCCGAATGCCGCGATGATCGCGGGCCTCGGCGCCTTCCTCGGTCACTTGTTCCCGGTGTGGCTGAAGTTCCGCGGCGGCAAAGGTGTCGCCGTTTACATCGGTATTTTGATCGGTCTGTTCTGGCCGGGCGCGATCTTCTTCTGCCTGGTCTGGCTCGCCACCGCATTCGCGCTCCGCTACTCATCACTCGCGGCACTCGTCGCCAGCGTGCTGACACCCATCGTGTTGTGGGCATTCGGCCACACCGCGCTGGCGGCCCTGTTCGCCCTGCTCACACTGTTGCTCATTTACATGCATCGCGAAAACATCAAGCGATTGCAGTTGGGCACCGAGAGCAAGATCGGGGCGAAGAAGTAGTCGCTCCGGACAAATACGGAGCAAATACGGAAAACCTGTGTTGCGCCCTGATTTCACAGCGGCTGCGCAGCAACACCGGCGATTCATCAGCTCATAAGTTAACGCGGGACTCTGGCGTGAATCATGATTGCCTGTCATGATTCCTGCATGTGGTTACGCAAGACCAACTCCAGCGGTTCGTCGGCCACGCACGATGACCGTACTGATCAGGCTCCGGCGCAGCAGAAGGCGGCCCCGGCCCGGTCGAACGCCAGCCTGCTGCTATCGGCCGCTGAGATCTGGTCGACCGGCATCACGGCCGCTGCAGAACCGGCGCAGACGCCCGAGACGCCTGCCGGGCCGGTCATGTCGGACGTCGCGCTCCCCGCCGAAATATCCGAGCCCAGCCCTGCGCCGGAACGAGCCGATGGCGCGCCGGCCGTCGCCGAGATGATCATGGCGGCCACGAGCACGCCCGTGATCAGCGAGACAAAGACCGCAGAGGCGCCCGAGCGAACGCTCGCGGAGACGATCGCAACGGTTAAGCTGCCGCCGCCGCCCCGGACATGGCCGCCGCGCAAGCTGTCGCTGGCCCTGCAGGGCGGCGGAACGTTCTCGGCCTTCACCTGGGGCGTGCTCGATCGCCTGCTCGAGGAACCCGGTTGCGACTTCGACACCATCAGCGGCGCCAGCGCCGGTGCGGTCAACGCCGCGCTGCTCGCGAGCGGGCTCGCCAAGGGCGGCCGCGACGAGGCGCGCAACCGGCTCGCTTTGTTCTGGACCCGGCTGATGGAGGAGGCGTCGTTCCGATCGCTGCTGGTGATCGGCGCGTACTCGCCGGCGAGCAGCTCGGTGTCGTTCGGTGCGGGGCTGCGCGGCGGACGCGCCGACCCGCTCGATCTCGATCCGCTCCGCGACATCCTCCGCGAGACGATCGATTTCGACGCCGTGCAGGGCCCGGCCGCGCCCCGCCTGCTAGTTGCGGCGACCCGGGCCCGTGACGGCCTGCCGCAGATCTTCCGCAATGCCGGCATCACGCCAGATGCACTGCTCGCCTCCACCTGTCCCGCGCAACTGCACGCCGCTGTCGACATCGAGGGCGAAGCGTATTGGGACGGCGGCTACGTCACCAATCCGCCGCTGATCCAGATCGCGCATGAGTCCAGCGCCGCCGACCTGCTGGTCGTTCAGGTCACGCCCGCGCGCGACGGCCATGTCCCGATGACCTCGGCCGCGATCGATCGCCGCCTCGACCAGATCGCCGGCAATGCGGTCCTGAACGCCGAACTCGCGGCGCTCGAATGGGCGCGCAGCGACGGCCTGCATCCGCCGCGCGTCCATCGGCTTGCGGCCGAGGACGAGATCGAAGCCCTGGCTCAGCGCGATGCGACCGATCTCGGCAGCGACTTCGTCGAGCTGCTGTACCAGCGCGGACGCGACGCAGCCGAGCGCTGGCTGCGCGAAGCTCCGGTCGGCACCACGCCAGCCATCCAGGGCGATCAGCCGGTGCTATCGTCTCCGGTGTCCGAGTCCGAGGATGTGCGCGACGTCGCGCCGGCGTAGCGCGCCCTCTTCCCTGCGTCCTCGGGTTGCTCCATTCTAGTCCCCGGTAAAGGGGGCTTTGCGTGGATGCCATCAACACGACGATCGAGCTGAGCGACACCGAGCGGCGCGACCGGCTGCGCCTGATCCGGTCCGACAATGTCGGCCCGCGCACCTTCCGCTCGCTGCTCGACCATTTCGGCACCGCGCGCGTAGCGCTCGACCGGCTGCCCGATCTGGCACGCCGCGGCGGCGCGGCCGGAGCCGGCCGGATCTGCACGGTCGGCGAAGCCGAGGCCGAACTCGAAGCCTGCAAACGGCAAGGCGTCGAACTGCGGGCGCCAGACGAGGACGGCTATCCGCCCCGCCTCGCCACCTGCGAGGATGCGCCTCCGTTGCTCGCGGTGCGTGGCGCCCGCGAGACGTTGATGCGCCCGATGATCGCCATCGTCGGCTCGCGCAACGCCTCCGCCGCCGGGCTGAAATTTGCCGGCCAGATCGCCCACGAGCTCGGCCAGGCCGGCTTCGTCGTCATCTCCGGCCTCGCCCGCGGCATCGATCAGGCTGCGCATCGCGCGAGCCTCGGCAGCGGCACGGTCGCGGTGCTCGCCGGCGGCCATGACCGGATCTATCCTCCGGAGCACGTCGACCTGCTCGGCGCCATCATCAGTGGCAGCGGCGCCGCAATCTCCGAGATGCCGCTCGGACACGAGCCGCGCGCCCGCGACTTTCCCCGCCGCAACCGGCTGATATCAGGCGCCTCGCTCGGCGTCGTCGTCGTCGAGGCCGCGCATCGATCGGGCTCGCTGATCACGGCGCGCATGGCCGGCGAACAGGGCCGCGAGGTCTTCGCCGTCCCGGGCTCGCCGCTCGATCCCCGCTGCGCGGGCACCAACGATCTCATCAAGCAGGGCGCCGCGCTCGTCACCGAAGCCGCAGACATCATTCAGGCCGTCGGCCCGATCATGGAGCGGCCGCTGCCCTTTTCGCTGCGCGAGCCGGAGGAGGAGTTGTTCGCCCCCGATCCCGAAAGCCACGACCGCGCGCAGATCACAGCCCTGCTCGGCCCGACCCCGGTGTCGGTCGACGACCTGATCCGGATCAGCGGCCTGTCACCCGCCGTGCTGCGCATGGTGCTGCTCGAGCTCGAGCTGGCCGGCCGCCTGGAGCGCCACGGCGGCGGGATGGTGTCGCTGACCTGACTCTCAGTCAGCATCCCTGCGCGCGTCGAAGCGCGAGCGCGCCTGCTCGATCAGCTCCTGGTGCTGCATGGCCCACTGTCCGAGCGCCTGCACCGGCTGCGACAGCCCGCGGCCGAGATCGGTCAGCTCATAATCCACCCGCGGCGGGATGGTCGGAAACACCGTCCGCGTCACCAGCCCGTCGCGCTCGAGGCCGCGCAGGGTCAAGGTCAGCATTCGCTGGGAGATGCCGCCGACGAGCCGCTTCAGCTCATTGAAGCGCTTCGGCCCGTCCTGAAGCATCATGATGACGAACACGCTCCATTTGTCGCCGACACGCGCCAGGATCGAGGCCACACCCCGGCAATCATTATGATTTGGCTGCGTCGGGAGGTCGGGATCATCGCTGTCAGCAGGGGTCATGGCTGTGCCCGGGTTTCAAAAATGTGCGTTCTTGTGGGGTTACAGCATAGTCACTCATAGTGCGCCAGTTACAAACCAATACCGAGGTAACTGACCCATGACCCTCCTCCTCCACATCGACTCCAGCGTGCTCGGCCCCAACTCCGTCAGCCGTCAGGTGTCCGCCGCGATCGTCGCACGGTTGCGCCAGATCACGCCGGGGCTGGAGGTGACTTACCGAGATGTCGCAGCCGAGCCGCTGTCGCATCTGTCCGGAACGCATGTCGCCGTCGCATACGGTGCGCCCGTTGAGGATCCCGCAGTGAAAGCTGATGTCGCGGCCGGACAGGCCGTCCTGGAGGAGTTCCTGGCCGCCGATATCGTCGTGATCGGCGCCCCTATGTACAACTTCTCCATCCCGAGCCAGCTCAAGGCCTGGGTCGACCGCATCGCTGTCAAGGGCAAGACTTTCACCTATGGCCCGAACGGCCCGCAAGGCCTGGCCGGTGGCAAGCGTATTATCGTGGCGGTCTCGCGCGGCGGCCATTACGGCGCGGACACGCCGATGGCGGCATTCGAACACCTGGAGACCTATTTGCGCAGTGTCTTCAGCTTCATCGGCGTCACGGATCTCGAATTCGTTGCGGCCGACGGTGTCCAGATCGGCCCGGAGCATCGCGAGCAGGCGCTGGCGAAGGCGATTCAGACGGCCGGCGGTCTCGCCGCTTGAGTCCCTCGGTGGCTGCCGCCGGCAGCCACCGCTTTCAATCCCGGGGGCAGGTCTCAAACCGCCACCGACCCGGCCGGTTAGCCCCGAAAGATCGGCGCTCCGGCCGGCGAGCTCGTGGCACCGCCATCGCCGAAGGGCCGCGGCCTGTTTCCGATCCTGGTCGCACTGCGGCAGTGGAGCGAGGAATTCGACGAGCACCCCGACGAGATCGCCACCGCGCTCGTCGACCGCGCGAACGGCAGGCCGGTTCGCGAGCTGCTGCTGACTGCGGAGGACGGCCGGATGCTGGCGCCGGAGGAAACCGCCCTCCCCCCGCGGTGAGCGCGGGCGGCCGTCAGCAGAGCCTGCGGCGGCTGCGCAGCCTCAGATGCTCCTCGGCCTCAAGGTTCGCCATGCGCAGGAGGTAATCGAGCATGTCGAGACGATGGCGCTGCGCCAGATGCGACAGGCTGGCCGTCACCTCGGCGATCAGCGCCGCCGCGGCGTCGGGATCCTCCACCATCGCCTCGACGTCCGGGTCGCTTTTGTCCGCTGCCTTGGCCAACAACCGTCACCCAGCATAAGGAATTTGACGAAAAACAACCTCAAGAGAGCGCGGTTCTCATCGTGCTCCGTACAACCTGATAGGTACTTCGCCGGTCCAACGCAATCGCCTTTCAACATCCCTCGATTTGACAGGAACCCCCTCACCACCCATGTTCGGGTCAACGCAGCCGGCGCGAATCCCGCGAAGCCAGCTTCAATCCTTCCACTAAGCCATTGGAAATACATGAATATCGTCATCGTGGAGTCGCCTGCCAAGGCCAAGACGATCAACAAGTATCTGGGCTCCTCCTACGAGGTTCTGGCCTCTTTCGGTCATGTCCGCGACCTTCCGGCCAAGAACGGTTCCGTCGATCCGGACGAGAATTTCCGCATGATCTGGGAGGTCGATCCCAAGGCGGCGGGCCGACTCAACGACATCGCCAAATCGCTGAAGGGCGCTGACCGGCTGATTCTCGCCACCGACCCTGATCGCGAGGGCGAAGCGATTTCCTGGCATGTGCTGGAGGTGTTGAAGGAGAAGCGCGCGCTCAAGGATCAGAAGATCGAGCGCGTCGTCTTCAACGCCATCACCAAGCAGGCCGTCTCGGAGGCGATGAAGCATCCGCGGCAGATCGACGGTGCGCTGGTCGACGCCTACATGGCGCGCCGCGCACTCGATTACCTCGTGGGCTTCACTCTCTCTCCCGTGCTGTGGCGCAAGCTGCCGGGCGCCCGCTCGGCCGGACGCGTGCAGTCGGTCGCGCTGCGCCTCGTCTGCGATCGCGAGCTGGAGATCGAGAAGTTCGTGCCGCGCGAATACTGGTCGCTGATCGCAACCTTGGCGACGCCGCGCGGCGACACCTTCGAGGCGCGTCTCGTCGGCGCCGATGGCAAGAAGATCCAGCGGCTCGACATCGGCACCGGCGCGGAGGCCGAGGATTTCAAGACCGCGCTCAACGCGGCGAGCTACACGGTCGCGACCGTCGACGCCAAGCCGGCGCGCCGCAACCCGCAGGCGCCCTTCACGACGTCGACCCTGCAGCAGGAAGCGAGCCGCAAGCTCGGCTTCGCGCCGGCGCACACGATGCGCATCGCGCAGCGTCTCTATGAAGGCATCGACATCGGCGGCGAGACCACCGGTCTCATCACCTATATGCGAACCGACGGCGTGCAGATCGACGGCTCGGCGATCACCCAGGCCCGCAAGGTGATCGGCGAGATCTACGGCAACAAATATGTGCCGGAGAGCCCGCGCCAGTACCAGGCCAAGGCCAAGAACGCCCAGGAAGCGCACGAAGCGATCCGCCCGACCGACCTGTCGCGCAAGCCGGCCGAGCTACGCAAGCGGCTCGATGACGACCAGGCCAAGCTCTACGAGCTGATCTGGACCCGCACCATCGCGAGCCAGATGGAATCCGCCGAGCTGGAGCGCACCACCGTCGACATCATCGCCAAGGCCGGCGCCCGCACCCTGGAGCTGCGCGCCACCGGCCAGGTCATCAAGTTCGACGGCTTCCTCGCGCTGTATCAGGAAGGCCGCGACGACGAGGAGGACGAGGACGGCCGCCGCCTGCCGCAGATGAGCCCGAACGAGCCGCTGAAGCGGCAGAATCTCGCCGTCACCCAGCATTTCACCGAGCCGCCGCCGCGCTTCTCGGAGGCCTCGCTGGTCAAGCGCATGGAGGAGCTCGGCATCGGCCGGCCCTCGACCTATGCCTCGATCCTGCAGGTGCTGAAGGACCGCGGCTATGTGAAGCTCGAAAAGAAGCGGCTGCACGGCGAGGACAAGGGCCGCGTCGTCATCGCCTTCCTGGAGAACTTCTTCCGCCGCTACGTCGAGTACGATTTCACGGCGGATCTCGAGGAGCAGCTCGACCGCATCTCCAACAACGAGATCGCCTGGCAGCAGGTGCTGAAGGATTTCTGGACCGGCTTCATCGGCGCCGTCGACGACATCAAGGATCTGCGCGTGGCGCAGGTGCTCGACGCGCTCGACGAGATGCTGGGGCCGCACATCTACCCGCCGCGCGACGATGGCGGCGATGTCCGGCAGTGCCCGACCTGCGGCACCGGACGGCTCAACCTCAAGGCCGGCAAGTTCGGCGCCTTCGTCGGCTGCTCGAACTATCCGGAATGCCGCTACACCCGCCCGCTCGCCGCCGACAGCGAGGCCGCGGCCGACCGCGTGCTCGGCCAGGATCCGGACACCGGCCTCGACGTCGTCGTCAAGGCCGGCCGCTTCGGCCCCTACATCCAGCTCGGCGAGCAGAAGGATTACGCCGAGGGCGAGAAGCCGAAGCGCGCCGGCATCCCGAAAGGGACGTCGCCCGCGAGCCTCGAGCTCGACTACGCGCTGAAGCTGCTGTCGCTGCCGCGTGAGGTGGGCATCCATCCGGAGACGGGTCTGCCGATCATCGCCAATCTCGGCCGCTTCGGGCCGTTCGTGAAGCACGACAAGACGTATGCGAGCCTGGAGGCCGGCGACGAGGTGTTCGACATCGGCCTCAACCGCGCCGTCACCCTGATCGCCGAGAAGATCGCCAAGGGCCCGAGCAAGCGGTTCGGCGCCGATCCCGGCAAGGCGCTCGGCGACCATCCCTCGCTCGGCCCTGTCGCCGTCAAGGCCGGCCGCTACGGCGCCTATGTCACCGCCGGCGGCGTCAACGCCACCATTCCCGGCGACAAGGAAAAGGATACGATCACGCTCGCCGAGGCGATCGCCCTGCTCGACGAGCGCGCCGCCAAGGGCGGCGGCAAGAAGGCCAAGGGCAAGGCTGCGGCGAAGCCGGCCAAGGCTGCCAGCAAAGCGGCTGCCAGCAAGGCCAAGCCGAAGACCGGCGGCGACGACGACACGCCGAAGCCGGCGAAAAAGGCCGTGGCGAAGAAGGCGGCCGCCAAACCGAAATCAGACTCCACCAGCAAGGCGCGTGCGCCGGTTGCCAAGGCCGCCAAGACCTCGGCCAAGCCTGCGACCAAGGCGACGCCCAAGAAAAGCGCCGGCAAGGCCCGCGGATGAGAAAATGACCCAAAAGCGCGACATCGGCTTCCCTTCGCGGGAGGCCATCGTCGCCTTCATCCGCGCCAATCCGGGCAAGGTTGGCACCAAGGACATCGCCCGCGCGTTCGGCCTGAAGAACGCCGATCGCGTCGCGCTCAAGCAGTTGCTGCGCGAACTTGTCGCCGACGGCACGGTGAAGAAGAGCGGCCGCAAGAAGGTCGTCGAGACCGCGTCCCTGCCGGCCACGCTGGTCGCCGACATCACCGGGCGCGACAGTGACGGCGAATTGATCGCCAAGCCGGCCGAGTGGGACGAGGCCGAGCAGTCCGAGCCGCCGCGCATCCGCATCCACACGCCGCGTCATGCCGGGCCGGGCTCGGTGGCCGGCGTCGGCGACCGCGCGCTGCTGCGGGTCGAGCCGATCAAGGATGATGGCGGCGTGTCCTATCGCGGCCGCGTCCTCAAGGTGCTGGATCAGGCGCGGCCGCGCGTGCTCGGCATTTTCCGCAGCAATCCAGGCGGCGGCGGCCGCCTGATTCCGGTCGACAAGAAGCAGGCCGGACGGGAGCTCTCCATCGCCCCCGCCGACACCAAGGACGCCAAGGACGGCGATCTCATCAGCGTCGACCTGCTGCGCGGCCGCGGCTACGGCCTGCCCTCGGGCCGGGTGAAGGAGCGCTACGGCTCGGTCGCGACCGAGAAGGCGATCAGCCTGATCGCCATCCATGCCCACGAGATCCCGATGGACTTCTCGGCCGCAGCCGTCGCTGAGGCCGAAGCCGCGCAGCCCGCGACCTTGAAGGGCCGCGAGGACTGGCGCGAGCTGCCGCTGGTCACGATCGATCCGCCCGATGCCAAGGACCACGACGACGCGGTTCATGCCGAGCCGGATCCCGATCCGAACAATGTCGGCGGCTTCATTGTCCATGTCGCCATCGCCGACGTCGCCTACTATGTGCGGCCGGGATCGGCGCTCGACCGCGACGCGCTGATCCGCGGCAACTCGGTGTATTTCCCCGACCGCGTCGTGCCGATGCTGCCGGAGCGCATCTCCAACAATCTGTGCTCGCTGGTGCCGGGCGAAGCGCGCGGCGCGCTCGCCGTGCGCATGGTGCTCGGGGCCGACGGCCGCAAGCGCTCGCACTCGTTCCACCGCGTGCTGATGCGCTCGGCCGCCAAACTGTCCTACGCACAGGCGCAGGCCGCCATCGATGGCAAGCCGGACGACGTCACCGGTCCCCTGCTCGAGCCGATCCTGAAGCCGCTCTATGCGGCCTATGAGGTCGCCAAGCGCGGCCGGGACGCGCGCGATCCGCTCGACCTCGACATTCCCGAGCGCAAGATCCTGCTCAAGAAAGACGGCACGGTCGACCGCGTCGTCGTGCCGGAGCGCCTCGACGCCCATAGACTGATCGAGGAGTTCATGATCTCGGCCAACGTCGCCGCGGCCGAACTGCTGGAGAAGAAGGCGCTGCCGCTGATCTACCGCGTGCATGACGAGCCGACGGTGGAGAAGATCCATGCGCTGCAGGAATTCCTGAAGACGCTCGACGTGCCCTTTGCCAAGAGCGGCGCGCTCAGGCCATCGCTGTTCAACCGCGTGCTGACGCTGGTGGCCGGCCAGGACTACGAGCATCTCGTCAACGAGGTCGTGCTGCGCTCGCAGGCGCAGGCGGAATATTCGACCGACAATTACGGACATTTCGGCCTGAACCTCCGCCGCTACGCGCATTTCACCTCGCCGATCCGCCGCTACGCCGACCTCGTCGTGCATCGCGGCCTGCTGCGCGCGCTGGGCCTCGGTGACGGCGCCCTGCCCGACAGCGAGACGCCGGATCATCTCACCGAGGTCGCGGCGCAGATCTCGGTCACCGAGCGGCGGGCGATGAAGGCCGAGCGCGAGACAGCCGACCGCCTGATCGCCCACCACCTCGCCGACCGCATCGGCGCGACGTTCCAGGGCCGCATTTCCGGCGTCACCCGCGCCGGCCTCTTCATCAAGCTCGACGATACCGGCGCCGACGGCCTGGTTCCGATCCGGACCCTCGGCACGGAATATTTCGACTATGATGAGACGCGGCATGCGCTGATCGGCCAGCGCAGCGGTGCCATGCACCGGCTGGGTGACGTCGTCGACGTGCGTCTGGTAGAAGCTCAGCCGGTGGCCGGCGCGCTGCGCTTCGAACTCTTGACGCAGGCCGACGTGCTTGTCTCGCGCCACGGCCGCCGCGAGCGGCCGAAGGGCAAGGCCGGGATCAAGGCAAGGGCCAAGAGCAAGGCAACGAAGCGCGCCAAGGCCGAGGCGCGGCCGAAGCACAAAGAAAAGAACCGCAAGGAAAGTCAAACGGCAGGGGCAAAACGCAAGCCCGGCACATCGAAGAAAGGCAGATCGTGGACGCCATGACCTCAACGCCCAGCACATTGCCCCCGCAGACGTGGACGCGCGACACCGGCCTCGCCGAGAAGCGCGACGTCTGGACAGCGATGAAGCGCGGCCTGCGCGGCCGCTGCCCGCGCTGCGGCGAGGGCAAGCTGTTCCGCGCCTTCCTGAAGGTCGCGGACAACTGCGACCGCTGCGGCCAGGATTTCTCCGGGCATCGCGCCGACGATCTTCCAGCCTATCTCGTGATCGTCATCGTCGGCCACATCATCGTGCCGCTGGTGCTCTCGATCGAGACCAACTACGCGCCGCCGGTGGCGCTGCAACTCGCGATCTATCTGCCGGTGACCCTGGTCGCCGCGCTCGCCTTGATTCAGCCGGTCAAGGGCGCCGTCGTCGGGCTGCAATGGGCCTTCCGCATGCACGGCTTCGACGACAATCCGGTGGAAGGCATTCCGCCGGTCTGAGCGACCGAACGATCAACAAACAAGAAAAAGCGGGGAGGACATGAGCGATACGGCACAGGCGACCAGCGCACCGGCGGGCAAGCCGGCCGAGAAGGAAGCCGACCATCATCCCTACACCAAGCCGAAGGATGCAGCGACGCTGATCCTGGTCGACCGCAGCGGCACGGTGCCGAAGGTGCTGGTCGGCAAGCGCCATGACAAGGTCGTGTTCATGCCCGGCAAGTTCGTCTTCCCGGGCGGCCGCGTCGACAAGTCCGATCATCGCATCCCGGTCGCAGCGCCGATGCCGGCCGAGCTCGAAGCCAATCTGTTCAAGGGCAAGCCGCAGACGACGGCCTCGCGCGCGAAGTCGCTCGCCGTCGCCGCGATCCGCGAGGCCTGTGAGGAAACCGGTCTCTGTCTCGGACGCAAGGTCGGCGGCTCCGCGCCGAAACTGGACGGGCCATGGGCGCCGTTCGCTGACGCCGGCCTGCTGCCCGATCCCTCCGGCCTGTTCCTGATCGCCCGCGCCATCACCCCGCCCGGCCGCATCAAGCGCTTCGACACGCGCTTCTTCACCGCCGATGCCTCCGCCATCACCCATCGCGTCGACGGCGTGATCCACGCCGATGCGGAGCTGGTCGAGCTGGTCTGGGTCGAGCTCGGCTCCAAGCCGCTCGCCGATCTGCACCCGATGACCAAGAACGTGCTCCACGAGCTCGACCGCCGCCTCGCCACCGGCCCGCTGCGCCACGACGCCCCGGTGCCGTTCTTCCACTTCTACGGCGGCAAGATGCAGAAGGACGTCCTGGGCGGGTGATCGCCGCGTATTCGATCATCCATCGTCGATGATAGCGGTCGCCTCGATTTCGAGCAGCGAGCGGACAATGGTGTCGTCCCGGCGAACGCGGGGATGACACAATTGTTTGGATCGCTTGCTCGGCACTTCATGGAATGAGCGTGCTACGTCCGCCAGCAAAAACGAAATCGTGTTCTGCGGCGGGTTGCTGACACGCATGGGCCGCGTTCCTATCTGCTCAAGATAGCAATCATCGCGGACACCCCATGGCCCCACGTCAACTCAAGCTCGGCGCCTTCATGCGTCCGGTCTCCATCCACACCGGCGCGTGGCGCTATCCCGGCGCCTGGCCGGACGCCAATTTCAACTTCGCGCATCTCAAGCAGCTCATCCGGAAATTGGAGGCCGGCAAGTTCGACGCCTTCTTCATGGCCGATCATCTAGCCGTGCTGAACATGCCGATCAATGCGCTCAAGCGCAGCCACACCGTGACGTCGTTCGAACCGTTCACGCTGCTCTCGGCGCTGTCGGCGGTGACCGAGAATATCGGCCTGATCGCGACGGGATCGACCACCTTCGACGAGCCCTATCACGTCGCCCGGCGCTTCGCCTCGCTCGACCACATCTCGGGCGGCCGTGCCGGCTGGAACATCGTCACCACCTCGAACCCGGATGCCGCGCTGAATTTCGGGCTCGACGACCACATGGAGCATGCCGAGCGCTACAAGCGCGCCCGCGAGTTCTACGACGTCGTCACCGGCCTGTGGGATTCGTTTGCCGACGATGCCTTCGTGCGCGACGTCGAGAGCGGGCTGTTCTTCGATCCCGACAAGATGCACGTGCTCGACCACAAGGGCAAATATCTGAAAGTCCGCGGCCCGCTCAACATCGCACGCCCCGTGCAGGGCTGGCCGGTGATCGTACAGGCCGGCGCCTCGGAGGATGGCAAGCAGCTCGCGGCGGAGACGGCGGAGGCCGTGTTCACAGGCGGCGGCAGCCTCGCCGATGGACGGAAGCTCTATGCCGACATCAAGGGCCGCATGGACAAGATCGGCCGTGATCCTGAGCATCTGAAGATCCTGCCCGGCGCCTTCGTGGTGGTCGGCGACAGCGTCGACGAGGCGAAGGAGAAGCGCGCGCTGCTCGACAGCATGGTGCATTACGACAGCGCCATCGCCTCGCTCTCGGTCATCCTCGGCACCGACGCTTCCGGCTTCGATCCCGACGGTCCGCTGCCCGAAATCCCCGAGACCAACGCCTCCAAGAGCGGCCGCCAGCGCCTGGTCGATATCGCCGCGCGCGACCAGCTCACGGTGCGGCAACTGGCGCAGCGGGTCGGCGGCTACGGCGGTCTGTCCTTCGTCGGCACCGCCAAGACGATCGCCGACCAGATGCAGGAGTGGCTGGAAAGCCGTGGGTCGGACGGTTTCAACATCATGTTCCCGTTCCTCCCCGCAGGGCTCGACGACGTCGTCGACAAGGTGATTCCCGAGCTGCAGCGCCGCGGGATCTTCCGGACGGAGTATGAGGGACCGACCCTGCGGGACAATCTCGGCCTGCCCCGACCGAAAAACCGCTTCTTCGCGGCCTAGGCCCCCAGAATCTGGCCCTCAAACCTTGACTTTGGGGGCTGGCTGGGTAGGTTGCCGGCCAACGGCGCCCCCTCTTTGGCCGGTGCCCACCCCCGATCCCGATTCCAGAGGTTCAAGACATGGCCAAAGCGGTCACCATCAAGGTCAAGCTCGTGTCGACCGCCGACACCGGCTTCTATTACGTTGCCAAGAAGAACTCGCGCACCATGACCGACAAGATGGTCAAGAAGAAGTATGACCCGGTCGCGCGCAAGCACGTCGAATTCCGCGAAGCCAAGATCAAGTAAGATCGCGGTCTGCTGCGACTTCAACGGGGCCGTTTCGGCCCCGTTTTTTATTGCGCGCGATCCTCCCACTGCTGCGGCACGGGCCGTCCGCTTCTGATCGGTCCATTGGCTGCGGCTGAATCTGGTTCCCGACTTAAGGAGCCATCAACCAAACCCGTGCGATTTGGGGTAGCGGCGCCCCCCCCCCCCGCAGCGTCTCCCTCCTTATCTTACCGGCAGACCAGTGATGACCGATCTTCAGACTTTGCAGTCCCGTCTCGATTTCATCGGCATCGACAATGCGACCCGAGAGGCGCTGCGGGAGCTGCGGCCGCTGATCGGCAAGGTGCTGCCCGGCCTGCTGGAGCAGTTCTACGCCCATGTCGGCAAGGTCCCGCATCTCGCCAAGATGTTCTCCAGCCAGGCCGCGATGCGGCACGCCTCGAAGGCCCAGCTCGACCATTGGATGTCGCTGGCGACCGCGAAGTTCGACGATGCCTATGTGAAGTCCGTGACGAGGATCGGCCAGGCGCACAACCGGATGGGGCTGGAGCCGCGCTGGTACATCGCCGGCTATTCGCTGATCGTGACCGGGCTGCAGAAGGCGATCGAGACGGAGATCGCGGACGGCTGGTTCGGCGGCCAGGCGGCCCGCGAGAAGAAGGCCGCGCTGCAGGCTGCGATCACCAAGGCGGCAATGATCGACATGGATCTCGCCATCTCGGTCTATCTCGATGCGGCCAAGACCGAGCAGCACGTCGCCATGCAACGCATGGCCGACGAGTTCGAAGCCACCGTCGGCCAGATCATCAACAAGGTCCATGCGGACGCGCGCACGCTCGAGGTCTCGGCCAACACGCTGACCAAGACCGCCGAGCAGACCCAGCACCTGTCGGCCAGCGCGGCCTCGGCCTCGGGCCAAGTCTCGACCAACGTGCAGTCGGTCGCCTCGGCCGCCGAGGAGATGACCTCCTCGGTCCATGAGATCGGGCGGCAGGTCAGGGAATCGACCACCATTGCCAAGGAGGCCGTTCGCCAGATCGAGCAGACCGATGTCGGCATCAGCGAGCTGTCGCGCACCGCCGAGCGCATCGGCGACGTGCTCAAGCTGATCACCTCGATCGCCGCCCAGACCAACCTGCTTGCGCTGAACGCGACCATCGAGGCGGCGCGCGCCGGCGACGCCGGCCGCGGTTTCGCGGTGGTGGCCTCCGAGGTCAAGGCGCTGGCGTCGCAGACCGCCAAGGCCACCGAGGAGATCGGCCAGCAGATCGAAGGCATTCAGAGCGCGACGCAGTCCTCGGTCGCCTCGATCAAGCAGATCGGCGGCACCATCCAGCAGATCTCGGAGATCGCCGCCGGCATCGCCGCCGCCGTCGAGCAGCAAGGCGCCGCGACGGGGCAGATCTCGCGCAACGTGCAGGAGGTCGCCGGCGGCACCGCGCGCGTCGTCGGCAACATCGGCGACGTCAGCAAGGGCGCCAGCGCCACCGGCACCGCCTCCGCGCAGGTGCTGTCATCCGCGCACTCGCTGTCGCGCGAGAGCGATCACCTCAAGGATGAGCTGGAGAAATTCTTGCGCAGGGTCCGTGCGGCCTGACTACAAAGAAGGGCGGATCGGCGTTGGCCGTCCGCCCTGCGACGTCGAGACGCTGCGCGCCGGCTTACATCCCGTGGCTCTGGAACACCGCCGAGCAGCGCTTGCTCAGCTTGGCCCGGTTCTGCGTCAGACAATTCTGGACCCCGAAGTCATCGCCGAGCTGAGCGCGGCAGAAACGCTTGGCGTCGGGCGCGCACGCCTTCTGCTCCTGCGGCGTCCCCATATGGCCCTGAGCCATGGCGAACGACGGCAGAACGGACAGCGACACGGCAACCGCGAACATCAGCTTCTTCATTGGGCGCTCCTCCTTGGGCTGAAACAAAACGTTTCCCGCCCAAGGGGGTTCCGACGGAACTGCGCGTCCGAAGGCCGGATGGCGAGCGTCGCAGCCAATGCTGCCTGCACATCCCGCTCTGAACGGTCAGCGCCTTGCCGCAATTCTCAGCCGGCGCAGGACGTGGCCCGCGCGAGCGCAGCACGCGCGAGCAGACGCGTCGAATCCAACGTCGGCAGAGGCGAGTTGGCATCGTCGATGATCAGCGGAATCTCGGTGCAGCCGAGCGCGACGGCGTCGCAACCTTCCTCCTTCAGCCGCGTGATGATCGCCAGAAACGCGGCGACGGAGGGCGGCTCGAACCGCCCGTAGACCAGCTCATCCATGATGATGCGGTTGGCTTCGACGCGATCGGCTTCTTCCGGACGCGCGAACGCCAGCCCGTGTGCGGTCAAGCTATCCGGATAGACATTGCTGTCGACGAGCCATTTGGTGCCGGTGATGCCGATACGCCCGTAGCCTCTCCTGACCGCTTCCGTCGCGACCACGTCGGCGATGTGCAGCCACGGCAGCGGAGAGCGCGGCAGCACCAGCGGCAGGGCCTGGTGGATGGTGTTGTCCGGGCAGATCAGGAAATCCGCGCCGGCCGCGGCGAGCTTGCGCGCCGAGGTCAGCATCAGCTCGGCGACTCCAGCGAGATCGCCGCGATCGAGGCAGGCCACGTAGTCGGCGAGCGACGGCGTGTGCATCGACACCTCGGGATGGGCATGCGGCCCGAGCAGGTCGGCGCCCTCCTTGCAGATCGTGCGATAGCAGAGCGCCGCGCCCTCGGCGGAGCAGCCGACGATGCCGATATGTTTTGCCATTCGTCGTTCCATTCCATCAACGTTGCCGACGATGATAGCGCGAAAAGCGGCCGAGGGTGAACATCACCCCACCGCGCACCATCCTCTGCCATTGCGCGCACAGCGAAGCAATCCAGAGTCCTTGCTGAGCCCTGGCTTGCTTCGCTGTGCTCGCAATGACGCGGTTGCAACAGATCGCGCGCACGACATCGCCAGGGCCGATCACACGCTGATCCGCCCTGCCGAGACATTTGTTCGCACTGGCCTGTTCGCAGCTACATCACGCCGCGGGACATCATGGTGTTCGCTATGTCGAATCTCAGGCGCTCGAGCGCGCGGTGGGCTGCGATATGGTCGAGATCGCCTTGCGTCAGGCCGATATCCACCAGTTGCGCCTCGCTCAGGTCGCATAGCTGGACTCTCATCCGCCTGAGCCGACGGCCTTCCTGAAACACCAGCCAATAGCCCGCGAGCAGGCCGAACAGCCCCGGAGCCGAGATGCCCGGCGGCCCGGCCGCATTCTTTTCCGACAACGCGTCACGCAGCACCGTGACGGATGCGTTGGGTCGCGGCGCGGCTGGCGCCTGGTGCACCGCGTTCTTCACCAATGAGAGGGGGCGATCGCGCGTGGCGGCATTGCGCGCGATCTCGTCTGTGAGATGGGTCTGAGGTGGCATCGGTCGCTCCTGCTGCGTGATGCCGGCAGGGAGCGTGGCCAAACAAAAGGCCCCGTCCGATGCCGGCGGGGCCTGGTGGAATGATCGTGTCGTCGAAATCCTAGCGCACGACTCCTCCCACGGCCCAGCTGCGGCGGGCCGCATGTTTGCGGTTGGAGTTGCGCACGACGTTGATCATGGTTTGTCGGTACCACGATGATTGCGCCAGATCAAGGCATGTAGTTCCTGCGCTCGCAGATGAGCACCTATGCGAGGCTTGTGTTCTGCCGAACTCCCGCAGACGACGTCTCCGGCAGGATAGTGTCCATAGATAAGCGCGATCTCACCTCCGTCGTTGCGAGCGCAGCGAAGCAATCCAGAGTCGTGTGCGGGACCCTGGATTGCTTCGCTGACGCTCGCAATGACGTCGCGGCGACCATCTCGCGCTGTTGGTCGGTTATCCCTGCGTCGCCACTTTCAACGACCAACTACATTCCCCGACGCGAGACGCCGCCCGGATATGGATCATCCCTCAACCTGTCGAGCGTCCGCAGCGCGGCGATGTGCTCGATCTCGGCGCGCGTGATGCCGATATCTGTGAGCTCGCGTTCGCTCAGGTCATGCAGGCAGTCCCGCACGCTCTCGCGGCGTTGCCATTCTTGGATCGCGCGCCAGCACCAGCCGATCAAGCGGATGATCGGCCAGGTCGGCGTTGCCGGCGGACCGGCCGCGTCCTTTTCTGGCGACACGTCTCGCAACGCTGCGATCGACGCTTCGGACTGCATCGATGGCTGCACGCTGTCGATCGCGTCGGTGATTGAAGCGATCGAGAGATCGACGTTGAGCGCCGACACGTGCGCAGCGTCGATCGTCGCGTTGGTCTGATGGGGTGGCATCCTCTGCTCCTGCTGTTATGCCGGCAGGGAGCGTGGCCAAACAAAAGGCCCCGTCCGATGCCGGCGGGGCCTGGTGAAACGATCGCAACGTCCAATTCCTAGCGCGCGACTCCTTCCACGGCCCAGCCGAAGCGGGTCATGTGATAGAAGTTGACGATGCGGACCGATTTGCTCATGTCACATAAGGTATCATGGCACGCACGCAACATCAAGGGATATTTGGGCGCCCCACATCCTGGCGGCGAGTTGTTGTCGATCGACCGCGCGAGCACGGCGGGCGGATTGGCGTCAGCTCAATCTGCCGATTTGCGGCGAACGTGAAGCGGCGCGCTGATCCGCCCTACGGAGTGCGGACTACCAGCTGAAATGTCCACATCGGGCACACTCCACAAACATCAGACGCTCTCTCGTCCGAGATACGTCGGAATGAGTCCACAACCATCCGGCCTTGCGCGCTGACCAGCGCTACGTACCGCGCCCCGCCATGAACCGATCCAAGATGTCAGCCAGCGAGCCCGAAACGCCTCCCAAGACCATGAAAACCAAAAGGTTGGTCTGCACACCGAGCGCTTCGAGGACCAAGACTCCACACAACATCAGCACGCCGGCCAAAACACCCATGCGAAGCGGCTTCATGCCTTTTCCCTAACAAGAGAGCAACGCCGCAACTAAGCTAACATGAGACGCCTGAAGTTCGTAGGGCCGATCAGCGTCGGCCTGATCATCAGGGGTCCATCCTGAAGCATTGAGATGAGGAAGCGATCTTCCCATCGAGCGCCCCCGAGACGGTCCTGCGCCGAAGACTAACTTTTCGACGCTTTCAACGAGATCGCTCTCGCCGGCTATCCAGATCGCAATTTTTCACTTTCGCTTTTCCAGAATTCATGCTATCCCCCTGCGCATCCCACCTCGCCAAGAGGGGCGCATCGCGATCGTCACGAGCGTGAGGTGGGCTGCGGTGGGCGTGTCGGGTTGCAGCGTGGCTTGTCCGCGCCGACGAACGATCCGGTGCGCACGGTCAAGCCGTGTGGTCCTGGCCTCCCGATGCTGAGGCCAAGCGGGCGCTGCGACGAAGCGCGCTCGCGACGGGGGCAAGAACGCCGGTCCCCGGGGAGAGCGCGGAGTAAGCCGTAAAGCCATCGCGCAGGGAGGGCCGGATGTCCGGCTCGTACCTGTGGTTCTGCCGCGTGCTTTCTTTCTGCACGCGGACCATGGGTGCGACCTGCACCCGGCCTTCCCTGCGCCCTCTGTTCTCGAAGAGGGTTTTCAATGGCACAGCTCGGGCGCGGAGGCGCGGCGAGGATGGGATCTCATGTGTGCTGAAGCAGGCTGCCCAGAGCTCACCGTCATTCCGGGGCGCCCGGAGGGCGAGCCCGGAATCCATAACCACGATCGGGAGTATGGATTCCGGGCTCGCGCTATGCGCGCCCCGGAATGACGTGGGGAGACGGTTGCGGCTACTCACGACCATCGTAGGCGCAGCAACGATCCGACGGCTCCACCGCCCTGCCCCTCTAGCGGCCGCGGCCGGCGGCTTGCGGCAGGAACGGCGCCGGCTGATGCACGGGGGCGATCGCCACCGCGCGGTTGCGGCCCTCGTTCTTGGCGCGGTAGAGCGCATTGTCGGCGCGCTTCATGACGTCGGCGATCGGCTCGCCCTTCTGCTCCAGGGTCGACAGCCCGATCGACGTCGTGACCTCGATGCGCTTCTCGCCCTTGTGCACCGAGAACGGCTCGTTGGCGACCGAGCGCCGCAAGCGCTCGGCGACCATGCCGGCGACGTGCAGGTCGGTTTCGGGCATCACGATGACGAACTCCTCGCCGCCATAGCGGCAGGCGAGATCGATGCCGCGGATCGACTTGCGCACGCGCATGGCGAACTCGCGCAGCACGTCGTCGCCGGCATCATGGCCGTAATTGTCGTTGATCGACTTGAAGTAGTCGATGTCGAGCATCATCAGCGCCAGCGGCTTGCCACGGCTCGCGGCCTGGTCGGCGAGCGTCGACAGATGCGTCTCCATGTAGCGGCGATTGTGCAGGCCCGTCAGCGCGTCGGTGATCGCCATCTCGATCGAGTTCTGGACGTTGTCGCGCAGATGGTCGGTGTAGCGGCGCTTGCGGATCTGGGTGCGGGCGCGCGCCAGCAGCTCGTTCTTGTCGACGGGGCGCAGCAGATAGTCGTTGACGCCGATCTCCAGGCCGCGCAGCAGCCGCGAATTGTTCTCGGCTTCCGCAATCGCGAGGATCGGCACCTGCCGGGTGCGCTCCAGCGAGCGCAGCTGGCTGCACAGCCGCAGGCCGTCGTAATCGTTCAGGTCGAGCGAGACGATGACGAGGTCGTAATTGCCTTCGGCCGCGTTGAACACGGCCTCGGCGGGATTGGTCTCGACGTCGATGGCATGCTCGGTCGCCAGCATCGGCCCGAGCCGCTCGTAGGACGACGGCCGGTCGTCGACCAGCAGCACCCGCCCGCCCTTGCCGGCGTCGGCAACCGCGTTGCGCTCGGGCGCCTGCACGCCGATCTCGAGGGAGGTCAGCGCGCGCATGCGCAGCTCGTCCGTCATCATCTTCAGCCGCGTCAGCGAGCGCACGCGCGCGATCAGCACGACGTCGGAGACGGGCTTGGTCAGGAAGTCGTCGGCACCGGCCTCCAGGCCGCGCACGCGGTCGGACGGGCTGTCGAGCGCCGTCACCATGACAACCGGAATGAAATGCGTGGCCGGATTCGACTTCAGCCGGCGGCAGACCTCGAAGCCGTCCATGTCCGGCATCATGACGTCGAGCAGGATGATGTCGCATTCGGCGCGCTGGCAGATCTGCAGCGCCTCGGCGCCGTTCGCGGCGGTCAGCACGTCGAAATATTCGGCCGACAGCCGCGCCTCCAGCAGCTTGACGTTGGCCGGGACGTCGTCGACGACGAGGATACGCGCGGACACTGCAGAAACTCCTTAGCCGATAAAGCGGCGTACCGTTTCAATGAATTTTCCGACCGAGATCGGCTTGGAAAGATAGGCTTCGCAGCCACCCTCGCGGATGCGCTCCTCGTCGCCCTTCATGGCAAAGGCCGTCACTGCCACCACCGGGATGGCACGCAAATCCGGATCGTCCTTGATCCATTTCGTCACTTCCAGGCCCGAGACCTGCGGCAGCTGGATGTCCATCAGGATCAGATCGGGGCGGGTCCGGCGCACGATGTCGAGCGCCTCCACGCCGCTGGACGTACCGGACGTCTGGTACCCGTGGGCTTCCAACAGATCGCGGAAGAGCTTCATGTTGAGCTCATTGTCTTCCACGATCAGGACGGTCTTGCCCATCCGCCCCTCCGAATCACTGACACCGGCATGTCCTCTGGCGGACGCCTGTCCACCGCTACTCATCTAATTCAAACTAGCCCCAGATTCGTTCTAAGCCGTTAAGTCGGTATTCGATCTTTCCCCGAGATGGTTTCCACTTGCTTGAACCCATTCCGAAGACTCGGGCATGATGGCGCAAAGTAGAGCCGACAAGTTAACGGAAAGGCAAATCCGCCGTTGAAAAAGCCCGTTCGAAATCCGCGCGAAGTCGCTGAAATCGTTGCAGTTCAGGCCCTCGGCTTCCTGGCCGGCGAACCGGAGCGGCTGGGCCGCTTCCTGGCCGAGACCGGGATTGGGCCGGAGACGCTGCGATCCTCGGCGGCCGACCCCAATTTCCTGGTCAGCGTGCTCGATTTCATGCTGCGCGACGACGAGACGGTAAAGGCTTTTGCCGCCCACTCCAAGTTACATCCGACCAATATCATGGCAGCACGGCAGGTATTGGGCGACCGGCAGTGGGAGCGCGACGTGCCGTGACCGAGTCAGCGCCAGCGAGCGGGTCGCGCACGGTCGCCGGGCCGGCCTGCTTCTGCCGCGACTGCCTGACGGACCTCGATGATGGCGCGCGCCGCTGTACGGTCTGCGGCTCGCCGCGCCTCGTCCGCCATCGCGCCCTGCCCGCGCTGACGCTGGCCCATATCGACTGCGACGCGTTCTATGCGACCGTCGAGAAGCGCGACAATCCCGAGGTCGCCGACCGGCCCGTCATCATCGGCGGCGGCAAGCGCGGCGTGGTGTCGGCCGCCTGCTACATCGCCCGCACCTATGGCGTGCGCTCGGCGATGCCGATGTTCAAGGCGCTGGAGCTGTGTCCCGCGGCGGTGGTGATTCCCCCGGACATGGCGAAATATGTCCGCGTCGGCCGCGAGGTCCGGCAGGCCATGCAGGCGCTGACGCCGCTGGTCGAGCCGCTGTCGATCGACGAGGCGTTCCTGGATCTCTCCGGGACCGAGCGCGTCCACGGCATGATCCCGGCAAAGGTGCTGGCGCGCTTCGCCCGCGAGATCGAGCAGCGCATCGGGATCACCGTCTCGGTCGGGCTGTCCTGCAACAAGTTCCTCGCCAAGATCGCCTCCGATCTCGACAAGCCCCGCGGCTTCGCCGCGCTCGGCCAGGACGAGGCGCCGGCGATGCTGGCCGACAAGCCGGTCGGCTTCATCTTCGGCGTCGGCCCCGCCACGCAGCAGCGGCTGGCGAACCATGGCTTCCGCACCATCGCCGACCTGCAGCGTGCCGACGAGATCGAGCTGATGAAGCAGTTCGGCGGTGACGGCCGCAGGCTGTGGCGGCTGGCGCGCGGCATCGACGACCGCAAGGTCGTGGCCGATCGCGGCGCCAAGACGATCTCCAGCGAGACCACCTTCGACACCGACATCCGCGACTACGCGACCCTGGAAAAGACCCTGTGGCGGCTGTCGGAGAAGGTGTCGGCACGGCTGAAGGCGAGCCAGCTCGCCGGGTCGACCATAACGCTGAAGCTTAAAACCGCGGACTTCCGCCAACGAACGCGCTCGCAATCGATCGCGGCGCCGACGCAGCTCGCCGGCAAGATCTTCGCAATCTGCAAGGAGATGCTGGCGCGCGAGACCGACGGCACGGCGTTCCGGCTGATGGGCGCAGGCGTCAGCGCGCTGCGCCCGGGCTCGGAGGCCTCCGACACCGACATGCTCGACCGCCGCTCGGCCTCGGCCGAGCGCGCGATCGATGCGCTACGCAAGAAGTTCGGTCAGGCCGCGGTCATCCGCGGCATCGCCTATGACGGCCCGGAGCAGACGGAATGATGCCCCGGTCAATTGCTGCAAGGCTTGCCGTCCTTCACGTCCTTGACGTCGAACTTGCCGAGCGCGCCGGCGATGACGAAATCATTGTAGTCGAGCACGAGCGCGCGCGAGACGCCGTTCTCGTAGAGCTCGAACGACATCGCGTAGACTGGCGTCTGCTCGCCCTCGGCCCGCTTGGCGTCGCGGTCATAATAGCTGACCGTCACCGGCCAGCGCGTCATCTTCTTCATCTCGTCATTGTCGGTCGAGGCGTCGGGCTTGGCGGCCGCCTTGTCGGCCGGCACGGGCGCACCGATCACGGTCAGCGTGTTGTAGACCTTCTCGCCATTGTCCGAGCCGTCATAGACCGTCAGCTCGAGCAGCGACTTGCCCTCGCGCGCGGCGGCGATGATGCGATGAATCTGCTCGGTCGGAAACACGGTCGAGCCGTCGAGCGTGAAGGTCTTCGCCTCGGGCTGCTTGAGCTTGACGGTGATGTGATCGCCGGTGCGCTCGGCGATACCGTCGACCGGGCTGGAGGCCTGCTCGTTCATGCGCGAGTCGATCTTGAAGCGGTAGCTCTTGCCGGCGCCGTCCTCCCACGCGGTGGAGCGCAGGTCGCTCAGGGTCACCTTGCCCTCACCGAGATCGAGCTCCGAGACCTGGCGGAATTCCGAAGTGTAGCCGTTGCAGGCGTTGCCAGAGAAATTGTAGAGGATGCGACCGCGCGCGCTGTTGACGGGGCTCGAGCCGCGCGACTTGACCAGGCTCAGGTCATAGAGCGCCTGATGCGGCAGGAACGGCACAGCCGCCCCGGCCTGCGCCGGACCGAACGTGATCGCCGCGACGGCGAGCGCTCCCATCGACAGTCGGAACGAATGAGCCATGAGTTTTCCTCGGAGGACGTATCGCTGAACCGTCACATTAGAGATCGCTGCATTGCGTCGCAACTGCGGCTGTCTCACGGAAACGTGCGCTTAAAGCGCCGGAATCGCGTCGGTGCTGGCTGCTTGCATGTCACTGGCAACTGCGCCAAACAGGGCCTCGGTCCGGCACGGGACCGGCTTTCAGGCGACAGAACGGGGATTCGAGATGGCGGGTACGGTTGAACAGAATCTGGCGGCACAGGGCATCACACTGCCGGCACCAAAGGCGCCGGTGGCCAATTACGTCCCGTTCGTGCGCACCGGCAACCTGCTGTTCGTGTCGGGCCAGGTCTGCCTCGGCGCCGACGGCAAGATGATCGCCTCCGGCAAGCTCGGCGGCGGCGTGTCGATCGAGGACGGCTATGCGGCCGCGAAGGGCTGCGGGATCAACCTGCTCGCCCAGGTCAAGGCGGCGGTCGGCGATCTCGACAAGGTCGTGCGCGTGGTCCGGCTCGGCGGCTTCGTCAATTCGGCGCCCGATTTCCTCGACGGGCCCAAGGTGCTCAACGGCGCCTCCGACCTGATGGTCGCAGCGTTCGGCGACAAGGGCCGGCACGCCCGCACCACCGTCGGCGTGTCGGCGCTGCCGTCGGACGCGGCGGTGGAAGTCGAAGGTGTGTTCGAGGTTGAGTGAGAGAGAGCGCATGATCCGGAATAGTGCGCGGCGGTTTTCCGACGAGATCATGCGCCAGCAAAACGGACGGGGCGAATGCGCGCACCTGACTGGCTGACGGCCCGCCCCGTCGCCCATCGCGGCCTGCACCATGCTGATCGCGGCATCATCGAGAACATGCCGGCCGCCGCACGCGGCGCCGTGGCCGGCAACTTCGCCATCGAATGCGACATCCAGCTGTCGGCCGATGGCGAGGCCATGGTGCATCACGACTATGATCTCGGCCGCCTCACCGAGGGCACCGGCCCGCTGATCGAGAAGACCGCGGCAGAGCTGAAAGCGATCAAGTTCAAGCAGACCGACGAGCAGATGATGACGCTCGGCGACCTCTGCAACCTGATCGCCGGGCGCGTGCCGCTGGTCATCGAGGTCAAGAGCACGTTCCAGGGCGATCGCCGGCTGGTCCGGCGCATGGCCGAGGTGCTGGCGTCCTACTCCGGCCCGGTGGTCGGGATGTCGTTCGATCCGGACCAGGTCCGCGCCTTGCGCGAGACCATGCCGACGCTGACGCGCGGCATCGTCGCGCAGCGCAGCTACGAGGACGGCTACTGGGCCAAGCTGACCCAGGCGCAGCGCGACAGCATGCTGCATCTCAAGCATGGCTTCAGCAGCCAGCCGCATTTCGTCGCCTATTGGGTCGAGCAGCTGCCTGCGCCTGCCCCCTGGATCGCGCGCAACGTGTTCGGCTGCCCGCTGCTGACTTGGACCGTCCGCACCCCCGAGCAGCGCGCCGCCGCAGCCCGCTATGCGGATCAGATGATCTTCGAGGGGTTTACGCCGGAGACGTGACGCCGGCCTTGAACTCGCTGCTGCGATGCACGATCTTCAGGGCGTGGCATCTGGGGCGTCCCGGCCGGGGCGTGCCGTGCCGGCCCGTTTGACAAGGATTCGATGGCATCGCCTGAGATCACGCTCGAAGCCGTTCCCGGGATCAACGAGGTCCCGGCCGCAGCATGGGACGCCTGTGCCAATCCCGAGGGCCGCGTCAGTCCCGGCTCATCTTCCGCCTGCGGGCGCGGCTACAATCCGTTCATCTCACACGCGTTTTTCTCGGCGCTCGAAGCCTCCGGCTCGGCCACCCTGCGCACCGGCTGGGCGCCGCGCCATCTGGTGGCGAAGATGGGTGACGAGGTCCTCGGCGTCGTGCCGTGCTACCTCAAGTCCCACTCGCAGGGCGAATATGTCTTCGACCGCGGCTGGGCCGATGCCTATGAGCGGGCCGGCGGGCGCTACTATCCGAAGCTGCAGGTCTCGGTGCCGTTCACGCCGGCCACAGGGCCGCGGCTGCTGATCCGCGCCGACCAGGACCGGGACATGATCGGCAATGCCCTCGCCCAGGGACTGAAGGCGCTGTGCGGGATCAGCGAGGCGTCCTCGGTCCACGTCACCTTCGCCCGGCAGGCCGAATGGCAGCTGCTCGCCGCGCAGGGCTTCCTGCAACGCACCGACCAGCAGTTCCACTGGCACAATCAGGGTTTTTCCACCTTCGACGATTTCCTGGCGACGATGAATTCGCGCCACCGCAAGGCGATCAAGCGCGAGCGGCGCGACGCATTGGCCGCCGGCATCACCATCCATTGGCTGACCGGCAAGGACATCACCGAGGACGCCTGGGACGCATTCTTCGAATTCTACATGGAGACCGGCTCACGCAAGTGGGGCCGGCCGTATCTCAACCGCAAGTTCTTCTCGCTGATCGGCGAGAGCATGGCCGACGACGTGCTGCTGGTCATGGCCAAGCGCGAGGGCCGCTGGATCGCCGGCGCGATCAACTTCATCGGCTCGGACACACTGTTCGGGCGCAACTGGGGCGCCATCGAGCACCACCCGTTCCTGCATTTCGAGGTCTGCTACTACCAGGCGATCGACTTTGCGATCCAGCACAAGCTCCAAGTCGTCGAAGCTGGCGCTCAGGGCGAGCACAAGATCGCGCGCGGCTACCTGCCGCAGACCACCTACTCCGCGCACTACATCGCCGACCGCGGCCTGCGCCGGGCCATTGACGACTATCTCAAGCGCGAGCGCGCCTATGTCGAGGAAGCCGGCCGCGAACTCGCCGAATCCGCCCCGTTCCGGAAAGGCATGGACGAGCCGTCTTGACCGGCGACACGTGCCGGTGAGAGTAAGGCGCACCAAGAGGAACCGCTTAAGGGACTGCCCATGACCGCCTACGATCCCAACAATCCGTTCGCGAAGATCCTGCGCGGCGAATTCCCCTGCACCAAGGTCTATGAGAACGACCACGTGCTGGCGTTCCTCGACATCATGCCGCGCGTGCCCGGCCACACCCTGGTGATCCCGAAGGCCGCTGCACGCAACATCCTCGACATCACCGAGGAGGACTATCTCCACGTCGGCCGTGCCGTGCGCACCATCGCCCGTGCCGCCAAGACCGCGTTCGCCGCCGACGGCATCACGGTGCAGCAGTTCAACGAGCATGCCGGCGGCCAGATGGTGTTCCACCTGCACGTCCACATCATGCCTCGCCGCAACGGCGATTCCCTGCTGCCGCCGGCGAGCCGCAAGGAAGATCCGAAGGTGCTGGAGGAGAACGCCGCCAAGCTGATTGCGGCGCTGAAGGGCTGATCAGGCCTCGTCGAGCCCGATGTCGAGCGCGGCCGACGAATGCGTGATCCAGCCGACCGAGATCAGGTCGACGCCGGCCGCGGCGATCGCGGGCGCGGTCTCCACGGTGATCCGGCCCGAGGCTTCGGAGATGGCCTTGCCGCTGATCATGCCGACCGCGGTTTCGAGCTCCGCCGGCGTCATGTTGTCGAGCAGCACCGCATCGACGCCCAGCGTCAGCGCCTGCTCGAGCTGAGCCAGAGTGTCGACCTCGACCTCGATCTTGACGAGATGGCCGGCATGGGCCTTTGCGCGCGTGATGGCAGCCTGGATGCCGCCGGCGATGGCGATGTGGTTGTCCTTGATCAGGACGGCGTCATCGAGCCCGAACCGGTGATTGCCGCCGCCTCCCGCGCGCACCGCATATTTCTCCAGCGCGCGCAGGCCCGGCGTGGTCTTGCGGGTGCAGACGATCTGCGCCTTCGTCCCCTTCACCGCCGATACCAGGGACGCCGTCGCGCTGGCGACCCCGCTCAAGCGGCAGAGGAAGTTGAGCGCCACGCGCTCGCCGGTCAGGAGCGCCCGTGCCGGGCCGCTGATGGTCGCGATCGCGTCTCCCGGCGTCACGACGCTGCCGTCCGGTCGCACGATCTCCATGCGCACGTCCGGCGAGACGGTCTGGAAGGCGCAGCGCGCCACATCGAGGCCCGCGATCACCCCGTGCTGGCGCGCCCGCAGCTTCAGCGATGCGCGCTGCTCGGCGGGGACGATGGCATCGGTGGTGATGTCGCCGGCGCGGCCGAGATCCTCGAGCAGAGCCATGCGCACCAGCGGCTCGTAGAGCAAAGGCGAGAGAGGATTGAGAGTCATGGCACTGCGCTCCTGGACGGCGTCTGCTCCGCCTCGACAATGTCGCGGGCAACCGCGATCGCCTCGGGCAGAGTGAGGCTGGATGGCTGCGCGACGGGCAGCGTGCCCGGACGATCGCTGCGGAAATGCGCGCCGCGGCTCTCCTCCCGCGCATGGGCCGCGACCGCGAGCATCAAGCCGACCAGCGCCGGGTCAGCCATGGGCCCGGCCTGCTCTGCCAGCGGAAGCAGGCCGCTGACGGCAGCCGCGATCGTGCGATGCTCGCGCATCACGCCGAGCGCATGCGACAGCAGCGGCCGTGCGGCCGACGGATCGGACGCCGGCGGAATGGCAGCCACCGCGCACGGCTTGCCTGCACGCTGCGGCGCGCCGGCCACGCTTTCGGCCACCCATTGCGCGCAGACGATCGCTTCCATCAGCGAGTTGCTGGCGAGCCTGTTGGCGCCGTGCAGGCCGGTGCGGCTGGCCTCGCCACAGGCCCACAAGCCCTCGACCGTGCTGCGTCCCATCGTGTCAACAGCGATGCCGCCCATATGATAGTGCACGGCCGGCCGCACCGGGATCGGATCGCGCGCGGGGTCGATGCCCGCCATGCGGCAGAACGCGCTGATCACGGGATAGCGCGCGGCGAAATCCTTGCCCGGCTTGTTGCGCGCATCGAGGAACACGCGGCGGCCTTGCGCACGGCGGCGCCATACCGCCCGCGCCACTACGTCGCGCGGCGCCAGCTCAGCGCCGGGCTCGTCGGCCATGAAGCGCGTGCCGGTGTCGTCGATCAGGACGGCGCCGTCGCCGCGGATCGCCTCGGTGAGCAGCGGCAGCGGCCGCGACGGTCCGTCGAACGCGGTGGGGTGAAACTGCACGAATTCGAGATCGGACAGCACGGCCCCGGCCCGCGCCGCCAGCGCGAGGCCCTGGCCGAAACAGCCGGCCGGATTGGTGCTGTCGAGGAACAGGCCGCCGATGCCGCCGGTTGCGATCACGACGCGCGTCGTGGCGAGGATCAGAGCCTCATCGCCGCGCGCCGCAGCCACGCCCTGGATCGCGTTGTCATTGACGATCAGCCGGCGCGCCTCGACGCCTTCGAGCAAGGTCACCGAAGCACAACGCCTGACAGCCGCGATCAGCGCGCGCATGATCTCGCGTCCCGTGCCGTCGCCCGTCGCATGCACGATCCGGTTGCGGCTGTGTGCGGCCTCCAGGCCCAGACGCCAACGTCCATCCGCACCTCGGTCGAACGCAACGCCAAGCTGGGCGAGGCGCTCGACCGCGGCCGGCGCCGCATCGATGATGCGGCGCGCGGCGGCCTCGCCGCACAATCCGGCTCCGGCGGCGAGCGTGTCCTTCAGATGCAGCGACGGATCATCGTCATCGCCAACCGCGGCGGCGAGGCCACCCTGCGCCCACATGCTCGACGCCTCCGCGCCGAGCGGCGACTTCGACAACAGCACGACCGGCTCGGGCGCAAGCGCAAGCGCCGTCATCAGACCTGCGGCACCGCCGCCGATGATCACGGGACGGCCGATCAACTTCGAAACATCGATGCTCATGATGCCAGCATCCTTTCCACTGCGCGCCGCGCGCGCTCGGCCATCGCGGGATCGATCGTGACCTCGTGCGTGTTGGTCTCGAGCGCATGGCGGATGTTCTTCAGGGTGATCCGCTTCATGTGCGGGCACAGATTGCAGGGGCGGATGAACTCGATGTCGGGATGGAGCACGGCGACATTGTCGCTCATCGAACATTCTGTCAGCAGCACCACCCGGGCCGGCCTTCTTGCTCCGACGAAGTCCGACATCGCCGCGGTGGAGCCGGCGAAGTCCGCCTCCGCCACGACCTCTGGAGGACATTCCGGATGGGCGAGCACGGTGACACCAGGATGGTTGTCGCGCAGCGTGCAGACGTCCTCGGCGCTGAAGCGCTCATGTACCTCGCAATGCCCTTTCCAGGCCGTGATCCTCACGTTCGTCTGTGCGGCGACGTTCCGCGCGAGATATTCATCCGGCAGCATGATGACGTGATCGACACCGAGCGACTCGACCACCGCGCGCGCGTTGCCGGAGGTGCAGCAGACGTCGGACTCGGCCTTCACCGCCACCGACGTGTTGACATAGGCGACCACGGGCACACCCGGGTGGCGCGCGCGCATCAGCCGCACGTCGTCGGCGGTGATCGACTCCGCCAATGAGCAGCCCGCCTCTACGTCGGGAATCAACACCGTCTTGTCGGGATTGAGCAGCTTGGCGGTCTCGGCCATGAAGTGGACGCCGGCGAGCACGATCACCTCGGCATCGACCTTGGTCGCTTCGCGCGCCAGCAGCAGGCTGTCGCCGACGATGTCGGCGACGCCGTGATAGATTTCGGGCGTCTGATAGTTGTGCGCCAGCACCACGGCATTGCGCCGGCGCTTCAGCGCCAGAATGGCTTCGACATCGTCCTCGAAGACAGCCCATTCCGGCGGCGGGATCACCCGGCTCAGACGCTCAGCAAGCGATGCATTCGGCGCGACGGCGGGCAGGACAAGATCGACCATTTATACTCTCCGTGAGCATAAGATGGCTTATACTTATCCTGAGCATAAGCTGTGTCAAGAGCGGGAGATCAAGATCGCGAGAGCGGCAGCTTGGTTCCGACCACCGCCCGCTCGGCCAGAACGCCCTGCCGGAAGCGGAACAGCTTGGCCGGCCGGCCAATCGTGTCGGCAGCAATTGCGCCTGTCTCTTCAACCAGTTCCTGCTGCTCGATGAGGCGGCGGAAGTTCTGCTTGTGCACGAGCCGGCCGGCGAGAGCCTCGACGCTGCGCTGCAATTGCAGCAGTGTAAATTCTTCCGGCATCAACTCGAACACGACCGGCCGGTATTTGATCTTGGCGCGCAGGCGGGCAATGCCGGTGGCGAGAATCCGACGGTGATCACCGATCATGGCGCGCCCGGGCAGCATCGGCTGGCTGGCCCCCTTCTCGCGCACGCTCTCGGGGATCATCGCCGCCTCATACAGCAGCTCATAGCGCTGCAGCGTCAGCTCCTCGTTCCACTCGCGGCCATCGAGACCGAAGGTGATTGCGGCGCGCTGCCATCTCGTCTTTTGCAGCGCCGGCTGGTCGGCGGCTCGCGCCCAGGCCTTCAGCTTCGGCGCGATGATCTTGGCCAGGATCGTCGGCGGTCCGTCGCGATGATCCTCCCACGGGAAGTAGTCGTACCACGACGACCATTGCGCATCCGCGCCCTCACGCCCCTCTTCCTCGCGGGTCAGGCCGAGATAGCTGATGGAGATGCGGTGCGGCGCGTCGGGATCGCCGCCGCGACCGCGGTCGGCGAAGGTGTAGAGCTGCTCGACATAGCCGAGCGGATGACCGGTCTGCGCCTCGACCCAGGCGCGCAGCCCCATCTGCAGTGAGCGGTGCGCGAACTGAAACGGTCCGCTCGGCAGCGCCGCAGCATGCTCGATCGTCATGATCTTCGGGTGTCCGTCGGTCACCGCCACCAGCACGGCGACGAGGTCCGCCGTGATCGCATCCAGAGCCGTCACCGTCTTCTGCGGCCGCTTGTTCACCTTCGACATCCGGATCCGTCGGTCCTATTTGTCATCCTCACCCGCCGCCGCCGGCGTGAACGCGCAATGATCCGGCTTCAGGTCGATCAGCGGCGTCTCGTCGAGGCAGTCGAGACCGCGCACCAGCACGGTGTTGCCTTCCAACGCGACGAAGCGGACGGTCGACACGCCGATCGGATTGGGACGCACCGGCGAGCGCAGCGCGAAGGTGCCCCGGGTTTCGCCGTCATGATGGCGCGGGCTCTGCTTGACGAGATCACGGCGCGCCCGGTTGAGCCAGTACAGCACCTGGAGGTGGCTGAAGGCGTCGATGCCCTGCAGCGCCGGCACCCAGGGCTCGAAGATCTCGAGCCGGCACACCGGCCCCTCGAAGCTGCCCTGCCGCGGCGTCTCGAGCCGCGAGGTCCAGGGCGTGCGGATGCGGCCGATGAAATACAGCGTGGCGTCGCGCGGCTGTGGCGCGTCGACGGCGACTTCTCCCGGACGGAGATCGGAATCAGTGGTCATTGCGGAGTCCTTGGGTCTTCCCGGCAATCTATCCGAACCTCGGCTCACCGCAATTGCGGTCGCGCAAGATCGCGCAACTCAGCCGAGCCACCATTTGCCGGCCAGCATCGCGGCTTCGCCGCAGACGACACCGGCAAAGATCGAGCGGCGGCTCGCCATGAAGGCTGCAAGGCCGGCAGCGACGGCACCGTAGCGCAGCCCCCACGGCACGCTGGCGAGCGCGCCCGGCGGCTGCACCAGGATCTGGGCGATGACCCCCGCCAAGATGGCGGTCGCGACCGCCTTGACCCACATCAGCAGGTCCGAGCCCTCGTCGAGCCCGCTGCCGAACCAAAGTCCGAGCAGGCGCCATATCTGGTTGGGGATCACGCCCGCCACCAGCAGCACCACGAGCGCATGCCAATCGCCGACGAAGTCGCTCATGCCAGCCCCCGCCGCTCGCGCCATTTGTGCGCGCCGAACGCGAGCGTTCCGGCGACGACGCCGCTGACCAGGATGTCGACGCCGCTGTCGAGCTGGGCGGCCAGAGGATACAGCACGAGGCCGAGACCGAGCGCGAGCACGTCGGCAAGCTCCCTGGCGTTGCGCAGGGTCGAGAACAGGAAGGCCAGCGGCGTCAGCAAGAGCACCGCGGCGCCGAAGGTCTGCGACAGATTGGCGGCGAGAAGATACCCGATGATGGTCGCGATCAGCGCAATCCCCATCAGGCCGCTGCCGAGCCCATGCACGAAGGCGATGCGGCGATCGCGCGGCACATGCGGCAGGAAGCGATAGCATTCGACCCACAGGGTCACGGCGGTGAAATGGGCGATCAGCACCAGGTGCCGCCGCTTGGTCTGCGGCGAGCGGATCAGGGGCAGCACCGCCACCACCATCGGAAACAGCCGGATCGCGCTCATCGTGACCGCGATCGCCGATTGCAGAATGGTCTGGCCGGAGCCGAGCGTGGAGACCAGGATGATCTGCGCTGGACCGGCCCATACCAGCACCGTGCTCAGGATCGCCCAGAGCATGCTGAAACGGGTATCGTGGGCGAGCGCGCCGATGCCGATGAAGGTGACGAACAGCACCAGTGACAGGATGGTCGCTGACGTCGCGCGCAGCCCCCAGCCGAAGGCGCGCAGTGAACCATGCCATTGCGGCGAATCGAGCGGAGGAAGTGTCACGGGCGGCCCAGCGGAACGAACCGCGATAAGGCTGGCGAAAGCCGCTCGCGTCAACCGCCATCAGGCGCGCGCGGGTCTGCGTCCGGCGCAGCCATCCCCCACACGCCGCGCTGCGGCAGCTCTATCCGGAGCGATTGCGCAGCACGAAGCAGGCACCGCCGGCCTCGCGGATCCGACTGCAGAGCGCGTCGGCCTCGGCCCGTGTCTCGGCGCCGATCCGCACCTGGTAGAAGGCGCGGTTGCCGCGCGAGCGCATCACCGACGACAGCAGGCTCGGGTCGCGGTCGCCGATGACCGGGCCAAGCCCCTTGATCGCCCGCGAATACATCGCGAGCGCCTTGTTGCGGTCGAAGCCTGCAGCCAGTTGGACGCCCCATGGTTTCGCGGCCGACAGCGCCACATGCTGCTCGAGCTCCGTGACGAACGGATTCGGCGCGCGCTTCAACATCGCCATCAGCTGACGACACGAGGTCGGCGGCGGGCTCGGCGGCGTCTTGCCGCCGTTACCGGCGGCCGCCCACTCATCGATCGTGGCTCCCGTGATGGCGGAGACGTAGTTGCGGGTCTCCCAGGGCATCTGCCCCTTGCCGGCGAGCCAGTCCTGCACCCGGCGCGGCCCCGCATTGTAGGCCGCCGCCGCGAGCCCGAGATTGCCGAACTGGTCGCGCAGCTCGGCCAGGAACTGCGCCGACTTCGGCAGCGCCTGAACCGGATCGAACGGATCGAGCAACTGGCGCTCGTTCGCCGTGCCCGGCATGAACTGCGCGATTCCCTGCGCGCGCTGGCCGTTGCGCGTGACCGGCCCGACTGCATCGCTCTGGAAGCGGCTCTCCTGCCAGATCACGCGAGCGAAGAATTCGAGCGGCAGATCATTCGCCTTGGCTGCGGATTCGATCATCAGGCAGATCGCCTCGCGCGTACCGCTCTCCTTGGCCTCCTCGGACTTGTTCTCCGAGCCCCCTGCCGCAGCGTCTGCCGGCTTGGCAGCCTCCTGCGGCGAATCCTGCCGGGCGCCGTCCTTCGGATCAGCCGGCGCGGCAGCGTCACGGTCGGAGGCCTGCTCCGCCGCCACGCCGGACAAGGGCATGGTCAGCATCAAGGCAAGGCCGAGACAGGCAATGCGAGCAACCGAAATCATGGAAAGCATCGTGAGCGCGGTGCAATGGTTGGAATTCTGCCGAGAGACAAAGCCCAAGACCATGCGGGGTTCCACCGCGCGGCGCCTTGACACAGCGAACGAGCCGGCTAGCAATCCCCGAGTGCCGCAGGGAGCGCGACGGATGACCGCACCGACCGACGACAGACTCGGCTTCGCGCCCGAAAGCGATGCGCCATTGTCCTACATGGCGCGCACGCGCGACTACTATCTCGCGATCGGCTATGACACGCCCTATCGCTGGGCTCACTACACGTCGGCGCCGTTCCATCCCTTGCGCAAGCCGCTCGCGCAGTCGCGCGTCACCATCGTCACCACGGCCGCGCCTTTCGATCCCGCCAAAGGCGATCAAGGCCCCGGCGCGCCCTATAATGGCGGCGCCAAGTTCTACTCCGTCTATGACGGCGACACGTCGGCGCAGCACGACCTGCGCATTTCCCACATCGCCTATGATCGCGCGCACACCTCGGCCGAGGATTCCGGCACCTGGTTTCCGCTACCACAGCTCCTAAGGCTGGCAGGTGAAGGCCGCATCGGCGCGGTCGGACCGCGCTTCTTCGGCGCGCCGACCAATCGCAGCCACCGCGTCACGATCGAGACCGATGCGCCAGAGATTCTCGCGCGCTGCCGCGCCGACGAGATCGACGCCGTCGTGCTGGTGCCGAACTGTCCGGTGTGCCACCAGACCGTGAGCCTGGTGGCACGGCATCTCGAAGCGAACGGCGTCGCGACCGTCGTCATGGGCTGCGCCAAGGACATCGTCGAGCACGCCGCCGCGCCGCGCTTCCTGTTCTCGGATTTTCCGCTGGGCAATTCCGCCGGCAAGCCGCACGACGCGGCCTCACAGGCCTTCACGCTCGAGTTGGCTTTGCGTGTCCTCGAGAGTTCACCAGCCGCACGCACGACCGTGCAATCGCCTTTGCACTGGAGCGACGATCACGGCTGGAAGCGCGACTACAGCAATCCGGCCATGCTCGCGCCGGACGAGCTGGCGCGGCGGCGCGCCGAGTTCGATGCGCAGAAGGCGATCGCGCGGCAGGTTCGTGGAAAGCAGGTGTGAAAGCCACACTCGCGCGAAACTCGCCCGGGAATTTCTTCGGATAATGCTGATTGCGCTTGCCGTCCCGCTCCAGTTGCGCTTGAGTTCCCCCGGGTTTGAAGGGGGCAGTACCAAATGAGAGTTGTAGCGTTGGTGGCGCTGTGCGCCGCGCTGGGAGGCTGCGCGTCCGTAACGCGGGGTACAACCGAGACGATCAGTGTCGCGTCGACGCCGTCCGGGGCCGAAGCCACGATCGCCGGTCTCGAAGCGCCGATGACCTGCACGACGCCCTGCTCGTTCGTCGCCAAACGCAATGCCGACATCTCCGTCACCATCGAAAAACCGGGCTACGAGACCCAGATCATCCCGTTGACCAAGGACATCCCGGCGACCGGCGCGGCCGGCTTCGCCGGCAACATCCTGGCGGGCGGCCTGATCGGCATGGGTGTGGACGCAGCGACTGGCGCGGCGACCGACCACAAGCCGAACCCGGTGATCGTCACCTTGCAGCCGCGCATGGCGGCGCCGGCAGGCCGTCCGCAGCGGCCGCCGCGGCGGTCGGCCCCGCCGCCGGCACAACCGGAGGCCGGGACCTAGCGCCCGCCAAGCCTGTCAGCCAGCCGCCGATGGCGCCTCGCCGGGAGTGACCGTGTCGACCGGCAACGCGAACTGCTCGACCCGGTTGAGCGGCTTCTTGTTGAGCAGCAGCCGGGTGACGTCGGGGCGCGAATAGTGTCCCGCCGGATCGGCGGCATTCTTGGCGATGCCGATCATGCCCAAATCGATCTCGGCGATCAGCAGGCCTTCCTGCTCCGGCGGCAGCTTCTCGGCGAGCGACGAGCCATCCGGACCAAAGATCGCGGCGTGGCCGCCGCCGACATGCAGCAGCGCGTGCTTGTCGGGCCGGTCGCACAGTTCGTCGATCATCGCCTGCGAGACGGTGGCGCACGGCGCCAGCACGAAGCACGAGCCCTCGACCGCATAGACGCGCGAGGCGGCGTTGTTGACCTCGGCGCCGAGCGCCGGCGCGAACGGATCGTACAGCGAGAAGCTCGGCCACGCCGCGACGTGCACCTGCTCGTTCTGCGCGTACATCGCATATTTCGACAGCGGCTGCAGATGCTCCCAGCAGCACAGCGCACCGATCCGGCCGATGTCGGGACGATCATGCACAGCAAGGTCGCTGCCGTCGCCCTCACCGTAGACGGTACGCTCGGCATGGGTCGGCCGCAGCTTGCGGCGCCTGGCAATGGTCTCGCCGTCCGGGCCGATCAGCCATTGCGCGATGTAGAGGCTGCCGCCGTTGCGCTCGGAGAGTCCCAGTACGGCCGTCAGCCTGGCCTTGCGCACGGCAGCCCGCAGCGCTTCGGCCTGCGGGCTGTCATAGGCCAGCGAGTTGTCGAAATAGCGCTGCACGAAGCCGCGACCGATGCACCAGGCCGGCGAGTCCATCCAGATGTGCCAGGGATAGCCGGGGATGAAGACCTCCGGAAACGCGATCAGCTTGGCGCCCTTGTCGGCCGCCTCCTCGATCAGGGCGATGGTCTTCTTGATCGAGGCGTCCAGGTCGAGCCAGGCCGGTGCCGCCTGCACCACCGCCACCTTGTATTTCGGATGTGCCAGTCCCATCGCTGCTGCTCCCTGATGCCGTGCGCGGCGGTGGCGCCGCGACCGGGCCAACTATTGACGCCAGCCGGCTTTCGCGCTCGTCTGCCAGGGAACGAAAATTCGACTGCGGCCGAGACGAAGACCCCAGCCGGCCCGGAATTTGCTGCATTGCCACAGATCAAGCCGGCAGAGGTGCAGGGGGAGACGGAGCGATGCCGATCCTGTTCACCACCGACGGAAGCCCGGGCCACCGCCGGCTGGCGCGGTGGCAGGACATCGTCTGCGACGTCTATGTCGGGCTCGATTGCACGTCCGATCTCGGCAGCGCGTTTCGCGGCTCGGTGACCCATACCACGTTGGGACGGGCTGTCTGCTCCGAGGTTGCCTCGGACCGGCAGCGCGTGCACCGGACCTCGCAGCGGATCTCCCGGGCGGATGCCGACTTCGTTCTCGTCGCATTCGGACGTGAGGGAATGGGCGGCGTCGTCCAGGATGGCCGCGACACCGTGATCCGGCCCGGGGAGTTCGCGATCTACGACACGACCCGCCCGTATGAGCTGCAGTTCGACGCCGCGTTCAAGCAGATCGTGTTCAAGCTCCCGCGCGAGATGCTGCAGCGCCGGATCGGCCCGACGGAGACCGTGACGGCGATCAGCTTTGGCCCCGACAGCCCGCTCCAGCCCCTCGCCCATGAGTTCATCGTCAGGCTCTGCGAGCGCGCCGAGCACATCGGCCCCGAGCATGCCGAACCTCTCGCCAACCAGGCCGCCGACCTGCTCGCCATGACCTTGGCCGAGCGGCTGCGCGCACAACCCCTGCCCGCCTCGAGCCATCGCGCAACGCTGCTCTATCGGATCAAGGCGCACATCCGCACCCGACTATCCGACGCCGGCCTCTCACTGCCGGAGATCGCACGCGAGCTCGGGCTATCGACGCGCTACGTCAATGATCTGTTCTCGGACGAGGAGACGTCGTTCCAACGCTTCGTGCTGGCCGAGCGGCTCAAGCAGTGCCGGCGCGATCTCGGCTCGCCGATGCTGGCGCATCGTCAGATCAGCGAGATCGCGTTTTGCTGGGGCTTCAATGACCTCTCGCATTTCGGCCGCGTGTTCCGCGAGCAGTTCGGCCTGTCGCCACGCGAGTGGCGGCGCAGCGCCGTAAAGCGCTGAGCTGGCCGCAACGCGCCCGCCTCACGCGCCTCGTGGCGCTGTTCGCGCCCTCGGCTTGTGCGCGGTGGCGCCCGGCCGTCAGCGCGGCGGATCGGCGCGCAAGGCATCGACCAGCCAGTCACGAAAGGCAAGCATGCCGGACGTCGGTTCTTTCGACTTCAACCAGGTCAGCCAATAAGAACCGGCGGCGACCCCAGCCGCAAACGGCCGGACCAGCCGACCCGTCTCGAGCTCGCAGTTGAACATGGCGATCGGAACCAGGCCAACGCCGACGCCGCGCGCGGCCGCTTCGGCCATCGCGACGGAGCTGTCGAAGATCGGCCCCTGGATCATCGGACATGGAGCGCCCGCGACTGCAAACCATAATGGCCATTCCTCGGCGCGATACGACCGCAGGAGATTTTCGCCCGCGAGGTCCGACGGCGCGCGCAGACGACTCGCGACATCGGGATGACAGACGGGCGACAGCGGGGCAGACATCAGATGGATGGCCTCAGTGCCGTGCCAGGATCCGTCGCCGAAGCGAAGCGCGATGTCGAGCCCGTCTCCGGCGATATCGATGCGGTTGTTGTTGGTGAGGAGGCGCAGGTCGATATGGGGGTGCGCATCTCGAAAACCGTCGAGGCGTTGCAACAGCCATCCCGTTGCAAAGGTGCCGACACAGCCGACGGTCACGACCTCGCGGGTTCCCTTCGCTTCGATGCGATCGATCGCGCCGCTGATGCGACTGAACGCATCGTTGAGGACGGGAAACAGAGCCAGGGCTTCGTCAGTCAACGTGAGGCCACGCGGCAGGCGCCGGAACAGGTGAGCGCCCAACATCTGCTCGAGCTGTTTCACCTGGTGACTGATCGCGGTCTGCGTGACCCTGAGCTCCAAGCCTGCCTTGGTGAAGCTCAGATGCCGGGCGGATGCTTCGAAGGCCCGCAAGGCGTTCAAAGGGAGATGGCTGCGGATGGGCATGATGACCAAGTTCTGCTCATGGCTCGACGAATAAATGATCGTTTGTCAGTCGTCACCTCGTTCGGCAGGTTCGCGCAGTCACTGGAGAATGAACATGCTGACGAGACGGCGTCTGGGTTTTGGAATCCTCGGGATGGCGGCTGCGGCGAGCGGGCTGCCATCACCTGCGGCGAAGGCGGCGGCCGACCGAAGGGCGCATCTGGAAGGGGAACTCGCCCGCATCGAGCGCGAGAGCCTCGGACGGCTCGGCATCGCCGTCCTCGACTCCGAAAGCGGGTTCGAGGCGGGCCTGCGCTCGGCCGAGCGCTTTCCGATGTGCAGCACGTTCAAGTGTCTGGCTTCCGCGGCTGTCCTGAAGCGCGTCGACGCCGGCGAACTGCATCTCGACACGCGCGTCCCGTTCGAGGCGAAGGATCTCGTAACATATTCGCCGGTGACCAAGGAGCACGTCGGCCGCGGCATGACACTCGCCGAGCTCTGCGAAGCTGCGCTCACCCAGAGCGACAACACCGCGGGAAATCTCCTGTTGCGGCAGATCGGCGGTCCTGCGGGTCTGACGCGTTTTGCCCGATCGATCGGCGACGAGATCAGCCGCCTGGACCGCTGGGAAATTGAGCTCAACGAGGCGCTGGCCGACGACCCTCGCGACACGACCAGTCCGGCCGCCATGCTACAGAACCTGCGCCGCGTGCTCCTTGGCGAGGTCTTGTCGACGAATATGCGCCAGCGATTGACGGACTGGATGATCGCCAACAAGACCGGCGACACTCGGCTTCGCGCCGGTGTGCCGCGTGACTGGCGCGTCGCCGACAAGACGGGCGCTGGGGACCGCGGCACGACCAACGACATCGGCATTCTCTGGCCCCCGGGCCGCAAACCGGTTCTGGTCACGGCCTAT
This sequence comes from Bradyrhizobium sp. HKCCYLS3070, assembly GCF_051167575.1. Taxonomy (NCBI): domain Bacteria; kingdom Pseudomonadati; phylum Pseudomonadota; class Alphaproteobacteria; order Hyphomicrobiales; family Nitrobacteraceae; genus Bradyrhizobium; species Bradyrhizobium sp. HKCCYLS3070. The sequence goes on from NZ_JBNPTI010000014.1 coordinate 99,090, forward strand.
CTGACTGGTTCACAGGCGTCTCCCGAGGATCGCAACGCAACGATCGCGAAAGTCGCGCGGGCGGTTGCAGACGTCGTGATGGGACAGGCTGGGTAGTTCCAGCATCCGGCTTCCGAGCCCCTCCGGAAGCCGGACATCAGACCCAAGATGTTCGCCATGGCGGCGCAACGATTGGGCAGGCTAAGCTGCGGCCGGCCCACGTCATCGGAATGTGCGGCCGCTGCCGGGATCGATCCGATGCGCCGCTTTGCCATGAAGGCCCTGTTCTCCCTGCTGACCTTGCAGCGGGACGACGAGACACAGCTGCGCTGGGACCGGATCGTCCTGATCGGCTCGACCCTGGTGACGATCGGGCTGATCGCCCTATATGCCTATAGCAAGGCCGAGGGCCGCTGGTAGCCGGGCGCAAGACACGCGAGAACGAGTTCATGAGACGACGAATGGGGTCCGCCTGCCTGCTGCTGGCGTTCGCGTCGACCGCCAGCCATGCGCTGGACAGCGAGCAGAAGCGTGGAAAAGCGCTCTTGCAAAGCCTTTGCAGCCGATGCCATGCGGTAGGTCTCACAGGCGCCAGCCGGCACCCCGACGCGCCCCCGTTCAGGACCTTCGGTGACAGCAAGCTCTACGACGAGGATTTCGCCCAGCGGCTGCAGGCCGGCCTGTCGACCATTCACAAGGACATGCCGAGCTTCCAGTTCGATCGGCCCGAGGCAGAGGCCGCGGTCAATTACCTCAAGGCGATCCAGGTCCGCCCCAAACGGCGGTGACGCGCCGGCGCGCTCCGCTGGCGTGGAACGGGACTTGTACGGCCCGGTTGCCCGTTCCCGTTCATTGTCCGCGGCCCGGCTGCGATCGGAGCCCGCATGATGACGCCGACGACCACGGGTCTGCACGCCGACGGACTGCCGCTGCCGCAGCGTACCTGGGCGATCGTGACGATCGCCCTGGGCATCGTGCTGGCCGTGATCGACGGCGCCATCGCCAATGTGGCGCTGCCGACGATCGCCCGCGACCTCCATGCGAGTCCTGCTTTTTCGATCTGGATCGTCAACGGCTATCAGCTCGCGGTAACGATCTCGCTGCTGCCACTGGCCTCGCTCGGCGAGATCATCGGCTATCGGCGGGTCTATCTCGCCGGCCTCATGCTGTTCACGGCTGCCTCCGCCTTCTGTGCGCTGGCCGACAGCCTGCTACTGCTGACGCTCGCGCGCATCCTGCAGGGCTTCGGCGCCGCCGGCATCCTCAGCGTCAACTCGGCGCTGGTGCGTTTCACCTATCCGCACGCTCTGCTCGGCCGCGGCATCGGCATCAATGCGATGGTGGTCGCGGTCTCCGCCGCACTCGGTCCGACCATCGCCGCCGGCATCCTCGCCGTCGGTAGCTGGCCGTGGCTGTTCGCGATCAACGTGCCGCTCGGCATCGTCACCTTCGTCTTCGGCTTCCGCTTCCTGCCGCATACGCCGCGCGCGCCGCACATGTTCGATTGGCAGAGCGCGGCGCTGAGCGCGGTCGCCTTCGGCTTCCTGATCGCCGCCGTGGACAGCCTCGGCCATGGCGAGGCGCTGGTGACCTGCGCGATCGAGTTCGTCGTCGCCGTCACGGCCGGCGTGTGGCTGGTCTGGCGCCAGACCCACATGGCCTCGCCGCTGCTGCCGGTCGACCTGCTGCGCATTCCGGTGTTCGCCCTGTCGATCGCGACCTCGATCTCGTCGTTCTGCGGCCAGATGCTCGCCTTCGTCGCGATCCCCTTCTATCTCGAAAGCCATTTCGGCTATTCGCCGGTGCAGATGGGCCTGCTGATCACGCCGTGGCCGATCGCGGTCGGCCTGACGGCGCCGATTGCGGGGCGGCTGGTCGAGCGCGTGCCGGCCGGGCTGCTCGGTGGCATCGGTCTCGTGATCTTCGCATGCGGGCTCGGTGCGCTCGGCCTGCTGCCGCGCGAGCCGTCGGCATGGGATGTCGTCTGGCGCATGGCGCTGGCCGGCTGCGGCTTCGGCCTGTTCCAGACGCCGAACAACCGCACCATGATCGCCGCTGCGCCACGCGAGCGCGCCGGCGGCGCCAGCGGCATGCTCGGCACGGCGCGCCTGCTCGGCCAGACCACGGGCGCGGCCCTGGTCGCGATGTTTCTCGCGATCGACGCGACCGACGGCACGCGGCTGTCGCTCTTGACCGGGGTCGGTTTCGCGCTGGTCGGCGCGTTCCTGAGCATGCTCAGGCTGTCGCCGGCCGGCGCGCGCGGCGCCGAGCGCGTCCGCGTCCAGGACGGCCAGCGGCTGAAGGGCGAGTCGTGACAGCGATGACGGACTGGACGATGCTGGCCCTGCTCGCCCTCGCCGCCTTCGGCTCGGGCATCGTCAATGCGCTGGCCGGCGGCGGCGCGTTCCTGACCTTCCCGACGCTGCTCGCCGCCGGCATTCCCGCGATTGACGCCAACGCTTCCAGCACCGTCGCGCTCTGCCCCGGCCAGTTCGTCAGCGCTTGGGCCTCCCGTGAGATCTTGAACGACGCAAAGGCGCCCTGGCGCCACGACCTCGTGCGGCTGTCGATCATCAGCCTGCTCGGTGGCACGCTCGGCGCCGTGCTGCTCTTGGTCACACCGTCGGCCGCCTTCAGCCGGCTGGTGCCCTGGCTGTTGCTGTTCGCCACGATCGTGTTTGCATTCGGCATGCGCTTTACGCCCAAGGATGGCGCGCGCTGGTTCGGGCCGCGGACCATCCAGGCGGTGCAGTTCGTGATCGCGATCTATGGCGGCTACTTCGGCGGCGGCATCGGCATCCTGATGCTGGCGGCCCTGGTGTTCTACGGCATGCGCGACATTCGCGCCATGAACGGCATGAAGGTGCTGCTCGCTGCGCTCATGAATATGACGGCCTCCGCCATCTTTGCGTTCTCAGGCCGCGTGCATTGGCTGGAGACGCTGACGATGATGGGCGCTGCCATGGTCGGCGGCTTCGTCGGCGCGCGGCTTGGCCAGATCATCCCGCCGGCCCATGTGCGCCGCTTCATCATTGCCGTCGGCTGCGGCCTGACGGTGTATTTCTTCGTCAAGCCGGCCTGAGCCGGACGTCGCATCACAGCACCTCGCGTCAAACGAAAAAGGCCGGCGCGATGGCCGGCCTTTCGTAGTCATCTCTTAGCGTCAGGCTTACGCCTTGACCAGCGGTCCCTTCGGCGCCGGCCCCTTCGAGCCGCCGCCGGACTTCGGCTTGCGCTTGCGCGCGGCCGGAACTTCGGACTTCGGCGTGACCGGGCCCTCGACGAACTCGAAGCCGATCTTCTCCTCGACGCCGGATTCGTCCTTGACGAGAACGACACGGACGTGACCGCCGCCCTTCAGCTTGCCGAACAGCACCTCGTCGGCCAGCGGCTTCTTGATGTGCTCCTGGATCACACGGCCCATCGGCCGCGCGCCCATCTGCTCGTCATAGCCGTGCTGGATCAGCCAGGCCTTGGCCGGTTCCGACAGCTCGATCGTGACGTCGCGGTCGGCGAGCTGGGCCTCGAGCTGCAGCACGAACTTCTCGACGACCATTCCGATCACCTCGACGTTGAGGTGCGCGAACGAGACGATGGAGTCGAGCCGATTGCGGAATTCCGGCGCGAACTGCCTGTTGATCGCCTCGTGGTCGTCACCTTCCCGCTTCGAGCGATGGAAGCCGAACGCCTGCTTGGCCATGTCGGCCGCGCCTGCATTCGTGGTCATGATCAGGATCACGTTGCGGAAGTTGACCTGCTTGCCGTTGTGGTCGGTGAGCCGGCCGTGATCCATGATCTGCAACAGCACATTGTACAGGTCCGGATGCGCCTTCTCGATCTCGTCCAGCAGCACCACGCAGTGCGGATGCTGGTCGACGCCATCGGTCAGGAGGCCGCCCTGGTCGAAGCCGACATAGCCAGGAGGCGCGCCGATCAGGCGCGACACCGTGTGCCGCTCCATGTACTCCGACATGTCGAAGCGCAGCAGCTCGACGCCCAGGGTCGAGGCGAGCTGCTTGGCGACCTCGGTCTTGCCGACGCCGGTCGGACCCGAGAACAGATAGCAGCCGATCGGCTTCTCCGGCTCGCGCAGGCCGGCACGGGCCAGCTTGATCGAGGCCGACAGCGAATCGATCGCCTTGTCCTGGCCGAACACCACGCGCTTGAGGGTCTGCTCGAGATGCTTGAGCACCTCGGCATCGTCCTTCGACACGCTCTTCGGCGGAATCCGCGCCATCGTGGCGATCGTGGTCTCGATCTCCTTGATGCCGATCGTCTTCTTGCGCTTGTTCTCGGCCAGCAGCATCTGCGCCGCGCCGGATTCGTCGATCACGTCGATCGCCTTATCCGGCAGCTTGCGGTCATGGATGTAGCGCGACGACAACTGCACCGCGGCCTCGATGGCCTCGTTGGTGTATTTCAGCCGGTGATAGTCCTCGAAGTACGGCTTCAGCCCCTTCAGGATCGCGATCGCATCCTCGACCGACGGCTCGTTGACGTCGATCTTCTGGAACCGGCGCACCAGCGCGCGGTCCTTCTCGAAGTGCTGGCGATACTCCTTGTAGGTCGTCGAGCCCATGCAGCGGATCGAGCCCGAGGCCAGCGCCGGCTTGAGCAGGTTGGACGCATCCATCGCGCCGCCCGACGTCGCACCGGCACCGATCACGGTGTGGATCTCGTCGATGAACAGGATCGCGTTCGGATGCGCCTCGAGTTCCTTGAGCACCTGCTTCAGGCGCTCCTCGAAGTCGCCGCGATAGCGCGTGCCCGCGAGCAAGGTGCCCATGTCGAGCGAGAACACGGTCGCGGCCGACAGCACCTCCGGAACCTCGCTGTCGACGATGCGCTTGGCGAGGCCCTCGGCGATCGCCGTCTTGCCGACGCCGGCTTCGCCGACGAACAGCGGGTTGTTCTTCTGGCGCCGGCACAGCACCTGGATGGCGCGGTTGATCTCGGAGTTTCGGCCGATCACCGGATCGATCTTGCCGTCACGCGCCTTCTTGTTGAGATTGACGCAATAGGTTTCCAGCGCCTCGCCCTTTTTCTTGGAGTCCTCGTTGCCCTTGGCTTCGGTCTCCTCGTCGACGCCGCGAACCGGGCGCGCTTCGGAGACACCAGGGCGCTTGGCGATGCCGTGGCTGATGTAGTTCACGGCATCGTAACGCGTCATGTCCTGCTCCTGCAGGAAGTACGCGGCGTGGCTCTCACGCTCGGCGAAGATCGCGATCAGCACGTTGGCGCCGGTGACCTCTTCGCGGCCCGACGACTGAACGTGGATCACGGCGCGCTGGATCACGCGCTGGAAACCTGCGGTCGGCTTGGCGTCGTCGCTGCCGTCCGTGACCAGATTTTCGAACTCGGTTTCGAGGTAGTTCACGAGACTGCCGCGCAGCTTGTCGAGGTCGACGCTGCATGCGCGCATCACGGCCGCTGCATCGGAGTCATCGATCAAGGACAGAAGGAGGTGTTCCAGTGTCGCGTATTGATGATGACGCTCGTTGGCGATCGCCAGCGCACGATGCAGGGATTGTTCAAGGCTTTGAGAAAAAGTCGGCATGCGCGTCCTCTGTGGCCCCTTGCCATCATGATCGCCGCCGCCCGGTCAGGCAACAACAACCTTCGTCAAATATAGTTATAACCGAGTGCGACAAAAGACCGGCCGAGCCGCTCGATTACGGGTTCACCGGATCGTCAATGCAAAACCCGTTCCGATTGCGGCAAATCCGGCTGCGACAACCGAACGGCGCACGCCGCCGAGCGGGGAGAGATAAGGACCAGAGCGGCCGTAATTCTTCGGACGAGAAGTGAAACCTGCCCGGATTGCGCTGACCTCGTCTGCAGCAATTTGCGGCTTTCGATGACCCTTCGTCCGATGCCGATTCGCGGTGATCAATCGGGCAGCGCCCCAGCCCCCGCCCCTGGCCAGCAGATGCGCGCGTCGGCGGCTCCCTTCGCGGAGGGAGCCGGCTATTTCTTCTCCATCACACACTGCAACGGGTGCTGGTGCTTGCGGGCGAAGTCCATCACCTGCGTCACCTTGGTCTCGGCGATCTCGTAGGTGAAGACGCCGCACTCCCCGATGCCGTGATGATGCACGTGGAGCATGATCTTGGTCGCGGCCTCGACGTCCTTGTTGAAGAACTTCTCCAGGACGTGAACGACGAACTCCATCGGCGTGTAATCGTCGTTCAGGATCAGGACGCGGTAGAGGTTGGGGCGCTTGGTCTTCGGCTTGACCTTGGTGATCACGGACGTGACCGGGCCACCGGTGCCACCGGACTTGTTGTCGTTATTGCTCATCCTGGGCGCGGATCGGTTCAATCTGGAAGTTGGCTGCGACATCTTGCACGCGTTAGATATGGCTGCGAGGCTCCCAATAAAGAGTTTCCCTCGGCGGGTTGCTCTCAATAAGGGGTGCCCCCCGACCTGTCCCCTGCCGGGCCGCTTTCCGCCACCCGGTCCTGCTTTCCAGATCGCCTGTCCCAGCCGACCGGTCCGGTCGGACCGACACCGGGAATATGGGTCAGCGCCCGGTTTGCCGCAAGCGCAGGCCCGGGACGGACCGACGCTCCGGCAGGACCGATTCCCTGCCCCGGCCATGAGGCGCAAGGTTAATCAAACCGGTCGCATTTTACAAAGCCCATTCAGCGGGCATTGACAGGGAACCAGCCCGGTTGCGGGCGCGGCGCCACGCTGCGGGCATTGGCCCGGTGTTTCGCGGTTTCGATTTACCCGTCCTTGACGAAGCCGAACCGAAAACACCTGCAGAAAACCATAATTGGTGAGCGACATGACCGATGTCTCCTTCATTCGACTCTGCCGCCGCGCCGTCCGACGGTTCGCCTGCGACCGCGGTGGCAATATCTCCATGCTGTTCGCCATCGCGCTCGTCCCCATCCTGGCCTTCGTCGGGGCAGGCGTCGACTACAGCCGGCTGAATGCCGCGCGGTCGTCGATGCAGGCGGCGCTCGACTCCACCTCGCTGATGCTGTCGCGCGACCTGGCGCAGGGCACGATCAGCGCAGCCGACATCGGAACCAAGGCAAGCGCCTATTTCAAGGCGCTCTACACCAGCACGGACGCACAGAACGTCACCGTGACGGCCAGCTATACCGCCTCGACCAGCTCGTCGGCCTCCAACATCCAATTGTCGGCCAACGGTCAGATCGTCACCCAGTTCATGAAGATTGCCGGCTTTCCGACCATGGACTTCGGCGCCAAAACGACATCGACCTGGGGCGACGTGAAGATGCGGGTGGCGCTCGCGCTCGACAATACCGGCTCGATGGCATCCAGCGGCAAGATGTCCGCGCTGCAGAACGCCGTGGCCGGCAGCGGCGGGCTGATCGACCAGCTCAGCGCGCTGGCCAAGACCCCGGGCGACGTCTACATCTCGGTCGTTCCATTCGCCAAGGTCGTGAACGTCGGCGCAAGCAATTACGCCAAGGACTGGATCGACTGGACCGACTGGCAGAATCCGCCCACGATCCAGCCTGCCAATGGCTCCTATCAGGCCGCAATCCCGAACGGCAGCTACACGCAATCGCAATGGGACATGGTGGGACCGGGATCCTCCTGTCCGTTCAAGTCCGGCAACGGCTTTCCCTACTTCTCCTGCACCAGCGACCCGGCGACCGGGAGTTCGAGCGCCTCGCGGATTCCGACGAGTGGGAGCTACACGGGCTACATCTGCCCGGGCTACGATTCCGCCTCGCACAGCTATTACAACGGCTGCTGGAACAGCGTTCAGACCAGCACGCGGGTGAACTGGTGCACCGGGAGCTATTGCAGTTGCCCGACCAGCGGCAGCAATCTTCCGAACAACACGTGTAGTTGCACGGGAAGCGGATCCAGCACGGTGTGCAAGGTCAACACCTTCACCCACACCTGGGTCGCCAACACCAAGAGCACCTGGACCGGATGCGTCGCCGACCGCACCCAGCCGAACGACGCAAATGCCGTGTCACCGGCGACCTCCGACGTGACGACGCTGTTCCCGGCCAACCAGCACATGGAGAACAACATCCAGTACTGCAGCAGCACGGCCTCCACGAAACTCGCGGAAATCGTGCCGCTCAGCTACAGCTGGAGCTCGCTGAAGAGCGCGGTCAACGCCATGCAGCCGACCGGCGGCACCAACCAGGCGATCGGACTTGCCTGGGCCGTGCAGTCGCTGATTCCAAACGGCGTGCTGGGCGCGCCGGCGGAGGACGTCAACACCACCTATAACCGTGTCATCATCCTGCTGTCGGACGGCCTGAACACCGAGGACCGCTGGCCCGAATACGGCAACGGCTCGTCGCAAGCCTCGGGCAACCCGATCGACGCGCGCCAGGCCCTGCTCTGCTCGAACCTGAAGAACACCAAGGATTCGAAGGGCAACGCGATGTACACGATCTACACGATCCAGGTGAACACGAGCTCGCCCGCCGATCCGACCTCGGCCGTGCTGCAGAACTGCGCCAGCAGTCCCGACAAGTTCTACATGCTGACGAGCTCGAGCCAGATCGTGACCACGTTCAACTCGATCGGCACCGCATTGTCGAAGCTGCGCGTCGCCAAATAACAGAAGCGCCGGGCACCGACAGCGCTCCACCTTCAGCCAACAAAAAAGCCCGGCGCAAGCCGGGCTTTGTGCTCCCTGCAGGCGCGAACGGTCAGTGCGCGGCCGGCGGGGAGAACTTGGCGGCGATGCCTTCCAGCGGCTTGAACGCCTGCTTGGCGAGATCCGAATACAGCCCGGCGATCTTCTGCGAATCGGCGACGAAGGTCTCGTAGGCCGACTTGGCGAACTCGGTCTGCACCTCGAGCACCTTGTCGAGCGACTTCACGCCCTGGAGCTTCTCGACGAACGACTTGGTGTCCTCGAACGACTTCTTGGTGTAGTCGCCATACGCGGTGGCGATGGCCTGAAGGCCGTTCTGCACGGTGGTCGCGGAGTTCACGACGGTCTCGAACTGCTCTTTGCCGTAGTTCTGAAAGTCTTCAACCTTAAACATGTGGCATTCCTTTCCCTGATTTTGAGCGCCCTCAGGGAAGCCCCGGCTCCCTGACGCATTCATAATATAGTGCAGCGCACAAAAAAATCAAGAATCTTGTGCAATGCACCATCTCGGGCATTGCGGTCTCGACGCACCGTCGGACGCCCCAAGCCGGGGCAGTTCGGCAGAAATACCAGCCATCGCCGCAAGGTTTCTTTAATCCTTTGGCAACTCGACCGTCCTAACCTCTCCGGTGGTCCCGGCCAGCGTCGGCCGAACCGTAAAGCTGTTCTAAAACAGCGTCTTAACAAAACCTCAGTTCGAGGCCTTCGATGCTTGGCAGCGTCACGGCGCGATCGGGAGGTCCGACAGGCACGGTTACGGGGGCGTTCGGCACAATTTCGCCTTACGAGCCGGTGATCACGTCAGAAATTGGACGGGGATTTCATGCTTCGCAAAAAAATGGCTTCCTCGCGCCTGTTGCGAGTTGGCGTCTACGGACTGATCACCCTCGCGACGGCAGCAGTGGTCACGGTCGACAGCGCGGAGGCGCGTCGGCGCCATCGGCAGCATCACGCGCGTCACTCCCCCCATAATGACGAGGGCAGCTACAGCCCGGCGTTCGCGTCGATCGTCGTCGACGGCAATTCCGGCGCGACGCTGACGGCGACCAATCCCGACGCCTTGCGGCACCCCGCCTCGCTCACCAAGATCATGACGCTCTATTTGCTGTTCGAGCGGCTCGATTCCGGCAAGATGAAGCTCGATACCGAGATGCCGGTGTCCGAGCACGCCTCCGAGCAGTCGCCGACCAAGCTCGGCTTGCGCCCCGGCCAGAGCATCCGCGTCGAGGACGCGATCAAGGGCCTCGTGACGCGCTCGGCCAACGACGCCGCCGTGGTCATCGCAGAAGCGATCGGCGGCGACGAGGACGAGTTCGCCAAGATGATGACGCGCAAGGCGCGCTCGCTCGGCATGAGCCGCACCACCTATGTGAACGCCTCCGGCCTCCCCGCCGACGCGCAGATCACGACGGCGCGTGACCAGTCGATCCTCGGCCGCGCGATCCAGGACCGCTTCCCGCGGTACTACCGCTACTTCTCGACGGTGGTGTTCAATTATCGCGGCCAGTCGATCCGCAACCACAATCATCTGCTCGGCAATGTCGAGGGCATCGACGGCATCAAGACCGGCTACACCCGCGCCTCCGGCTTCAATATCGTGACCTCGCTGCGCCGCGGCAACCGCCATCTGATCGGCGTCGTACTCGGCGGCCGCAGCGGCGGCTCGCGTGACGCCATCATGCGCAACCTGCTCGCCGAAAATCTCGACAAGGGCGCGACCCGGCGCACCGTGGCGGCGATCGGCGAGCGCGGCGGCTCCGACAGCGGCGATGCCGATCAGGGCACGATGCAGCTCGCCTCGGCGGCGCCGGAGACGCCGGCCCCGAGCCGCGCCTCCAAGATCATCTCAACCCTCTCGGAAGCCACCGCGGCCCTGCCGCCGGCGGCACCGAGAGAGGCCAAGGTCGAGCCGGCGCCGATGACCTCCGGCGTGATCCAGAGCCAGCCGATGTCGATCGTTCCCGGCTCGACCGAGCCGATGAAGCCGGTCAAGGTCAGGACGGTCCAGGTCAAGGCCGGCGCGGTCAAGCTCGCGACCGCCGCGCCGCAGCCGGCCGCCCCCGCTCCCGCACCCTTCGCTCAGCGTGTCGAGGCCATCGAGCCGGCGCCGCCGATCGCCCGTACCGAGGCCCCCCGTCCCGACATGCCGCCGCAGCCGCCGGGCCATGGCACCGGCAACGGCATTCTCGGCGTGCTGCCCGCCTCCAGCCTGCCGGCAGGCTCGTCGCAGGCCATGGCCTATGCGGCGCCTCCGGCCCAGCCGGCGCCGACGCAGATCGCCTCCGCGAGCGCTGCGCCGGAGCTTCCGAGCAAGCCTTCCGTCACGCGCAGCGGCTGGATCATCCAGGTCGGAGCGCTGGACAACGAGGCCGAGGCCCAGAAGCGGATCGAGGCGGCCCGCAGCTCGGCACAAGGTCTCCTCAGCAAGGCCGATCCCTTCACCGAGACGGTCGCGAAGGGCGACAAGAAGCTGATCCGCGCCCGCTTCGCCGGGCTCGATCGTGATCAGGCCGAGGCCGTCTGCAAGAAGCTGAAGCGCGCCGACATCTCCTGCATGACCGTGCACAACTAACGCCGGCACTGATCCTGTTCCGATGAGGCCCGCGCGACACAGCGCGGGCCTTTTCGTTTGCGGACCACGCGATCGACGGCGGGACGCACGGGTGCAAACCACTCGTCAAGGATTTCCCGCTAGAACTTTTTCACCATGACGAACGATCGTGCCTGGCAAGGGCGAGAGCCGCCGGTGTCGACAAAGTTGCGTTGAAAGCGGGTTCGGTGTTGTGGCGTTGGTGGCGTTGCCGGAGTTAGCCGTGATGCGTACGAAGCAGAGTATCCTTGGCCTCGTTCACCCGGGCGGCGAGGTACGTCGACCCCCCTTGGTCGGGATGCAGTTTCTTCATGAGCGCGCGGTGGGCACGCCCGATCTCGTCTCGCCCCGCGCCCGGCTGCAGGCCAAGGATCTGATAGGCCTCCTCTTCCGTCATTTTGGAGCTCGACGCCGCGCGGCCCTGCCGCCCTGCCGCATCGCCCTGCGCGTGCTGACGCCAAGCGGGAAACCGGCGGTCCAGATAAGTTTCAAGTAGAGCGACGCTGTCGGCATCGAGGCTCGGCGTCATCGCGGCGAGCTGCGCCAGATCGAACTCGTCCAGCGACCGGCCGGCATGGGCGCCGGCGACAAAGCGGCCCTGCATCTGCCCGCTGTCATGATCGAGCACCATCTCGATGAATTGCGAGCGCACTCGCGAGCTCTGACCGGACGAGCGCTGCCCACCCAGCCCGAACATGCTGCCGACATTGCCGAGACCACCGGGTGACCAGCCGAGCAGCCCCGCCCCGAACAACCCGATCGGGATCGCCACCACCAGCTCGCCGCGGAGGCCGGTGAAGGCTGCCACCGCAAGGCAGCCGATACCGCCGGCAACCTTGATCGCGCGCGCCAGGGCCGCCGGATTCGCGTTCCGGAACATCTGCAGCAACAGATAAAGGGTGATGACGGCGACGGCGCCAGCGATCAGTGTCATGGCCCGAATATAGGGCGTGCCGGGACAAAAAGCATGATCGGCTGCGTCCGCGACCGGCAGGCTCGAGCCGCTGCGCCGGGCTTGACGTTGGCGGCCGCCGAAATCGATCTCTACTTCATCTGCCCGATCAGGCGTGCCGCGCCCGCTTCGGAGCCGGCCAGCCGGAGCAGCGCCGCCCGGCCACCCGCCGCGTAGGCCGCGGCGGCGCGCAGAAGGTCGCGCAACTGCGCGGATGCGCCGGGATCGAAGCGGCACCATGCTCCCCCCGACAGCCGCGCCATCTCGCGAAACGCCTGCTCGGCCGCGGGCTCATTGCCCTCCTGGAACATGAACAGCGGGACCTTCAGCAGGCCGAGCTCGCCGGCCTTTGCGCAGAGCACGTCGACATTCTCCTCCATCGCGTCGCCAACGAACACGACGGCGCGGATTCCGGATGCTGTCGCATGGCGCCGCGCTTCGGCAAGAACCTTGCCGATCTGGGTCTGGCCGCCGCGGCAATCGATCTTGCCCATCAGCCGGGCCAGCTCAGCGCTGTCGGAGATCCAGCCAGTGGCGCGGCATTCATCGAAGCCACGATAGTACACCAAACGGATATCGAGGCTGCCGAGTGCGGCGGCCTCGCGAAACATGTCGGCCTGCAGGGCACAGGCCATGTCCCAGGTTGGCTGGCGGCTCAGGGTCGCATCAAGTGCAAAGACGAGACGGCCTCTGGTTCCCTGAGCTGCAGGAGCCATGGCCTTGGCCTGCGCAACGAACGCCGCAATGGCGTCTGCGGTGGAGCGCTCATTGTCGGGCAACCGCTGCTGGCGCGATCCCTCTTCGGCCGAGGTCAACGGGGCAGAACCGGGCTTCGAACGATCATCGACCATGCACGCACCTTGCTCGGACGCGCATCATGTGGGCAGGCGGACGGACGGCTTCAACGATGGCAGCGCATCTGCCCGTCGTGGCAGGCAAGCATCAGGCGAGGCTGCCGCACTCCCCGGCTTGCGCGCTCAATGCGTCAGCGGCTTGGCCGGCGTCGCGGTCTTCCCAACCGGCGCATAAGGCGCGACGGGACCCGGATCGAGCAACGGAGTGTTGGTCTTGACCGGCCCGATGTCGCTGGTGCTGTCGCTGTCGGCGAGGAACTTGTCCAGCATGGCCTGGATCGACGACTTGGCGTCGTCAGGTCCGGTGTCGCGCATGTCGTTGTGCTGGAAGTCCGTCTTGACGACGGTGATGCCTTCCTTCTCGCAGATGTCGTCGCTCGGGATCACGCCGGGATCGGTCTTGAATTGCGGGTCCTTCGAGCGGAACGATAGGATCTTGAACCTGCCGTCGGTGACGAACGGGACGCGGAGGTTGTCGAGCGTGACGACCTTCCGGACGTCTTCGGGATACTGCTTGGCGAAATACATCGAGATGTCGCCGCCCATCGAATGACCAACCATCGTCAGATGATCATAGTCGGCATTCGGCTGCACCTGGTGCATCTGCTCGACGGCGAACCGGATGTTGGCGACACCGCGCTGGATCTGCGGCAGCCGGCCGACATAGGGCTCGCCGACCTTCGTCACCATCGGCGCATCGGTCGGCAGGTCGTGCTGGATGCTGACCGCCATGTAGCCGCGCGCAGCAAATACGTTGGCCAGGAACGAGTACTCGGTGAACTTGACGGTGTTGCCGTGATTGAGGATCGCGACCGGCAGCTTGATCATGCCGGCTTCGGCCTGCATCTCCTTGTCGCGCCGGACGGCCACGGCGACCTCGACCAGCCGGTTGTCGCGCGAGGCGTCATAGAACCTGATGGTCTCGTGCCGGATAGCCCACTTGCTCGCGGTGAAGTAGCCGACCGCCGCCAGCACGCTGACAGACACAAGAACGGTTATTCCACGCTTCATGTTCGTCCCTCGGGAGCACAATCAAAGGTAGTTTTGAACCTGTAAGACTCTCGCGACCCGTTCTGTTTAATATATGTAACGGCGCTGTGACAGGAAGACCAAATGTTGTGTATCCGTCGCCCGTTCGTTGTGCGCCGCACCTAGTTGCTGTGCAGCATAGCTGGGTTCCGCCGCCCGTCTCTTGCGATTTGAGCCCTGAACGTCAGGTTCAAATCAGTCATGAATTTGACGGTAATCTAGCGAAATTGGCGGCTGCGGCGTTGACCTGAGACAAATCTTCCTCCGTCCGCCCCCAAAACAGGCCGGATGCGCCGTTACCCGCCACCGCTGTCCGCAGATTGTTTAACCAAGCCGGGCGCACGTTCAACGCGCACAATGTCTCAGGCGAGGTCTCACCCGAATGCGGACGGTATTCAGGCGCTGATGATGTCGTGCAGGTCGAGTGGCTTGTCGACCTGGGCGAACCATTCGGCGCGGTTCGCGGCGCGGCGGCGGCCGCGCTCGTCCAGCGGCAGCTTGAGCTGGCGCAGCAGGCTGGTGACCTCCTCCCGGGCCGTGACGTGGCCGAGATTGGGGCGGGTGCCCAGGGTCGCCTCGTCGATGTCGTCGAGCGCGGTCAGTCCGCGCGGGAAGAACTCACGGTAGACGACGCGTTCGGCAAAGCCGTCGATGGCGCGAAAGCCGAGCCGCAGCGACAGGTCCTTGAGGCCGTCGGCGACCAGTTGCTTATTGCGGGAGCCGAGCATCGACAGCCGGTTGCGGACCACGATCCAGTCGGTCATCGCACCGTCCACCTGGCGGCGCTTGCGCCGGACGTCACGCACCATCTCCGCATAGTGGCTCTCGCCGGTCACGGCATAGGTCGCGGGATCGACCGTTCCCAGCACGTCGAAGTCGAGGAAGCTGTCGTTGATCGGCGTGACCAGCGTATCCGCCATCGAATGCGCCAGGCGCATCAGGTAGCTGTCGTTGCCGGGCGTATCGATGACGATGAAATCGAACGAGCGTTCGACGGCGCTCACGGCCTCCATGAACTGCTGGAACTCGGTGTTCTCGTTCTCGTCGATCTGCAACGTCCGGCCGAGCTGGATGCAGTAGTGCGTCGGCAGTTCGAGGCGCAGGCCGGTGCGGCGCGCCCAGGCGCTCCGGTTGTTGATGTAATGGGTGAAGCTCTGCTGGCGGCAATCGAGATCGATCGTGGCGACACGCTGGCCGGCCTTCAGGAGTGCCACGGCAATGTGCAGGGCGGTGGTCGACTTGCCCGACCCGCCCTTCTCGTTTCCAAGCACAACCACGTGGGCCGAGCCCGATTGTCCTTGGCTAGTTTGCACCAGCATGTTGTCGACCTCTTACGATCATCTTCGAGTCACGGTCGTCTGCGGTCAAGTGAAATGCATCGTCATCGTGAATCCCACGGGGGACGCATCCTCCGCTACTACTTGACGCGCGCGTTTACCAACTCCGCATCGGACGCGGAGACGTGCTAACAGGCGTATTCAAGTATGCTGAGCGGCGTGTCGCGTTCTTGTTAAGGGCAGTCGCCCGAGCGTCAAGGCCGAACAGTGCAACCGCAATTTTTCGCTGTGAGATCGAGCAAAAATGTCACGAAGCCCGCGCGTCGCCCGCACCGTTTCCGCCCTCCGCCGCGAGCTCGACAGCTTGCGCGCGAGAAAAGCCAGCATCGCGCTCGTGCCGACCATGGGCGCCCTGCATGAAGGGCACATCTCGCTGGTCCGGCTGGCGAAGCGCCGCGCCCACAAGGTGGTCGTCTCGATCTTCGTCAACCCGACTCAGTTCGCGCCGACGGAGGATTTCGGGTCCTACCCCCGGACCTGGAAGGAGGATGTTGCGAAACTCGCGGCCGAGCGCGTCGATCTGATCTGGCATCCCGACGCGAAGGCGATGTATCCGGACGGCTTCGCGACGCGGATCGTGCCGGAGGGCGCGGCATTGGCCGGGCTGGAGGATCGCTTCCGTCCGCATTTCTTCGGCGGGGTCGCGACCGTGGTCGCCAAGCTGTTCACGCAATGCCGGCCGGACGTCGCGATCTTCGGCGAGAAGGACTATCAGCAGCTCCGCGTCGTCGCCCAGATGGCGCGCGACCTCGATCTCGGCGTCCGTGTCGTCGGATCCCGTACGGTGCGCGAACGCGACGGACTCGCGATGTCGTCGCGCAATGTCTACCTCACGGCAGACGAGCGGCGGGCGGCGCCGACGCTGCACCGTGTCCTGAAGGAGCTGGCGGCCCGGCTGCGCGCCGGCGACGACATGCAGGCGGCCATTGGGGATGGCGCCGCCGCGATCACCGAAGCCGGCTTTGCCTTGGACTATCTCGAGGTCCGCGACGCCGAGACGCTGGCGCCCATCGCCCCGAACGAGTCAGGACCGAAACGCATCCTGGTCGCGGCCAAGATCGGAACCACGCGACTGATCGACAATATCGCCGCGTGAGCCGCCGGGAGACCAGCCGTCCGCCAACACCGTGAGCGCGCCCTCGCCCGCAAGGCAGAGGCAAGGACAACTGACGCCGCGTCGAGCGTACGCCCGGCCCTTGCGAGCGAGGCTGACTTCCGCCTCGCGTGAGGCTCATCGAAGTCCTACAGCAGGCCGAGATCGCGCAGCTCGCGGCGCAGCGGCTCGGGCATGGCTTCGACGCCCGCCGCACTGGACTTGCCGAGATCGGCCGGCGCATCCTCGGCCGTCAGATAGCGCCAGCCCTGGAACGGACGCATCGGCCGCGGCGACACCGCGATCACCTTCGGCTGCATGATGATGCGGCACCGCCCGATGCCGTCGCCGTCGCGGAACGGCTCGATGCCGACGATCTTCTCGCGCGCGGCGACCTCACCGCGAATCACCCAATACAGCGAGCCGCCGGCGAGGATGTCCTCGACCCGTTTCGGCGTCATCCGCGTGACATGGACGTGCTGCTGCGGCAGGCCCTTCTTCTTGGCCGCGAGCATGCGCTCGGCGATCCACTCCTTCAGCTCTTTCACGGACTCGCAGCCGACGGCGAGCTTGATCAGGTGCAGAGGCATGATGGCGGTTCGACCAGCGGGATCTATTCGTTGTTGGCGGCCGGCTCGGCGGCCTCAGGCGCCGCTTGAGGCGCCGCAGCGGCCGGCTTCGGCTTCGGCGCGGCCTTCTTGGCCGCCGGCGGCGCCTGGGCGTGGCTGGCAGCCACGGTCGGTGGGGCTGCGGGCGGCGCAAGCTGCGTCGGCGGTTTCGGCGCGGCGGCTGCCGGGGCGACCGAGCGCGTCGAGGCCGTCGGCTCGGGATTCATGATGCTGACCGGCGGGGTGTTCGCCGAGCTGGGAAATTCGGCGGTCGTCGGCTTGCCGTTCGGCGCCGACGGCGCCAGCCCTGGAGGCGCCAATCCCGCAAAGGTTCCAGCGGCCGGTTGGCCCGGCGCCGCATTCCACTGCGAGGCGTAGCGCGTCACCAGCCCCTCATAGGTCCGCCCTTCCATGTTGTTCATCAGTTGCTGGCGATCACCCACGGCACGGAACATCACGCAATCGCTAGGCGTACAGCGGTCGCGTGTCAGCAGCACATAGGCCATCAGGCCATAACGATCGCGCTCGACGGCGCGGCGCAGCGCCAGCAGCTCCGCGGTCATCACCTTGTTCGCGCTGGCGACGTCGCCCACCTGGGACAGCCGGCTCAGCATGCCCGCCGCATAACTGACGGCCGCGGCGGTCATCTCGGCCGATCCGAACAGGCTCTTCTCGCAATTCGCGAGCACCAGATCGCCGGCGAGATCATCCACGCAGGCCAGCGCGGGTGCCGAGAGGCCGACGGAGGCGGTCACCGCAGGATCGCCATTGGCGCCACGCGGGGTCGCATCCTGGCTCCGCATCATCGACGCCACCGCAATCCCGACCGCCAGCAGCGTGATCACCGTCAGCGCGCCGTTGGCGACCGATTTCTCGGCCCTGAGCAGCGTCATCAGCACGACCAGTGCAAAGAAACCCGCCGCGGCAACGGTGAGCCACATCGGGAACGCCGGTGAGTTCAAGAGCTGATCCAACGAGGAAGGCCAGGTCGAGTTCATGCGCGCTTGTTCCTGACGCGGGCCAGCGAAAACGGCCCCGATGGCGTCCCTACATGGGACGGCCGTGAAACGATCATCAAATTCAAATGATCACCCGATCGATTGCGGCCCCACCAAGACAATAAGACGATTCCATACGCCTGCGGGCGCCGGATGGTGTGGAGCTACCCGCTATCCCCAAAGGGATCGCGCAGCAATCGTCATCGCCTCGCGCCACGGCTCCCGAACGCGTGGCAACTCCCCCTCTCGCTTCGGCCATGTCTCCGGCGGCCGCGTCCGCCGACGCGGCACGTCATCTTCAAGACAAGGCCAATTGGCTCTCTCTGGCAACCCGCTCGAAGGCTTCCGTCGAGCTTTTGATCCGATACTGGCAGTCGTCGTCTTCCGTCGGAAGCTGGCGGATGATCTCGTAGGTGCCTGTGGCGGCCGGACGCGAGACGTTGCTCGCGGTGAAATAGACGGTCGCCCCAATGGGGAACTTGTGTTTCAACGCCCTCTCCTGCTCGCATGCCGGCAAGAGCCCCTGGTCCCGCTGCCCGGGCCGGCGTGTCTTTATAAATATCGCGCTTATATCACGCCGCCGCCCGCCCTGACCAGCGACCTCACGACATGGCAAACGCGGAGATTGCGAGAGTCTTCAACGGGATGGGCCCGCAAACGGTATTCTTGGACGAGCGGGTCGGGGTTCGCTCGTCCACCACGGACCAAATCGCGAACGGACGAGACCGCTCAGATGTTCTCGACCCGCTCGATGACCCAGTCCTCCGCCAGGCCGTCCTTCACCCAGGCCGCGAAGGCCGGCATCGCCATCATCATGTCCATGTAGGCGCGGGTTTCGGCGGCGACCGGAATGGCGAAACTGTGGAAGCGCGTGACCACCGGCGCGAACATGGCGTCGGCGGCGCCGAAGCGGCCGAACAGGAACGGCCCGCCATGGCCGTAGCGGGCACGGCAGTCGCGCCAGATGTCCTCGATCCGGGCGATGTTGGCCTTGGCATCGGCAGACAGCTCCACCGGCCGCACCGGCCGGTGCAGGTTCATCGGGCATTCGTTGCGCAAGGCCGGAAAGCCGGAGTGCATCTCCGCGCAGACGGATCGGGCATGGGCGCGCGCAGCGGCATCGGCGGGCCACAGCCCCGCCTGCGGGAAGCGCTCGGCGAGATATTCGATGATCGCGAGCGAATCCCACACGCTGATCGCGCCATCGATCAGGATCGGCACCTTGCCGGCCGGGGAATGCTCAAGGATGCGCGCCTTGTCGGCGGGATCGGCGGTGTAGAGCGGGATCACGATCTCATCGAAGGCGATGTCGCAGCCGCGCAGCGCCAGCCACGGCCGCATCGACCATGAGGAATAGTTCTTGTTGCCGATCACCAGCTTCAGCGTCATGTCGCACCGTCTCCGTGTTGGGCGTGGACGGCCCGCGCAGCCGCGCCGTCGACGCTCATGCTATGGGCGACGCATACAGGATGATCGGCCGCTGCGTCGACACACAAGCGCTACGCCCCAGACCACGCGCCCGTCACCGTGCCGTCGCCGGCCGCAGGGTAGATCAGCGGGCGAAATCCTGCGGCGTGAACGACATCTCGATCACCTTCCACTCGTTGTAGCGATCGGGAGGCAACATCGCGTAGGGCTGGCAGGCATTCAACGCCTGGACCGCGCTCTCCTTGAGCTGGATCGCCTTGGAGGCTGCGACGACCTCTATGACCTCCGGCTCCGTCGCCAGCCGTCCATCCGGTGTCATGCCAAAGCGCAGCCTGATGAGCACGTTGTCCGACAGCGACAGCGACGCCGGCAGCCGCGCGCAGCTCCTGACCTTCTGCCTCAGGGCCGCTTCCAGATTGGCGGCGAGGTTCGTCGTCGCGGTCGGCCCGGCGTCCTTGCCGTCCTCCGGGCGGCCGGGACGCGGCAACGGTGACAGCGGCTCGGGTAGACCGAGCATGACCCCATACTTCACCGTGAGATCCGGTTCGGGAGGCACATAGGTCGACGCGGGTGCCGGCACGGGTGGCGGCGCCGGCTTGACGGCGGATTTGCTCTCCGCCTTTGCGGCCGTCTTCACCGCCTTGGGCGATGCAGCCTGCGCCGGCTGTTTTGCCGCCGGCGCAGGCTGCATCGGAGGATTGGGGGCCTCCCTGGCGTCCTGCGGGGGACTGGGCGGTGGCGGTGCGGCGGCCGCGGGCAAGGCGCTCGGGTCCGGCTGCGGCAGCACCAGATCCGGCGTCGGGGATGGCGATGGCGTGGCGACGGGCTCGGGCGTCTTCTGCGGCTCGTCAGCGTCGACGATGTTGACCTCGATCTCGTCGCTCTTGGGCAGCTCGTAAGGCCGGACCGAGGTCGAGACCACGACCCCACCGGCGATCAGGAGATGCGCGAGCACGGACGCGGCGATGCCCCAACGGATGAACTGCCAACGTTCCATGCTGCTTCACTACGCCCGCGCATGAGCGAAGGCGCGGGCGCGCCATCGCTCTGATCATCGGCAGGGAATGCGGCAGCCGCCGTCGTGCGGCCCGCCGGCCGCTCCCTGTCATGTCAGGCTGTAGCACAAATGCGCGGGCGCCGCCCTCAATCCCATTTCGGCGCAAAGGCGAAGTTGGTCATCCGTCCTTCGGGGCTGCCCATCGCGAAGATGTCGGCCATGTCCTGCTCCGAGAGCTCGAAATCGAACACGTCGAGGTTCTCGGACAGCCGTTCGATCTTGGAGGTCCGCGGGATCGGCACGACGTTCTGCTGCACCAGCCAGCGCAGGCAGATCTGCGCCGGGCTCTTGCCATGGGCGCGGCCGATCCGCGTCAAGGTCGGATCGTTCTTGATCCTGCCCTTGGCGATCGGGCTATAGGCGACGAGCGCGATGCCATGGCGCGCGCAGGCCTCGCGGACCTTGGTCTGATCGAGATAGGGATGATACTCGACCTGATTGCACACCAGCGGCTCCGGCGATGCCGCCACCGCCTCGTCGAGCAGACCGACCGTGAAATTGGACACGCCGATATGGCGTGCGAGCCCGAGCGTCTTGGCATGGGCCAGCGCGCCGAGCGTCTCGGTCAGCGGCACGTGCGGATTGGGCCAGTGCAGCAGCAACAGGTCGACCTCGGAGACGCGCAGCCGGACCAGGCTCTCCTTGGCCGAGCGCTCGAGATCGTGCGGCGCAAAATGCGTGGTCCATACCTTGGTCGTCAGGAACACCTCGTTGCGCCGGACGCGGGACGCACGCAGGCCCTCGCCGACCTCGTGCTCGTTCTCATAGACCTGCGCGGTGTCGATGTGCCGGTAGCCGAGAGTGAGCGCCTGCTCGACGATGCGGCTGCAGGTGCGGCCACGCAGCTCCCAGGTTCCGAGACCCAAGGCGGGAATCCTGGCACCATTGGCCTCGATCATCAGCATGGCCGTGCACTCCAGAGCGCGTGCAACATTATGTAGGCACACGCTGGGCGTTGCCAACGCACGATCCGTGGTGGGCTTAAGTCTTGGCTAAAGCCGCGAAGACCGTCTCGGGCGCGTGCGCGATGACGGTGAGCAGCGCGCGCGCCGGGCCGCGCGGCATGCGCTTGCCCTGCTCCCAATTGCGGATGGTCTCGACGGGCACACCGAGCTTGGCGGCGAATTCCTGTTGGGTCAGATGCACCCGCCGCCTGAGATCGCGCACTTCGAGCGGAGCCGCGGGCGCCAGCGGAATCTCCTCCCCGTCGCGCAGCTCCACGATCCGTCCATCTGCCTTCAGCCGCAAGCGTTGCATCGTCCGACTCCGTGTCGAGCGACAGTCTCGCCGAACCACGTTAAGGCCGGATTAACGATATAAGTCGTTCAGGCGCCGGGGTTATTTCAGGCCGAACCAGAGCGTGGCGATGCCGAGAAACGAGAAGAAACCGACCACATCGGTCACCGTCGTGACGAAGGTTCCGGAGGCGACGGCGGGGTCGGCGCGGACCCGTTCGAGCACCATCGGGATCAGAATGCCGCCCAGCGCACCCGCGACGAGATTCGAGATCATTGCAAGCCCGATGACGATGCCGAGCCCGGGCATCTTGAACCACGCCACGGCGGCGATGCCGGTGACGAGCGCAAAGGCCAGGCCATTGACGAGCCCGACCAGCCCCTCGCGCATCACCACCCGCATCGCATTGTTCGCCCCGAGCTCCCGCGTCGCCAGCGCGCGCACCGCCACCGTCATGGTCTGGGTCGCGGCATTGCCGCCCTGACTGGCGACGATCGGCGCGAGCACGGCGAGCGCCACCATCTGCTGCAACTGGTCCTCGAACAGGCCGAGCACCGATGACGCCAGGAACGCGGTGGCGAGATTGATCAGCAGCCAGTTGAAGCGGCCCTTGGCGATGGTCCAGACGCTGTCGGACAGTTCCTCGTCGCCCGACACGCCGCCGAGCGCCTTGAAATCCTCGTCGGCCTCCTCCTCGATGACATCGACCACGTCGTCGATGGTGATGACGCCGGCCAGCCGGTTCTCGGCATCGACCACGGGGGCCGCGACCAGATTGTACTTGCCGAACAGCCGCGCCACCTCGGCCAGATCGTCGGTGACGGTGACGCGACGGCGGTCCTCGTCGATCAGATCGGCCAGCGGAACCGGACGGCGGGCGCGCAGCAGCGTATCGAGCGACACCGCACCCTGCCAATGCCGTGCGTCGTCGACCGCATAGATCTCGTAGAACCGCTCGGGCAGATCCCGCGTCTCGCGCATGTAGTCGATGGCCTCGCCGACCGTCCAACCCAGCGGAACCGCGATGAACTCCCTCTGCATGCGGCGGCCGGCCGAGCCCTCGGGATAGTCGAGGCTGCGCGCGAGCGCGTCGCGCTCGGACGGCGGCAGGCGTTCGAGGATCTCCTCCTTGTCCTCCTCGTCGAGGCTTTCCAACAGCTCGACGGCGTCATCGGATTCGAGCTCCCGCACGCCCTCCGCGACGGTCGCGGGCTCGAGCTCCTCGAGGATCTCCTCGCGGACCGCGTCATCGACCTCGTTCAGCGCGGAGAAGTCGAAATCGGTGCCGGTCAGCTCGACCAGCCGGACACGGTCGTCCGGTGCGAGCGCCGCGATCAGGTCGCCGAGGTCGGCCTCGTGCAGCTCGGCGACCTCGGCGCGCAGGAACGCCTCGTCCTCGGCGGCGATGGCCGCCGTGATGGCCGCGATGAATTCGGCGCGAATCTCGCCGGATTCCGTGCGCATCGGCGCGCGATCGCGTAGAGTTGCATCAGCATGGGCAACGTCCGATGTCTCGTTCATGACGTGCCTCACGCGCTTGATTTCAGAGCAAATGGTCTGATTTGTGCTTTCACGCATTACATAATCGGCAACAGCGAGCGCAACGGGAAAAGATGCGGCCTTGGCGATCGATGACAGGATGGGTAAACGCGGCCGGCGTCGTGGCGGCGCTGCTCGCGGCTGACGTCACCGCGGCCGCGCCTGCCGCATGCCCGCACGAAGGTACGCTCGGCACGTCGCGCATTCTCACCGTCGACGCCGCGACACATCCGCGCGTCGGACTGAAGAGCTTCCCGGACACGCTGCCGCTGCATGACGGCGAAGTGGTTCTGACCTTCGACGACGGCCCGTCGCCGCCGATGACCGACAAGGTGCTGGCCGCGCTCGCCAGGGAATGCGTGCGCGCGACCTTCTTCCTGGTCGGCGAGCCTGCGTCGCGCCGCGCCGCGTGGGTGCGGAAGATCGCGGCCGAAGGCCACACCATAGGCCATCACAGCTTCACGCATGCGAATCTCGCGCACATCACGCCGGAACAGGCCGTCGATGAGATCGATCGCGGCATCGCCGCCGACGAGAAGGCGCTCAACGGCGCGGAGACGACCACGCCGTCGACGCCATTCTTCCGCTTCCCCTATTTCGAATCGACACCGGCGACGCTCGACCTGCTGCAGTCGCGCGGCATCGTCGTGTTCGGGGCCGATCTCTGGGCCAGCGACTGGAACCCGATGTCACCGCAGCAGACGCTGAAGCTGCTGACCGCCCGGCTGAGCCAGGCGCGCAAGGGCATCATCCTGCTGCACGATCCGCAGCCGCGCACGGTCGCCATGTTGCCCGCGTTCCTGCGCTACCTGAAGAACCACGGCTATCGCGTGGTCCATGTGGTTCCGAAGCAGCCGGCGGATGTGCATCATGAGCAGCGTAGCGAGCGCCCTTCAGCTGCGCCGACGCCGCCGCACGAAGGTGGTTAATCCGTCGTTCAGGGCCGCTGTCTACGCTCGACGGCAGTGATCGCGGCGATTTCTGCCGCTTGCAATCCGGCAACAGCCGCGCGCAAACCGGAACCCGGAACGATGTCATCTCGCGACAGCCGAACATCCCTGCTATGTCTTGGCGGTCGCTTGCGCCTTCCGCGCGGCTGCGACACATCATCGAGCGTCGAAGACCCTGGCCGAAGGCGTCGGGACGGTGAAGGGAATGTGAGCAGCGTGATGCGTGATCGTCGGTGGGCTTGCGTCGGACGGCCAACATGGCTCGCAGTGCTGTTGGGCACCGTCGCCTGCTTCGCCTCCAGTGTCGGATCATCGGCGGCATCGGCAGCCGATTGCCCCGGACATCCCAACGCGCTCGGCACGTCGCGCGTCCTGGTGGTCGATCCGCGCGAGCATCCGCGCATCGGCGCGATGCAGTACAAGGAGACGCTGCCGCTGAAAGATCACGAGGTCGTCATCACCTTCGACGACGGCCCGCTGCCGAAATACAGCAATCAGGTGCTGCAGATCCTTGCCGATCAATGCGTCAAGGCGACGTTCTTCACCATCGGCCGCCAGGCCAAGGCCGATCCCGAGGGCGTGAGGAAGCTTGCGGCCGCCGGCCACACCATCGGCACCCACAGCCAGAACCATCCGCTGAGCTTCAACAAGATGACGCTCGACCAGGTCAAGCCCGAGGTCGACCAGGGGATCGCCTGGACGACCGCGGCGCTCACCGATCCGTCGGCGCTGTCGCCATTCTTCCGCGTGCCCGGCCTGCTGCGCGGCGACGCCGTGGAGAGCTACGCCGCCTCGCTCGGCCTGCAGGTCTGGAGCGCCGATTTCCTCGCCGACGACTGGCGCAACATCTCCGGCGCCAAGGTCTACGAGCTCGCGATGAAGCGGCTGGAGGCGCGCGGCAAGGGCATCCTGCTGCTGCACGACATCCATGCGCGCACCGCCACGGCGCTGCCGAAGATCCTCGCCGAGCTCAAGGCCAAGAACTACCGCATCGTCCACGTCGTGGCGGCGACACCGGACCGGCCGGCGACGCCGACCGAGCCCGAGGACTGGCTGGTGCACCGCCCGTCGGACGAGACCCCGGTGGCGCATTGGCCCAAGATCGCGCCCGTCGATCTCGCTGGCGCCGATACGGGGGCCCGCGCCAGGCTGGACGATTTCGGGATTCTCAACGTGCCGGCGGCCGTCGCGCGTGTCGCGCAGAAGCCGGCATGGCCGCGTCCGCCGCTCGCGCGGGGGCTTGCGGCGCCGGCCTTGGCAGCGCCGGCGTCCGATCTGTTCGCATGGCCGCCTGTCGCGCCGCTGTCGGCGCAGCGGCGCCAGCTGGCCCGGCTCGAGAGCCCGGCCCCGAAGGCTGTGGCCGCCAAGCCGGCGCCGCGCCCGGTGCGCCTCGCCAGCCTCAGGCGGCGCTGAACATTCGCAGATGTTGCAGGTGAGGACGCGGGACAATTCGCCCGCGCCGCGCGCGATCAGCTCGAGACCAGCTTGCTGACGCAGAGGATGACGGTGGCCGCCAGGAAGAACAGGTCCATGTAGGACTTCTTCTCGCCGTCCTTGCGCAGCGATCCGACGTCGGACACCACCTGCCTAGAGACCACCTGCCCCACCGGCCCGTCGCCCAGCATGCCGGCCAGACGGCGAACGTCCGACTCCATCTTCTCGATCCGTCCGAAGAAGTGGAAGGTGCGCACCACCGTGACGGCGCGCATGCCGGCATAGATCAGCACCACCAGCGCCAGGACGGCGCGGTTCTGGTACTTCTCGACGTAGTTCAGGCTGAGATAGACGGCCGCGAGAAATACGAAATTCGAGATGAAGCGGTACATGAGGCCCGTGAAGTTCATCTGCTCCCCCACATGATGTTCGGATCACTGGCCGACGACAGAACTCACGAAACGCGTTTCGCCCCCGCGTCCTGGTCCAACCGGCGTCACCCTAGGAGAGCGGGCTTGCGAATTCGTGAAGTGGAAATTTTGCAGCGCCAGAACGGCCCAGAACAGCCACGCTTGGTAAACAAGGGACTGCCCGGCGGGCGCCGCTGCAGCCTGCAATTGCAGGGCTGCAACGGCGCTCGCAGCTATGCGCCGAAACGCGCCGGCGCGCAGGCGGCGACGTCGACGCTCGGCGCTTCGCCGCTCATCAGCTCGGCGAGGATGCGTCCCGTCGCAGGCCCCAGCGTGAAGCCCTGGTGGCCGTGGCCGAAATGCAGCCACATGCCCTTGTGACGCGCCGCCTGGCCGACGACCGGCAGCATGTCGGGCATGCACGGCCGCGTGCCGATCCACGGCTCGGGCTCCACCGGCCTGCCGAGATCGATGAGCTGGCGCGCGGCAGCCTCGGCCTTGCCGAGCTGAACCGGGGTCGATTTCGCATTCGGCGATGACAGCTCGGCACCGGTCGTGATGCGCACGCCGAGCGCCATCGGGTTCATCAGATAGCCGCGCGCCGCATCGCGCAGCGGCAAATCGAGCGGCGCGCCGCCGGTGTAGTGACGGTGATAGCCGCGCTTGCGCACCATCGGGATGTCGTAGCCGAACCGCGTCAGGAACTCCGGCGACCACGGCCCGAGCGCGACCACCACGGCCTCGGCCTCGATGCGTCCCTCCGCGGTGGTGACGGCCCAGCCGCTGCCCGCCTGCGCCAGCGTGGTCGCATCGCCGCGCAGCAGCTTGCCGCCGCGGCGCGTGAACAGCTCGGCATAGGAGGCGACCAGGCTGCCGGGATCCGACACGGTCCACGGCTCCTGCCAGTGCAGGCCGCCGATGCCGCTGTCGATCAGCGCGGGCTCGGCCTGCTTGAGCTGCTGGGCGCTGAGCAGCTTGAACTTGACGCCGAACGCCTTGCCGACGGCTTCGGCCTCCCTCGCCTCCTTGTCGAACTGCGCCTGCGTCCGGTGCAGCACGCGAAAGCCGTCGCGGCGCACGAGATTGCCGGCGCCGGCCGCGAGGATCAGCGGCTCGTGCTCGGGCGCGGCGCGCGCGATCAGTTGCGCATAGGTGCGCGTCAGCACCTCGTGGCGCGCCGGGAACGAATTCCACCAGTATTGCAGCAGCGGCCGCACGTGATAGGGCAGCGCCGCGAGGCTGTAGTGCACGTCGTTGGTGCGCGCGAGCGCGATGTCGAGCACGCCGGCGATATCATAGGGCATCGCGTAGGGCCTGACGGCCTCGCTCTGGATGATGCCGGCATTGCCGTAGCTGGTCTCGCGTCCAGGCTCCCTGCGGTCGACCAGCGCCACTGACCAGCCACGGCTCTGCAGGTGCAGCGCCGTGCCGACGCCGACCATGCCGCCACCGAGAACGATCGCGCTTTGCATCGTCATCACTCCTGCTTAGGTCCGCGCCGCCGCGACGACGGTGACCTCGATCTTCACATCCGCGATCATCTGCGCCTGCACCGTGGTGCGGACCGGCATCGGGTCCTTGAAGTGCCTGCGATAGGCCTCGTTGTAGGCGGCGAAATCCGCCTTGTCGGCGAGGTGCACCATGCAGGACACGATATCGTCGAGCGTCAGCCCCTCGCCGGCCAGCGTTTCCGCGATGTGCTTGAAGACGAGGTCGGTCTGCGCCGCGATGCCCTCGGGGATGCTGCCGTCATCGGCGACCGGAATCTCGCCGGACAGGAACACCAGGCCGCCGGCGCGGCGCACCAGCGAGAACGGCCATGAAGGGGCGTCGGACATCGTTAGTCGCTCCAAGATGTAGTGATCATGAGTGCCGCCTCAATCCCACGCCAAGAAGCCGGGCGTCTGCGCCAGCGGCGGCAGCGACGCGAGCCTTTCGAGATCGGGCCGGGGACGGCGCAGCTCGGCATCGTCGGCGAACGCGGCCTCCAGCGCCGCGGCAACGCCGAGCACCAGCGCGTCGCCGCCGCGGGGACCGACGATCTGCAGGCCGAACGGCAGGCCGTTGTCGTCGAGGCCGAGCGGCAGGCTCAGCGCGGGATGTCCGGCGAGGGTCACCGCGTAGGCGAGCGCCAACCAGTGGAAGTACGACCGCGTCGGCACGCCGTCGATCTCCGCCGGATACAGCTCCGCCCACGGCCGCGGGCTCAAGGTGATGGTCGGGCTGATCAGCACGTCGTGGCGTGCGAAGAAGCCCTGATAGGCGCGATAGATGCGGGTCTGGTTGGCGCTCGCACGCGAAAAATCCTCAAGGCTGTAGCCGAGCCCCTCCTCGACATTGGCGCGCACGTTCGGCCCGAGCATGTCGGGCCGCTCGCGAAAATTCTTGCCGTGCTGGGTGAGGAACAGCGAGGCGCGCAGCACCGCAAAGGTCTCGTCGGCGCCGCTGCAATCCGGTGCGCCTTCCTGCGCGTCGGCAAACAGCGGCGCGATGCGCGACACCCGCGCGCGGAAGGCGCGGCGGATCAGTTGTTCGGTCGGCGCAAAGCCGAAATCCTCGGTGAAGGCGAGCCTGAGCTTGTTGAGTTCGACCGCCGGCGGCACGGCCCAGCGCGATGGCGCGCCGCGCACGGCCTCGCCCGGCAGGGTGTAGGCGAGCGGATCGCGCGCATCGTCGCTCGCCATCACCGACAGCATCAGCGCGGTGTCGGCGACATCGCGCGCCATCGGCCCGTCGGTCGACAGGCACGACCAGCCATGGGCGCGCTTCTCGCTGGCGACGAGGCCGTAGGAGGGGCGCATGCCGACGATGCCGGAAAAGCCGGCCGGATTGCGCAAGCTGCCGCCAGTGTCTGACCCCGAGGCGAGCGGGGCCATGCCGCAGGCGAGCGCGACCGCCGAGCCGCCGGAGGAGCCGGCGGCCGAGCGCGCGGGATCGAACGGGTTGCCGGTGGCGCCGAACACGGGATTGCGGGTGTTGCCGCCCGCCGCCCATTCCGGCGTGTTGGTCTTGCCGAAGATGATTGCGCCGGCGGCGCGCAGCCGGCCCACCGAGGCCTGGTCGACGGCCGGGACGTTGTCGGCCAGGATCGGGCTGCCATAGGTGGAGCGCATCCCGGCGGTGTCCTGGGTATCCTTGATCAGCACCGGCAGGCCGTGCAGCGCCCCCCGGTCCTCGCCCCTCACGATCTCGGCCTCGGCGACCTTGGCTGTAGCGCGGGCGGCCGGCTCGTCCAGGGTCACCACCGCGTTGACGGCCGGGTTCACCGCCGCAATCCGCTCCAGGCACGAGTCGAGCAGCGCGACCGGCGAAATCGCCTTTGTTTTCAACAGCTTGACTAGCTCGACGGCGGTCTTGTCGCAAATCGATTCCACGGGGCTTCTCTTTTCCGTTTCGGAAAACTATTTAGCATATAGGAAATCGAATGCACGACCCGAAAACGCATTGTTCCACCGCTGTCCACGCATGACCTTCGGACATTGGAGCACCCGATTGAATTTCCTGCTCTATGGGCCGAGATTGTCCGGGCTGCTCGGCTCTCGACACGCCTGATCCGCTAACGGATTTTCCGGAGATCGCTTTGACAGACACCGCCATCAGCGCGTCGACCGAAGGCCCCCACTCCCAGCTCGGCCAGTGCCTGAAGGCCGCCCGGCAGGCGCGCGGGCTGACCCTGAAGCAGGTCGCCGAAAAGACCGGCATGGCGCTGTCAACGCTGTCCAAGGTCGAGAACGGCCTGATGTCGCTGACCTATGACAAGCTGCTGCAGCTCACCTCGGGCCTGCAGATGGACATCGCCGAGCTATTCAGCCCGGCTTCGCCGCGTCCCGAGGCGGGTCGCCCGGTGACCGCCCGCCGCAGCGTCAGCCGCGCCGGCCAGGGCCAGATCGTCAACACCAGGTTCTACACCTACACCTATCAATGCACCGACCTGATCGGAAAGCGCATGGTGCCGATGATCGCCGAGGTGCGCGCCCGCACGCTCGAGGAGTTCGGCCCCCTGCTCCGCCACAGCGGCGAGGAGTATTTCCTCGTCACCCGCGGCACCATCGCCGTGCACACCGAATTCTACGCCCCGGAGATCCTGCACGAGGGCGACGGCATGTATCTCGACAGCACCATGGGCCACGCCTACCTCAACGCCGGCGATGCCGACTCCGCGCAGGGTGTGTGTCTCTGTACGAGTGAGCAGGCCGATCTGTTCGAGCAGCTGCACCGGATTGCGAAGAAGGATGCGGTGGAGTGAGGTGAAGCCTCCGGCGTAACCCAGCGCACTCGCTGGGGCCCACAACTGAAAGTGCCCTCAGCAGCAGAGCGACTTCCGCAAGCTCACGACAGACGGCTGATGCTTCTCCACTCCCACCGAGCAGCGGAGGTGCGAAAGACCACAGCTACTAAGCCGGTCGGCACCGGCTCGTTCGCGGGACCTGTCATTGGGTCCAAACGATCGCGAGTGGCTCGCGAGCCTGCCAGAAACCGTTCGCACCACAACCGGTGCGCCGATCTCTTTCCACAAGCGACTGATGCGCGCCTTGTCAGCGCCCGGCTCGACATCGACCCGCACGTAGAACGCGCCCGTCTCGTCTCTCGATATACCGACGGACTCGACCTCCGAAGCGCTGCAATCATCCGATGGACGACTGTCTCAAGCCCAAGTCCCGACCCGACGGGCGACTCGGCCCTTGCCTCCCCACGCCCTGGGCCCCCAATCATGGGCCAAGGTCGATGCGCGGAGATTCTCATTTCACGAGACGCCTCAAGCACATCACCCCTGTCCAGTCCGTCCGGCGAAAATATTCCGCTTTCTCATTTTCAGAAATCATGATTGAGTGCAGCCGTCCCGCCTCGGCACGAGGGGCGTATCGCGATCGTCACGGCACGCGGGGTGGGATGCGGTGGGCGCGGCGGTTCGCAGCATGACGAAGGTCATGCGGACGAACGAAGCCGTTGCGCCGGCGAAATCGTAGGGTCCTGGCCTCCCGATGCTGAGGCCAAGCTCGCGACAACGCGTTCGCGTTGCGCGGGTGACGGGGGCAAGACAGCCGGTCCCCGGGGAGAGGACGTATAAGCCGGAAAACCATCGCGCGGGGAATGCCGGGATGTCTCGGCTGAACCTGTGGTTCCTGCCGCCTGCATTCTTGTTCGCAGGCGGTCCATGGGTGCGGCCAGCACCCGGCATTCCCCGCGCCCTCGTCGTCGAGAGGGCGAAACGACCGGCACAGCTCGGGCGCCCTGCGCGCCGCGAGGCGGAAAGGACTTGCCCGGACGGCGCTGTCGATCGGGGCGAACACGGGATCGCTCACCGCATGATCGCTGAGGGCTCACGTCGCCTTCCTGCCGGCCAGGGCCGAGACGATCGCCTCCGACAATTGGCCGAGCCGGAACGGCTTGGCGAGCAGCCTGCTCGTCGCGCGGAAATCTTCCGGCACCAGCGAGGGGTCGGCGAAGCCGGACATGAAGACGATCGGCAGCTCAGGCCATCGGCGGCGCACCTCGCGCGCCAGGTCGATGCCGGTCATGGCATCCGGCAGCAGAATGTCGGTCAGCAGCAGCGCGAACGGGTCCGACCGCTCCAGCGCGGCGATCGCGGCTGCCGCATGGGTGACGACGACCGGGCTGTAGCCCATCGACGTCAGCATGGTCGATGCCATCGCGCCGACCAGCGGATTGTCCTCGACCACCAGGATCCGCTCGCCGGTCTGCGGCCGCGCCAGCCGCGCCGCACCGGCGCGCGCGCGGCCCGTGGCGCCCGGCCCCGCGCTCGGCAGATACAGCGTGACGCAGGTGCCTTCCGCCACCCGGCTGTCGATCAGCACCGTGCCGCCCGATTGCCGCGCAAAGCCATAGACCATGCTGAGGCCGAGGCCGCTGCCCTTGCCGAATTCCTTGGTGGTGAAGAACGGCTCGAAGGCGCGGCGCGCGATCTCGGGCGGCATGCCGGCCCCCAGGTCCGACACCGCGATGGTCACGTAGTCGCCGGGCATGATGCGCTCGTCGCCGTCGTCGAGCGGCTGGTCGAGCACGGCATTCGTCGTCGCGATCGTCAGGCGCCCGCCGCCGTCCATCGCGTCCCGCGCATTGAGCGCCAAATTGAGCAGCGCGTTCTGCAACTGCGTCGGATCGATCAGGCAGTGCCACAGCATCGGGTCCTGCGCCAATTCGATCTCGATGTTCTCGCCGAGCGTCCGCTGCAGGATGGTCGTCATGCCGTTGACGAGCTGGTTCACGTCGGTGACCTGCGGCTGCAGCGCCTGCTTGCGGGCGAAGGCGAGCAGCCGACGGTTGAGATCGGCGACCCGCTCCGCCGCCTCGATCGCCCGCTCGACCATGCTGCGACGGTAGCTTTCGCCGGGCGTGAGCGCGTCGAGCAGCAGATCGAGATTGCCGAGCGTCGCCGCCAGCATGTTGTTGGAGTCGTGCGCGATGCCTCCCGCCAACTGGCCGATGGCCTCCATCTTCTGCGCCTGACGCAGTTCGTCCTCGATGCGCTTGCGCTCGGTGATGTCGACCGACAGCACGAAATAGCCGCGCACCGTGCCATCCTGGCTGCGATCCGGCACGCGAATGGTCTCGCACCAGCGTTCACGGCCGTCGGGAAACGCGATCTTCTCCTCACCGCCCGCGGTTCGGCCGGCCAGCGCGGCCTCGATCTTCGGCCTCACCTCGTCTCGCCGCGCGGGGTCGATGTAGTCGTCGATCCGCCGGCTGCGACCGACCCCGCTGGACGGCTGCGCATACCATTCGCGCGCGACGCGGTTGGCATAGCGGATGTCACCATCGGCGCCGACCTGGACGATCAGCGCGGGCACGTTCTCCGTGACCAGCAGATGCTGCTCGAAACTGTCGCGCAGCGCCTGCTCGGAGGCCGCGCGCAGCCGCCATTGCCGCGCCAGGACGAGGCCGAATCCGGCGATCAGCAGATTGAGGCCGGCGGCGATGGCGCTGTAGTACAGCGCATTGTTCTTCCAGCCGGCCAGATACTCGACCGGGTCGCGCGCCACGGTCACCACCAGCGGCAGGCCGGCGACGCGCCGATAGCTGATGCTCCGCGACGTCCCGTCCGTCATGCCGCTGCCCTCGAAGCTGCCGTGAGGCGCCTGCGGGAGATAGAGGCTGAACAGGCGATTGGACCCGACGTTGCGGCCGGCGAAATCGTCGGCATGCGGCGAGCGCAGCAGGATCGTGCCGTCGTCGCGATAGAGCGTCACCGTTCCGCGCTGCCCCACGTTCAGCGACAGGAAGAACTGCCGCAGATTCTCGTAGTCCACCGCCACGACGATCACGCCGGCAAATCGTCCGTCCGGCATCATCAAGGCGCGGCTGACCGCGATGAACCGACCCCTGTTCACGCGCGAGGCCACCGGCACGTCGATGAAGAGACCGCGGCCGGGGTCATCGCGCTGGACCTTGTAATAGGCCCGATCGGCGAAATTGTTCTCACGGCCGGGAACTCCGTTGCCGGCGCTGTCGCCGAGCAGATTGCCGTCCGCATCCAGCACGACGATGCCGCCCGCGGCGGGGTACGGCACCACCCTGCGCTTCAACTCGCCGATCAGGGCCGGGTTGCCGGCAGTGAGCAGCGATGGGTCCTGCTTGAGACTGTCGATCGTCGTGTTCAAGAGCACGTCGACGCCCTGGATGTTGCGCAACATGTATTCTTCGAGCGCGCGGGCGAGATCTCCGTTGGCCGCCTCGGTGGTCCGATAGGTCTCCCGATAGTTGACGGAAAGCATGTGGGCCACGAAGGCATCACACAGCAGCGCCAGCACGAGGCCACTCAGCACGATGATCCACGGAGTCCAGCGCCGGTCCATCCAGGAGCCGGACGCGAACCTCGTCCAGGCGTCGACGATGCCTTCCTGCCGCGGACCGCGCCGATGGTCGGCTCTCGCTTTGATCTGGTCCGGCATGGCGTCGAATTCAGGAGGTCGTCGGGCGGTTTGATTGTGAATCGATCGGCGCAGGGGGCATCGGCGAAGGTCCGGATTGTGCCGAATTCCGCGTCTCCTGGCGCGTCGCGATCCATATCGCGGGCGCTCGATAGCACGGTTTGCCGGGGCGTGTCATCGGCGCCCGCCAAGCGCTGCGGCGGTCGCGGAGGGGCTCGACGCGTCAAGGCGCGATCAAAGCTGGTGCTCGAACGCCTCGCGCTCGGCGCGGCTCAGATGCAGGCCATGCTTGGTGCGCCGGTCCAGGACGTCGGCGGCCGTGACGGCCCACTCCTGCTCGCGCAGGAAAACGAGCTCGCGCTCATAGAACGAGGCACCGAAATGGCGGCCGAGATCGCCGACGTTGCGGGACGCTCCGAGCAGATCGCGCGCACGGGTGCCGTAGAGCCGCGCATAGTGCGCCACTACATCGCGCGGCAATCCCGGATAGGCGCCTGCGAGATCGGCGAGGAACTGATCGAACGGCACGCCGAAATCGCCGCCCGGAAGACGCGCGCCCGCCGTCCATGCCGGCGCCATCTGCGGAAACCACGGCGCGAGACGTTCCATTGCCTGCTCGGCGAGCCGGCGAAACGTCGTGATCTTGCCGCCGAAGATCGACAGCAACGGCGGCTGTCCGGGCGCACCATGCATCTCGAACACGTAGTCGCGCGTCACCGCCGACGGATTGTCGGCGTTGTCATCGTAGAGCGGCCGCACCCCGGAGAAGGCGTGAATGATATCCCCCTTGCCCGGCGCGGCCCGGAAATAGCGCTTGAGCACGGCGAGCAGATAGTCGATCTCGGCACCATCGACAGCGACGTCGTCTGCGCGGCCGTCATGCACGATGTCGGTGGTCCCGATCAGCGCCAGGTCGGTCTCATAAGGATTGACGAAGATCACGCGGCGGTCGGTGTTCTGCAGCAGATAGGCCTGCGATCCGCTCCAGAATTTTGGCACCACGAGATGGCTGCCTTTGACAAGCCGCACATTGTGCGCGGAGTTGAGCCCGGCGACACCCTGAACCACGTCCTGCACCCAGGGACCTGCGGCATTCACCAGCGCCTTCGTTCGGACGATCTGAACCTCGCCGTCTTCGGAGCGCATCTCCAGACGCCAGGCATCGCCCTCACGCCGTGCGCTCACGGCGCGGGTGCGCGGCAGGATGATGGCTCCCTTTTGCGCGGCATCGACGAGATTGAGGATCACCAGCCGGGCATCGTCGACCCAGCAGTCGGAATATTCGAAGCCGCGCCGGAACTCGGGGCGCAGCGGCGCGCCCTCCGGCTCGTGCGCGAGATCGACGTTGCGGCTCGCCGGCAGCTGCTTGCGGCCGCCGAGATGGTCGTAGAGGAACAGCCCTGTGCGCACCAGCCAGGCGGGACGCTGCTCCGGCGAGTGCGGCAGCACGAAGCGCATCGGCCAGATGATGTGAGGCGCCGAGGCCAACAGCACCTCGCGCTCGATCAGCGCTTCGCGCACCAGGCGGAATTCGTAGTACTCCAGATAGCGCAAGCCGCCATGGATCAGCTTGCCCGATCGCGACGAGGTGCCTTGCGCAAAATCGTCCTTCTCGCACAGCAGCACCTTCAGGCCGCGGCCGGCGGCATCACGGGCGATACCAGCGCCATTGATGCCGCCGCCGATCACGGCGAGGTCCAACAGACCGTGATCGGTTCCGCTGCGTGAGACCGTCGCATTCATCGCTTGCTGCTGCGCTTCTTCTCTGGCTTGCTGCGCGCAGCGGCACGCGCCTTCGTCGCAGCCTTGGCCGGCTTTGCCGCTTTCGCCTTCGGCTCCTGCAGGCCATAGGTCGAAAAGCCCTGCGCCGTCTCGGCGATCTCGGCGTCACCCAGTATGTGCGGCTGGCCGAGGGCGAGCGACAGGTAGTATTGCTTCGCGATGGTCTCGAGCTCGACCGCAAGCCACATCGCCTTGTCGAGATTGGCGCCGACCGCGATCATGCCGTGATTGGCCAGCAGGCAGCCGTTGCGGCCTTCCAGCGCCTCCAGCGCAAGCTCGGACAATTCGGCCGTGCCGAACCGCGCATAGCCGGCGCAGCGGATGTCGGTGCCGCCGAACGCCGCCATCATGTAGTGGCAGGCCGGGATCGGCTTGCGCGCGATGGCGAGCACGGTGGCATAGGTGGAATGCGTGTGAACGACGCCGCCGACATCCGGACGGCCGCGCATGATGTCGAGATGAAAGCGCCATTCCGTCGAGGGCTTCAACGGCCCCTCCCAGGAACCGTATTCACCCTCGAGCGGCATCGAGGCGATCATCTCCGGCTTCATCGAGTCATAGGGCGTCGCCGAGGGCGTGATCAGCATGCGGTCCTTGTAGCGGGCGGAAATGTTGCCCGAAGTGCCCTGGTTCAGCCCCGACGCATTCATCCATCGGCATTTGGCGATGATGTTCTCGCGGATCAGCCGTTCCTCGCGATTCATGTCGAAAACCTTTCGTCGTCAGCAGGGATTGAGCGGCGGCTCGCCGGCCAGATAGCGGCGAACCTCTTCGGCCGCCTGGTCGGCGGCAAAGGTGACGGTGCGCACGGATGCGCCGGCGATGTGCGGCGTCAGCGTGACATTCGGGAGCTGCAACAGCGGCCAGTCCGGCGGCACCGGCTCGACCGCAAAGGTGTCGAGCATCGCGCCGGCCAACCGTCCCGAGCTGAGCACCTCGAACAGCGCCTTGTAGTCGACCAGCGGACCGCGCGCGGTGTTGATCAGGATCGCCCCCGGCTTGATCTTCGCCAGCGCCTCGCGATCGATGAAGCCGGTGGTCTCCGGCGTCACGCGGGCATGCAGGCTGATGACGTCGGCGCGCGCCAGAAGATCGGCAAGCGCGACGTGCTCGACACCGTCGTTGCGGTCCTGTGCGCTGAGCTGGACGTAAGGGTCGGTCACAAGGATCCTGCAGCCGAACGCCTTGAGCAGCTTCACGACGCGCGTGCCGATCGCGCCATAGCCGACGATGCCGACGGTCATCTCCCCGAGCTCGCGTCCGGTCCGGTCGGCGCGATAAAGATCGCCGCGCCACTCCCCGCCCCGCATCGACTCGTGACCGCTCCTGATCAGACGGGTCTCCGCGAGCATCGCGCCGATGGTGAACTCCGCCACCGCGCTGGCATTTCGTCCGGGCGTGTTGACGACCAGCACGCCATGATCGCGCGCCGCCTGCATGTCGACATTGACCGGACCGCCGCGCGACACCGCGATGAACTTGAGCCTTGGCAGCCGCTGCAGCATCGCGCGCGAGATCGGCGCGAGATGCGTCACCAGCAGCGGCGCTTCGCCGATGAATTCGGCGAGCTCATCCGGATCGCCCATGAACTCCTTGAGACCATCGAGCTTGGAGCCGGCATAGCCATGCTCCATCGGCTCGTCCGGCCAGGGCTGTTCGAGCATGCGGATGTCGACGCCGTCGCCGCAGATGGCGGTGATGCGCTCGGCGAACACCGAGGGCAGCATGAAGCGGTCGCCGATGATGGCGATGGAGCTAGACATGATTGGCTCCTGCACGCTGGGCCGCAAGCTGCTTCCACACCGGCCGCGCCGCGAGGCGGGCCTCGACATAGGCCGGAAACAGCTGCGCATAGCGCTCCGCCAGCGCCGCATCCGGCGCCTGCGGCTCATCCAGATACGGTCCCACCCATTCCTCCGCGCAGATCATCATGTCCGGGTAGAGCCCGGTCGCGACCGTGGCGATCATCGCCGCCCCCGACGCGCCGGCTTCCTCGCGACGGCAGACTCGAATCGTGCTGCCGAGTGCCGCGCCAAGAATCGCGCCGAGCGCGCGGCTGCGTGCCGCGCCTCCGGTCAGGCGAATTTCCGTCGGCAGCGGTCCCATCGCCGCGTAGCAGTCGCGTGCGGCGAAGGCCAGTCCCTCCATCACGGCGCGCATCAGATCCCAGTAGCCGTGACGGGTGCGCAGGCCGACCAGTTGCGCAGACGCCTCGTGGGACACGAATGGTCCGCGCTCGCCAGCATCCGAGATGAAGGGATGATAGAGCAGCTCGCCCGCCTTCGCCGCGAGCACGCGCTCGTCCAGCCGCCGGATCAGATCATTGCGCGACCGGGCGATGCCTTCCATGGCGAGCACGCCTCGCGCGACATCGAGCAACCAGTCGATGTTCAAGGTCGCAGCCATGGTCGACTGCATCTGGGCATAGTGGTCCGGCACCGGGAACGGCATCGTATAGCCGGTCGCCTCGGCATTCAGCTTGACCGCGTCGGCGCTGTTCGCCAGCCGCATGTGCATGCCGGTCGAGCCGATGATGGTGCAGCCGACGTCGGGTGTGGGATCATATAGCCCACCACCGAGCGCATTGCAGATCACGTCGACATAGCCGAGCGACACCGGCACGCCCTCGGGCAAGCCCGTCTCCGCCGCGGCCGCCGCGGTCAAGCCATGCGTCGTCGTGACACCATCGACGACATCTGGAAACAGGCGCGCGGAACCAGCGATGCCGATGAGACGCGCCGCCTCGCCGTCGAAGCCGCGCTTGCGAAAGTCGCCGCAGGAGAACGTCGCCTCGGACGGGTCCGTGGCCCGCTCACCGGTCAGCTTGAAGTAGAGCCAGTCCTTGCAGTGGAACGCCGTACCCGCGCGTCCCAGCATCTCTGCGTCATGCGCCTGCAGCCAGGCCAGTTGCGCCCCCTGCTGGCAAGCGTTGAGCCCCGATCCGGTGCGCTGATAGTGCGCGGCATTGCGCTCGCCGCCGCGGAAGGCTTCGACGAACCCTGCCGCGCGCGAGTCGAGCCACAGCAGCGCGGGCGCGACGGGATGGCCGTCCGCATCGATCAGCCAGGTGCCGTCGCCCTGCCCGGTCACGGCGATCGCGGCGACGCGACGGGACAGATCCGGCAGCGTGCCGCCCAGGCCGCGCAAGGCCGCGACGGTGTCGGTCCAGGTCCGCGCCATGTCCTGCTCGACGCGGCCGCCCGGCAACGTCGCGTAGCTGTTGGGAATCGCGAAATCCCCGAGCTGCCGTCCATCCCGCGCAAACGCCACCGCCTTGATCACCGAGGTCCCGGCGTCGATGCCGATGATCACGTTGCGGATCGCAGCCGAGGTCATGTTCAGCGCGCCTCCGCGTGGCGGACGCAAACGCCGTCGGCGCCGAAAATATGGAGATGGCGTGACTCCAGCGCGCAGGGCACGACGTCGCCCGGTCGCGCCGCGACCTTGCTGGATGTCACGCCAACCAGCAGATGACCGGCGCACTCGCCCGCAATATGCGACTGATCGCCGAGCCACTGGTTGGAGACCACGCGCAGCCTCGCCTCGCCGCTGCCGATCGCGATCCGCTGCGGCCGGATGCCGACCTTGATCCGATCGGCTCGCACCAGCGTCTGCTGTCCCGCCGCGTCCAACGTCTGCCCGGGGATGTGAAAGGCAACATCGGAGCCCACAGACAGGCGGAACCCGCCTTCCTCCTGCGTCACCACAGCCTCCATCAGGTTCATCGGCGGCTCGCCAATGAAGCTCGCGACGAACAGATTGGCCGGGCGGTTCTTCAGCTCCCGCTCGCTGGCGAACTGCTGAAGCACGCCGTCTTCCATGACGGCGATGCGATCGGCAAGTGCGCTCGCCTCGGTCTGGTCATGGGTGACGAAGATCGCCGTCATGCCGCGCTCGGCGAGCAGACCCTTGATGCGGCCGCGCAGCACGGCACGCAGCTGCGGCTCCAGTTGACCCATCGGCTCGTCGAGCAGATAGAGGTCGGCATCACGCACCAGCGCTCGGGCCAGCGACACCCGCTGCTGCTGTCCGCCGGAAAGCGCGTGGGGATGATGATCGAGAATGTCCTCTATCTCCACCAGGCGGGCAATGCTGACAACGCGTTGCGCAATCTCGGCGCGCGACAATTGCCGCGCCTTCAGCGCGAACGCAATGTTCTCACGCACCGTGAGCGGCGGGTACAACGAATAGCCTTCGAACGCCATCGCCACCTTGCGCTTCGCCGGCGCCAGATCATGGATCGTCCGCTGCGCCAGCGCGATCGACCCCGAACTCACGCTCTCGAAGCCGGCGATCATGCGCAGCGTCGAGGTCTTGCCGCAGCCGGAAGAGCCGAGCAGCGCGACGATCTCGCCGGCCTTCACCTCCATATCGAGCGCGCGCACGGCATGAACCGGCGGCTTGCCCCGGCTGTGATAGACCTTGTCGACGTTGCGGATTTCGAGCATGCCCATCCCCGATCCTCACGCCGCCTGCCGCCGCGGCGCCAGGCCGATGCGCTCGCCCGTGGCGTGGTCGAACAGCAGCGCCGCTTCCGGCGCGAACCGCACGAACAGGTCCTCGTCGGCATGCGCCTCCAGCGCCTCGGGCGCCTGCGCCGCCAGCCACTCCGATCCGTCGGCGAAGCGCAGCAGCACCACGGCGCGCTCGTGGATCGGCGTGACCGCGACGATCCGCGCCGGGATCACACCCTCGCCGCCATCACGCGTCACCACGACATCGTCGGGCCGGACGCCAAGCCAGCAACGCTCACGCATATTGGACGGCACGCCGTCCGCATCGAGCCGGATCAGCGTCCCGGCAACAGATGCGGTCAGCCGCCCCTGCTCCGCCACCGGCGTGACCTCGGCAAGATTGATGCTGGGATCGCCGAACAGCCGGGCCACGGCGACCGACGCCGGCCGCGCATAGATCTCCTCCGGACGGGCCACCTGCACCAGGTGGCCATTGATCAGCACGGCAATGCGATCGGCGATTGCCATCGCCTCACGATAGTCCTGCGTCACGTAAAGCACCGCCGCAGAGCTCCTGCGCAGCAGGCTCGGCAGCTCCAACCGCATCTCATAGCGCAGCTTGGCATCGACGTTGCGCAAGGGATCGTCGAGCAGCAGCACCCCGGGATTGCCGATCAGCGCGCGCGCCAGCGCGGTGCGCTGCTTCTGGCCGTTGGACAGTTCACGAGGCTTGTGGCCGAGCACGTGCTCGATCTTCAACAGCCGACTCATTGCCGCAACCTTCGCCGCAATGTCGGCCGCGCCCGTCGCGCGCAGCCCGCTGGCGATGTTGTCGCGCGCGCTCATGTGCGGAAACAGGGCAAAATTCTGGAACGCCATGCCGATGCCGCGCTGCTCCGGCGGCGCGTCGACGATCGAGCGGCCGCCGACCAGGATGTCGCCGCCGTCAGGCTCGAACATGCCGGCAATCATCCGCAGCAGCACGGTCTTGCCGCTGCCGGACGGGCCGAACACCGCGACGATCTCGCCGGGCTCGACCGTCAGCGACACGCCCTTGGCGCAGCTTGCGGCGCCGAAGCTCTTGTCGACCGATTGGAGTTCGAGACGCGCCATGTATCCTCAACCCTTCACTGCACCGAGCGAGAGACCTTCGACCAGATAGCGCTGCGCATAGAGCGCGAGCAGCAATGTCGGGGTGACCGACAGCACGATCGCGGCGGCGATCTGGCCGTATTGGATACCGGACGCCGTCACGAAGGCCAATGCGCCGACCGTTACCGGCTGCTTGTCGGCCGAGGCCAGGATCAGCGCAAAGACGAAGTTGTTCCAGCAGAAGATGAAGGACAGCAGGCCCGCTGCGGCGATGCCGGGCCCGGCCAGCGGCACGGCAATGCGGGTGAACGCCTCGCGCCAGGAATGCCCCGCGAGCCGGTAGGCGTGCTCGATGTCGGGACTGATGTCCTCGAAATAGCCGCGCACGATCCACAGGATCAGCGGCAGCGCGATCAGCTGGTAGACCCAGACGATGCCAAAATAGGTGTCGTTGAGGCCAAGCTGCTGGTAGTACAGCGACAGCGGAAGCAGCACCAGGAGCGGCGGCGCGAAGCGGAACGACAGCAGCGTGAAGGCGATGGTCTCGCCGAGCCGGAACTTGAAGCGCGCGAACGCATAGGCCGCGGGGACGCCGAGCAGCAGCGCCAGGATCACCGACGCGCTTGACAGCACGAAGCTGTTCATCAGATTGCGCATGAAGGTGAGCTGCAGATTGCCGGCGGCGGTCTTGAGCTGGCCCGAGATCAGCGCCTCATAATTGGCGAACGTCGGCTCGAACAGGATGCGCGGCGGGATGCGCAGGATCTGCTCATTGGTCTGGAACGACATCAGGAGGATCCAGACGATCGGAAACATGAAGAACAGAAGCACCAACGCCAGCGCGATGCCGCGGAAGATGCGCCCTGCCAGACTGGAGTGATCCATGATGTCTCTCCCTCAGGCGTGACCGTGGGCGCGTGCG
This sequence comes from Bradyrhizobium sp. HKCCYLS3070, assembly GCF_051167575.1. NCBI lineage: Bacteria > Pseudomonadati > Pseudomonadota > Alphaproteobacteria > Hyphomicrobiales > Nitrobacteraceae > Bradyrhizobium > Bradyrhizobium sp. HKCCYLS3070. Next base: position 141,328 of record NZ_JBNPTI010000014.1, read on the forward strand.
CGCAGCCGCAGCCAGTTCTTGATGAAGATGTTGGACAGGATGTTGGTGATCAGCCACAGGATCATCAGCAGCGCCGCCGAGCGTCCGACATTGGTGTACTGGAAGAACTCGAGATAGGCCTGGACCTGGAACACCATCAGCCGGTCGCCGGGGCCGCCTTGCGTCATCGCGTAGACGATGTCGAACTGCTGGATCGAATCGAGCAGCCGGAACAGCGAGGCGGTGATGATGTAGGGCGCGAGCATCGGCAGGGTGATGCGGAAGAAGACGAAGCTCGCCGGCACGCCGTCGAGCGCCGCCGCCTCGAACGGCTGCCGCGGCAGCGAGCGCAGACCAGCCAGGAGCAGGATCATGATGAACGGCGTGTAGACCCAGACGTCGACCAGGACGACGGTGAACAGCGCGGTCGACGGATCGGATGCCCATTTGAAGTCGTGCACGCCGAGCAGCCCGACCAGATAGGACAGGATGCCGAAGCTCGGATTGGTCATCAGCTTCCACATCAGGGCTGCGATCGCCGGCGCCGTCATCAGCGGCAGCAGCAGCATGATCGACACGGCATTGTGAAAGCGCGTGGGACGTCGCAGCAGCAGCGCGATGCCAAGGCCGAGCAGCAGCTCGGCGATGACGGTCACCGCGGTATAGACCAGCGAGATGCGCAGCGTGTTCCAGAACGCCGGATCGGACAGGAAGTCGATATAGTTGTCGATGCCGATGAAGCCGCGCAGATACGGCAGATTGAGCCGGTAGCGCTGCAATGAATAGACCGCAGCGGTCACGAACGGCACCAGGATGGCGATGCAGACCAGCAGCGCCGGCAGGCTCAGCAAATACGGCAGCAGCCGGCCGCGCCAGCGTTTCGTGCGGCGCGGCGTCGCCTTGGTCTCGACAAGTTGGGCCATGCTCATGACAGGCGTGATCACATCAGCGCGGGATGGGGCGGGCCGACCCGGACGCTGTGGGGAGCGTCCGGGCCGGCAGGCGGTCATGGGAGATGGGGCGCGGCCTCAGCCGAGGCCGGCCTGCTTCAGCTGACGGTTGATGCTCTCGGCAAGCTTGTCGAGGCCCTCATCGACGCTGATCTCCTTGGCCACCATCTTCTGCAGCGAGGCCGCCCACTCCGTCGTGAGGTCGAAGAACAGCGGCTGCGCCGTGAAGTAGATCTTCGCACCGGGCGCCGAGAGGTCATGCTGCTCGAGATAGCCAGGATAGGACTTGGCGATGCGGTCGCGGAATTCGCCGTCCTTCCACACGGAGGCTCGGACCGGATTGACGAAATCCATCTTGCGGGCACCGAACAGATCGTGCTCGACGGAGGCCGCCCACTGCATGAAGGTCCAGGCCGCATCCTTCTGCTTGGAGAAGCTCGACATCGCCAGCGACCAGATCCAGACGTTCGGCGTCGGCGCCTTCGCGGCCGGATTGGCCGCGAACGGCGCGTAGCCGAGATTGCCGCGCTCCTTGTTCTCGCCGCCGTTCATGAAGTAGCCGAGAATGTCGGCGTCGAAGATCATGCCGGAGGCGCCGGCGCCGAGGTCCGTGCCGACCTGATACCAGGTGTAGGTCGACCAGTTCTTCGGACCCGACCCCTGGATCATCCTGACCCATTTCTCGTGGAAGTCCTTGGAGGCCTTGGTGTTCATCGCGGCCTTCAGCTTGCCGCCTTCCATCACGAAGTCCTTCTGGCCGAAATTGGCGTAGGCCGAGAGGAAGCCCGGATGGATGGTCGCCCACGAGCGCGAACCGCGCACGCCGACGCCATAGGGGCCGCCAGCGTCCTTGGTGATCTTGGCCGCGACCTCCAGCATGTCGTCGAGATTGGTGGGCGGCTTGACGCCGACCTTGTCGAAGATCTTGCGGTTATAGGTGATGTTGTTGAGCTCGTAGCCCCACGGGATGCACCATTGCTTGGCCTTGCCGGAGCCGAGCTCGGAGCCGGCGACGCCGTCCCAGGCGGTGGAGGAGCGCAGGCCCGGCAGCACATCGTCCCAGGCGAACGCCGGATTGGTCTTGGCCGGATCCTTGATGTAGGCGTTGAGGTCCTCGATCCAGCCGGCCGGACCGTAGGTCCAGGTCATGTAGGCGCCGGTCATGAAGGCGTCGTACTGATCGGACTTCGACGACAGCGCCGCCGTCACCTTGTCGAAATAGACGTCCTCCGGGAAGATGTCGTAGGTGACGTTCATGCCGGTGAGGCTCTTGAACGCCTCGATGTCGCCGATCATCGCATCGACGTAAGGATGCTTGTTCAAGAGCAGCTTGACGGTCTTGCCGCTATGGGCCTTCCAATTGAAGTCAGCGGCCATCGCCCTCGACATCGCCGAGGCAAAGGCGGCATTGGCGGCGACACCGGCGATGCCGAGCTTGGCAGCGCCGTCGAGCAGATCACGCCGGCTGATGCGCTTGCCGGCATAGGCCGCAAAGAGATTCTTCTCACGATCGTACATTCAACCCTCCCTTTGTTTTTTGTAGAGACGTGTTCGCGTTACCTGCCCTTCCGACTCTTGTTCTTGGAGTTGCCGGATGTTTTCTCCGGCTTGTCGGTCGCCAATGCCTGAGCGGTTACCTCATCGATGATGAGACCGTTCAGGAAGCCGCTGCGCAGCACCGCGCGCAGGGCCGTGATCTTTGCCTCGCCGCCGCCGATGGCGACGATGCGGTGTTTCTTCAGATCGGCAGCGGCCATCGAGGTGGCGCGCGCCGAAAGATCGAGATCCAGCAGCTCGCCCTGGGCGTTGAAGAAATGCCCGAGCAGATCGGCGCAGGCGCCGGCGCGCTTCAGCTCGACGACCTCATCCGGCTTGATCATGCCGCTCGACACCAGGAAGCCGTCGGCATGGATCTGGCCGATGCCGACGAACAGCAGCGACGCCCGCTGCGCCAGCGCGAACACGTCCGATATGCCGAACTGCTGCATCAGCACGCGGCGATCGGCGACGGAGTTGGCGAACACCGGCACCGGCAGCAGATAGGCTTCGGCGCCGGTGCGCTCGGCCAGGCGATGGATCACATCGAACGGGTTGGCGGCGAATTTGCGCGTCAGGCCGCCGAGCAGCGACACGAACTGCACGTCGCGCGCCGGCGTCTGCGGCAGTTGCGCCACCACCGCCGCAAGCGTGCGACCGTGGCCGACGCCGATGATCTTGTCGTCGCCGCGCTCCAGCACCTGGCGCAGGAAGCTCGCGCCCTCCAGCGCCAGCGCCTTCAGTGGCAGATCGCCCTCGCCGAGATCCGGCGCGACGCGGCAGAAGTCGAGCCCGTAGCGTTCGGCCAGCGCGTTCTCGAGTGCGACGCATTCGGCGACGGGACCCTCGACGAAGACACGGATCATGCCCTCGCGGCTGGCCCGCGCGATCAGGCGATGCGCTTTGGTGCTCTGGATGTTGAGGCGGTCGGCGACCTCCGACTGCGTCAGCCCGGCCGCGAAATACAGCCAGGCGGCGCGCGTCGCGAGCGAGGCCTCGCCGTCCACCATGGGCGCCCTGTCGGAAGCTGTCGTCACGCCTGAATGCCTGCTTGCAAAATTCTTCACACCTTGCAAAAAATTGCAGACGCCGGTCCGGCCGTCAATCCCCCAAACGTGCTGCAGCGCGTCAGGGATGACGCGCCGGGCGAGCACAGCCATGCTCGCCGGCGCACAACGGGATGAGGTCGCATGACGGAGTTGTTTGTCGGCATCGACGTGGGCACGAGCGGTGTGCGCGCCTGCGCCGTCGATATCAGCGGCGAGATCAAGGGCGCAGCCGCCGTTCCGCTGGTCGCGCCGCGTCAGGACGGCAACGCCATCGACCAGGATCCCGAGCTGTGGTGGCAGGCGACGGTCGCGGCGCTCGACAAGCTCGGCAGGATCGTCGATCTCGGCGCCGTCGCGCGCATCGCGGTCGACGGCACCTCCGGCACCTTGCTGCTGATCGACGCCGACGGGCGGCCCCGCTCGCTCGGCCTGATGTACAATGATGCCCGCGCCGTCGACGAGGCCAGGCGCATCGCCGCAATCGCGCCGCCCGAGAGCGGTGCGCATGGCACGAGCAGCCCGCTCGCCAAGCTGTTGCATCTGCTCGCCTCCACGAGCGGCGCGCGGCAAGCCGTGCACCAGGCCGACTGGATCGCCGGACGCCTCGCCGGCCATCACGGCGTCAGCGATGAGAACAACGTCCTGAAGCTTGGCTATGACCCCGTCAGGCGCGAATGGCCGCGCTGGATCGATCAGCTCGGCGTTCCCCGCGGCGTCCTGCCGAGCGTTCTCGTGCCGGGCACGCCATTCGCCGATATCGATCCGTCGACCGCGCGCGCGCTCGGTCTGTCGCCGTCGGCGCGCATCGTCGCCGGCACCACCGACGGCGTCGCCGCCTTCATCGCCACCGGCGCCGATGCGCCGGGCGATGCGGTGACCTCGCTCGGCACCACGCTGGTGGTGAAGCTGATCGCGACGCAGCCGATCTTCGCCGCCGATCAGGGCGTGTACTCGCATCGTCTCGGCGACAAATGGCTCGCCGGCGGCGCATCGAACTCCGGTGGCGCCGCGCTGCTTGCGCATTTCACCGCCGCCGACATGGACCGCATGACGCCGTTGCTCCGCCCCGACGAGCCGACCGGGCTCGACTACTATCCGCTGCCCAAACCCGGCGAACGTTTTCCGATCGCAGATCCCGCGCTGGCGCCGCGGATCACGCCACGTCCGGCCGAGGATCATCGCTTCTTCCAGGCGCTGCTCGAAGGAATTGCCGGCGTGGAAGCGCTGGCCTATCAGCGTCTTCACGCGCTCGGCGCGCCGGCGCTACGGCGGGTGATCAGCATCGGCGGCGGCGCCCGAAATGATGCCTGGACCGATATCCGCCGGCGCATCGTCGGCGTGCCCGTCAGCGTCGCCGCGCAGACCGAAGCGAGCTACGGCACCGCGCTGCTGGCGCTGCAAGGACCGCCACGATGACGGCGGCGGCGTGCGAGATCAGCGGCCTGTCTGCCATCGCCGACAGGTTCGATCACGTCCTGCTCGACCAATGGGGCACGTTGCATGACGGCAGGACGGTGCTTCCCGCCGCGCATGACTGCGTCCTGCGGCTGCGCGAAGCCGGCAAGCATATCCTGGTGCTGTCGAACTCCGGCAAGCGCGCGAGCGCCAATGCCGAGCGCCTCGCCCGGCTCGGCCTGCCGCGCTCGACCTATGACGGCATTCTCACCTCGGGCGAGGTGACATGGACCGGCCTGCGCGACCGCACCCGCGAACCCTTCACCGATTGTGGCAATGCCTGCTTCCTGATCACCCGGGGCGGCGATTGCTCGCTGATCGACGGGCTCGACCTCGTCCTCGTGACGGATATGCGTGACGCCGACTTCATCCTGCTCGGCGGCCTCGATGACGACCTCGCCGAGCCCGACCTCTGGCGCGATCGATTCACCGGCGCGGCCGCGCGGGGCGTGCCGATGATCTGCGCCAATCCCGACCTGATGATGTTCGGTGCGGCCGGCCTCGTGCCGGCGCCCGGCACGCTGGCGCGCGCCTATGAGTGGCTCGGCGGCCCGGTGAGCTTCGTCGGCAAGCCGCATGCGCCGATCTTCGCGGCGGCGCTGGAGCAGCTCGGCGATCCGGACCCGCACCGCGTGCTGATGATCGGCGACTCGCTCGACCATGACGTCGCCGGCGCCCGTGCTGCAGGCCTGCAAAGCCTGCTGCTCGGCGATGGCGTGCATCGCACGACGCTGGCCGGTGCGCCCGACCTCGCTGCGGCAACGCGCAAGCTCGCAGCTTCGCCCGGCCGCATGCCGAATTGGACGATGCAGCACCTGGTGTGGTGAGAAGGAGACGCGAAATGCGCGAGCCTGCCGAGCTTGATGATTTGCGCCGGATGTCGGCGCGGGTCGGCCGCAACATCGAGCTGGTGCAAGGCGCCGGCGGCAACTCCTCGCTCAAGCAGGATGATGTGCTGTGGGTGAAGGCGTCCGGCACCTGGCTGGCCGACGCCGACGCGAAGGACATCTTCGTGCCTGTTCTCCTGCCTGCGGCGCGCGATGCGCTCGCCGCTGACGACGAGCGCATTCCGCTGGCCGCTCCCGGCCCCCTGCGCGCCTCGATCGAGACCGCGCTGCATGCGCTGCTGCCGCACCGGGTCGTGCTGCACGTGCATGCCGTCAACACCATCGCCTGGGCGGCGCGGCGCGATGCGCGCGATGAATTTGCGGCGCGGCTGGACGGGCTCGCCTGGCGCCATCTCGACTACTTTCATCCCGGACTGCCGCTGGCGCGCGCAGTGAGCACCATCGTCGCGCGCGACTGCATCGACGTGCTGATCCTCGGCAATCACGGCCTCGTCGTTGGTGCCGAAAGCTGCGATCAGGCCGAGGCGCTGGTCCATGACGTCGAGCGCAGGCTGGCGCTGCCGGTGCGCCCGGCGCCCGCTGCCGACGCCGCGGCCTTGCGCCGTCTGTGCGCCGGCACCGCCTATCGCCTGCCGCACGATGCTGGTAGCCACGGCATCGCCACCGATCCGTTCAGCCGCGCCATCGCGACCGGCGGCTCGTTGTATCCGGACCACGTCGTGTTTCTCGGCCCGGGCCTGCCGACGATCGAGAGCGCCGGCGGCCTCGCCACGCTGCTCGCACGGGCGGACGCGAGCCGCCTGCCCGCGCCCGTCGCGGCCCTCGCGCCGGGTCTCGGCGCCCTCATCCGCAGCGACGCCAGCCCGGGCGCCGAGGCCATGCTGAGCTGCCTCGCGCTCGTGACCAGCCGCCTGCCGTTATCGGCCGATATCGGCTATCTCTCGTCTCAGCACGAGCAGTTGCTGCTCAACTGGGACGCCGAACGCTACCGGCAGCAGCTGACGGCAAGCCGCCAGCCGTCGAATTGAAGCGGCGACGGATCACGCGATCGCATCGCTCGAGACCGGCGGGGACGGCGCCCTCGCCCCAACCAGTTCGTGAAGCGCATCTCCGACCTGATCGATGACTTCGCCCCAATCGCGCCTTTCGCGCTGACGGAACAGGCGCATGCGCGGATACCAGACGCTGTCGTCACGATCGAGCAGCCAGCGATAGTCCGGCGTGTACGACAGAAGCGTCCAGGTCGGACAGCCAAGCGCGCCGGCGAGATGAGCGACACTGGTATCGACCGTGATCACGAGATCCAGACATGAGATCAGCGCGGCGGTATCGGCGAAATCGGCAAGTTGACCCGTCAGGTCCACGATCCCGCTCGTCTCCTGGAGCACGGCCTTGTCTTCGGCCTTCGGCTCCTTCTGCAGGCTGACAAACGCCGCATCCGCGCCGAGCAGGCGGGACAACGTGCGCAACGGGATGGAGCGATTGTGGTCGTCGAGATGATTGGGGTTGCCTGACCAGACCAGGCCGACGCGCAATTTCTCGGGCGTGCCAAGGCGCTCCTGCCAGAGTTGGATCCGATCCGGATCAGGCGCCTGCAAATAGGACACCGGCGCTGGAATCGTGGCCAGTGTCGTCCGAAAGGCAAACGGCAGGCTCATGATCGGACAATGGACATCCACCCCCGCAAGGTCGGCGGCCTCCGAGACCGGAATACATTGCGAAATGCCTGGCATGTTCGACAACAGTGGAAGCAACGGCTTTTGAACGGCAAGGATGACGCGCGCGCCCAACGCTGCGACCATCGGCACGTAGCGGACAAACTGGATCGTATCGCCCAGTCCTTCATCGGCGGCGATGACGATGGTTTGTCCCGCGATGCCATCCTGGCCGAGCCACATGGGTCGCCGGAAGCGCGGATAAGAGCTCGGCAGGCTCCAACGGGCCTCCCGGCCAGACCAGCCCGCGTCGAGATTTCCCAACAACAGGTTCAAATGAGCCGTTCCAAGATCGGCCAGCGCGTCTCTCGGATCGGCCCCCTTCAACTGCCTGTAGATCTCGAACGCCTCGTCGAACCGACGGAGCTTCGTCAGCACGGAGGCCTTGTCGTGCAGCGCATCCCTTGAACCCGGCTGCAGAGCCAGGGCTCGCTCGAACCATTCCAACGCGTCCTCGTCTCGGCACATCGTCCGCAACACGATGCCGGTCTTGACGCAGATGTCGGAGTTTTCCGGTTCGATGGCGTGAGCTCGCTGGCAGATCGTCAGGGCCTCGTCGAAGCGCTTCAAGCCGTTCAGAAGCGCGCCACGCATCAAGAGTGTCGGGACATGGTTGGGCCGCAAGACGTCGCTCAGATCGAGATAGGTAAGCGCGTCGTCGATCCGCCCCAGCCGTTGAAGCGTGATGCCGCACTGGTTGGCGGCATCCCAATGCCTGGAATTCAGCTCCAGCACACGTTGGAAGCTCGACACGGCGTCGGCGAGCTGCTGCTGGTTGACGAGGGCATTCCCCCTCAGCATCCACAGATCGGCGCTTTCGAGACCGAGCGCCGTCGCCTTGTCGACGACCTTCAGCACCTCATCCGAGCGTCCCAAGACCTGCAGCACCGTGCCAAGACTCAGGAAGTACTGCGGCTGAACATCCTGCTGGAGCGCGCGGGATACCCACTGCAATGCAGCTTCATACTGCTGCCCCTGCAGGGCAAGGATGCCCAGCAAGTTGAGGGTCGGCGCATGCCCTCCGTCGATCGCAAGCGCCATATGGCAACACCGTTCGGCATCCGCATGTCGGCCATCGGCGACATCGCGCAAAGCAGCGTCATAGAAGAGCGCGGCACCATCGGGCTTGACAGGTTGGAGCTTCACTTTAGCGGGTGAAGCTCGGCGCTCGCGACGGTTCATTGCTGCATATGGTCCAGGTTGCGTCGTTAAAGTAGTTGATTCTCATTCAGGCTGACAGCCGCAATTCTATCTCCGGCTGTGGTGAGGGCCGCTCCGATTCTGGCTGCATTCCCTAGCATAATTGCGCGGAAGACAACGATCCGATGACCACTTCGTGGAAGTCAAATTCAGCGCAACCATCGCGGGCACGATCAAATCGGCGTGCAGGACAAGGGTGAGGACTTCTTCGGTGGTTACGCCTATATGAGGTCGGGCCATCCGCCCGACCCTCGAGATCATCATCAGCGAAACGCCGGCGCATCTGCGCAAGTTTCACGATCCGGACTCGGGCCTGGCGCTGATCCGGCCGGATGCCTGACATGGGCCGTCGGACAGCTCGGGCTCGTCGCTGGACACGGCCATCCGCACACAGATCGGAAACGGACTGGAAAGGAGGGAGAGGTTGGATGGTGCGCTCGGAGAGGGAGAACACGTGCGTTCGTTCAGTGGCTGAAGCACGACCGCCTTTCCGCACACCGGCCGGACGCCGATTTCTGATCCAATCTTTCGCCGGCAGCGCTATGGCGCTTCATGCCCACGCGTGAGACCGCTCTCCCGGCGGTAACAGAGATGGAGCCTGTCCCACACCTTCATCATCGCATGGACCAGTTGGTCCATGAGCGCGTCGTCGTGATAGGGCGTCGGGGTAAGACGCAGGCGTTCCAGTCCTCGCCGGACAGTGGGGTAATTGATCGGCTGGATGTAGATGCCATGCTCCGACATCAGCAGGTCCGAAGCCGCCCTGCACTTCTCGGGATCGCCGACATGCACCGGCACGATATGGCTCTCGCTCGGCATCACCGGCAGGTCTGCTGCCGTCAGGACCGACTTTAATCGCGCTGCGCGATCCTGATGCCGGACGCGCTCCGCTGTCGAGGCTTTCAGATGCCGGATTGCAGCGGTCGCGGCTGCGCAGACCGGAGGCGGCAATGCCGTCGTGAAGATGAAACCGGGGGCGTAGGAGCGCACCGCATCGATCAGGTTCGCCCCAGCCGCAAGATAGCCGCCGAGACAGCCATAGGCCTTTGCCAGCGTGCCCTCAACAATGTCGATCCTTTCCATGACCCCGTCGCGCTCAGCTATGCCGCCGCCGCGCGGGCCATACATCCCGACCGCGTGCACCTCGTCGACATAGGTCAGAGCGCCGTAGCGCTCGGCCAAGTCACAAATTCGATGCAGAGGCGCGACATCCCCGTCCATCGAGTACAGGCTCTCGCACACGATGAGCTTGGGCCTTTCGGGATCTGCCGCCCGCAGCAGCCGTTCGAGATGCTCAGGATCATTGTGCTGCCAGATCTGCTTCTCAGCACCGGCCTTGCGAACCCCCTCGATCATGGAGTTGTGGTTCAGCTCGTCGGAAAGCAGCAAACACCCAGGCAGCAGCTTGGCGATCGTCGATATCCCCGCCTCGTTGGAGACGTAGCCGGAGGTAAACACCAGCGCGGCTTCCTTGCCGTGGAGATCAGCCAGCTCCTGCTCGAGGGCGACGAGCGGATGGTTCGTTCCCGCGATGTTACGGGTGCCGCCCGCGCCTGTGCCCATGCGCGCTGCGGCATCGATCATGGCTCCTATGACATTCGGGTGCTGGCTCATGCCCAGATAGTCGTTGGAGCACCAGATCACGACCTCACGCTTGCCTTCCTCCGAATGCCAGATCGCATACGGATAGCGCCCCGCCAGGCGTTCGAGGTCCGCAAAGACACGGTAGCGCCGTTCCTGATGCAGTCGATCCAATGCACCGCGGAACATCGCGTCATATTCAGGGAGAAGGCCGAACGGCCGCATCTGGTAGTTCATGATTGGACGACTCCAGCAGACTATCTTGCCCGATTGAACTGGTAGGAGCCCTGGAGAAACACGCCATAACGCTCCGTCGTATATCGCAGCACCTGATTGAACGAATCGACCGCATTGGTGCTGAGATGCCACCAGCGCCCACCGATGCCGATGCGGAAATTGTCGGTCAACTGGTAGTTCAGCACGGTCTCGGCCTGGAATCCGGATCCTTGTCCCGAGGCGGGATCGCGCCCGAAGGTGAAATAGTGCGTGTCGATCGCATTCTGCGAAGTCCAGACATAGGCGGCCTCCGCCTGCCAGCTCAGCCGGTCCGACAGCCGCGTGTCGAGTGAGACACCGGCCCGTCCGCTATGCCAGCGATCCTGCTCGGTCACAACCTTCACGCCTGCCCCAAGCGCCGGACTGCAGATCGTCGGATTGCCACCCACCTGGGTGCAGCCCCGCGCGTCGACCGTTTCTGTCCAATATTGATAGCCGACGAAGGCGCCGAGCCGGAAGCGGTCCGTCTCCAGCAGGTTGAAACCGACATCGAGATTTGCGTATTGCAGCCGCCCGCCCACGCTGCTGACGGTCTTGGACGACGGATTGACGAAGGGCGCAAAGTCCTCGTCGACGAGCGTGCCCGAGCTGATCTTGCCCGCTCCGAAATAGCCCTTCAGAAACATGTTGGTGAACGGGCCGTCGAGCGCATCGACCCTGAAGAACATCTCGCCGCTGTGCCCGGTCATGCCGCCATAGGCGAGCCGGGAGACCTGAAGCGTCGCAGCCTGATCGGCGAAATAGCGGTATCGATTCTGCCCGGAGCTGAACCAGTAGCGCACTCCGGTCTCCAGCATGTAGGACGGCAGGATCGACGCGCGCGACCGCAGCGGCATATCGCCCGAGCCCGCCCCCTGGCCGCCCTGCAGCGCCGCAGGCCTGGCCCAGGCGCAACTGACAATCGAGGCGTTGCACTTCGTGACACCGTCGGCGTTGAAATCGCGCCGCAACGTGACCGTCGCGAACAAGTCCTTGGTCGTCGTCTTGACGTTGGCCAGCGTGCTGTCGACGAACCGGTAGCCGATCTCCGTTTCCAGGCTGATCTCCTTCGACCAGAGATAGCTGACCAGCAGCGACGGCAGAATCGTGTACTCCTTCAAGTCGGTCTTCGTCCCGGACCTGTACCCCGCCCGCAGCCGCGGGCTGATGGCGAGATCCGGCGTGATCGGATAGCGCGTGGCGAGATCGAGCACGTAGAACTTCGAATCCGCCAGGCTCGCGTACCGCAGCGCGCCCATGAACAGATCGCCCGGCTTGATGATGCCGTTCCCGGTCAGTTGAGCCGACAGATAATATTCGAGACCGCTCGCCGGCGTGCCGTCGACTCCTCCGGAGGGCAGCGTGCCGGTCAGATTGGTCACCGTGGCATCGGCCGCGACCTGCCAGGTCTCGTTCAGGGGCCGCGAATAGCTCACCATCGCCGACTGGAACGTCGGCGTGCGGTCGATCGCGAGTTGCCTGATCTCGCCGGCCGTATTGAACTTCATCATGTCGTAGAGCGTGAGGAACGGCTGCCCCTGCAGCGCATTCCACGTCGAGAGAAATGGCACCCTTCGATAATCGAACGAGGCGTTGACGACCGACTTGTCCTCGAACGTATAGGTTCCGGAGAATACGGCCGCATTGAGCGCACGGAAATGCGTGTCGTAGTCGATCAGGCCGAGCAGCGACTTGTTGGTGTCGAAATAGCGGAATTCGGCTCCGATGGCCTGGCGGTCGACGATGTTGCGGTCGTATTGCGTGATCAGATAGACCGTGGTCTCAAGGCCGCCCAGGATCTTGCCGAAGTCGATGCTCGCGCCATAGAGCGTCTTGCCATCCTTGAACGGTGCGTCGAAACGGCTCCAGTTCGGCGAGCCTGCGAGCACGTTCAGGCGCAGCCCGGGGCTCTTCTGCCAGCTCAGCACCGCGCCGTCGAAGCGGCCGATCACGCCGCCGGTGTTGCGGGACTGCCGTCCGACGCGCAGCGTCACGTCGGCCTCCTTCAGCGTGTAGTCAACCTGGGCGGTCGAGACGCCGTATTTGTCGTTTCCGGTATCGAACTGGCGCTCATGGGTGAACGCCAGCCTGAACTTGGTCCTGATGCGATCGTTGTCGGCGGTGCCGAGAAAGTCGAAATTGGTCAGCAGCGTGTTCTGATGCACCCGGTGCGCGTCGGGATCCGCATTCGGGTTCGGCGCAATCGCCCTGTCCTTGACGGCGCTGGTCGTGTCGTTCGTGATGAAGGTGGTCGAGAGGCTGCCCGACATCGACCAGCGGGTGTCGCCGTTCGGCCCTGCCGCCTTGGTCGGCATGCCTGTCCCCATGTCTCCGCCCTCGGGCGTGACAGAAGACATGTCGCGCGGCCGCGCCGGTGCGCTGCTGGTCGCGGTGAGAAGCGCAGCGAGCCGCTGCCTCACCCGCTCGGCACCCTCGCCGCTCGGATAGCGGCGCAGATAGTCTTCATACTCCGCCTGCGCGGCAGCCGTCTGGCCAGCCTTCTGCCGCGCCACGCCGAGCAGCTCCTGCGCCTCGGCGCTCGAGCCGTTCTCGGGGAGTTTCAGCACCTTTCGCAGGAGATCCATCGCGGCGCTGAAATTGCCTTTCTTGATCGACGCGCGAGCCTCGTCCATCGAGGCCTCCGCAAACCGGATGTCCGCCGCGGACGCCTGCTGCATCGTGCGATTGTCGTTGCGGACCGACGCCGCCGTGCCGGGGATCGCAACCGGTTTCGGCGCATCCGGAGCGGCTACGCTCGGCACCAGGGCTTTCACCTTGCACGCCGACACCGGACCCTTTCGGGCCACCACGATCGCCACCTGCTCGAAGCTGCCGGATTGGACGATCTGATAGCTGAACTCGCCGGCAAACTGGACGACGAGGATCGGTCCCCTGTTCTGATCGAGCGTCAGATAGACGTCCTGGATGCCGGAGCCCTGGGCGTTGTCGACACGCACGCCTTCGCGCCTGACCAGGCGGCGCGCCATGATTGCGTCCCGATCGACCAATTGCAGCGAGACGCTGAGCTGGCTGCCTTGGTCGAGCGGGAAATGCCCGGTGTAGCGGACACGAACGTGAAAGTTGACCCGCAGAAGGCTGCAGTTTCCGATCGTCGTGGCATTTGCATTGGCGACGAACTGATCGATGACCGGCTGGGCCGGTGCAACGCCAAAGGCTCCGTCGAGCAGGATTGCGAGCAAGCCGGCCAGCAGACTGATCAGCCATCCCGCCGACCTCGCCGCCGCTGCTTGTCCGAAGCAGCCGCGCATCACCAGCCGCCTCCATTGACCCGGTGCTGCCGCTGGCGGCGGGTGATGATGGTGGTCTGCGATTTGTCAGCATAGATATGGCATGCGCCGGTGCAGTCCTTGAGCTCGGCGACGGTGTAGTCCATCGGCGCCGGCTTCACGAGCTTGGCGTGCTGCTGCGGGCGGAAATCACTGGCGTGGCAGGCGGCGCAGTCGGGCTTGTAGGCCGCGAACTTGAACACGACGGCTTGCGAATTGCCGCTGTGGCAGGCGGTGCAGCCAATGGCGGCGCTATGGTTCGGATAGCTTGCCGACATATGCCGGTAATTGACCGAGCTCCAGCTCATCGTCCGGTGGCAGCTCTCGCAGGGGACGTTGGTCACGAAGTGCTTCGGCGACTTGCCGGTAGCATTGGAGCCGTTGTGACAACTGGCGCACGGCGCAGTCAGGCTGGTGTGATCCATCCGCGCGCCCGAGAACGACACGGTGTTCTTGTGGCAGCTCTCGCATGGCGCGCTGGTGACCACGTGCTTCTGCGGCTTGCCGGTCGCGGCCATGCCGTTGTGACAGCTCGCACAGGCCGCCATCGTGCCGGTGTGGCTGAACCGGGCGCCGCTGAACGTCGTCGTGCTCTTGTGGCAGGTCTCGCACGGCGCGCTGGTCGCGACGTGCTTCTGCGGCTTGCCGGTCGCGGCCATGCCGTTGTGGCAGCTCGCGCAGGCCGCCGTCGTGCCGGTGTGGCTGAACCGGGCGCCGCTGAACGTCGTCGTGCTCTTGTGGCAGGTCTCGCACGGCGCATTCGTCGTGACGTGCTTCTGCGGCTTGCCCGTCGCGGCCATGCCGTTGTGGCAGCTCGCGCAGGCCGCCGTCGTGCCGGTGTGGCTGAACCGGGCGCCGCTGAACGTCGTCGTGCTCTTGTGGCAGGTCTCGCACGGCGCATTCGTCGTGACGTGCTTCTGCGGCTTGCCCGTCGCGGCCATGCCGTTGTGGCAGCTCGCGCAGGCCGCCGTCGTGCCGGTGTGGCTGAACCGGGCGCCGCTGAACGTCGTCGTGCTCTTGTGACAGGTCTCACATGGCGCAGCGGTTGCGACGTGCTTCGGCGGCTTGCCAGGCGCGGTCATTCCGTTATGGCAGGATGCGCATGGCCCTTGCGCCGTCATGTGATTGAATCTGGAGCCGGCCTCCGTGGTGCTCGATCCGGCAAGCCCTGCCCTTGGATTGAACGTCGGCAGCAGCGACGGAAGCCGACCGGCATTCTTCGCTTCCGGCGAGTCGCTACCAGTATCGGTCGGGGGCAAGAGCCTGCCGCGGGGATCGTTCGGCGAGAGTGGTGATGTCGCGGATGTCATTCGGGACGGCGTGCTCAACGGTTGCGGCACGGACGTCGTCGCGCCGCCAGCTTTGACCGAACTGTCGGGCTTGGAGGAACCGGACGAACTGGCGGAGGCCCCTGCTTCGGACCCCGCTGTCGGAGCCGTCGACGTCGCAGCCGTGTTCGCCAGCGGCTTGCTGCTGAACAGGAGCGTCGAACTGGATGGCGCAGCGGGCTTGGCGGCAGCGCCGGCCGCAGCAGCGGCCTGAGATGCAGCCGGTGCGGCGCTGGTACCGGGTGCTGCATCGGGATTCGTTGCTGCCGTCATCGTGCGGTTGGCGGTCGAGGCCGGCGTCACCGCCTTGACGGCCGGGGCCTGAGCCGGAACCACCGACCGCGCCGTCGTGGAGCAGCCTGCTGCCGGCTTCTGCGGGTCGTCGTCCCAGGTGGAGAAGTTGGCGGCGGCGCGCACGTGGCAGCATCCGCAATCCTGCGTCTTGGCGCTGTGATCCGGCCCCTGCGCACCTCTGCGGCCCTGGCTGCGATACGAGCCGTTGTGACAGCTGTCGCAGCGCGTGGCATGCACGGCAGCATGGCTCATCGTGTAGGTCGCGAAGCTCGCCGCCGTGTTGCTGTGGCAGTTCGAGCACTGCACGCCCGTCACCGGAATATGCGGCGGGGTGGTCAGGCCTTTCGCGCTCGAACCATTGTGGCAGGCGGAGCAATTGGTGTTGGCCGCAGAGTGGGTGAACGCCGCGCCGCCCCAGCTCACATATCCGCCGCTGGCCGCCTTGCTGTGACAGCTGACGCAGTCGGCGCCACCGGTGGCGACGTGGTTCGGGTACGACGCGGTGCCCATGGCGCCCTTGGTGCCCTGGCCGGTGAAGGAGCCGTTGTG
>NZ_JBNPTI010000015.1:0-116144 GCF_051167575.1 Bradyrhizobium sp. HKCCYLS3070
GCTCGCACCGCCCAACCGGGCAATCTCAACAGCTGGACCGAACTCAGGACTGGATAAAAGTTGGGGGCAAGGTCAAAGAAATCCGCGGAAAATAGCGTAGTTTCCCGCGTTGTCGGGATAGCTGGGAGCCTAACTGACGGAGCGAGAGAGCTTTGAACCGATAGTACGAGGGCCAGCCGCGGCAGAGGTCACGGATCTAGCTTAGTTAGTTCTCGCTGCAAAGCTTCCAACGGGGGAATTGCGCTGAGCCCAGCGGCAGCAGGCCGACTAGCACGGAGGCTTGTCCATGTGCTTACCATGCGCTTACTTTCACGATACCGCAGTAAGCAAAACGAGCTCAAGTCTTCGCCAAACTACTGAATTGCTGGCGCGCCCAGAACTGTTCGAACGTCCGACCCTCAGATTCGTAGTCAGCAAAACTCCCGACTTGCTGCGCGAGCTCAAAGCTTGAGAGCTGAGATCTTACTGAGCTCCCTCAACATCGCGGCAGAAGGAAAATCTCCGTAGGTGTCGGCTACTGACTTCCGACCATGGCCCGTCATCGCATCGAGAATGTCGACAGCAAGCCCATGCCGCCGTCCAAGGGTCTTCAACCGGTGGCGCCAAGAGTGATTCGGTGAAATCCGCTTATCAACCACGCCGAGCGATCTGATCCACCTGCTCAGTATTTTGGTCCCGGTGCCACCGCGGCTGCCGAAACGGTCTGGTGCAAGATTAGGAAAGAGCGGCCCTTTCCCGGCACGCGCCGCGAATGTCAGGAATCCTTCATCTTTCAACGCCGAGTGTATCGGCACGACGCGCTCTGAATTCACGTTTTTCAGCGGGCCGGCTTCGGCCGCAAAGGCTATGCAAGGGACCCCATCGATCTCCTTGATATCCTCGGATCGCAGCTGGCAAATTTCCGAAATGCGGGCACCGGTGTAGGCACAAACCCACGGCACCCACCGCTTATGCGCCTCCTTCTCGGTGCGCGCCGCTCTCAGAATTATCTTGGCCTCCTCATCAGAGTATCCTCGCTTCTTCTCCGACGATCGGCTCTTCAGATCGATGTTGATGCGGGCAGCGGGGTTACTGTCCAGCTTTCGGTTGTCGACCGCGCACTGAAAGATCGCTCGCACTGGAGCGAGCTTGCTATCGCGAATGGTCTTGTTAGCCCGTCCCTTGGCGAGCAGATCTTGCTTCCAGCGAATGAGGTCGTCGGGAGCAACGCGACGCGCATCATCGTGATCTAAGAATGCCGACAGCTCGTTCATCACACGGCGCCACGTATACTGCGTCTTATTGTTTGGCTGCTTCTCAACCACCCAGCCCTGAATGATCGTTTCGAAAGTCAATGGCTCAGCCGGAGCCCGAAGGTTTTGCAGCGCAAACGCGCCGACGTGCACCTCCTGCTTGCCGCGCAAGTAAGCTTCGTGATGCTGAACCACCCGCTGCACCTCAACAGTGACCGCGCGCGCCAGCTTTTCGCGATCCTCCGGACGCGGAGTTAAGTTTTTGCCACTGAGATACTGGTCGACAAGCCAATAACAAATGCTCTGTTGATCAATCCTCTTTTGATCAGCTGGGGGCAGTGGTTGAGTGACGTCCAGGTAGAGTTCGCCCGTGCGCGCAGTCCAGAGGCTTGCCCCGATTTCGATGTCCCATTGAAGCTGCTGATAGGGATCCGCTTCAACTTGGCGCCGCAGATGATCTCCGATGGTCGCAGCATGTCGCGCGACATCGTCAGAAGACAACGGGCGCTGGCCACTCCGCAAATTGGACCAGCGCTCCTCGACTTCGGCGAGCTTCAGCGCATGCAGCCGCTTCGCCTCGCTGGGATCCCGCGTCCCCAAACTGAAGCGCTCCTCGCGCTTCCCGATCAGGTTGCGAATATCATCCGGAACACGCTTCCGGAACCAGTAATAGCCGCTGTCAGGATGCTTCCAGGGACGAGTCATTGAAAGAGTCACGTGCACCACCCGTATGTACCAATCTCGGGCGGAAAAGCCTATGTCAATCAATGACCTGTTGATTTTATTGGACTTCTGTGTGGGCTGGCGGAGAGGGAGGGATTCGAACCCCCGATAGGCTTGCACCTATGCCGCATTTCGAGTGCGGTGCATTCAACCACTCTGCCACCTCTCCAGGCGCAAATCAGGGGCGAGCCCCCGGGTCGGGCGTCGTTCTAGGGCACGATGCGGGGGGTGACAAGGCAGCCGGTCGAAATTTTCCCGGGGCTCGCGCATGCGCGCGCCATTGCGGTCCGCTCGGGGAAGCGGACCGCACGCGGCGGCTGAACGGCTACACCGCTCGGCCCCGCGCTCCGAAGGCCCCAGACTGACGCGGGCCTTCGAACCCGCTGGTCTGCGCCGCGCTCGTCAGCGGAACAGGTCGAAATGGTAGTTCAAGCCGAGCCGCACGGAGTGAATCTTGGCCGCTCGCCAGTCCGGCAGATCGTCGTGCTTGAGGTCGGTGTAGAGGTATTCGAGCTTGGCCGACCATTTCGGCAGGAACGCCCATTCGGCGCCGCCGCCCGCGGTCCAGCCCATCTTCATCTTGTGGGTCGGCCCGTCCTTCAACTCGCCGGCCGCAAGTCCCGCCGTACCATACAGCCACAGGCGCTGGTCGAGCACCGCGATGCCGGCGCGCGCGCGGCCGGAGGTGAGCCAGGGCATGCTGACGGCCGGATTGACGAGGTCGGCCTTGCGCGAGAGACCGGTGAATTCGAGATCGTTCTCGATGCCGACCACGAACATCGGCGAGATCTGGTAGTTGTAGCCGGCCTGCAGGCCGCCGATCACGCCGGACAGCTCACCGCCATTGGCGCCGGCGGCGTTCGTGAAGGAGTCGTTTCCGGTGAAGGCGCCGCCGACATTGGCGCCGGCATAGAAGCCGGTCCAGGAAAACGGTGCCGGTGCGGCGGCATAGGCCGGCGCCTTGTAGGTGGTCGCCGCCAGGTCGGCTGCCTCTGCCCCGCCGAGGCCCAGCGTCGCCGCCGCCACCGCAGCCATCCAGCCTCTCGCCCGTCTGATCATCATGTCCTCACACTCCACCCGGCGCGAGATTGCGCCGTCAAATCCCACCCCATTTGGGATGTCCATTTATAAACCGACTAGACGGTTTGTAAATGGACTTGATTTATACCGACGACGATTTCTCCTGCCGTTGCGGACGCGGCGGCTGGCGACGGAGGCCAGGAGACAAAGGTGGGACCGCCGTACGCTGACACATACCGGCGGTCCCGTGTCGCTACATCTTGGGGAAACCGACGGAAGAGACGGGGGTCAATCCGGCCGGCCTGAGCGACGCCGGCGACCCTGAGCCATCTGCGCGTGCATCGCAATGCGAACCGTTCCTTAACCTAACCAGTCAAGGTTACCGGGCTCCAGGCCATCCGACTGGTTGTACGGCGGTTTTCCGCACGTCTGGGAGCGCGGAGGCGCCCTGTTGCAGTGCGGCATGCCCTCCCCTCCGGACCACCGAGAGACATGGCGCGGCCGCGCCAATGCTCAATCCTTCTTCTTCTTGGCCGCCTTCTTGTCGTCGGCCTTGTCCTCCTTGGCCTTGTCGTCCTTGTCCCTGCGGCCGTTCTCCTTGCGGCGGTTGGTAAAGCGGGCATTGCCCAGGCCGGTGCCGATGGTCAGCACGCCCCAGCGCTCGAACTCCTGCATGAACGGCACCTCGGAGAGGCCTTGCACGACGCCGTCATTGTGCATCAGCACCGCGGTGTCGTGATCGCCGATCATCGGGATCGCCTCGACCAGGCTGGCCGGCAGGTTGAACTTGCTGCTCTCCCAATTGCCCGGCAGGTTCTGCGCGCCCTTCTCGATCGAGCCGTCCTCGTTGATGACGCCGGGACAGGCGATGCCGATGAAGGGCGCCAGCCGCAGGTCCTCGGCGTTCGCCTCCTCGATCAGCTCCTTCAGCATCTTGGCGAGCCGCTTGACCGCACCTTCCCGCGTGGGTTCGTCATCGGCATGACGCCAGAGATCGGACTTCCACACCGACGCTTTCGACAGGTCCGGGGCCTTCTTGCGCGCGGTCTCGACCACGCCGCAGCGGATGTTGGTGCCGCCGATATCGACCGCCAGGATGCTGTCATGGGCCTCGAAGATCCAGGACGGCGCCAGATGCAGCGCGCCGATCAGGCCGGCATCGTCGGGATGATAGCGGATCGGCTCCAGCTCGACGCCAAAACCCTCGTCCTTGAGGATGATCTCGGTGCGCGCGATCGCCAGCTCGCCGAGGCGAGAGTCACGAAAACCGCCGCCGACCACGATGCATTCGGTCTTGGCCCAGGCCTTGGTGCGCAGGAAGCGCCGAGTGACATGGGCGAGCTCCTGAGCGAATTCCTCGATCGCGGAGTGCACCACGGCCGAGGCCTCGGTGTCGTCGCCGACCAGGATCTCATCCAGCGCCTTCTTGCTGATGGTCTCGCTGTCCTCGTCGCCGAACGGATCCTTGCCGGATTTGCGCAACGGCTTGCGCCAGCGCTCCAGGATCTTGCGAAAGGCGCCCTTGGAGGCGCGGTCGCCGAGGAAGCCGTCCTCGTCCTTGAGCTCGATGTTGAAGCTGTCGATCTCGACCGTCGGCAGCCGCGCGGCGCCGTGGCGGGCGATGCCCGTGGTGGTCATGACGTCGTCGGCCATGCGATCCTGCCCTGTTGTGCGTTGGGCTCGGACAACGGCGGAGGGAACAGTTGGTTGCGGGTCCGGTGCGCCGGGTCGAGCGAATGGCGGCAGGGATCGGCGGGATCCGGGCATCCCGTCCGACCGGCAACCGGCCATTCACCTTGACTCGCCGGCTCACCCCGCTATAAGCGCCCGATCGACCGGCGCGGGCGTTCCTGCGCCGTTTGTCGTTGCGCCCTTTCTCGAGGCCTCAAAGCCTCGGGCGCGACTTCCGGCTCCAATCGGGCCGGACCACATGAACCATAACGACTGAACAAGAAGCCGACCCGGGGCCATCGCGCTCTGAGGCCGGGATCGAACACGAAGGATGAGAACGATGTTCGCAGTCATCAAGACCGGCGGCAAGCAATACCGCGTCGCCCCGGATGATGTGCTCGAGATTGGCAAGATCGACGGTGAGCCCGGAACGATCGTGCAGCTGAACGAGGTGCTGGTGGTCGGCGGTGATACGCCGGTGCTGGGCATCCCCGCGGTGGCCGGCGCGTCCGTGGCCGTCGAGGTGCTGGACCACAAGCGCGGCCCCAAGGTGATCGCGTTCAAGAAGCGCCGCCGCAAGAATTCGCGCCGCAAGCGCGGCTACCGGGACGAGCTGACCTTGATCCGCGTCTCGGAGATCCTGACCGACAACGCCAAGCCGACCAAGGGCCCGCGCCCGAAGAAGGTCAAGGCGGAAGCCCCGGCGGCCGACGCCGCCGAGTAAGCGTGCCGGCGCGCGTCTCGCGCGCCGCACCGGCTTGAACCTCATCGCGCGTGGATTTTTCGTCCGCGCAGGTTGCAAATGTGAATGATCCCTTAGCGGAATCGCGCTAAAGGTGATCGCAAGAGATCGGAGACGAGCGATGGCTCATAAAAAGGCAGGCGGTTCATCCCGCAACGGACGCGACTCCAAGGGCAAGCGCCTCGGCATCAAGGCGTTCGGCGGCGAGCGCGTGATTCCCGGCAACATCATTGCGCGTCAGCGCGGCACCACCTGGCATCCCGGCCTCAACGTCGGCATGGGCACGGATCACACGATCTTCGCGAAAATCGACGGCGTCGTCGAATTCCACGCCCGCGCCAACCGCACGTTCATTTCGGTGCGTCCGGTAGCCGCCGAGGCTGCTGAATAACGGTGGAACACATAGCGTCCGCCGGGTCCTGATGAACCGGCGGAGCGCCAGATGGCTCCAGGGGAGGCGGGACAACCGGCCTCCCCTTTTCATTTTCGCTGATCCGAAGCTGATCCCGAAGCGTCGATGGAGCCCGACATGCTGCAGGACATCACCACTCCCACCTTGCGCGAGGCGAGACCTTGCGTCCTCGAAACCTCCCGCCTGACGCTGCGTGCGCCGGTGCTCGCGGACGTGGCAGCCATCGCCCGGCTCGCCGACGACCGTGTTATCGCCGAGAATACCCGCCGCCTGCCGCATCCCTATTCGGAGGTCGATGCCGCTCGCTTCGTTCGCGCGCTGGAACAGACGGGTGAGACCGCCTTCCTGATCGAGCATCTGGACACGCCGATCGGCATGGTCGGGATCAATCGACCAGCAACGGGCCGTGCCGAGCTCGGCTACTGGCTGGGCGTTGCGCATTGGGGCCGCGGCTTCGGCACCGAAGCCGCGCGCGCCACCATCGACCATTTCTTCGAGACGAGCGAGGACAATTTGCTGATCGGGCACGCCCGCGTCAGCAACCCAGCCTCGCGCAACATCCTGGAAAAGTGCGGCTTCCAATGGACCGGCGTCGAGCTGCACCGCTTCGAGGTGATCGGCTCCTCCGCCCCGGTCGACGCCTTCCGCCTGACCCGCGGCGTCTGGTGCTCGCTGAAGGCCTGGGCCAATGCGGGGCGGCGGAGTTAGGCCGGGCCACCCACCCCGCCTCACGTGTCGCTTCGCTCCGCGTGAGGCGACCCTCCCCCTCCAGGGGAGGGTCGCATCTCAGGCCGGCGGATTCACCGCACCCTGGCCCTGCCCCAGGCTGCGCTCGCGCAGATAGATGTACAGCCCAGCGCCGATGATGATGGTGGCGCCGATGATGGTGGCGGGATGCGGCACGTCGCCGAACACGACGAAGCCGAACAGCACGGCCCAGACGATCATCGTGTACTGATAGGGCACGACCACCGAGGCCGGCGCCAGCTTGAGCGAGCGGTTGACGCAGAACAACGCGGTCACCGAGATGAGGCCGGCGGCGGCGAACAGCACCAGGCTGCCGGGCGTCGGCGTCACCCAGCCGAACGAGGACATCGCGGCGCCGAGCAGGAAGGTCCCGACGAACTGCGACGACGCCATCACGATGTCGGGCGTCGCGCGCAGGCTGCGCGTGATCAGCATCAGCACCGCGAACGACAGACTGCCGCCGAGTGCGATCAAGGCCGGCAGGCTGAAGGTCTGCGCCGAGGGCCGCAGCGCGATCAGCACGCCGCAGAAGCCGATCAGGATCGCGGTCCAGCGCCGCCAGCCGACATGCTCGCGCAGCACCAGCGCCGACAGCGCGGTGACGAAGATGGGCCCGGCGAGATAGTAGGTGATGACGTCGGCGAGCGGCAGATAGACGGTGGCGAGGAAGAACGCCGCGACCTCGAGCGTCGACAGGATCACGCGCACGAGCTGCAGCCAGGGGCGCTCGAGCTGCAGGAACGCGGCGCGGTTGCGCCAGATGAACGGTGCGAGCAAGAGCAGCGCCGCACAGGCGCGCAGCCACAGGAGTTGGCCGACGGCATAGGTCGACACCAGGAACTTGCCGAGGGCGTCGCCGAACGAGAACATCGCAATCGACAGCAGCATCAGGCCGATGCCGGCCAGCCGCGCCGAGCGCTCGTCGTTGGCGGTGGAGATTCGGGACAGCACGCTCATGATGGGGCTGCCTTATCAGGCACGCCGCCGCGGCTCCAGCCCTTCCGCATGGCGCGTCATGCAGCCCTGCTGCAACCCCTGCGCACGCCTTGTCCACGCGCTGCGCAGCGCGGCTCTACCGCTCGAAATTAAGGCTTCGGGTCGAATTAAACCCATTCCGCGGTTGCCGTGGGGACCCGCCTCGCCTACGTAGGACGCATCATGAAATTCCTCGATGAAGCCAAGGTCTATGTGCGCTCCGGCGACGGCGGCAACGGTTGCGTTGCGTTCCGGCGCGAGAAGTTCATCGAGTTCGGCGGGCCGAACGGCGGCAATGGCGGCCGCGGCGGCGACGTCATCATCGAGGCCGTCGACGGCCTCAACACCCTGATCGACTACCGCTACCAGCAGCATTTCAAGGCCCAGAAGGGCGAGAACGGCATGGGCAAGGACCGCCATGGCGCCGGCGGCAAGTCCGTGGTGCTGAAGGTTCCCGTCGGCACCCAGATCTTCGACGAGGATCGCGAGACGCTGATCCACGACTTTACCGCGGTGGGCGAGCGCTTCGTGCTGGCCGAGGGCGGCAATGGCGGCTTCGGCAACGCCCATTTCAAGTCGCCGACCAACCGGGCGCCGCGCAACGCCAATCCCGGCCAGCCCGGCGAGGAGCGCTGGATCTGGCTGCGCATGAAGCTGATCGCCGATGCCGGCCTGGTCGGCCTGCCCAATGCCGGCAAGTCGACCTTCCTGTCCAAGGTCTCCGCCGCCAAGCCGAAGATCGCCGACTATCCGTTCACCACGCTGCATCCGCAGCTCGGCGTCGTGAACGCCGACGGCCGCGAGTTCGTGCTGGCGGACATTCCCGGCCTGATCGAGGGCGCGCATGAGGGCGCCGGCCTCGGCGACCGTTTCCTCGGCCATGTCGAGCGCTGCCGTGTGCTGCTGCACCTGGTCGATGCCACCTGCGAGCACGCCGGCAAGGCCTACAAGACGGTGCGGCACGAGCTCGAAGCCTATGGCGGCGAGCTGACCGACAAGGTCGAGATCGTCGCGCTGAACAAGATCGACGCGGTCGATCCGGACGAGCTGAAGAAGCAGAGGGACCGGCTGAAGCGCGCCGCCAAGAAGACGCCGCTGCTGATTTCCGGCGCCACGGGCGAAGGCGTCAAGGAAGCTTTGCGCAAGCTCGCCGACGTGGTCGGCGAACAGCCTGTGTCCCTCAAGGCCAAGAGCACGACCGAGAGCGCCGCGACCGAGGAGCCGTGGGCGGCCCCAATGTCACCGCAGGGCTGAACTGAAGCCAACCTTGCCTCGCAGGCCCTCGCTTGCGACACTCGCCGCCATCCATCAACACTTGAGCCCCGTCCCGTGCGGACCGCGTGTCAGCCACGCACCTCTCATCACGATGCGAGGGCTCGAACCGACCCCGTTCACGCCATGGCACCCCGTCTCGAAAATTTTCGCCGCATCGTCGTCAAGGTCGGCTCGTCGCTGCTGGTCGATTCCGAGGCCGGCGAGGTCCGCGCCTCCTGGCTCGCCGCGCTGGCGGCCGACATCGCCCGGCTCCACAGCCGCGGCTGCGAGCTGCTGGTCGTATCCTCAGGCTCGATCGCGCTCGGCCGGAGCCGATTGAAGCTGCCGCGCGGACCGCTGAAGCTGGAGGAGAGCCAGGCGGCCGCCGCGGTCGGCCAGATCGCGCTGGCGCGGACCTGGTCGGAGGTGCTCGGCGCTCATGGCGTCAGTGCCGGCCAGATCCTGGTGACGCTGCAGGACACCGAGGAGCGCCGGCGCTATCTCAACGCCCGTTCGACCATCGCCAAGCTCCTGGAATGGCGCGCGGTGCCGGTCATCAATGAGAACGACACGGTCGCGACCGCCGAGATCCGCTATGGCGACAATGATCGCCTCGCCGCCCGTGTCGCGACCATGGCGAGCGCCGATCTGCTGGTGCTGCTGTCCGATATCGACGGCCTCTACACCGCGCCGCCCGCGCAGGATCCGAATGCGCGGCTGATCCCCGTGGTCGAGAGCGTCACCGCCGACATCGAGGCCATGGCCGGCAGCGCGGCTTCCGAGTTTTCGCGCGGCGGCATGCGCACGAAGATCGAAGCCGCCAAGATCGCCACCACTGGCGGCACCCACATGCTGATCGCCTCCGGCAAGATCGAGCACCCGCTGGCCGCGATCGCCAATGGCGGCCGTTGCACCTGGTTCCTGACGCCGGCAAACCCCGTCACCGCGCGCAAACGCTGGATCGCGGGTTCACTGGAGCCGAAGGGCACGCTGACGATCGACGCCGGCGCCGTGACCGCGCTGCGGGCGGGCAAAAGCCTCTTGCCGGCCGGCGTCATCCGTGTCGATGGCCAGTTCGCCCGCGGCGATGCCGTGGTGGTGCGCGGCCCCGACACCCATGAGATCGGCCGCGGCCTCGTCGCCTATGACGCCGACGATGCCGAGCGGATCAAGGGCCGTTCGTCGCCGGACGTGGCCGTCATCCTCGGCATCTCCGGCCGCGCCGAGATGATCCATCGCGACGATCTGGTGATCGGCCCGGCAGGTGCCGGTCCGGTCTGAGACCGCGGCACCAGCGTTCGCAAACGGCCGAATTCCGTGCTACTGGAGAGCCTTAATTCAAGGTTGAAACGCCCATGACCGCGCCTTTGAAAGCCATCGACGGCAGCGCCGATCTGCCTGCGCTGATGAACGACCTCGCCAAGCAGGCGCGCGCCGCCGCGCGCGTGCTGGCGCTGGCGCCGGCCGCGCAGAAGAACCGGGCGCTGGAGGCGATGGAGCGGCTGATCCGGGCCCGCGCGGACACGATCATCGCCGCCAATGCCGAGGACGTGGTCGAGGCCAAGGCCGCCGGCATCACTTCCTCCTTCCTCGATCGCCTGACCTTGACCCCGGCCCGCGTCGCCGCGATGGCCGACGGCATCGCCGCTGTGCGCGAGGTCGCCGATCCCATCGGCATCGTCACCGAGAGCTGGCAGCGGCCGAACGGCATGACCATCGAGCGCGTGCGGGTGCCGCTCGGCGTGATCGGCGTGATCTTCGAGAGCCGCCCCAACGTGGCGGCCGATGCCGGCGTGCTGTGCCTGAAGTCCGGCAATGCGGTGATCCTGCGCGGCGGCTCGGACTCGTTCCGCTCCTGCCGCGCCATCCACGAATGCCTCGTCGAAGGCCTGCGCGAGGCGGGCCTGCCGGAGGCTGCGATCACGCTGGTGCCGACGCGCGATCGTGCCGCCGTGGGCCTGCTGCTGTCCGGCCTGAACGGCGGCGTCGACGTCATCGTGCCGCGCGGCGGCAAGAGCCTCGTCGCCCGCGTCGAGGCCGAGGCACGTGTGCCGGTGTTCGCGCATCTCGAAGGCGTCAACCACGTCTATGTCGACGGCGCCGCCGACCTGGAGATGGCCAAGTCGATCGTGCTGAACGCCAAGATGCGCCGCACCGGCGTCTGCGGCGCGGCAGAGACGCTGCTGGTCGATCGCGCGGCCGCCGACAAGATCGAGCCGCTGGTCGACATGCTAATTGGCGCCGGCTGCGAGGTGCGGGGCGATGAGGTCGTGTGCGCGGCCGATGCGCGCGTGAAGCCGGCCAGCAACGAGGACTGGGACACCGAATATCTCGACGCGATCATCGCCGCGAAGGTCGTCGACGGCGTGGAGGGCGCGATCGCCCACATCCACGCGCACGGCTCACACCACACCGACGCGATCGTCACCGATGACAATGCGGCCGCCGACAAGTTCCTCAACGAGGTCGACTCGGCGATCGTGCTGCACAACGCCTCGACCCAGTTCGCCGACGGCGGCGAGTTCGGTTTCGGCGCCGAGATCGGCATCGCCACGGGCAAGTTCCATGCGCGCGGCCCCGTCGGCGTCGAGCAGCTCACCAGCTTCAAATATCGCATCCACGGCACCGGGCAGACGCGGCCATGACGGCCGCATCCTGTGGTTGAGTTGCATGAGCAGCAGGCGGGGGCAGCCGTGACCGACGCCACAGCCATGCGCCTTGCGATCCGCCAGGCGCTGCCGCCCCACAGTGATGGCATGCGCATCGGCCTGCTCGGCGGCTCGTTCAATCCGCCGCACCAGGCGCACCGCGCGATCAGCCTGTTCGCGCTGAAGCGGCTGCAGCTGGACCGTGTCTGGTGGCTGGTGACACCGGGCAATCCGCTCAAGAACAATGGCGGGCTGCATGCGCTGGCCGAACGCGCCGAGGCGGCGCGCAAGGTGGCCGCCGATCCGCGCATCGAGATCAGCTGTCTCGAATCCGTCATCGGCACCCGCTACACTGCCGACACGATCGATTATCTGCGCCGGCGTGCATCGCGCTTGCGCTTCGTGTGGATCATGGGCGCTGACAATCTCGCGCAGTTCCATCGCTGGCAGAAGTGGCGGCACATCGCGGCCCAGGTTCCGATGGCCGTGGTCGATCGTCCGCCCCGCAGCTTCCGCGCCCTGAACGCGCCCGCCGCACGCGCCCTGGCGCGGTATCGCATTCCCGAAGCGCAAGCCAGCCGTCTGGCCGACCGCGCCGCTCCAGCCTGGGTCTACCTCACCGGCCTCAAGCTCAGCCTGTCGTCGACGGGCCTGAGGAACCCGGACGGCAGTTGGAAGTCGTTCTGAAAGGCCGCGCGTTCGCCATCGCGCGCGGCATCGGATATGCATGGAACCTGCCGTCTCCGCTACGGTCCGAAGCGGGGACGGCCTGGACGCTGTCGGGCCGGACGACCGGGGTACTGGATTGTTGAAACCCTTAACCCCACATGCCTAATATGGTCAGCAGGCCGGGTTGGATTCGGCCTGCGATACAGTGAAAGGAATGGTCCCTGACCACATCTGTATTGTCCCAGTCGGCCTTACCGAAGACGAAGGCAACGACTACCAAGTCGGCGACGGCCAAGTCAGCGCGTAAGACGTCGACCCAAGATGCGGCCTTGCAGGCGCAACCCGACGCCGACAAGACCCTGCGCACGATCCTCTCCCGCCTCGAAGACATGAAGGCGGAGGAGACGGTCACGATCGATCTTCACGGCAAATCGGCGTATTCCGACTACATGGTCATTACCACGGGCCGCTCGAACCGGCACGTCGGATCGATCGCGGAAAACGTCGCCAAGGGCCTGAAGGAAGCCGGCACCAAGAAACTCCACATCGAGGGCCTGCCCAATTGCGATTGGGTGCTGATCGATTCCGGCGACGTGATCGTGCACGTGTTTCGACCCGAGGTTCGCGAGTTCTACAATCTCGAGCGATTGTGGACTCAAGGGCCGAACCCGGCCAAGGCGGTCTAGGCGGTCCCACGCCGCGGCGGATGCGAATCGTGCGGCGCACGTGCTAGTCGGTGCGCATGCGCCTGATCGTGGTCGCCATCGGCCGGTTGAAGCAGGGTCCCGAGCGGGAGCTCGCGGAGCGCTACCGCGAGCGTTTCGACGACATCGGCCGCAAGCTCGGCTTTCGCGGCCTCGACATCCATGAAATCCCGGAAAGCCGCGCGCGCGATGCGGCGACGCGCATGACCGAGGAGGCCTCCGCGATATCGGCGGCGATCCCCGACAAGTCCGTGCTCGTCTGTCTCGACGAGCGTGGCCGGAACGTCGACAGTACAACTTTTGCGGGTTATCTTGGGCGCTGGCGGGACGAGGGCATTCCGGCTGCCGTCTTCGCAATCGGCGGCGCCGACGGACTTTCGCCCGATTTGCGGCGCAGAGCCAAGCTCGGGGTTGCGTTTGGCGCCGCCACCTGGCCGCACCAGATCGTCCGCGTCCTGCTGCTCGAGCAGATTTACCGTACTGCTACGATCCTTGCCGGTCACCCCTATCACCGCGCTTGAACAAGGGACGATGGGAGCACAATAAGGACCTCGATGTTCGCTGCGCGGCCCCTCTCCTGCTTCCCAAGACCTGTCCGCAGCGGCCGGTCCTGCCGCGCGTCGCTCATCGCGCTCGTGGTGGTCTTTTCCGGATGTCCGGCGCTGGCGCAGAGCGGACTCCGGCCATCCATCCCCGGCACCGCGTCACCGACGCCAGCCACCCCGGAGCAGTTGAAGCAGCGCGAACAGGAGCTCGAGGCCGCCCGCGCGGCCCAGAAGGCCGCCGCCGAGGCCCAGGAGCGGCTGAAGGCCGACATCGCCGCGCTCGGCGAGGATCGCGGCAAGCTCAATCAGCAGCTGATCGACGTGGCGGCGCAGGTGCGCAGCGTCGAAGTGCGGGTTGGCGAGGCCGAAACGCGGCTGCGTGGGCTCGACGGCCGCGAGCAGGATCTGCGGACGTCGCTGGAAGCGCGGCGCTCGGAGATCATCGAGGTTCTGGCCGCACTGCAGCGTGCCGGACGCCGCACCCCGCCGGCCCTGCTCGTCCGTCCGGAGGACGCGCTGCAGTCATTGCGCACGGCGATGCTGCTGGGTTCGGTGATCCCCGAGATGCGAAGCCGAGCCGAAAAGCTCTCGACCGATCTCGGCGAGCTCGTCGCCATCCGCAAGACGATCGCCAGCGAACGCGACAAGCTCGCCGGCGACCGCGACAGGCTGCGCACCGATCAGACCCGTCTCGCCGCCCTGGTGGAGGAACGCCAGCGCAAGCAGAGCTCGGCCGAGAAGGACATGGAAGCCGAAAGCGCGCGCGCCGCCGTGCTGGCCCAGCAGATCGACTCGCTGCAGGGACTGATCACGACGATGGAGCTGGACCTCAAGAGCGCGGCCAAAGCTGCCTCGACGGCGAGCCTGCAGGGGGTGCCGGTCAACAGCAAGCCGGACGCGAATGCGCTGCGCAACCCGGGCCGCAAGGCGCCCGCGATCGCGTTCGCCTCGACCAAGGGCATGCTGACGTTTCCTGTCAACGGCACCAAGATCCGCGAATTTGGCGCATCGGACGGTGCGGGCGGCTCGGATAAAGGCATTTCTTTGGCAACCCGGCCGGGGGCTCAGGTCACAACCCCGTGTGATGGCTGGGTTGTGTATGCGGGTCCCTTCCGTAGCTACGGACAACTCTTGATCCTCAACGCCGGTGGCGGGTATCATGTCCTGATCGCCGGGATGGAGCGCATTTCCGTCAACATCGGGCAGTTTGTTCAGACGGGAGAGCCGGTCGCGATCATGGGTAACAGCTCCCAGGTTGCCTCCATTCTCGCTACCAACGCGAGTCAACCAGTGCTCTATGTCGAGTTCCGTAAGGACGGCACTCCAATCGATCCAGGCCCATGGTGGGCCGCAAATGAAGGCGAAAAGGTACGCGGATGATGCGTAAGACTTCGGTAATTCTCCTGAGCGCGGCCACCGGTGCGGCATTGACCCTGTTCGTCTCGCAACCGCGCGCGGTGTTGATGGGATCGACGGCGCGCGCCGCGACCGCCGATACCTATCGCCAGCTCAACCTGTTCGGCGACGTCTTCGAGCGGGTGCGCAGCGATTATGTCGAGAAGCCCGACGATTCGAAGCTGGTCGAGTCCGCGATCAGCGGCATGCTCTCGGGCCTCGATCCGCATTCGAGCTACATGGATGCGAAGAGCTTCCGCGACATGCAGGTGCAGACCCGCGGCGAGTTCGGCGGCCTCGGCATCGAGGTGACGATGGAAGACGGCCTGATCAAGGTGGTGTCGCCGATCGACGATACGCCGGCCTCGAAGGCGGGCATCCAGGCCAACGACATCATCACCAATCTCGACGACGAAGCCGTGCAGGGCCTGACCCTCAACCAGGCGGTCGAGAAGATGCGCGGCCCGGTCGGCACCAAGATCAAGCTGAAAGTCGTGCGCAAGGGCGCTGACAATCCGCTCGACGTGACATTGACCCGCGACAACATCCGCGTCCGCTCGGTGCGCTCGCGCACCGAGAGCGACGACATCGCCTATATCCGCATCACCACCTTCAACGAGCAGACCACCGAGGGCCTGAAGAAGAGCATCGCCGACCTGCAGAACCAGATCGGTGACAAGCTGAAGGGCTACATCATCGACCTGCGCAACAACCCGGGCGGCCTGCTCGAGGAGGCGGTCACCGTCTCCGACGCGTTCCTGGAGCGCGGCGAGATCGTCTCGACCCGCGGCCGCAATGCCGAGGAGACGCAGCGCCGCGCGGCACATGCCGGCGACCTCACCAAGGGCAAGCCGGTCATCGTGCTGATCAATGGCGGCTCGGCGTCGGCGTCGGAGATCGTGGCCGGCGCGCTGCAGGACCACAAGCGCGCGACGCTGGTCGGCACCCGCTCGTTCGGCAAGGGCTCGGTGCAGACCATCATCCCGCTCGGCGCCGGCAACGGCGCGCTGCGGCTGACCACCGCGCGCTACTACACGCCGTCGGGCAAGTCGATCCAGGCCAAGGGCATCGTGCCCGACATCGAGGTGCTGCAGGACGTGCCGGATGAGCTGAAGTCGCGCACCGACACCAAGGGCGAGGCGTCGCTGCGCGGCCATCTGAAGAACGACGGCGACGAGAAGACCGGCTCGCAGTCCTACGTGCCGCCGGACACCAAGGACGACAAGGCGCTCAAAATGGCCGCCGACCTGCTCCACGGCATCAAGAACAGCGCCAACACCCCGGCGCCGACCGAGAAGGCCGCGGCCGACAAGCCGGCCAAGGCGGCAAACTGAGGTCGCCAACTGAGCGGCAGCCGACCGACGCGAATCAGGTTTGAAGGGCGGCCTCCGGGCCGCCCTTCCTTTTTGGACGGCTTCTTGGTTTGCCGCTCCGCCGATCTACGGGCTTTCGGACACCGGCCCTGCGTCCGAATCCCTGCCGTGGTATCGTCGACCCGATTGATTCGGGAATTTCGATGACAGAGACGGCCGACGAGCTGAGCGCCCCGCTCGGGCAGACGGAAAAGCGTCGCAGGCGCCGCATTCGGCTTCCCTTCACGGCCCTGCAGGCCCTCGCGATGCTGCTGGGGCTGTTCTTGGTCATGTTTGCCGGCTTTGCGATGTTCAACGACAATCCGCTCGGTGGCGAGCCGATCGCCCGCGTCGCGATCAACGAGGGCGCAAAACCCACCGACGACAAGGCCGCCGCCAAGCCGGATGGCAAGCCAGATGCAAAGGCCGACCACGGCGCGGCCCCCGCGGCCAAGCAGGAGGGCGGCGAGCGCAAGACGGTCACCATCATCGACGGCTCCAGCGGCGCCCGCCAGGAGGTCGCGATCGGTGCCGGTGGCGAGACGGCAGAGCCTGGATCGGCCGCGCCCGCGAGCCAGATGCCCGGCGTGGACCCGCGGCTGCTGGAGAAGTCGCGCTACGGCATGATCCCGGTGATGGCCGACGGGCTGAAGCCATTCACTGCCTATGCGGCCGAGGCCGACCGCGCCAAGGCGGCGCGCATGCCGGCCGTCGCGATCGTGATCGGCGGTCTCGGCGTCGGCGCCGCCAAGACGGCGGACGCGATCATGAAGCTGCCGCCGGCGGTCACCCTGGCCTTCACGCCCTATGGCTCCGATCCGACCAAGCTCGCCGAGCGCGCCCGGGCGCAGCGCCACGAGATCCTGCTGCAGGTCCCGATGGAGCCCTACGACTATCCCGACAACGATCCGGGTCCGCAGACGCTGCTCGCAACACTCGGACCGGACCAGAACATCGACCGGCTGTTCTGGCACATGAGCCGGCTGCAGGGTTACGTCGGCATCGGCAACTTCATGGGTGCGCGCTTCGTCGCAACGGAAGCGGCGATGCAGCCGATCGTGAACGAGGCCGCCAAGCGCGGTCTGGCCCTGTTCGACGATGGCGCAGCCCCGCGCAGCGTGGCAGCCTCACTGGCCACGGGGCTCGCGATGCCGTTCGCGAAGGGCGACGTCGCCATCGACGCGGTGCCGACCCCGGTCGAGATCGACAATGCGCTCGCCAAGCTCGAAAGCCTGGCCAAGGAACGTGGCGTCGCCGTCGGGACCGCCTCGGCGCTGCCGGCCTCGATCGACCGTATCGGCACCTGGATCAAGGGGCTCGACCGCAAGGGCATTCTGCTGGTGCCATTGACAACCGCGATGCTGAAATCAAAATCGAACTGAACGAACGTGCGCCGGCCCGACTGGCGACGTGACAGCGGGAGGCCTGCGCAGCGAGGCGCAGGGTCCCCGCAGGAAGGCCGAGACCGGAATGACGCGCTACGAGGACCTGCCTTACCGCACCTGCGTCGGCATCATGCTGATCAATTCGGAGGGGCTGGTTTTCATCGGTCGCCGCGCCGGCGGAATCGAGCATGTCGACGACACCCATGTCTGGCAGATGCCGCAGGGCGGCGTCGATCCCGGCGAGGATGCCTGGGAGGCGGCCAAGCGCGAGCTGTATGAAGAGACCAGCGTGCGCTCCGTCGAGAAGCTGGCCGAGGTCGGCGACTGGCTGACCTACGATATTCCGCGCACGGTCGCAGGCCGTGCCTGGAAGGGGCGCTATCGCGGCCAGCGCCAGAAATGGTTCGCGCTGCGCTTCACCGGGGCCGATGCCGAGATCGATGTCGAGCGCCCCGGCGGCGGCCACCACAAGGCGGAATTCGTCAGCTGGCGCTGGGAGCCGATGAAGAACCTGCCGGGGCTGATCGTGCCGTTCAAGCGGCCGGTCTATGAGCGCGTGGTCAAGGAATTCGCTCCGCTCGCAGGCGATTGAATCGCGATCCCCGCCCTCGACGCGGTACCCGACATCCGCTAGTCCGCTTCTGCGCAGGAGCTGCAGGGAATCTCTGCAGATGCGTCGCGACGATGCCGTCATGATGCACTGCCATGCGAACGACAGCTCATGGATTCGAGGATGACCGAGACCAGACCCTATCGTCCGAATGTCGGTATCGCGCTGCTCAACGCCGAAGGGCTCGTCTTCCTTGGACGCCGCTTTCGCGACGACGGGCCGGAGATCGTGCTGCCCGGGCTCGAATGGCAGATGCCGCAGGGCGGCGTCGACCCCGGCGAGGATCTTCAGGCGGCAGCGCGGCGCGAGCTGTGGGAGGAGACCGGCATTCGCGACGCCGACATCCTCGGCGAGACCGACTGGCTGACTTACGAATTTCCGCCATTCGAGGATCCGAACCACCGGCTCGCGCGCTTTCGCGGCCAGCGCCAGAAATGGTTCGCGATGCGCTTCACCGGGCGCGAGGCCGACATCGATCCGGTGACGCCGCGCAACGGCCAGCCGGCCGAGTTCGACGCCTGGCGCTGGGACCGCCTGGCGCGCGTCCCGGAGCTGGTGGTGCCGTTTCGTCGCGAGGTCTATCGCGCGGTGGCGCAGGCTTTTGCGCATCTCGCCAACGTTGGCGACTGATCTACGTCGGAGCGCGGGGCTCTTCGTCATTCAAGGGCCGACGCTCCGCGCGCCTCGGAAAGGCGATGTCGCGAGAGTTCGCCGGCCTAATTGTCCTCGACCGTGAACGGCCCGATCGCAATCACCCGGCAGTCGTTGTCGCGCGTGGCGCAGTCGGCCAGCGCGCCGCCGATCGCCGTCTCCTCACGGTCGCCATTGAGGCCGAAGCCGGGGTGGCCGGCCGTGCCGACCGCGACTGCATTCCAGCCCGACGTCGCGGCCTCGAGACGTCGCGCCACCTCCTCGCGCGCCTCCGGGGCGATCGCCTGATGGATGGCCGCGCGGAAGAAGCCGGTGGCTTTCATCACGGTCGGTATCGGCACCACGAAGGCATCGTCGAGCGCAACGATGATGCAGGCGGTGCCCGCCTGGGCACCGCAGGCTTCCAGATTGCGGCGAACCACATCGTCGACGAGGTCGCCGCCGACGCTGTAGAAGAACTGCCCGCCGGGCCCGAGCGCGATGGCCTTGGTCCGACGCGCCGTGCCGTAGTTCGCTTCGAGCCGGGCCCGGCCTGTATCGCGCACCAGCGGCATCTCTGCCGCGCTGAAGGCGCGCTCGGTCATCGGGTCGTGGCGCACCCAGGGCTGCGGCGGCAACGGCGGTTTGCTATGCACGTAAACGACATTGTCGCCGACGGCATAGAGTTCGCATTTGCGCGGCCCGTTCGCATTTTCCGCGCGCTGCTGGCACTGCTCCAGCGCAGCCGATTTCGCCGCGTCGTCGCTCGCCTGTCCGGTGACATAGGCGCTGACGCCGTTGATCGTGGTCGCGAACGCCTTGTGATCCGGTGCCGGCACGTAGTCGCGCGCCAGTGCAATGCGGGTCCGCTCGCTCACGAACGGCACGGCTTCGGGTGCAAACTTCTCGGCGGCGACAGTGGATGAAGGCGAGGGCGACTGTTGCGGCTGCGGCGAGTCGGCCGGCTGCCTGGCGACGGATGACTGCGTCGGCGCGGGGGATGGGGATGCAGACGGGACCGAGGACGGCGAAGCCGGCGTGGCCGACAGCCGGGCCAGCGCTTCCGCGGCCGCCTTGGCGGCATCGCGCTGCGCGGGGTGCGGATCGCGATAATCCAGATAGAGCTCGGTCCCGACCCCGACGGCTCCGAGCGCAACCACGGCGGCCGCAATTCGCCAGATCAGGCGGAGCCCGCCCCCGCGGGCGGCTTTCTTTTCTTCCGGCGGCGCGTAGGTGCCGTCCTCGCGGCGCATCGCCACGCGATAGGCGTGCACCGGGGTCGGGATGTTCTTGACCTCCCGCGCGCCCATGTCGGCGAACTGCACCGACAGCTTGTTGGCGACCTGCTCATGAACGGCGCGCGAGATGCAGATGCCGCCGACGTCGGCGAGGCCCTCGAGGCGTGCTGCGATGTTGACGCCGTCGCCGAGCAGATCGCCGTCGCGCTCGACGACGTCGCCGATGGTGATGCCGATGCGGTAGCTCATCTGCCGGCTCGGCGGATACGCCATGTTGCGCGTGCGCAGGCTCTCCTGGATGTCGATCGCGCAACGCACCGCTTCGACCGCGCTGGGGAATTCC
Organism: Bradyrhizobium sp. HKCCYLS3070; assembly: GCF_051167575.1. NCBI lineage: Bacteria > Pseudomonadati > Pseudomonadota > Alphaproteobacteria > Hyphomicrobiales > Nitrobacteraceae > Bradyrhizobium > Bradyrhizobium sp. HKCCYLS3070. The sequence continues at coordinate 20,296 of NZ_JBNPTI010000015.1, forward strand.
GCGAGCACCGCATCACCGGCGGTGTTGAAGATGCGGCCGCCGGCTCGCGCGATGAAGTCGTCAACGACCTCGCGATAGGCCGCCAGTCGCCGTAGCGTCTCTTCTTCATCCTCCGCGACGAGGCGCGAATAGCCGGCGATATCGGCGGCGAAAATCGCCGCGATCTTGCGTTTCAAGACGATCTGTCCTGCCATGTCACCGCGCCCGCTGGATTGGCCGGGAGCATGCCGTCAGATCGGTGAGCATGCAACCGGCCTCCCTTGAAGTAGTCATCGACCGGCGCACGACGTTCGAGCCCCAAACGAAAATGGCCGGGCAGAGCCCGGCCATGAACGTTCATTCATACGTCGTGCGGTGGGATCAATGCAGCGCAGTCGTATTGAGCTGCTGCTGGATCGTCTTGAAGTGATCGAGCCGCTCGATCGCGCGATCGAGCTCGTTGCCCTGCTTCTCGTTCAGCTTGGATTCCATGCCGGCGATCTCGGCCGCGAAAGCGGTCTGGTCGAGCTCCTTCAGCGACGTGGCGACGTCGGCGAGAACCGTCAGACCCTTGTCCGAGATCTCGGCAAGGCCGCCGAGCACGATGATCTTCTGCTGCGATCCGCCTGATGTCACCGTCAGGATACCCGGCCGCAGCGTCGCCACGAACGGCGCATGCCCGGCGAGCACGCCGAAATCACCCTCCTGGCCGGGAACGTCGACCTGGTCGACCTCGCCCGAGAAGGCGATCTTTTCCGGCGAGACGAGATCGAAATGGAAAGTAGCCATTGGGGAAACCTGCGAATAGCGAATAGCGAATGGCGAGTAGTGAAGGAGGAAGCAGCGAACAGCTCGTCTATTCGCTGCTCCCTATTCGCCCTTAGGCTGCCTCAGCGGCCAGCTTCTTGCCCTTCTCGACCGCCTCGTCGATGTTGCCGACCATGTAGAAGGCGGCCTCCGGCAGGTGGTCGTACTTGCCTTCACACAGGCCCTTGAAGCCCTTGATGGTGTCGGCGAGGTCGACGAACTTGCCCGGCGATCCCGTGAAGATTTCGGCGACGTGGAACGGCTGCGACAGGAAGCGCTCGATCTTGCGGGCGCGGGCCACGGTCAGCTTGTCCTCTTCCGACAGCTCGTCCATGCCCAGGATGGCGATGATATCCTGCAGCGACTTGTAGCGCTGCAGAATCTGCTGGACCTGACGCGCGGTCTGATAGTGCTCCTCGCCGACGACCAGCGGGGAGAGCATGCGCGAGGTCGAGTCGAGCGGGTCCACCGCCGGGTAGATGCCCTTTTCCGAGATCGCGCGGTTGAGCACGGTGGTGGCGTCCAAATGCGCGAACGAGGTCGCCGGCGCCGGGTCGGTCAAGTCGTCGGCCGGCACGTAGATGGCCTGCACCGAGGTGATCGAGCCCTTGTTGGTGGTGGTGATGCGCTCCTGCAGCGCGCCCATGTCGGTGGCGAGCGTCGGCTGATAACCCACCGCCGAGGGGATGCGGCCGAGCAGCGCCGACACTTCCGAGCCGGCCTGGGTGAACCGGAAGATGTTGTCGACGAAGAACAGCACGTCCTGGCCCTGGTCGCGGAAGTGCTCGGCGACGGTGAGGCCGGTCAGGCCGACGCGGGCGCGGGCGCCGGGCGGCTCGTTCATCTGGCCGAACACCAGCGCGCACTTCGACTTGACGCTCGGATCGGGATTGTGCGGATCGGCGTTGACCTTGGATTCGATGAACTCGTGATAGAGGTCGTTGCCTTCACGGGTACGCTCGCCGACGCCGGCGAACACCGAATAGCCACCGTGCGCCTTGGCGACGTTGTTGATGAGCTCCTGGATCAGCACGGTCTTGCCGACGCCGGCGCCGCCGAACAGACCGATCTTGCCGCCCTTGGCGTAGGGAGCCAAGAGGTCGACGACCTTGATGCCGGTGACGAGAATCTCGGCTTCGGTCGACTGGTCGGTGTAGCTCGGCGCGTCCGCGTGGATCGGACGCAGGCCCTCGGCCTCGACCGGACCGGCCTCGTCGATCGGCTCGCCGATCACGTTCATGATGCGGCCGAGCGTGCCGACGCCCACCGGCACCTGGATCGGCGAACCGGTGTCGGTCACCTCCTGGCCGCGGACCAGACCTTCGGTGGTGTCCATCGCGATGGTGCGCACGGTGGATTCGCCGAGATGCTGGGCCACTTCGAGCACCAGGCGGTTGCCGGCGTTCTTGGTTTCGAGCGAATTGAGAATGGCCGGCAGGTGACCTTCGAACTGCACGTCGACGACGGCGCCGATGACCTGGGTGATGCGACCGATCTGGTTGGCTGCGGTAGCCATTGAGTGTCTCTCCTTACGATCCGTATACGAAACCACGGTCGGCTCGACCGGGATATGTTCCTGGGTTGCGCTTCAACGGGCGCTGCGCGATCCGGCTAGACCGCCTCGGCGCCCGAAATGATTTCGATCAGTTCCTTGGTGATCATCGCCTGACGCGTGCGGTTGTAGATCAGCGTCTGCTTGCGGATCATCTCGCCGGCGTTGCGCGTGGCGTTGTCCATGGCCGACATCTGCGCACCGTAGAACGAGGCGTTGTTTTCGAGCAGTGCGCGGAAGATCTGCACCGCGAGATTGCGCGGCAGCAGTCCAGCCAGGATCTCGTCCTCTTCCGGCTCGTATTCGTAAGGCGCCAGCGGCGCCGCATTGGCCGGGCGCGCTTCGACCACCAGCGGAATGATCTGCTGAGCGGTCGGGATCTGCGCGATTACCGAGCGGAAGCGCGAGTAGAACAGGGTGCAGACGTCGAATTCGCCGGTCTCGAAGCGGGCAATCACCTTCTTGGCGATCTCGTCGGCATTGGCGAAGCCGATCTGGCGTACGGAGCGCAGGTCCATGTGCTCGACGATCTGCTTGTCGAACTGGCGGCGAAGCTGCTCATAACCCTTGCGGCCAACGCAGAAGAACTTCACCTCCTTGCCCTGGTTCATCAGGGCGAGCGCACGCTCGCGCGCCAGGCGGACGATCGAGGAGTTGAACGCGCCAGACAGGCCGCGCTCGCCGGTGCAGACCAGCAGCAGGTGCACCTGATCGCGACCGGTGCCCGCCAACAGCTTCGGGCCGCCGGCGGAGGCGATGGTGGCGCTCGCGATGTTGGAGATCACGGCGTCCATCTTCTCGGCATAGGGACGCGCCGCTTCGGCCGCCTGCTGCGCGCGGCGCAGCTTGGAGGCGGCGACCATCTGCATGGCCTTGGTGATCTTCTGCGTCGCCTTGGTCGAGGCGATGCGGACCCGCATGTCTTTCAGTGACGCCATTGTTCGTCTAGCTCACCCCGGCGGCCGATCCGTTGAAGACCCGACCGCTCAACCCTGAGATTGGTCATGCCCGGCCTGGCGCCGGGCATGAGATGTCACGTTGTCCCACCCCGAAGGGCGTGGATCGCCGGCCGGAGCCGGCCACGACCTCGCGATCAGGCGAAGGTCTTGGCGAAGCCCTCGACGACCGCCTTCAGCTTGGCGGCGCTGTCGTCGGACAGATCCTTGCTGTCGCGGATCGCGTTGAGCAGGTCGGCATTCTTGCCGCGCAGCAGCGACAGCAGGCCGTCCTCGAAGGCGCGCACCTTGTTGAGCGGCAGCGGATCGAGATAGCCGTTGGTGCCGGCCCAGATCACGCAGACCTGCTCTTCCATCTTCAGCGGCGAGAACTGCGGCTGCTTCAGGAGCTCGGTCAGGCGTGCGCCGCGGTTGAGCAGGCGCTGGGTCGAGGCGTCCAAGTCGGAGCCGAACTGCGCGAAGGCCGCCATCTCGCGGTACTGCGCCAGCTCGCCCTTGATCTTGCCGGCGACCTTCTTCATCGCCTTGGTCTGGGCGGAGGAGCCGACGCGCGACACCGACAGACCGACGTTCACGGCCGGACGGATGCCCTGGAAGAACAGATCGGTCTCCAGGAAGATCTGGCCGTCGGTGATCGAAATGACGTTGGTCGGAATGTAGGCCGACACGTCGTTGGCCTGGGTCTCGATGACGGGCAACGCGGTCAGCGACCCCAGACCATGGTCCTTGCTGAGCTTGGCGGCGCGCTCGAGCAGGCGGGAGTGCAGATAGAACACGTCGCCCGGATAGGCCTCGCGGCCCGGCGGACGGCGCAGCAGCAGCGACATCTGGCGATAGGCGACGGCCTGCTTCGACAGATCGTCATAGATGATGACGGCGTGCATGCCGTTGTCGCGGAAGTACTCGCCCATGGTGCAGCCGGTGAACGGGGCCAGATATTGCATCGGGGCCGGATCGGACGCGGTGGCGGCGATGACGATCGAATACTCCAGCGCGCCCTGCTCTTCGAGCACCTTCACGAACTGAGCGACGGTGGAGCGCTTCTGGCCGATCGCGACATAGACGCAGTACAGCTTCTGGCTCTCGGGAGCGCCAGCGACGTTCAGCGGCTTCTGGTTCAGGATGGTGTCGAGCGCGATCGCGGTCTTGCCGGTCTGACGGTCACCGATGATCAGCTCGCGCTGGCCACGGCCGACCGGGATCAGGGCGTCGATCGCCTTGAGGCCGGTCGACATCGGCTCGTTCACCGACTTGCGCGGAATGATGCCGGGGGCCTTGACGTCGACGCGCTTGCGCTCGGTGGCCTGGATCGGGCCCTTGCCGTCGATCGGATTGCCGAGCGCGTCAACGACGCGGCCGAGCAGACCCTTGCCGACCGGAGCGTCGACGATGGCGCGGGTGCGCTTGACGGTCTGGCCTTCCTTGATCTCGCGGTCGGCGCCGAAGATGACGACGCCGACATTGTCGGTCTCGAGGTTCAGCGCCATGCCGCGGGTGCCGTTCTCGAACTCGACCATCTCGCCGGCCTGGACGTTGTCGAGACCGTAGACGCGGGCGATACCGTCACCGACGGACAGCACCTGTCCGACTTCGGTGACTTCGGCTTCCTGCCCGAAATTCTTGATCTGGTCCTTGAGGATCGCGGAAATTTCCGCGGCGCGGATGTCCATCAGCCTGCCTCTTTCATCGCGTGCTTGATCGAGTTGAGTTTGGTGCGAAGCGAACTATCGATCATGCGGCTGCCGAGCTTGACGACGAGCCCGCCGATAATCGCTGGATCGACTTTCACGTTGAGCGCGACCTCCTTGCCGGTCACCGTCTTCAGTGAGGCCTTCAAGGCGTCGAGATTCTTGTCCGAGAGCGGCTCGGCGACGACGACGTCGGCCGTGGCCTCTCCCTTGTATTTGGCGACCAGCGCGTTGAAGGCGCGGATCACGTCGGTCACCGCGAACAGGCGGCGGTTGGCGGTCAGCACGCGCAGCACGTTGGCGGCGACGCCGGCGATGCCGGCCTTGTCCAGCACGGCATTCAGCGCCTTGAGCTGCACGTCCGCACCGAACACCGGACTGCGGACGAGGCGCTTGAGATCGGCGCTCTCATCGAGGAGGGCATTGAACCTGTCGAGATCGGCCTTGACCGCATCGACGGACTTTTCGTCACGGGCCAGTTCAAACAGGGCCGTCGCGTAACGACCGGACACACCGGATACGGAGGGATCTTCAGCAGCCACAGACGTGCTCTTTTTATATGCGCCCAACCCACAAGAGGGACACCGGCGCGCCGCTGCGGCGCAAACCAGTTAAGCCCTTGGAATTCAAGCAGGACTTTGATTTTCGATCGCCGCGGGAGCAGCTTGATCACGAAAAGCGGCGCTTTGCTAACATAGCGTACGCGCAGCCGCAACAAGCGGCGGCCCGCTATTCGGCACCTTGTTGCCGCGCCGCGGTCGGAGCCTACGCGCCGTCCAACGGCCTCGCTGATCGCGCCCTGCGCGCGACCCGACCCCGATACCAGCCACTCAGCGCAAGGTTCCAGCTGTTGCTGCATGGCCGCCATGCTGGTTTGGCCTTGACTCCCGTCGGCGGTGCCCAGCGGCCGCCGGCCAGCCCGCACCGACATTACTTGCTGACATCTTGGCATCCTAAGTGAGAACTTAACTCAACAGTATTTTGAAGTATTTGATCGTTAATCAAACGTTAACGTGGTGGATTACGGAATTTTCCGTGATGAGTAGACCGCGATGCAAGATGTTTCGATCAGAGCGGAACAATTTCTACTGCCCCATTCACGCCTCATTGCCCCACCAAACGGCGCCCGCCTCAACACCTGACGGGGGTCCACTGGCCGCAGAACGCGGCAATACTGTTCGAGGGACATAGATGCTGAAACTGAAGAACCTCTCGGCTGGCAAGATCGCCGGCTCGCGCACCGCGCTCGCTGTTGCCGTGACGCTGATCGTCGGCGGCAGCGCCACCGAAGCCTCGGCCCGGTCCAGGCACCACCAACACCACGCTCGCCACCACCATCATCACATGGCGCGTCATGCTGCTCAGCCCGCGGCCGACTCGTTTTCGAACGGATGGTCGTCCAACGGCTCCTCGTGGATGAACTCCAACGCAGCGGTCACGCCGTCGTCCGGCACCGGCCGCACTTTCTCCGGCATGGCGTCGTACTACGGCAACGAGTCCGGCAGCCGCACCGCCTCCGGCCAGCGCATGAACGCCAACGCGATGACCTGCGCTCACCGCTCGCTGCCGTTCGGCACCAAGCTGCGCGTGACCCATGGCGGCAACAGCGTCATCGTCACCGTCAACGACCGCGGCCCGTTCATCCGTGGCCGGGTGCTCGACCTGTCGACCGGCGCAGCCCGCGCCATCGGCCTGACCCGCGCCGGCGTCGGCCGCGTCACCGCCGAGGTCGTGTCGTAAGATACCCGATCTTTCCGCGCGTCATTGCGAGGAGCGAAGCGACGAAGCAATCCAGAGTCCCAACCCGGCCCTGGATTGCTTCGCTGCGCTCGCAATGACGGTGGAGAGAGCGCTACAAGAAGCTCTGCGGGTCGACGTCGACCTCGAGCTTGAGATTGCCCTTGGGCTTCTCGGCATGCGCCAGCCAGTGGCGCAGATAATCCGACAGATCGAAATTGCGGGCCGACTTGAGCAGCAGCCGGAAGCGGTAGCGGCCCTTGATCACCGCGAGCGGCGCCTCGGCCGGGCCGAGCAGCAGCACCCCCTCCTCTCGCGGCGCTGACGCGACCAGCCGGCGGGCGAAGCCTTCGGCAGTAGGCCGATCCCCCGCCGAGATGATCAGGCTCGCCAGCCTGCCGAACGGCGGATAGCCGGTGCGCTCGCGCGCGTCGATCTCGCTGGTGTAGAACGCCTCGCGGTCGCAGGCGACCAGCGCCTTCATGACGGGGTGCTCGGGCTGGTGGGTCTGCAGATAGCCGCGACCCCGCCCCTGCTCGCGGCCGGCGCGGCCGATCACCTGGTTCAAGAGCTGCCAGGTGCGCTCGGCGGCGCGCGGATCGCCATTGCCGAGGCCGAGATCGGCATCGACCACCCCGACCAGATTGAGCCGCGGAAAGTTGTGGCCCTTGGCGACGAGCTGGGTGCCGATGATGAGGTCGACGCGGCCTTCGGCGATCTCGGTCAGCTCGGCGCGCATGGTTTCGATCGAGGTGATCAGGTCGCTCGACAGCACCATGCTGCGCGCCTCAGGAAACAGCGCCGCCGCCTCCTCCTGCAGCCGCTCCACGCCGGGCCCCACCGCGACCAGCGATTCCTCGGCCGCGCAATGCGGGCAGGTCGGCGGACGCGGCATCGAGAACCCGCAATGGTGACAGACGAGGCGCTGGCGAAAGCGGTGATCGACCAGCCACGCGTCGCAGATGGTGCAGGCGAAGCGATGGCCGCAGGCGCGGCACAGGGTCAGCGGCGCATAGCCGCGGCGGTTCAGGAACAGCAGCGCCTGCTCGCCGCGCTCGATCGCGGTGCGGATCTCACCCGCCAGCCGCGGCGAGATGTAGCGGCCGCGCGGCGGCGGCTCGCGCCGGAGATCAATGGCCTCGATATGCGGCATGTGCTGGCCGCCGAACCGCGACGGCAGCGCGACGCGCTGATAGCGGCCCTTGCGGGCATTGACCTCGGTCTCGACCGAAGGGGTGGCCGAGGCCAGCACCACCGGAAATTTGGCGATGTGGCCGCGCACCACCGCCATGTCGCGGGCGTGGTAATGCGCGCCCTCGTCCTGCTTGTAGGCCTGATCGTGCTCCTCATCGATGACGATCAGGCCGAGATCGGCATAGGGCAGGAACAGCGCCGAGCGGGCGCCGACCACGACCGGCGCCTCGCCGGCAGCGATCGCCGCCCAGTTGCGCTGGCGCGTGCGCGGGGTCAGCTCGGAATGCCATTCCAGCGGCCGCACGCCGAAGCGGCGCGAGAAGCGGTCGAGGAACTGGCCGGTGAGCGAAATCTCAGGCATCAGGATCAGCGACTGCCGGCCGCGGCGGACGGTCTCGGCGACCGCCTCGAAATAGACTTCGGTCTTGCCGGAGCCGGTGACGCCGTCGAGCAGCGCGACCTGGAAGCCGCCATCGGCGGCCAGCGCCCGCATCGCCGCGACGCCGGCCAGCTGCGCGTCGAAGAACTCGGGCTGCGCGAACGACGGATCGGGCGCCGGCGGCGGCAGCGCACGCGGCATCGCCTCGACCGTGAGGGTCCTCTCGTCGACCAGGCCGTCGATCACGCTGCTGGAGACGCCGATCTCGCGGACGAGGTCGGACTTTCCATGCAGCAGACCGTCTGACACCGCCTCGATGACCCGCCGCCGCGCCGGCGTCAGCCGCTTGGGCGGCTCGCCGACCAGGCGGACGCCGAGCCGGACACGCTCCGGGCCAAGATGCTCGCCCATGCGCAGGCACATCCGCAGCACCATGCCACGCGGCGACAGCGTGTAATTCGCGACCCAGTCGACCAGCGAGCGCAGCTCCGGCTTGAGGGGCGGCACCTCGAGCTTCTCGCTGACGTCCTTGAGCCGGTTGTGCAGCCGCGGATCCGGATTGGCATTCTCCGCCCACACCACCGCCAGTACCTCGCGCGGCCCGAGCGGCACGCCGACGATATCGCCCGGCTTCAGATCCATGCCGCGCGGCACGCGGTAGGAATAGGTGTGGTCGAGCGCGACCGGAACCAGCACGTCGACCACGCCGGTCGTGCTGGCTGCACCTGGAAAGAGGTCGGTCGCGCGGTCCATGAGGGCGGAGATAGCCTTGCTCTGGCTGAAGCGAAAGCCGTCCGGCAAAGTTAGCGAACGGTAAAGGACGACAGTGCGATATACATGACTCGACGAGATGAGATCGAGCTGTTCCCGCGAGCGCCATTGCACTCCCTCTTCCCGCTCTTGCGGGGAGAGGCGCAAACCGAGTTCGCGGCGATCGACAACGCTTCACAGCGACCCATCCGTGGGCACGGACGCCATGGCAAAGCAAACAGAGCCGACTCACGCGGACACGGACGAAGAGTCTGAGGCCACCGCCCTCCTCGGCGCCGACGAGGGCGTCGTCCAGGCCATGATGCAGTGGCTGGCGCATCTGCGCAGCGAGCGCCGGCTGTCCCCGAAGACGGTCGAGGCCTACGCCCGTGACCTCCGGCAGTGCCTGCAATTCCTCTGCATCCATTGGGGCGAGCCGGTGACGCTGGTGCGCTTCGCCGGGCTGGAGGCCGCCGACATCCGGGCTTTCATGGCGATGCGCCGCGCCGACGACATCGCCGGACGTTCCCTGATGCGAACCTTGGCGGGCCTGCGCTCGTTCGGGCGCTTTCTGGAGCGCGAGGGCACGGGCAAGGTCGGCGCCCTCTCAGGAATCCGCGCGCCAAAGATCGCCAAGAGCCTGCCGAAGCCGCTGCCGATGGACGCCGCCAAGCGCCTCGCCGATGCCGACGAGCGCGCCGGCGAGACCCGCGAGACCTGGGTGCTGGCACGCGACGCCGCGGTGATGGCGCTGCTGTATGGCTCCGGCCTGCGCATCTCCGAGGCGCTCGGCCTGAAACGCCGCGAGGTGCCGCGTCCCGGCGAAGGCGACGTGCTGGTGGTGACCGGCAAGGGCAACAAGACCCGGATGGTGCCGGTGCTGCAGAACGTGCTGCAGCTGATCGACGAGTATGCCAGGCTTTGTCCGTACCCGCTGCCTGCGGAGGGGCCGATGTTTCTCGGCGCCAAGGGCGGTCCGTTGAGCCCGCGCATCATCCAGCTCGCGATGGAGCGGCTGCGCGGCGCGCTGGGCCTGCCGGACAGCGCCACGCCGCACGCGCTGCGCCATTCCTTCGCGACGCACCTGTTGTCGCGCGGCGGCGACCTGCGCGCGATCCAAGAGCTGCTCGGCCACGCCTCGCTGTCGACGACGCAGATCTATACCGGCATCGATTCGGAGCGCCTGCTGCAGGTCTACGCGTCAGCGCATCCGCGACGGTGACATTTTTCGTTCATATCGTTTCGCTTGCGCTGTCCCCCCGGTTCCGGCAATCGTCTTGGCTGCTTGATCCGGAGGGGACAGATGAGCGCACATGAGAGCATGGAGCATGCGGAGCATGCCGAGCACGCGTCCGGCGAAAACAAGAAGATCGCGCTGCTGATCGCCGTCATAGCCCTGTTCCTGGCGCTGTCCGAAACGCTCGGCAAGGGCGCGCAGACCGAATCGATCAGCAAGAACGTCGAGGCCTCCAACCTCTGGGCCTTCTTCCAGGCCAAGACCGTTCGCCGCACCGTGGTGCAGACCGCCGCCGAGCAGGGCAAACTGAGCTTGCCGGCGCTGCCTGACGAGGCGGCCAAGGCGGCGTTGCAGAAGCAGATCGACGATTGGCAGAAGAATGCTGCGCGCTATCGCTCCGAGCCCGAAACCGGCGAAGGCAGCGAGCAACTCGCCGAGCGCGCCAAGCATGCCGAGCACGAACGCGACGAGGCGACGGCAAAGTACCACCACTATGAGCTCGCGTCGGCCGCCTTCCAGATCGGCATCGTGCTGGCGTCGGCGACGATCATCACGGGAATGATCGTTCTGGCCTGGGCCTCCGGAGGGCTCGCGCTGATCGGTATTGCCATGACGCTGCTCGGCCTGTTCCAGCCGCATCTCTTGCATCTGCACTGAGGTCAGCGACAGCAACTGGCTTGCGACGTCGCGACCACCACTACCGCGCCTGCTGCACGCTCCTGCGGAAGCGCATGATCACGCGCAGCACGCGCGATGACCAGCCATCGGCATTGCCGTGGATGATCTCGCGGATGCGCTGCTTGATAGGATCGACCAGCGCCGCGGCTTTCCTGCGCAGCGCGAGCACGGCCTCGTAGAGCCACGCGAACCAGGACATCTGCAGCAGCTTGCTGCGCGTCACATCGAAGATGAAGGCGGTGACGCCGACACCGACGATCTTGCCGAACACGATCGTGGCCAGCGCAAACTTCCACTGCTGGTGCATCAAAAGCCACATGCCGATCAGCTTGAGCGGAAACAGCAGCACGACCGGCACGACGAAGACGATCAGGGTCAGCGCCGGCGACAGGGTCTCGATGCGCGCGGCCAGCCAGTGCTTGAAGCTACGCAGCGGTACCGCGGCGACGATGCGCGCCACGATCGGCTCGAGATGGTCCCACAGCCAAGCTTCGATCAGGAAGATGATCGCGAGCAGAACCCAGAACGGCTGAAGCAGGCGGCGCAGCATCGGACTCCATCTCCGCCAGGCCTCGCGGGTTGAGGCCGCTATGACGATACGACCTCGCGCCTTGCCGTTCGGTTCAGCGTCAAAAGCGGGCGTTTTGTCGCACCCACCGAAGGCGCCTCCGGGCGTCCATCACATATGGATGGCCCGCTTACCCACCGCAAGCGCGGCTTCCTTCACGGCCTCCGACCGTGTCGGATGCGCGTGGCAGGTGCGCGCGAGATCCTCGGCAGAGCCACCGAACTCCATCAATACGGCGGCCTCGTGAATGATTTCCCCGGCCTCGCGGCCGATGATATGGGCGCCGAGCACGCGATCCGTCTTCGCATCGGCTAGGATCTTCACGAAACCGTCAGTGGTCTGGTTGACCTTGGAACGGCCATTCGCGGTAAACGGAAACTTCCCGACGGTATAGGCGACGCCGGCCTGCTTCAGCTCGTCCTCGGTCTTGCCGACGGAGGCCACTTCGGGCGTCGTGTAGACCACGCCTGGAATGACGTCGTAGTTCACGTGCCCGGCCTGGCCCGCGAGGATCTCGGCCACCGCGACGCCCTCGTCCTCCGCCTTGTGCGCGAGCATCGGCCCTGCAACGACGTCGCCGATGGCGTAGACGCCGGGCACGCTGGTCGCGAAATGATGGTCGATCTGGACGCGGCCGCGGTTGTCGAGCGCGACGCCCGCTTCCTGCAGCCCGAGTCCCTCGGTGTAGGGCACGCGGCCGATCGCCACGAGCACCACGTCGGCTTCGATCTTCTCGGCCGCGCCGCCGGCCGCCGGCTCGATCATGGCCGAGAGCGTCGTGCCAGAGGTGTCGACACCGGTCACCTTGGCACCGAGCTTGAACGCAAAGCCCTGCTTCTCGAGGATTCGTTGGAACTGCTTGGCGATCTCGCCATCCATGCCGGGCAGGATGCGATCGAGGAATTCGACCACGGTGACCTTGGCGCCGAGGCGGCGCCACACCGAGCCGAGTTCGAGCCCGATCACGCCGGCGCCGACCACCAAGAGCGTCGAAGGCACCTTGTCCAGCGACAGAGCTCCGGTCGAGGACACGATGCGCTTCTCATCGATCTCGATGCCCTTGAGCCGCGCGATGTCCGAGCCCGTCGCGATCACGATGTTCTTGGTCTCGACGGTCTGCACGGCGCCGTCATTGCCGGTGACCTGCAGCTTGCCGGTGCCGAGGATCTTGCCCTTGCCCACGAGCACGTCGATCTTGTTCTTCTTCATCAGGAACTCGACGCCCTTGACGTTGCCGTCAATGCCCTGCTGCTTGAAGTTCATCATCGCCGGCAGATCGATCTCGGGCTGGGGCACCTTGATGCCCATCTTGGCGAAGGAGTGCCCGGCTTCCTCGAACAGCTCCGAGGCGTGCAGCAGCGCCTTCGACGGCATGCAGCCGACATTGAGACAGGTGCCGCCGAGGGTGGCGTTCTTCTCGACCACGGCCACCTTCATGCCGAGCTGTGCTGCGCGGATGGCGCAAACATAACCACCGGGTCCGGTGCCGATGACGACGAGATCGTAGGATGCCATGATCGAATGTTCCGTAAGCTTGCAAGTCAGAGATAGCGACGGTCGTCAGCGTCCGCCCGACACGTCGAGAATGGCCGAAGTGACATAGGAAGCCTCGTCCGACAGCAGCCAGACGATGGCATTGGCGATTTCCTCCGCGGTGCCGACGCGCTTCATCGGCACCAGCGGGGCGAGACGATGGGCGCGATCGGGCTCGCCGCCGGAGGCGTGGATATCAGTGTCGATCAGCCCTGGGCGAATGGCGGCGACGCGGATGCCTTCATTGGCGACCTCATGACCGAGGCCGACGGTGAAGGAATCGATCGCGCCCTTCGACGCCGCATAATCGACGTAGGTATTCGGCGAGCCGAGCTTGGCGGCGACCGACGACAGGTTGATGATCACGCCGCCCTGTCCGCCATGCCGCGTCGACATGCGCTTCACCGCCTCACGTGCGCACAGGATGCTGCCGGTGACGTTGACCGCCATCAAACGCTCGATGCGCTCCGCGCTCATCTCGTCGACGCGCGTGGTCGGACCGACGATGCCGGCATTGTTGATGAGCGCGCCGAGCGTGCCGAACTTGTCCGCCGCCTTGAACAGAGCGAGGATGTCGTGCTCGCGGCCGACGTCGCATTTGACTGCGATGGCCTTGCCGTTCTTGGCCTCGATCGCGGCCACCGTGCTCTGCGCGGCGGCCTCGTTGGAGGCGTAGCCGACCACGATCTTGAAGCCGCGCGATGCGGCGGCGATGGCGGTGGCGCGGCCGATGCCGCGGCTGCCGCCGGTGATCACTGCAACCCTGTCGGTCATGATGACTCTGCCTAATCTGCACGATCTTGGATGACGCTGGGGACCGCGACATCAATCAATAGCAACTCGGTGGACCGCTATTTTTGATGATTGAGCAAACGCAAGTTCGCGCGTTGATCTTCCAAGAGTCCGGCAACAACTTTCGACGCTTCTTCTATATCCACGCCATCCTTTATCAGTTTCTGCCGCAGCTTATGAGCCTTATCGAGGTTCGCCAACTTCTTCTCGATTGCCGATTGATGGGCTTTCTCAGCTTCGGCCTTCTTCTTGTCCGCCTCAGCCTGCCGCTTTTGGCACTCTTGCTGATAAAAGATCGTTCTGGACAGAACAAACTCAGCCGCGCCCTTGGGGATATTCTTGAAGAGAGCAACTACGTCGAAGGGATTTCGGTAGCCGACTTGCTTTATTTCGACACCGTAGTGGTAGGCGTATACTTTGCCGATTTTGGAACCATATTCTCGCAGGACGCAAGTGAGGTAGAATAGCTCCAAGATCACAGAGTCAATCTCGACATCGATAGGAGTCAGATGTCCGAACTCTGTGACCTTAGTATCTGAAGTCAGCGCTACCAGAGCCATTCCCCTCTCCCTGCATGGCTTGAGATTAAAGATCCAGCACGAGCCGTGCCGGATCCTCCAGGCTTTCCTTGACGCGCACCAGGAACGTCACGGCTTCCTTGCCGTCGATGACGCGGTGATCGTAGGACAGCGCCAGATACATCATCGGGCGGACTTCGATCTTGCCGCCGACCACCACCGGGCGCTCCTGGATCTTGTGCATGCCGAGGATGCCGGACTGCGGCGCGTTCAGGATCGGGGTCGACATCAGCGAGCCGTAGATGCCGCCATTGGTGATGGTGAAGGTGCCGCCCTGCATCTCGTCGATCTTGAGCTGGCCGTCACGGGCGCGGCGGCCGAAATCGGCGATGCCCTTCTCGATGTCGGCGATCGACTTGTGGTCGCAGTCGCGCACGACGGGCACGACCAAGCCCTTGTCGGTGCCGACGGCGACGCCGATGTGATAGTAGTTCTTGTAGATCAGGTCGGTGCCGTCGATCTCGGCGTTGACCGCCGGGATGTCCTTGAGCGCCTGCACCACGGCCTTGGTGAAGAAGCCCATGAAGCCGAGCTTGGAGCCGTGCTTCTTCTCGAACACGTCCTTGTACTGGCTGCGCAGCGCCATGACGTTGGTCATGTCGACCTCGTTGAAGGTCGTCAGCATCGCCGCGGTGTTCTGCACGTCCTTGAGGCGGCGCGCGATGGTCTGGCGCAGCCGCGTCATCTTCACGCGCTCCTCGCGCGCGGCGTCGTCGGCCGGCGACGGCGCACGCACCTGGACCGAGGCGGCGGGCTGATTGACCGGGGTCGGCGCGGACGCTGCGCGCTCGATGGCGGCCAGCATGTCGCCCTTGGTGACGCGGCCGTCCTTGCCGGAGCCCGGCACGGTGGTCGCATCGACGCCGCTCTCAGCCGAGAGCTTGCGAACCGACGGCGCCTGCGGGGTATCGGCGGGCAGCGCCTTGGCAGGGGCGGGAGCCGCAGCCGGCGGCGCAGCGGCAGCCGGCTTCGCCGGAGCCGGAGCAGCAGCGGCGGGCTTGGCAGCCACGGCGCCATCCGTGATCTGGCCGAGCAGCGCGCCGACGGCGACCGTCTCGCCATCCTTGGCGATGATCTCGCCCAAGGTGCCGGCCGAAGGCGCGGGCACCTCGATCGTGACCTTGTCGGTCTCGAGCTCGACGAGGGGCTCGTCGACCGCCACGGCGTCGCCTGCCTTCTTGAACCAGCGGCCGATGGTGGCTTCGGTGACGGATTCACCCAGCGTCGGAACGCGAATTTCAGTCATGGTCTTTATCCTCAATAACCCGTGCGGTCATAAAGCCGGTCCGCCATCGCCTTGCGGCGAGCAAGCGATGCGGGACGGACGATCAACGCGATGTACTTGCGCCCCGCAGATTGCGGGGCGCGTCAAAAAAGGCAGGTTCAGTTCAGGGCTTCGTCGAGCAGCGCCTTCAGCTGGGCGAGATGCTTGGACATCAGGCCCGTGGCGGTCGCGGCCGACGCAGCACGGCCGGCATAGCGCGGACGCTTGCTCTTGCCGCCGGTCTGGTTCAGCACCCACTCGAGATACGGCTCGATGAAGTGCCACGCGCCCATGTTGCGCGGCTCTTCCTGACACCACACGACTTCTGCGTTCTTGAAGCGGCCGAGCTCGGCGACCAGCGCCTTGAGTGGCACCGGATAGAGCTGCTCGACGCGCATCAGGTAGACGTCGTTGAGCCCGCGCTTCTCGCGCTCGTCGTAGAGATCGTAATACACCTTGCCCGAGCACAGCACGATGCGGCGGATCTGGTCGTCCGGCACCAGCTTGGTCTTGTCGTCCGCCTGCATCTGGGCGTCATCGTACAGGATGCGGTGGAACGTGGTGCCCTTGGCGAGCTCCTCGAGCCGAGACACCGCGCGCTTGTGGCGCAGCAGCGATTTCGGCGTCATCACGATCAGCGGCTTGCGGATCTCGCGATGCAGCTGGCGGCGCAGCACGTGGAAGTAGTTTGCCGGCGTGGTCGGATAGACCACCTGCATGTTGTCCTCGGCGCACATCTGCAGATAGCGCTCGAGGCGTGCCGAGGAATGCTCGGGGCCCTGGCCCTCATAGCCGTGCGGCAGCAGGCAGACCAGGCCGGACATGCGCAACCATTTGCGCTCGCCCGACGAGATGAACTGGTCGAACAACACCTGAGCGCCGTTGGCGAAGTCGCCGAACTGCGCCTCCCACAGGGTCAGCGCGGTCGGCTCTGCGAGCGAATAGCCGTATTCGAAGCCGAGCACGGCTTCTTCGGACAGCAGCGAGTTGATGACCTCGAAGTGGCCCTGCTCCGGCGCCAGATGGTTGAACGGCGTGTAGCGGCTCTCGTCCTCCTGATCGATCAGCACCGAATGGCGCTGCGAGAAGGTGCCGCGCTCGCTGTCCTGGCCGGAGAGGCGAACCTTGTGGCCTTCGAGCAGCAGCGAGCAGTACGCCAGCGCCTCGCCGGTCGCCCAGTCGAGCCCGATGCCGCTCTCGATCGCCTTGGCGCGGTTCTCGAGGAAACGCTGGATCGTCCGATGCAGGCGGAAGCCGTCCGGCACCTTGGTGATCTTGCGGCCGATCTCCTTGAGGCGGTCGATCTCGACGCCGGTGACGCCGCGGCGCGCCTCCTCCTCCTGGTCGGCGGACTTGAAACCCGCCCACTTGCCGTCGAGCCAGTCGGCCTTGTTCGGACGATAGCTCGTGCCGGCCTCGAACTCGGCGTCGAGACGGGCGCGCCAGTCGGCCTTGGCCTTGTCGACCTCGCCCTCGGTCATCACGCCTTCGGCGACCAGCCGCTTGGAGTAGATCTCCAAGGTCGACGGATGGCCGGCGATCTTCTTGTACATCACCGGCTGGGTGAAAGCCGGCTCGTCACCTTCGTTGTGGCCATGCCTGCGGTAGCAGAACATGTCGATGACGACCGGCTTGTGGAACTTCTGCCGGAACTCGGTCGCGACCTTGGCCGCGAACACCACCGCTTCCGGATCGTCACCGTTCACGTGGAAGATCGGCGCATCGATCATCTTGGCGACATCGGACGGATAGGGCGACGAGCGCGAATAGCGCGGATAGGTCGTGAAGCCGATCTGGTTGTTGACGATGAAATGAATCGAGCCACCGGTCCGGTAGCCTTTCAGATCCGACAGCGCGAAGCACTCCGCCACCACGCCCTGGCCGGCGAACGCAGCGTCGCCATGCATCAAGAGCGGCAGCACCGAGATGCGCATGTCGGGCGGATCGCCGTGCTGGTCCTGCTTGGCGCGGACCTTGCCGAGCACCACGGGGTCGACGATCTCGAGATGCGAGGGGTTGGCGGTCAGCGACAGGTGGATGCGATTGCCGTCGAACTCGCGGTCCGAGGAGGCGCCGAGGTGGTACTTGACGTCGCCGGAGCCTTCGACCGCGTCGGGATTGGCCGAGCCGCCCTTGAACTCGTGGAACAGCGCGCGATGCGGCTTGCCCATGACCTGGGTCAGCACGTTGAGGCGGCCGCGATGCGGCATGCCCAGCACGATCTCCTTCACGCCGAGATTGCCGCCGCGCTTGATGATCTGCTCCAGCGCCGGGATCAGCGACTCGCCGCCGTCGAGACCGAAGCGCTTGGTGCCGGTGAACTTGACGTCGCAGAACTTCTCGAAGCCTTCGGATTCGATCAGCTTCTGCAGAATCGCGCGACGGCCCTCACGGGTGAACGAGATCTCCTTGTCCGGCCCCTCGATGCGCTCCTGGATCCAGGCCTTCTGCGCCGCGTTCGTGATGTGCATGAACTCGACGCCAAGCGTCTGGCAATAGGTGCGCTCGCAGATCGCGACGATCTCGCGCAAGCTGCCGTATTCGAGGCCGAGCACGTGATCGAGGAAGATCTTGCGGTCGTAGTCGGCCTCGGTGAAACCGTAGGAACGCGGGTCCAGCTCCTCGCGGTTGCGCGGCGCCTCGATGCCGAGCGGATCGAGCTTGGCGTGGAAGTGGCCGCGCATGCGGTAGGCGCGGATCAGCATCAACGCGCGGACGGAGTCGCGGGTGGCCTGGTTGACGTCGGCCGCCGACAATTCGACGCCCTTGGCCTGAGCCTTCTGCGCAATCTTCTCGCCGACCTTCTTCTCGACGACGGCCCAGTTGCCGTCCAG
Organism: Bradyrhizobium sp. HKCCYLS3070; assembly: GCF_051167575.1. NCBI lineage: Bacteria > Pseudomonadati > Pseudomonadota > Alphaproteobacteria > Hyphomicrobiales > Nitrobacteraceae > Bradyrhizobium > Bradyrhizobium sp. HKCCYLS3070. The sequence goes on from NZ_JBNPTI010000015.1 coordinate 38,822, forward strand.
CGCCGAGGTCAATTCGTCCCGGGGGGAGACCGGCCAGTTGCTGCGCGCCCAGGAGGGGCCCGACGCATTCTTCTGCACGTCGGCCGGCGCATCCTTCAGGCTCTTGAAGAACTCCTGCCATTCCGGGTCGACCGAAGCGGGATCCTTCTCGTAGCGGGCGTAGATCTCATCGATGTAGGTGGCATTGGTGCCCTGCAGAAAAGACGACAGGGCGAAGGCGGCGTTCGCATCTTGGCGAGACATGGTGGCGTCCTGGTAATTTCGATGCGCCCAATCAAAACGGCGCAATGCCTGACCCGCGGGGGACGCGGATCAGGCTCGGGTTAGGACCGTTTACCTTATTTATTGTAAATATTCGCGCCGAAAAGCACTAAGCCCTGAATCAGGATTTCAACTTTTCGACAAGCGTCTTTCCGAGCCGCGCAGGCGACGGCGACACGGTAATACCAGCCGCTTCCATCGCGGCCGTCTTCGAGCCGGCATCGCCCTTGCCGCCGGAGATGATCGCGCCGGCATGACCCATGCGACGGCCGGGAGGCGCGGTGACGCCGGCGATGAATCCCACCATCGGTTTCTTGCGACCGCGCTTGGCTTCGTCCTTGATGAACTGCGCCGCGTCCTCCTCGGCCGAGCCACCGATCTCACCGATCATGATGATCGAGGTGGTCTTGGGGTCAGCCAGGAACATCTCGAGCATGTCGATGAACTCGGTGCCCTTGACCGGATCACCGCCGATGCCGACCGCCGTGGTCTGGCCGAGACCTTCCGAGGTGGTCTGGAACACCGCCTCGTAGGTCAGCGTGCCGGAGCGCGACACGATGCCGACCGAACCGGGCTTGAAGATGTTGGCCGGCATGATGCCGATCTTGCACTCGCCGGCGGTCATCACGCCCGGGCAGTTCGGCCCGATCAGGCGCGACTTGGAGCCCTGCAGCGAGCGCTTGACGCGGACCATGTCCAGCACCGGGATGCCCTCGGTGATGCAGACGATCAGCGGGACCTCGGCGTCGATCGCCTCGCAGATCGCGTCGGCGGCGCCCGGCGGCGGGACGTAGATCACCGAGGCGTCGGCCCCGGTGGCCTCGCGGGCCTCCTTGACGGTGTCGAACACGGGCAGGCCGAGGTGGGTCGAGCCGCCTTTGCCCGGCGACGTGCCGCCGACCATCTTGGTGCCGTAGGCGATCGCCGCCTCGGAGTGGAAGGTGCCGTTCTTGCCAGTGAAGCCCTGGCAGATGACCTTGGTGTTCTTGTCGATGAGGATGGACATCGTGCTTTCTCTAAAAGCGTTGCGGTGAGGAATGAGCGAGCGCCTGGACCGGCGCTCAGCCTCCCTTGACGGCCTTGACGATCTTCTGCGCGGCGTCGTCGAGATTGTCGGCGGGCAACACGTTCAGACCGGACTCGCTGATGATCTTCTTGCCGAGATCGACATTGGTGCCTTCGAGGCGCACCACGAGCGGCACCTTCAGGCCGACTTCCTTGACCGCGGCCACGACGCCCTCGGCGATGACATCGCACTTCATGATGCCGCCGAAGATGTTGACCAGGATGCCCTTCACGTTCGGGTCGGCGGTGATGATCTTGAACGCCGCCGCGACCTTCTCCTTGCTGGCGCCGCCGCCGACGTCGAGGAAGTTGGCGGGCTCCATGCCGTAGAGCTTGATGATGTCCATCGTCGCCATGGCAAGGCCGGCGCCGTTGACCATGCAGCCGATGGTGCCGTCGAGCGCAACGTAATTGAGGTCGTATTTGGAGGCCTCGATCTCCTTGGCGTCTTCCTCGGTCTCGTCACGCAGCGCGACGACTTCCGGGTGCTTGAACAGCGCGTTGGAGTCGAACGACACCTTGGCGTCGAGCACGCGCAGCTGGCCCTGCTTGGTGACGACCAGCGGGTTGATCTCGAGCATCGCCATGTCCTTGGCGACGAACGCATTGTAGAGTTGGGTGGTGAGCTTCTCGGCCTGCTTGGCGAGGTCGCCGGAGAGCTTCAGCGCCTTGGCGACGGCGCGGCCGTGATGGCCCATGACGCCGGTGGCCGGGTCGACCGAGAAGGTCACGATCTTCTCGGGGGTCTCGTGGGCGACGTCCTCGATGTTGACGCCACCTTCGGTCGACACCACGAAGGCGACCCTCGAGGTCTCGCGGTCGACCAGCAGCGACAGATAGAACTCCTTGTCGATATCCGAGCCGTCCTCGATGTAGAGGCGATTGACCTGCTTGCCATCGGGGCCGGTCTGCACGGTCACCAGCGTCGCGCCCAGCATCTGCTTGGCGAAAGTGTTGACCTCGTCGATCGACTTGGCGAGGCGGACGCCGCCCTTGTCGCCGGCCGAGGCCTCCTTGAACTTGCCCTTGCCACGGCCACCGGCGTGGATCTGGCTCTTCACGACCCAGACCGGGCCACCGAGCGTCTTCGCCGCCGCATCCGCGTCCTCCGGACGGAGAACCGGCACGCCCTTGGAAATCGGCACGCCGAACTCGTGCAGCAGTGCCTTGGCCTGATATTCGTGAATGTTCATAAGCGCTTGCTCCCCGAACCCGCGATGGGGTGACGACCAGAATTGTTGTTAGGATGTCTGGTATACCATATACCAAACATCCTGCAACTCGATGTGGGCGAGATTACGCCCCGTGAATGACCCCTGATCAGCGGCCGAGCAGGTCGGGCGCGATCTTCTTGCAGGCGTCGACCAGGCCCTGCACGGCGGCGACCGACTTGTCGAACGCCTCGCGGTCCTTGCCGGCGAGCTCGATCTCGACGATGCGCTCGACACCCTTGGAGCCGATCACGACGGGCACGCCGACATACATGTCCTTGACGCCGAACTCGCCGTTGAGATGCGCCGCGCAGGGCAGCACGCGCTTCTTGTCGCGCAGATAGCTCTCGGCCATTGCGATCGCCGACGCCGCCGGAGCGTAGTAGGCGGAGCCGGTCTTCAGCAGGTTGACGATCTCGGCGCCGCCGTTGCGGGTGCGATCGACGATCTCGTCGATGCGGGCCTGCGACGTCCAGCCCATCTTGACGAGGTCGGGCAGCGGAATGCCGGCAACGGTCGAGTACTTGGTCAGCGGAACCATGGTGTCGCCATGACCGCCGAGCACGAAGGCGGTGACGTCCTCGACCGAGACGTTGAACTCATCAGCCAGGAAGTAGCGGAAACGCGCCGAGTCGAGCACGCCGGCCATGCCGACGACCTTCTTGGCCGGAAGCCCCGAGGCCTTCTGCAGCGCCCAGACCATCGCGTCGAGCGGGTTGGTGATGCAGATGACGAAGGCGTCGGGCGCGTACTTCTTGATGCCGGCGCCGACCTGCTCCATCACCTTGAGGTTGATCGACAAGAGGTCGTCGCGGCTCATGCCCGGCTTGCGCGGCACGCCGGCCGTGACGATGCACACCTTGGCGTTGTCGAGCGCCTCATAGGAGTTGGCGCCGGTGTAGTGCGCGTCGAAGCCGTCGACCGGCGATGACTGGGCGATGTCGAGCGCCTTGCCCTGCGGAACGCCTTCGGCAATGTCGAACATCACGACGTCGCCGAGCTCCTTGAGGCCGACGAGGTGAGCCAGCGTTCCGCCGATCTGACCGGAGCCAATCAAAGCAATCTTGTCGCGCGCCATGGCAAATTTTCCTTTGAACCCGAAGGAGTGAGGGAGGTTGAAAAGTCGACTGGTGGTTATCCCTTTCGCCCCGGCCGTTCAAGTCAAGCTATGGCCAATTGACGGGCCTGCCTTGATTTCGATCAGGACCGGGCGACGGCTGCTGATGATCCTTTCAGCATGATTGGCGTGGCCTTTTCGCGGCTGTGTGCCCCGCGGCTGGCGTTCGCCAAAACTCCAGTATTTGTCAGGTTTCGACCAACCCCGTGGAAGTCCCAGATGCCGCCGAGTCCTTCCGCCCGTGCGGCAGGGCCAGATAGGAGTCCGAACCCATCTCGATCAGGCGCGAGGTGGTCCGCTTGAACTCCATGGCCTCGATGCCCTCGGTCGCGACGTAGAGCGAAATCGGGTCGGCTTCGGCGGAGGCGATCAGCTTCACGGCGTTGTCGTAGAGCGTATCGATCAGGGTGATGAACCGCTTGGCGGCATTGCGCTCGGCCAGATCCATGACCGGAACGTGATCGATCAGGATCGTATGATAGTCGTGCGCGAGCCGCAGATAGTCCGAGGCTGCCAGCGGCTTCTCGCAGAGATCGGCAAAACCGAAGCGGGCGACGCCGTTGGCGGAGCACGGGACGTGCAGAATGCGCCCCTTGATCGTCATGTCGCGCGGCTTGCACTTGGCATGGCCCGTGAGCCGCGCCCAGGCCTTGTCGAGCGCCGCTCGCGCGTCGACATCGGCCGGCACCAGCCACATCTTCACGCCGGCCAGCTTCTCCAGCCGGAAATCGGTGCGCGCGTCCAGCCGCATCACGTCCATGTGGTCGGCAATCTGCTTGATGAAGGGCAGGAACAGCGCGCGGTTGAGGCCGCCTTTGTAGAGGTCTTCAGGCGCGACGTTGGAGGTCACCACCACCACCGTGCCAAGCTCGAACAGCCTGGCGAACAGACGTCCCAGGATCATCGCGTCCGCGATGTCGGTGACATGGAATTCGTCGAAACAGAGCAGCCAGGCCTGATCGAAGATCGCCTGCGCCGTGAGACCGATCACATCGGCATCGGCGAGTTCGCCGCGCGCGATGTTCTGGCGGTAGCCGTAGATGCGCTCATGCACCTCTGCCATGAATTCGTGAAAATGCGCGCGGCGCTTGTGCTCGACCGGACAGTTCTGGAAGAACAGGTCCATCAGCATGGTCTTGCCGCGCCCGACCTCGCCATGGACATAGAGGCCGTTCGGCGGCTCGCTCTTGTCGGCAAAAAGGCGGCCCAACAAGCCTTGCTTGCGCGTGGGCTTGTAGGTGGAGAGCCGGCGCTCCAGCGCCGCCAGGGCGTCGGCGACCTCGGCCTGGGCGAGGTCGGCCTCGATCGCACCGGTATCGACCAAAGACTGATATTGCGCGCGGAACGCGTCTGACGGAGTGGACAGCATGAGCCCACTCTAGGTCATGAGACTTACGGAAAATGCAATCCGCAAATGGTGGAAGCCGCCATGCGTCGGAGCCGTGAGGTCGTGGTATATGGCACGCAAACGCCGCCGTGATCGTTAGTCGAGGGCTAACGACGTTCGTCTTCGCTCCTGGCCTCAGCGAACGGCTGGCTTGAACGACCCCGCTGCAGACCTCACCCCCGGCGAGAGGTCATAGGCGTCCTCGACCACATAGGGCCCGCCGCCGGTCGAGGCACGCGACGAAAACAGCACGAAGCGCTCGGCCATGAACACGCGGCTCGGGAAATAGCCGCGGACGGAGAGATAGTCGGCGACGTCCTGGCTCGACGCATCGTGCAGCCGCGCCAGCGTGACGTGGGGCACGAATTTGCGGCCCTCCGGATCGAGCCCGATCCGCTGCATGAGCCGCTCGAGCTCGGCCTGCAGCTCGATCAGGGGGCGGCTCGGCGCGACGTTGGCAACGACGGCGCGCGGCTTGCGGCCGCCGAAGCTGGAAAGACCCTGCACCGTCACTTCGAACGGCTTGCGGTTCACCCGCCACAGCATCGAGGCGATCTCGTTGGCGGAGGCGCCGTCAATGTCACCGATGAAACGCAACGTCACATGGTAATTTTCGGGATCGATCCAGCGGGCGCCGGGGAGGCCACCCCGCAAACCGGAAAGCGTGTGGCCAACCTCGGCCGGGATTTCCAGTCCAGTAAACAAACGCGGCATCGTTTCGGGACTCCCGATGCTGGAGGCTGATCTCGAAAATTGACGAGATCATGCCTTCGAGAAATGATCGACGACGAATCGCCAATGCATCATTCCTACCGAACTTATATGACTCCGCGACGGAAGGCGGGTTAACGCCGGTAAAAGCTGCGGAAAACCCGGTCCTTAAGGTTATCGCAAATGATCGACGCGGCGCTTCGTTCCGTCATTGCCCACGAAGCGGACGCAGGAATGCTTCCGCCGTAGGCAACAGCCTGGACACGATGATGTCGACGCCCGCCGCAGTGGGGTGGATGCCGTCGGCCTGGTTCAGCTTGGCGTCGGCGGCGACGCCATCGAGGAAGAATGGATACAGCGGCACGTCGAACTGCTTGGCGAGATCGGGGTAGATCGCGTTGAATTTCGCGGCGTAGTCGCTGCCGAAATTCGGCGGCGCCAGCATGCCGCACAGCATCACGGCGATGCCCCTGGCCTTCAGCCGGGTCACGATCTCGCTCAAAGCCTTGCGCGCCACGGCGGGATCGATGCCGCGCAGCGCGTCATTGGCGCCGAGCTCGACGATGACCGCTTCGGTCCCCTCCGGCACCGACCAGTCGAGCCGGTCGCGGCCGCCGGACGAGGTGTCCCCGGACACGCCGGCGTTGGTGAGGTCGATCGGCAGCCCCTTGGCCTGCAACGCCTTCTGCAGCTTGGCTGGAAACGCATCCGAGGCGGACAGGCCGAGTCCCGCGCTCAAGGAATCGCCGAGAACGACGAGCTTGATCGGCTTGACGGCCTCGGCACCCGCGAACGCGGGCCCGACTGTCATCAAGGCGAGCATCAACACGAGTATGTGCACGAAGATATGTCCGCGCCTCTCGACCCGGCTTGCGGAGTTGCCATATGACCGAGCCATGGACAGTCTCATCGAAACCTCGCCTTTGGCCGGCCTTGCGCCGGACACCATTACCATCTCGAACGTCAACCTCTCGCTCGGCACCGGCGCGGCGCGGGTCCATATCCTCAAGGACATCAGCCTGCGGGTGGGACAGGGCGAGACGATCGGTCTGATCGGACCGTCGGGCTCTGGCAAGTCCACATTGCTGATGGTGATGGCGGGGCTGGAACGTCCTGATGGGGGTGAGGTGGTGGTCAACGGGACCGCTTTCAATGCCCTGGACGAGGACGCCCTGGCCCGGTTCCGCGGCCGCCAGGTCGGCATCGTCTTCCAGTCCTTCCATCTGATCCCGACCATGACGGCGCTGGAGAATGTCGCGGTGCCGCTGGAGCTGGCGGGCCATTCCGGCGCCGCCGAGCGCGCCGCCCGCGAGCTGGATTCGGTCGGACTCGGACACCGGCTGCACCACTATCCGACCCAGCTCTCGGGCGGCGAGCAGCAGCGCGTGGCGCTGGCGCGGGCACTTGCGCCGGACCCGGCTATTCTGGTGGCCGACGAGCCGACCGGCAATCTCGACGAGACCACCGGACGGCAGATCGTGGACCTGCTGTTCACCAAGCATGCCGAGCGCGGCATGACGCTGGTGCTGGTGACCCATGACAGCGGGCTTGCGCATCGTTGCGACCGCGTGGTCCGGCTGCGCTCGGGGCGGATCGAAGCCGACGGCGGCGCGCACGAGCCGGCCCTTGCATGACCACCGTCGCTGAACCGATCGCCGGCGGCCGCATGGCCGCGCTGCCCGTGCGCTACGCGCTGCGCGAGCTGCGGGGAGGCCTGCGCGGCTTCTACGTCTTCATCGCCTGCATTGCGCTCGGCGTGCTCGCCATTGCCGGTGTCGGCTCGGTGGCGGCGAGCCTCAACGACGGCCTGGTTCGCGAAGGACGTACGCTGCTCGGCGGCGACGTCGCCTTTTCACTGTTTCAGCGCGAGGCCAAGCCGGAGGAGATCGACTTCCTGCGCTCGCGTGGAAAGCTGTCGCTGGCTGCGACCCTGCGCGCCATGGTGCGCTCGGGCGACGCCAAGCTGGCGCTGGTCGAGCTGAAGGCGGTCGACAACGCCTATCCGCTGCTCGGCAAGGCCGAGCTCCAGCCAGATCTGCCGATGGCCGACATCCTGGCCGAGCGCGACGGCGTCTACGGAGCTGCGGCGGATCCGGCGCTGCTGGCTCGGCTCGATCTGAGGATCGGCGACACCGTCACCATCGACACGGTCCGCTTCCAGATTCGCAGCGCGCTGCAGGCCGAGCCCGACAAATTGTCCGGCGGCATCGGCCTCGGGCCACGCTTCCTGATCAGCGAGGCGGGCCTGCGGGCCACACCGCTGCTGCAGCCGGGCAGCCTGGTGCGCTGGACCTACCGGGTCCGGCTGCCCGACAATGCCAAGGACGACCACGCCGCGGCGTCCTTCATCGCCGATACCCGCCTGACGCTGCCCTCGGCCGGATGGGAGATCCGCAGCCGCAGCAACGCCTCGCCGCAACTGGAGCGGACGATCGGCCGCTTCACCCAGTTCCTCACCCTGGTCGGTCTCGCCGCCCTGCTGGTCGGCGGCGTCGGCGTCGCCAATGCGGTCAAGAGCCATGTCGACCGCCGGACCGAGGTGATCGCGGCCTTCAAGGCCCTCGGCGCCACCAGCCGCGACGTGTTCGGCATCTACCTCGTGCAGGTGATGGTGCTCGCCACGATCGGTTCGATCATTGGCCTCTGCGCCGGGGCGGCCCTGCCGTTTGCCATCGTCGGGCTGTTCGGCAACATTCTGCCGCTGCCCGTGATCCCGGCTATTCATTCGGATGAGCTGGCGCTGTCCTTCGTCTATGGTCTGCTCACCGCACTGGCGTTCGGTCTGTGGCCGCTCGGGCGCGTACGCGACGTGCCGGTGGCGGCGTTGTTCCGCGAGGCGGTTATCGCCGAATGGCACCGTCCGCGCTGGAGCTATCTGGTGCTGATCGCGGGCACCGTCGCGCTGCTGATCGCGGTCGTGATCGGACTGTCCTACGACAAGCGCATCGCAGCCGTGTTCGTCGTCGCCGCCGCGCTGGTGTTCGTGCTGTTGCGCGGCATTGCCGCCGCGGTGATGGCAATTGCGCGCGCCCTGCCGCGCAGCCGCTTCCCGATGCTGCGGCTGGCGGTCAGCAATATCTATCGCCCGGGCGCGCTGACACCGTCCGTGGTGCTCTCGCTCGGGCTGGGACTCGCCGTGCTGGTCACGATTACCCAGATCGACGGCAATCTGCGACGCCAGTTCCTGGCTCAACTGCCGGAACAGGCGCCGTCCTTTTTCTTCATCGACGTCCCCTCCGGCGAGGCCGACCGCTTCCGCGACTTCCTCAAGGACCTCGCCCCTCAATCCACTGTCGAAGACGTGCCGATGCTGCGCGGGCGCATCGTCTCCGCCCGCGGCGTGCGCGCCGAGGACCTCAAGGCGACAACTGACACCGAATGGGTGCTGCAGAGCGACCGGGGCCTGACCTATACCGCCGAGGTTCCCAAAGGATCCAAGGTCGTCGAGGGAGAGTGGTGGGGCGAGACCTACAGCGGCCCGCCGCTGGTTTCGATCGAGAAGCGGATCGCCGACGGTCTCGGCCTCAAGCTCGGTGACGACATCGTGGTCAACGTGCTCGGACGCGACATCACGGCGCGGATCGGCAACATGCGCACCATCGACTGGCAGGGGCTCGGCATCAATTTCGTGCTGGTGTTCTCCCCGAATGCCTTCAAGGGAGCGCCGCACACCCATGTCGCCACCCTCACCGAGGCGCGCTCCGATACCGCCGAGGATGCCCGTGTCATCCGCAAGGTGGCCGACGCCTTCCCGATGGTGACCAGCGTGCGGGTCCGCGAGGTGATGGAGACGGTGGGCTCGGTGGTCTCCAACCTCGCGCTCGCCATCCGCGGCGCCAGTGCGGTGACGCTGATCTCGGCCATCCTGGTGCTGGGCGGCGCGCTGGCAGCCGGCCACCGCCACCGGGTCTACGATGCCGTCATCCTGAAGACGCTGGGCGCGACAAGGCTGCGGCTGCTCGGCGCCTACGCGCTGGAATATCTGATGATCGGGTTTGCCACCGCCGCGTTCGGCGTCATCGCCGGCTCGGTGTCCGCCTGGCTGATCGTGACCCGGCTGATGACGTTGAGCTTCGCCTGGCAGGCCGGCAGCGCCGCGCTGGTCGTCGTAGCCGCGCTGATCGTGACGGTCGGCCTCGGTCTGGCCGGCACGCTGCTGGCGCTCAACCAGAAGCCCGCGACGGTTCTTCGGAATCTGTAGCGGCTTGCGCGCTCATGCCGCACGGTTAACGCGATTTCTGCGGCTGGGACGCGCGCGGAGCGACATTCAGCCGCGCGTGGAAGCTTGCGGCGGATATGCTAGTTTCCCATCTAGGGAATGGGCTCAGAGACCTGCCAAAAGATGGCGAATTTGCCGATGACGCAAATTTAATATCTGCAGCAGCGGGTATGAGATAGGGTTTTTCGAGAACCGGCCAAAGGTCCTGTCAGGACCGGGCTGCCGGGCAACCAACGGGAATCGACCATGTCGGACCTAGACCGCAACTATGCTTCACCCTTTGGCCGGGTGGCCGGGCGCGCCGATGCCGCGACCGTCGACGCCGGTCTGCGCGCCTACATGCTGCGCATCTACAATTACATGAGCATCGGCCTGGCCATCACCGGCCTTGCGGCACTGGGCGTCTACATGGCGTCGGTGACCGGCGATCCGGCGGCCGGCGTGTTCAAGTTCGGCAACGCCTATCTGACGCAGTTCGGCTACGCGATGTTCGTGAGCCCGCTGAAGTGGCTGTTCATCCTGGCCCCCCTGGTCATGGTGTTCGCGATCTCGGCCGGCATCAACCGCTTGGCGCCGTCGACCGCGCAGATCCTGTTCTGGGTGTTCTCGGCCTTGATGGGCATCTCGCTGTCGTCGATCTTCCTGGTGTACACCCACACCTCGATCGTGCGGGTGTTCTTCATCACCGCGGCGACGTTCGGCGCGCTGAGCCTCTACGGCTACACGACCAAGCGTGACATGACGGGCATGGGTTCGTTCCTGTTCATGGGCCTGATCGGCATCGTGCTGGCGAGCCTCGTGAACCTGTTCCTGGCGAGCTCGATGCTGCAGTTCATCGTCTCGGTGATCGGCGTGTTCGTGTTCGCCGGCCTGACCGCCTGGGACACGCAGCGTCTGAAGAACGAGTACATCTACGGCTACGCTTCCGCGGGCGGCGACATCGCGGAGCGCGCGGCAATCACCGGCGCCCTGTCGCTGTACTTGAACTTCATCAACCTGTTCACGCTGCTGCTGCAGTTGCTCGGACAGCGCGACTGATATCCAACCGCTCGAACGAGCGACCTTCGAAGCCCCGGCCTCACCGCCGGGGCTTTTCGTTTGCACAAACCCCGATTGCGACCGGCGCAAAGCCGCAGCGGCAGCCATGCCGCGAGGCCGGATTGATCGCCGCGTCCGCCCGGGTATGCTTCCCCCCATGTCCGACATTGAAATCCGGCCCACCCAGGAGGCCGACCTTCCCGCCATCACCGCCATCTACGGCCAAGCCGTCCGCGAGGGCACGGCCACCTTCGAGCTCGACCCTCCGGATCTGGCGGAGATGACGCGCCGCTTCCGGGCGCTCCGCGACGGCGGCTTCCCCTATTTCGCTGCCCTGCTGGACGGAGAGGTGGTGGGCTATGCCTATGCCGGGCCCTACCGGCCCCGCCCTGCCTATCGCTTCACGGTGGAGAACTCGGTCTATCTCGCTCCGGCCAGCCAGCGTCGCGGCATCGGGATGCGCCTGATGCGGCGGCTGATCGACGCCTGTGAGGAGGGAGGCTTTCGCCAGATGATCGCCGTCATCGGCGACTCCGCCAATTCCGGCTCGGTCGGGCTGCATACCGCCTGCGGCTTCCAGATGATCGGCACCCACCCGAGCGTCGGCCTGAAATTCGGCCGCTGGCTCGATACTGTGATGATGCAGCGCCCACTCGGGGCCGGGAGCAGCGACGTCCCGGCGTAAGGCAAACGCCAATCGGAATGTCATGATCAAGCCGGAGCGCGTGGGATCAGACCAGGGCTGGTTTGGGCGCGATCACCAGCAGCACGCGCTCGAGCTCGTGGCCGCGGCGCAGGATCAGCCCGGTGGCCGAGATCACGCTGTACATACCCTGCTTGCGTGCGAGACGCGGATCCTTCTCGATGCGGTAGATCGGCACCTCGGACGCCCGGCGAAACACGGAGAAGACGGCCCGGTCACGCAGGAAGTCGATCGAATAGTCGCGCCACTCACCGTCGGCGACCATGCGGCCGTAGAGGTTCAGGATGCGGTTCAGCTCCAGGCGGTCGAACGTCACCCGGCTCGGCGCTGCGGCCGCACTGCGCGCCGCCGCGCGGTTCTCGCTGGGGTCGGCGTCCTCCGGCGTGAGGTTCATTGGCGTCCTCCTGTCATCCGTGTGACATGATCGCGCCATCCGGCAGAAGCCGCAAGGGGCCGTTTTCGTTGTTGAAGTTCGACCGAGCCTGCGAGGCCGTCGGTTCCGCGAACACGCAAGCGTCACGGGATCGTTAGCAGAATCATAATCGCGCCGTCTTTCCGCCCACCGACCGCCCCCGACCTTCGGCATAAGATTCGTGTGCGTTGGCCCGGTCCTTTCGGTTCCGGATTCCTCAGCCCCCAGCCCCCCGGGGTCGTCAGGATCGGGTCTATTCACAAGTAAGGCAAAGGGCCAACGCAAGTTGGTCCTTTTGCTTTTCTGGCGTGAGCTGCACGTAAGATCATCGCGACGCGCCGTCGCACGGACGTGACGCGCCCAACGCAGGTCAGCGAAAACGAAGATCAGGACGACGGAAGAGATCAGCGCTCGGGACCGCGCGCCGTTGCTGAAGCCCGTCCGCCCAACGGCAACTCGGAAAAGGCGGCCCCGAGCATCGGCCCAGGGCGGTCGCGACTGCCGTCCTGCACATAGACGACGGTGCCATCGACGCCCTCGCGGGCGATCTTCTCCAGCGGCACGCTCCATCTGACCGGCGACCCGTTCCAGTCACCCAGCTTCTGAAGACCGCGAACGACGTTGTAATAGGTCAGGTCACGGCCGCTGTTCTCGCCGCGGCCGACCGAGATCGGGACCACCCGCGAGATCGAGCAGACCCAGACCTCGCCGTGCTTGCGCGGCATCTGGTCGTTGGCCGCGGCCACGGAGACAGTAAGGTCCTGGCCGTCGACCGACAGCCTCACCGGCACCGACATCACGCTGCCACCCTGGACGGTCTCCTCGATGGCACCCTCGATCGCCTCGCGGTCGCTGCCGATCACATGCACGGAGCCGTTGACCACCGCCTGCGGCGTATAGACCTCGCGGTCGCCGCGCGCACGAGAATAGGCCCGCTGCCGGGCCGTGAAGCGGGAGTCGGCCAGCGTGTCCTTCCAGCCGAGATAGTCCCAGTAGTCGATCGGCAGCGACAGCGCGATGACCGAAGGATCTCTGGCGAGCTCGCCGAGGATCTTGTCAGCCGGCGGGCAGGACGAACAGCCTTGCGAGGTGAAGAGTTCGATCACCGCACGGGGATCGGACGCAGCTGGCCGGACGAAAGCGATGACCGCACAGACACTCAGCGCTGCGCGCGACCACCACGACATCTGTCCACTCATCGCCACTGTCCCGTCTGGACCACCGTCCGCTGCGCCCTGTGCATCACTGCATCCGCGATGCCGTCCTCGTAGTTAACAAACCGAAAATGCAAAAGAGGCGGCCTTTGTCATAGGCCGCCTCCTTCATCACCCGCTACTCACTTCAGAGTGAGCCAAACTGTCGCATCGCGCCTTGGTTAAGCGGCGAGCTTGCGCAACACGTAGTGCAGGATGCCGCCGTTGCGGTAGTAGTCGAGCTCGTCGAGCGTATCGATCCGGCAGAGCAGCGGCACCTGCTGCGCCGCACCGTCGGCCGAGACGATCTCGGCGGTCAGGGTTTGGCGCGGCTTCAGGTCGCCTTGCAGGCCCTTGATGGTAACCTTCTCGTCGCCCTTGAGGCCGAGCGAGGACCAGGACGTGCCTTCCTGGAAGGTGAGCGGCAGCACGCCCATACCCACCAGATTGGAGCGATGGATGCGCTCGAAGCTCTGGCAGATCACGGCACGGACGCCCAGCAGCCGGGTACCTTTGGCGGCCCAGTCGCGCGACGAACCGTTGCCGTATTCGGCGCCGGCGAACACCACCAGCGGCACGCCCTCTTCCTGATACTTCATCGCGGCGTCGTAGATCGACATCTGCTCGCCGTCGGGCCAGTGCTTGGTCAGGCCGCCCTCGGGAATGTTGCCGTCGGCACCCTTGAGCATGAAGTTCTTGATGCGGATGTTGGCGAAGGTGCCGCGCATCATGATCTCGTGATTGCCGCGGCGCGTGCCGTACTGGTTGAAGTCAGCCGGGCGGACCTGGTGCTCGCTGAGGAACTTGCCGGCGGGCGAGGTCAGCTTGATCGAACCGGCCGGCGAGATGTGGTCGGTCGTGATCTTGTCGCCGAACAGCGCCAGCACGCGAGCCTCGACGATGTCCTTGATCGGCTCGGGCTCCTTCTTCATGCCCTCGAAATACGGCGGGTTCTGCACGTAGGTCGACGACATGTTCCAGCGATAGGTCTCGCTCTCGACCGTCTTGATCTTGCGCCAGTTGGTGTCGCCCTTGAACACGTCGGCGTAGCGCTTCTTGAAGATCGACGCCTTGACGAACTTCTTGACGAAGTCGTTGACCTCCTTGGTCGTCGGCCAGATGTCCTTCAGGTAGACCGGCTTCTTGTCCTTGCCGATGCCGATCGGCTCGACCGAAAGATCCTTGGTCACGGTGCCGGCCAGCGCATAGGCCACGACCAGCGGCGGCGAGGCCAGATAGTTGGCCTGCACGTCCGGCGAGACGCGGCCTTCGAAGTTGCGGTTACCCGACAGCACGGCCGCCGCGACCACGCCGTTGTCGTTGATCGACTTCGAGATCTCCTCCGGCAGCGGGCCGGAATTGCCGATGCAGGTGGTGCAGCCGAATCCGACGAGGTTGAAGCCGACCTTGTCGAGGTCCTTCTGCAGGCCCGAGTTGGCAAGGTATTCGGCAACCACCTGACTGCCGGGAGCGAGGGAGGTCTTCACCCACGGCTTGGCCTTGAGGCCCTTGGCGGCGGCGTTGCGGGCCAGCAGGCCGGCGCCGATCAGCACGCTCGGGTTGGAGGTGTTGGTGCAGGAGGTGATGGCGGCGATGACGACGTCGCCATGGCCGATGTCGAAGTCCTTGCCCTCGACCGGGAAGCGCTGCGCAGCGGCATCCGGCTTCTTGTACTCGCCGGCCAGCGCAGTCGCGAAGCCTTCGGCCACTGCGGGGAGCGCGATGCGGCCCTCGGGACGCTTCGGACCGGCCATTGACGGCACGACGTCGGCGAGATCGAGGGTCAGCGTCTGCGTGAACACCGGATCGGGCGACTTGGCGGTGCGGAACAGGCCCTGCGCCTTGGCATAGGCCTCGACCAGCGCAACGCGCGGGGCCTTGCGGCCTGAGGTCTTGAGATAGTCGATGGTGGCGGCGTCGACCGGGAAGAAGCCGCAGGTCGCGCCATACTCGGGGGCCATGTTGGCGATGGTCGACTTGTCGGCGACCGAGAGATGGTCGAGGCCGGGGCCGAAGAACTCGACGAACTTGCCGACCACGCCGAGCTTGCGCAGCATCTGGGTGACGGTCAGCACCAGGTCGGTCGCGGTCACGCCTTCCTTCAGCGCGCCGGTCAGCTTGAAGCCGACGACGTCGGGCAGCAGCATCGACAGCGGCTGGCCGAGCATGCAGGCCTCGGCCTCGATGCCGCCAACGCCCCAGCCGAGCACGGCGAGACCATTGACCATGGTGGTGTGGGAGTCAGTGCCGACCAGCGAATCCGGATAGGCGACCTCGAAGGTGCCCTTGGTGCGGCCGACCGTCATCTTCTCCTTCTTGGTCCAGACCGTCTGCGCCAGGTATTCGAGGTTGACCTGGTGGCAGATGCCGGTGCCGGGCGGCACGACGGAGAAGTTCGAGAACGCCTTCTGGCCCCATTTCAGGAATTCGTAACGCTCCTGGTTCTGCTTGTACTCCTCGGCGACGTTCTTGCCGAACGCCTTGTTGTCACCGAAGTAGTTCACGATCACCGAGTGGTCGATGACGAGATCGACCGGCACCAGCGGGTTGATCTTCTCGGCATCGCCGCCGAGCGCCTGCATCGCGTTGCGCATCGCCGCGAGGTCGACCACGGCCGGAACGCCGGTGAAATCCTGCATCAACACGCGCGCCGGGCGGAAGGCGATCTCGTGCTCCAGCGACTTCTTGCGCAGCCATTTGGACACCGCAATGATGTCGTCCTTGGTGACGGTGCGACCGTCCTCGTTGCGCAGCAGATTCTCGAGCAGCACCTTCATCGAGTAGGGCAGCTTGGAGATGTCCTTGAGACCATTCTTCTCGGCTGTGGGCAAGCTGTAATAGATGTAGCTCTTCGTTCCGACCTTGAGGGTCTTGCGACACTTGAAGCTGTCGAGCGAGGTCATGCGTGGAAATCCCAATTGATCTGTATACCCGGAGGGGGTATTTAAGAACCGTCAGCGCGAGGCGCCGGATGGCTTGCAGCGGGCGATTGTGTGCTGCATCAAGGTCGGGCTTATAGAAGCTTTCTAACTGCGCCGCCACAGAGACAAGCAAGTCCCGACGTGGCATCACCCACAAATTCTCACGCGCTAGCCATCAATTCCCTAGGGGCTGTCACGACGGGCCATGCAGGCGACTTCAACACTGTCTCCGAAGCTGTTCGGCCGCGACGTCAGATGCGTGCGCGGCGGCCGCGAGGTGTTCGCAGGACTAGCCTTCGAAGCGGTCGCGGGCGAGGCGCTGGCGGTGACCGGACACAATGGTGCAGGCAAGACATCACTGCTGCGGCTGATTGCCGGCCTGCTGCTGCCGGCGGGCGGCTCCATCGCGATCGAGGGCGGTGAGAGCGAGCTCACGGTGCCCGAGCAGGCGCATTATCTCGGCCACCGCGACGCGCTGAAGCCGGCGCTCAGCGTGCGCGAAAACCTGACCTTCTGGGCCGAATTCCTCGGCGGCGGCATCACGCGGCCGATCCCCGACTGCCTCGCGGCCGTCGGCATCGCCCACGCCATCGACCTGCCCGCCGCCTATCTGTCCGCCGGCCAGCGCCGCCGGCTGTCGCTGGCCCGCCTGCTCGCGGTGCCCCGCCTGCTCTGGCTGCTCGATGAACCGACCGCGGCGCTCGACGTCGCCGGGCAGGCGATGTTCGCGGGGCTGATGCGGGAGCATCTCGCCGGGGGTGGGCTGATTGTCGCGGCGACGCACGGCCCGCTCGGCATCGACACACGCGAATTGCGCATCGGGGAGGCTCGATGATTCCCTCTCGCCTCTTCGCAGTCCCACCCACCGCTCTCTCCGTTCCCGCCCCCCTTGTGGGGGAAGGTCAGGGACGGGGGTGCCCCACGACGCGCTCTAACTTGTTTGACGAGATTCGGTCGCACCAACCAACGTCCCATCGGCGCGCCGCCTCCTCCCCCTTGCGGGGAGGGGGCGGCGGTCCACAACGGCAGCGTCACCTGGAGTCACCCCCCTCCCCAGCCCTCCCCCACAAGGGGGGAGGGAGCGCAGTTTGCGGGTCGAGGGAGCGCGGCTCACCATCTGCCATCAAGCAATCAGCCGAGGCCCTATCCGCATGACCGCCCTCGGTGCCCTCATCCGCCGCGACATCAAGATCGCGCTGCGCATCGGCGGCGGCGCGTTGATCGGCGTGCTGTTCTTTCTTACCGTCGTGGTGCTGATGCCATTCGCGGTCGGGCCGGATCTGGCGCTGCTGACCCGGCTCGGCCCCGCCATCCTCTGGCTCGGTGCCCTGCTCTCCAGCCTGCTCACCCTGGACCGGCTGTTCACCGCCGACCACGAGGACGGCTCGCTCGACCTGGTCGTGATGAGCCGGACACCGCTGGAGCTGGCCTGCGCCGCCAAGGCGCTGGCGCATTGGCTCGCCGCCGGCCTGCCGCTGGTGATCGCGACGCCCGTGCTCGGCCTGCTGCTCAACCTCGACGCCACAGCGACCGGCGCCGTCGCGCTGACGTTATTGGCGGGCACGCCTGCCCTGACCTTCATCGGCATGATCGGTGCAGCACTGGCTGTGACGATGCACCGCGGCGGGCTGCTGCTGGCGGTCTTGGTGCTGCCACTTTCGATCCCAGTGCTGATCTTCGGCGTCGCGGCGTCGCAGGCGGCCATCGTCGGCCCGCTGCCGTTCGGGGCGCCGTTCTCGATCCTGTGCGCATTGTCGCTGGTGAGTTTCGTGATCGGCCCGTTCGCCGCCGCGACAAGCTTGCGGAACGGGCTGGATTGACCCGCCGCCCGCCGGGGTTTGACCATGATCAACTCTTACCTAGCGGCGTCGTGCTGATTGCCTGCAACCGCTTCCGCCTTTAACAAGGGTCTCATGTCGCTGATCGACCTCGCCAATCCCACCCGGTTCCTTGCGCTGGCGGCGCGGCTGCTGCCGTGGCTGGCGCTGGTCACGGCCGCGCTGCTGGCTGCCGGCCTGTACCTCTCCGCGCTGGCGCCCGACGACTATCAGCAGGGCGCGACCGTCAAGATCATGTTCATCCACGTGCCCAATGCCTGGCTGTCGATGTTCGTCTGGAGCATCATGAGCATCGCCTCGCTCGGCACCTTGGTGTGGCGGCATCCGCTCGCCGACGTCGCTGCCAAGGCCGCCGCCCCGATCGGCGCCAGCTTCACGTTCCTCGCTCTCCTCACCGGCTCGCTGTGGGGCCGGCCGATGTGGGGCACCTATTGGGAGTGGGATGCGCGGCTAACCTCGGTGCTGATCCTGTTCCTGATGTATCTCGGCCTGATGGCGCTGTGGCGCGCGGTCGAGGATCCGACCCGCGCCGCCCGCGCTGCCGCCGTGCTGACGCTGGTTGGCGCGATCAACCTGCCGATCATCAAGTTCTCCGTCGACTGGTGGAACACGCTGCATCAACCGGCGTCGGTGATGCGAATGGGCGGTCCGGCGCTCGACAAATCATTCCTGATCCCGCTGCTGGTGATGGCCGTCGGGTTCTCGTTCCTGTTCATTACCCTGCATGTCGCGGCGATGCGCAACGAGATCCTGCGCCGGCGCGTCCGCAGCCTGCAGATGATGCAGGCCCGCGCCTACACCACGGCCGCACCAGCCGACGATGCGGCAGGCCAGATCGCGGGAGCGGCTTGACATGGACCTTGGCCCCTATACCTCCTTCATCGCGACCTCCTATCTTGCAGCGGCGCTGGTCGTGATGCTGCTGATCGGCTGGATCGCCATCGACTACCGCACCCAGAAGGCGCGCTTGCGCGCGCTCGAGGACAGCGGCATCAGCCGTCGTTCCGGCCGCGCCGCGACGGATATCCAATGATCGAACAGGCTGCGACAGAGCCGGCGCCGCGGCGCCGCTCATTCCTCATGCTGCTGCCGCTCGTGGTGTTCCTCGGGCTGGCGGCGCTGTTCTGGTCGCGCCTGGGCAACGGCGACCCGTCGCGCATTCCATCCGCGCTGATCGGCCGCCCCGCGCCGGCCACGCCGCTGCCGGCGCTGCCGGAACTGGCGAGGGACGGCACGCCGGTGCCCGGCCTCGACCCGGCTGCACTCAAGGGCAAGGTCAGCATCATCAATGTCTGGGCATCGTGGTGCGTGCCCTGCCACGACGAGGCGCCGCTGCTGGTCGAGCTCGGCCGCGACAAGCGCTTCCAGATCATCGGTATCAACTACAAGGACGGCGCCGACAACGCCCGCCGCTTCCTCGGCCGCTACGGCAACCCTTATGACGTCGTCGGCGTCGACGGCAACGGCCGCGCCGGCATCGAATGGGGCGTTTATGGCGTGCCCGAGACTTTCGTCGTCGGCCGCGAGGGCACCATCGTCTACAAGCTGGTCGGCCCGATCACGGCGCAGAACATCGATGCGGTGTTGAAACCGGAAATCGAGAAGGCGCTGAAGGTGGGTTCGTAAGCCTCGCGCAGCCATCGGAGCTTCAGCGGCAAACACGCTCCTCTCTCTGCGTCGTCATTCCGGGGCGGCGCGAAGCGACGAGCCCGGAATCCATACTCACGAGCGGTCGTTTGGCGAAGACGGGCGCCACAGCCATCTCGCGTCACACGCCTTGTCGTGGTTATGGATTCCGGGCTCACGCCGCTGCGCGGCGCGCCCCGGAATGACGGCGCGGAGAACCTCGAAGCGAAGCAATCCGGAGCACCTACGGGCCTTGGATTGCTTCGTCGCTACGCTCCTCGCGATGACCGCGTTCGGGGCAGCTACCCCTTGCTCACATCCCCTTCCGCCGCATCGCTGGCTTCGAGCGACGCCGGGTCCTGGTGGTAGCGCTTGATCAGCGGCATCTGGGCGATGGCGAAGATCATGGTCAGCGGCACGACGCCGAACGCCTTGAAGCCGACCCAGAAATCGGTGCTCTGCGTGCGCCAGATGATCTCGTTCAGCACCGCCATCGCGGCGAAGAACAGCGCCCAGCGAAACGTGAGGATGCGCCAGCCCGCGGGCGTCAGATTGAACATCTGATCGAACATGATCGCGATGAAGGAGCGATTGAACAGCAGCCCGCCACCGAGCACGGCCGCGAACAGTCCGTAGATGATGGTCGGCTTGACCTTGATGAAGGTCTCGTCGTGCAGCACCAGGGTCAGCGTGCCGAACACGATGACGACGACGGCGGTCACCAGCGCCATCAGCGGGACGTGCCGCGTCACCACGTAGGACGCGATCAGCGCCGCGATGATCGCGACCATGAACGCGCCGGTCGCCGCGAACAGGTTGAACTTGGCATTGACGACGAAGAAGATGATCAGCGGGCCGAGCTCGGTCGCGAGCTTGAACAGCGGGTGCGGCTGGGTCTTGTCCATTCCATGTCCTGTTGGCTGCAGCCACGGCAGCGGTTGATCCGGTCGTCTCGATCCGGCGGTGGGCCGGAGCCCGAGCGTGCGACGTCAATCCTCGATGCCGGCGATCGCCCGCGCAAAATCTCTTGCGGCGAACGGTGAGAGATCATCGACCCCCTCGCCGACGCCGATGAAGTGCACCGGCAGCTTGAACTTCTCCGACAGCGCCACGAGGATGCCGCCGCGCGCCGTACCGTCGAGCTTGGTCATCACGAGGCCGGTGACGCCTGCCGTACGATGAAACGCCTCGACCTGCGACAGCGCATTTTGTCCCACCGTCGCGTCGAGCACGAGCAGCACCGCATGCGGCGCCGACGCGTCGACCTTGCGAATGACACGCACCACCTTTTCGAGCTCGTTCATCAGCTCGGCCTTGTTTTGCAAACGGCCGGCAGTATCGACCAGCAGGATGTCGCGGCCCTGCTCCTTGGCCGCGGTGATGGCGGTGAACGCAAGGCTGGCGGAGTCCGAGCCCTGCGCGCCGGCGATCACCGGCGCCTTGGTGCGCTCGCCCCAGACCTTGAGCTGCTCGATCGCGGCGGCACGGAACGTGTCGCCCGCGGCCAGCATCACCTGCCTGCCTTCGGAGGCGAATTTCTGCGCCAGCTTGCCGATCGTGGTCGTCTTGCCGGAGCCGTTGACGCCGACGACGAGAATGACAAACGGTTTGTGGCCCGGCGCGATCTCGAGCGGCTTCGCCACCGGCGACAGCACCTTCTCGACCTCGGTCGCGACCACCGCCTTGACCTCGTCGGCGCTGATCGTCTTGTCGTAGCGGCCGGTCCCGACGGCGTCGGCGATTCGCGCGGCGACCTGGGTGCCGAGATCGGCGCGCAGCAGCACGTCCTCGATGTCGTCGAGCATCGCGCGGTCGAGCTTGCGCTTGGTGACGAGATCGGCGACGGCCGTGCCGAGCGCGCCGGACGTGCGTTTCAGGCCGGCCGACAGCCGCCGCCACCACGACAGCTTGGGTGTTTCGGAGGTGGTATCGTTCATGGCGTGGTGTTAGCCCTTTCCATTCGCAAACGAAAGCTCACACCCGCGTTACGGTTTCCATGGACATTAACCAACCCACCGACGAGGAAATGCTCGCCCGTGTGCTCCACCGCGACGGGCTGATGCTGGTGATCGACAAGCCGGCCGGCATTCCCGTGCACAAGGGACCGAAGGGCGGACCGAACCTCGAAGCCTCCTTCGACGCGCTGCGCTTCGGCCTGCCGCGCCCGCCGGTGCTGGCGCATCGGCTGGACAAGGAAACCTCGGGCTGTCTGGTGCTCGGCCGTCATCGCAAGGCAACCGCATCGCTCGGGCTTTTGTTCAAGCATGGCAAGATCTCGAAGACCTATTGGGCCGTCGTCGAAGGCGGACCTGACGCTGACGAGGGCGTGATCGAGCTCCCGCTCGGCAAGCTGAACGCCGAGCGCGGCTGGTGGCAGAAGCCGGATCCGAACGGGCAGCCAGCGGTGACGAAATGGCGGGTGCTGGGGAGGTCGTACTCTCTTGCCAGTCTATCCCTGAACTCCCCTCCCACTCGTGGCAACGACTCCCCTCCCCCTTGCGGGGAGGGGTCGGGGGTGGGGGTCCCCACGGGCAGTGTCGCTTGGAGCCACCCCCCTCCCCAACCCTCCCCCACAAGGAGGGAGGGAGCGCAGCTGCCAACCGGAGAGGGAGAGTCGGTGCACTCCAATCGCAGTCCGCGACTCACTTGGCTGGCGATGGAACCGGTCACCGGCCGCACGCATCAACTGCGCGTGCATTCGGCAGCGTCGGGATGGCCGATCGTCGGTGACAACATCTATGGCAACGGCCCGCGCTTCGGCGAGCCGCGGCTGCATCTGCACGCACGCGAGATTTCGATTCCGCTGTCGAAAAACAAGCCGCCGGTACACGTGGTGGCGCCGGCGCCGGTGCACATGCATGAGCGGCTGAGGATGTGCGGGTGGAACGGGGCGTGAGCCCATCTCTTTCCGCACCGTCATGGCCGGGCGAAGTCCCGGCCATCCACGTCTTAGTTCTTGGGGACAGCGTGGATGCCCGGGTCAAGCCCGGGCATGAGGGAATTCTGGACTAACAGCCGGGCCCCATGATGCCCCGTGATCGTGAGCCGCTGCACGGTGCCTGGCAACGCAGTGGTCGTGGCGACCGGCAGATAATGCTCCGTCCGTCCCTGGGTCTCACTCTCGATCAGCACCTCACGCTGACAGCCGATCTCCTGCTCCAACCGCAGGCGTAACGCCGCCTCGCCCACCGCCCGCAATCGCCGCGCGCGATCGCGGATGACGGCGCCATCCACCTGCGGCATGCGCGCGGCCGGCGTGCCCGGCCGCGGCGAATAGGGAAAGACGTGCAGGAAGGTTAGCCCGCATTCCTCGACGAGATCGAGCGAGCGCGCGAACATCTCCTCGGTCTCGGTCGGAAATCCCGCGATCAGATCGGCGCCAAGCGCGATGTCCGGCCGCAGCCGGCGCACCTGAGCACAGAATGCGATGGCATCGGCGCGCGCATGCCGTCGCTTCATGCGCTTCAGGATCAGATCGTCACCCGCCTGCAGCGACAGATGCAGATGCGGCATCAGCCTGGCATCATCCGCGAGCGCATCGAGCAGGTCGGCATCGGCCTCGATCGAATCGATCGAGGAGATGCGCAGGCGTCTCAACTCCGGCACGTGGCGCAGGATCTGCTTCACAAGCCGGCCGAGCTTCGGCGTGCCGGGCAGGCCGGCGCCATAGCTCGTCAGGTCGACGCCGGTGAGCACGATCTCGGCATGGCCACGATCGGCCAGCGCGCGGACCTGATCCACCACAGCGCCCATCGGCACCGAGCGCGAATTGCCGCGACCGAACGGGATGATGCAGAAGGTGCAGCGATGATCGCAGCCGTTCTGCACCTGCACGAACACGCGCGGCAGGCCGCGCTGGAAGCCGTCGACCAGATGCGGCGCCATCTCCATCACCGCCATGATGTCGGAGACGGCCACCTTCTCGGACGCATCGATGCCGAACCGTGGCACCGCCAACGCCTGTGTCGTCGCACGCCACGCATCGGGCCGCAGCTTGTCGTCATTGCCGATGACGCGGTCGACCTCGGGCATGGCAGCGAACATGCCGGCCTGCGTCTGCGCGGCGCAGCCGGTCACGACGATGCGCGCCGCGGGGCGCCCGCGCTTCAATTTGCGGATCGACTGCCGGGCCTGCGCCACCGCCTCGTTGGTGACGGCACAGCTGTTGATGACGATGGTGTCGTCGGCACCGGCCGCCTCGGCATGTTTCGCGATCAGCTCGGATTCGAACGCGTTGAGGCGGCAGCCGAAGGTGACGACGTCGACGCTCATGCGACGCTGGCGAACATCGACGGCTCGAACCGTCCCTCGAACTCGAACGTCGCGGTGCCCGTCATCAGCACGTGATCGTCGCGCTCGCGCCACTCGATCGTGAGCTCGCCGCCGGGCAGCCTCATCTGCACGATCCGGTTGGCACGCTTCAGCCTGACGGCCGCGACCGCTGTCGCACAGGCCGCCGAACCGCAGGCCTTGGTCAGCCCCGCGCCGCGCTCCCAGGTGCGCATCGTGATGTGGTCGCGATCGACGATGTGGGCGAGCGTGATGTTCGCACGCTCCGGGAAAATCGGATGGTTCTCCAGCAGCGGCCCGAAGCGCTCCAGATCATAGGCATTGACGTCGTCCACCCAGAACACCGCGTGCGGGTTGCCCATGTTGACGACCGAGGGCGAATGCAGGATCGGCGCATCGATCGGCCCGATCTGCAGCTCGATGTAGCGGGTGTCGCGGAACTCCTCGGCGAGAGGAATGTCCTGCCAGCCGAACTTCGGCGCGCCCATATCGACAGTGTAGAGGTCGGGCGCCGGCCCCTGCCAGCAGTTCAACAACCCGGCGCGGGTCTCGAACGTCGCACTGGTCTGGCCGGTCTTGCCGAACATCTGGCGTACCACGCAGCGCATGCCGTTGCCGCAGGCGCCGGACTCCGATCCATCATTGTTGTAGATGCGGATGAACGCTTCGGTGCCGTCGAGCCGCGGCGGCTGCAGCACCATCAGCTGATCGTAGGGCACCCGGGATGCCACCGCCCGCGCCTCGTCCGGCGTGACGACATGCTTCACGTCGCGCAGATCGACCACGACGATCTCGTTGCCGATCCCGTTCATCTTGACGAAGCTGTGGTTGGCCAGCGCGCTCATGAAAATATCCAAATTGTGTCCGCCTTATATGGCGAATGGCGCGGCATTGACCAGCCTGCAGAGCGACATGACGCATCTGTCATGGGACGCCGCGCCGCCGAGCATGTTAGGACCGGTTCATTCGCCGGCACGAACCGGGCAAAGCAGCACGGCCACTGGAGAATAGTCGAATGAATCTCAGCACTTTCCGCCTCGTTCTGGCCGTGAGCTCGGTCGCGCTCCTGCTCGGCGGCGCGCCCGCCCGGGCCCAGGCGCCGTCGGCCTCGCCGGCTCCGGCGGCCTCAGCCACGCCCGCACCGGCCCCGAGCGCGCTACCGGCGCCGGTGGCGCCGGCCTCTCCTGCGCCTGCCGCGTCGGCCAGTCCGGCGCCCGCGACCAGCCCGACGCCGGCCGCCAGCGCGAGCCCCTCGCCGTCGTCATCTCCGACCGCGGCCCAGTCCCCGGCCACGACGCCGCCGCAGGCCGCGGCGCCGGCCCAGGCGGCCGACGCCTTCGGCGACGAGATCAAGCTCGAGGCGAAGAAGGTCGTCCTCGTCAAGGGCACCGCGAATTGGGACAATGCGTTCGACACGCTGATCGACTCCTTCAAATCGCTGTCGGCCACGCTGGACAAGCAGGGCATCAAGCCCGCCGGCAACGGCATGATCGTCTACACCTCGACCGACGACACCGGCTTCACCTTCCTGGCCGAGATGCCGGTCGAGCAGGAGCCGAAGACGCTCGGCAAGGGGATGAGCATCGGCCAGTCGCCCGAGGGCAAGGCGCTGAAGTTCGTCCATCGCGGCTCCTACGACAACATGGACAACACCTACGAGGCGATCACCAACCACCTCGACGAGCGCCGGCTGGAGGCCAAGGACACCTTCATCGAGGAGTACCTGACCGACCCCTTGAAGACGGCCGAGGACAAGCTCGTCATCAACGTCTACGTGCCGCTGAAGTGAGCACCATGATCATCAGACCCATCCTCGCGGTCGCGCTCGCGACCAGCTTCGCAATGCCCGCCCTCGCGGATGACATCGCCCGGCAGGACACGCCGGCGATCACCGTCAGCGGCGAGGCCAGCGTGTCGGCGCCGCCGGATCTGGCGCAGATCGACGCCGGCGTGGCATCCGACGCCAAGACCGCGCGCGAGGCCGCCGAGGCCAACAACGCCGCCATGGCCAAGGTGCTGCAGGCGCTGAAGGCGGCCGGGATCGCCGACAAGGACTATCAGACCTCGCGGCTGTCGCTGCAGCCGCAATATGCGCAGAACCGGCCGGCCCAGCCGGCGGTGACCGGCTATCGCGCCAGCAATCGCGTCACCATCAAGCTGCGCGACGTCGCCAAGGTCGCCAGCGTGATCGATACTCTGGTCGCGGCCGGCGCCAACGATGTCGGCAACATCTATTTCAGCGTCGCCGAGCCATCCAAGCTGCTCGACCAGGCGCGCGAGAAGGCCGTCGCAGACGCCCGCCGCAAGGCCGAGATCTATGCCAAGGCCGCCGGCGTGACGCTGGGTCAGCCGCTCAGCATCTCCGAGGATGGCGCGCCCGCCCCGGTGTTCCGCGCCAAGACCTTTGCCGCACCGATGGCCGCGACGCCGACACCGGTGGCGCAGGGCGAGGAGACGCTGTCGATCACGGTCAACGTGACCTGGGCGATCAAGCCGGGGCAGTAAGGCGGCCTCACGCCCGCGCGGCGCATTGTGCGGCGTGGCAGCCGACAACGTAGCTACAAACTCGGTGTCGTCCCGGCCTTGAGCCGGGACCCATACTCCGCGGCGGTAATTGTCGCGCGAGATGGAGCTGCCAGCCTTCACAACATTGAATTCGGTGTTTATGGGTCCCTGTGTCTGGAAAGTCTGCCATGATGATGGTGGGCGGGAAGCCGTTGGGTCCTTGGCGCTAGACGCCGTGAGCCGGCTCGGTCTCCCGCCCGTTCCATTTATCAACCTGAACAGTTGCACGAGGCTGCGCCAACAGACCTCGCATCACAGGGACAGGCACCGTGATCGTACCTTTTCGTTGCGTCGGAATCGACGTTTGCAAACCCTATCTCGATATTTTTGATGAAGCCGTGGGGGCGCCGGAGCGCATCGCCAACGGGCCACAGGCCATCACACAGCTGGTGGCGCGTTGGGGATGCGATGTTCTGGTGGTCTTTGAGGCCACGGGTGTCTACGACCTCGAACTGCGCGAGGCCCTGCGTCGGGCGGGCATCCGCTTTGCGCGGATCAACCCGGCTCGAGCTCGCGATTTCGCCCGCGCCAGCGGCCAACTCGCCAAGACCGATCCGATCGACGCGCGAACGCTGGCAGCCTTTGGGCGCGCCATGCAGCCAGCCACCGAGCAGGCCATGACGCCTGCCCAAAGCGCCCTCGCCAGGCTTGCAAAACGGCGGGATCAACTGGTTGCCATGCGCGCCCAGGAAAAGAACCGCCGCAGCGAGGCCGAGGACCGCGCCATGGCCGAACGCATCAGCCGCCTGATCGAGGTCCTCAATGACGAGATCGTCGAGATCGAGGCCGAGATCAACGCGCTCATCAAAGCCGAGCCGGTGCTTGCGGAGCAGGCACAGCTGATGCGCTCCGTGCCCGGTGTGGGACCCGTCGCCTGCATGCAACTCATCACCCAGATGCCGGAACTCGGCCATCTCGGGCCAAAGGAGGTAGCCGCTCTTGCGGGCCTGGCTCCCTTCAATCGCGATAGCGGGGCGTATCGTGGCAAGCGCAAGATCGGCGGCGGCCGGAAGCGTGTCCGCGACGCCCTCTACATGGCCGCCCTCAACGCCGTCCGCCGCGCCGATCGCTTCAAGATCTTTTACAACCGTCTGCGCCAAGCCGGTAAACCCGCCAAGCTCGCCCTCATCGCCGTCGCCAGGAAGCTTCTAACCATCCTGAATGCCATGATGCGCGACCGAAAACCTTATGCGATCACTCCATCAACATAACAGTTGCCGGCTCAAGGCCGGGACGACATCTGTTTTGTGGCGGCGGCCTGCTTAGATCTCCACCACCTGCCCTGGCTTGAGCACACCAAACCGCTCGCGCGGGATGCCGGCTTGGTCGAGCGCGGCGTGCAGGGCGCGCACCGGCGCGTCGATCGCCTCGTCCGTCAGTTGGAACGTGCCGTGGTGATGCGCCAGCGCGGCCTCCGCGCCGCAATCCTGCAGCGCCTGCACGGCATCCTCGGGGTTCATGTGCTGGTCGCGCATGAACCAGCGCGGCTCGTAGGCGCCGATCGGCAGGATCGCGAGCCTGATCGGCGCGTGCTGCTCCGCCACGCGGCGGAAATGCTTGCCCGTGCCGTAACCGGAATCGCAGACGATGTAGACCCTGCCGCGCGGCGTCTCCAGCACGAAGCTCGCCCACAGCGCCTTGTTGCGGTCGAACAGGCCGCGCGCCGTCCAGTGCCGCGTCGGCACCAGGGTCACGGCGACCTCCTCGTTCAGCGTCACGCGATCGTGCCAGTCATAGGCCTCGGCGCGGATCTTGGAGTCAGCGTCGATCATCGTAAGGTCGTTGCCCAGCGGCGTGACGACCCGCGGCGAAAATCGCGCGGTCAGCTTCGACAACGTCCGGATGTCGAGATGATCGTAATGCCCATGCGACACCAGCACGACGTCGATATGCGGCAGCCCCTCAAAGGCGATGCCGGGATCATTGTGCCGCCGGGGACCGGCGAACGCGAATGGCGACACCCGCTCCGACCAGACAGGATCGACCAGGATGTTGAGCCCGCCGGTCTGGATCAGCCAGCTGGCGTGGCCGATGAAGGACAGCCGCACTGTCTCGCCGTCGATCCGGTGCGGCGGCGTGTCGGCGTGCGGGCTCGCCGCCCAGGACGGCCAGCGGGAACGCTTGCGGTTGCGGTCGAACTGCCAGCGCAGCACCTGGGACAGGGATTTGGGCGGAACGCCGTCGGGATCGTAGAAGCGCTTGCCGTCGAAATGGTCGGTGACGGGGCCGGAATAGGTCCTGGAACGGCGCAGCAAGGTCGTCCTCGCAAGGGAAAGCTGAACTGGCGCAAGAGGTAAGCGCCCCCACAGGGTCCGGCAACGGGACGGCGAGAAGCAAGTTTCCTTGACTTTTGCGGCTGCTGAGGGTTTAACCCGGCCGAATTTCGGAAAGTTTCGTCTTTTCGAGCCACCGCCCGGCCCTGGAGGCCGGAGGTCACCGCCCGACAGCGCTGTGCGCCCTCGGGCGCAAACGTGTTTGGACTGACGGTTTCGGCCGACGGGCCGAGGTCTATATGGTCGTCATGGGCCGCAGCAAGCGGCGATGACGGGCGGCAATGAAGCGAGCGCCCGCAAGGGCAAAGGATAACGGCATTGTTCGACAATCTGTCGGAAAGGCTTGGCGGCATTCTCGATCGGCTGACGGGGCGTGGTTCGCTCTCGGAAGCCGATGTCGACGCCGCGATGCGCGAAGTCCGCCGGGCGCTGCTCGAGGCCGACGTCGCGCTGGAGGTTGTCCGCAGCTTCACCGAGCGCGTGCGCGAGCAGGCGATCGGCGCCACCGTCGTCAAGTCGGTCACCCCCGGCCAGATGGTCGTCAAGATCGTCCATGACGAGCTGGTCAAGACGCTCGGCGACGACGGCCAGACCATCGACCTCAACGCCGTGCCGCCGGTGCCGATCATGATGGTCGGCCTGCAGGGCTCCGGCAAGACGACCACCACCGCCAAGCTCGCGCGCCGCATGGTCCAGCGCGACAAGCGCAAGGTGCTGATGGCCTCGCTCGACGTCTACCGTCCGGCCGCCATGGAGCAGCTCGCGGTGCTCGGCCGCGACCTGGACATCCCGACGCTGCCGATCGTGGCCGGCCAGATGCCGCCGCAGATCGCACGCCGCGCCATCGAGGCCGCCAAGCTCGGCGGCTACGACGTGGTGCTGCTCGACACCGCCGGCCGCACCACGCTGGACGAGGACATGATGAAGGAGGCCGCCGAGATCAAGGCGGTCGCCAACCCGCACGAGGTGCTGCTGGTCGCGGATTCGCTGACCGGCCAGGACGCCGTCAATCTCGCCCGCGCCTTCGACCAGCGCGTCGGCCTCACCGGCATCGCGCTAACCCGTATCGACGGCGACGGACGCGGCGGTGCGGCGCTGTCGATGCGCGCGGTCACCGGCAAGCCGATCAAGCTGCTCGGCACCGGCGAAAAGACCGACGCGCTGGAAGACTTCTATCCCTCGCGCATTGCCGGCCGCATCCTCGGCATGGGTGACATCGTCTCGCTGGTCGAGAAGGCCGCGGCGAACATCGACGCCGAGAAGGCCGCGCGCGCCGCCGAGCGGATGCGCAAGGGCCAGTTCGACCTCAACGACATGCGCGAGCAGCTGCAGCAGATGGCGCAGATGGGCGGCATCGGCGGGCTGATGGGCATGATGCCCGGCATCTCGAAGATGAAGAACCAGATCGCGGCCGCCGGCATCGACGACAAGATCCTCAAGCGCCAGGTCGCGATCATCGATTCGATGACGCGCGAGGAGCGCAAGCATCCCGACCTGCTCAAGGCCAGCCGCAAGAAGCGCATCGCGGCCGGCTCCGGCCAGAGCGTCGAGCACGTCAACAAGCTGCTCAAGATGCACCGGAACATGGCCGACGTGATGAAGGCCATGGGCTCAGGCAAGCGCGGCCCGCTGGCCGGCATCGCCCAGGCGATGGGTTTTGGCGGCGGTGGCGGCATGCCCTCGCCGGATCAGCTCAAGGCGCTTGCGGAAAAGATGCCGGGTGGCATGCCCGGCGGACTGCCGAATTTGCCGAAGGATCTGCCCGCCGGCCTGCGCGGCGGCCTACCGAACCTCCCCGGCCTCACCGGTCTCAGCGGCAAGCCGACTCTGCCGGGCCTCGGCCTTCCTCCGGGGAAGAAGAAATAATGAGGATCATCCGCTCCTCTTTCCATTCGTCATTCCGGGGCGCGCGCAGCGCGAGCCCGGAATGACGGCTTAGCTGACATCAACTCATCAGAAGACACTCAGGAGAACCTACATGTCCGTCGTCATCCGTCTCGCCCGTGCCGGCACCAAGAAGCGCCCGGTCTATCACGTCGTCGTCGCCGACTCGCGCTTCCCGCGTGACGGCCGCTTCATCGAACGTCTCGGCTACTTCAATCCGCTGATGCCGAAGGACAACGAGGCACGCCTCAAGCTGGACATGGAGAAGGTGAAGGGCTGGCTCGCCAAGGGCGCGCAGCCGTCCGACCGCGTCGCCCGCTTCCTCGACGCCGCCGGCGTCAAGAAGCGCGAAGCCCGCCAGAACCCGATCAAGGCCGTGCCGCGCAAGGAGCGCAAGGCGCAGGCCGAAGCCGCCGCCAAGGGCTAAGGTCGTTGACGAGCGCGGCCTCATGCTTCGAGATGCACGGCTTGCGCCGTGCTCCCTTGCATGAGGAACTGGCTCCTCCTCCTGAGGAGCGCGCGTTCGAGCGCGTCTCGAAGGACGAGGCACGCTGATGTCCAAGCTCATCTGCGTCGCCAGAATCGGCGCCGCGCATGGCGTGCGCGGCGAGGTTCGCTTATGGACCTTCACCGAGGATCCGCTGGCCGTGCTGCATTACGGCCCGCTCACGACCAAGGACGGCAGCCGTTCGTTCGAGGTCGCGAAGGCGCGCGAGGCCAAGGACCATCTGGTCGCAGCCATCAAGGGCGTCACCGACCGCAATGCGGCCGAACGCCTCAACGGGCTCGAGCTCTACGTGCCCAGAGACCGCCTGCCCGAGACGGCTGACGACGAATACTACCACGCCGACCTGATCGGCCTCGCCGCGGAGACCGCTGACGGCGCGCAGCTCGGCCGCGTGCTCGCGATCCATAATTTCGGCGCCGGCGACATCATCGAGATCGCCCCGCCCTCGGGCAGCACGTTGCTGCTGCCGTTCACCAATGCCGTGGTGCCGACGGTCGATCTTGCCGGCGGCCGCGTGATCATCGAGCTGCCGGCGGAGATCGAGGGCGAGGATGAAGCCGCGGATGAACCGGCTTCCGCTGAAGATGACGCTGCCGCCGCACCCTCCGCTCGTCGTCCCCGCGAAAGCGGGGACCCATAGCCACCGCAGCTGATTGGCTTGCGCGGGACTGGCCGCATGCCTCGTTTCGACATCACGCGGTATGGGTCCCGAATCGGCGCCGCGACGCGCTGACGCGCGTCACGCTTGTCCGGGACAACACCGGTGTCGAGGTCGCAAGAGCCGGCAATGCTGATCCAGGGCTCGATCTCGCAACCTGGGTACCTTAACACAGAGCATCATGACGACTTCGCCCCCATCCCCAGTCGCACCTTGGCGCGCCACCGTGCTGACGCTGTTCCCGGAGATGTTTCCCGGGCCGCTCGGCGTCAGCCTGGCCGGCCGCGCGCTGGCCTCCGGCATCTGGTCGTTGGAGGCGCGCGACATCAGGGCCTCCGCCACCGACAAGCACCGTAGCGTCGATGACACGCCGGCCGGCGGTGGCCCCGGCATGGTGCTGCGCGCGGACGTGCTGGCAGCCGCGATCGACGCGGCGGCGATCGATCCCGAGCGGCCGAAGCTGCTGATGAGCCCGCGTGGCCGGCCGTTGACCCAGGCCTTCGTCCGCGAGCTCGCGGCCGGTCCGGGCCCGCTGATCGTCTGCGGTCGCTTCGAAGGCGTCGACCAGCGCGTCATCGATGCCCGCTCGCTGACCGAGGTCTCGATCGGCGACTACGTGCTGTCGGGCGGCGAGATCGCCGCCCTGGTGCTGATCGACGCCTGCGTCCGGCTGCTTCCGGGCGTGATGGGCAAGCTCGAATCGGGCACCGACGAGAGTTTTTCCGATGGCCTACTTGAATACCCGCAGTACACCCGGCCCCAACTATTCGAAGGCTGGACCATTCCGGATGTGCTCACCTCGGGTGACCACGCCAAGGTCGCCGCTTGGCGCCGCGCCCAGGCCGAGGCGCTGACTGAAGCGCGAAGGCCGGATTTGTGGGCCGAATGGCAGGGGCGCGACGGCCGAGAACAAAGAGGGACCGGCCAAAAAGAGCCAAAAAGCACGACAGACGGGTGACAAGCCTCGCGCTTTGGCTTATAGGAGCGCCCAATTCCGCAAGTGACGGCAGGAACAAGCGCAGCCCCCGCGTGACCCGGCTGGGCGCGCCGCCGATGGAGATTTACCCGTGAACCTGATTCAGCAGCTCGAAAAAGAGCAGTTCGACAAGCTGTCCGCCAACAAGACCATTCCGGAGTTCGGCCCGGGCGACACCGTGATCGTCAACGTGAAGGTGGTCGAAGGCGAGCGCACGCGCGTGCAGGCCTATGAGGGCGTCTGCATCGGCCGGTCCGGCGGCGGCATCAACGAGAGCTTCACCGTGCGCAAGATCTCCTATGGCGAGGGCGTGGAGCGCGTGTTCCCGATCCTCTCCCCGATGATCGATTCGATCAAGGTCGTGCGCCGCGGCAAGGTGCGTCGCGCCAAGCTGTATTACCTGCGCCAGCTGCGCGGCAAGTCGGCCCGCATCGTCGAGAAGCAGGACCGGCAGCAGACCGCCGTCAACGAGTAGTCGTTGCTTTCATTGGATTGACGAAGAGCGCGGGCTGGCCCCGCGCTTTTTTGTTTTTGCGCTGCCGTCATTGCGAGCGAAGCGAAGCAATCCAGAGTCCTTGCCCCGGCCCCTGGATTGCTTCGTCGCTTCGCTCCTCGCAATGACGGCGGGCGCAAACGCATCTCGCACTCCACGGCACGCGTGCTATATACCCCCTGAAATGGTTCTAGATCGCACCAGCATGGCCTGTCGCCGCGTCGTCATCGACGATCGCCGCCGGCTGCCCGGGCGGTTCTTCGGACGCTTCGCCACCTCGGCAACATCTGAGCTTAGGCGCGCGCTGTAAGCCGCAGCGCCTCATTGCTGATTGTTCACGCGTGCCCGGCACGCGCTCCGTTTCCAACCTTCAATTCCCGGGAGCATTCGCTCATGTCGAAGCCGACCACCCTGTACGACAAGATCTGGAACGACCATCTGGTCCACGAAGCCGAGGACGGCACCTGCCTGCTCTACATCGACCGCCATCTGGTCCATGAAGTGACCTCGCCGCAGGCCTTCGAAGGCCTGCGCATGACCGGCCGCAAGGTGCACGCGCCTGAGAAGACGCTGGCCGTGGTCGATCACAACGTGCCGACCACCGACCGCTCCAAGCCGAATCCGGATCCGGAGAGCATCGAGCAGATCAAGACGCTGGCCGAGAACGCCAAGGAATTCGGCATCGAATATTACAACGAGTTCGACCGCCGCCAGGGCATCGTCCACGTGATCGGCCCGGAGCAGGGCTTCACCCTGCCCGGCACCACCATCGTCTGCGGTGACAGCCACACCTCGACGCATGGCGCGTTCGGTGCGCTGGCGCACGGCATCGGCACCTCCGAGGTCGAGCACGTGCTGGCGACACAGACGCTGATCCAGAAGAAAGCGAAGAACATGCGCGTCACGGTCGACGGCGTGCTGCCGGACGGCGTGACGGGGAAGGACATCATCCTCGCCATCATCGGCGAGATCGGCACCGCCGGCGGCACCGGCTACGTGCTGGAATATGCCGGCGAGGCGATCCGCGCGCTGTCGATGGAAGGCCGCATGACCGTGTGCAACATGTCGATCGAGGGCGGCGCCCGTGCTGGCCTTGTGGCGCCCGACCAGAAGGCGTTCGACTTCCTGCGCGGCCGTCCCAAGGCGCCGAAGGGCGCCGCCTGGGATGCGGCGATGCGCTACTGGGAGACGCTGCGCTCCGACGAGGGCGCGCATTTCGACCACGAGCTCCGGCTCGACGCCGCCAAGCTGCCGCCGATCGTGACCTGGGGCACCTCGCCCGAGGACGTGATCTCGGTGACCGGCGTGGTGCCCGATCCGGACAAGATCGCAGACGAGGCCAAGCGCATCTCCAAGCATCGCGCGTTGAAATACATGGGCCTGACCGCGGGCACGAAGATCACCGACATCAAGCTCGACCGCGTCTTCATCGGCTCGTGCACCAACGGTCGCATCGAGGATCTGCGCGCCGCAGCCAAGATCGCCGAAGGCAAGACCGTCAGCGGCCACGTCAACGCGATGGTCGTTCCGGGCTCGGGCATCGTCAAGGAGCAGGCGGAAGCCGAGGGCCTCGACAAGATCTTCATCAAGGCCGGCTTCGAATGGCGCGAGCCGGGCTGCTCGATGTGCCTCGCCATGAACCCGGACAAGCTGGCGCCAGAAGAGCGCTGCGCCTCGACCTCGAACCGCAACTTCGAGGGACGCCAGGGCTTCAAGGGCCGCACCCACCTGGTGTCGCCCGCGATGGCCGCGGCGGCCGCAATCGCAGGACACTTCGTCGACGTACGCGACTGGCGCTGACGTCATCTCGCTGCTTCACATCCGGCACGGCGGCCGGTCTACAAACGAACGCGATGGCTTCACCCAAGCCATCGCGTTTTTCATTTCACCTCAACGTCGACACAGTTCGGCAAGGGCTTCTTAAGTCTCGTCGCGCACAATCCTACCGCCGGACGCGCTGCGTCTGCAGAGGAACGTGCCGAGGAGCCTGACATGGCCGACAAGCCGGAATACGTCGACCTCATCCGTGATGCGACGCGCCAACGCCGCAAGACACCGCCCGCCAAGATCATTGCCCAGCCCGAGGCTCCGAAGGAGGAGCGGCGGTTGTCGAACTGGCCGCCCGGCCGCTTTGCCAAATGGCGCCTGGAGACGCTGGTGCCTTGGAAGCTGAGCGTGAGGAATTGGCAGTTCAAGGATTGGCTCTGACCGCCGCGCCCCACTCCATCCCCTTGAAATGAGAGAAGGACGCCGTTGGGCGCCCTTCCTGTTTTGTCGAACTTCAAGTCCCGTCAGTAGTAGCGCCAATGGTGGCGGTGGCGATGATGCCACCGGTGATAATGGCGCCAGTGATGACCCCGCCAATGCCGATAGTGGCAGATGCGGCGCGGCCCGTAATGGGTCCAGACGACGCGGCAGCGGCGATAGGGATAGTAGTAGCCCGAGGTATAGACCGGCGCGTAGTAGCTGCGATAGCCGTAGAAGTGCCGGCGGTGATGGTGGAAGTACGGCCGGTAGGCGTAGTACGGACGATGATGATAGCCGCCGCCATGGAACACCGGCCGCGGGCCGAATCCGCCATGGAATGCGGGGCCGCCACCGTGGAAGACAGGACGCGGGCCACCGCCGCCGAAGGCATGTCCTCCCCCATGAAACGCGGGGCTGCCGCCGCCATGGAACGCCGGGCCACCGCCTCCGCCGTGAAATCCACCACTGCCGGGATGCCCGCCACCACCGCCGCCATGGCCGCCGGGGCCTCGGACCTGAACGGTCAATACGTCCGAAGGCGTCTGCGTGGCGGAGCCGGCACCGGGACTCACCGGCGACATCGCAAGCGCAGGCCGTCCGGACGCGCCCGCCAAGACAAACAGTGTGGCCGCCGCAAGACTGAGGCGACGAGCAAGACCAGCGCGCTGGTCCTTCATCCTCATCATGGTCCCTTCTCCCTGAATGCTGTGCAACGATGGACCCATGCAGCGCCGATGCTGGTCGTCCGATCGGTGGATTGGCGCACCCCCAACATGAACGTAGAGATAGCGACGTGAATGCGGCATGAATGATGCTCGTCAGTGATGCACGGTGCACACGCATCTGCGGCGTGGCGTCGCGGCAGAGGAGATGCAAGTGAGCCTCTAAGTCGTCCTGCAACTCAGGATCACGGATGCCGACGCAACGGCTCACGTGCTGCTCGTGCGGGGACTTCGCAACTAACGACACGCAGGAAACGCAGCGCGCCTCGCGGACATGGCCTCAATGGTAGAACGGCGTGAACAGAACCAAGGGGCCCGGCGGATAGGCCGGCGTGTAGTCCGTGGGACGGTCGAGATAGTGCGGCACCTCTGCCGTCGACACCACGAGCTTCGATCGGCGGCCCTGCCGACGCGGGCCAGCATCCGTTACGGTCTGACGCGCCTGCGTAACGGCTGGAGCTGCGGCCACAGGAGCGGTGGCGGCGGAACTTGCGAGCAGCATCGCCACCGTGACAACGCTGATCCCGAGCCAGGTTCTGTTGACTGATGGTTTCATGGCGAACCTCGTTGCCAGCCCCCCATCAACGTACAGGCCCGCAAAGCGGGCCTGTTTGATTTCGGTCATTGTCTCGGTCGGCCGGAAAGCGCGGCTTACCAGCGGCCGTGATGGCGATATCCGTAGTGATGCGGCCGCCAGTGATGACGCGGATGGTAGTAATGCCGAGGATAGTAGTGGCGCCGGGGATGCCAATGGCGGCGGCCGTGCCAATGCGCCTGCGTGGTCTCCTGCGCCGTGCCCTGCTGCACCGCGGTCGCAGCGCCCGGATTGATCAGCGACAACGCCTGCGCGCGTTCGGCGGGGGCAGCCATCGCGAGAACGGCGCCAACCGCCGCGATGCCCAACAGCTTCATCACAGTCATGAACTTCTCCCTCGATCGCCTGACATCACGTCCGGCACCGTAACTTCCGCCTTGTCAGTTGCCTGAATGGCGGCCGCAGCAGCGCGACGCAGACCAGTCTCGAACGAGCGACGTGAATGGGACATGAAGACCTGCGCAGGAGCAGAATGCCGATATGTCGCGCATGGTTCCGCCGCAGTGCGCGACATATCGGCACTGTGTCCGGACGGTAACATCAGGCAACGTCGCGATCGCGACCGAATCACGTGCGCGCTTGCCGAGCCGATCAGTGCGCGGGACCCAGGAGTCAGCCGCGTCGCCAGACGCAACTCATATGCGGGACGATCACGGTGCCGCTCGGCCGATGCTCCGGAACATAGGTGGCATCGCATACACGAACTGCGTTCGGACCCGGGTTGAAGCGCGGCACCACGTCGGGCTGCCAATGACCCTCGTAGCGCGGATAGATCTGGATTCGTCGTTGCCGGCGCTGTGCGGAGAGATCCGTGCTCACCTCACCCTGCACGGCGCCGCGCGCGCCGGCGGGTTGCTCCGCTTGCGCTGTTGCCGAGATCGAGACCACGACCGCCGCAGCCAGCGCCGCTCCGGCCAGCACCATCGACATCTGCCTCATCTGTTCCCCAACCCCCAATTCGCGCGTCACGGTCGCCGGTTTCATCCCCTGCGTCAACCAGCTCCGCCACACATGTCATAGAACCAAGATGCAAGATGATCAAAGCCGGGCTAGAAGGCGGCAATGTGGACAGATCTGAAAGCCCCCTCGCTCGCCGACATGGAAGTCATGGCGCACGAGATGTTCGAGCGTCTGCCCGAGCATTTTCGCAGGATGTGCGAGGGCGTCATCATCCGGGTCGACGACTTTCCGACCGAGGAGGTGCTCGACGAGATGCAGTCCGAAAGCGAGTTCGACCTGCTCGGCCTGTTCCAGGGCACGGGACTGCCGTTTCGCAGCAACGACGACCTGCCGCGCCTGCCCAACATGATCTGGCTCTACCGCCGACCGATCCTCGACTACTGGGCCGAGCACGACGAGAGCCTCGGCCACATCGTCCGCCATGTCCTGATCCACGAGATCGGCCATCATTTCGGTATGTCCGACGACGACATGGAGGCAATCGAGGCGTCCGTCGACTGACGAGCCGGCCGATAGCACCGGGATTTTGACTTTATCCGCCCTGCCGTTCGGGCTAAACAGCGGCCTGCCCGTATTCTCGAAGGTGCCCCCGATGGACAAGTTCACCACGCTGGAAGGCGTCGCCGCGCCGCTGAAGATCATCAATGTCGACACCGACATGATCATCCCCAAGCAGTACCTGAAGACCATCAAGCGCACCGGCCTCGGCAAGGGCCTGTTCTCGGAGCAGCGCTACAAGGACGACGGCAGCGAGAACCCGGATTTCGTGCTCAACCAGCCGGC
This sequence comes from Bradyrhizobium sp. HKCCYLS3070, assembly GCF_051167575.1. Taxonomy (NCBI): domain Bacteria; kingdom Pseudomonadati; phylum Pseudomonadota; class Alphaproteobacteria; order Hyphomicrobiales; family Nitrobacteraceae; genus Bradyrhizobium; species Bradyrhizobium sp. HKCCYLS3070. Next base: position 77,478 of record NZ_JBNPTI010000015.1, read on the forward strand.
CTATCGCAACGCCAAGATCCTGGTCGCCGGCGACAATTTCGGCTGCGGCTCGAGCCGCGAGCATGCCCCCTGGGCGTTGCTCGATTTCGGCATCCGCTGCGTGATCTCGACCTCGTTCGGCGACATCTTCTACAACAACTGCTTCAAGAACGGCATTCTGCCGATCCGCGTGTCGCAGGCCGACCTCGACAAGCTGTTCGACGACGCCGAGCGCGGCGCCAACGCGACCTTGACGGTCGATCTCGCCAACCAGGAGATCCGCGGCCCCGACGGCGGCACCGTCAAGTTCGACATCGACCCGTTCCGCAAGCATTGCCTGCTCAACGGGCTCGACGACATCGGGCTGACGCTGGAGAAGAAGGCGTCGATCGACAGCTACGAGGCCAAGCTGGCCGAGCGCGCCTGGGCCTGAGGCCCGCCGAAGGATGGTGAGTTCGCGGGCCCCGGACCTCGTCCGGGGCCCCGTTTCGAGAGCAGCCCAGCAGGTCCGCCGTTGACGCGCGTATTGCCCGAGGTCGTCACCTTCTGGCGGGGGCCGCTCGACCGCCTGCGCCAGACCTGCCTGCGCTCGCAGCTCGCCGCCGGCCACAAGGTGACGGTCTACAGCTTCGATCCGCTGCCCGGCCTGCCCGACGGCGTCGGCAATGCCGAGGCCGAGGCGGTCCTGCCTTATGCGTTCTCCGAGCGTCTCAGGCCGCCGCAGCCGGACGGCGGCTGGCGCGATTGGACCACCTTGCAGTTCAGCGACTTCTTCCGGATGCGGCTGATGGCACAGCGGGCCGGCCTCTGGCTCGATGCCGACGTGCTGCTGCTCAGGCCGGTCGAGATCGACCCCGCCGTGCCCTATTTCGCCTGGGAGCGGCCGCGGCAGCTCGGCAACTCCGTGCTCTACCTGCCGCCGGAGGATCCGATCGTCGCCGAGTTCGCCGCACTGATGGCGCAGGACGCGCTGACGCCGAACTGGCTTTCGCTGCGTCACCGCCTCACCTTTGCGCTGCGCCGCCTGCGCGGCGGCTCCGACCGCCTCTCGGACATTCGCGTCGCCATCTTCGGCCCTGCCGCGCTGACGGCGCTGGCCCGCCGCCATGGCTCGCTGCACCATGCGCTGCCGAAGCGCAGCTTCTACGCGGTGCATGCCGAGCCGAAGGCGTTCTTCGACCCTTCCGACTTCTCCGGCCTGATCGGCGATCCGGGTGTCATCGGCCTGCACATCTCGCCGAAGGGCCGCGGCGGCGAAGCGCCGATCCCGGGCAGCCTCTATGCCTGGGCGGCCGCACGATTTGCCCCGCGCTGACCTTCGCCGTGCAGCTTTGCGACCGGCGCAGGGCCGATTTGCTGCTTGATCTACCGCAACGTCCGCGCGTCCACCCGGTGATTGATTGCGAACAATCATCGGAGACGTGTCATGACCGTAGACGCCAAGCCCTATCCGCGGGTTCAGTTCCTGATCGATACGTTCGCGCAATGGCTCCGGCACCGGCGTGAGCTGAGCGAGATCCGGCAGCTCGACCGTGACGATTTCGAGCGCATCGCGATGGACCTCCAGGTCACGCCGGCGGATCTCGACGAGCTGGTCCGCCACGGCGAGCACGCCGCCGACGAGCTGCCGCAGATGCTGAAGGCGCTCGGCATCGACGAGGCCGCGCTGGGGCGCGCCGAGCCGCTGGTGCTGCGCGACATGGAGCGCGTCTGCGCCATGTGCAAGGACAAGCCGCGCTGCCATCGCGATCTTGCCGCCGGGACGAGTGCCGAGCACTACGAGGAATACTGCCTCAACGCCCCGACCATCGACCGCCTGGGCAGCGCCGCGGTCAAGCACTGATCGCCGCCTCCCTCCCACCCCGCGGAGCAATGCGATGAGCCTGCCGAATCTGCACCGCAACACCTGGCTCCATGTCGGCGCCGCGATCCTGCTCGCGCTCGGCGCGATGCTGCTGATCCGGCTGCACAATGCCGGCGGCGTGACGCCGGCCGCCGACAGCGTGCAGGCGGGACGCAAACTGGCGGAGGCCTGGTGCAGCACCTGCCACGCCATCGACACCAGCGGGGCGAGAGCCCAAACCACGACCGCCCCAGATTTCGTCGCGGTCGCCAACATGCCGTCGACGACCGAGCTATCGCTCAAGGTGTTCCTGCAGAGCAGCCACCCGACGATGCCGAACGTCATTCTGACGGCCGAGCAGCGCGGCGACCTCGTCAACTACATCCTCAGTCTCCGCCGCATCTGACGCCTCACTTCGCCACCGCCGCGATCGCATCGGCGATCGCGATCGTGCGTCGCGCCATCTCGGCATGCAGCCGCTCGACCATGCGGCCGTCGATCTGGATCGCGCCGCGCGAGGCATTCTCCGGCAGCTCGAACGCAGCGATGATCTTGCGTGCCGCAGCGACCTCGTCGGCGGGCGGCGTGAAGATCGCGTTGCAGGCGTCGATCTGGCCGGGATGGATCAGCGTCTTGCCATCGAAGCCGAGATCGCGGGCCTGGATGCATTCCTGCGCGAATCCGTCGGTGTTGGCGAAATCGCTGTAAGGCCCGTCCAGAATCTCCAGCCCATGGGCGCGCGTCGCCAGGATGCAGTGGCTGATCATCGGCAGCATCGTGGAGCGGCCCGGCAGCATCCGGATGCGAGTCTCGCGCGAGATGTCGTTGGGTCCGAACACGAAGCCGGCGAGCCGCGAGCCTTCCTCGTGCACGGTGGCCGCGAGCAGATCGGCATCGAGCACGGCACGCGCCGTCTCGATCATCGCCCATACCTTCAGCGCGGGATCGGCGCCGACCTCGGCCAAGCGATCCGTGACCAGGCGAAGGTCCTCGACGGTCGACACCTTGGGAACGAGGATGCCGTCGGTCGCCGCCTGTCCGGCCATGGCGACGTCGTCGCGCCACCAGGTCGTATCCAGGCTGTTGATCCGGATCAGCAGTTCCCGCTTGCCGTAGCCGTCGGCCGCCACCGCCTTGGCGATCTGGTCGCGGGCGGCGGCCTTGGCGTCCGGCGCCACCGAATCCTCGAGATCGAGGATCAGCCCGTCGGCCGGCAGGTTCCGCCCCTTCTCCAGCGCGCGCGCATTGGAGCCGGGCATGAACAGGAGACTGCGGCGCGGGCGGATCATTTCGGCGTTTCCCTTGGTTTATCGACGCGGCCCGCGATACCATTTCGGGGGCCGGCCCGAAAGGCTTGTTCCCGGAAGCCGCATGTGTTTAGGCAAGGCCCATGATCTCGTTTCCGCAACGCCTGCTCGAAGGCTATCGCGCCTTCGCCACCCAACGCCTGCCGACCGAACAGAGCCGTTACCTCGAACTCTCGGAGCGCGGCCAGTCGCCCGAAGTGATGGTGATCGGCTGCTGCGACTCGCGCGTCTCTCCCGAGGTGATCTTCGACGTCGGCCCCGGCGAATTGTTCGTGCTGCGCAACATCGCCAACCTGGTGCCGATCTATCAGCCGGACGCCAACGCGCACGGCGTGTCGGCGGCGCTGGAATATGCCGTCACCGTGCTGAAGGTGAAGCACATCGTCATCCTGGGCCACGCCCAGTGCGGCGGCATCCGCGCCTTCGTCGACAAGGCGGCGCCGCTGTCCCCGGGCGACTTCATCGGCCGCTGGATGTCGATGTTCATCAAGCCCGGCGAGGTCGTCGAACAGCGCACGCATGAGAGTTTCCAGGACTTCGTCACCCGGATCGAGAAGGCCGCGGTGTTCCGCAGCCTCGAGAACCTGATGACCTTCCCATTCGTGCGCAGCCGCGTCGAGGCCGGTGATTTGCAGCTCCACGGCGCCTATTTCGGCGTCTCCGAGGGCTCGCTGTTCGTGCTCGACAAGGCCAGCAAGGAATTCAAGAGCGCGCGCGCTGGCGAATAGCGAATGGGGAGTAGCGAGTAGTTCACCTGCCCTATTCGCCATTCGCGCCTCGCTATTCGCCGCCCATCAATGGTCACCCGACCAGCGGTCCGACAGCGCCAACATCAGGGTCGACACCACGAAGGTCATGTGCACGCCGACCAGCCAGGCGAGCTTGGTCGAGTCGTAGCCGGCGTCGAGATTCATGAACGCCTTCAAGAGCTGGATCGCCGAGATCGCGACGATCGAGGCGAGCAGCTTCTGCTTCAGTCCGGCGAAATCGACCTTGGTCATCCATTCCGGCCAGTCGGGATGGCCGCCGGGATCGATGCGCGAGACGAAGTTCTCATAGCCGGAGAACACCACGATCAGCACCAGATTGCCGGTCAGGCAGACGTCGATCAGGCTGAGCACGCCGAGGATGATGTCGCTCTCCTTGGCGGTCGGCAGATGGACGATGTTCTCCCACAGCAGCAGCACGAACTTGAACAGCAGGACGACGAGGCTGACGACGAGGCCGACATAGAACGGCGCCATCAGCCAGCGGCTCTTGAACAGGAAGCCTTCGAGCCCGCGCTCGAGCGGACCCGGCGCGTGCCTGGCGGCGTCCGGCGTCGTCTTCTCGCTCATTGCGTTCCGCGCCTCACCCTGACGACGTCTCCGCTCAGGCCGCCTTCTTCTTGGCCGTGATCAGCTTGCGGTTGATCAGGACCTCCGCGATCTGGATCGCGTTCAGCGCCGCGCCCTTGCGCAGATTGTCGGACACGCACCAGAAGGCGAGGCCGTTCTCGACCGTGCCATCCTCGCGGATGCGGCTGATATAGGTCGCGTCCTCGCCGGCCGCCTCATAGGGCGTCACGTAGCCGCCCGGCTCGTGCTTGTCGATGACGAGGCAGCCCGGCGCATTGCGCAGGATGTTGCGGGCCTCGTCCGCCGTGATCGGATTCTCGAACTCGACATTGACGGCTTCGGAGTGACCGACGAACACCGGCACGCGCACGCAGGTCGCGGTCAGCTTGATCTTCGGATCCAAGATCTTCTTGGTCTCCATCATCATCTTCCACTCTTCCTTGGTGAAGCCGTCTTCCATGAAGACGTCGATCTGCGGAATGACGTTGAAGGCGATGCGCTTGGGAAACTTCTTATTGACCAGCTCGTCGTTGGTGTAGACGGCCTTGGTCTGCGAGAACAATTCGTCCATCGCATCCTTGCCGGCGCCGGACACCGACTGATAGGTCGACACCACGACGCGCTTGATCTTGGCCTTGTCGTGCAGCGGCTTCAGCGCGACGACGAGCTGGGCGGTCGAGCAGTTCGGATTGGCGATGATGTTCTTCTTGTTGAAGCCGGCGGCCGCGTCGGCATTCACCTCCGGCACGATCAGCGGCACGTCGGGATCCATGCGCCAAGCCGAAGAGTTGTCGATCACGACAGCGCCGGCGGCGCCGATCTTGGGCGACCACTCCTTCGACACCGAACCGCCGGCCGACATCAGGCAGATGTCGACATCGGCAAAATCGTAGTGCTCGAGCGCTTTGACCTTCAGCGTGCGATCGCCATAGGACACCTCGACGCCGACGCTGCGGCGTGAGGCCAGCGCCACGACCTCGTCGGCCGGGAATTGCCGCTCGTCGAGAATATTGAGCATTTCCCGTCCGACATTGCCGGTCGCGCCGACCACTGCGACTTTGTAACCCATCGTTCACTCTCCGAAGAAATATGGCCGGCCGCGCGTGTCAGCGGAAACCGAAGCGGCAGCGCTTCTATGCGAGAAACGTCCCTGACACAACGTTACCACGACGTCTCGCATTCGATGCAGTCCAATTCGGCCAGAACAGCCGCAGCGCCCCGATCCGGGTCCGTCCTGCAAGGGCTCAAGAGCTTCGCGGACGAGGTCTGCGGCACCTTTGCGCGCCTGTTCGCCTATGTGGGGGCTCTGGCGCTGATCGCCATGCTCGGGGTCGCCGGCTGGAATCATCTCGACGACGGCGACGCTTTGCCCGGCCGCGCCGGCTGGACCTTGGCCGACGCCGCAGTGCCGGCGTTCTCGCTTCGTCTCACCGACCAGCCCGACAGGACCGCCACCTACACCGTGCTCATCCACCCGGAAGGCGGCCGCAAGGACGTGTTGCGCTGGGGCGAACCCGCCGATCGCCCCGCTGCCGAGCTTGAGGTCTACCGGTTCGGATCGGAGCGCGATGCAAGGCATGATCCCCGGGCCGATCTCGCGGTCCGGATGGGGCGCAACTCCGCCTCCGAGCTCGAGACCGCCGGCGTGATCGACAGCCGGTTCGGCCCCGTCAGTCTGGTTCGCCGGGCTGGGGCTCCCGAGGGCGCCGGAGCCTGCCTCGGCTTTCTCAAGACCATCGCCGAGCCGAGCTTGCGGATCTCCGGCTGGTCGTGCCAGGGCGTGACGATGCCGGCGCGCCGCGCCATGGTGGGGTGCATGCTCAACCGGCTGACCCTGCTGGCGCCCGACCAGCACCGGGCCCTGAGCCAGCTGTTCATGGGGTCCGATCAGCGGCGCGGCGGCTGCGACGAACCCGCCGTCGCCACCGGCAGCGCCGATTGGGTGACGTCGACCGCCAATCCGAGGCTGCGCGGCGCGCTGTGAATGTCCGCCTGCGTCCGGATGTTGCTGGGCGTGACCGCATCCTATTCGACCCGTCAAACCCACGGGCAAGTGACGGATATTGATGCAACTTTCCCGCCACAGCAGGGATTTATCTTGCCCGTCGCCGCGGGAATGACCTTGTGATGCCACAGCCGACCCAGATATTGTGCGGGCCAAATCATGCGCATGGCGAGCGCCCGCCCCTTTTGGCGCGAGGAAGAGGACGTGATGATCGAATTTCCTGCTGCGACCCGGGTCATGGCCTTGGCGGTGATCGCCGCGACGGGCCTTGCCGTCACGTCTCTTGCCGCCACCTCGGCGGATGCCGCCACCACCAAGCGCCGCGTGACGACCACCTATAGCAGCGGCAATCCGAACTATTCCTACCAGTCCGGCCCGCGCACCCGCATCTACATCACCCGCCGCTCGTTCCTCGACGGCGGCACCGAGGTGCTGCCGGGCGACCGCAAGTTCTCGGATTACGCGTTCCCGCCGGCCGTCGGCTATCCGTCGTTCGCCCGCGAGAACCTGAACCGCCCGATCGACCGTCAGCCGCTGATGGCGCCGTCCGATCTCGGTGGCTATCCGACCCGGATTCCGATCCCCTACTGAGGTCGGCCGCATCGTCAGATCATCAAGGCCGGGCCCCGCCCGGCCTTTTGTTGTTTTGCCGCGCTGACGTTCCATTGCGTCGTCATCGATCATGAGCTGGTCACTGCTCGATTTCGAACGTGTGAGACGACCGTTCGGAGACATGGCTGACACATCGCTACACGCCGATGGAGGCCAGCCTGCTCCGCCCCTCAGTGTCATCCCGGCGAACGCCGGATCCATAACCACCGGCCGGCATGCCCCCCCGGTCTCATCGCTCCAGCGTGCCTCACACCCCTGTCGGGGAGTCTGGGTCCCGGCGTTCGCCGGGACGACACCGGAATTTTCGGCACGACTGGTCATCCTCGCACCCGCTTTCGCGTCCGAGTCTTTGCTCGTCTGATCGCCCTCTCCTTGCAGAGGGCGCAGGGAAGGCCGGGCCTCGGCTGAGGCCCGTGGCCCCCGTGCGGAAAAAATGCACGGGGCAGGAACCACAGGTACAGCCGAATCGACCCGGCCTTCCCTGCGCGATGGTTTTCACGCTTACTCTACGCTCTCCCCGGTGTCCGGCCTGTTAGCCACCGTCGTCGTCGGGATCATCGCCCTTCCGACTTGGCGCCAGCATCGGGGCGCCAGGACCACGCAGCTTCACGTCCGCAAGAGTCTCGTTCGTCCGCATGCCCCTAGGACATGCTGCGAGCCCTCGCGGCCACCGCATTCCCGCCTCACGCCTCGTGACGATCGCGAAACGTCCCTCGCAAGCGAAGCGGGATGGAGGGAGAAGACCATGGATTCTGGAAAAACGAAAGTGGAATTTTTGGCGGAGGCCGACTGATCAAGCGGAGGAGATTGAAATCGCGGGCGAAATAAGTTCTTCGCCGCGAAGGGAATAGAGCCACGGGACGAGCGGCAACCTCCGTCAATCGCCATCGATCGCACCCGAGAGCTGATCTGATTTGCCCGACGAGCAGTCGCGACAAGCAAGCGTGCGAGTTGGCTACTCCGTCATGCCCGGGCTTGTCCCAGGCATCCACGTCCTTCCCAGGATGCCTCGCGATGTGGATGGCCGGGACGAGCCCGGCCATGACGACGCGGAGATGGACCGCCGCAAACTCAGATCATCATATGCGATCGCCCGGCCCGACCTCGCACCGGTCTCAATCGTACAGCACAGCCGCGATCTTCGCGTCGGTGATGTTGGACTTGTCGTACCAGTAGAAGCCGGTGTCGGTGACCTTCGGCAGCTTCTCGCCCTTCAACGCCTTGACCGCTGACTCCACGGTGCAACTGCCGATGCCGATCGGGTTCTGCGTGATGGCGCCGGCCATCTCGCCCGACATGATGGCGGCCTTCTGCTGCTTGCCGGAATCGTAGCCGATCACGACGATCTTCTTCTTCATCTCCTTGACGCCGTTGAGCACGCCGATCGCCGAGCCCTCATTGGCGCCGAAGATGCCCTTGAGATTCGGATTGGCCTGCAGGATCGACTTGGTGATCTCGGTCGATTTGAGCTGATCGCCGCCGCCATACTGCACGCTGACGATCTTGATGTTCGGATGCTTGTCCTTGATGCGCTTGAGGAAGCCGTCGCGACGGTCGATGCCGGTGCGGCTGGTCTGGTCGTGCACGACCACGGCGACGTCGCCGGCATCGCCGATCATGTCGGCCATCTTGTCAGCGGCGAGGCCCGCCGCGGCGAGGTTGTCGGTGGTGCAGGTGGTCAGCGGAATGTCGCTGTCGACGCCGGAGTCGAAGGCGATCACCGGGATCTTGGCGGCTTGCGCCTTCTTCAGGAGCGGAATGGCGGCCTTGGAATCGAGCGCGGCGAAGCCGATCGCCTGCGGCTTCTTGGCGAGCGCCGCGGAGAGCATGTCGATCTGCTTGTCGACCATGGCCTCGGTTTCCGGCCCTTCGAAGGTGATCTTGACGTTGGCGGCCTTCGCGGCCTGCTCGGCGCCGAGCTTCACCGCCTGCCAGAACTGGTGCTGGAAGCCCTTGGAGACGAGGGGGATGTAGACATCATCGGCACGCGCGCTCGCGGACACTCCCGCGACCATGAGGGCGCCGAGCGCGACGCCGAGGAGATGCTTGCTCAACATTGGTGTTTCCTCTGCTCTCTTCAGTGACCTTGTCGTTACAGTGATGATCGTGGTCGTCGCCGCTCGCTGTCGGCGGGCAGCGCAGTCTTCAGCGCGACGTCGGAGCGGTGCTGGTAGCTGGTCCTCCTTGAAGGGTCAGGCGCGGTTTCGACGGAGCATGTCGGCGTAAACAGCCAGAATGATGATGACCCCGGTGACGACGAATTGCCATTCCTGGGCCACCGAGAGGATGCGCAAGCCGTTGGTCAGAACGCTCATGATGAAGGCGCCGATGATGGTGCCGAGAATGGTGCCGGTGCCGCCGCTCAGCGACGTGCCGCCGATCACGACGGCAGCGATCGCATCGAGCTCATAGCCCTGGCCGAGCGCCGGCTGGGCGGAATTGATGCGCGACGCGATCAGCAGTCCCGCGACTCCGCAGATGGCGCCGCCGAGGCCGTAGATGATGATCTTCCAGCGGTCGACATTGACGCCGGAGAGCCGCACCGCCTCCTCGTTGCTGCCGATCGCGAAGGTGTAGCGGCCGAGCGCGGTGCGGTTGAGAACGACGGAGGCCAGCACCGCCATCACGAACAGGATCAGGGCTGCATTGGGAATCGGCAGCGCCGGCACGAGCGTGCCGAGCAGCGAGTCCTGCGAGATCATCGAGAAGTTCTCGGTGTTGGTGAAATAGATCGGCTTGCTGCCGGAGACGACCAGGGCCAGCCCCTTCAGCACCAGCATCATGCCGAGCGTCGCGATGAACGGCGGCACCTTCATCTTGGTGATGACCGTGCCCGACAGCGCGCCGCTGAGCGCGCCGGTCACGATCGCCGCGACGATGCCGGTCCACATCGGCAGCTCCCAATAGGTGAGGAACACGCCGGCCATCACCGCGCAGAAGGTCATCAGCGTGCCGACCGACAGATCGATGCCGGCGGTGATGATCACGAAGGTCGAGGCGATCGCCAGCACGCCGTTGACCGCGGTCGCCTGCAGGATGTTGATCATGTTGTCGGTCTGCATGAACGCCGGCGAGGCGAAGCTGAAATAGGCCAGCAGCAGCACGAGGCTCGCGAACGCCAGCAGCTTCTGCAGCGCTGCAGGCCCGAGCAGACGGCGCCGCAGCGCGGCCATCGCGCCGCTCGGCGCGAGGCCATCCTTGACCTGATCCTTGACCAATGCGGGGTCGCTCATGCCGTCAGCCTGCCTTCATGGTTTCGCGCTGGGTGGCCAGATGCATGATCCGCTCCTGCGTGGCCTCGTCCGGCGACAATTCGCCGGTGATGCGGCCCTCGCACATCACGACGATGCGATCGCTCATCCTGATCACCTCGGGAAGCTCCGAGGAAATCATGACGATCGCCTTGCCCTGGTCGGCCAGCGCGCGCAGCAGGCGGTAGATCTCGTTCTTGGCGCCGATATCGATGCCGCGGGTCGGCTCGTCGAAGAACAGGATGTCGCAATCGCGATCGAGCCATTTGGCGATCACGATCTTCTGCTGGTTGCCGCCGGAAAGCAGGCGAACCTGCTGCGACGCCGACGGCGTGCGGATGTTCAGCATCCGGATGAAGCGGCCGGCGGTGTCGCGGATCGCGCGCTTCCTGAGCATGAACTTCATTGCAAGGTAGTTCGCGAGGTTCGACATCACGACGTTGGACTCGACGTCCATGCCGGTGGCGAGGCCGAAGCGCTTGCGGTCCTCGGAGAGATAGCCGATGCCGTGGGCGACCGCATGCGCCGGCGAGCGGATCGTCACCTTGCGATTGTCGACGAGAATATCCCCGGACGGAACGGCGTCGGCGCCGAAGATCGCGCGCGCGACCTCGGTGCGGCCGGCCCCCATCAGGCCGGCAAAGCCGAGGATCTCGCCCTTGCGCAGGGTGAAGCTGACGTCGCGGACCAGCGGCCCGCAGTTGAGCCCGCGCACCTCCAGCGCGATCGCGCCGACGGGCTGCGTGCCCGCGACGCGCGCGTCGCCCAAGGTGCGGCCCACCATCATGCCGATGATGGTCTCGATCGTGGTGGTCTCGGCCGGCACCGTCGCAACATACTCGCCGTCGCGCAGCACGGTGACGCGATCGGCGATCTGCTTCAGCTCGTCCATCTTGTGGGAGATGTAGACGATGCCGACGCCGCGTGCCTTCAAGGCGCGGATCATCTTGAACAGCTCGGCGATCTCGCGATCGTTCAGCGCGGCGGTCGGCTCGTCCATGATCAGGACGCGCGAGTTGAACGACAGCGCCTTGGCGATCTCCACCATCTGCTGCCTGGCCACCGTCAGCCCGCCGACTGTCGTGCGCGGGTCGATCGACAGATTGAGCTGGGCAAGCAGCTCGGCCGCCTGCCGGTTGAGCCTGTCCTCGTCCAGCAGCAGCCCGAACGCCTTCATCGGCTCGCGCCCGATGAAGATGTTCTGCGCCACCGTGAGATGATTCATCAGCTGCAGCTCCTGATGAATGATGCCGATGCCGGCGGCCTGCGCCTCGCGCGGTCCTGGAAAATCGACGCTGGCGCCGTCATAGAGGATCTCGCCGGAGTCCTTGCGGTAGACGCCGGCGAGGATCTTCATCAGGGTCGACTTGCCGGCGCCGTTCTCGCCCATCACGGCATGGACCTCGCCGGTGCGCAGCTCGAACCTGACATTGTGCAGCGCCCGGACGCCGGGAAAGCTCTTGCACAGGCCGTGAACGGAGATGAGCGGCGCGCTCATGCGTCAGCGCATGGGGTGAGGGAGGTTGCGTACAATCGCCACGGGGCGGTGGTCGCGACATTGGCGACGACACCATGCACGGCGAGCGACATATCGCATCGCAAGCGCGATCACATTCATCCTCCCCGGCCTTCGCACGCATCATGTCGAACGCGTGCGAGCCCGCGTCCATTCAATGGCGCGGCGTTGGGGTCAGGCTATTCATCCGGGGATGAAAGTCTATAGGTAAAATCGACAGGCCTTGCGATGCGCCTGCAGGACGCGACCGCGGAATAGCAACGACGCGCCCGGTGGCGCGATCGAACACGTCGTGCGTTGAATTTGCGCTATCTCGACAACGACGGTGAGCCCCCCTCCCCCTTGCGGGGAGGGGAGTGCACCTTCGGCGCGGCGGAACCTCGGCTCCAACTACGCCGTGAGCTTCTCCAGCTCCTTGATGATCGCCTCGCCCATCTGCGCGGTCGAGGCCGGGGTCGAGCCTTCGGCCTTGATGTCGGCGGTGCGCAGGCCGGAGGCGAGCACGGCGGCGATGGCGGCGTCGAGCTTATCGGCGAGCGCGCCCATGTCGAAGGAGTAGCGCAGCGCCATGCCGAACGACGTCAGCATCGCGATCGGGTTGGCGAGACCCTTGCCGGCAATGTCCGGCGCCGAGCCGTGCACCGGCTCGTACAGCGCGCGGCGCTTGTGGGTCTTGGCGTCGACCTCGCCGAGCGAAGCCGACGGCAGCATGCCGAGCGATCCCGTCAGCATCGCCGCGATGTCCGACAGCATGTCGCCGAACAGATTGTCGGTGACGATGACGTCGAACATCTTCGGATACTTGACCAGATTCATGCCGCCGGAATCGGCGAGCTGGTGCTCGAGCGTGACGTCCTTGTATTCGCGATTGTGAACCGCGGTGACGACCTCGTTCCAGAGCACGCCCGACTTCATGACGTTGCGCTTCTCCATCGACGTCACCTTGTTGCGGCGCTTGCGCGCGAGGTCGAAGGCGACGCGGGCGATGCGCTCGATCTCATAGGTGTCGTAGACCTGGGTATCGACGGCGCGCTTCTGGCCGTTGCCGAGATCGGTGATGGTCTTGGGCTCGCCGAAATACACGCCGCCGGTGAGCTCGCGCACGATCATGATGTCGAGGCCCTCGACGATCTCGCGCTTCAGGCTGGAGGCATCAGCGAGCGCCGGATAGCACACGGCCGGACGCAGATTGGCGAACAGGCCGAGATCCTTGCGCAGGCGCAGCAGGCCCGCCTCCGGGCGGACCTCGTAGGGAACGCCGTCCCACTTCGGACCGCCGACGGCGCCGAAGATGATGGCATCCGCCGCCTTGGCCTTGTCCATGTCGGCTTCCGAGATCGAGGCGCCATGGGCGTCGTAGGCGGCGCCGCCGACCAGACCGTCCTCGGTCTCGAACGAGGCCAGCCCCTTGGCGTTGAGCCAGCCGATCAGCCGCTTCACCTCGGCCATCACTTCGGGGCCGATGCCGTCGCCGGGCAGCAAAAGGAGCTTCTGGGTCGCCATGGTCGTTGTCCTCACGGGGCTTGTCATGCCCGGCGTTGCGCGGGCATCCGGCATTCCTGGCCGGATCGCCGGACGGACCGGCAATGACGGGAACGAAAATCCGCGGGAGTGCTAAAGCCCTCCTGCATGGTTGGCAAGCCACCATTGCCGCCACACGTCTTCTGGACCGGCGCGCCGAGCTGCTATGTTCTCCGGGATCGCCGCTGGAGAGCATGGACTGCCGGACGATCGCCGCGCCGGAGCATGTCTTGCTGAATCCCACGCCCGATCCGCCTCCGGCCCATCCGGCGCGGCTGAACCTGACGCTGTCGCTCGGGCCCATCGTCGGCCTCGGCATCGGCCGCTTCGCCTATGCGCTGGTGCTGCCCGACATGCGCGATTCGCTGCACTGGTCGTACTCGGCCGCGGGTTTCATGAACACCGTGAACGCCGCCGGCTATCTGATCGGCGCCCTGATCGCGTCGCGTCTGATCGGCCGCATCGGCGCACCGGCGACGGTGCGCGGCGGAACCCTGGCGGCGCTGGCCTCGCTCGCGGTCTGCGCCCTGACCGGCGACTTCGTCGCGCTCAGCCTGGCGCGGCTGATCACCGGCATCGGCGCGGGCGTCGCCTTCGTCGCCGGCGGCACGCTGGCGGCGCGGATCGCGCAATCGCGGCCGGCCCAGGCGAGCTTCATCCTCAGCCTGTTCTATGCCGGACCGCCGCTCGGCATCGTCGCCTCCGGCCTGGTGGCGCCGTTCGTGCTGCAGGCGTTCGGGCCTGGCTCGTGGTGGATCGTCTGGCTGGCGCTGACCGCGCTTGGCTGCGTGCTGATCCTGCCGCTGCTGCTGACGCCGATCCCGGCGATGGCGGCCGTGCCCGGCGGCGGCGCAGCCCCGGTGTCGCTGCGGCCGATGACGATCTATCTGTTCGGCTACTTCCTCTATGGCGCCGGCTATATCGCCTATCTCACCTTCATGATCGCCTATGTCCGCGACCTCGGCGGCGGCGCCGCCGCGCAATCGGCATTCTGGTGCCTGATCGGGCTGGCCGGCTTCACCACGCCCTGGGTGTGGCGCCGCGTGATCGCGCTGGACCGCGGTGGGAGGCCGGCCGCGATCATCCTCACCGTCAACGCCATCGGCGCCGCACTGCCGGCGCTCAGCCATTCGCCGGCGATGCTGGCACTGTCCGCCGCGATCTTCGGCGTCGCGTTCTCGACCGTCACGACGGCGACCACCGCGTTCGTGCGCTTCAACCTGCCGCAGGCCGCATGGTCACGCGCCATCGCGGCCCTGACCATCGTGTTCGGCATCGGCCAGACGCTGGGTCCGTTCGCGGTCGGCGCGATCACGGATGCGATGGGAAGCCTGACCTATGCGCTGAATGTGTCGGCGGCGCTGTTGCTGTTGGGCGCGGCAATGGCGGCGCTGCAGGGGAAGTTGAAACGCGCCGATCGAGCCTGATCGACGGTGTCGTCCCTGCCAACGCAGGGACCCCTACCGCGGACGCTATCGAGGAATCTGGCTGGTAGTTGCCTGCCTCATCACGGCCTGTGGTTATGGGTCCCTGCGTTCGCAGGGACGACAGCGGAGATTGCGGCCGCCATCCGGGCTCGATTGGCGGGAGATCAGCTCCCGCTGAACGAATTGTACCCCTGATCCTCCCAGTAGCCGCCCTTGTAGTCGTTGGTGACTTCCATCGCGACGACGTATTTGGGGTTCTTGAAGCCGAGCTTGGTGGGCACGCGGATCTTCATCGGGTAGCCGTAGGCGCGCGGCAGGATCTGGTCGGCGAACTTGAAGGTCATCTGGGTCTGCGGATGCAGCGCGGTGCGCATGTCCAGAGGCGAGTTGTAGCCGTCCTTGTCGGCGCAGTTGAACCAGACATATTTCGCACTGATATCCGCGCCGATCAGCGTGAGGAAGTCGCGCAGCGGCGTGCCGGTCCAGGAGCCGATCGCGCTCCAGCCCTCGACGCAGATGTGGCGCGTGATCTGCGTCACCTGGGGCAGCGCCTGCAGCTCATCGAGCGTCCACGACTTCTTGTTGTCGACGAGGCCGCGCACCTCGAGCTTCCAGTCGGCGGCGTCGATCTCCGGCGCCTCGTCGAGCGTGTAGTAGGCATTGAACGGGAACGGCTTGGTGATCGCGCTCTCCGGGAAGGTCGGCGCCAGCGCATCCGGATTGAACATCCAGGCCTGCACCGCGTCGTTGAACTTCGAGACCTTCTTGAGCAGCTCCTCGGCGGTGTCGCCGTCGACGACGTCGCAGCCGGCGAGCAAGGTCAGCGCGCCGAGGCTGGCGCCGCCGGTGATGAAGCGGCGCCGCGTGAGATCGGGCATCACCTTCAGCGAGTCCTTGATCAGGAGCCGCTTGTCGACGCCGGGAATGAGGAACGGACGTTTCGCCATGGTTGTCTCTCCTCTCAGCGGCCGATGATCATCGCGCGCAGGCTCTTCGGCACCAGCAGCGCGAGCAGGATGTGGATCACCAGGAAGGCGCAGATCAGCGCCATGCAGACGAAATGGACGTAGCGCGCCGCCGGATAGTCGCCGAACAGGCTCACCAGCCAGTGCAGCTGCACCGGCTTCCACAGCGACAGGCCCGTGAGCACGACGACGATGCCGACGCAGATGATGCCGAGATAGAGCAGCTTCTGCACCGCGTTGTAGACGGTGAGGTCGTCATGGGCGAGCTTGAAGGTCAGCGCGGCCTTGAGGTCGGCGACGACGGACGCCGGCGAGATCGGCAGCAGCTTGCGGCGGAACCGGCCGGTGGCGAGACCGGTGACGAGATAGGCAAGGCCGTTCAGCATCAGCAGCCACATTGCCGCGAAGTGCCACAGCAGCGCGCCGCCGAGCCAGCCGCCGAGCGTGAAGCTGCGGTCGAAGCGGAAGTCGAACAGCGGCGAGGCGTTGTAGATCTGCCAGCCCGACATGATCATCATGATCATTGCGACGGCGTTGATCCAATGCATGACGCGCACCCAGGCCGGCTGAACGACCTTGGTCGCGACTCCGGTTACAGGTCCCCCGGTCGCCGCGAGGGTCGAAGGGGCGCTGGTGGTGGCGCTCGTCATGGCGGTCGGCTCCGTCGCTTGCATTTACGTCGCTTGCATTCGTCACGCCAATTATACGCCGGCTCGGCGGGCTCCGTTACACCGCGGCGCCGATCAAAACGATACGCAGAAACTATCGCGTTCACAAAAAAGCGAGCCGGGGGCGGCCCGGCTCGCTCCTGGTCACATCCGCGAGGAGGAGGAAGAAACGGATGTGTCCGGTGTCGCGCCGGGCCTCAGGACGCCGGCATCAGCACGGTGTCGACCACGTGGATGACGCCGTTCGACTGGTTGACGTTCGGGATCGTCACCATCGAGGTGCCGCCCTTGGCGTCGACGATCATGACGTTCTTGCCCTCTCGCTTGACGGTGAGCTGCTCGCCCTCGACCGTCTTCAGCATCTGGCCGTCCTTCAGGTCGGAGGCCTCGAGCTTGCCGGGCACGACGTGATAGGTGAGGATCTTGGTCAGCGTCGCCTTGTTCTCCGGCTTGACCAGGCTGTCGACGGTGCCTGCCGGCAGCTTGCCGAACGCGGTATTGGTCGGCGCGAACACCGTGAACGGACCCTTGCCTTCCAGCGTCGGCACGAGGCCGGCGGCCTTCACCGCGGCGACCAGCGTCGTATGATCCTTCGAGTTGACCGCGTTCTGCACGATGTTCTTCGACGGATACATCGCCGCGCCTCCGACCATCACGGTCTTCTCCTCGGCGCGCGCCGGCGCGACGAAGGTCGAGGTCAGCGACAGCGCGCTGAAGGCGGCGGCAGCGAGAAAGGCAATGCGCTTGGACATGGGTAGCTCCCTATGAAAGGCGGCGGCAGAGCCGCGTGATGAGTTCGACTGCGACACCGATGCTGATCTTGAGCGGATGCGCTCTTGCGTCGTGTCAGGCCGAGCTACGCCGCGTTCGGAAGCGAGTTTCGGCGCATAATTTAACGTGATCCGTGAAACCTGCGGCGATCGAGATCGTCTCACCGACTCATTGAACGAGATCCGCGCCGCAATGTCGCAGCCTGCTGCGAACTGATCAGCTCTCTGTCGGTCATTGGCCGACGCCGATGACCGATCATCGTCGCCATTAACTACAATGCGAGCCGAGCCCGGCCGAACCTGCCGAAAACATTGCGAGTAAGACTTTCTTAAGGTTGATTGGTCGGCACGGCGCCGGCTGCGGGAAGGGGATGTCCTGCACTGTCCGGCGCGATCGGCGGGGGTTTCCTACAGTGAACAGAACGATCTGGATTGCGGGGTTCTGCCTCGTGATAATCTGCTGCTTGCTTGCAACGAAGATGGTGCTTGCCGCGGTATCGCCCGGCGACATCGCGGGCGAAGCGACGTCGTCGCTGATCCGCGAGCCCATTCCCGGCGTTGATACGTTGAACGAGACCGATCGCAGTTTCGAAACACCGCCGCTCGATCTCAACGAAGGCGCGCGCCTGCCGCTGCTCTCGCGGGCCGTGCGCGCGGAGGGACGTGGTGCGTCGGCTGCCCGCCGCGCCAAGCCGGCCAGCAAGTCGACCGTGCTGCGGCCGGCCAAGCGCGAGGCCGCGCCGGTGAAGAGCGCGGCGGCGCCGTGCCGGCAGCTCGATCCGATCGCCCGCTTCCTTGCGTCGGCCAAGATCGGGCCGCGCTGCCAGGCTTGATGAATTGCGGCGTCAGGCCGAGACCGCCGTCACCACCTGCGCCAGCAATTGCTC
Source organism: Bradyrhizobium sp. HKCCYLS3070 (assembly GCF_051167575.1). Lineage (NCBI taxonomy): Bacteria > Pseudomonadati > Pseudomonadota > Alphaproteobacteria > Hyphomicrobiales > Nitrobacteraceae > Bradyrhizobium > Bradyrhizobium sp. HKCCYLS3070. The sequence continues at coordinate 95,566 of NZ_JBNPTI010000015.1, forward strand.
GCGCCGCGTCTGCGAGCGCTGGCCCTTCATGGTGGCGGCGAAGCGTTCGAGGATGCCGTCCTCGAACGCCGTGACGATGGTGTCGTGCACGTAGCTCTTGCGGCAGATCGCCGGCGTGTTGGTGAGCTCGTCGGCGGCGGCGCGGATCGCTTCCAGGATCTGCTTCTTGCGGCCGCGCGCGCTCGCCGCCGGCGTGATCCGCGACAAGGTCTCCAGCGCCACGGCGGAGGCCATCAGCGTGCGGAAATCCTTCAGCGAGATCTTGATGCCGGCGATCTCGCGCAGGAAGGCGTTGACCTGCGTGGTCGAGACGGCGCGCACCACGCCCTGGGCGTCGCGGTATTGGAACATGCGGCGGCCGGGCACGCCGCGCAAAATGCCGACGGCCCGCACCAGCTTGGCGGCGTCGCATTCCTTGCGCACGGCCTTGCCGCCCTTGGCCTTGAAGGTCAGCACCAGGGAGTCATCCTCGAGCGTGACGTTCGACTTCAACAGTGTGGTGGCGCCGCGCGTGCCGTTCAGCCGGGCATAGGACTCGTTGCCGGGGCGAATGGCCGTGCGCGCGATCAGCTCGATGACAGCAGCGAGCGCGAACTCGCGCGTCGGCTGGTCGCCGGCGAGATGTTTCGACACCGCGCGACGGATGCGCGGCAGCGCGCCGACCAGCTTGGCGAGGCGATGCGCCTTGCGATGCTCGCGCACCTTCTCCCAGTCGGCGTGATAGCGGTATTGCAGCCGGCCGGCGGCATCGACGCCAACCGCCTGCAGATGCAGGTTCGGATCGGGGGCGTAGCGCACCTCGCGATAGGCCGGCGGCACCGCCATCGCATGCAGGCGGCGGATGGTGCCGGCGTGGCGGATCGGGGTGCCGTTGGCGCGGATGAAGGTATAGCTCTTGCCCCGCCTGATGCGGCGGATGGTCAGCGCGGTCTGGTCGCCGAGCTTCAGCCCGATGCGCTTGGCGAGTTCCTCGACCGAGGTCTTGGCATTGCCTTGCGCGTCGGCGGTCTTGGCGTGGGCCAGATCCTTCAAGCTCAGCTTGCGGCGCGGCGGCTTGGGCGGCCACTGGCCCAGCGCTTTCGCGAGCGCGACCTCGGGATCGGCCGGGCCGACCCGCGGGCTCTCGAAATTCTGCTGGTCCATCATTGCTTTAGACGCCCTGCCGTCGTTTTCATCCGCTCAATGCCCCGGAGTCCGGTTTGGTTCCGGCCGGGTTATCCACAGCTTCAAGGCGATTTAGGGCGTGACGGGCCGGATAGCGAGTCCCTAATTTTGGGCAAAGCGGTTTCAAAATACCGGTACACGCCCCGATTCCGGGTAACCTTGATGCTGCAGACTGTAGGGACCTCCGAGGCGCGGCCGGCGCACGCAACCTCCGCGCACAATTCTTTGATCCTGCTCAGACCGCCTCCCCGCCGAAGGTCCTACTTGTCTTGCCTTGTCGCCGCCGGTTACGCGGACGCATAGTGGGAACAACGATGGCCTGCGCGGGATCGACGGCAGGCCGCATGTGGAGGGTGTGAAATGTCCGAGAAGATCTACGACGTTCCGGCCGAGTGGGCGAAACGCGCCTTTGTCGACGACGCGAAGTACCAGGAGATGTACGCGCGCTCGATCAAGGACCCCAACGGCTTCTGGGCCGAGCAGGCCAGGCGCGTCGATTGGGTCAAGGCGCCGACGAGAATCGAAAACGTCTCCTACGCACCCGGCAACATCTCGATCAAATGGTTCGAGGACGGCGTCCTCAACGCCGCCTATAACTGCATCGACCGCCATCTCGCCACCCGCGGCGACCAGACCGCGATCATCTGGGAAGGCGACGACCCCTCGCAGTCGAAGCACATCACCTATCGCGAGCTGCACGACGAGGTGTGCAGGATGGCCAACATCCTGCGCAACCGCAACGTCAAGAAGGGCGACCGCGTCACCATCTATCTGCCGATGATCCCGGAGGCCGCCTATGCGATGCTGGCCTGCGCCCGCATCGGCGCCATCCACTCGGTGGTGTTCGCCGGCTTCTCGCCGGACTCGCTCGCCCAGCGCATCAAGGACTGCGATTCCAAGATCATCATCACCGCCGACGAGGGCCTGCGCGGCGGCCGCAAGGTGCCGCTCAAGGCCAATGTCGACGCAGCGCTGAACAAGGTCGACAATGTCGACTGGGTCGTCGTGGTCAAGCGCACCGGCGGCAAGGTCGAGATGAATCCGAGCCGCGACCTCTGGTACCACGAGGCCGCGGAGATGGTGACGACCGAATGCCCGTGCGAGCCGATGAATGCGGAGGATCCGCTGTTCATCCTCTACACCTCGGGCTCGACCGGCCAGCCCAAGGGCGTGCTGCACACCACCGGCGGCTATCTCGTCTACGCCGCGATGACGCATCAATACGTGTTCGACTACCACGAGGGCGACGTCTACTGGTGCACCGCCGACGTCGGCTGGGTCACCGGTCACAGCTACATCCTCTATGGGCCGCTGGCCAATGGCGCCGTCACCCTGATGTTCGAAGGCGTGCCGAACTATCCGGACAATTCGCGGTTCTGGAACGTCATCGACAAGCACAAGGTCAACATCTTCTACACCGCGCCGACCGCGATCCGCGCGCTGATGCAGGGCGGCGACGCGCCGGTGAAGAAGACCTCGCGCGCGTCTCTGCGCCTGCTCGGCTCGGTCGGCGAGCCGATCAATCCGGAAGCCTGGGAGTGGTATCACCGCGTCGTCGGCGACGACCGCTGCCCGATCGTCGACACCTGGTGGCAGACCGAGACCGGCGGCATCCTGATCACGCCGCTGCCGGGCGCGACCCGGCTGAAGCCGGGCTCCGCGACGCGGCCGTTCTTCGGCGTCGTGCCCGAGATCGTCGATGCCGACGGCAAGACGCTGGAAGGCGCGACCGAGGGCAATCTCTGCCTCACCCGGTCCTGGCCGGGCCAGATGCGCACGGTGTATGGCGACCATGCCCGGTTCGAGATGACCTACTTCTCGACCTACAAGGGCAAGTACTTCACCGGCGACGGCTGTCGCCGCGACGCCGACGGCTATTACTGGATCACCGGCCGCGTCGACGACGTCATCAACGTCTCCGGCCACCGCATGGGAACGGCCGAGGTGGAAAGCGCGCTGGTTGCCCATCCCAAGGTGTCGGAAGCCGCCGTGGTCGGCTATCCCCACGACATCAAGGGCCAGGGCATCTACGCCTATGTCACCCTGATGGCCGGCGAGCAGCCGACCGAGGAGCTGCGCAAGGAGCTCGTCGCCTGGGTGCGCAAGGAGATCGGCCCGATCGCCTCGCCCGACCAGATCCAGTTCGCCCCCGGCCTGCCCAAGACCCGCTCCGGCAAGATCATGCGCCGCATCCTGCGCAAGATCGCCGAGGACGAGCCGGGCGCGCTGGGCGACACCTCGACCCTTGCCGATCCCGGCGTGGTCGATGATCTCGTCCAGCACCGGCAGAACCGCAAGGAGAAGCAGGCGTAAGCACGCCGTGCCCCGCGGGCGCGAAGCGCGTTCGCCGCAATCGTCAAGTCTCATCGCACTCCCGCGGCTGATTCCGCGGGAGTGTTGTTTTCAGGTCATTTACTCGCAGACAGAGTTTTCCTTTCCTCATGCGATCTGCGTGCTCCCGGCCGGGGAGCAGGCGCCGCGGAATCGGCTGAGGGGATGACCATGCGGACTGGGGCGGTCAGGCTGGCAATGAAGGCGGCGATGCTGGCCGCGTCGGTGATCGGAACCATGGTCACGACGGCCGGCTCTGCGTCGGCCCGTCCCGAGTTGGTCGCCGTCGCCGGCGACTTTTCGCCGGGCACCATCGTCGTGAGGACCGGCGAGCGGAAACTCTATCTCGTGCTCGATGGCAGCCACGCCTTGCGCTACACGGTCGGCGTCGGCAAGGCCGGCCGGCAATGGGCCGGCACCACCAAGATCGACGGCAAGTACAAGAATCCGGCCTGGGCTCCGCCCGCCGACGTCAAGCGCGACAAGCCGGAGCTGCCGGACGTCATTCCCGGCGGCTCGCCGCGCAATCCGATGGGCGTTGCCGCCTTGACGCTCGCCGGCGGCGAATATGCGATCCACGGCACCAACGTGCCGAATTCGGTGGGCGGCTACGTGTCCTACGGCTGCATCCGCATGCTCAACCCGGATATCACCGACCTCTACGAGCGCGTGTCGATCGGCACGACGGTGGTGGTCACGCGCTGAGTCACCGCTGCGATACGCGAGTGCGGAGAACGCGGGACCGGCAACCCCGGCGCCGAACAACGCAAGCCGCGCGCGGAGATCCCGTCAGAAGTCCGAGATGATTCCCTTTCTCTCCCAGTCGCCGTACCGGGTCGGCTCCGGCCCTTTCGGCCCCTGCAGTTCTTTCGGCACCGGCTTCGCCTGCTCGGCCGCCAGACGGCGGCGCTCCTCGGCTTCGGCGAGCGCGCGTTGCGCAGCCGGCGAAAGCGGCTTGCGCGGCGCTTCGTTGCTGGCGACCACCGACAATGCGGGCTTGGTCTCAGGCCCGCTCTTGGACTCGCTCTTGGGCTCGTTACTCATCGTACCATTCCACCGCTGAACCGGTTCGTTCCCGACCTCATCAGATCGTGTGCCCACCCATGAAAAAACAGGGCTAATAAAAGCAGAGCCGATTCTTACATTTGGCATATTCCGGTGACAGAGGACCCGCAAGCTGATGGCATGCACCCGATGGTCGCGGAACTGCCTTTCTTCTTTCGCGAGTAATTCCCAGGCATGCCTCCGCCGCGTTTTGCGACCCCTTCCGAAGTCCCAGGCCTGGCGGCACGGCGCATCGCCGCCGACGTGGTCGACGGCGTGCTGCACAAGCATCGCACCCTCGACGATCAGCTCGACGGGACCGGCGCACATCCCGGACTGAAGCATCTGGCCGACCGCGACCGCGCGCTGATGCGGCGGCTGGTCGCCACCACCTTGCGGCGGCTTGGAACGCTCGGTCACGTGCTGTCGCGGCTGCTGGATCGCGGCGTGCCGACCGACGCGCCGCGGGCGCAGAGCGCGCTGCTGATCGGCGCCGCCCAGATCCTCTGGATGGACGTTCCTGACCACGCCGCCGTCGACCTCTCCGTCCGCCTGGTGCAGGCCGACCGCCGCGCAGCGAAATATGCCGGGCTCGTCAACGCGGTGCTGCGGCGCTGCGCGCGCGAGGGCGCAACCCTGCTCGACGATGCCACCGGTCAGCCGCTCGACATCGCGCCCTGGCTGCTCAAGCGCTGGATCGATCATTATGGCGAAGCGACCGCCAGGGACATCGCCGCGGCGCTCGGCCAGGAGCCGTCGCTCGACCTCACGGTGAAGTCGGACCCGGCGCAATGGGCGTCGCGGCTGCATGGCGAGGTGCTGTCGACCGGCACCGTGCGCACCGTGCTGCATGGTTCGGTGACGGTGCTGCCGGGCTTCGCCGAGGGACAATGGTGGGTGCAGGACGCCGCCGCCGCCTTGCCTGCGCGCCTGCTCGGCGACATCAGCGGCAAGGCCGTCGCCGACCTCTGCGCGGCGCCAGGCGGCAAGACGGCTCAGCTCGCCCATGCCGGCGCCCGCGTCACCGCGGTCGACCGGTCGCCGGCCCGGATGAACCGGCTGAAGGACAACATGACCCGGCTGCAGCTGACCGCCGAGACGGTCGTGGCCGACGCCGCCGAATGGCAGCCCGCCGACAGCGGCGGCTTCGACGGCCTGCTGCTCGATGCGCCCTGCACCTCGACCGGCACGATTCGGCGTCATCCCGACGTCGGCTGGTTGCGCAGCGAGGCCGACATCGCCGCGTTGTCGGGCTTGCAGGCGCGGCTGTTGACCAGGGCGGGCAGCCTGATCAAGCCGGGCGGAACCCTGGTCTACTGCACCTGTTCGCTGGAGCCCGAGGAGGGCGAGCAGGTGGTCGAGCGCGTGCTGGCCCAAACCACCGAGCTGCGCCGCGTCCCCGTCACCGCCGGCGAGGTGGCGGGACTGGCAGAGCTGGTCACCCCGGCCGGCGACTTGCGCACGCTGCCCTGCCATTTGCCGCACCAGGACCCCCGGCTCGGCGGTCTCGATGGTTTTTATGCGGCGAGACTGGAGCGGCGGCCGTGAGCGTGTCATCGTGCGCCGTGCGCCGGCCCTGCGTCGGTCGGGCTTTAAGGGCGTCGGCGTTGCGTTAGTCCGTTAAATCCTGATTTTGCACCAGATTCTGGTCCCGCGATGGTGCTGCACCGGGGCCAAAAATGGTGTATCGGCGGCAGTTGCGATCTATGAAGGATGCGCAACCGAATCCCCCTCTGAATCCAAGGCTTGGCGTGTCCGCCGCTCAACGCAGACGCATATCGACGCTGGTGATGGGCCGCTTTGCGCGCAGCCTGATGTCCAACGTCAGCGGTGTATCGGTATCCGTGTCCGGGTTGTGGCCCGGTCGCGCCGACCGACTCATCATTGCGCCGCATGACCTGCGCACGTCGGACGCGACGCGGGCGGCCGAGATCTACGCCGGCCGCTTCGTCTTCGCCGGCAAGATCGTGACCTGCCATGGCCGCTCGATCTTCGACCTGGAGCCGCCGTCGGAGGATTGGGAGGTGGCCCTGCTCGGCTTCGGCTGGCTGCGACATCTGCGCGCAGCCGACACCGCGCTGACCCGCGCCAATGCCCGTGCTCTGGTCGACGACTGGATCACCAACCAGATCGGCCGCCATCCGCTGAGCCGGCGCGCCGACGTGCTGGCGCGGCGGGTGATCTCGCTGCTGTCGCAGGCGCCGCTGGTGCTGGCCGATTCCGACGGCAAGTTCTATCGCCGCTATCTGCGCGGGCTGACCCGCGAGATCCGCTATCTGCGCTATTCGACGATCGACATCCCGGATGGCGCGCCGCGGCTGCAGGTGCTGATCGCACTGTGTTACGCCGCGCTGTGCCTCGCCAACCAGGCCAAGCACATCCGCAGCGCGACCCGGAAACTCTCCGACGAATTGCAGCGGCAGATCCTGCCCGATGGCGGCCACGTCTCGCGCAACCCGGGCGCGCTGATCGAATTGCTGATCGACCTGCTGCCGCTGCGGCAGACGTTTGCGGCCCGCAACATCGCCCCGCCGCCGGCGCTGCTCAACGCCATCGACCGCATGATGCCGATGCTGCGCTTCTTCCGCCACGGCGACGGCAACATGGCGCTGTTCAATGGCATGGGCGGCACCCCGTCCGACCTGCTGGCGACCCTGCTCGCCTACGACGACACCCACGGCACGCCGATGGCGAGCATGCCGCATTCCGGTTTCCAGCGGCTCGACGCCGGACCGATGACGGTGATCGTCGATACCGGTCCGCCGCCGCCACCGCATCTGAGCCATGAGGCCCATGCCGGCTGCCTCGCCTTCGAGATGTCCTCCGGACCGTGCCGCATCGTGATCAATTGCGGCATGCCGTCGACCGGCCGCGATAATTGGCGCGCCTTTGCGCGCAGCACGGTGGCACATTCGACGCTGACCTACCACAACACCTCGTCCTGCACCTTCGTCGAGATGTCGGCGATGAAGCGCCTGCTGCACGGCGCGCCGATCGTATCGGGTCCGACGCGGGTCGAGAACTTCCGCGAGATCGTGCCCGACGGCACCGTGCTGTCGACCTCGCACAACGGCTACGCGGCGAAATTCGGCCTGATCCATCGTCGCGTGCTGGTGGCGGCCGAGGACGGCTCGCGGCTCGACGGCGAGGACACCGTGACGCCGGCGCAGGGCGCGCGGCTCCGCGGCGGCGGATCGGACTACGCGCTGCGCTTCCACCTGCACCCGGCCGTCAAGGCCAGCCGGCTCAGCGACGGCCGCGGCGCCATGCTGGTGCTACCCAATCGCGAGGTCTGGACGTTCGAGACGTTCGACGATCGCGTCGACCTCGAGGACAGCGTGTTTCTCGCCGGCAATGACGGTCCGCGCCGCACCACGCAACTGGTGATCCGGCAGGACGCGCAGCAGGCCCCGTCGATCCGCTGGAGCTTCGTCCGCTCGTCGACGTCCCCGACCGAGACCAACGGGCGCCGCAACGGGCGGAGAGAGCCTGAGCTGCCGCTGTAACACCCTGGCTCTCGCTTCTCAGATCATCTCACATCACCGTCCGTCGAGACGTCCGCCTTCGGCGGGCCCTCGGAACGCGGCCGACGTTCGGGCGGCTCATCGTGAGACGTGCGGCCAAGGTGATCGTTCGATCGGCCACCCGTTGTCGCGGGCGGCAAAAGCTGATATGAGGCCCGCTCTCGCGCGACTGGCGACTTTGGATGGAGCACCATCGGGGAGCGCGGGATTTGACGCCGTGCGCCTGGGCATTTTGAACTCCTGCACAAGGACTCTGCCCATGACCAATCAGCTTCGTCGCGTTCACCGTGCCCTGCTTTCCGTATCCGACAAGACCGGCCTGGTCGACTTCGCCCGCTCGCTCGCCGCGCGCGGCATCGAGCTGGTCTCGACCGGCGGCACCGCCAAGGCGATTGCCGATGCCGGCCTCAAGGTGAAGGACGTCTCCGACCTCACCGGCTTTCCCGAGATGATGGACGGCCGCGTCAAGACGCTGCATCCGAAGGTGCATGGCGGACTGCTCGCGATCCGCGGCAATGATGAGCATGCCGAGGCGATGAAGACCCACGGCATCGCGCCGATCGATCTGCTCGTCGTCAATCTCTACCCGTTCGAGGCCACGGTCGAACGCGGCGCCCCGTTCAACGACTGCATCGAGAACATCGACATCGGCGGCCCGGCGATGATCCGCGCGGCGTCGAAGAACCACGAGGACGTCGCCGTCGTCGTCGACGTCAACGACTATCACGCCGTGCTGGACGACCTGGCGCGGCATGAGGGTTCGACCACGCTGCTGCTGCGCCGCCGGCTTGCCGCCAAGGCCTATGCGCGCACCGCCGCCTATGATGCCGCGATCTCCAACTGGTTCGCCGCCACCATCCAGAACGACGCGCCCGATTACCGCGCCTTCGGTGGCAAGCTGATCCAGTCGCTGCGCTATGGCGAGAACCCGCACCAGCACGCCGCTTTCTACGCGCTGCCCGGCCGCCGTCCCGGCGTCGCCACCGCGCGCCAGCTGCAAGGCAAGGAGCTGTCCTACAACAACATCAACGACACCGACGCGGCCTATGAGTGCATCGCCGAGTTCGACCCGGCGCGCACCGCCGCCTGTGTCATCGTCAAGCACGCCAATCCCTGCGGTGTCGCCGAAGGGCCCGATCTCGTCACCGCCTACCAGAAGGCGCTGGCCTGTGACTCGACCTCGGCGTTCGGCGGGATCATCGCGATGAACCGCAAGCTCGATGCCGCCACGGCGCACGCGATCACCGGCATCTTCACCGAGGTGATCATCGCGCCCGACGCGACCGAGGAGGCGATCGCGGTGATCGCAGCGCGCAAGAAGCTGCGGCTGCTGCTCGCCGGCGCCCTGCCCGATCCGCGCGAAGCCGGCCTCACCGCCAAGACCGTGGCCGGCGGCCTGCTGGTGCAGAGCCGCGACAATGCTGTCGTCGATGACATGGAGCTGAAGGTGGTGACCAAGCGCGCCCCCACCGAAGCCGAGCTGCGCGACCTGCGCTTCGCCTTCCGCGTCGCCAAGCATGTCAAGTCGAACACCATCGTCTACGCCAAGGAGTCGGCGACAGTCGGCATCGGCGCGGGACAGATGAGCCGGGTCGATTCGGCGCGCATCGCCGCGCGCAAGGCGCTGGATGCGGCCAGCGCGCTCAAGCTCGCCGAGCCGCTGACCAAGGGATCGGTGGTCGCCTCCGACGCGTTCTTTCCGTTCGCCGACGGCATGCTCGCCTGCATCGAGGCCGGCGCCACCGCGGTCATTCAGCCCGGCGGCTCCGTGAAGGACGACGAGGTCATCAAGGCGGCCGACGAGCACGGCATCGCCATGGTGCTGACCGGCGTGCGGCACTTCCGGCACTGATTGCGCCCACAATCTCCGCCGTCATTCCGGGATGCGCCGCAAGGCGCAGGCCCGGAATCCATAACCACGATCGTGAGTATGGATTCCGGGCTCGCCCTGCGGGCGCCCCGGAATGACGGCGGAGCAAGTTTCAGGCGCCCTGCCCCGCACGACCACCTGCATTCACCCGCGCCAGCAACACTAGCCCCACCGCAAAGAACAGCACCAGCACGGCCATGCCCGCCTTCTGGCTCGCGGTGGCCGCGGTGATGATGCCGATCAGCAGCGGGCCGATGAACGACGTCACCTTGCCGGTGAGCGCGAACAGACCGAAATACTGCGCCACGCGCTCCTTCGGCACCATGCGGATCAGCAGCGAGCGCGAGACCGCCTGCAGCGGCGCGCCGCAGGCGCCGATGACGCAGCCGAGCAAGAGATAGGCGCGCTCCGGCAGCGAAGCGAACAGCGGGCCGCCCGGCACGGCCGGCGTAACCGAAATGAACAGAACCGAATCACGGCTCACCATGAGAATCGCGATGATCGCGAGCAGCAGCAGCGTCATGCTGCCGGCGATCACGCGCTTCGGCCCGAGAAAGTCATCCAGCTTGCCGCCGAGCCAGCCGCCGAACGTGCCGGCGGCGGCGAGGATGATGCCGAAGGTGCCGATCTGGATCGTGTTCCAGCCGAACGTGCCGGCGGCATAGATGCCGCCGAAAGCGAACAGCGACACCAGCCCATCGGTGTAGATCATGTTGGCGAGGAGAAACAGCGCAACGTCGCGCTGCTGCGGCAGGCTGCGCAGCGTCTGCTTCAGTTGACCAAGCCCCTCGCCCACGGCCGCGCCCAGCCGGTGCCGCGCCGGAAAGTCCGGTGTGAACAGGAACATCGGCAATACGAACACGATGAACCAGAGCCCGGTGAGCGGACCGGAGATGCGGTCGCCTTCATGGCTCACGGGATCGAGCCCGAACAGCGGCTTGAATCCAAACAGCGTGCGGCCGCTGTCGGGATTGGCGGCGAGAAAGCCGAGCACGATGACGAGCGAGAGGATGCCGCCGACATAGCCGGTGGCCCATCCGGTGCCGGACAGCCGGCCGATGCGTTCCGGCGGCACCAGCGTCGGCATCATCGCGTTGTTGAACACGGTGGCGAACTCAACCCCGATGGTGGCGATCACATAGGCCGCGAGCAGCGGCGGGATCAGCTCGGGCGCGCCGGGACGCCCGATCCACATCAGCGAGGCGCCGATCACCAGCATCGCGCCGAACGCCGCGATCCACGGCTTGCGGCGCCCGGTGGCATCGGCGATGGCGCCGAACACCGGTGACAGCAGCGCGATGACGATGCCGGCCGCGGCGGTCGCAAAGCCCCACAGCGCCTGGCCGCTCGCCGCGTCCGGCGCGACATGCGCCGCGAAATAGGGCGCGAAGACGAAGGTCGTGATCAGCGTGAAATAGGGCTGCGCCGCCCAATCGAAGAAGATCCAGCTGACGACGGCCGCGCGCCCGGGATAGATTCGGCCGTCGGCAGGGCCAGAGGTCTCGATCGTGATGACGGCCATTCGAAAATCCTCTGCAATCACAGCGTCGCATCTCGCGACGATCACAGCGTTGCGTTTTACGCCGGCGACGCGGCCCTATAACATCTGACGATCCCAGGCGGATGTCAGCAACGGCAGAATTGCGATGACCACGTTCACGATTGATCGACGACGGCTCCTTGCGGGTTTCATGCTGTTGCTGGCCGGCTGCCTGCCCGCGCGGGCGCTGGATTCGCAAACCTTTGATATCCCGCAGCCACCCGGTATCACCGCGCCGGCGCAGCCGCCCGCACATGGCATGGTGGTGGCGCAGGAGCGGATCGCAGCCGAAGTCGGCCAGCGCATCCTTGCGCTGGGCGGCAACGCGGTCGACGCCGCCGTTGCCACCGGCTTTGCGATGGCCGTGACCTATCCCGTTGCCGGCAACATCGGCGGCGGCGGCTTCATGGTCATCCACATCGCCAAGACCAACGAGGACGTGGCAATCGACTATCGCGAGACCGGTCCCGCCGCGATCACGCGCGACATCTTCCTCGGCGCCGATGGCAAGCCCGACAACGTCAAGTCACGCGATTCGGCGCTGTCGATCGGCGTGCCCGGATCGGTGGCAGGTCTCGCGCTGGCGCTGGAGAAATACGGCTCGGGTAAGTTCACGCTGGCGCAGGTGCTGCATCCGGCGATCGTGCTGGCACGCGACGGCATCCCCGTCGCCGACGACGTCGCCGTGACGCTGCCGATGATGGCGCCGCGGCTGGCAAAGTGGAAATCGACGGCCGCGATCTTCATCCGTCCCGATGGCACGGTGCTGAGGGAAGGAGACCGGCTGATCCAGCGCGATCTGGCGGCGACGCTCACCGCCATTGCCGAGCAGGGCCCGCGCGGATTTTATGAAGGGCCGGTCGCCGACCAGCTCGCCAAGGCGATCCAGGATGCCGGCGGCATCATGACAGCGGACGATCTCAAGGCCTACCAGCCGGTGCTGCGCACGCCGGTGCGCGGCACCTATCGCGGCTATGACATCGTGTCGATGCCGCTGCCGTCCTCGGGCGGCACCGTGCTGGTCGAGATGCTGAACATCCTCGAGGGCTTTCCGCTCGCTGAGCTGAAGCAGGGCTCGCCCGCCTCGCTGCATCTGCTGATCGAGGCGATGAAGCGCGCCTATGCCGACCGCGCGCGCTATCTCGGCGACCCCGCCTTCGTCGACGCGCCGGTGCGCGCGATGCTGTCGAAGGACTATGCCGCGCGCCAGCGCGCCGGGATCGATCCCGCCCACGCCACCAGTGCCGGCGACGTGCTCAACACCACGCCGCTGCGGGAGGGCAGCAACACCACGCATTTTTCGGTCGTCGACAATGACGGAAATGCCGTCAGCAACACCTACACGCTGAACTTCCCCTATGGCGTCGGCCTCGTCGCCGAGGGCACCGGCGTGCTGCTCAACAACGAGCTCGACGATTTCACCGCCGCGCCCGGCGCCTCGAATGCCTTCGGCCTGGTCGGCTTCGAGGCCAATCTGCCCGGCCCCGGCAAGCGGCCGCTATCGTCGATGTCGCCGACCATCGTGCTGAAGGACGGCAAGCCCGTGCTCGTCACCGGCTCGCCGGGCGGCAGCCGCATCATCTCGACCGTGCTGCAGGTGATCGTCGACGTGCTCGACTATCGGATGGACGTCCGCCAGGCCGTCACCGCGCCTCGCCTGCATCACCAATGGATGCCCGACGAGGTCCGAATCGAGAAGGGTTTTGCCGAGGACGTGCTCGCCGGTCTGCGCGCCCGAGGTCACAAGCTCGAGGAGCCGATGGGACGGACTTCGGCCAACTCCATCCTGGTGACGTCGGATGGATTCGTCGGCGCGCCGGATCCGCGCAGCAAGGGCGCCACCGCAGCCGGGCGCTGAGGCGCCGGTTCCCAGGCGATGTCGGACATCGCGGCCCCGGATGACGATTTGCCGCCGCCCGGCGGGGCCCCGCACCCGCTTCCCTCCGTTGGCGTGGTGACCGAGGCGCGTTAGAAGCATACCGGGGCGCAGCGAGGCTCGCCCGCGAGACGGTGTCGGACGTTCTGGTGCATTTGCGAAGATTCGTGGTCGGTCTGCTGGTGTTTGCGGCCCTGCTGGTGGCGGGGTGGCTCACCTATCGGCCTGACCGGGCGCTGCGCGTCGCGACCAGCGCGGTCGCCGAGATGATCTGCGCCAAGACCTACGTCTCCGGCTTCGATCCGCAAACGGTGTTTGCGGAGACCATGGAACGGCCCGGTCTGCGCCGGCTGCGGGCCGTGATGCGCTACCGGGTGGAGCCGGACATGCGCATGGTGGAGGCGTCGCTGCTCGGCCTGCACGCCACCCGGGCCACGTATCATGACGGTCTCGGTTGCGTGACGCTCCAGGGCCAGAAGCCGCCTTACGTGCCTCACACCGACGTCGCTGCGCTGCGTGCCGCGGCGCCCGCTCCCGCGTTGCCCGACTTGGCGGAAGGCGCTGCAGTGGAGCCCAGCGATCCCGCGCTGAAGGCGGCGCTCGATCACGCCTTCGAGGAGCCGGCCAACCCGCCGTTCCGCCGCACCAAGGCGGTCGTCGTCGTCAAGGACGGTCGCCTGATCGCGGAGCGCTATGCGCCGAACATCGGCGTCGATACGCCGCTCCTGGGCTTCTCGATGACCAAGACGGTCACCAATGCGCTGCTGGGCATCCTCACCCGGCAGGGCAGACTGAGCCCGTCGGTCCCGGCGCCGGTCGCGGAATGGCGCGAAGCCGGAGATCCGCGCCACGACATCACCATCGAGCAGTTGATGCGCATGACATCAGGCCTGGCGCTGGACGAGACCAATTCCGGCTTCGACCCGTCGAGCCAGATGGATATCCACCGCGACATGGCGGCGTTCGCGGTGCATGCGCCGCTGATCGCGCCGCCCGGCCAGCGCTGGGCCTATTCGAGCGCGAGCACCCAGATCCTGGCACGCATCATCCGCGATGCCGCCGGCGGTCCCGAGCAGGCGATCGAACTCGCGTGGCGCGAGCTGTTCCATCCGCTCGGCATGCGCAGCGCGACGCTGCAGTTCGACGGCACCGGCACGCTGCAAGGTTACGGCAACATGCTGGCGAGCGCGCGCGACTGGGCGAAGCTGGGGCTGCTCTATCTCGGTGACGGCGTCGCCGGGGACAAGCGCATCCTGCCCGAGGGCTGGGTGGCGATGTCGGCGACCGCGACGCTGGACACCGACTATGGCGCGGGACTGTGGACGAACCGCAGCCAGCATTTTCACGCGCTGGGACGGGCGCGCGCCGGCATCCCGGCCGACGCGTTCTTCGCCTTCGGCCTGCTCGGCCAGCGGCTCGTGATCATGCCGAGCCAGCGCATGGTGGTGGTCCGGCTCGGCGATTCCGTGGATCCGGACGGCGACATCAAAGGCGTCGCCCGGCTGGTGCGCGAGGTGATTGCGGCGACCGCGGCGCCGGCGACGGCCGCCAAATAGCGGTCAGCGGCCGACCTCGTAGGGCCCGCCCTTCTCCAGCGCGATCTTGTAGGCCGGCCGTGCCTCGATGCGGGCGAGGAAATCCATCGCCCGCGGGTGGCCCTGCTCCAGGCCGCCGCGCGATGCCGCCGCCTGCAGCGGGAAGCTCATCTGGATGTCGGCCGCGGTGAACGAATCGCCCGCAAACCACTCGCTCTTCTGCAGCTCGCTTTCCCAGAACGCCATGTGCTGCTTCAATTGCGGATTGACCAGCGTGCTCAAGGCCTGGTTCGACACCTTGCGCACGATCGGACGGAGCAGCGCCGGCGCGCGCTTCGGCATGATGTTGAACAGCAGCTTCAGCAGCAGCAGCGGCATCGCCGAACCCTCGGCGTAGTGCAGCCAGTACGAATAGCGCAGCCGCTCCGGCGTCTTCGGCGGCGGGATCAGCCGTCCCTCGCCATAGGTCTCGATCAGATATTCGACGATCGCCCCGGACTCCGCGACCGTGTTGCCGTCGTCGGTGATCACGGGCGACTTGCCGAGCGGATGGATGGCGCGCAGCTCCTTGGGCGCGCGCATGTCCGGCTGGCGCTCGTAGCGAATGATCTCGTAGGGCACGCCGAGCTCCTCGAGCAGCCAGAGCACGCGTTGCGAGCGGGAATTGTTGAGGTGGTGAACGGTCAGCATGGGGTTCCCAGGGACGGATCGGGTGGCGGGCGCCGTTCCGTAGCAGGACAGGACGGGTTCGGCGAGGCGTCCTCGGCGCTGGAGGCGGCCACAATAATTATCCGGGTAATATTGACTTTAATTTCACCCGGATCTTATTAGGTGCATCACAGGGACCAAGCCATGGACACTTTCACCGCGTTTGCCGGCCAGACCCGGGTCGCCGCCGGGCCGCTGCCCAAGGTGGCGCTGGTGCTGAAACACGCCGCGCCGAACACCGAGCCGATCGTGATCTTCAACGACCGCACCGGGCAGCCGATCGACCTCGATCTGCGCGGCAGCGACCGGGAGATCCTGGCGCGCCTGCCGGTCGACGCCGGCGCGGTCGCAGACCAGCCGACGAGCGGGCCGCGCGGCCGCGGCCGGCCGAAGCTCGGGGTCGTGGCCCGCGAGGTCACCTTGCTGCCGCAGCACTGGGACTGGCTGAACGCGCAGCCGGGCGGCGCCTCGGTGGCACTGCGCAAGCTGGTCCACGAGGCCCGCCGCGTCAGCGGCGACACCGACCGCGCCCGCGAGGCGCGCGACGCGGCCTATCACTTCATGTCGGGGATCGGTAGCAACCTGCCGCAATTCGAGGAGGCCTCCCGGGCGCTGTTCGCCGGCGATCTCGGCCGCTTCGCCGCGCTGATCGCGGACTGGCCGGCCGACATCCGCGACCATGCGGTGGCGCTCGCAAATCGCCACAGGGCCGATTGAGATCGGCTGATTTCAACAGCCAGCGGGAGCGGCCGTTCGCGGCCGCTCTCATTCCAATTCCTCGCAACGCGACCGTGCTCCGAATGAAGAGCGGTCGACGGAGAACCATGCCGTGTCGCCGCCAACCGCCTCGCTGCGCAAGCCGTTCCTGATGTTCGTCGTTCCGATGATGCTGAGCAACACGCTGCAATCGCTGTTCGGCACCATCAACAATGTCTATCTCGGCCAGATGATCGGCGTCGATGCGCTCGCCGCGGTCTCGGTGTTCTTCCCGGCGATGTTCTTCTTCGTCTCCTTCGTCATGGGCCTCGGCTCGGGCGCCGGCGTTCTGATCGGACAGGCCTGGGGCGCCGGCGAGCCCGCCAAGGTGAAGCAGGTCGCCGGCACGACGCTGACCATTGCGCTGCTGCTCGGCGGCCTGATCGCGGTGCTCGGCGGCCTGTTCAGCCGCGAATTGCTGACCGCGCTCGCCACGCCCGCCAACATCCTCGATGCCGCCGCGGGCTATGCCCGCATCATGATGATCACGATGCCGCTGACCTTCGCCTACATCCTGCTGTCGTCGCAGATGCGCGGCGTCGGCGACACCGTGACGCCGCTGGCCTCGCTCGCCGCATCGACGACGCTCGGGCTGGTGCTCACCCCGGTCTTCATCCGCGGCTGGCTCGGCGCGCCCGTGCTCGGCGTCGCCAGCGCCGCCTGGGCGTCGGCGATCTCGACCCTGACCACGCTGGCCTGGCTCCACGTCCATCTGCGCCGGCGCAAGCATCCGCTGGCGATCGATGCGGCCTTCCTGCAGGGCATGCTTCCTGATCCGAAGCTGCTGCGGGCGGTGCTGCGGCTCGGCATCCCCGCCGCGATCGGCATGATCGTGATGTCCTTGGCCGAGATGGTGCTGATCGGCCTCGTCAACGGCTTCGGCTCGGACGCGACGGCGGCCTATGGCGCGGTCAACCAGGTGCTGGGCTATGTGCAGTTTCCGGCGCTGTCGATCGCGATCTCGGTCTCGATCTTCGGCGCCCAGGCGATCGGCCGCGGCCAGGCCGAGCAGATCGGCGACATCGTGCGGACGGGCATCGAGATGAACGTGGTGCTGACCGGCGGCCTGGTCGCGATCGGCTATCTGTTCTCACGGGTGCTGATGGGTTTCTTCATCACCGACCCTGCCGTCATCGAGGTGGCGCAGCATTCGCTGCATATCGTGCTGTGGAGCTCCGTGCTGTTCGGCATGTCCATCACGTTCTCGTCGGCGATGCGCGCCTCCGGGACGGTGTGGATGCCGCTGGCGATCTCGGCGTTTGCGATCGCCGCGATCGAGGTGCCCGCCGCCACCTGGCTCAGCCGCAGCATCGGGCTCGACGGCGTCTGGCTCGCCTATCCCATCACGTTCGCCGCGATGATGCTGCTGCAGATGAGCTATTATCTCCTGGTATGGCGCAAGCGGACGGTGCGCCGGATGATCTGACGCACCACCGGCGTCTTCCGGCCGCTGGAATATGATGACCGTCATAAAACCCTGGACGGAGCTGCTGCGCTGGACCACAATGTGAAAAACCGAGGAGACCGCCCATGAGCCGTCCTGCGCCAGAATTCATGTTCGACTTCGGCAGTCCCAACGCCTATCTGAGCCATGAGGCGATCCCGGCGATCGTGAAGCGGATCGGCGTCCAGTTCTATTATGTCCCGGTGCTGCTCGGCGGCATCTTCAAGGCGACCAACAACAAGTCGCCCGCCGAGTCGCTCGCCGGCATCAAGAACAAGCGTGAGTTCCACGAGGTCGAGACGCAGCGCTTCCTCAAGCGCTACCACGTGCAGCCCTGGGTCTGGAATCCGTACTTCCCGGTGAATACGCTGAACTTGATGCGCGCGGCCATCGCCGCCCAGCTCGAGGGCGTGTTCGAGGCCTATGTCGACGCGGCGTTCCACCACATGTGGCGCGAGCCGAAGAAGATGGACGATCCCGAGATCGCGATCGCCGCGATCACATCGTCCGGGCTCGACGGGGCCAAGCTGTTCGCCCGCGCCCAGGAGCCCGAGGTCAAGGCGAAGCTCGTGGAGAACACCCAGCGCGCGGTCGAGCGCGGCGCATTCGGTTCGCCGACCTTCTTCGTCGGCAACGAGATGTTCTTCGGCAAGGAACAGCTGCGCGACGTCGAGGACTACATCCTAGGCAGGTAATCGCCGTCATCGCGAGCGAAGCGAGCCAGAGCCACGACGAAGGACTGGATGGCTTCGTCGCTTCGCTGCTCGCAATGACGCCTCGGGAGAACGGAGAGCAAGCATGCAACAGCGCAACGCTACCGTTGCGGTCGTCGGGGCCGGCGACTACATCGGCGCGGAGATCGTCAAGAAGTTCGCGTCCGAAGGCTTCACGGTGTTCGCCGGCCGCCGCAATGGCGACAAGCTCGCGCCGCTGGTCGCGGAGGTCGAGAGCGCCGGCGGGCGGATCGTGGCGCGCTCGCTCGATGCCCGCAAGGAGGACGAGACCACCGCCTTCCTCAACGACGCCGATAAGCATGCGCCGCTCGAGGTCGTGATCTTCAATGTCGGCGCCAACGTCAACTTCCCGATCCTCGAGACGACGGACCGCGTGTTCCGCAAGGTCTGGGAGATGGCGTGCTGGGCCGGCTTCGTCACCGGGCGCGAGGCCGCCCGGCTGATGCTGCCGCGCGGCGGCGGCAAGATCTTCTTCACCGGCGCGACCGCGTCGCTGCGCGGCGGCGCCGGCTTCGCGGCCTTCGCCTCCGCCAAGTTCGGCCTTCGCGCGGTGGCGCAGGCGATGGCGCGCGAACTGATGCCGCAGAACATCCATGTCGCCCATCTGATCATCGATTCCGGCGTCGACACCGCCTGGGTGCGCGAGCGCCGCGCCCAGCTCTGGGGCCAGGAGGCGCTGGACAATCCGGATCTGCTGATGCCGCCGTCCTCGGTTGCCGGCGCCTATTGGCAGCTCTACCAGCAGCCGAAGAGCGCCTGGACCTTCGAAATGGAGATCCGGCCGTTTGGCGAGAAGTGGTAGAGGCGAATAGCGAATAGGGAATGGAGCCTATTCCCATTCGCTACTCGCCATTCGCCACTCGCTTCTGCATGATGCGGCCCGCTCACGGAGGATCCACCCATGCGTATTCTCGTCGTCGGCGCCGGCGCCATCGGCGGCTATTTCGGCGGCCGGCTGCTGCAGTCCGGAGCCGATGTCACCTTCCTGGTCCGCCCGCGGCGCGCGGCTGAGCTCGCCAGTGCCGGCCTCGTGATCCGCAGTCCGACCGGTGACGTCACCTTGCCCAATCCGCCGACGGTGCAGGCGGACGGTTTGAAGCAACACTTCGACGTCGTGCTGCTGAGCTGCAAGGCCTTCGATCTCGACGACGCGATCGGCTCGTTTGCACCGGCGGTGGGACCTGACACCGCGATCATTCCGATGCTCAACGGCATGAAGCACCTCGACGTGCTCGACGCCAGGTTCGGGCGCGCGCGCGTGCTCGGCGGGCTCTGCGCCATCGCCGCGACCTTGAACGAACAGCGCGAGGTGGTGCAGCTGCAGCCGATGCAGTCGCTGAGCTTCGGCGAGCGCGACGGCGGATCGTCGGAGCGCGTCCGCGCGATCTTCGAAATTTTCCAGCGCGGCAATTTCAATGCGTCGGCCAGCGAGAACATCATGCAGGACACGTGGGAGAAGTGGGTGTTCCTGTCCTCGCTCGCCGCGTCGACCACCTTGATGCGCGGGCCGGTCGGCGTGATCCTGACCGCGCCGGGCGGCAAGGATTTCCTGCTCGGCATGCTCGACGAATGCAGCGCCACCGCTGCGGCCGCCGGCTACCCTCCGGCTGGCGCCTTCTTCCAGCGTGTCTCCGGCATGCTCACGGCGGAGGGATCACCGATGACCGCCTCGATGTTCCGCGATCTCCGCGCCGGCCTGCCGGTCGAGGCCGATCACGTCATCGGCGATCTCGTCGCCCGCGCCGATGGGGCCAAGGTCCCGGTGCCGCGGCTGCGCATCGCCTATACCCAGCTCAAGGTCTATGAGGCTCAGCGGGACAAGTAGCTCTTGGTGTCGCCTCGGTGTTCGCCGAACCGTTGGTCAGGCACGACGGCGCCACAGACTCCGATGTCGTCCCGGCCTCGCGCCGGGATCCATAGCCACCGCCCGTAGTGAAGCAGGTCACTCTCACCGACGTCCCTCGATAGCTTCCGCGAGCTTCCGCGGTATGGGTCCCTGTGTCTGGAAAGTCTGCCATGATGATGGTGGGCGGGAAGCCGTTGGGTCCTTGGC
>NZ_JBNPTI010000016.1:0-113487 GCF_051167575.1 Bradyrhizobium sp. HKCCYLS3070
GGCTGCGCTTCATGTCCTGGTCCTTGTCGTGGGCCAGAACGAACTCAAAACTGGATTAAGCCCAGGGGGCAAGGTCATCTTCAACGCGAAAGCCGGGCCCTCGCGTTACTCCAGCCGGATAGTTTTGTTTCTTTCAGGACTGATTTGCTTCAAAGGTCTGTACTTGCATGGGAAAGTAGGGAACTTTCTGGTACAAACACAAGCACTTCATGGAGCAGCCTAGCCGTCCGGTCGGAATCCGTGTCGGAGGAGCAACCTGGGCCGGAAACTCCATATCTTCGCTTCCTAAACGAAGCTTGATTGGCATCACGGGAGTGGGGAAAATATGAAGCTTGTGCGCGTGCGATTAAGCAACTTTAGGTCGTTTGGTCCGGACCACACAGAACTAGATCTCGACGATCTGACGTTTTTTCTTGGCCCCAACGGGGCCGGCAAGACGGCCATCCTGCAAGCCTTCGCGAGGATGTTCAGCCTCGATCCTGCGCAACGCAAGGTGAAGAAGTCCGACTTCCACGTCCCTCATGACGAGAAGCCGAACGAGGCACCAGCGGAGCGGAAGCTGTGGATCGAAGCTGATTTTGAATTTCCCGAACTCTTAGGCAAAGGGAGCGGCAAGGCGGCACCTGCGGTTCCAGGCAATTTTGCCCATATGCAGTTGGCCGGCGTCAAAGGGCCCGTGCAAGTGAGGTTTCGACTGCATGCCAAACTCGATCAGGATGGCGACGTCGAGGAGAATTTCACGTTTGTCATCAAGGTGGACGACGATGGAAATCCGCTAGAGGAAGGACGCGTAGCCAAGCATGATCGGAATGCAATCCAAGTCCACTACCTACCTGCTCGCCGCGACCCCGCTGATCACATCTCCTACTCGACTAACGCGCTGTTGGGACGCGCGCTACGCGCAGCGGATTGGGCGGCGGCGCGCGAAGAGATATCCGATCTGACGGAGAAGATCAGCTCAGCCCTCGGTGAGAACGGAGCCATCGAAGGGATAACGAGTGCGCTGGCCGCTCAATGGGGCAAACTGCACAAGGGCGACTATTTTGCAGACCCATCGATCTCCTTCGGTCGTAGCGAACTTGAGAATCTTCTGCGCCATCTGAGCATTGGCTTTGCACCAGGCCACGGGGAGCAGCTGGTCGACTTCTCTCGTCTTAGCGACGGACAACAGTCGATCTTGTACCTCTCGATTGTACTTGGTGTGCATCAGATCGGCACCAGGGTGCTCAGCGGCAAACTAAGCGACGCATTCGACATCGACAAACTGCGACCCGCCGTCTTCACTCTGATCGCCATCGAGGAGCCCGAGAACAGCCTCTCGCCGCACTACCTTGGGCGGGTGGTCAGGACTCTGGAAGAGTTCGCCAAAGGGCAGGATGCGCAAGCCGTGCTTGCCACCCATTCCCCTTCATTGTTGCGGCGGGTTCCTCCAGAGAGCGTTCGATACATGCGGCTCGACGAGCAGCGGACAACAGTTACCAAGCGTATCGAATTGCCCCGCGATCAAGAGGCACTCAAGTTCGTGCGCGAGGGCGTTCAAGCCTTTCCAGAGCTCTATTTCTCGCGGTTCGTGCTTTTGGGCGAAGGAGACAGCGAGGAGGTGGTTCTGCCGCGGCTCATGGCTGCAGACGGAATCCTCACGGACGACGCTTCTATTTCCGTCGTTCCGCTGGGTGGCCGACACGTCAATCACTTCTGGCGCCTGCTGCATGGTCTCGGCATACCGCATGTCACGCTGTTGGACTTGGATCTCGCACGGCACCAGGGAGGATGGGGCCGAATAAAGTATGCCGCCAAGCAGCTGCTGGCGTACAGCGATGTAGCGAAAATCGGACTGAAAAGTGATCAAGTAAAGTCTATTCCAAAATGGGACGACGACAAGGGCTTGATGGTGGACGATGACGGATGGTTCGCTCGCCTCGAAGAACACGGCGTGTTCTTTTCGTCGCCACTTGATCTCGATTTCCTCATGATGACCGCCTATCCGGCGGCATACGATGTAAAGGATGATGACCTGGAGGACCCCGACGAGGACGGATTAAAAGCTGTGCTAGGCAAGAATCATGACGTTGTCGGAAACCAATACACGGATGAGGAACTGAAATACTTCGATGCATACAACTCGCGCTTCAAGCTCGGCAGCAAGCCAGCTTGGCACATTCAGGCGATGGCCAGCCTGACGGATAAGGACCTGCTGGACGGGATGCCCGATGTGCTTGATCGGCTACTCAAACGCATCCGCAAAGAGCTGAAGGCCTTGCCAGAATGATCAGAGTTGACCGATGGGCTCCGTCGGACAATCTCAAGCTCGAACCAAACGCCTTGGTTGCCGCGACAGAGATTGATCGAAATTTGGCTCTGACCGCAGGCCCGGGCGCCGGCAAGACGGAGATGCTCGCGCAGCGGGCGGACTTTCTCCTGCGAACCGGCACATGTCGCTATCCAAAGCGGATACTTGCCATTTCATTCAAGGTCGACGCGAGCCAGAATCTGAAGGCAAGGGTTCGTATGCGGTGCGGCCACGAACTGGCTGCGCGGTTCGACAGCCATACGTTTCATGCTTTCGCGAAGCGAATTATTGACCGCTTCCGCCTTGTGCTGACTGGCCGAGACGCTCTCGATCCCGGCTACAGCATCGGACCGAGGCGTATTCAAAAGCAGTCGATCACCTTCGCCGACATGGTTCCGCTGGCGGTAACGATCGTCCAGACGAGTGAGATCGCGAGGAATGCCATCCGGCAGACCTACAGCCACGTCTTTCTCGATGAATTTCAGGACTGCACAAAGGAGCAGTACGAGCTGATAACTGCCTGCTTTCTTGGCTCTGGCGCTAAGCTCGTCGCTGTCGGCGATACTAAGCAGCGGATCATGGGGTGGGCCGGTGCGCTGGAAGGCATCTTCAAGACCTACGCGTCGGATTTCGGGGCAAAGCCACTGAACCTCTACCAGAACTTTCGCTCAGCACCGCGACTTCGTCGGATGCAGAATGCGATGGTTCGCGTCATGGACTCCGCCGCCGCGCTCGACGACGGCGAGTTGCAAGGGGAGGAGGGTCAGATCGACATTCTTCGCTTCAAAGATGCCAACGAGGAAGCGTCACATCTCGCCGATGCCATAAGTAGCTGGATAGACAACGACGGCATTGAACCTTCTGAGATCGCGGTGCTCGTCAGCAAGCAGCAGAACCTTTACTGCCAAGAACTGAGCGCCGCACTGGCAGCGCGGAAGGTCCCGTTTCGCGAGGAAGACCAGGCGCAGGATCTCGCCTCTGAACCTGTTGTGCGCCTAATAACGGACTTTCTTCTCGTGGTCGGCGGCAGTGCTCAGCCGGAGGCGTATCGCCGGCTGCTCGACGCCGTCGTTTACAGCGAAGAGCTCGATGACGAACAGGAGTACCGTGCTCGCTCCCGGTGGGAGCGGTTCGTTGGCGGCGTTCGCCAGCGAATTTCAGACAAGCAGCTGAAGCTCAGTGATCGCAACACCGCCAAGACTTTGGTGGGTGAACTCATCGCGACGGTCGGACGGGACGCCGTAGTGGCCCTTTCAGCGGACTATGCGCAGGGCAACCGGTTGGACCAATTGGTTGAGGATACCGTGACTCGGATATCCGATCTGCTCGCCGACGGAACAGAGCTATCTACGGCGCTTTCCGCCTTTTCGGCTGATCGAGCCGTCAGGATCATGTCGATCCACAAGAGCAAGGGGCTGGAGTTCGACACCGTGATCATGATGGGCGTGGAAGAAGAGACGTTCTGGGGAAAGATCGACGAGGAGCGTGCTGCATACTTCGTCGGAATTTCCCGCGCGAAACGGAGACTCCTGCTTACTGTCTGTGAGCATCGCGACAGGCCCAAGGGAGCGACGCGATGGGATGCCGAACGAACGCAACACGCGGAGTTTCTTGGATATGCGGAGGCCTATGCCTGACCATTACTCACGAGTGCTTAACCAAGTTGTGACCTCTCAGACGAGGTTCTTGCCCTCAACGCTGGGATTCCTGCGGATCCACCGAATTTCGCCCGACGTCATGTAGACGACGGCCCCCTTCTCTGCTCCACTCAATTCAAGATATTCGAGCAATTGGCTCGCATAGGCATCATGGTTATCCTTCGTGGGTGCCACGTCGCTTTTCCAGTCAAACGCGGCGACGGCGGTGCCGGCTTCGAAAGCGATAGCATCGGCGCGAGCAGACACCAGAACCGTCCCGGAACGGGCACCAAAAAGCGGTACCTCTGGAATCAGCTTTGTGATGTAGGGCATCAGCTCGCTATGTGAGAAGGTGCGCAAGGCGGTGGTAGCCATCTCCAAAGGATCAGGTTTCGCCGAACCGGCTGCTTCTTGTGAGAGTATCGAGGCCCGTTCGGTCAGATGTGCGAGGTCCGGCGGCAGCTGGCCCGTCAACAATTCCTCCATGAGCTTGTGCAGGACTATCCCGCGCAGGACACCGGCTCCAACAACAACTGCCTCAACTCCGGGATCTCCCTCGTCGGCGCCGATATCGATTGTTGCGCGGTCGAGCAGTTCTCGATCTACATCTGCTAGACTGGGACGGTACCACTCGATCCCAGGGTTCTGCTGATCGATGCGTTCGAGTTCAGCGACAAAAATCGCGGCCGTTTGATCGTTTGCCCCGGAAGGCAGAGGCGGTTCGACAGGTTGTGGTGACGGGTGATCTATCTCCGCAAGTGTGGACTGACCTAGATTAAAGAATTTCGCCCAACCGCCGTCGGGAGTCCAACTGGGGGCGGGAAGGACGAGCAAGTCGAGAGCCCGAGTGCAAGCGACGTAGAGCAGCCGTTCGCGTTCATCTGAGGCTTCTGCCCGGTCGGCTGCAACTGCTGCATCAAGCGTGCTTGAAATCACGTCGCCGAGGGTCCAGTGCACGCTGTTGTCGATCGAACGAAAGAAGAAATCATCGTCGTTTTCTGGCATGGTCACAAAGTTGATCGGAATGACGATCGGCCATTCGAGACCCTTCGCCTTGTGAACGGTGACGATGTTGATGCTGTCGTTTTGATGATCCGACGGAGCTTCGTCGGTTGGGAGTTCAGTCTCCCACTCGGAACCTAGATCAATGGCCAGTTGTTTGAGGCCGCGTACATGGTAACTTCGTGCGCGCTCGAGGAGAATGCCGATATTGCCCAGTGAGCGGACCTGTTGATCTGAGCCCCGGCCGGCGATGCTCGGGACAATTCGGAGGAGCTCGACTGCCTCGGAAAGCAGCGCGTAAGGCGTCGTCCCACGTCGCTTGCGCCACATTGCTTGCAAGCCCCGGATGACATGATGTGCGACAGGATGCTGCACGCCCGAGATATCCGTGTTCAGGTTTAAGGTAGCGTCCTTGTCCTGCTCCCGCAGGCCATGAGTGATATCGAGGAGTTCGCGTTCGGTGAGACCTATGAGTGGCCCGCGAAGGAGTGCCCCCAAGGCTAGGGTATCGCGACTATCCGCCAGCGCGCGCACCAGGGCGACGAAGTCTTGAGTCTCTTGTCGCCGATAGAGGTTCTTGCCCGCCTGCGAGGCAACCGGTAGTCCTTTTTCTTCGAGAGCGCGTTCGTATCGCCAGAGCTGCGTCCGCCGAGGAACCAAGAGAGCGATGTCACCTGGTTCTGCGCGCACGATCTTCCCGCTTGAGCGGCGAACCCACACATTTCCGACAAGGCTCGCGCAAAGATCAGCCACCGCCTTCGCTTCGAGATCACGGATTGGGTTAACATAGCTGTTTGGGGGAACGTCGTAGCTCAGCTTTGCGATGCTCTGAATGCGGCTGGGATCTTCGGTAACGGTCGGCTTGAGGGCGGCATAGCCGCCTTGCTGCCTTGTCAATCGTTGGGCGAAAACCCTATCGACATGTTCGAGGATGCTCTTTCCAGAGCGAAAGTTTGCCGAGATCGGGAGAACATTCCCTGGAAACTGCGACTCGACCGCCGAACGTGCGCGCAGATACGATTTGAGGTCGGCACGACGAAAGCGATAGATCGCTTGCTTGGGATCGCCGACCATGAACAGCGCTCCGGGTCGAAGGCTGTGGCCGTCCCACGACTCTGAGTCTCCCGGCTCGCTTGAGATGAGAAACAGGATTTCTGACTGGATGGGGTCCGTGTCCTGATATTCATCGACGAGAATATGGCGATAGCGCGCCGCGACTTCTTCCCGCACCGTCGTCCGCGCGCGCAGGAGTTCTCGTGTGCGAATAAGAATATCGTCGAAGTCGAGCACGGCGGCGCTGCGCTTGAAGTTATCGAATGCGGCAATGAGTTCGTCTGTTTCGCCGAAGAAATTGGTCAGCAGCGTATCGGCGATCGCGCCTATGGAATCGGCAAACAGCTTTGTGCACCGCTCATAGTGCTCCTTGGCTGCTGCAGAGAGT
This sequence comes from Bradyrhizobium sp. HKCCYLS3070, assembly GCF_051167575.1. NCBI lineage: Bacteria > Pseudomonadati > Pseudomonadota > Alphaproteobacteria > Hyphomicrobiales > Nitrobacteraceae > Bradyrhizobium > Bradyrhizobium sp. HKCCYLS3070. Next base: position 6,371 of record NZ_JBNPTI010000016.1, read on the forward strand.
TGAGGGCCATCATTCTTACCTGCCGATCTCGACCAAAGGTTTATGCGTCCCTTGTACCGGGTAATAGTGTGTCCTCCACGCGGGAGCAGCGCGTCGCTTTTCAGATGAACGAGTGACCACAATTGCGAGAAGTCGAGAGTGCCCGAAGTTGCTGGCGCGAGCGCACTAGCGAGTTGTTCAAGCGCGACGACGTCGTCCGTAGCTTCGTTGGGGGCCGCGACGCGACCGATCCAGCGCCGAAAGTCGGCTACTGCGTCGACCAGCTCGTGGACTGGGTCAGCATAGTGGGGCGGCGGTAGCGGTCGAGCCTCTGGATGAGAACGACGAAACTTGGCCAACGACTTCAGCGTCTTGACTGCGAGATTAGGGTCGTGCGCAGCCATGACGACGATCGGATCACCTGGCCGCGCATCATGTCCGAGCCGTCCGTTAAGCCAGGAGTCGAATATGGCCTCGAAGGCGAGGTCGGTCTGCTCCGCATCCATGACGGCAGCGCCAGGATCGATACGCGCTTCTACTGCGTAGCTCTGAAGAATGCTCAGGCAGAAACTGTGGATCGTCGAGGCCGTGAGTTCGCCAATGCTCGTTCGTGCGCTGGCCAATGCCTTGGCTTGATCTTCGCTCAGAGGTCGCTGGCGAAATGCAGGCTCGAGGTCTTTCGGTACGATGCGATTGACCAACATGCCGGCGAATTTGTCGACCCGCTCGCGGAGCTCGGCGGCTGCGCGCTCCGTGAAGGTGATGGCGGCGATGCTGGAGGGCGGGCGTCCTGCGGCGAGCAGCATGACCACACGCCCGGCAAGGAGTGAGGTCTTGCCCGTGCCCGCCGACGCCTCGACTAGGAGCGTAGAGTCCAGATCCGTGAGCGCGCGCTGCCGTTGCGTATCGTCGGGCCCCGGCGTCACTTCGTCCCCCAATAGGCTGCGAGTTCTCGACCTGCCGCTTCGCGAATGGCGTTGCTTTTGCGCTCGATGTAGCTGACGCCTGCGGGTAGAGCGATCCTTCCGAATCGGTCGGGCATGGTGGCAATGCCCGGATAGACGACGCCGGCCTCTAAGACGCCGCGCGCAAGCTTCACCCAAGCAGCGACCAAATCAATGAAGCCGTCAGGATTCTTGAGAGGCGAAGCCTTGACCGGCGGACGAAGATAGATCAGGCGAGACACCAGTGGCTGTGTGTCAGGTAACAGTTGGCGGCAGCCCAGCGAGTAAAGGACACGCTGCAGTTCCGCGCCGCCGTTGATGTTCATTTGATCGGGGTCCTTTGGCCTCTGTCCGGTCTTGTAGTCGGTGACCCGCACAGCGGTTGCTGAAGCGCGAAGATCGAGGCGATCGATGGTGCCACGGATGTGAATCCCCGTGCCTGGGAGAACGACCGATTGAGCCGGGTCCCACGGCAAGGAGTTAGGTGTGTCACCTTGGCGTAGTTCGCCGCCGAACGGCAGTTCCGTCCAGGAGCGCGTTCCAGCTTCCGTGAACGTCTCAAAAGTAAGCCCGGCTAGACTCATTTCGGCCGCCTGCCTGACCGTGTTGATCCAAAGCACGGGGGGCGGCACATTCGTGACCAATGGCCAACCATCGATTACGTGAGTGGACGCTATCGCAAGGGCTTCCTCGATTTCGTGCCGCGCAGCTACCGTGAATCCAGGCTCCGGCTCGAGGTGATCGACTGTGCGTCGAAGCAGTTCGTGGACAAGACGGCCCATATCGTCGGATGGGAGAACAAGTCCACGTTCTTTGTGAACCAGATCGCGCCATCCCAACGCGTAGTACCAAACGTAGGCCAGAGGGTCTCGCAGAAGTCGTGATAGCGACGTGGCCGACTGGGGCTTATGGAGCAGTGCCGACAGGAGCGGATGCTCCACTGCTACGAGGCCGTCGTGCGGCGTGAGGCTTCGCAAGCCCCAGCTGTGCCAAGCGGCCATCGCGGAGGAAACGATCGGATCCGCGCTCCGGTCATGTGGCCGGGCAAGGAGACGATCAGCTTCAGTCAGCGCATGATCGGTTGGCCTTTCTCGATGATAAACTTCGATCTTTTCGACTTCCGGGATAAGACTGCTCAGTCCGACTCGTTTGCCTTCGTTGGTTAGCCTTCCGCTCGAGAGCATTGCCTCTTGAGTGAAGGCGAGAATGTTTTCGAAGCAACGTCGATCTGCTGCCTCTATCGGGTCAGGGTCGAGCAATGCGGACGCAACAATGTAATCGGGTAAGATCGGATCCAGGCCGCTGCTGCGCGGCCATCCGCTAACTGTGAGGCCCAATAGCCATGAGAAGCGACGGGGCGATGCAGCAAGCTGATCGGCTGAGCACCACACGACAGAATCAGCAGGGTCCCGGTCGTCGGCGACACGCAAAGTCTCGAGCGAGAACATGAGCGCGGACGCAGGCGCTGATCGCAAGGCTTCGTCCCAGAGCCTGCGGGAGCGTCCGCGAAGCAGCAACTTGGCTGCCTCTTCGGCACAAGCCGGACCAGATTCAAGGAGCTTCAGGATGGGCACCAGGATCGATGCGGTTTCGGGAAACGGGGCGAGGGCGCGTTCCCAATCTGCCGCGGTTGAGAGGGATGCTTCACTCGATACAGGTAAGCTGCGATCTGGCAGGTCATCCAAGATTGTTCCTTGGTTGGCAGCCAGGGAAAGCAACCTGCGCATGCGAGCTTGGCTTAGTCCACTCTGCAGCGCGTCTGCGAGGGCTGCACAACGTTGACCGTCTCGCGTTGCGAGCGCCGGCCGCCCGTGAACGAAACACAGCGGCAGGTCAGACGCCAAGGCGAGCGCAAGCACGTAGTCATCCCAGGCCGCTGGATCCGTTGTCGTGATGGCGATTTCGGAAGCGCGCGCTCGCCCGGAAGCGAGAAGTTCGCGGGCCCACCGCATGGCTTCAAGGGCCTCGTGATGCGGGTCTGCGCAAGACACCGCGCGGCTCTTTCCGGTCTTGGCGGCGGCATGTCTAGGCGTGCCGTTGAACCAACTGGTCTCACAGAAAGCCGGCGCGTCCCAATCAACCTGGATTACTTCTCGCAAATCATTGATCAGCGGCCGCCAGATTGGGTCGAGGGCGTGAACCCCCTCGATGCGAAGCGGACCGACTACGCGAGGAGCGGACTGCACTGCGGCGCGCGCTAAATCGCATAGGTCAGGGAGGAGGCATTCGCCCGGCTGCAGTTTAAGACGTACCGCATCTTCAATTCGTGCCAGATCCCGGATACGCGGCCGCGCGGCATGCGGTTCGCTCCGTAGGTCGAAGCCTGAGCGCCAAACATTCTGAAGGGAGCGGAGCACGGCCCGGGGTGTTCCGGGCAGGTCTGATATTGGAGCAATGTCCTCCAATAGGTCCGGCTGCATCAGCGCTGTGCGAATGCCGATTTCAATGCTCTCGCGGGAGGCAGGGCGTAGCAGTCCGCCTGCAAGGCGTGCCGCCAATAGCGAAGGCGTGAAGATCTGGAGGCCAAGCTCATGGCCCCGTGCGGCCGAAGCCCGACGCATTGCAAAAGCAAGGCGGCCCTGAACGAGCACGCTGTGAAGGATGTGGCCATCAGCCATATCCGAAATCAGACCTTCACGCCAGCTAGCGCTGACCGAAATGCCTCAAGTGGCCTTCGAGATGGAAGCACGAAGCCCTTCGGCATCGTGATGGTTGTCTTCTCGCGCTCTCTTTTACACGACAGCGAGAGTAACCCAGCCTCGTACTTTCTGCGCTTTGGGTTGTCGTGTTCATTCGCTAGCTTGCAAATGGCCGTCAACGCCATAGGCTGGAAAAACTCTTCCACTTCACCGAGCGTGTCGAGGATTGCTTCTGTTCGCTTGGCCAAGCCTTCCATTTTGCTCCGAACGGATCCTATCAGCCTGGCGACCTTTTCAGGTTCTCCGGCAAGCGTGATCTGCGCCGCAGCGAAGTCCGCCATCAACCGGCTGAACTCCTGCCTCACGTCCAGGCCGGGAGCACACAACCTCTTCGGCAATGAGGCACCGATGATCTGGCGATCCATAGAAGCGGCGGCGGGCAGCGTATCGAAGACCCATGGCATCTGGGTCTCCAGCTGGCCGCGCACTCGGTTAAAGTGCCGGAAGACTTCCGAACTCGAGATCGCGTTGAGGTACTCGACGAAGGGGGTTATCGCGACCTTGATTTCACGTACGCGCCGTAGTGCATCCTGGCGACTGACCGCCGCGTCGAAGTCGGCGGTGTACTTCTCGAAGTCTTCGCCGTAGATCGTCTTGGCGCACATCCAACCGACCAAGAAGCGGGACTCGCCCTTGCGCATGACGAAGCCGGCAAGGTGTTGGTGGTGGCCGTGTACGCAGGAAAACATCTCCCTCTCTGATTTCCTGAGATCGTACTTGTATTCCACATAAGGCTCCTCGTGGCCGGCCGGAAGTTCATAGACGAGGTTGGGTAGGCTTTTGGGATCATCAGTCATTAGCTCCGTGTCGAGGAGCTGGTCATCGCTCAGTGTTTCCCAGTGGCGTCGCGTGGTGCGGGCCTGCGGTCTCGACATTCAAGCTCCTATCGTTGGTTGCAGAATGCGACTCAGTACTACGCAAGGATTATACCCAGTTCCGCTTCCGTTCCGCTAATAGGTTTCCCTATACACAGGCTTGACTCAGTATTCTTTGTTCGTTTCTTTGGCGGATGGACCGTCGTTCCCGCCGCCCGGACCGTTGACCGGGTGCACCCCGATTCGTTCGTGGTGAAGGGCGTTAACGGCATCGTGGTTGCGACTATCCATTGCTTGGGTGACCTTCAGAAGTGGGCTTTCGGGCACGGCAAAATGAGCTCGGAGGAGGCCAGAAAGATCGCCAAGGCCATCGCTCGCATGACTCAGTTCACGATGAAGCGGCGCGGGTTCAACGCGCGAGGGCCTGGCAACTTCTGATGGAGGATGGCGCGACTATTTCACGCTTCGAGGACAGCTAAGTCGAGCGCAGTTGGACGAGATCAATGCGCTCTGCCGGTTCACGACGCGATCGGAGGGAAGAGACGCAAGGAGGGTTTGTGGTGCGTCTACCAAATTGGCCAACAGCTTGATGCAAGGATGGCTTGGGATAGATGCAAGTGTCGCTGGCTGCTTGATGAGGAGTTGTCGTAGCCGGAGCAGCCAGTGAACATGCTGACGATGAAGGAAGTCAGTTGACTTAAGCTTGCAACGAAAAACGGCAGACCTGCCCGTGGGGGAGCTCGCTTTTGCTGTTCGTGCTGAGATCATCGCTCGTGGCGGAAAGGTCGATGATCACTGATGGCACGATTGAGGTTGGCCAAGCCGTCGCTGATGGTAACACTAAAGCTTATCAGTCGCGAATTGGGTTTGCGGAGAGAAACCCAACTGGGGCTGCAGTGTGTGCAGCAAAAACCGCGGACGTCAGAGCGCGGCCATATACGGCGCCGGTATCGATGTTGACCCTGTTGGAGCGTCGGTCAGGGACGCCGCTGGGGATTGGCGTGTGACCGTGCACAATGAATCGCCCGAAATCAGTGTCGCTCGAGAGAAATGGCTCCCTGATCCAAAGCAAATCACGCGGGCGTTGCTGATGCAGCGGTCGCGCAGGGTGTACGCCCGCGTGGACGAAATATCTCTGCCCGTCATCATGGAAGAGAGGCAGAGAGCGAATCCAGTCGATGTGCTTGGCAGGAAGTTCACGTGGGGCGGTCACTCTGTAGCTCTTCAGAGTGGAATGAGCTCCGTTCTGGCGCCAGTTAAGTTCCGCGTCTTCGCCTTCGAGCGCGGCGAGCAGCAGATCCTCATGGTTGCCGCGAAGGCATATGATTTCGTCGGGCGACCATTTCTGTAGGTCAATCAGATAGTCGATTACACCTCGGCTATCTGGCCCACGATCGACATAATCGCCAAGGAAGATGAACTTTGCTCCTTGCGCACCTGCTTCGCGCTCGCAAAGCTCAATGAGGCGCTGAAGTTGGTCTAGGCATCCGTGCACGTCCCCGACCGCGAAGGTCTTGCTCATAATATTAGTCTCTTAGAACGCTGCGTTCGGTCGTCGCAATGAAGCGGCCCGTGATCCAGGCATGAGCTGCTAGTTACCGCAAGAAGAAGCCGCCGGGCAGCGACATCAAGATTGAGATAACGAAGCAGACAGCCCATGCGATCCCATAACTCGGAAATTGTCGCAGCCGTTTCGCCCGGAGGAACAGGTAGACGGGGGCCAGCAGGATTCCAGACAGGGTGAGCCACTTGTCAAAATACCCAGCGCGCTTGAGCTGGCGTTCGTCGGCCAGACAAAGTGCCGCGTTGATCACAGCCGGTACTAAGAAGTTAACGAGAGCGAGTATTGGATGGTCCTCATAAGGGTTCTCAAGCTCGTAGGCTTGGACAACCCCGGTGAGCAGCATATAGCCAAGCGGCGCGATCGCAATCGTCCAAGCGAGTGCGTTATTCACATGATTCGTAGCGACCGGCGGCGGAGTGTCGCGCAAGTAGGCGCCTAGTTCGGTACTTCGGAGTGATCGCCAATCGGCGAATCCTTTCCGCCAAATCAGTGTATCGCCGGCGATTGATTCCGATTGCACGAGTTCCAGCATCTTCGTGCTAGAGAATGGCCCCTTTCGCTGGCCTTGCTCAATGAAGTACCAGTCGTGGCCATCGGTGATAGCTGGGTCAAAATCGTTCAAGTGTACCCCCGTCTCGAAAGCAAAAGGAGCCAAGCAACTTCAATTGTTGTCCAGGATTCAGCTGAGCATCGGGGATGTTTCGCGAACGAAGCGATTGCCCTTGGGGCACAGGAGGAAAGCCGCTAACGATCAAAGCGGCAGTCTGCCGTTCGCGGAGAACCTGCTTGAAAAGGAAAGAGCCCCTCACGGGGCTCTTTGAGCTTCGCACGTTGCGGGTTATCAGCTCTCAACGGGTTTCCGGGGTCCCTCACCGCGCCAGCGTGCCTAACCGCTGCTCTGGGAAGACTCGCACGAAGCGTCAAAGCGGGGTTCATTTTAGTTTTCAGGATATTGCGGCCATTTCGAAGTGGGTGGGTATGACCCGGCGACGCGGAATTTGTTTTGGGGATTCGACTAAGCTCTCGTGGTTGGACTGCCTCTTGATGCACTCGGCGTTGACCAGGCGAGCCTCTCTTGCTCGACACAGAGCCATGAATAGGCGTTGCATTCGTCCGCGCTTGAGGCAGGCCCGCTGGGATACTGGGAGCGGGCCGTGGGGACTCATAGCTAAATTGGTTCGGCGTGGGACGTTGTGCTGAACGAAAGCCGTAGCAATGAAGGGGTCGCAAGTCCCGGGCCGGCCGATGTGCGCCTGGTGATGAAGCGCCGTCTCGGCGATGGCGCAGGGCGGGGTTCACAGACTTGAATGTTTAACCAACGGGGGCGGGCCGGGGCAGATCCTGTTCGCATCTCTGCTTAGCCTTATACCTCTGTCCTGAACTCGTTGGGGAAAGGTAGGGAAAGGCAGGGAAGGGTGGAGTGGCGGTTAGGTGGGCGGAGGGGTGGGCCGACAGGTCGGCGGGGGCAGAAAAATATAGTGGTCGAGCGCGAGGTCGTGCCGCTGATTTTTGCGCAATGGCTAGAGCGAAGCGACTGCCAGCATGCCGAGCCTGGTCAATGACCAAGCCGACGGAGCAGAGGAGCTCGGTGAGTCAAACAGCTCAGGCGACAAGCTTGTCAGGGCGTATGCGGACGAAGACCGGATGACGGAATTGGCCGTTAGGCGTGAACTGCATGCAGCTCACTTCAATCACTTGGCCAACCAATCTCTGAGCCTTAGCGTCTGCCCATAAAAGTTCCCGCTCGATATCTGTGAAGCCGGCACCAACGGCACCCCTGGTCGTTGTGACGAAGCCCAACCGGCCGCGGTGCTTGCCCCTCCCTTCAGCGTATCCGGTGATGGCGACGTCGTGCGTCTCCGCCGGCTTGACTTTGATCCAAAGGTCGCCCCGACGAAGGACAACACCCTCGTAGCCGCGGTCATTAGCGCGTTGCAGCTGGGCGCAGACGTCTGTGGGGGTGGGATTGGTCAGATTGCCCCAATGAAGGCGCGGGTCGAGGGGGGCGAGCCCGTAGAGGTGCTCTTGTGCAATTGAAGGCGTGCCCGCGCTGGGACGCCTTGTCCTGGTCGCTCTGATCGTGTCGCAGAAGTTGTTGACGAAGACCTCGCAGTCACGCGGTTGGCCCTCTCGCCACCGCGGAATGTTATGAAGTGGCTTGTTGGCCCTGCTCACCCAGCCGCTCTCGTCGTGCCAGATCGCCCGGACCCCGTCGACTTTGAGCGTCACCAGCCAGTCGCCGACCAGCGCCCTTCCATTCCATGAACGGGGATTGTTGATCTTGGGGGCAGTCATGCTTGTTCGTGGCAGCTCGCTTGTCGTCTGGGATTCGGGGAAGGCATCGAGATGTTGCGTGCACGCAGCCGTTCAATGCGAGAGGGGCGGGTTGCCGCGAGCCCTCTCTCTTGCCTCGTTCGAACATCGATGAATGCGGTCTTCAGAAGCGCAGCCTTGCCTAACCTTCCAGCCTGCGTGGAGAGGAAGGGGTAGGGTGGGGTAGGATGGAGGGTAGGAGGAGGGGGTAGAGGCGAGTGGGTGGGGGCAAAAAATATAGTCACATTTCACGCATCGGCCGCGCCATTTTTTTGCGCCATTGAATGAGCGATGAATGAACGCTGTCCATTGCCTGCGGCAAGGCGTTCTGGATGCGACCAATAAGAGGACACCACCCTTGTCGGGCTCGTATTACGTCCTAGTGCCCGAGATAGTCACATGCACAAGCTGCGACCTTTTGAGAATCGATCGGTGAAGTATCAGCGCGGCAGTTCGGACACGTGTCGTCGCAACCGCAAGACCATGTGTCTTCCCACACCGTCCCGCAGCTGGCGCATTCGTAACTATTGATGAAGGCAGGCTGACAGTGGGGCTCATGGTCCCACTGATGACTGCACTGCTTCCTTCTCTTACGCAACGATGCGGCCTTTGGCTCGGGCTTCAGCAGCGTATGCCGAGATCGGCTTGTCCGCGGTGAAATGAAGGTCCCGTTCCACGGGAAGGCCTAGCTGTCCCCTAACCTCCTTGATCTCCGCGAGACTCACATACCCGAGCTCTGCGCAGCCGAGTCCAAGGTCGCAAAGACCGAATAAGCGGTTCGGCTCGTCGAGGTCGCATTCGGTGAGGAGCCAAGTCGCGCCCGCGTCAGGAGTGAAGAGCTTGACGACAGGAAAGTGGTCGCGCTCGTCTGCGAGGGCGTTGGCAAACAGTCGGATGCGATCTTCCACTGTGAGCAGCTCTGTCTCAGTCATGAGAGGCCTCCGCACGGTCGGAGACACCGGCCTGGTCGTCCGGTTGAGTGGGGCTGGTGCGGGAGCCCCGTTTGCGAGGCCGCGCCTTGCTCTTGGCGTTGGGGGCGGGTGTAGCCGTCGCAGATTTCGGTGGCTCGCTGCGCGGTGCCTGTGGAGCAATGACGGCGAGGGCGGCATCATAGACGCGCTGGAAGTCGCAGTAGCGTTTCCAAAGCTGATCCGCTGTTTCGCGGTCGCCCGCCACGTCAATAGCGTCGATCAACGTCTCCAGGGTGAAATGCTGGAAACGCACCCTGGTGGGATCGTCATCAGGGACCGGGAGCAGTTCGTTGGCATAGACTCGGAAAGCAGCGTTGGCGCGCCGGTTGAGGCGAGGCCCGATGCCGATGAACATCGCTCGCGGTGTGATGCCGTGGTCGACCGAGAGCTGTGCGAGGCAATGCTCCCGCATCAGCTGCTCAACGAGCGGCGATCGAAGAACCGTGCTCTCGGGGTCCTTGTAGAGACGAACCTCCTTCAAGGCCTGATCATAGCGCTCTCGCCATCGGGCGACGGTGGTCAACTCCTCGGAGTACTTGACCTCGGCGTAGACGATGCCGGACTCGCCCTCGGGCGTTGTAACGTGGATGGCGAGATCGAAGGCGGTGCGGTCGGCGAGGAAGCGGTCATCGCGGCGGCCGGGCGAATGCTCGAAAGCTATTCGTTCGACGGATTGGATGAAATCCGGCAGCAGTTGGCGCAGGACGGCTGTTGCCAACTTCGTGTCCTGGGCGAGTGGACCGAACGCGTTGACGACGAGCGGCATCGAGCTCAACGTGTTGGTCATGAGGCGATCCTCATCGACTGCCGCGTCCTCCTCACGAAGCAGGAGCAGTTCACGGAGCGCTAGGAGATGAACTTGCGGGGAGATGAAGTTCCGCCCGGCATCTGCGGCGTCAGCTCGGAGGTAGGAGCCAAGATGAGCACCGCGCTCTTCCGCTGCGGCGTTCGGAATTCCCTGGTCGCGCATCCACAGAATCTGCAGGAGGCGTGCTGCGCGCCGGAAGCGCGAATCGATCAAACAGTGCGAGTCGTAATGTTTGGCGACGGCGTCACTGACGAATGGCGTCCGGGAAAGCTGCTTGAATGTCGAAGTGGACGAAGGAAGGTGATCGGCGGGAGAAGGGCTGGACGAGGAGGTCATCTGAATGTCCGCGTTGTTGAAGCGCGGAAGATTCGATGAGGGGTGGGAGAAATTAACTGTGCAAAGGGTCGGGCAGACGCGAAGCGTGCAACGAATCGGAGAAGGTGAGTAGGAGGAGTTTCAGCCGGTGAGCGAGCACGTACCTCGTCTTCCGCGCGGTGAGCGAATGGGTACGCCAAGCGGGGCCCTGTATCTAGATCGAAATTGATCCCGGGCTACCTTATATAGAGCCATGCATTCGTCGCATGCGGGCTCTCCATGAGCGCATACAAAGTAGGGCCTCCAAAACTCTATATCTGAAGGTGAGAGACTTCTCGCCGACCAGGCGGAGGGTTCCCCTCACATGAAGGGGAGCCATGGTGGTTCCCCCTGCAGTGGAACCACGGAACTATGTTTGACACCCGCAGACAAACCGACTGCGCAGCCAGTTGGGCCTACTATTCGCGACAGCAAGAACTGGCGCTTGCCGGAAAAATCAGCATCAGAGAAATCACAACGGCGGTCGTCGGCGACAATTGCTCTTTTGTCGTACGCGATGGCGTCCAGCATTCAACTGTCTCGGAGGCCCTCAGTGAGTTGCCCTTGCCTGCCCCGCCGGACGAGTGCATCGATTTTCTGGGCGGATGTTTCTTTGCACATCGCTTGATCCCGGTCGCTGATCCTCTCGCGGAAGGTGCCACCTGGCCGACCATCGTAGTGCCGTCAGAAGACGATCTGGCTTTCTTCTGTGACACCGAAGAAGACGATGAACGCGTGCTTGAGACCCTCCGCGCCTGGCGTGCTCGCGTGGATGAATTTGCGTCCACGACTCCTTGCAGTCCATTTGGCTGGATTGGCGGAATCTGGGTACCCCATCCCGATAATCCCGAGGAAATGAGCATGCGTTGGCCCTGGCTTCATCGCCCGTACGGTCCGGAAGGTCGATCGGGCGATCCCCGATTGTTCGAGCTCTTTAAGATTTCTGTCGATCGCCGCTGATGGAAATCGCGCGTCCCCGGAACCCAGTGCGAAAGCTCCAAACCCAACGCGACCGGCCACCCCAGGGTGGCCGGTCGATTTGCATTAGCGTTTATGCGTCAGGATGGCCGGTGGCGTGTGCGGCCTCGGAAAATGCATCAACCTCTCAGCATTCACGAGCTCTCCCCCGCCAGCGAATCTGGGCGAGCTGGCAGAGGTTGCGCGGAACCGACTTCACAATGAGCAACCAAGCCGAAGCTTTCGCGCTCTGCGATGCCTGTCCCTCATGACGCATTGAAGGGACTCAGCACAATAGCGGGCACTTGACCGCCGCGGAATAGAGCAACAAGAACGTATGTGCCCCCGGTATGATTTGCCAGTTCCACCGCATTCGCGCGGGTGCAGCTGATCGACTCAGGAAATAACGTGACGCGTCTTGCCTTGAAATATCGTCCGAGAACCTTCGAAGAAGTTGTCGGCCAGGAATATCCAAAACGGATCATATCCCAGCTCATTCTAAACGGGCAAAGCTGTGCAAACTTGCTTCTGCACGGCAGCGTGGGATCGGGCAAAACCACGCTCGTTCGGATTTTCGCTGGGGCGCTAAACTGCGAACGCCCGACGAATTCAGGCGACCGTTGTTTCGATTGCGATCGATGCAAAGCCTTGAATGCCGGGGATGATGCCGGGTTCTACGAACTGGATACGCCCAAGTTTAGGACGCGGAGCACGCTGCAGAATGAGATCGAGCGCGTGCTAGAAGCCGCGAAAGACGGCAGACGCACGCTGATCTTTCTCGACGAAGCTCACGTCCTGTCGAAGTACCCGGATAGCTTCGAGTTCCTGTTGAAAAGGGTCGAGGAGCCGCCGCCCGGCGTCTCTTTCTGTTTTGCAACCACCGCGGTGGAAAGGATTTCCAAGGCGTTGCGCTCCCGGACCATCAATCTAGAGCTTCGTCCCTTAACTCATGAGCAGAGTGTCGGTCTTCTCGCCCGTACCGCCAGCGAAGAGGGTCTTACCTTCCATCTCGAAGCGCTTTCGCTTTTGGCGGGTTTGGGCGAACACCAGCCGAGGAACATGCTTCAGGCTCTCGACAAGATGAGTCTGATCAACGACAAGACTGAAATTACTCGGGATCGGGTCGCTGAGGTTTTCGGTGTCGACTACATCGAACATCTCATCCAGTATTTCGAGGCTCTTGGGTCTGGCGACTTAAAGCTGCAGATGACCAAGTTCTTGCGGTGGCCAGATAGCGTTCGCAACAAGGCCCGTCTGATCCAGCTGTTCCTGGTCGGACTGTACTACGTCGAACTCTGTGGACTAGACGTGTCGGTCGAGCCGGTCATCGCTTCCATCAGAGAAGAGGAGCGTCGTCGCGTCACCAACGCGTTTACAAAGCGGCTACCGAGCGTGAATCTGAAGGCGTTTTTCGAAGGCTTGTTGAACGTCTGGCCTGTCGTCACTGGTGATTTGAGTGATGAAGCGCTTTTGGCGGTCTTGATGCACTTTCAGGCCATGGCGAATCGCGGCGAGATCGTTACGCGATCGAACGAGATCGAGCGCATCACGCCGGAGCCCGTGGCGGAAGCCGAGCCAGTAACTGGGTCCCCCCGCAGTCTCCGCAAGCGGGCTGATGAGGATGTGCCGGACGATCCAGCCTACCTGCACCGGAGCGATGTTCGGGAAATTTTTGCCGCTGCTTCGTTTTTGGTGCAGCAAGGCCAGCATCCGTTCAATGCCCGAATTACGATTCGGCACCGCCTCTTCGGTCATGCAAGTCAACCTGAAGCGTCTGAACATTTTAAGCTGTTCAGCCAGGCTCTCAAAGGACAGCTAAAAAGGCTCGGTGGTTCCGGCCTCCGCATCTTCGTTCAGGAGCGAGACGAGAACGAGGGATCGTGCGGTCGCGTGATCGCCCATGTTCCGAATGCAGAGTTGGCCGACCGGTGGCTGAAAAAATGGCACAGAGGCAGCCGCGTAGCGGGCAGGGAAGACGACGCGATCACGCTCGACATGGTGCCGGAGGGCGAAAGGCTTGATGGGCACTGGAGCTGCGTGCGGTGGCTGTGTGGTGGCTTCAACCCGACTGATCCGATCATTGCGAAACTGAACATCGAGATAGCGTACCGCCGTGTTGCCGGAAACATTGGCAGGCGGACGCGGCGCGACTCTTCTGAATCTTTGACGGCCAAGGCCCGGGCTAAAGCAGAGCTTGAATGCGGTGTCGCTCTCGCCTCTGCGTTCGATGACGAGCAATGGGACCGCTTGTACGACGGCTGGGAGTTGGAGGAACGCACCTACCGCGAAGAGCAGAGGCCGCTTTGGCAGGTAGCCCTTGCCGACGTGGTGGCACGGTATCCCCTGGATGGCTCGGCTCGCTCGAAAGAAGTGCAGAACTACGAAATGGAGGAACTGCGCAAGCGTTGGGAGGCATGCGCTACAGTCCGACCGTGGTCAATTTGGAGCCGGTCATGAGCAAGCCCGTGACGATGACGGACATCGAGTTTGTGCAACTGCCCGAGCTCACCCAGAAAAACCATCTCTATCTCTATCGTGACAATTCGGCGCTCCTGCGTGCCGCCGTTCGCGCGAGGGTGATCAGGGGGGCCGAGCTCGATGGGCGCGAGCTGAAAGATATTTCGACATGTTCCCAGCGCGTTGTGAAACCGCGCCCGCTCGTCCTGGAATCGCAGAATCGAGGATCGGCAAGTGCCGCTCGTGATAGACTGACGGGTTCCGGCCAGAGCGATGCTTCAGCGGAGCCGTCTGAAAATGTGCTTCTGCCAAGTTTGCACGTGACGGTTGCTGAAGTTTCCTTGTTCGGTGACACGCTCACCGTGCACGATCTAGGCGATAGGACGCTAAAGCATCCACCGCTGGATGACGTCGAAACTGCCTTGGATCTAATCGCAAGAGATGCTGCGCTGCAGTCACTTTGCTTGTTCGTGCCGGACACGCACGAAGTCGTCAAAACCGATGCTTGGCGCGCCGCCGTCGAAACCACCGGCTTCATTGAGGAGCCGATGGTAACACTTGATAATTACCTCGCTGTCGCGCGGAGTTACTTTCCGCAAAGCCGCCTGGGTAATCTGGGTCACCTCTCGGACAATCGACGCTTTTTGACTCGGTTGAGGAAGTTCGTCGAGCAGGGGACGTGCACGCCGTTCGAACTCTCGATTCAGATCGATATGATTGTGTTGGGTGAAATGGAGGGCGGCGAATTCCGTGAGGCCGTGGAGGCTGAGACGAAACGCGCAAGACGGTTGGTGCTGCCCGAGACGCTGAGGCGGTTCTTGGATAATCGCGATAGCGTGTCATTCTCAGCACTGATGCAGTTGATCGACGGCCTGCACCATGACCGAATGCTTGAGCCCAATGAAGTCTTGACGAGGCTCTATCGCGCGACAACCGCAACCCTGGAAAGTCGCGACAGGCGCTATCGACGGCTTGAAGATCCCCTGCATTGCGTGTGGGCCGCCTTACTCTTGGCGAATGAGCACAGCTTTCTGAATGGGAATGCGTTCGTTGCGATGGACTATCTCTGTCAGAGATATTGTCGAGAAGCTGCAGGGACAATGTGGTTTTCTGATAACTGGCAGGCAATCGCCCCATTGCTGGAGATCACCGCAACAGATGAACCGAGCCGACTAGACAAAGCTCGGCTTGAATTGCAGCGCGCCCTGCGCGCGCGGCTGAAAGCGATGAAGGGAGGCGAGGTCGATTGGTTTCATCTTTTGGTCCGCTTGTCTGAGGTCCGAGGAGCGACTGATTCCTTAAATGAACAGCTTCCCATGGAGATCGGAGAGGCCGATTGATGGGACAGTCTCTGGAGACTGATCTGAAACAGGAGCGGCCGCGCTCATTCAAGGACATCTTGGGTCATGAACGGTGGCTCGAGACATTGCTGTCTAACCTGAAGAGGGAGCGCGCAACGAATTCGCATCAACCCATCGCTTTGATTGGCTCCCCAGGCGTCGGAAAGCGAACTTTGGCGAAAATGTATGCGCAGGCGCTGCTTTGTGAGCAAGAGCTTGACGCGCGTATCGACGCAGCTCCCTGTGGCCAGTGCGACGAGTGTCGGGCCCTGGAGAGATCAAGTCTGGCCTATGTCGAAATAGATGTACGTGGGGATGATGAGGACAATGATGTAAGAGCGCTGGAGAGAGTGCAAGGTGAGGCCCTTCATACGCTGATTGAGCGCGATGGCGGCTTGAATACTGCTTCGGTGCGGGTCGTCGTGTTCAACAACTCCGAAGAGTTCACGGGCATGACCGCGGATATCGCATTGAAGACGCTGGAGCGGGACGTCACGTCGAGCTTGTATGTGTTCGTCGTGAATGACGAAGCGCGGTTTTCGGCCGCATTGCGATCGCGTTGCAGCGTGTATCGGGTAGGACCGATATCGGTGGAAGATATGGTCGATCGCATGTCGTTGATGTGCGAGGGGCGGTCGGTTGCGTTCGATGAAGCGGCCTTGCGAGCAGTTGCGGTAGCCGGCAGGGGGTCCTTTGGCGAAGCCTTGGCTATTCTCGCGCGTGCTGAACGGCACGGGGATGTCACGGTCGACAATTTGGTCCGCGAGCCGGAGTTCGGCTGGGGCCCGACGATGCTGGCGTGTTGGCGCGCGGTGCTGAGCGGTCGCCGCGACGAAGCAATGTCGCTGTTTGAAAATATTGGTATCGACGGCCCTATGCGGGTGAGAGCCATGCAGGCATTTCTCATAGAGTGCCGCATTCGCCACGTGTCGGATGGTTTGCTTGCGGGCGCGAGCGTGAACCCGGCGTTGGATCTCATAGCGGCCGGGAGCTGGGAGCGCATTCTGCGGGATTGGGCAGGGTGGTCTCGGGAGCGGGGGATCGAGGTCAATGAAGCCATGGAGCGGGCGCTTGGCTTCTGGGCTTCAGTGAGGATTGGCGTGCCTTGGAGGGCCGCTTTCCTCAAAGGCTATGAAGCCCTAACCGCAACTAGGTTCGACTAATGACGTGGAGATGGCGACCGGAACAGCTCCAATTTAGCCACTCTCGCGTTTGTTGATTTAGAAATGTTGATTTGGCACCTCGATTCCTGTTGGAGCGATCAATTGTTGGCAATTGCGGGGGGGCGGGACCGAGTTGGGTGACCGGCTGGCCGGGTCAGCCAAGAGGCGGAATAGGCCTGTTCATGGAGTGCTGAGATGAATTCGAGAACGCGCAGAGAGCGGGAAGGGGGCCGTGAGGTCAACCAACCGTTTGTCGAGCGGCCATTCGCCAGCCGCTGGTCCGAGGAGGCGGCCGCAGCAGCCCGCCTAGCCCCCGGGGTGGTGATCGGGCCGTACTTGCCGCAGGTGGATGTGAATGACCCGGCCTCGGTTCGCGCCGCCCTGGCAAACGAGCCTTTTGGTCATCTGATTCCGGACGAAGCTATCGAGAAATTGTGTCGCGAGGGGCATGGGGCCGACCTCTTTCGCCACCGATATCCGACCTGGCGCTATGGGATCGATCCGGTCACCTACCCTTGCTTTCTGTTGCCTCCGACAATCGAGGAGCTAGAGGCGATAGAGGATAAGGTTAATCTCGCTTCGCTCATTCGGGATCTTGATATTCGGGGTACCACGCCGCGTATTCGAGCATTGATCCGTTCGACTGTGGAGCCCGAGTGGTCGTGGCTCGGGGAGATCGTTCAAGATCACCTCGGCGTGGTCGAAGAGGACTAGCTGCTTCGCCTTATTTTTAAGGCGCATGAGAATGCCTCTGGCCCTAGCTTTCCCACAGATCTGGACGAACCCTTCGTCGCAGGGAAGGAAAGTTGGCCTTGACCTATGGCCCGCTTTTCGTGAGTCCACGAATGAAGCGGGATGCCTCTTCCGGATCACTGAATGCTTCCCTGACATCAAACTCGTTGCTCGATTTTCTTGAAATCGGTTCAGACATCGCCTTTCGTTCCACGAGGGGAGGATTGCGATCCTTCAGCTTGCGCAATAAGGCAACGAAGCCGTCGAGGCCACGTTCGGGCCGAGCCTCTCGATCGCCATCCATGAAGATCGTCCCTTTGCCTGGATAGAAATTGTAAGGGCCAACCTTGATCTGGTATTCGGACGTTTGCTTGTGGCGGATGCGTTCGGTGCGAAGCCGTTTCAGAGCAGAGTTCATTTCTGGGCTGTTGCGTGCATGATCCATGCTCATCTCCTGCATTGATGGTTCTCTGCGCAAAGCGCAGAGGGGAAGGTGTTGTGAAGGGTAGGTAGGTAGGTGGGTGGGTGGGTGGGTGGAGGGGTAGGTGGAGAGAGGGACAGTCAGACAGACGGAGGGTAACTTCCCTCTAAACTGATATAGCGCCGGGTCAGCAGATGACCTCAGGAGGTTGAGGCCAATATTGCGCAATGGGGGGAGCGATATACGCCCAGAACAACCTCGTTCGGCCTACTCTCGCGCACGCCGCAGCAGGGCTTGCAGCCGCTCTCTTTCCTTTTGCCATCGGTCCTCCTCGACCCGCGAACGCTTCTCGAGAGCCTCGACCTCGGCTTGAATGACCGCGCCCCTCTTCGCGTGTTTGCGCTCAGCCTGGTCCAGTGCCGCTTGCGCTTTGGTCATCGCCTTCTCCCGCCGTTCGCGATCCCTTTCTCGGGCGGCCTCTTCTCGCCGGCGCTCGGCTTCGCGGCGTTTCCGCTCCTTCTCGAAGTCGGCCGCGGCCTTTCGGGCTTCTCGTTCGTCGATCTTGGGAGCAGCTCGCTTCGCCGGATTCGGCCGATGTCTTTCGCGCCGAGCCCGGTTCTCGCCGGATCCCAGGTCGGACGGGAGATCGGAGTGCTCGGCGAAGCGCCCGTTCGATCCCGCCGGGCGCTTGAGCACTACGCCTGGTTTCGACATCGTCGCGGCGACCACGTCGGGGTCGTCCGTTTCCTTGGCGACACCCTGATGGAAGAGATTGCTGCCAGCACCCCAGGCCTCGAGCGCCGCCTTCATCGATGGCGCCGCGATCGCGAGATCGTAGAAGCCCAGCGACGTCTGAAATGTCTTGAGCTTCCTTGCCATGGATCTCGGCAGCCCCGCGGCCTCGTCCTAGCGCCGGCGCGCGACCCAGGTGCCGAGTAGGAATGCGACGAAGAGCGAGGACAATGGGGCCTGCACCGTCACCTTGCGCAGCCGCTCGGCCCAGCGCAGCGCCGCCTCGGTCGAAGGCTGGCGCAGCGACCTTCGGATCTCCGCTGGCTCCGTCTGGCCGCTCGGCTGCGGTGCACCGATGGCGTCCTGATCGTCGATCAGGCCAGAGGCTTCGGTCATCGCGGAAGCTTCTTTCATATCTACGCGGTCCTCCTATTCCGACCTCAGGCTGACTTCCGCTGCGGCTTGGCCGCCGGCTTCTTCGCCGCCGTGTCCTTGGGTTTCTTGCCCTCGATCGGCATCAGCATCTCCTTCTGACCAACCGATGCCTTGCGCGGTTTCTTGGCCGGCTTTGCGGCCTTCGCCGGCGCGGCTTCCCGGCCGACGCTCCGTCGCAGCGCCTCCATCAGGTCGACCACGTTGGTCGCCGCGGGCCGCTCTTTCGGAGTGATCGGCTTGCCGGCGCGCTTCTTGTTGATCAGATCGATCAGCGCGGCTTCGTAGTGGTCCTCGAATTTCTCAGGATCGAAGCTGCCGGCCTTTTGATTCACGATGTGCTTCGCAAGGTCGAGCATGTCCTTGGTGATTTTAACGTTCTGGATCTCATCGAAGTATTCCTGTTCGCCGCGCACTTCGTAGGGATAGCGGAGCAGCGTGCCGACGAGACCCTTGTCGAGCGGTTCAAGCGCGATGATGTGCTCGCGGTTGGTCAGCACCACCCGCCCGATCGCGACCTTGTCCATCTCGCGGATGGTCTCGCGGATCACGGCGAAAGCGTCGTGGCCGACCTTGCCGTCGGGGCGCAAGTAGTACGGTCGGATCAGGTAGCGGGGGTCGATGTCGGCCTTGTCGACGAATTCGTCGATCTCGATGGTGCGCGTGGACTCGAGCGCGATCTCCTCGAGCTCCTCCTTGGTCACCTCGATGAACTGGTCCTTCTCGAGCTGGTAGCCCTTGACGATGTCCTCGTTGGGCACCTCGCCGCCGGTGTCGGCGTCGACCTTCAGGTACTTGATGCGGTGCCCGGTCTGCCGGTTGAGCTGGTTGAACGAGATCTTCTCGCTCTCGGAGGTGGCCGGGTAGAGCGCGACCGGACAGGTCACCAGGGACAGACGCAAAAAACCTTTCCAGTTGGCACGGGGGGCCATGAAACGCGGTACTCCGAAACAAAGGTGGCCGGATTCAAGACGAACGGCAGACCATGGTTCCGACAGCCTGGATACGACGCAAGATCATTTTTTCTGGCCGGGACTCGACTCTCATGTTCTTGTTATGTTCTAATCGGACATGACCGATCGATCCTCGAGCTGGCGAATGCCGACCCCCAAGCAGATGGAAAAGATGGCTGCTCCTGTCGGCAGAAACGTGCCGCGGCAGCGAGGATTGGCTCCGGAGGATGATCTGCCGCCGGAATACTGGCGGGCGCTTCTGGCTGACCCCCGGGTCGATGGCAAGTCGGCAGGCGCCTCCGCGGGGACACTGCGGCTGAGCCAAATTCCTCAACATATTCTACGGGTAGCCTGTCGCCGGTGCGCCAGGGTGGTCGAGATCCAGAAAATAGACGCCGCCCGCCTCTATGGTCCGGACGCGCTCTGGAAGGATGTCGGCCAGCGGCTGTTGGACAATACCTGCACCCAGCGGACCGGGCGCCATGAGGAAGACGGCTGCTGGCCTGCGTTCGAGTAGTCGCCAGCGCGGCCGGAACTGGATGCTGCCATGGCACCGAAGCATCACCCGACGCCCCTCTCCGGAGGAGACCGCAAGGCGCTCACCAAGGAGCTCGGCCGAGCACGCGCGATGACGACGATCCTCGCAGGACAGGCCGCCGAAGCCCGGACCAAAGGCGAAGCCCTCATCCGTCAGGCGGACAAGTTGCTCTGCGAATCCTGGAACGAGCGCATGTGGGCGGATGGCGGGCCCATCGACCCATCGCCGACGGTCGACCAAGCCATCAACGGGGGCTTTGCCTCGCTCGAGATCGAATGCTCGCGCTGCAAGACGAAACGGGACGTCGATCTGGCGGCGCTGCGTCATCCGCCGACCACATTTGTCCACGACTTGGCCAGCCGGCTCCGCTGCAGCAAATGTGCTAAGGCCGGCCGTCGGCCGTCCGCTACGCTGCTGCAACTGATGTCGCGCCCCCGCCTCGTCGCTCCGGAGACTTGATCGTGTGCAATCTCTACTCGATGACAAAAAACGTCGACGCGATCCGTCGCCTGTTCGGCGCACTGAACAGCCACGTCGGCAACCTGCCGTCGATGCCTGGCATTTTTCCCGACTATCCCGCACCGATCGTGCGTAACGGTGCCGAGGCACGCGAGATTTTCATGGCGCGCTGGGGCATGCCGAGCTCGCAGCGGGCCCAGATGGACGCGACAAAAAAGCGCGCGGAGAAATTGCAGGCGAAGGGCAAGACCGTCGACTTCAAGGAATTGCTCCGGATGGAGCCAGACGGCGGCACGACGAACATCAGGAATGTCGGCAGCGCCCATTGGAAGCGGTGGCTAGATCCGGGGCATCGGTGCCTTGTGCCATTTACGTCCTTTTCCGAGTACGACACGATCGACGGCAAGAAAGTGCCGGTCTGGTTCGCTCTGGACGAGACGCGGCCTCTAATCGCATTCGCCGGGCTTTGGACCAATTGGACCAGTGTGCGCAAGGCGAAGGAAGGCGAGATCACCGCCGACGTCTTCGGATTCCTCACCTGCGAGCCGAACGCGGAGGTCAAGCGCGTCCATCCCAAGGCGATGCCGGTAATCCTGACGACGGCGGAGGAGTACGAGGTCTGGCTCCGCGCCCCTTGGGACCAGGCGAAGTCGCTGCAGCGGCCCCTACCGGATGGCTCCCTGCGGATTGTCGCCACGGGCGAGAAGGAAGACCCGGCGCTGGCCGCGTGAGCGAGGCAATTTGGTGGCAAGCTGCTGCCAAATCGGAGTTCGCAGCTGTGCATAGGGCGGCGGAACACGTGGACAAGCGGTCGCTCCAGCGATTTCGAATCCCTGCCCTGTGCTAACCGCCGGGAACGACGCGGACGGCACAAGGATTCGTCCCGGCGGGAGCGATCTCGATGCTGATGACCAACGAGAGACGACCGGCGATCCGGACGCTGCGCGGCTGGGCGACCTCCGTGCTGCAGGAAGCGGGCGCCATCCGCGAATGTGAGGAGCACGGCTGGATTCAAGATCGCGCCGACCCGCACGCCCGCGATCGCGCCTATGATATCGCTCGTCGGGATCCGCCGGCAGGCGTTTCTCCCGACGAAGCCACAGATGCGATCACGGAGCTCTTGGATTCGGTCGGCGATACCTGCCCCGAGTGTCCACCCAAGGACTTGGTCTAAGCCGCGACGGCTGGACGGCAAACGTCTATGACCTAGTGATGGTCCGGTCCGATCCAGAGCAAGGCGACTGGAACGCGCCTCACCGCAAGATCATCCATATCGACATGGATGCGTTCTATGCGTCCGTGGAACAGCGCGATAATCCGGACCTGCGCGGAAAGCCGGTCGCGGTGGGCGGCTCGGCAGAGCGCGGGGTCGTGGCGGCCGCGAGCTACGAAGCCCGCAAATTCGGAGTTCGATCTGCAATGCCGTCGGTGACAGCGAAGCGACAGTGTCCCGACCTGATCTTCGTTAGGCCGCGCTTCGAGGTCTACAAGGCGATCAGCCGGCAAATCCGCGAGATCTTCGCCGAGCACACGACGATCATCGAACCTCTGTCGCTCGACGAGGCCTATTTGGACGTCACCGAAAATCTTCAAGGCATCCCACTCGCCAGGGACATCGCATTGCGCATCCGCGAGAAGATCAAGGCGGAGACCGGCCTCAACGCTTCGGCCGGCATCTCGTACAACAAATTTCTGGCGAAGCTCGCTTCCGATCACCGCAAGCCCGATGGTCAGTTCGTCATCTCGCCGGAGATGGGGCCAGCCTTCGTGGAGACGCTTCCTGTAGGCAAATTCCACGGGATAGGTCCCGCAACGAGCGCTAAGATGAACGCCTTGGGCATATTCACCGGTCTCGACATGCGCAACCAGACGCTGCAGTTCATGAACGCGAACTTCGGTAAGTCGGGCGCCTACTACTATTGGATTTCACGCGGCGTCGACGAAAGGCCTGTTCGAGCCAACCGGATCCGGAAGTCCGTCGGCGCGGAGAATACGTTCTCGACCGACCTTACCGAAGCCGACGCCATGATCGCCGAACTCGAGCCGCTGATCGACAAGGTCTGGCGACATTGCGAATCGGTCGGTACGCGTGGGCGAACGGTGACGCTTCCGTTCCGCGCTCCGCCGGGTCGAGGAAGAGATTCTTAAGGATCACGTGGCCCATTGCGTGGAACACGCGATCCATAGCGGCGACAAGGCCGATCAGCGCCGTAAGATCGCCGAATTGATGGACGTGGTCGGTCGGGTGGATAGGCCGGCTACAGTCACGAATGCTTGAGCGGGATCAAGGCCTGCGTCCCGCACCGGAATATGCTAGCTAAGTCGCGCTGCGGCCCGAAAGGTAAGTCGATCACGATGCGGCTCGTCCGTACCATCTTCGCGTTTGCGATCGCCGTCTCGCTGGCGATGCTGCCGCTCGGCGCGTCCGCCGCCGGCTACGCGACGTCGTCGGATGACATGCACGCGACCATGCACATGACGGGCGGCGACGACATGTCGATGGACGATTGCTGTCCGGACGGCATGAAGGGCACGACCTCCCACAAGGATGGCTACAAGTGCGGGATGGGTTTCTGCTGCATCGGCGGGACTCTCGCGCTTGGTGAAATCCGAGGCCTTGGCTTCGAGTTTCTCTTCCTTCCGGCGAGCAAGATCGCCATTCCCGCGGATCAGGTGGTGTCCTACCGCGGCGGCAGTCCGCCCTTCCGACCTCCTCGAGTCTGATCTCGCAAGACCCGGCGCGCGCGCACGCTTGCTCGCGACGACGCCTGCCGTGCGCGCATGTCGTGCCACGGCCGAGATCAGATCATGAGGACAGGAAAATGCTTTCCAAAATCACGACCGCGGCTCTCGCCGCAACCCTTTCGCTTGCCGCTTCAGTCGCATTGGCGGGCGCCGGCGACTACACGTTCGAGCCGGTCAATCCGGAGATGAAGAAGGGCGACGACGTCACGCTGGCCGTGCGTCTGACCAACAAGCAGACCGGCAAGCCGGTGGCGGACGCCGTCATCTTCAAGACCCGCGTCGACATGGCGCCAGACGGGATGGCCGAGATGGAATCGGCGGTCTCGCCGCTGCCGTCCAAGGAGCCGGGCGTATACGCCTTCAAGACCGACCTGCCGATGGCCGGTCGCTACCAGGTCACGCTGTCTGCGAAAGTGCAGGGCGAGCCTGAGACGGTCACCGGCAAGGTGATCGTCAAGGCGACGAATTGAGCCTTCGGGCGCTGCCCGACGGCGCCCGAACTTCTCTCTCCCATTCACATGGACGCGCGCCCCGAGCGCGCGGGTAGCACACCATGAACACGCAGCGTCTTCTGACGGCACTCGCACTGACGGCCGGCACGGTCCTCGGCGCCACCTGGTACGCGAGCGGCGAGCGTTGGTCCGTCCATGCCGAGGCGCCCGCGGCCGCCTCCACGGACCGAACTCCGCTCTACTTCCGCGATCCGAGCGGCGCGCCCCTCTGGTCGGCCGGCCCCAAGAAGGACGATCGCGGGCGGGACTACCTGCCGGTCTACGACGACGATCAGGCTGCGCCCGAGCCGGCGAAGCCGAAGCAACAGGCGGATTCTTCGCGCAAGATCCTTTATTACCGGAATCCCATGGGCCTGCCCGACACCTCCCCGGTGCCGAAGAAGGATTCCATGGGGATGAACTACGTGCCCGTCTACGAAGGCGACGACGTCGACGACGGTACCGTGAGGCTTTCGCCGGGGAAGATTCAGCGCACGGGCGTGAAATCCGAGCCCGTCGAGCGGCGCGCGGTCCAGGTCTCGGTGAAGGCGCCCGGCACGATCCAGTTGGACGAGCGCCGCGTGTCCGTGATCGCCATGCGGGCCGAAAGCTTCGTCCAGAAGGTCGCCGACGTGACCACCGGCACCCGCGTGAAGGCGGGCCAGCCGCTGATGCAGATCTACAGTTCGGCGGTCGCGTCCGCCGCGGCGGAATATCTGGCGACCATCACCTCCAAGACAGTCGGCGGCGTCGAAATGTACGGCCGCGGGTCGCGCCAGCGGCTTACGAACCTCGACGTCCCCGAACAAGTCATCGCCGAGATGGAGAAGTCCCACGTTGCGCCTGTGACCGTGCAGTGGTCGGCGCCGCGCGACGGCATCGTACTTGAGCGCAACGCGATCGAAGGCATGCGGGCCAACCCCGGCGACGTGCTGTTCCGGATCGCCGACACCTCGGTGGTGTGGGCCTTGGTGGACGTGGCCGAACGCGATCTCGGCGACATCGCGGTGGGTCAGCCGGTGACGGTACGCGCACGGAGCTTTGCCGGTCGAACCTTCGCCGGCAAGATCGCCGTCGTCTATCCGCAGGTGAACCGCGATACCCGAACTGTTCGCGTCCGGATCGAACTCGCCAATCCGGACGCGGCGCTGCTGCCCGACATGTACGTCGATGCCAACATCGACACCGCCGATTCCGCGCCCGTCCTGGCTGTACCCGAAAGTTCTGTGCTCGATACCGGCAGCCGCCAGGCCGTTCTCGTCGACAAGGGGGAAGGTCGCTTCGAGCCCCGTGCAATCAAACTCGGGCGCAGAGGCGGCGGCTACGTCGAGGTGCGGGACGGTCTTGCCGCGGGCGAAGCCGTGGTTACGTCCGCCAACTTCCTGATCGATGCGGAAAGCAACCTGAAGGCGGCGCTAAAGGGCTTCGCCGAAGCCGGCGCCTCGCAGCCCGAAGGTGCGTCCCCCAGCCGCATGGGAGAACCCAAATGATCTCCCGCATCATTGCCTGGTCGGCGCGCAACCTGCTGCTGGTGCTGTTCGGCACCGGCTTCGCGGCCGCCGCGGGCCTGTACGCCTTGGTCCACCTTCCACTCGACGCGATCCCGGATCTCTCGGACACCCAGGTGATCGTCTACACCGAATACCCGGGCCAGGCCCCGCAGGTGATCGAGGATCAGGTAACCTATCCGCTGACGACGGCCATGCTGACGGTGCCGAAATCGAAGGTGGTGCGCGGTTTCTCGTTCTTCGGGGTGTCGTTCGTCTACGTGATCTTCGAGGACGGGACGGACATCTACTGGGCGCGCTCGCGCGTGATGGAATTCCTGAACAGCGCCACGTCGAGGCTCCCGGCGGGCGTGACCCCGGCGATCGGCCCTGACGCCACAGGCGTCGGCTGGGTCTACCAGTACGCCGTCATGTCCAAGGAGCTGAACCTCGCCGAGACGCGCACCATCCAGGACTGGAATCTGAAATTCGCGCTGGCCAAGGCCGAAGGCGTGGCCGAGGTCGCCAGCATCGGCGGCTTCGTGAAGCAGTACAACGTGGTCCTCGACCCGCAGCGAATGCGGGACCGCGGGATCAGCATGCAGAAAATCCGGGAGGCGATCCGCGCTTCGAACGCGGACGTCGGCGGCCGGACCGTGGAGCTGTCCGAGTTCGAGTACGTCATCCGCGGCAAAGGTTACATCAAGAGCATCGACGATCTCGGTAACATCGTGCTGAAGACCAGCAACGGCACGCCGGTGCTGCTGCGCGATGTGGCCACCGTCGAACTCGGTCCGGACGAGCGACGGGGCATCGCGGAACTGAACGGGGAGGGCGAGGTCGCCAGCGGCATCGTGCTGCAGCGCTTCGGGGTCAACGCGCTCGACGTGATCGAGAACGTCAAGAAGCGGTTCAAGGAGATCGCGAGCAGCCTGCCGAAATCCGTCGAGATCGTCCCGGTCTACGACCGCTCCAACCTGATCTACGCCGCCATCGACACCCTCAAGCACACGCTTCTCGAGGAGAGCATCGTCGTGGCGCTCGTCTGCGTGGTCTTCCTGCTGCATGTCCGCAGCGCGCTCGTCGCCATCCTGATGCTGCCGGTCGGCGTCCTGATGGCGTTCGGCGCCATGAAGCTGCTCGGGCTCGGCTCCAACATCATGAGCCTCGGCGGGATCGCGATCGCGATCGGCGCCATGGTGGACGCGGCGATCGTGATGATCGAGAACGCCCACAAACACCTCGAGCGGGCGAAGCCCGGTGAGTCCCGCGTCCAGATCCTGATCGATGCTGCGTCCGAGGTCGGCCCTGCGCTGTTCTTCAGCCTGCTGGTCATCACCGTGTCGTTCATGCCGATCTTCACGCTGGAATCGCAGGAGGGACGGCTGTTCAGCCCGCTGGCGTTCACCAAGACGTTCTCGATGGCCGCAGCGGCGCTCTTGTCCGTCACGTTGGTCCCGGCGCTGATGGTGATCTTCGTCCGCGGCAAAATCGTCCCGGAAAGCAGGAATTTCATCAACCGCTTCCTGATCTGGGTCTACCGGCCCGTCATCAGGGGCGTGCTGCGGGCCAAGACGCTGGTGATCCTCGCGTCGTTGGTGGTCCTCGCCGGCACGGTCTGGCCGGCCCGTCAGCTCGGCACCGAGTTCATGCCGGCGCTGAACGAGGGGACGCTGCTCTACATGCCGACGACGTTGCCCGGCATCTCAGTCACGAAGGCGGCCGAGCTGATGCAGACGCAGGACCGGATCATCAAGTCCTTTCCGGAGGTCGCGTCGGTCTACGGCAAGGCGGGACGGGCGGCGACAGCGACCGACCCGGCCCCGACGGAGATGTTCGAAACCGTGGTCAATCTGAAGCCGAAGGAGCAGTGGCGACCGGGCATCACCGTCGACAGCCTGATCGCCGAGATGGACAAGGCATTGCAGTTTCCCGGTGTCTCGAACGCCTGGACCATGCCGATCAAGGCGCGCATCGACATGCTGTCGACGGGCATCCGCACGCCGATCGGCGTGAAGGTGATGGGCACGGACCTCGTAGAGATCGACAGGCTCGCCAGGCAGGTCGAGCGCGTCGTCAAGGCGGTGCCCGGGACTTCCTCTGCCTATGCGGAACGGGGTATCGGCGGCTACTATCTCGAGATCGCGCCGGACCGCGAGGCGCTCGCCCGCTACGGGATACTGATCCAGGACGTCCAGGACACCATCGCGACCGCGCTCGGCGGCCAGACGGTCACGACGACGGTCGAAGGCCGGCAGCGGTTCACCGTGAACATGCGCTATCCGCGCGACCTCCGCGACAACCCGAAGGCCATCGCGAGCGACATCCTGGTGCCGATGCCGGCGGGCGGCGCCGTGCCGCTCGGGGAGGTGGCGAAGGTCGAGCCCGCGCGCGGGCCGACGTCGATCCGGACCGAGAACGGGCAGCTTGCGACCTACATTTACATCGACATCCGGGATCGCGACATCGGAAGCTACGTCGCGGACGCGCAGCGCGCGGTCAGCGACAGCATCCAGTTTCCCGCCGGCTACTACGTGGTCTGGAGCGGACAGTACGAATATCTGCAGCGGGCCGCCGCACGGCTGAAGATCGTGGTGCCGGTGACGCTGACGATCATCTTCCTGCTGCTGTACCTGAACTTCAGGGCCATGACCGAGACCCTGATCGTGATGCTGTCGCTGCCGTTCGCGCTGGTCGGAGGCATCTGGATGATGTGGTGGCTCGGCTTCAACCTGTCCGTCGCGGTCGCGGTCGGATTCACCGCTCTGGCGGGCGTCGCCGCCGAGACGGGCGTCGTGATGCTAATCTACCTCGATCACGCTCTGGCCGAGATCAGGGCGAGGCGAAGCGCCGAGCGCCGCGCTCTCACTCGGCAGGATCTCCATGGCGCGATCATGGAGGGCGCCGTCGAGCGGGTCCGCCCCAAGATGATGACCGTGGTCGCCATCATGGCGGGCCTACTGCCGATCATGTGGAGCACTGGGACCGGCTCCGAAATCATGCAGCGCATCGCGGTGCCAATGATCGGGGGCATGCTTTCGTCGACCCTGCTCACGCTGATCGTGATCCCCGCCATTTTCGGGCTGGTGAAGGGCTCCCGCATGCCACCTGCGGACAATCTAGGCCCGCCGGTGAAGACGATAGCGACCGTAACGAACTTGCGCATCCCGGAGCCTGCTGATTGAGATGAGTGGCCAGAAACGCCGCGGGTGATTGACAGTCCAGGCCAGGGCCAAGGCCGGTGATCCTCTGCTCAATCGTGTGCACCGCACCCTGCGGGCCGGAATTTGTGATAGTGTTCGCTCCAGGTCCTTGCTATCCGTGACCTCGATGAAACGGCAGACTGGCCATAGCTCTCGCGCCTTCGCACCCGCCTTTCGCGGGCTGCTGACAGTGCTGCTCACGGTTACCTACGTCATGATCGGATTTGCAGGGGAAATCTCCTGCGCCAGCGAGACGCTCGCGAGCGCCGATCCGATTGAGCTTGCTGACGTGCCCGCCAAGGCAGACCAGGGCAAGACAGACCAAGGATCAAAGAAGCCAGTTACCGTTGTCGATCATTGCTACACCTGTGTTCCCCTGCTGATTCCGCCGCCGGTCCTTGTTGCCGAGCCGGCCGCAAAATCGGTGCCCCCGGCATACGCCACGCCGACGTTCCTCCTCGAGGATCAGCCGGGACTCGATACTCCGCCGCCCAAATACCGGACCTAAGCATCTCCTCCGAGCGCGCGAGCGCTCGATCGATCGCTTGGTCAGGTAATTCTCATGTTTCGCAAATCGGTCACGCATTTTGCGTGCGCAGCGGCATTTCTGGTCAGCCCGTGGCTCACCGGTCACGCGCATTCCCAGACGCTCACCATGAGGGATGCGCTCGGTCGCGCGCTTGCCGCCAGCCCCCGTCTCACCGCGGCCGAGCGCGACGTCGGCATTGCCACGGGTCAGCGCATCCAGGCCGGAGCCTTGCTCAATCCGGAGCTGTCCTATGAGCAGGACAATTCCTTCGGCACGGGCAAGTATCAGGGCACGAAGTCCGCGGAAACCACATTGCAGATCAGCCAAGCCTTCGAATGGTTCGGCAAGCGGGAGGCGCGAATTGCGGCCGGAGCCGCAGGGGTCGAGGCAGCGGCGATCCAGCGTCAGGCCATCCGATTGGAGGTCTTATCCGAGACCGCGATCGCCTTCCTCAACGTGCTGGGCGCACAGCGTCGGATCCAGATTCTCGACGAGCAGGTCGCCGCCATCGACAGGTTGACCCCGCTGCTGCAGCGGCGGGTCGAAGCAGGCGCTTCCTCGCCGGCAGAGACCGGGCGGGCGGAAGTGGCTTCCGCCCTGGTGAAGGCGGACCGCGAGCGACTGCGATCGACAATGGCAAGCGTGCGGCGCGAACTGGCCGTCCTCATGGGAGAAGCTACACCCAAATTCGCCTCCGTCTCCGGCAGGCTCGATGCCACCGGGCGGCCGCCTTCGTTTCAGTCCGTCGTGGCCGTGATCGACGCGAATCCGCAACTGGTCCGTTGGACCGCGGTCTACGCGCAGCGGAACGCGGAGCTCCTGCTGGCCCGGCTGAAGCCCTATCCGGACGTGCGCATCGCGGCCGGATGGCGTCACTTCAACGAGACCAATGATGATGCCGTCCGGCTGACGCTCTCGGTGCCTATCCCGGTGTTCGATCAGAACCAGGGCAACATCCTCTCGGCGCAGGAGAGCCTGGCGAAAACACGGGCGGAGCGGGACGCGAACCGGAACACGTTGATCGTCATCGCCGGACGCGCCTACGACTCCCTACAGGGGTCGCTTCGGGAGCTCGCCATCCTCCGCGAAACTGCGATCCCAAAAGCGGAGCAGGCGGCAAAGGCCATTTCCGATGGTTACGGCCAAGGCCGCTTCACGCTGCTTGAGGTGCTGGACGCCCAGGCGAGCCTCACCCAGGCGCGACTGCGCGAGCAGGAGGCCTTGCAGAACTTCCACGTTGCCGTAGCGACCATCGAAGGACTCGTCGGCAATCCATTTTCGCTCGCGCGCGAGAGCTCAAGATGATTCGAGCAATGATCCGATATTTGATCTTCCTTCTGGTCGCCGGGACACTCGTTTATGCCGGCTATCGGATGCTGTCACCGGCGACCACCAAGACAGTCGCGACG
This sequence comes from Bradyrhizobium sp. HKCCYLS3070, assembly GCF_051167575.1. Lineage (NCBI taxonomy): Bacteria > Pseudomonadati > Pseudomonadota > Alphaproteobacteria > Hyphomicrobiales > Nitrobacteraceae > Bradyrhizobium > Bradyrhizobium sp. HKCCYLS3070. The sequence goes on from NZ_JBNPTI010000016.1 coordinate 36,866, forward strand.
GAGAAGTCCGAAAAGGAAGAGCATTCGGGCGGCGTCGCGATGAGCGACGCCAAGGTCGCGGCCGCCGAGATAGAGCTCGCGAAAGCCGCACCGGCTGTGCTGCACGACAGCCTGCTGCTGAACGGGATGGTCCAGGCCAACCAGGAATCGCTGGTTCAGATCACGCCCCGCTTTCCGGGCGTCGTTCGGGAGGTTCGCAAGCGAATTGGCGACCACGTCGAAAAGGGCGACGTCCTTGCCATCGTCGAAAGCAATCAAAGCCTGACATCTTACGAATTGAAGGCCGCTCTCGCGGGCACGATCATCGACCGCCAAACCACGCTCGGCGAATACGTTTCCGAGCAGAAGCCGGCGTTCGTGATCGCGGACCTCTCGACCGTATGGGTCGATTTCTCTGTCTACCGCCGCGACCTGGGCCGCGTGAAGGTCGGGGATCAAATCCTGATCGATCCCGCGGACGGCGGACCCAAAATCGAGGCGAAGATTTCGTATGTGTCGCCTGTCGGCAGCAGCGACACCCAGAGCGCGCTCGCAAGAGCCGCCGTACCGAATGCCGAACAGCGACTGCGGCCCGGATTGTTCGCTACCGGCCGACTGACGCTGTCGGCGAAGAAGGTGGCGGTCGCGGTGAAATCTTCGGCGTTGCAGACCCTCGAAAACCGCACGGTCGTGTTCGTCCGCGACGGCGAGAAATTCGAGGCCCGCGATGTCGAGATCGGCGAGCGCGACCCGGACTTCGTGGAAGTTACGTTCGGCGTCCTGGAAGGCGATCTATACGCGGCGAAGAACAGCTTCATCGTAAAGGCGGAACTGGCGAAGGGAGGGGCGGAAGACAATGATTGACGGCATCCTCTCCTTCGCCATCCGCCAGCGCTGGCTGGTGATGTTCGGCGTCCTCGCCATGGCCGGCTTCGGCGCCTGGAATTTCACGCGTCTGCCGATCGACGCGGTTCCCGACATCACCAACGTTCAGGTCCAGATCAACAGCCGGGCACCGGGTTACTCTCCGCTCGAGGTCGAGCAGCGCATCACGTTTCCGATCGAAACCGCGATGGGCGGCCTGCCGCACCTCGAGAGCACACGGTCGCTATCGCGCTACGGCCTCAGCCAAGTCACGGTGATCTTCAAGGACGGCACCGACATCTACTTTGCGAGGCAAATGATCAACGAGCGGATTCAGCAGGTCAGGGATCAGTTGCCCGCCGCCATCGAGACCGCAATGGGGCCGATCTCCACTGGGCTCGGCGAGATCTACATGTACACGATCGAGGCCAAACCTGAAGCCCGCAAGGCGGGCGGCGAGACGTATAGTCCCACCGACTTGCGAACGATCCAGGACTGGATCGTCAGGCCGCAATTGCGGACCGTCCCCGGCGTCAGCGAGGTCAACTCCGTCGGTGGATTCGAACAACAGTTTCAGGTGCTGCCCGATCCCGCGCAACTGATGGCCTACAAGCTCAGCTTCCGCGACATCATGGCGGCCCTCGCCTCGAACAACGCGAACGTCGGCGCCGGTTACATCGAGCGCAACGGCGAGCAGTACCTCGTCCGGACACCGGGACAGGTCGCAAACGTCGAGGAGATCAAGGAAATCGTGGTCGGCTCGCGGAATGGCGTCCCGGTCCGGGTGTCCGACGTGGCCGATGTCAGGGAGGGAACGGATCTCCGGACCGGAGCGGCAACGTTGAACGGGAAGGAGGTCGTGCTGGGTACGGCCATGCTGCTGATCGGCGAGAACAGCCGCATCGTCGCGCAGCGCGTCGCCTCGAGGCTCAAGGAAATCGGACGCTCGTTGCCGGAGGGCGTCGTCACGCACACCGTCTACGATCGCACACGCTTGGTCGAAGCGACGATCGCAACCGTGGCGAGGAACCTCTTCGAAGGCGCGCTGCTGGTGATCGTCGTGCTATTCCTGACACTCGGAAACTTCAGGGCCGCGGTCGCGACCGCATGCGTCATTCCGCTGGCCATGCTGTTCGCGATCACCGGTATGGTGGAGGACAGGGTCAGCGCCAACCTCATGAGCCTCGGCGCCATCGACTTCGGCATCATCATCGACGGTGCCGTGATCATCGTCGAGAACTGCCTGCGCCTACTGGCTGTAGAGCAGCGCCGGCTCGGCCGAGTTCTCACCCGCGAGGAACGCTTTGAGACCATTCTCGCCGGCTCGCGCGAGGTCATCCGCCCCAGCCTGTTCGGAACGTTCATCATTGCCGTCGTCTATCTGCCGATCCTCACGCTCACCGGCGTCGAAGGCAAGATGTTCACGCCGATGGCTTTGACCGTGCTGATGGCGTTGACCGGGGCCAGCATTCTGTCGATGACGTTCGTGCCGGCGGCCGTGGCACTCCTCGTCACTGGCAAGGTCTCCGAACATGAGAATTGGTTTATGCGCGGAGCCCGCCGAATCTATGCACCGCTGCTCGCGGCCTCGATCCGCAATCGGTTCGGCGTCGCGGTGATTGCGGCCCTGCTGGTCGTTGTCTGCGGCATCGCGGCCTCGCGCATGGGCGGTGAGTTTATTCCGAGCCTCGACGAATTGGATGCCTCGACGGAGGTGGTCCGCATCCCCAGCGTCAGCCTGACCCAGTCGGTGGCAATGGAGGCGATGCTGGAGAGGCGACTGCTGCAGCTTCCCGAGGTCAAGGAGGTGTTCGCCCGCACCGGCACGGCTGAGGTTGCAACCGACCCCATGCCGCAATCCACTTCGGACAACTACATCATGCTGAAGTCGAGAAAGGAATGGCCCGATCCCAAGAAGCCGAAGGCCGCTATCGTGGCGGAAATCCAGGAGGCGGCGGAAGACGTCCCGGGCAACGCCTACGGGTTCTCGCAGCCGATCCAGCAGCGCATGAACGAACTCATCTCGGGCGTGCGAAGCGATGTGGCCGTCAAGATATTCGGCGACAATTTGGACGAGCTGATCCAGGCAGCGAGCCGGGTCCAAGCGGTTCTACAGAAGGTGAAGGGGGCCGCCGACGTCAAAGCTGAGCAGGCGGCGGGGTTGCCGGTGCTCACCGTACAACTGAACCGCCAAATCTTATCGCGCTATGGTATCAACGTCGCCGATGTACAGAATCTCGTTGAAATGGCAGTGGGCGGCAAGAGCGCAGGCCGCCTGTTTGAAGGCGATCGTCGTTTCGACATCGTTGTTCGACTCCCGGAGCATCTACGCTCGGATATCGACGCGATCAGGTCGTTGCCAGTGCCGCTGCCGCCGATTGAAAGTCCGACGAAGGCAACTGCGGCCCTCTGGGGCAGTTCGCCGCTCGCGCAAATCCGCTACGTGCCGCTATCCGAACTTGCCCAGGTCGATCTAAAGCCGGGCCCCAACCTGATTAGCCGCGAGGACGGTAAGCGGCGGATTGCTGTGACAGCGAACGTGAGAGGTCGCGATCTCAGCTCCTTCATCGCTGATGCTCAAAATCAGGTGACGGAGAAGGTGAAACTGCCGTCGGGCTATTGGATCGGATGGGGCGGCCAGTTCGAACAGCTCATCTCAGCAACGCAACGCCTGATGATCGTCGTGCCGCTCGCGTTGTTTCTGATCTTCCTGCTGCTCTTTATCAGCCTCGGATCGGCCCCCGACGCACTTCTGGTGTTTACCGGGGTACCTCTTGCACTAACCGGAGGCGTCATCGCGCTTCTGCTCAGGGGAGTCCCCCTCTCGATCAGCGCCGGAATTGGCTTCATCGCGCTTTCCGGGGTTGCTGTGCTCAACGGTCTTGTGATCATCACGTTCATCGAAAAGCTGCGCCGAGAAGGACGGGCGTTGGTGGACGCGGTCCGCGAAGGCGCCCTCACGCGGCTGCGACCGGTCCTGATGACCGCGCTCGTTGCCTCTCTCGGCTTCGTCCCGATGGCAATCGCAACCGGCGCCGGCGCCGAGGTGCAGCGGCCGTTGGCCACCGTCGTGATCGGCGGGATCGTCTCGTCAACCATCCTGACCCTGTTGGTACTGCCGGCCCTCTACGTCCTGTTCAGGCGGGAAGAGCCCTCCCAGGTCCAATCGAACTCATCAGCCGTCGAAGGAGCAATGTCATGAAGTACGCCCTGTTGTTGATCGCAACCTTCTTGTTCTCAGCGCCGGCCTCCGCCGAGGACTACGAAAAGGGACCGAATGGCGGACTGATGCTCGACGTCGCCGGCATAGATGCCGAACTTCTAACGGCGGGCAACACGGTGACCATCAACGTCTTCGAGGCCTTCAAAGCGAAGCCCGTCTCGACGAAGGGCTATGTGGGTGCCGTGCTGATCACAAGCGGATCGGCCCGCGAAACGGTCACCCTTGCGCCCCAAGGCGAGAACTCGCTCAAGGGCGACGCGAAGAATCCGGTCCCCGCCAACGCGACGGTCACCCTCACGATCAAGACCGCCGAGGGAAAGTCGGGCCAGGCCAAATTCAAGAAGTAGGAACGTCGATCATGGCGCAAACGTCCTGACAAATGGCAATTGATCCTATGGCGCGGCGCCGTCGGCGATGCAGCCCCACAACCGGACACAGCAATGTGACGTGGTGATCGCAGGTCCAGAAGGACTGCAGTAGGAAATATCTAAGGATCGGTCATATGAGTGAGCAAGCCAAACCTGCCAAGCCCGGATCCGCTACTCGGTATTCCTTCCGGGTGCAGGGATTGGACTGCGCCGAGGAAGTGGCGGTGCTTCGCCGCGAGGTGGGCCCCCTCGTGGGCGGTGAGAGTAGCCTTTCTTTCGACGTGCTCAACGGCCGGATGACCGTGCTCGATTCGGCAATGCCGGTATCGGCAGACGAGATACGAGCGGTTGTGGGACGAACCGGCATGACCGCCGTGGAATGGCGACCACAGGATGCGGAGGTGCGCGATGCGGCCGCAATCCACTATCGCCGTCAGGTCTGGTTCACCACGCTCAGCGGGGTCTTCGTTGTCGTCGGCCTGTTGATCCACGCCTGGTTTGCCGGCGGATTGACGGATGCGCTGCGGCTGCTTGGAACGCACGCCGGACAGGAGATACCTTGGCCGGAAATTGCCGCGTATTCGGCTGCGATCGTCTTCGGTGGACGCTTCGTGATCGTCAAGGCGTGGTACGCCGCGAAAGCGCTGCGCCCGGATATGAATCTTCTGATGACGGTCGCGGTAATTGGCGCAATTGCCATCGGAGAGTGGTTCGAGGCGGCGACAGTAAGCTTCCTTTTTGCGCTGTCGCTCATGCTTGAAAGCTGGAGCGTGGGGCGGGCCAGGCGCGCGATTGCGGCGTTGCTCGATCTGGCGCCGCCCGTCGTGCGAATTATTCGCCCGGATGGATCGGAAGCAGAGATCGCGGCGGCCGAGGCCTGGCCTGGCGACCACTTCATCGTGCAGGGCGGTCAACGCATTCCGCTTGACGGACGTGTCATCGCCGGCACCAGCGCGGTAAACCAGGCGCCGATCACGGGCGAGAGCGTGCCGGTCGAGAAGGGGCCTGGCGCCGAGGTCTACGCCGGCACGATTAACGGCGACGGCGTGCTTACGGTCGAAAGTACGAAGACTGCCGAGGATTCCACGCTCGCTCGCATCATCCATATGGTCGAGGAAGCCCATGCGCGTCGTGCGCCCTCGGAGCAATGGGTAGAACGTTTCGCTCGCTTCTATACTCCCGCGGTAATGACGATGGCTTTGCTCGTCTTCGTCGTGCCGCCGGCCCTGATCGACGGCGATTGGCATGGCTGGCTTTATCGCGCCCTCGTGTTGCTCGTGATCGGTTGCCCCTGTGCTCTCGTCATCTCGACGCCGGTATCGATTGTCGCATCGCTTGCTGCGTCGGCGCGAGCCGGCGTGCTCGTCAAGGGCGGCGCCTATATCGAGCTTCCCGCGCGTCTCAGGGCAATCGCCATGGACAAGACCGGGACCATCACGCGCGGCGAGCCGGAGGTTGTGCGCGTGGTGCCGTTTGGCGATCACACGGAGACCGAGTTGCTCGCCCGCGCCGCCGCGCTTGAGGCGCGCTCCACTCATCCGCTGGCGCGCGCGGTGCTCAGGTATGCTGAGTCCAAGGGCGTTGCCCTTGCTCCGGCATCGGACGTTCGAGTCCTAAAGGGTAAAGGGCTGATCGGCACGTTCGATGGAAAGCCGTTCTGGCTCGGCTCTCACCGTTATGTCATCGAAAGCGGCCAGGACACGCCAGAGGTCGCGCGGCAGGCGGAAATGCTGGAGGCCGATGGGAAGACCGTCCTGGTCATCGGCAATGCGCGGCATGTCTGCGGCGTTATCGCTGTTGCAGATACTGTTCGCCCGGAGGCTCGCAATATAATCGAACAACTGCACGCCGCGGGCATCGCGCACGTAGTGATGCTGACGGGCGACAACCGCGTCACTGCTGAAGCGATCGGCCGCGAGGTCGCTATCGACGAGGTGCAAGCTGAACTGCTCCCGGAGGACAAGGTAAGGAAGGTCGATGAGCTCGTCGCGCGCTACAGTACGGTCGCGATGGTGGGCGATGGGGTGAACGATGCGCCGGCGTTGGCGCGGTCGACCTTGGGTATCGCCATGGGCGCGATCGGCTCCGACGCGGCGATCGAAACCGCCGATATCGCACTCATGACCGACGACATATCGAGGCTCCCCTGGCTTATCCGTCATTCCAGGCGAACCCTCCGTATCATCCGTCAAAACATCGGGTTCTCGCTCGGTGTAAAGGCCATGTTCGTGGTCTTGACCTTCGCCGGCGTAGCGAGCCTGTGGGCGGCGATTGCCGCCGACGTGGGGGCTTCGCTCCTCGTCGTCGCCAATGCGTTGCGCCTCCTCAGGGCTACTCCATGAACCTTCATGACATGCGAGCAGGTTGATCGGCTATGGAAAAAGGGCGATCGGAATGATCACCACGGACGCTCAGGCCGCGACGTCGAGGCGCGACGTCGGTGAAGTGACTGCCGGAGAACAAGCGGCGGATCGTCAGTCACATGCCAAAGCCGATTCTCTGACGCAAAGATCTGCGACGTCATCAACGATGTGCGACCAGGAAGCGGAATTATCGCATGAAGTCGACGAAAGGGAATTGCAAGCTGACTGACTGAAGGGAGAGAAAGATGTTCCCCATCGGAAACTGGCGGCACTTTGTCTTGGTCAGGGTGACTGCGCGCAGGAGGGAATTCAGCGTAGCTGCATTCACACTGCTTATACTCGCCAATTTGTCATCGACGGCAAACGCGCGTGGGGGGATTCACACGGAAGATCCGTGGGCTTCCGATCATATCGAAGGGCTTCCTCCGGAGATTCGACAGAACGTATCGAAACAAGAGCGGAGCTGTGGCCCCGCCAGAGCACAGCACTATTTTTCCCGTTCTCTGTCGCCTAGTAGCTCCCGGTACAATTTCATCTCGCTGCATTTTGAGGAGTTCGGATGCGATCATCGATCTGCGATCTGCAAACCTTCAGGCTGCTTGCATCAGGTCTATGCTTCCAGCGGCGCCGGCTATCGCCTGGTGTTCAGCGGATATGTCGGGGAGCTGGAGCTGAAGGCTATTGATGGGCAAGTGGCGATAGAGACTTCCTGCCCGCATTCTCCGGAGGCATGCTTCCGTATTCAGCGCTGGAATGGCAGCAACTTCGGTCGGCGTCCCGACCTTGCTCGCTGAGCACGGCCATCGCGATACTGTTTGATTTTGATCAACACAGTCGAACTCGCGTACGAATAAGTTGCTTTTTTGGGGCCGGATAAAGGAGTGCAGCAATGCGCGAACTACTTTATCTCGTTGGTGTGGCCACTGTCGCAACTGTCATCGGAGCAGCGACCCCGGCGGATGCCCAGCCCTATGGCCCTGGAATGATGGGCGGCTACGGCATGATGCATGGCTACGGCTACGGTCCCGGCATGATGTACGGACCGGACGGTGACTACGGCAACTACGATTCTCGTTACTACCCCGGCGCTCGCTACTACAGTCCGCGCCGTGGCTGGTATTGGCACCACCATCGGCACTACAGCCGATATGGTCACCACTGCTGTGGTTGGTAAAGACCGGCGCTTTTCATGGTCAAGAACCAGGTTGCTTGTTGCTGTTTGATGCTAGGTCTTAGCAAAGGCGGTCGGTCTGTGAGATTAGGACTGGTCACTCGGTCGTTCCGAGCTGCTTGACCTGCGTCAATACGCAGTAGGATGTCCATCCTAATCTTCCAAAGGCGTCTGAAACAGGAGCGATCGAAATGCGCAAGCGGACCATGATCGGCGGACTATTTGCGACGGCTTTGGCAGTCCTGTTGGGTTCGGCGAGCCCGATGAATGCCCAGCAGTACTATGGCGGCGGCATGCCTGGAATGATGGGACCCGGAATGATGGGGCCCGGAATGATGGGCGGCTATGGCATGATGGGGCCTGGAATGATGGGACCAGGTTACGGATGCCCAGGGTGCATGCCCAACATGATGGGTTACGGAATGATGGGCGGCGGCATGATGGGGCCCAGTATGATGGGTTGGGCCTATGGGCCACAGCAGGCGAACCTCAATCTCTCCACGAATGACGTGAAGAACTATCTGGATCGCTGGATTGCGATGATGGGCAATCCGCATCTGAAGGCGGGGCCGATTGCCGAAAAGGACTCCAACACGATCACGGCCGAAGTCGTGACGGCTGACAAAGGTGATGTAGTTCAAAGGTTCAGCATCGATCGCAGGAACGGTTTCTGGCAGCCGGTGCAGTGACCGATGATGTGGTGGAACGGGCCTTACGCTGGTATGTGGTGGATGCCGTTTCACGGCATCTTCTCGCTCCTTCTTCTTGTCTTTCTAATCGTTGGCGTCGTCGCGCTGTTCCGTTGGCTGTTCGGCATCGAGATGTGGGGAGTTCACAGTCGCAGTCGCTCGCCAGGTCTCGACGTTCTTGAGGAGCGCTATGCCAAGGGCGAGATTCAGCGGGACGAGTATCTGCAGAAGAAGCGCGATCTCGGCGGCTGAAAGCCACGTGCGCACGGAGGCATCGGAAGGGAGCGGCGGGCGACCAGCATAGGGAGACGTCGTATGCGTAAGCGTGGCACGATGGGGCTGTGCTTGGCGATGTTCATCGGTGGAGGTGGGTTCCTCGCAGCCACGGCACAAGCTCCCGCTCAGGATCGAAGCACTCACGGTGCGGCCGTAGGTGATCCCGAGGCGGGAAAAAGTATCGCCGAAACAAAGTGTGTTATTTGCCACGGCGCGGACGGCAACAGCGCTGACCCGAAGACTCCCAAGCTGGCCAGCCAGAATCCGGCCTACCTCTATTGGCAGCTCTGGGCCTTCAAGAGAGGGACGCGGAAGTCGGACGTCATGTCCGGAATCGTCGCGGCGCTGTCCGACAGCGACATGGCCAATACCGCGAGCTTCTACAGCCGACAGAATATCCAATCGGATCCCGTCCAAGATCCGCGCCTGGCGGCCATCGGCGAGCGCATTTTTTCGGCGGGCGTTGGTCCTGGCATGATGAGTTCTTGCGCGATGTGTCATGGGTCAGGCCGACCCGGAGGCATGTCCGGAATGATGGGCAGGATGTCAATGATGGGCGGCGGGATGATGAGCCATGTTCCGAATCTGAACAGCCAACATGCGGCCTACATCATCGATCAGTTGAACCGTTTTGCGGATGGCGAGCGAGAGGGTTCAGTGATGAATGGCATCGCCGCGGCATTGAGCGAGACCGACAAAAGGGCAGTCGCCGAATTCCTGTCCGGCCTTCGATGAGAGGTGCCACCAAAGGGAAGGGTGCCTCATCCGCTTGCCACCACGCCTGCAGTACAGCATGGGAGATGTAAAATGAGCTACTATTTTTCGAAAACGCTCACGATCGGTTTCGAGGACGCGGTTCGCCGCACGACTGAAGCCTTGAAGCAGGAGGGCTTCGGAATCATCACCGAAATTGATGTGAAGGATACGTTCAAGAAGAAGATCAATGTCGACTTCCGTAACTATCGCATCCTGGGTGCTTGTAATCCGACACTTGCCCATGAGGCGCTCCAGCTCGAGGATAAGGTCGGAACAATGCTGCCTTGCAATGTTGTGGTGCAGGATATCGGCGGCGGCAGAACGGAAGTCGCAGCAATCGATCCGGTGGCGTCCATGCAAGCCATCGAAAACCCCGCTCTGAAGCAGGCAGCGGAGCAGGTCGGGGCAAAACTCAAGAAGTTCATCGAGGGGCTCTGAATCCGTATGCAGAGGCAGAGGATCTTGCACCGACAGCGGTCGATATCACGGACCTCGAAGCGATCTGGCGGCTGGCGCCGGCTGCGGCGTTTGGATTGTAGAAGAGCTCACGAACGTTTCGCAGAGGATGAAACCTAGCGTGACGAATACCCGGAAAGGATGCGCAATGTCGGTACAGCCCCAATAAAGTCAGCACTAGATGCGAAAGGAGGACGCGTCATGTCTACAAATGAAAAGCTTTCACGTCGCACTTGGCTCCGGAAGGCAGTGCTATTCACGGCCGCGGTTGGAGTACCGTCAATGCGCGGACCCTCTACAAGCTTCGCTCAAGGCAAAGCCAGTAATCAGTCGTTCACTACCAGGACTATCCCAACAGTGGGCAGATGTGCGGCATGTGCAAGTTCTTTGTCGGGCACAGCATGATGGGTGGTGGAATGATGGGTGGTGGTGGAATGATGGGGGACGGAATGATGGGACGCGGGATGATGGCCGGTGAGTGTCAGGTTGTGGAGGGCCCGATTAGTCCAATGGGCTGGTGCGACCTGTACGCGCCACGGGGCAGATAGCCGGTACGGTGACACATGTTGTAACTCGGCGTGGGATCTGGACGCCGATCGGCATCGTAACAACCTGAATTATTTCGCTTCAGAGGGGTCGAGGTTCGGCGCCGATCCACAGATAGGGATTTTCATCGAACAGCAGAATCGCGAAACTGATCGCTCCAGAGATCGAGGTGCGCGAGCCGCGGCGGACGGGCGCTTTCATGATTTCATTCGCAACGGCATCGGCCGATTCCGGGCCGTCGATCACATCAGACAGAGATTATGAGTTGCAGCAGTCTGTGATGGGCGCGCAACAGGTTTTGCAGCCTGGTTACGGGCGGCGCTTCCGTTTTACGAGACTCCAGCCGAGCCGCCAGACCCCATCGCTCCATCGAATGGCACACTTGGCGCCAGCCAAATCGAGAACTCCGGCCCGATAAAGCTGGTAAGAGAGCCGCAGCATGACAATCGCGACGCGGATCACCGTGCTTGCAACGTGGCGCTGTGCACGACTTCGGAGCAACTCCCGTGTCTCGACGTGCATTGCCGAACCTACAGCCATTGACCGAACCGGCGAATGTAGAACCGCTTGATCAGCTGCGTGAGCAGGCAATAGCTCAGCAGAATCCCGATGAGCCACGGGAAATACGACGTCGGAAGCGGCACCATGCCGACATGCGCGCCAAGCGGTGAGAATGGCAGGTAGATGCCGATCGCCATGATGCTGGCCGTCAGCAGGATTACCGGGGTGGCGGCCCGGCTCTGGACGAACGGGATGTGCTGCGTGCGGATCATGTGGACGATCAGAGTCTGTGTCAGCAGGCCGACCACGAACCAGCCGGATTGAAACAGCGATTGTTTCTCGACCGAATCCGCCCCGAATACGTGCCACATCACGATGAAGGTCACGATATCGAAGATGGAGCTGATGGGGCCAATGAATACCATGAAGCGAGCAACGCCACCTGCATCCCACTTCCTGGGCTGTGTGAGGTAATCCCGGTCCACATCGTCCCACGGAATTGAGACCTGGGAGACGTCGTAGAGGAGATTCTGGATCAGCAATTGGATCGGCAGCATTGGCAGGAAGGGCAGGAAAACGCTCGCCACGAGCACGCTGAACACGTTGCCGAAGTTCGAGCTGGCCGTCATCTTGATGTACTTGATGATATTGGCGAAGGTCTTGCGGCCCTCGATCACGGCCTCTTCAAGAACCAGGAGGCTCTTTTCGAGCAGGATGATATCCGCCGATTCCTTGGCGATATCGACGGCCGTGTCGACCGAGATGCCAACATCTGCGTCCTTCAGCGCGGCGGCATCGTTGATGCCGTCGCCCAGATAGCCAACGGTGTGGCCTTTGCTCTGGAGGGCGCGAATCACCCGCGACTTCTCCAGAGGCGACATCTTGGTGAAGATGGTAGTCCGCTCGGCAGCTTCGGCCAGCTCGGCGTCAGCCAGGGCCGCCACGTCCTTTCCTGCCATCGCCATGTCGACCGCGAGTCCGACCTCCTTGCAGATCTTGCGCGTGACGACCTCGTTATCGCCGGTGATGATCTTGACCGCGACCCCGTGCTCGTTGAGCGCCGCAATAGCTTCGCGCGCCGTTTCCTTCGGCGGGTCGAGGAAGGCCACGTAGCCGGCAAGAACCAGCTTCTTCTCGTCCGCGACCGTGTAGGCCCGGTCCTCCGGAGGAAGTTCCTTGTAGGCGACCGCCAGCGCGCGCAGGCCGTCCTCGTTCAGGTCGCGCGTGATCTCGCGCACGTTCTGTCGCATGTCATCGGTGAACGGCACCACGCCCTCGGGCGCTGCGGCATTCTCGTCGGCAAATGCGCAGAGCGCCAGCACTTCCTCGATCGCTCCCTTGCAGACCAGGAGGTTCTTGCCGCCGTTGCGGACGATCACCGACATGCGGCGACGCACGAAATCGAACGGGATCTCATCGACCTTCTGATAGTGCTGCACCTTGCCGACCAGCTCCAACTGATCGGCGTATTCCAGCACTGCCACGTCGAGCAGATTTTTCAGGCCGGTCTGATGGAAGCTGTTGAGCCAGGCCAACTCCAGCACCTGGCTGTCCTCATTGCCATGAATGTCGAGATGCCGCTCAAGGATGACCCGATTTTGCGTCAGTGTCCCCGTCTTGTCGGTGCATAGGATGTCCATCGCACCAAAATTCTGGATGGCGTTGAGCCGCTTCACGATGCTTTTGCGTCGCGCCATCATCACCGCGCCCTTGGCGAGGTTGGCGGTGACGATCATCGGCAGCATTTCGGGCGTGAGACCAACCGCGACCGAAACCGCGAACAGCAACGACTCCAGCCAATCGCCCTTGGTGATACCGTTGATGAGGAACACCAGCGGCGTCATCACCAGCAGGAAGCGGATCAGCATCCAGCTGACGCGATTGACGCCGATATCGAAGCTCGTGAGCGGCCGTGCGCCGACGATATCGCGCGCCATGGCGCCGAAGTAGGTCGCATCGCCTGTCGCCACCACGACGGCGGTCGCGGTGCCGCTCACCACGTTCGTGCCCATGAAACTAGCCGTCTCCAGTTCGAGCGGGCTGCGAGCGAGGTTCCTCGGGGTCGGCAGAAGCGGATATTTCTCCAGCGGAAGAGACTCGCCCGTCAGCATGGCCTGGCTGACGAAGAGGTCCTTGGCGCTCAAGAGCCGCACATCGGCAGGGACCATGTCGCCGGCCGACAGATGGACGATATCGCCCGGCACCAATGTCGAAATCGGCAACTCCTGCGGGCGCGGCATGCCGGCACGCAGCACCGCCGTCGTCGAGCTCACCATCGCTTTCAGCTCTTCGGCGGCTTGGTTCGACCGGAATTCCTGCCAGAAGCGCAACAGCGTGCTCAGCAGGACCATCGCGGAGAGCACGATGATTGTCCTGAACGAGCGATCTTCCGGCGCGGCGAAAATCACATCGGAAAATAGGGAAACGATACTGACCGCGAACAGGACGCCGTTGAACGGCGTCAGGAAGGCCTCGAATAGCTGATGATACCAGGTCGGCGGCTTCTCGTGACTTACTTCATTGAGGCCATACTGCTCCTGTCGCTTTTCGGCCTGTTCTTCGGTCAGGCCATTTGGCGTCGCCTCCAAACGAGCCAGTGCTTGTTCGGGAGAGCATTCGCACAGCTCCACCAGGAGAGACGAAACGACCTGCCTTTTGCTGCTGATCTCGCGGCCGCTTTGCGACTGTTTTGTCTCTTTATTCATGGCACGTTGCTTTGGAATTGGAGGTATTGATCGAAGTCGGACTGCATTCAGACGCGACGAAACGCACCCGCCAGGCATGCACCTTGGCAGGGAGGAAGCGAGCAACAGCTTGCGGAAGAGCCCGACTAGGCAGCTTGACGGAGGTCATTGCAACTGACGCCCTCGTCAGTTGCGGCGCCGCCGTCTATGGCCCAGCGACATTCAAGCCTGCCGCTGGCCGGGTTGGTGCGCCACACCATCACGAGCGCGGCGCGTGCCGGCACGCCCGTGTCGCGGCAGTTCTCGAAGAAACGGACCTGATTGAGGCGGTTCGCCCGGCTTCCCTGAAGCGCGGGCGCAGCGGCATTGCCGCGAAGAAAAGTGACGTTCGTGTTCATGGCTCACCTCTCGGATAACGACCCCGACGGGTCCCGAGAGGCGAGGACGACAGGCCCTAGGCCCGGCCGCCGCTCGCCCGACGGGCGACGTCGGGGGCGATTCCGGTTGACTCATTGAATGCCCGACGGAGGAGCTTCGCCTCGGCCGGACAGCGACTAGGGGAACTGTCCATATTCCTGTTTCGATTGGTTGAAATGCCCCGGAACTTCGGGGCGAGGTTCGAATGCGCTCCGAGATGTGGTTTGTCAAGTCGGGAATCGCAGGGAAGCCGAACCGGCTGGGCACGCGCTATGCGCCGGACGTGACATCATGAAATTTCGAACAGACAGCCCGTTGAGAAACTGCGGGCCGATAGCGCCGCTGCACCGCCCCGGTCGACTTCGCGGCGACGCTGACGATCATGCCGTGCCTCCGAGTTTGGGCCTGCCTCCACAGTCCGCGAAAGGACCCGGTCAAATCCATCCGCAGGCTGGTCCTAGGTGCACCGTCTAGCGACCCCGGCGCCTTCCCATCTCTTGAACACCGCCTGCACCCGAAAGGGTGCCAAGCGTGATCTCGAGATGCCCGAAGCGCGCACTCTCGCCGACGACGATGATATCGCACATCGAGATGAACAGACCTCATGATGATCCGTGACTTGGCTGGTTGTGCGCTTGTGAAGCAAAGTTCTGTGACCGTCCGGGGCCATGGCCGGTTTGGGTTGATGCTGTCGAAAAAGTCTTTTTGTACCTTCGGGGCTAAATTTTAGAAGCCGTTGGCTCGCCAATGAGAAGGCTATTTGGGGGATTCATCGTCAGGCGGTGAACTCACCGGTGACTCTTGTAGTCAAGCTGAAGGCCCATTGACTGGCGATCGCCGCTTGTCTTGCCCTTCTGCAGGAAATTAGCCGCTCCCTAATTTTGGACTTTTTCGACAGCATCGGTCACACCGTCGATCTTGCTATGCTCTGGCGATTTCCGGTCTATCCCTGAGGGCCGTCATGTGAACGAAGGCTGGATTTCGTCGGTATGGGCCAGAAACAGATAAACACTGCAGTCGACAGGAAGTGCTAAACACCGCATCCCCGCCTATATCATGTCGGCATGCTTGTCGTGGCCGTCACTATGACCGATGGTAAGGCGATCTCACGTGATAAAGTGTAGATGATGAATCCTGTTCGCCCGCAACCGGAGAGACACCACATCAACCGTATTGGCTGGTTGCGTGCCGCAGTGCTTGGCGCCAATGACGGAATCATTTCGACCGCGTGCTTGATCGTCGCTGTCGCGGAGGCCGCCGCTACGGAGAACGCAATCTTGATCGTAGGCATCGCGGGACTGGTGGCTGGCGCTGTGTCGATGGCCACAGGTGAATATGTGTCCGTCAGCTCGCAATCCGACACCGAACAGGCGGACCTTGTGCGTGAGCGGAGGCAATTGAGCGAGAACCCCACGTATGAGCTTAACGAACTTGCTGAAATCTATGTCAAGCGTGGTATCGATCAGGCGCTTGCGCAGCAGGTTGCTCAGCAATTGATGACGAAAGATGCATTGGGCGCCCACGCTCGGGATGAGCTTGGGATATCGGAAATTAGCACCGCGCATCCGATACAAGCTGCACTGGCCTCCGCCGCATCATTTTCGGTGGGCGCGGCGATGCCCTTGCTTATGGTTGTCATATCGCCGACAGGCGCACTTGTCCCGATCGTATTCGCTGCTTCTTTGGGCTTTTTAGCGCTTCTGGGTACAGTCGGGGCAAAAGCAGGGGGTGCAAACGTCTTGCGGGCCACGGCCCGAGTGACACTCTGGGGCGCGTTAGCGATGGCTTTTACCGCCGGTATCGGCAAATTGCTTGGTACGGTTGTCTAAACATGCAGCCGCCGCACTGCCGAGAAGCGTGACGAAATTACACCACTGCACGGCGGCGAGCCGATGATCGTAGGCCGCTTGGCAGCTCCCACTGTCCGCTTCGGGTGTGCGCCGTGACAAGGCGGCGCTTTCCAGTGGGTGCAAGCCCCACGGGACCGCTTGCATGGGCAGCTCCTCCAGATCGTGGGAGCCCTAATAGCCCCCAAATCCATGGCACTCGCGTGCCGGACAGAGGAGCCGTCCACAGCATCAGTAGCTGACTCTTGGGCGTGCGCGCCTTGAGCCGACAGGGCCGCTGGACTCGCAGCGCGCGAGAAACGTAATGGACCTGCTCCGCAAGGTCGCGGTCGATCGGGATGCAGCGATCGTCTGCGTGAGCCATCACGAGATGATCCTCGACCGATTTGATCACATTTTCCGGCTGCAAGCCCGACGACCTCAAGCTCGGCGGCCCTCCGCTTCGGGCTTGGTCGAAGGATCCGAAAACGTCGGTCATCCGAAACGGTACGCGGTTGAACGAAATCCTGGTCCTGAAACTCGACCCAACGAGCTTGACGACGCAACACGAACTCGCGCCGCCGACGGTAACCGATGAACGGCAAGAGCTAGGTGGCGACGTCGATCAGGGGTGCGTGGTCGTTGCCAATGCGCAGGTTGGTCGCCACATGGCCCATCACCTGCGGCTCGCACCTGCCGAGCGCGGCCAGCAAGCTGAAGGTGAGAAGCTCGCGGGTCGTGATGTCGATCCCACCGTCCCACGTGGTCGCCGAAGCAGTTCGCCGACAGCAGCCGTTGGATATGCTGCTGGTCGGCCGGCGCCGATGCGTAGAGCCTGTCGACGACCACGTCCCCGATGATCCTCTTCTGGACTGCCAGTCCCTCCTCCAAGCGGTCGACCGGGGTGGTCGTGGACTGCTCAGGCAACGGCAGTTCGATGTCGCGCTTGGCGAAGACCTCGTTCGTGGCGTGCAGGAAGTCGAACGCTTGGGCCATCCCAAGATGCGGCACAGCCTGCATAAGGCGAGCAAAATCGGCTCGACTTTGGGGCATATCACTGGTACACACGCCGGCATCGGGCATGAAGCAAGGCTTTGATTTTATTGGACTAGTTGGCGCAGAGCGGCAATCCCTCCCTCTCCGCCAGTTCCTCCCTCGGCCACCTCCCGGCGGGGCTTGTCATGGGCCTTGAGCGGTGAGCCAGACGTTCGATCCTGCCGCTTCCGATCCTGTTGCGCTCGACAAGCTGAAATCCCGCATTCAGGCGCTGCGCGCCAAGACCATCGCCAATGGCTGCACCGAGGACGAGGCGCTGTCCGCGGCCGCCAAGGTCGCCGAACTGCTCGATCGCCACGACCTGTCGCTGTCCGACCTCGAGCTGCGCGCGTCGGCGTGCGAGCGCAAGGTCTATGAGACCCATCGCAAGAAGCGCATTCCGCTCGATGACTGCATCGGCGCGATCGCGCATTTCTGCGATTGCCGGGTCTGGCGCGAGAAGAATCCGGCCGGCGAAGCGAGCTATGTGTTCTTCGGTCTCCCCGCGGATGTCGAGGTTGCGCACTACCTGGCGGAACTGATCGACAACGCCGTGCGCGCCGAACTCGGCCGCTACAAGACCTCGGCCGAGTACCGCCGGTTCCGGCACCAGGACCGGCATCTCGCCAATGCCTCCTTCGCCCTCGGCATGGTGGTGTCGATCGCCGACCGCCTGGTGGCGATGAAGGCAGCCCGGGATCAGGTCAACCAGAGCAGCGGCCGCGGCCTGGTCGTGCTCAAGACCTCGGTGGTCGATGCCGAGTTCGACAAGCTCGATCTGAAGCTGCGGTCGGCGCGCAGCACGAGCCGGATGGTGTCGACGGCGGCCTATGAAGCGGGAGGTGCCGCCGGCACCACGCTCACGATCAGTCCGGGCGTGAGCGGCGCGCCACCGCCAGGTAGTTCGAAGCGAGGCTGACGGACGCCTGGTTCGACGTCGGCTATGGGCCCTTCAAGCACGGCCCAAGCCGGTTGCAGGCGCCGTGCATCGACGTCCAGCGTCGTACTCCTAAGTACAGCGACACGGCGATCTCGGCTGGCTGCGACATTTGCTTCCATCCGAGTCGCTCAGTTAAGCTGCCTGCATGAGCTACTGCGTCTTCATGCATCGGACTGATTCGATCTACGACGATAGTCCGGCGGAGCAGTACCAATTTCCCAAACAATATCTCGGCCGCGCGCAGGGCAGCGTCGGAGATTGGATTGTCTACTTAGAGCCGACGAAAGTGCTTGGAACGCGCGGCTATTTCGCGATCGCTCGGGTCGAGCGGATCATTCCAGATCCGAAGGCGCCCGATATGTATCTCGCGCTCATTCAGCCCGGCTCATACCTCGAATTCGTCAGCCCGGTTCCTTTCAGCGAGCAGAACGGTCCGGTCGAGCGGGGTCTGCTCAACGAGACGGGCAAGATCTCGGGCCGGGCGCAGGCGGCTGTGCGGCCGATTTCGCCGGAGGACTTTCAGCGTATCATCGAGCGCGGTCTGGATGATCGAGACGTCTTGTTGCCGCGTATGCCGGAGACCGGCCACCCCCTTAATGGGTTTGAAGAGGATCAAACGCCATTGGCGTCGGAGCAGCTCCGCGATCGCATCCAGCGTCTGACGTCGCGTATCGCCCAAGATCGCCTGTTCCGCAAGATCGTACTGCGAGCCTATGGCGAACGTTGCGCCATCACCGGGCTGAAACTGATCAACGGCGGCGGACGTGCCGAAGTGAATGCGGCCCATATTCGCCCTGTCGAGGCCAACGGTCCCGACCTCGTGCAAAACGGGCTGGCCTTGTCGGGAACGGTCCATTGGATGTTCGACCGACCCTTCTATGGTGACAACAAGGGTTGTATCACTTTCTTTGTCAAACAGCCGACCGGGTGAAGCGAGCGCAGAAAATGCCTGCTCTTTCGTGCAGCGTTTGCTGCGACGCTATGCAATTTTGTCCGAATCATGTGATCTGAGCACGACCACGTCGAATCGGCTCTGCAACTGAAAGCGGACGGGCGGGAATCCGACGGACTACTTACCAATAGGGATCAGTTTTGCCGTGACAAACGCATCGATCCACGCTTTCCAAGGATTATCAACCGGCCCGCTCTCAAGACTGTAGGTCGCGCTGATGAAGTTGCCTTCGCCACCGACGACAGTCTCGATCCCGTCTGTAGGCGAGTGGCTCATACCGACCACGCTTACGCTTACGATCTCCTGAAACCGGTAACCTTTGGGTGCCGGAATCTGATCGGAATAGTCTTGGCGTGTCGCCGCCGACTTGTGAATGTCGAGCGTCTTCGAAACCAAGTAGGATCGAAGTTCCGGCTGGAGTTGGCTTGATGCAACCAGTGGCTCCGAAGGCTTGATTCTCGCCACCACTCGACTGCTGATCGAGGCTGGCGCTGGCTTTCTCTTGGTTGGAGAGCCGAGCGTCTCCCGCAAGGCGTCGAGAATGCTCTTGCTTTCGGTGCCCGCATTCGCCTCGATCGTCAATTGAATCGTCTTCCCGTCGCCCAGGATTGCCGTACCTGAGGGGGTTGCCGAAACGCGCTCCGCGTCTGATTTCGCATCTGCCCTCACGATCTCCTCAAAAACGCTTCCCGGGGGCGCTTGAAATGCCTGTGTCAGTTTCGTCGTCTGGCCAGAGCCAAGCTCGACGGTCGAGGTCTTATCAAGTCGCACCTCGGCTATCGGCCCCTGAGGCGCAGCCAATTTCTTGTCGCACGCCGGATCGTAGCTCGTTCCAATCAACGCCTTGGTTTCAGGCGACATCGAAGCGATCGCGCTTCGGATCAACTCTGCACGGCTCATTAATTCGACGCGTTCAAAATTGACTTCTTCTTGTCCGATTCCAATCGCTATTACGTAGCCCTTGGAATTAAACACCGGTCCGCCGCTATCGCCCTTGTGCATGGGCATTTGCATTACAACTGGCAGCGGATCAATGGCGGGCTTGGACACGATACCGTGTCGACTTGCCAACCTGTCGTCACCAAAATATCCAAGCAGGACAAGCGCCTCGTCCATATTGTAATCGTCGCAGAGGCGAAGAAATCTTAGGGGAGCCTGAACATTCTCAATTTTCAACAATCCGACGTCGTGAGGTGTCGTGGCCGATTTCACGACTTTGAGCCTTAATGGCGGATCGCTGGCCACAAGCAAATTGCGAGCATCATCATGGGGCAAGCGGGCCTCGATCACCAGCGTGTCCTGTTCGAATTCTGTCGGATTGGGCACCACATGGCCCGCCGTCATGACAAGTCCATCTGGCGACACAACGAATCCGGTAGCATAGCTGTCAAAGAATCTTTTCTTTTGCTTTTCCTTTTCAGGCATAGATTTAAGCGCTTCAGCCTGTTCCTTGAATATCCCTTCGATATGGAGGCGAACGACTGCCGGCCCAGAGTCCTGGTAGGGTGCAGCGATCGCTGCGGAAGACGAAAGCAATGCTGCGAACGTGAGCGCCGCGCTACGCATGCAACTGCGGATCGGTCCGGTAGGAATGTAATTCGAGCACCGAGCCATGTTTCCCAATCCTCTTCCGGTTGATCGCGTGCCTGACCGGGGTGCCTTCGAATTGATTTCCGCCCAATACAAGAACGCTGTCGGCGTCCTCGGTGACGAAGAAGCCAACATGACCATGATTCGGATTACTGTTGTTCTTGAACACGACAATGTCGCCCGGCTGCGCCTTCGTAGCCACCTTGGCTCCCCAGTTCCTGAACGAAGCTGAGGCCGCACTGTATGTAGGGTCCGCTGCGCCGCTGATCGGCTTTCTCCCGATGCCTGAACGTATCAAGCAATAGTTTACGAATGCTGCGCACCACGCCGTTGTATCTCCGCTGGGCGTCGTATTGGTGGATGCAAAGAATCCAACTATCACCGGATTCCACCGAACCGGCCACGCAGTCGTGTAGGGGCGAAGCTCCTTCCCATACTTGCCGTTAGCGACATCCAGAAAATAGAGCGCCACTTCGATGGGACTGCAATTCGTGGGAGCTTGATCCAACAGCTTCTTGGCGAGCGTTTCCTCCTCCGGTGTTGCGGGACTAGTTCCGAAGGGCTGGTAGCCGGTAATCGGGCCATTGAGCGAGGGTTGGTTGGCGAAATCCTTCAGAGCATCAGGAATGCTCGGTGCTTCGGTATCTTCCTTGGCAAGGGCGCTCCAATCAATCGCAGGCTGCGCGCCAGCAGCACTGGTCAAAATGAACGATGCGGCACCGGTCAAGACCACTCGTCGACTGATAAGCATCATACTGCACCTCTCGTTAGTACGGACTTTCGACGTCTTGTTTGACCGGCCTAGCCTCACATCATATGTCGCCGACGGCGTGGAGCCCGGCCCAGTGATAGGGATGTTCGAACGGATACTGATCCATTCTTGCGATCTCACCCAACACAGCAGGCAGTTCGGGGTTCGCAGGGGCCATATTTTGAAGCCAGGCCGAGAGGTCATCCCTCGTCATCATCCTGACTTCGCACTGAGCCCGGCAGAGGGCACTGCAAACGTCGCTGCTCTTGGCCAGCTCGAGATAGCGAAGCATCAATACAGCCGTGGCCAATTGAGGAATTGTCCAAAGCGCGCCTAAGACGTGCTGTGCCCCTGATGCGAGCATTGCACTCGGCAGACCGATATACTCGGCGCCGATTTCTGCGCGAGCCAAACCGCTGTCGCACGCCCCCATGATGACGCTGCGGCACCCGCGCAGGTCGAGTTGTGCGAAAATCTCGGAGAATCCGACCTTGCGATCACCGGCAAGTCTTAGATAACTGCCATCCAGATTGTCAGCATCGTAGAAACCATGACATGCGAACAGAGTGTCGGATGCAGGACGGGCCGAAATTGACCCCATCAACTGCGGCCACCCCTCGGGCCGTTCGGAAATGCACATTCCTCCATAAATCTCTTGGAGCTTCGTTTCGATAAGGTCGTAAAATGGGACACCTTCACCCGAGACGTAGCGCAGCGTCACGCCCTGCTCAGGGGACAAAATCTTGCGATGGTTTTCAAGAAATAGACCCAGTGTCTGCCCGTAGCTGAGTGAGGCGCAGTGGTCGATCAGCATTTTCCCCTTTATGCGAACGGCATGAAGCGGCACGGCATTCATCTGGAGACGCGGAAAGATCTTTAAATGTCTGTCCGGCAAGAATTTCAGTATTGGCTCAAGCAAGGGATCGAGTAGATTCGCGTAGCTTAACAGGAGCTTATCTAATGCGCTCCTAAGTACGCCCTCGCTGCCATCATCCGATGTGGCTCTCTGGTACTCTTCGTGGATTGGACGCAGGTCGTGTTCACCAAACGGAGCGTTGAAAGGAGCAACCGCCCCGGACTCCACGTCTGCCAAGACCATGATGCTCTCATGGGTTCCGACATGGAACAGCAGGAATATCGTTTTGGGCAGACGCAAGGCCAATGCTCGCCGGGCGTTCTTGTCGCTTGACAGCAAGTCGAAGAGCATCGGCTGTAACGCGATCGAGCTTTTGAGATATTGCCTTCGTTCGGCGTAATGCTGAGTGGCACTGGCAAGATAGTCTTCGAAATTGGGCGGCATCGTATTTAGCGAGCTATAGTAGATAGCTCGCCTGCGGCGAAACTCTGCCACAGCGGTACGAGGCTCGTTGCGGGTTGCCGCGATTTCCGAGACCAACTCGGTAATCTGTCGTGGACCATTCCATTCGACCTCGGCCAGCATGTCGATGGCGGACTGCAGGAGACATGCAGCCTTCACCGAATTGGTGGAAAAGGAGCGAAAAAGCTGCTGCTTGGCGGCGCGAGCAAGCGGAAGAGGCGACTGAATGGTGAGGTGTGCATCGAGATGTACGCGGCCGGCGCGGTAAGCAAGCAGCGCTGGGCGCAACTTCTCGGGGTCGTCGATCCGGACTGCTTTGGTGCCTGGCCTTCCGGCGTCGACATTTGCAGTCTGCCCCGCCAAGAGGAAAAGAGTGTCGCCCAGCTCTCGGGCTGATAAAGCCTGCCAGTACGACGTATAGGCAAAAGCAGGACCTTGCTTCTCGTACTCTAACGCTTTCTCGAAATGGAACCGGGATGCTTCCAGATTTCCTATCTGCCGCTGAGCGTGCCCAAGCAGACGCTCAAGATGTCCGATCTCTGTGTCCAGCTCGAGCCTGCGAGCCTCAGCGAGAGCAGCCTCGTATTCGGCGATGCTTAGCCCAAACTGGTTCTGTTCCGCCAGCAACAGGCCGAGAAAGCGTCGGGCCAAGATTGCGTAAAAGGCGACATCATCACTCTCGCATTGTGAGATGATGATCCGGAGCGCATCAGCATTTCTGATGTCGAATGCGGGGTAGTGCTTGCGGGCGGCTTCGATCAGCCAACGTTGACTCAGGCGAAGGTAGAGGTGAACAGCGCAAGGATTTGAGTCCGAATACTCAAAAGGACGCGTCCAGCGATGATAAAAGTCGTAAGAATGATGCAGTTTCGATCTTAGTTCATCGCCGATCGGTTCAAAAGGTTTCCCGAGAGCGACTTGATTTTCGAGGTACTGAGAGTACGCCGTCTCCAGGGATGATAACGCGAGATCGTCCGCAAAGAGCGTCTGCGCGTCCGAATAGAGCTGACAGGCCCAGAAGAAATAGACTGACTGGCGCGTCATCGCGACCTGCTGGAAGAGGTCAGTTAGCCAGTACGCGTAGAGCCGATACCAACGTACCCAACGCTCCAACTCGGCGCACCAGGTACGAACGTCGTCTTCGCTCGAGCACAATTCCGCCCACTGGTTCACGATGCCTGGACGTAGAGGCGCCAGTCGGCTTGGTCGGAAATCCTTGTCAGCCAGCAGCTGGACCAAGCTAACAAGGAAGTGGCGATGACTTGAGGGCAGAGACGAGCCATCAGGCGGCGAACATGGCTCCAGAGTGCCGCCCGGTTGCTCCCCTCTGGAAGAGCGGGGGGCGAGCGACGAGGATGCAGCCAGTGCTGCAAACCTGAGTAGCTCTCTACGACTCGTCCTCATATAATACAACTAAGGCGAGCTTCTTGCATTGGTTGTTGATCCATATCAAACAACCAAAGATCTTTAGGTCTATGCTTGTGGCTTTTGATGAGGGCGGCCGATGATCAGGTGGTGTTCAGCCGGAGTCGCGGTACTGTTTTCCATATCGTTCACTGCACCTGCTCAGTCGCAGGAGTGCACTGGGCTATCGATCGGCGGAGTTTGCTTGATCGGGAACAGACCCGAAGCAAGGTCGCTGGATCCGGCCGATAAGGACCAGTTGCTTCGAATCATTCCTCCAAAGCAGCGTCGACTTCCGAATCCCGATGAACTTTACAAAGTCGATCTGTCTTGCGCCTCAATTGGCTCGCCTGGTCTGATCGACTGGGGACCGTTCGTTCAGACTTCCGTCACCACCAGTCACATAGTTGCGCTGACCCCGACAAGGCTTTCGTCTTCTCAGCTGCCCTCCGATGCCAAAGCAGCCGTTACTGTTTTCTCGGTATCTGGAGACAAAAAGAACCGTAGCATATTCAAGAACGAAAAATGCGATACCAGCTTCGCAGTTTCGGGACGTGACAAGCTTTTTATAGCTGCGACGGCGAACAAGACCGACACCAACCAGCCCGGCCCTCTTGCGGCAGGTGTTGCCGGTCTAATCCAGGTGGCCCTTCCCATCCTGCCGCTATTTGCTGGCGTCGGACCGGCAACCAACGTCCTGAAAGCCGCCTCGCAGGCCAACGATCCATTGACGAAATTGTATTCGCAGCTTGATCGCGGCAATACCGTTACGCAATCGCAGCCATTGTACCAGGGCGTGAATACGGTCCGCACCCCCTACAGCACCGTGAAGGTAAGTCTCTCGAAGATTAAGTCGGTCACTCAAGATCCCGACCTGATTGGACCATATGAGAACATCGTCAAAGATGCCTACACCACGTTGAAAATAGCGGACAAGGCGGTAGGTGACTTGGCTGAAAGTTGTCGGCGTTTCGATGCGTTAATGAGGGATCGCAATCTGTCCCCTGACGACATATCGTACGGTTTGGTGTTGCTGACGCTGCTTTCCGGCTTCGACCAGACCAAAACCTTGACTTGTATGGGGTCGGATTATGCGCTTTCGGGACTCAGTCATGTGGCCCTGTGGAAACGCTATATGGAAAAGCCGGTGTATGATGCCGGTTCGGCGAAGGCGTTCTTCTACCGAGATGACCTTAGTCCGAGGCCGCCACACAAAGAGTTCGCTCGCGTCCAGAAGCGCCTGGAATTCGCGATGTATGCGCTTGGCGGGTACACGCTCTCGCGCGGTCAGAACAGGGGGGATGTCGATAGTTTCTTCACCGATAAGATTTATGTCGTGAATTTTCCCGGAACGCCATTCGACGGTCCGACGGAGGGAGCGTTCTGGACGCGCGATGATTTCCTAAAAAGGTTCATTAGCGCGGACCCATCTGCCGCATTTCGTATCGCGTGTCTGACTTCCGATACGGAGGGCGATGGATTGTTCTTGGCGTTCAGCGCGAAGCCCCCAAATCAACCTGTCTTCGCGGACGACGATGCAGTTGCTCTGCGTGTCTGGCTGGATGGCGACGGAAGGATCGGATGGGTAACCCTGCAGCAGAATGTCGATCTGGTGGAAAAGGCCGTCCCAGCTTCCAGGTTCTGTGGCAAGAACCTGAAAGTGACGCCGCTACCAAAGCCGAAAGAGCCACAAGCAAACGCCGAATCCGAGCGCAGAAGCTGGCGGGTGAGCAAGTTGGCAAGCGCGCAAGTCAGCAAGCCTACAAACCAATAAGCTAACAAGTCAGCAAGCCAACAAGTCAGCGGGCTAACAAGTGGTGCCGGAGCGCGGCGATGGCCCGGCTTTTTCGGCGGCGCCGCGGTCGCGCGTGGCAGGCACGGTTAGGGGCATTCGTAGGCAGGCCGCGCCGGTCAATATCGGAGTGCGGCGGGGGCTTGCGTTTTTCATTCGTACCGGTAATTGTACCAGCATTGGTACCAGCGGCGTCGCCATCTGCACGAAACGCCTGCCAAATTGGGGTACGGAAGATA
The DNA here is from genome assembly GCF_051167575.1 of Bradyrhizobium sp. HKCCYLS3070. Classification (NCBI taxonomy): domain Bacteria; kingdom Pseudomonadati; phylum Pseudomonadota; class Alphaproteobacteria; order Hyphomicrobiales; family Nitrobacteraceae; genus Bradyrhizobium; species Bradyrhizobium sp. HKCCYLS3070. The sequence goes on from NZ_JBNPTI010000016.1 coordinate 63,006, forward strand.
ATTGGCGCAGAGTCCCTGCCTCTCCGCCAGTTCCTCCCTCGGCCACCTCCCGGCGGGGCTTGTCATGGGCCTTGAGCGGTGAGCCAGACGTTCGATCCTGCCGCTTCCGATCCTGTTGCGCTCGACAAGCTGAAATCCCGCATTCAGGCGCTGCGCGCCAAGACCATCGCCAATGGCTGCACCGAGGACGAGGCGCTGTCCGCGGCCGCCAAGGTCGCCGAACTGCTCGATCGCCACGACCTGTCGCTGTCCGACCTCGAGCTGCGCGCGTCGGCGTGCGAGCGCAAGGTCTATGAGACCCATCGCAAGAAGCGCATTCCGCTCGATGACTGCATCGGCGCGATCGCGCATTTCTGCGATTGCCGGGTCTGGCGCGAGAAGAATCCGGCCGGCGAAGCGAGCTATGTGTTCTTCGGTCTCCCCGCGGATGTCGAGGTTGCGCACTACCTGGCGGAACTGATCGACAACGCCGTGCGCGCCGAACTCGGCCGCTACAAGACCTCGGCCGAGTACCGCCGGTTCCGGCACCAGGACCGGCATCTCGCCAATGCCTCCTTCGCCCTCGGCATGGTGGTGTCGATCGCCGACCGCCTGGTGGCGATGAAGGCAGCCCGGGATCAGGTCAACCAGAGCAGCGGCCGCGGCCTGGTCGTGCTCAAGACCTCGGTGGTCGATGCCGAGTTCGACAAGCTCGATCTGAAGCTGCGGTCGGCGCGCAGCACGAGCCGGATGGTGTCGACGGCGGCCTATGAAGCGGGAGGTGCCGCCGGCACCACGCTCACGATCAGTCCGGGCGTGAGCGGCGCGCCACCGCCAGGTAGTTCGAAGCGAGGCTGACGGACGCCTGGTTCGACGTCGGCTATGGGCCCTTCAAGCACGGCCCAAGCCGGTTGCAGGCGCCGTGCATCGACGTCCAGCGTCGTACTCCTAAGTACAGCGACACGGCGATCTCGGCTGGCTGCGACATTTGCTTCCATCCGAGTCGCTCAGTTAAGCTGCCTGCATGAGCTACTGCGTCTTCATGCATCGGACTGATTCGATCTACGACGATAGTCCGGCGGAGCAGTACCAATTTCCCAAACAATATCTCGGCCGCGCGCAGGGCAGTGACTCGATCAGGGAGTGAGTCCGAGCGGCGCTGTCCGCTCGCGCTGGTAGGCTTGCCCTGGGGGCGGTGCTGCGGCTTCCCTCGACCCCGTCACATTTCGTCCATCCGTTGACTGCGGGGCGCGTCGCGTTTCGCGACGCCGCCCCATGATGGATCGCGGCGTTCTGGCCGTACCGCCCTCAGCTCTTCCCGCCCGGCCCCTTCAACGCATTCCAAGCTGCCTGATTGGCCTGATCGAACGCCTTGCGGGATTCGCTCAGGGCGGCGCTGAGCACCGACCAGGATTCGCTGCCTGTCTGTTTCAGTTTCTCGAGATGGGCGCCGGCCTCTGCCGCGTCGGATTTGAGCTGCTTCAGCACGGCGTCCAGATCGGTGGTGCCGACCGTCGTCACCTTGGTCGCCGCCTCGCGAAACCTGTCAGCCGACTCCCGCCATGCCGTCGCCTGCGCGGCGGCGATGTCCTTGAAGGTCGCCTGCTGCTGGGCGGCCTGCTTGCCGGCGGCGTCGAAATAGGCCTTCATCTGCGCCTCGAATCCAGCCCAATGCGCGTCCAGCTCGGTCTTCGCGCTGGCCATCGCGGCTTCGCCGGCCGCTGCTTGCGTCTTGAGCAGGGCTTCGAGGTCGCTGCGGCGCTTCTTCAAGTCCGCCATGATCTCCTCGGTCTTCACCTTGGATGCTGCTTCGACCTCGGCTGCCTTGACCCCCAGCGACTCCAGCGCGGCATCCATCTCGTGGAGGCGCTCCCTGGCCCAGTTCAGGTAGACCTGCATCGTGCTCTGTGCCGGCATGGCTGCTCTCCTCTGATCCATCCTGCGACGAGCCATATAGAAACGAGGTCGTATAGTTTTGACCTGCATCAAGGCCCCGGGATGCCGGGGCTTCACGTTTGCGTGCAGGGCGCGACGTCCGCCGTATGGCGGACCGCCATGGCCGGTGCTAGTCCTATCGTTCGAATACGATCACACGAGGCGCGTCGAGATGACCGGTGACGAATTTCGTGCTCTCGCCCTGTCGTTCGCCGGAACGACCGCGGCGCCTCACTTCGATCGCACCGCGTTCAAGCTGCACCGGACCTTCGCGACCCTCGCCGCCGATGGCGCATCCGCCAACGTCCTGCTCACGCCCGACGAGCAGGAGCACCATGCCGGCCTGCAGCCCGGCGTGTTTCGCCGGGTCCCGAACAAATGGGGTGATCAGGGCTGGACCACCGTGTCGCTCGCCGATGTCGACGCCGCTCGCCTGCGCGGCGTGCTCGAGAGCGCGTGGCGCGCCGCGCATCGTCCGCAGCGTTCACGCGGCCGCAGCAAGCGCTGAGCCGACCCCGGCGAAACAATCGCCGGCGGCGACAAGAACTCTCATACCCTCCGCCCGACCATCAGCAGGACGCCGCCGATCTGCGGCAGGAGCGCCAGCAGGATCAGGCGGAGCATGACGAAGTCGTCGGCGGACGGCTTCACCACGCCGCGCGACACCCACGCCACCAGCTTGATCGCGGCCTCGGTTTGCGGATCGGCGGTCTGGCTGACCGTGGACATCGCCGCGTCCAGCGCCAGGCGACGCTCGGCGACCGCAGCCTCGCGCTCCCGACAGAACTTGCCGACGCCGCCCTTGCACTCGCGGTCGCGCGCGGTCATTGCATCCGCGAGCGCCGTCTGCGCGGCCTGCACCGCGGGCGTCACGCGCGAGGCGCGCGCCAAGGTGACGTCGCTGATGTTGGTGGAGGCGAAGCCGATGCCGGCGGTGACCGCGAACACGAAGGTCATCAGCCACACCGTCCAGCCGGTCAGTGCCGAGGCGCGGTGGCGCGCCTGCCACAGCCGTGCGGCGCAGGTCGGCATCACCAGCGCGACGAGGTCGGCGGTGACGCCGACCGCCAGAAACATGTAGCCCGCGGTGCTGTTCGAGCCGAGCGAGTGTGCGAACCAGCCGTTCATGGCCATTCCGACCGCGGCCAGCGCCAGTGCGGCCAGCTGCAGCAGGACCGACGAGGCGGTGATGCGCCCGGTCGCGGCCTTGGCCAAAGCAGCCGGCGCGGTTGTCGCGACGACCTCGCCTTCGATCACCGCTGGCGTTTCCCGCGGTGTCATCGTCGCCGGCGTGGCTGGAGCCGGGATCGCCGCTGCGGCGGCGCTCGCGGCTGCTTCCGTGCGCGGCTGCTCGGCTGCGGCCGAGGACTTCGCCGGCTCGTTCACGAGCTCCAGGAAATCCGGCATGATCAGCGTCTCGGACGCGAGCATCTCGTCGTCGAGCGCCGCCATCTTGGCCTTCTCGGCCTTGTCGGCTCGGGGCCGTGGGCGCGGCTTGACGACCTTGGCGCGCTTCGGACGCGGCTTGGCCGTCTTCGGCTGCTGCCAGGGAATGATGGATGCGACTACGGACTCATCAGCCATCGGGGCTGCTCCAATCGGTGGTGATGGGCGCGACGCTGCGTTTGCACGCAGCGCTAACCGCGCCGGCATCGGGTGCACGTCTGATCGGGAATCGGGCAGCGGCCCGCCTCGAAGCGGGCCTTCGTTCTTGCGGCCGGGCTGGCGTCGCGCGAAGAAATCGTTGGCGTCTCACGCGCCCTGATCCGCCGATGATGCGGAGGGCTTGCGGTCACAAGCGCCACGTAATGAGGCGGCGCCCGGAAGGTTCTGGTCCGCGCGGGGCCGGGCCGGTCAGCCGTGCGCCCAACACCCTTGTTCTTAACCAATGGCTAACACGGATTCGCCGGTTTCGAAACCACGCGGCGCGTGTAGCGGGACGGTGCGAGCTGAAGAGTCGCGAGCTGCGGCTTTGGAGTCACAACTCGCGCGTGAGCGGAGGCGCGACGCGTGGGCCGGCGCGCAAGCCGTTCGGATGATGTGCGATAGTCGAACATGGTCTATGCGGCCAGCCTCAACATGAGCGCGTCATCCCTCGCCGGAGCGAGTGACACTCAGCGCGGCACCAGCATGGGCGTGCTGCCGCTCACCGAGAAGCGCCGGTTGGCGGTGGTCAGCAGCAACACAAGTCCAGGAATGTCGAAACTCACCGCGACGCCATCAATTGGCTTGAAGTTTGGGAATGGAATCTGTCGCACCACATCGCCCTGGCCGATCCGGTACAGGCCGTCATGTCCCATTGCGAGCAGATCCTCGCCCTGGCGCTGCAGCCCGAAGAATGCGGTCGTCTGGGCGAACCAAGAGATCCGCGTCCGCCCGTCAGGTGTCTGATCCGTCGGTGCCTGGATGACATGCTGATAGAGCTGCCGCATCGAGGCGTCGCACACTTCCACGATGCGCCCATGCGCGGCCATATGGATCAGCCCGACCGCGACGGCGATGCAATGCGGCTTCCACGGAATGATTGCGATGCCGTTGACCGGATCGCACTCGGGGTTCAGCTTGCCGCCGCACAGGTCGCCCTCGACATCGTCGATATCGGAGACGATCCCGGTGATCCGATCGATCCGCTGCAGCCCGCCGCCCCATTCTCCGGCGTTGTAGCCGACGAAGACATGCTTCGCCGTGAGGAGGACGCTGGCGGCCGGCGATCTCCGCAACGGCTTTTTGCGTGCCAGCGTTTGGTTGGAGGAAGGCATGAGGGGAGCCGCCTCCCATGGCATGCCTTCGGTGAGATCAATGGTCCTGCCGTCTTCCAGCAGCATGATGGCTCCGCCGAACCTGAAATCCTTGCCCTCGTTCAGCGGCCTTGGGGCGGCGCGCGACGACGTGGACGACGATGTAAGTGCCGTCTCCGCTAATTCACCGCCGGTCAGGTCGATCATCCTGCTGTCCGTCAGCAAGAGGGTGGACGTCGCGGCCACGAACTTCTCGCCCTTCGTTGCGATATTGGCCACCGTTCCCCAACCGTCGCCATCCCGTCGGCGCACAGTCCATCGCTCAACGGAGGTCCACGGCACGCAGAACTCCTGCGGGCAAGTCACGATTGCCACTCGTCCATCCTGGACGAATAACTCGATCACCGGCTCCGGCGTAGCAACGTCGCTTCGTTCACCGCCCTCCGCCATGCTCGACAGCCGGCCGCCGGTATCGAGCAGCCAGAGCCGCCCCTCCGCAAACACGGCGCGCTGAATGGACGAAATCCGATCGGGTCCCGGCTGCTCGACGGCGACGCCGTAACCGGCGTTCATGGCGACCAGCGCGACAACGATCGAGACGAGCCGCACGACCCTTATCCTCACGCTCCGAGCCTCCAAGCTGAATGGGCTTCGTTTCGTTACAACCACCGTTATTCCTGGCCAAGGCCGCAGGCCAGCCGTCGCAGTCAGATTTCATCAACCCCGAAACGGTGCTAGCGTAATTTCATGCCATGTCCCTGCGGCTCAGGCCTTCCCTTCGACCGCTGCTGCGGTCCCTATCTCAGTGGCGATGCGATGCCGCCGACCGCCGAGGCTTTGATGCGCTCGCGCTACACAGCCTATACGCGCGGCGACATCGGCTACATCGCAGCGACGCTCGCGGCCGACCAGCGTCGCGCGTTCGATGCCGTCGCGGCAAATTACTGGGCGACGCGCGCGACCTGGCTTTCCCTGCGCATCGTCTCGACGACGCGCGGCGGGGCTGACGACGCTGACGGCGTGGTCAGCTTCGTCGCCACCTATCGCGAGGGCGGCAGGACCATCGAGCACCACGAGGTCTCGCAGTTCCGCCGCGACGACGACGGCGCCTGGCGGTTCGTCTCGGGCGACACGCGGGCCGTGGTCACAGAGCAGAAGCGGACGGCCGGCGCGGCCAAGGTCGGCCGCAACGATCCCTGCCCCTGCGGCAGCGGCAAGAAATCCAAGTTCTGCTGCGGGCGGTGAGCTGTGTGGGCCATTATTCGGAATGAACGAAATTCTGTTGCTATTTTTCAGAAATCATGGTTTGATCCGCGCATCCCGTCCTCATGCAGAGGGGCGTACGCGTCGTCACGATACGTAGAGGCGGGGAGCGGTGGCCGCGGGTCTGTCGGGTGCTGATGCGCTGGACGATGGACAGCTCGCGGACGTTCAAGCCGTGTGGTCCTGGCGCCCCGATGCTGGCGCTAAGTCGGTGTGGCATGACGTGTCGCGCAGGCGACGGGGGCAAACAAGCCGGTCCCCGGGGAGAGCTCGGAGCAGACGTTCAACCCATCGCGCAGGGAGGGCCGGATCTGTCCGGCTGGACCTGTGGTACCTGCCGCCTGCATTTTTTCCGCAGGCGGGCCACGGGCCTCAGTCGAGGTCCGGCCTTCCCTGCGCCCTCGCATTTTGAGGGCGCGAACGACTCGCAAAACTCGGGCGCGAACGCGCCGCGTGAACGATGTCGGCTGCTTCGCTGCGCCCGGTTGCTGGGTGAGCACCGCGACGAATGTGGCGAGCCGAGCGCCTCGTCACTTGCCTTGACTCCGCCCAACCGGGCTGGCCTAGAAGGATGCAACCCCAAACGAGGATGGTATCAAGTGGCGGAGTTGGATGGTCAGGTCCTGCAGGACGAGCATGAGCGGCCACCGGCCGCGGCAAGCGAGGCGCCTGCGCCCGGACCGCTGTCGCCGCGCAAGGCGGCCATCCTCGCGCATGCCAATCGCTTTGCTGCCGAACGCGCGGGCTGGCGCGACAAGGCATCGTTCTTCCATGGCGAGGACGCGTGCTATCTGCGTTTCCTGATTCCGCCGGGCAGCCGGGTGCTGGAGATCGGCTGCGGCCTCGGCGACACCCTGGCCGCGCTCGAGCCGTCCTACGGCGTCGGCATCGACTTCAGCGACGCGCAGATCGCGATCGCCCGCACCCGGCATCCGCACCTGACCTTCGTCGTCGGCGATGCCGAGGACCCGGCAACACTCGCCGCCGTGTCAGGCCCGTTCGACGTCATCCTGGTGCTCGACACCATCGGCTCGCTCGACGACTGCCAGCAGTTCATCGAACAGCTGCATCCGCTGTGCACGCGCGAGACGCGACTCGTCATCGGCTACTTCTCGCACCTCTGGTATCCGCTGCTGAAGGCTGCGGAAGCACTGGGCCTGCGGATGCCGCAGCCGGAGCAGAACGTGCTGTCGCCAGCCGACCTGCGCAGCCTGGCGCACCTGGCCGATTTCGACCCCGTCAAATCAGAGCAGCGCGTGCTCTCGCCGCTGCGGCTCTACGGCTTCGGCCGTTTCGCCAACCGCTTCCTCAGCGTGCTGCCGGGCCTGCGCGCGCTGGCGCTGCGGCACTATCTGGTGTCGCGTTCGCTGCGCTGCGTGAGCGACGACGTCCGCTCGGCCACCGTCGTCATCCCCGCGCGCAACGAGCGCGGCAACATCGAGCCGGCGGTCCGGCGCATCGCGGCGTTCTGCAACGATGTCGAGATCATCTTCGTCGAGGGCCACAGCCAGGACGGTACCTATGAGGAGATGGAGCGGGTGCGCGCGGCATTCCCCGATCACGACATCAAGCTGATGCGCCAGCCCGGCAAGGGCAAGGCCGACGCGGTGTTCGCCGCGTTCGACGCCGCGCGCGGCGACGTGCTGATGATCCTCGATGCCGACCTCACCATGCCGCCGGAGCAACTGCCGAAATTCTTCGAGGCGCTGCGTTCCGGCAAGGGCGAGTTCATCAACGGCTCGCGCCTGGTCTATCCGATGGACGAGGGCGCGATGCGGTTCCTCAACCTCATCGCCAACAAGACCTTCTCCTATCTGTTCTCGTGGCTCCTGAACCAGCGCTACACGGATACGCTCTGCGGCACCAAGGTGCTCCGCCGCAGCGACTATGTCAGGCTCAAGGCCGGCAAGGCCTATTTCGGCGATTTCGATCCGTTCGGCGATTTCGACCTGATCTTCGGCGCCTCCAAGCTGAACCTGAAATCGATCGACCTGCCGATCCGCTACGCCGCGCGCAGCTATGGCGAAACCCAGATCTCCCGCTTCCGCCACGGCTGGATGCTGCTGAAGATGGTCGTGTTCGCGTTCTTCAAGATCAAGGCGATCTGAGATGGCCGCTGTCTACGCCGTCGAGCCTGAACAAGCGGTGCGTGGATCGGTTGCCCATCTTCCCACATCGTCATGGCCGGGCCTGACCCGGCCATCGACGTCTTCTTTCGTCGATGAGGGCCGACATGGATGCGTGGGACAAGCCCGCGCATGACGGAGAAAGCGGTACCGAAAGCATCGGCTCCCTTTCCCGACGCCCTCGACCGCCTGACGCGCTTCGGCTGGCGCGGCGGGGTCGCGGTCGCGCTGCTGCTGTCGCTCGTGTCGTTCCTGACCGCCGGCTATTTCACCGTCTATTGGCGCAATGCCGACATGGACTTCATGGTGATCTACAATGCGCTCGCCATCAACGATGGCGGCGCACAGGCCTTCTTCGATCACCCGGCCTATCTCACCATCCTCTCGGTCGAGACCTGGTTCGCGCTGCTGCATCGGCTCGGCCTGCTCGACGCCTGGACATTGTCGGCGATCCCCGCCGATCGCGCCGCCTTCGATGTCGCGATGACCGGCGCCGTCCATGCCGGACGCGTCGCCGCGCTGCTGACGGCCGCCGGCATCATCCTCGCCTTTGCTTGGGCCGCGCGCCGGCTGGTGTCGGATTGGCGCATCGCCATGCTCGCCGTCACCGCCTTCGCCTTCTCCGGCGGCGTGCAGATGCATCTGCGCATCCTGCGCAGCGAGATGATCGCGGCGTCGTTCTGCATCCTCGCGCTGATGATCCTGATCGCGGTCGCGCGCCGCGCCAGCCTGACGCGGCCGCTCGCCGTCGGACTCGCCGCGCTGCTCTGCATGCTCGGCCTGGAGAACAAGGTGCATGCGATCCTGCTGATCGCCGCCATTCCCGTGCTGGTGTTGCCGTTCGGGACGGCGACGAGCGCAAGCGTGGCGTTCTGGCAAAGCTCGCGCGCGTGGGCGGCCGTCATGGTCGCAGCCGTGGCGGCGATCGTCGCCGCGATCGCCGCCTGGCCGCTGGTCGCCGCCGGCTTCGACCCCGTCAATGCGACGGCTGCCGGCCTCAAGCCGATGCTGCTCGGCCGCTTCGGCCTCTACCAGTTCGCGCTGCTCGGCGTGGTCGCGGTCTGCATGGCCGCCTTCGCATGGTTATGGCGCGTGAGCGCGGCCGAGACCGTCGCGGCGCTGCTGGCGGTGGTGGCCGGCGCAAGCCTCGGCCTGCTGGCACTGAAGTTGAGCTACGACATCAACGATGTCGTGGTCGTGCTCAATCCGCTCGAGAAGATGATCACCTATGTCGACGCGCCCGAGGCCGCCGGCAGCCTGGGCGGTGCGATCGGCCTGTTGCTGTCCGGCGTCCTCGGGGTCATCCGGCGCTACACCTTCGTGCTGCAATCGTCGGCCCGCCCCGCCGTGTTCCTGACCTGGCTGATCATCCCCGGCATTGTCATGGCCTGGCGCCGCGGTGAGCGGCAGGCGGCCATCCAAGCCGTCCTCCTGATGCTGGCGGCCATCGGTATCGACACGCTCGGCGTCCGCCGCGGGCTGAAGGTCGAGTACTTCGTCTTCACCGATCCCCTGATCATCATCGCCGGCATGGTCCTGCTCGATCGTCTGTCGGACCTGCGCTTTTCCCGCTTCGCCTATCCGATCGGCGCGGTGCTGCTCGCGCTCCATGTCGGCATCAGCCAGGCCGAGCCGGTCAAGATGGCGCTCAAGCGCAAGGGGCCCGAGGAGGTCTGCGAGTGGCGCGGCTACTACATGCCACGGCTCGTGCTGCCCTGGTGCGCGCCGCCGAACAGCCCGCCGAGGATGTGATCGAGCGAGATCTTTCCACCGCCATGGGCAATGAGGCCCAGCGCCATCGCGGCCCAGGTCAGATGGATCGGCCAGCCGTCGGGCACCGTGAGCTCGACGATGCATGTCATGAACAGCAGGCCGAGTGCCGCGAAGCGGGTACCGAGGCCGAGAATGAGCAGGACGGGGAAGGTGACCTCGCCGCAGCCCGACAGGAACGCCATCACCGTCGGCATGGGAAAGTGGTATGGCCCGCCAGGCAGATGCAGCATGAACTCGTCGCTGAACAGCGTCACGGCGGTGTCGCTCAGCCTGAGAAAGCCGTCCCATTTGAGAATGCCCGAGCGCCAGAACGGCACAGCCAGCGCAATGCGAGTGACGAGCTGGACCAGGGTGAGCGGGGTCGCGCTCTGCAGCAGCCGAACGGTCTGGCCGACGAGGGAAGGCAGCGACAGTGTCGCGGTCGGCGCCATGGAGTGGTCCGTCGTCATCATGCGTCCTCGAAACTGATGTCCGTGAAGGCGCCGGCCTCGATCAGGCCGGCAATGTTGGTGGCGAGATCGAACTCCGGCGCTGCCTCGAACGCGGCTTCCGCGGCCACGCCGAGCGGCTGCCGCGTGATCAGCAGGCTTGCGAAGATCGCGCCGCCCCGCGGCAGGTGGCGCACGGCGACGTCGAACGCGGGCCGCGTGATCAGCGCGTCCTCCGGGACCGAGCCGTCGATGCGCGGCACCGGCGCATCGCCGCGATTGGCCGAGAAGATCGTCACCGCCGCGAAATCCGAGCGCACGATGCGGGTGGCGGGATGAACGGCGAAGCGCAGCTCGGGCAACCGCTCGGGCGGCACCGTCGCCAGCGTGGCGCCGTCGAGCGGCGCGGCGTCTGCCGCGTGATAGGCGTCGAGCCAGGCCCGCTCGATCTGTGCGACGTCCGTCAGGAACGGCATCGTCCGAGCGTGCTCGTAAGCTGCGATGAAAGCGGGGAAGTCGCGTCCATAGTCGACGAGCAGCGGCGACGTCGGCGGCGTTTCGCGTACATGCGCCCGCGCCACCGCGCGGAAGAAGTCGGGCCCGGTGATGCGCTGCACCGCCGGATAGATCGCGACGAGCGACTCGATCAGGCTGACCGTGACGTTGTTGCGGTAGACGTTGAACCGGCGCCCGGCCGCCTTGGCCAGCGGACCCCTGACGGCGACAGGCGTCGCGCGATCCGGCGTCAGCAGCGCCGCGGCGAACTGAGCGGCATAGTCGGACATATGCTCAGGCTGCGGCATCGCGCACCTCTTGCGAGCAGTCGGGTGCGTGGTCATCGAGAATCGCCTGCGCGGCCGCGGCCTCTGCCTTCAGCACCGGCCAATCCGGAATGTTGCTGTCCCATTCGATCAGCGTCGGCATCGGACCGTTGCGCGCGACCACGCTGGCGAACAGGGCCCACACATCATAGGCGACGGGGCCGTCATGGCTGTCGATCAGCAGCGGCTCGCCTTCATCGTCGGCCTGCACGGCGTGACCGGCGAGATGGATCTCGCCGACAGCGGCGAGCGGAACGTCGGCCAGATAGTCCTGTGGCGAGAAGCCATGATTGATCGCGGAGACGAACACGTTGTTGAGGTCGAGCAGGAGCCCGCAGCCGGTGCGGCGGACGATGGCGCGGATGAAGTCGGTCTCGCTCATCGTCGAGTCGTGAAAGGCGACGTAGGTCGACGGATTTTCCAGCAGGATCGGCCGGCGGATCGCGGTCTGCACCTCATCGATATGGTCGCAGACCCGTGCCAGCGTGGCGGCCGTGTAGGGCAATGGCAGCAGGTCGTTGAAGAACGTCGTATCGTGCGTCGACCATGCAAGATGCTCGGAGACGAGGCTCGGCTGATAGCGGGCGACGAGCTTGCGGAAGCGCGCGAGGTGGTCGCGATCGAGCGGCTGCGGGCCGCCGATCGACATGCAGACGCCGTGGATCGACAGCGGATGATCCCTGCGGATCGCCTCGAGCTGATGGTGTGGCGGACCGCCGGCGCCCATGTAGTTCTCGGCATGGACCTCGAAGAAGCCGGGCCGCGGCGCCTCGGCCAGGATGGCGGCCAGGTGCGACGGCTTGAAGCTGGTCCCGGCGACGCCGCCGAGAGGTGGCGGAAAGCGAAGCGGCATGGTGGGGCCCGGTGCAGGGGGGGCATCGGTGCGCATGCTGCGTCTCCGCTTTCCGCTTGGGGTGAACGAGAGCGATCAGATCGGCTTGAGCGAGCCCTTGCGGCCGCCGGGGACGTCGATGCTGGTGCAGGTGCCGCCCTGGACGAATTTCCACGCGTTGCCCTGGAAGTCGATCGTTGAGGTACCCTGGCAGGTCGTGCCGGGACCGGCGGCGCAATCGTTCTGGCCCTTCAGGGCAACGCCGAAGCATTTCTCCTTCTTGGCGGCCATTGCGGCTTCCGCTTCGGCCTTGGTCAGTGGCCCAGCCATTGCGAGGCTTGCGAGCGCGGTGCTGACGGCGCCGGCGAGCGCCAGCGTGGTGACGGTTCTCTTGGCGGACATGACGATTCCTCTCGTGTTCTGCGTCGCTCGCTTGGCGACGCGCATCTCTCCTTCGCCCGCCGCCACGACAATGTTACGCGGCGACTCCGCTCACGACCCTGTGAGCGGTATTGCGTGCTTGGGAGCTGCCCTAGTCGAGCGCAAGCCGACTCGAAGTGCCAATGCTTTGCAGGCATCATCGACTTAGCCGGCCGGCATTGGCGGCTCACGCCATCGGAGCGCAGTCTGGCGGCTCCCGGTCGCGCGCCGCCCCGCGCGCCGCTCGGTCCGATCGGAGATCCACCTGCGATGATGGCGAGCGCAAAGAGCCGAGTGCCGCGCCGAGGCGCCGCCGACGAGCGGCTGACCGTCAGCATCCGCTTCGCCGTGTCGGCCCTGGTGCTGACCGCGATCCTGCTGACGGCCCTTGCCTCGAGTCTGTTGTGGTGGCGCACCTCGGAGGCGATCAGCCGTCAGCTCGCGAGCACCATCAACGCGCAGATCGCGGGCGCCGTGCGCAAGGAGGTGAGCGCGATCGTCAGCGAGGCGCGCGCCGCGCACACCGCCATCCGCACGCTGTTCCTGCAGAACGTGCTCGACACCCGCGAGGCGGACAAGCGCGAATTCGTGTTCCTGTCGCAGCTGCAGTCGCAGGCGACGATCTCATCGGCGGCGTTCGGCTGGCCGGACGGCTCGTTCTTCGCCGCCCACAAGCTCGGCGACCGGCGCCTGGAGATGATGGAGATCTCCCTGACCGATCATCCCGGCCAGCGCCGTGTCGATGAATACGACGTCGTGCCCGGCGACATCGAGTTCGCGACACGCCGCTTCGAGCCGACCCGTTTCAAGGTCGCCGACCAGCCCTGGTTCAAGGAGAGCCTCGCAGCGGACGAACCGCGCTGGTTCAGCGTCGATCATCATCCGAGCGGAGATCGCCCGGCGATCGCGCTGGCCGGCCCGATCGATGTCTATCAGGAGCGGCAGGGCGTGCTCGCCATCATCATCGAGCACGCGCGCATCTCGCGCTTTCTCGCCCAGCTTCAGGTCGGCCGCACCGGCACCGCCTTCATCCTGGCGCTTGATGGCGGCGTGGTCGCGGCGCCCGACGAGACCGCCGACGAGGTCAATGCCGGGCAGGGCCGCCAGCCGCTGCTGCCGATCGCGCAGCAGGCGATGCGGTCCTCGCGCGAAGGCGACGAGGCCTGGCGCGGGCGCGTGCTATCGGGCGACGGCGCCTTCGAGGTCGCGCGCACGGCGCTGCCGTTTCCCGGCTGGTCGCTGGTCACGGTGATTCCGGAAGCGGAGTTTCTCGGTCCGGTCGACGCGGCGCTGCGGCGCGTGATCATCGGTCTCGGCATCGGCGCCGTGCTCGCGGCGCTGGCCTCCGCCGCGCTGGCGCGTGCCGTCATCGCCGCCCCGCTCGGGCGTGTGGTGGCCGAACTGCGTCACGTCGAGGCCTTCGCGCTCGAGCAGGTGCGACGTCATCCCTCGCGGCTTCGCGAGATCGCGAGCCTGTCCGGCGCCATTCATGACATGGCCGGCGGGCTGTCGTCATTCGGCAAGTTCATTCCCGCTGATCTCGTCCGGCAATTGCTGCGGCAGGGCGTCGACGCCAGGCCGGGCGGCCATGTCCAGGAGCTCAGCGTGATGTTCATCGACATCGCCGGCTTCACCGGGTTGTCGGAGCGCATGGGCGACCGTGTCGTGCCGCTGCTGTCGCGCTATCTCGACCTGATCTCGACCGTCATCGTCGACCACGGCGGCACCATCGACAAGTTCATCGGCGATGCGGTGATGGCGTTCTGGGGCGCGCCGGCCGCGCAGCCGGATCATGCGGTTCTGTGCTGCCGCGCCGCGCTGGCGTGCCGAGACGCGGTGGAGGCCAGCGGCCTGTGCGACGATGACGGCCGGCCGCTCGCCATCCGCATCGGCATCAACTCCGGCCCCATGCTGGTCGGCAACATCGGCTCCGAGGTGCGTCTCAACTATACGGTGATCGGCGATGCCGTGAACGTCGCGAGCCGGCTGGAGGGCGCCAACAAGAGCTACGGCACCGATATCCTGATCGGCGAGGGCACCGCGCGGCTGGCGGGCGATGCGTTTCTCACCCGCGAGATCGACCGCATCGCCGTCTATGGCCGCGAAGAGGGCCTGCGCGTCCACGAACTGGTCGGGTTTGCGGAGAATGTCGCCGCGCAGGACGTGCGCTGGATCGCACACTACGCGTGCGGACTTCAGGACTATCGCGCGCAGCACTTCGAGGCAGCCATCGCGGCGTTTGAAGCAGTCCTCGCGCTCAAGCCCGGCGATCGCGCCGCCGAGGTCATGATCACGCGCTGCAGGCCCCTGGCAGGCACGCGGGCGGATCATCATTGGCATCCGGTGACGGCGCTGACGACGAAGTAACGTGGCCGGTCCGACTAAGCCGACCGCAGCTTGCCGCGCAGCGGCCGCCGTCCGGCGAACACGGCGGCGAGATCCTGAGACGGCGTCGCCGCATCGTCGTCGAGCCGCAGCCGGCCCTCGACATGCAGGAAGTGCTCTCGCGACACCGCGATCGCGCGCAGCAGGTCGCGGTCGCGCAGCGCGTCGACGATCGCGCCGTGCTCGTCGACCGCGCAGATCGACTGCGCCGCCGGCTCGTATACCGACACCATCACCGAGGAGCGGCTGAGCAGATCGGCGAGCATGCGCGACAGCTCGGGATTGCCGATGGAGTCGACGAGATGGACGTGGAAGGCGCCAGACAGCCGCACCGACGTCGCGCGATCGCCGCGCTGCGCGGCGGCGCGCTCCTCGGCCAGATGCGCATCGAGCCGCGCGAGCAGGAGATCATCGACCCGCAGCACCAGCTGGCTGAGCACGCCGGCCTCGAGTACGCGATGTGCCTCATAAACCCGTCTGATATCATCGAGCGTCGGCCGCGGCACCCGCGCGCCACGGTTCGGGATCATCTCCAGCCGCCGCTCGGCGCCGAGCCGGTGAAGAACTTTTCGGATGCGCTCGCGCGAGACACCGAAGAGCGCGGCGAGCGGCGTCTCGGCGAGCTTGGTGCCGGCCTTGAGCTTGCCCTCCAGCAGCGCGCGCAGGATGGCCTGGTACACCGCCTCGTCCTCGGCGGGATTGGCCTTCCCGATTCGCTGCGCTCGCATCGCCATGAGGTTTTAGCTAGGCCCAAAGGCGCGGCACGTCACCTCCAAAAAATGTGCACATTCTGTCCGCGGCCGGGCGCGCTGCGGATCGAGACATAGCCCGGAACGCTGATCTCATTGATGAATCAAGAATGTGCACATTTGGCACGGCGCTTGCTGATCGCGGGTGACACACCACGCGACAGCTCACACGGGATCCTCGTCATGCACCCCTTCTCCCGACGCAGCCTTCTGAAGACCAGTGCGGCCTTCGCCGCCACGCTCGCCGCGCCAGCCCTGGTGCGCGCCGCCCCGAAAGAGATCGTGATCGGCGGCCCGGCCGGCGCCGCCAAATATTTCAACTCCGACCTGTTTCCGGTGCTGGAGAAGAAGCTCGACTGCAAGGTGCTCTATGAGGGCACCAACTCGCTGACCAATCTGCAGAAGATGCAGGCCGACAAGGCGAGCCCGAAGATCTCGGTGGTGATCATGGACGACCCGGTGATGCTGCCGGCCGCGGCCGAAGGGCTGATCACCAAGATGTCGGCGTCGGCGATTCCCAATCTCGGCAAGCTGGTCGACGACGCCGTGCACCAGGACGGCATGTGGGCCAATTACCAGAAGCCGTGGGTGGGCATCGCCTATTCCACCAGGCGCATGAAGACGCCGCCCGTCAGTTGGGCCGAGCTGTGGGACGCGAAATACGACTCTAAGATCGTCGTGCCGTCGCTGTCCAACACCGAAGGGTTCTGGACGCTGCTCGCCGCCGCGCATCTCGAGACCGGCAAGCCCTACAAGGAGGCGCAGTACGAAATCGACGCCGGCTTCAAGAAGATCAAGAGCCTGAAGGCCAATCTGCTGAACGTCTATACCAACGCACCGCAGGCCATCAATCTGCTGGAGCAGGGCGAGGCCTGGATGATCGGCGGCCAGTTCTCGGCCTACACGCTGATCCGGAAAGCGGACGGCTCGCCGGTCGATCTCGCAATCCCGAGGGATGGCGGCTTCTCGATGCCGTCGGGCATCGCCAAGGTGAGCGGCGCGCCGGCCGGCGACCTCGCCGACGCCGCGATCGACTTCTATCTCAGCCCGGAGGCGCAGAGCATCCTCGCCAAGACGGCGTTCATCGCGCCGACCAATCAGGCCACGCCGCTGCCGGCCGGTTATCCCGATCCCGCGACATTGTTCGCGCCCGACTGGGCCTTCATCGCGAAGAACCGCGCCGGCTGGGTCGATCGCTGGAGCAAGGAGATGACATGAGCGCCGCTCCGCATCTCGTCATCAGCGGGGTCTCGAAGCGGTTTGGCGCGGCGACCGTGCTCGATCGCGTCGATCTCACGATCCGCCGCGGCGAGCTGGTGACCCTGCTCGGCCCATCCGGCTGCGGCAAGACCACCTTGCTGCGTGCGATCGCCGGCCTCGCGCCGCCCGACACCGGGACGATCGCGCTCGCCGGGCGCGACGTCACCCATGTGCCGCCGCACCGGCGCAATGTCGGCGTCGTGTTCCAGAGCTATGCGCTGTTTCCGCATCTCACCGTCGCCGGCAACGTCGCCTTCGGACTGAAGGTGCGCGGCACGCCCAAGGCCGAGACCGACCGCGCGGTCGAGCGCGCGCTCGCGCTGGTCAAGCTCAGCCATCTCGGCGGCCGCCGCATCTCGGCGCTGTCGGGCGGCCAGCAGCAGCGCGTCGCGCTGGCGCGGGCGATCGCGGTCGAGCCGGACGTGCTGCTGTTCGACGAGGCGCTGTCGGCCCTCGATCGCAAGCTGCGCGAGGAGATGCAGGTCGAGCTGCGCCGCCTGCTGCAGGAGGTCAAGGCGACCGCGATCTTCGTCACTCATGACCAGGACGAGGCGCTGACGATGTCGGACCGGGTCGCGGTCATGAACAAGGGCCGCATCGAGCAGCTCGCCGCGCCGCGCGAGCTGTATGCCCGGCCGGCCAGCCTGTTCGCGCTCAACTTCGTCGGGCTGTCGACGCGCATCGCCGGCCAGGTGGTCGGCGCGCAGGACGGCACCGTGGAGGTGGTGACGCCGGTCGGCCGCCTGTCGGCGCGCGGCGCGTTCCAGCCGGGCGCCTCGGTGATCGTGGCGACGCGGCCGGAGCAGTTGCGGCTGGGCGCTGGTGACGGTGCCAACTCCGCGGCCGGCCGAGTTCGGTCGGTCGTGTTCCAGGGCTCGCGGACCCTGGTGGACGTCGATGCCGGCGCTGGCGCGAGCCTGCTCGCCGAGCTCTCGGGCCGCGAGGCCGAGCTGCCGCGCGTGCATGACGAGGTCCGCTTCGCCTGGCCCGTCGCCGAAACCTTCGCCTTCGCCGCCGAGACCTGACCATGACCGACGCCGTGCTATCAGCACCGATCGTCAAGCCCGCGCCGGATCGCGAAAGGCTCGCCGCCTTCGGCTTCGTCGCGCCATCGCTGCTGATCATCGCGCTGGTGTTCGTGCTGCCGCTGGCCCTGCTCCTCGGCGTCAGCGTGCTCGACCCCAAGGGCGGCGTCACCTCGGCGCATTACGTCCGGTTGCTCGGCACGCCCTATTATCTCGGAATCATCTGGAACTCGCTGCGGCTCGGCCTGCTGACGACCCTGATCGCCTTCCTCATCTCCTATCCCGCGGCGTTCGCGCTGGCGCGTGCGCGCGGACCACTGCGCTCGATCCTGCTGGCGACCTTGTTCCTGCCGCTCGCCGCCTCCGTCATCGTCAAGGCTTTCGCCTGGACCATCCTGCTGCGCAGCGACGGCCTCATCAACACGGTGCTGATCGCGCTGGGGATCATCGAGGATCCGATTCGCATGATCTTCACCCAGACCGCGCTGATCGTAGGCGCCGTGAACATCTTCCTGCCGTTCATGGTGCTGCCGATCTACGCGGTCGTGGCGCAGCTCGACGGCCGCTATGCGGAAGCCGCGGCGACGCTCGGCGCCTCGCCGTTCGTCGTGTTCTTCCGTGTCATCCTGCCGCTGACCCTGCCCGGCATCATCGCCGGCGTGGCGCTGGTGTTCTCGCTGTCGGTGTCGGCCTATGTGGTGCCGACGCTGCTCATCGGCGAGAAATATCCGACGCTCGCCACCACCATCGCCAAGGCCTATCTGTTGGCGCGCGAGCCCGGCTTCGGCGCCGCCGCGGGCGTGGTGCTGCTGGCGATCGCCGTCATCGTCGTCGCGCTCAGCGCGACGCTGTCGCGGGAGCCCAAATGATGTCGCGGCTTGCCATCATCGTCTGCTGGGTGCTCGCGATCGGGCTCGCATTGTTCCTGCTGCTGCCGCTGGTCGTGATCGCCGCGGCCAGCTTCTCGCCGACGCCGGTGTTCGACCTGCCGCTGTCGGGCGCATCGCTGCGCTGGTATGGCCGCATCGGCCGGCTCGACGGCTTCTGGCCGTCGCTGTCGCTGTCGCTGCAGATCGCCGTGCTGTCGACCGCGCTGTCGCTGGTCGCCGGCACGCTCGCCGCCATCGCCATCGCGCGCGGCAGGCTGCCCGGCGCCACCGCGCTGGGCACGCTGCTGGTGTCGCCCCTGATGATGCCCGGCCTCGTGCTCGGCATCGCGCTGCTGCAATATTTCCGCATGGTCGGCTTCACCGCGACCTGGAGCGCGCTGCTGGTGGCGCATCTCGTGGTCACGCTGCCTTACGTCGCGCGCACCATGATCGCCGGGCTCTCCCGCTTCGACTTCACCTTGATCGAGGCGGCGCGCACGCTCGGCTGCACCTATGCCGGCAGCGTGATCAGGGTGATGGTGCCGGCGCTGGCGCCGTCCTTCCTGATCGCAGGTCTGTTCAGCCTGCTGGCCTCGTTCGACAATTATCCGGTCTCGATCTTCCTCACCGACGTCCGCTCCAAGACGCTGCCGATCCGCATGCTGCAATATATCGAGGAGGCGCCCGATCCGACGTTGGCCGCGCTCTCCACCCTCATTCTTGCCGGCACCCTGGTGCTGCTGCTGATCAGCGATCGCCTGGTCGGCCTGCACCGCATGGCCGGAACCGCGGATTGACACGATGACCTCACAGCCTGCCTTCCGCCGCGATCTCAGGGGCTATGCCGGCAGGCCGCCGCATCCGCGTTGGCCCCACGACGCACGCGTCGCGGTGTCGCTGGTGGTGAATTTCGAGGAGGGCTCGGAATTCTCGGTGTGCGACGGCGATACGAGCAACGAGGCGATCTACGAGGTCGTGCACCGGCTCGACGGCCCCGACCCCTGCATCGACAGCCATTTCGAATACGGCACGCGGGCGGCGTGGTGGCGCATCATGGACCTGTTCGACGCCCACAACGTCAAGGTCACCGTCAGCGCCTGCGGCCGCGCGGTGGAGCGCTCGCCGGAGCTCGCCCGCGATGCCGTGGCGCGCGACCATGAGGTCTCTGCGCACGGCTGGCGCTGGCAGAGCCACGCCGGTATGGGCGAGACCGAGGAGCGCCGCGTGATCGCGCGCACGGTGGAGACGATCCAGCGCGTCACCGGCAGGCCGCCGCTGGGATGGCACACGCGATCGGCGAGCTCGCCCAACACGCGGCGGCTGCTGGTCGAGCAGGGCGGCTTCCTCTACGACAGCGACGCCTACAATGACGACCTGCCGTATTATGTCGCCGTCGCCGGCCGCCCGCATCTGGTGCTGCCTTACGCCTTCGACAGCAACGACATGCAGTTCTTCAACGGCTCGCGCTTCCGCGGCGCGGACTTCGCCGACTACGTCATCGACGCCTTCGACTGGCTGGCCCGCGAGGGCGCGACGGCGCCGAAGATGCTGTCGATCGGGCTGCATCTGCGCATGATCGGCCGCCCCGGCCGGATCGGCGCGCTCGACCGCATCCTCAATCACATCACAGGCAACGGTGCGGCGTGGATCGCGCCGCGCGCCGACATCGCCCGGCACTGGCTGGCGACGGTGCCGCCGGAATCCTGAGCGCGGTCAATCGTCGTTGGCGATGTCCTCGTCGGCGATGTCCTCGTCGGTCAGCGGCACCTCGATGGTGCCGCCCTCGCCGGTCGCGAGGTCGCGCTCGTCGTCGATCGGCGCGCCATCCCGTTCGTCCGCGTCGAGCGGCCACAATCCGCGATCATGCCCGTTGCGTGGTGTCATGGCAGGTCCTCCCGCCGGGATAAGACCGGGCGCGCGCAATGGTTCATGCGATCCGGCCGGGGTGTGGCGGACTGGCGCAGGCCGGTTCCGGCGACTACATCTGGGCCATGGCCGATCCCACCGCGCTGAAATCCTTTCTCGATAATCACCACCGCATCGTCGTGCTCACCGGCGCCGGCTGCAGCACCAACTCCGGCATTCCCGACTATCGCGACACCGACGGGCAGTGGAAGCGCACGCCGCCGGTGACCTATCAGGCCTTCGTCGGCAGCGACGATACGCGCCGCCGCTATTGGGCGCGCAGCATGGTCGGCTGGCGGCGGTTCGGCCGCGCCCAGCCGAACGGCGCGCATCATGCGCTGGCGCGGCTGGAGGCGCAGGGCAAGAGCTCGCTGCTGGTGACGCAGAATGTCGACCGGCTGCACCAGGCCGCCGGGACCAACAACGTCATCGATCTGCACGGCCGGCTCGATCGCGTCCGCTGCCTGGGATGCGGCGCCGTGCTGTCGCGGGCCGACTTTCAGGACGAACTGGCCGGCGCCAATCCGCGCTGGCTGGCGCATGATGCGGCCGCCGCGCCCGATGGCGATGCAGATCTCGACGGCGTCGATTTCGCGGACTTCAATGTGCCGGCCTGTCGCGCCTGCGGCGGCATCCTCAAGCCCGACGTCGTGTTCTTCGGCGAAACCGTCCCGCGCGAGGTCGTCGCCACCGCGCGCGAGCATGTCGAGCAGGCCGACGCCATGCTCGTCGTCGGCACCTCGCTGATGGTCTATTCCGGCTTCCGCTTCGTCCGCGCCGCCGCGGACCGCAACATCCCCATCGCCGCCGTCAATCTCGGCCGCACCCGCGCGGATGACCTCTTGTCGCTGAAGGTGGAAGCGCCGTGCGACGAGGCGCTGGCGTTTCTGCTGTAGGAGTAGGGCGGTCCGCCCTCTCTCCGCCGTCATGGCCGGGCTTGACCCGGCCATCCATCTCCTCGGTGCTTCAGAAGATGGATGCCCCGGGTCAAGCCCGGGCATGACGAAAAACTAAAATGGTGTCCGCCTCACCGCGACTGCGGTTTCTCGCGGTTCTCGATGCGGTCCTTGTTGTTGACCTGCTCGTTCTCCGGCTTGCCGACCTCGACCGTCTTGCCGGCCTGGTTGCCTGGATTGTAGTGGAACTTGCCTTCGTGATGCTCGCCCGGCTGCTTCTGCTCGGGATTGACGTTGTCGGCCATGAAACTCTCCTGTCGCTGTGCCGGACAACGTCGCGGGCGTGATGCTTGTTCCGCGGCCGAGCGCCGCGGCGCCGTTCATGCGGCATCACCCCTCTCTGTGCGGACCATCACGGAAGCAGCGCGCCCTGACCGTCATGATCCTCGCATGGGCTGCAGGGGCAGCCGCAAGCAACGAGGGACAAGGTCATGACTTCCAGCATTCGTCTTTTCGCCGCCGCCGCCATCGTCGCGGGCGCGGGCCTGCTCGCATCCGCATCGACATCGCCGGCGTCTGCCGGCTGGGAATGGCTGGGCAATAAGAACTACATCAACTGCCTGCAGCTGTTCTACACCGGCAACTTCCTGATGCCGGCGAATGCATCGCCGGCCGAGCGCGCCGCGCGCCACGAGCAGGGCCGCCGCTACTGCAATCGCCAGTTCTACGGCCACGACTGAGCATGGCGGCACATGCGCAAGGCCGGGGTCGAACGCGGCCTCGGCCTTCGCCTGCGAGGCTCACGCGCCCGTCACGCGCCAGATGCAGTTGCCGACGTCGTCGGCCACCAGCAGCGAGCCGTCCGGGCCGAGCGTCACGCCGACCGGGCGGCCATAGGAGAAGCTCTCGTCCGGCGCCAGGAAGCCCGAGAGGATGTCGCGCGCCGGGCCCGACGGCCTGCCGTTCTCGAACGGAATGAACACGACCTTGTAGCCGGACAGCTTGCTGCGGTTCCACGAGCCGTGCTGGCCGATCACCATGCCCTGGGGGAAGCCGGGCAGGGCGCCCGCCGGCAGCCAGCACAGGCCGAGCGAGGCGGTGTGGCCACCGAGCGCGTAGTCCGGCGTCAGCGCGGTCGCGACCAGGGCCGGATCCTGCGGCACGCGGTCGTCGACCGTCCTGCCCCAGTAGCAATAGGGCCAGCCGTAGAAGCCGCCCTCGCGCACCGAGGTGAGGTAATCCGGCGGCGTCTCGTCGCCGAGCCCGTCGCGCTCGTTGACGACGGTCCACAGCACCTTCGTCGACGGCTCGAACGCCAGCCCCACCGCATTGCGCAGGCCTGATGCGAAGATGCGGCTCACGCCGCTCGCGATGTCCAGCTCATAGACGCAGGCGCGGCCCTCCTCGACCTCGAAGCCCAGCTCGGCGATGTTGGTGAGCGAGCCGACGCCGGCATAGAGCTTGCTGCCGTCGGGGCTGACCAGCAGGCTGCGCGTCCAGTGTCCGCCCGGCTTGAACGTGGTGAGACGCTTGCCCTGCGCATTGATCCGATCGGCGCCGGCTGCATAGGGGAAGGCGACGATGCCGTCGGTGTTGCCGACATAGAAGGTGTCGCCGACCAGCGCCATGCCGAACGGCTGGCTGAGATTCTCCATGAAGGCATTGCGGCGTTCGGCGGTGCCGTCGCCGTCGGCATCGACTAGCCGCGTGATGCGGTTGGCGCTGACGCCGAGGGCTGCGGCGCGGCGCATCGTCGCCTGCATCGCATAGCCGAACATGTTGCGCACCGGGCTTGGAATCTGGGTGGCCTCGGCGATCAGCACCGACTTGTCCGGCATCACATAGATCCAGCGCGGATGGTCGAGCCCGGTCGCGAACGCATTGACCTTCAGCCCCGCCGCCGCCACCGGCTTTTCGCCGTCGCGCCAGCCCCGCGCCGTCGGCATCTTCAAGGTCGGCAGCAGGCCCTGTGGCTTCGCCAGGGGAATCTGCGGCTGCGCCCCCCACGCCGGTTGCGGCGTCTCCCCCTGCAGCTTGCGCCACTGCAGCGCCGCATTGCCAACCAGCGCGACGCCGCGCGCAACGATGGAGGAAAGGGTTGTCATGGGAGTCCTGTGAGGGCTTTGATGCAAATGGGATCTGATGGGCGAGGGACCATCGAGCGATGGCAAAGGGCCAATCTATTATGATCTACCACGCCCACCGTGACAATTGCATGGGTCGCGGATCGGGGCTGCGGAACCCGGGGCTTTCACCTGGCACGCATTCACGTATCAGAGCCAACCTCCGGCGGCGTCTGGCATGCGGGGCGCTGCGGTTGATCGTGCAGTGCCGATCGGCAATTGGCATGGCTTGCTCAAGCCCAACTATATCGGCGCGATTGCTTGCAACGAAATGGGCCGTTGCGACGCTGAAGCGCGCAGATCGGTTGCCCGTCATGCCCGGGCTTGTTCCGGGCGTCCACGTCTCTCCCCGACCAACGACGAGGATGGCCGGGACGAGCTCGGCCATGACGATGAGGAAAGAGACGGGCACGATCTTCCCGAAATGCGGTCGCCCCGCATCATCCTCGGCCAGCCCATCTCGTCAAAATTCTTTCTTGCTATTTTTCCGAAATCATGCTCTACTCCCTGCATCCCGTCCTCATGCAGAGGGGCGTACGCGTCGTCACGATACGTTGAGGCGGGGAGCGGTGGCCGCGAGTGTTGTCAGGTGCTGATGCGCTGAACGATTGGCAGCTCGCGGACGTTCAAGCCGTGTGGTCCTGGCGCCCCGATGCTGGCGCCAAGCCTGCGTGACATCACGTGTCATCAGGCGACGGGGGCAAACAAGCCGGTCCCCGGGGAGAGCTCGGAGCAGACGTTAAACCCATCGCGCAGGGAGGGCCGGGTCTGTCCGGCTGAACCTGTGGTTCCTGCCCCGTGCAATTTTTCCGCACGGGGGCCACGGGCCTCAGTCGAGGTCCGGCCTTCCCTGCGCCCTCGGCATTTCCGGAGGGTTTTGATGAGAGCAATCTCGGGCGCGATCGCGCCGCGGGAGGTGTTGGTGTGTCTGCGTGCATCATGATCGACTTGCCGTGGCGCTGAGAGAGCCGCCAGCGCGCAGAACGTTTGCGGCAGCCGTGGCGCCGTCATCGAATTGCGCTACACTGGTGTCACACGCTGCCGGCGCGTTGTCCGGCCGGACGACAATGGAAGTCAGGGGGATGCACGGCATGACGGGGGTGATCAATTCAGGCGCAGCGCGATCGTCTGCGTCAGGTGTCGCTCTCACGCGCGGACTCTCCCGATGACGTCGCTCGACAAGTCCGCCTTCACGCCGCATGCCCTGCGCGAGAGCGTGCTGAACGAGGTGCATGCGCGGCCGTTCACGCCGCTGACGCAGCCGGTGCTGGTGATCCGCTTCGCCTTCATGGCCAAGGGCGACAGCGCGGCGACGGACCGCGCCAGCCTCGCCGCGTTCTGCGCGCAGCGCGGTGCGCCGCCGCCGGAGCCGGGCGTCAAGCATCACCAGGTCGATCTCGGCCCTGTCAGGCTGCGCTTCGAGCAGCATTCGGAATTCGCCACCCTGACCTGGATCTGGAGTCCGCCCGCGGACTCAGGCCCGCGCCGCTTCGGGGCCATCGCGCCCGAGCTGCAGGCGCTGATCGCGGCGCTGCCGCAGGCCGGCGAGCTGCTGGTCGCGGTCAAGCTCGAGGTCGAAAATGCGGCCGATCCGGTGGCGCGCGCGGAGGAGATCTTCGACAAGAGCAGCCTCGCCATCGTGACGATCAAGGGCAGCGCCGGCGCGGTCGCCTCCGACTTCCGTCTCGACGACGACGGCTTCACCCGCATCCTGGTCTGCGCCGACGGCCCGACCCCGGAGCGGCTCGGGGCGCTGGTGCAGCGCGTGCTGGAGCTCGAGACCTACCGCACTTTGGCGCTGCTCGGCCTGCCGGCGGCGCTGGCGCTAGCGCCGGACGTCGACCGCATCGAGCGGCGGCTGGTCGAGGTGCTGGCGGAGATGCAAGGCGCGCAATCGTTCAAGCTCAACAACCACCTGCTGCGCGAGCTGACCGAGCTCGAGGCGCTGCTGGAGCGCGGCGCCACCGGCAGCCTGTTCCGGTTCGGCGCCAGCCGCGCGTATTACGACCTGGTGCAGGCCCGCCTGGCGGTGATCGAGGGAGAGCCGGTCGCGCCGTATTCGAGCTGGTCGTCGTTCCTGGCGCGGCGCACCGCGCCGGCGATGCGCACCTGCAACGCGCTGGAAGGACGGCAGTCGAACCTGTCGCTCAAGCTGGCGCGCGCCGCCGACCTGCTGCGCACCCGCGTCAATGTCGAGCTGGAGCAGCAGAACCGCGATCTGCTGCGCTCGATGAACGAGCGCACCAAGCTGCAGCTGCGCCTGCAGAGCACGGTCGAGGGGCTGTCGGTGGCCGCGATCGGCTATTACGTCGTCAGTCTGTTCGGCTATCTCGCCAAGGGCGCGCATGACACCGGCCTGCCGGTCGAGCCGACGCTGGCTACCGCCGCCTTCGTGCCGGTCGCGATCGCGCTGATCTGGTTCACGACCCACCAGATCCGCAAGCGGCACTTGAAGGAGGATCACGAGGCGGAGAAGGCCGAGCAGGAGTGAACGGCTGGGCGCCTTGCCAGCGAGCGGTCGGACGGCTAAGCGGCGGGCTGGTCAGCAAGAGGCGATGAGACGATGAGCGGTGCGACGATCGATTTCCTGGTTCACGCGGATGGTGCGGCGACGCGGCATCGGATCACGCTGAGCCGCCTCGTCATCGCCGGCTGGACCGGGCGCGATCCGGTCGCCCGCGACAAGCACATCGCCGAGCTGGAAGAGCTCGGCATTCCCAGGCCGGCGACGACGCCGATCTATTACGAGGCCGCGGCCAGCCGGCTGACGACGTCGGACAGCATCGAGGTCAGCGGCGGCGACTCCTCCGGCGAGGTCGAGTTCGTGCTGGTGCAAGCGGGCGGAAGGCTGCTGGTCGGCGTCGGCTCCGATCACACCGACCGCAAGGTCGAGACCTACAACATCACCGTGTCCAAGCAGATGTGCGACAAGCCGGTCGCGCCCGAGCTCTGGCTGGTCGACGACGTCGCCGCGCATTGGGACCAGCTGATGCTGCGCGCCTACGCGACCATCAACGGCAAGCGTGTGCTGTATCAGGAGGGTGCGCTGCGCGGCATGCTGGCGCCTTTCGACCTGATCGCGCGCCGCTATGGTGACGCCGGCCTGCCCGAAGGCGCCGCGATGTTCGGCGGCACCTTTGCCGCCAAGGGCGGCATCCGCCCCGCCGACCGCTTCGACTTCGAGCTGGTCGATCCCGTGCTGAACCGCGCCATCCGCCACGGCTACGCGATCGAGCAGCTCGCCATCGCCGGCTGAGGCGGCGCGCGATCACGTTCGCGTGCGGCGGAATGCGCTAACGATCAGGCCGCGGCGTGTCGTCGCGGCCGTCGCCATGCATGGCTGCATTCGCGCAGGCGTTGCGATCCGCAAGGGCCTGTTAAGCAAGGCGGCCTATCGTGCCGGAGTGTGCCGAAGCGGGACCATGGCCTCGTTTCGCGTTCTGGTCCGGCACACCATGTCACGGCATGAGACGCATTGCGGCTGGCATATCCTTAATCGATCCTTACCTGATAGCAGCGGATTCGACGGGTCGGACGACAAGGGCGATTAACTAGAAGTTTAGGATTGGGTTTGTGCGCGTGAACGCCTCCCTTAAGGGTTTTATTAAATACCCCGGGAATTGGGAGAGTGCGGTGCGCGTCGCGATCGTCCACGATTGGCTTTACGTTCTTGGCGGCGCCGAGAAGGTCCTTCAGGAGATCCTGCGCTGCTATCCCGGCGCCGACGTCTTCACGCTGTTCGACCTGCTGCGTCCCGAGGACCGCGCCAAGCTGGGATTCGAGAAGTCGCACACCAGCTTCCTGCAGAAGATGCCGCTCTTGCGGAAGTATCACCGCTCCTATCTGCCGCTGATGCCGCTCGCGATCGAGCAGCTCGATCTGTCGAGCTACGACCTGGTGATCTCCTCCAGCTGCGCGGTGGCGAAGGGCGTTCTGACCGGGCCGGAGCAGTTCCACATCGCCTATGTGCATTCGCCGATGCGCTATGCCTGGGATCTGCAGCACCAGTATCTGCAGGAGAGCGGCTACGCCACCGGCGTCAAGGGCCTGATCGCTCGCGCCTTGTTGCACAAGATGCGGATCTGGGATGCGCGCACCGCGCACGGTCCCGACGCCATCTTCACCAATTCGCAGTTCGTCGCCCGCCGCATCAAGAAGATCTACGGCCGCGATGCCAAGGTGATCTATCCGCCGGTGACGATCGCGCAGCGCGATGCGATCCTGCCGGTCGGCAACCACTTCCTCGCCGCGAGCCGGCTCGTGCCCTACAAGCGCATCGAGCCGATCGTGCGCGCCTTCAACACCATGCCGGACCTCGAGCTGGTCGTGGCCGGTGACGGTCCGGAAGCCGCGCGGCTGAAGTCGATCGCGGGGCCGAACGTCAAGTTCGCCGGCTTCGTGCCCGACAAGCAGCTGCGTGACCTCATGACCACCGCCCGCGCCTTCGTGTTCGCGGCGGAAGAGGATTTCGGCATCATCCCGGTCGAGGCGCAGTCCGAAGGCGCACCGGTGCTGGCGCTCGGCCGCGGCGGTGCACGCGAGTCGATCCTCACCACGGGGCCGCGGCCGACCGGCATGTTCTTCGGCTCGCCCGAGCCCGAGGCGATCGCGGCCTGCGTGCGATCGTTCGTGGCCAAGGAGAAATCGATCTCGCGGCTCGACTGCCGCCAGCGCGCCGGCTTCTTCTCGGCCGAGCGTTTCCGCAGCCAGTTCGTCGCGGCGGTCAACGAGGAGATCGACAGTTTCCGTGCGGGACATCAGGGCCGCGCGACGCGGCTGATTGCGTAATATTGGATGTGGTACGGGTGCAGATCATGAGGCAGGCGGCTCTCGGCGAGGCCTTGTCCGGCATTGACGCCGTCGCCCGGATCTGGCGCCGCCGCGGCGTGTTCGCCATCGTGGCCGGCGCCGTTCTCGCGCTTGCCGTGGCCGCGCTCGTGCTGCTGCCGGTGCGCTATCTCGCCACCGCTTCCGTGATCATCGCCGAGCAGGAGCCGGGTGCCAACACCTCGGCGGCGTGGGCGCAGAAGATCGGCGATCCCGCCGACATGGAAAGCCAGCTCCTGGTGATCCGCTCGCCGCGCCTGCTGCGTCAGATCATGTCGTCGCCCGGCGTGGTCGACGCCGTGGTCGGCGAATGCGAGCGCGGCCGTCTCATAGGTTCGGGCGATGCGTGCCAGCGCCTCAAGACCGATCCGGGCGCGTTCATCGATCACGTCGACAGTCGCTTCAGCGTTGCTTCGGCCGGCCGCTCGCGCGTCATCAACATCTCCTATCAGTCGAGCAGTCCCGAGGTTGCGAAGACGCTCGCCAACGCGTTGACGCAGACCTTTCTCGAGGACCAGCGCACCGAAGGCGCCAACAGCCGCGAGGTCGCGAGCTCTTGGCTCTGGAAGGAATTGAAGCAGCTCGACCAGCAGTTGCGCGAGGCCGACGACAAGATCCAGAAGTTCCGGCGCACCAAGGGCCTGATGCGTGGCGCCAATGCGCCGATCTCCTCGGAGCGGCTGACCAGCATCGGCCAGCAGCTGTCGCAGGCGGAGGCCGCGCGCGCCGACGCCGCGGCGCGGCTGCAGGAGATAAAGTCGGAGCAGGAGCGCGGGCCGACCGACGCCCCGTCGGTGCTGCAGAGCCGCACCATCGCCGACCTCAAGCAGCAACTGACGACCGTGAGCGCGCAGCTCGCCAGTGCGGCCGGTGTGCTCGGGCCGAAGCACCCCTCGATCCTGGCGCTGACGCGCGAGCAGGCGATCATCCAGCAGCGGCTGGTCGCCGAGATGCAGAGCATCGCGGCGAGCGCGCAGAAGACGTACGACGCCAACACCGCGCTGGTGAACTCGCTGAAGAAGCAGATGGAGACGGCGAAGGCGGAGGCCGGCTCGGCCACGCTGGACGAGGCCTCCATCGAGAGCATGGTGCGCGACACCGAGATCAAGCGGCAGCAATATGCCGAGCTCTACAAGAAGGCGAGCGAGCTCGAGACCGAACGGCGTGTCCTGCGCGGCAGCACGCGTCTCGTCAGCCTCGCTGAGCTGCCGAGCAAGCCGTTCTTCCCGAAGAAGATCCCGTTCCTCGCCGCTGGCATGACGCTCGCGTTGATCTTCGGTGTCGGCGCTGCGCTGCTCGCCGACAAGCTCGGCGCGCGCCTGATCAGGCCGCCCTTGCCCGTCACCCCCGAAGCGCCGGCCGAGCAGGTCGAGGCGCCCGCTGTCGACGAAGCTCCGGCCATCGTCCCTGAATTGCCCGAGCGTGTGACCGCACCGCAAGCGGCGACGCCACCGGCAGCGCCCGAACGAAGGTCTCATCTCCCGAGCGTCGCCGACGTTTCGATCCTGGCCTGCCTGCCGCGCCTGAAGAGCCTGCGTGAGATGTCGGCGCTCGGCGCGATCCTGCAAGGCCACCAACCGCTGGCGATCCCGCGCGTCTTGCGCCTCGCCTCCGAGGACACTGATTTTCAGCACACGCTGCATGATCTCGTCCACGAACTCGGTTTGAAGCGGTCCGGCCGATCGCAGCGCATCGTCGTGACCTCTCCCGATGCAGCAGATGGCAAGACGACCACGACCTGTGCGCTGGCAGAGCACCTCGCGGCCGCAGGCTGGCGCGTGCTGGTAGTCGAGTGCGACGTCTCGCATCCCGCCTTTGCAGAGATCATGGCGTTGCCGGCAAGCCCCGGATGGCTCGGCGCGCTGGAGCGCGGGACGCCGCTCCGGGATATGGTTCTGCCCACCGCGCATCCCTCGCTCGACGTGCTGCCGGTTGGTGAGGCGACCGGTCCGGTCGGCGACATTCTCGACGCGATCAGCCTCGACCGTCTCCTCGCTGGTCTCGATGGCTATGATGCCGTGATCGTCGACACACCATTGCCGTCGCAACGGAACGACTTCCTTGCCGGTACGGACTGGGCGATCGTCTGCGTGCGCAGTGACCGGTCGTTGATCGAGCCGGCGGTCGCGACGGTGAACAGGAGCAGGGCACTCGGAGCCCGCGATGTCGGCATCGTCGTCACCATGACCGACGTCGAGCACCGCAGCGCGCCTGTGGTCCAGACCGCGCCCGTGGCGGCCTACGCCGGAGCCGGGTGATGTCGACCGAGCGTGTCCTGTTCGTCGATCACACCGGGCAGATCGGCGGCGCCGAGTTGATCCTGCTCGATGTCGTCCAGGGCCGCAAGGATTCGTCGGTGTTCCTGTTCGAGCCGGGCCCGCTCGGCCAGGTGCTGGCTGAGCGCGGGATGCCGGTCGTCACGTCGCGCTGGGGCCACGGCCTGGGGCAGTTCAGACGTGACAGTTCGTGGCTCGAGGCGCTGCCGCTGTTCGGCAGACTCGCGGCGATCACCGCGGAGCTCGCGCATGTCGCACGCAAGCATGACGTCCTCTATGCCAATTCGCAGAAGGCCTTTATCCTGTCGGCCATCGCCAACATCGTGGCACGGCGGCCGTTGATCTGGCATCTGCACGACATCATCAGCCCGGCTCATTTCGGCGCGCTGCAGCGTCGCATGCAGATCTTCCTCGCCAACCGCTTCGCGGCGAAGGTCGTCGTCCCCTCCGAAGCCGCCGCAGCCGCCTTCATCGAGGCCGGAGGTCGACGCTCTCTCGTCGAGGTCGTGCCCAATGGTCTCGCCGTCGAACCCGTACCCGTGTCGCGCGAGGAGCTGAGGCAACGGCTCGGCCTGCCGTCGGGACCGCTGGTCGGCGTGTTCAGCCGGCTCGCGCGGTGGAAGGGGCAGCACGTTCTGATCGAGGCGCTGGCCGAATTGCCGGACGTGCACGGTATCATCGTTGGCGACGCGTTGTTCGGCGAGCAGGACTACGCGGCTGAGCTGAGACGGCTGGTCGCGGAGCTTTGCCTCGGCGATCGCGTTCACTTCCTTGGGCATCGCAGCGACGTGCCGCTGCTGATGCAGGCGGTGGACGCGATGGTGCATCCGTCGATCGATCCCGAGCCGTTCGGCCGCACCCTGGTCGAAGCGATGCTCGCCGGCGTGCCGGTGATCGCCACTGACGCTGGCGCTGCGCCGGACATCCTCGAACATGGCCGGGCCGGCCTGCTCGTGCCGCCTGGTGACGCGCGTGCGCTGTCCGAGGCTCTGGACGCGGTGCTGGCTCAACCCGAGTTCCTCGCGCCCCAGCTCGACTACGCGTCGCGCCGCGCGCGCACCCATTACAGTCTTGCACGCATGCTGGACTCGATCGGGCTGCTGATCCGCAATGTCGGTGCGGGAGCGGCGGTGTGAGCACGATCGTCACACCTGCCCCGTCCTCCGAGCGGCGTATGGTCGATCTCGTCGCGGACTGCGATCCGCCGTTCGCCATTCTCGCGCCGGTGCCGTCGTGGTCGAAACTGCTCGAGGACGGACAAGTCCCTGCGCGATGGAAAGGGCCGCCGGCCGTGTCGGAGGATGCCGCATGAGCGCCTCCGGTCCTTCGCTCAAGCGCTTCAGTGCGCTGCTGATCAGCGGTGCGCTGGCGAGCAAGATGCTCGGCTTCGGCCGCGAGGTGTTGATGGCGCATGTGCTCGGCGCCTCGCTCATCGCCGACGGCTTCCGGGCCGCCATGGCGGCCGTGCTCATCCCGCTTGCGTTCCTGCAGAACGAGAGCGTGCCCGCGATCATGATCCCGATGCATCGCGAGGCGCTGCAGCGGCCGGATGCCGCGCGCAGCCTCGGTGCGCTGACGATCGTCATTGCCGTCGTCTCGAGCCTGGTGACCGCGATCATCCTGCTGCTCGGTGAGCTCTGGGTGAACGCCGTCGTCGGCGGCTTCTCGGCGGAGGGGCGCGAGCTGACCTTGCACTTCGTGCGCATGATGGCGTTCGGCATGCCGGCGTCGGCGGTGCTCAATGTGCTTGCCGCCGGCGAGATCGCGCTCGGCCGCACGCGGCTGACCAATGTCCGTGCCAGCCTGCTCAACGTCGCGGTGATCGGCGGCATCGGCCTGCTGGTGCTGACCGGCGACGCCTACATGCTCGCCTGCGCCTTCACCGCCGCCTTCAATGGCCTCGCCGCCTGGGGTCTGTTCACGCTGTGGCGCGAGGGCGCGCTGAGCGTCTCCGGCCTGACCGCCGGCATGGTGATCGACAAGGGTATCGAATTCTTCCGCCGGCTGCGCGTCCTGCTGGCGTTGCCGTTGGCCGAGCAGGGCAATGTCTGGATCGAGCGCTTCACGGCATCGCGGCTGACGACCGGCGCCGTCGCGTCGCTGGACTACGCGCGCTCGCTGACCGAGAGCGCGCTGCTGCTGATCAGCCAGCCGCTCGGCATGGCGGTGCTGTCGCAGCATGCCCCACGCGATCCACGTGCGCAGACCGAGGCGCTGCTGCGGCCGCTGCTCGCGCTGATCTTGCCGGCCTCGGCGTTCCTGCTGGTCTTCTCGACCGACATCGTCCGCCTGATCTATTTCCGCGGCGCGTTCGGCGACGAGGCCCTGCTGCTGACCTCGCATGCGCTCAAGGGCATCGCCTGCGGCGTCTGGGCCGCGACCCTCGGCTGGATCCTGATCCGTCTGCTCAATGGCGCGGGGCGCAACGGCGTCGCTGCGGTCATCATCGTCTCGGCCTATCTCGCCAACATGGGCTTCAACCTGCTGATGCCGCTGTTCGATCCGTCGCCGGCGGCCGGCATGCAGTTGCTCGGCATCGGCGAAGCGATCCGCAGCCTCGTGCTGCTGTCGGGCGTGGTGTTCGTGCTCGGTGATGCGCGAAAGCTCCTGCTCGTGATCGGCCTGGCCCTGCTGCCGACCGCATTGATGGTCGTGCTCGGCCTGATGATTCAGACCTCCGTGCCGGGCCTGCTGCCGCGCCTGTTCACCGGCGGATTGGCGTATCTGCTCTGCCTGGCTTTCGCGATCGGCATCCTGCTGCCGGCCGTGGTGGGCACGGCGCTCCGTCATGTTCGTCGTACGTTCAGGATGAAGGGAGAGCTGAGTTGACCCTGCTGGCCCTCGCTGCCGCCAAGGCGATGATGGCATCCGGTGCCTTCGTCCTTCCCGTCGCCAAGGCCGTCGATCGTGTGCTCGGCCCGCGCGGCTGTTGCTTGACGTTCCATCGCGCCGCGCCTGCAGAGCAGTGGGAGCGTCTGCCCAATCGCGACTTCTACGTCGATGCCGACTTTCTCGATCGCTTCCTCGGCTATGTCCTCGACCAGGGTTGGGATGTCGTGACGATCAGCGAGGCGCTGCGCCGGACGGCAAGCGCCGAGCCGTCCGGCCGCTACGTCAACTTCTCGATCGATGATTGCTACCGCGATACGTGCGAGCTGCTGGTGCCGGTATTCCGCAGGCACAAGGTGCCGGTGACGCTGTTCGTGACGACCGGCATTCCCGACGGCACGTTGCCGCTGTGGGCCGCTGGCTTGGAGGATGCGCTGCTGCACAGGGACCATGTCAGGGTCGACGATGAGCGGATCGCGCTGTCGAGCGCCGAGCAGCGTCGCGCGGTGTTCGCGCAGATCGCCTCGCGCTGGGATGGCCCGCAGGCGGCGGATCGTTACGCCGCGTTCTGTGCCGCCAACGCCATCGACATCGAGGCGATGCATTGGAAACATGCGATCTCCTGGGAGATGCTGGAAGTGCTGGCGGGGGATCCGCTCATCGAGATCGGAGCCCATACCGTCTCGCATGCGCGCATCTCGTCGCTGTCTTCCGAAGACGCCCTTCACGAGCTGGCCGGCGCGCGGCTGCGATTGAACGAGCGGCTTGGCATCGACGTCCGGCACTTCGCGTTTCCTTACGGGCGCGCGGCCGATTGCGGACCGCGGGACTTTGCGCTGGCGCGGCAGGCCGGATTCGCCAGTGCCGCGACCACGCGCAAGGGCCTCGTCAAAGCAGGGCAGGATGCGTTCTCGATTCCGCGCAACACCATGAATGGCGCGCATCGTACGCTTGCGGCGATGGAGCTGCATCTCACGGGCTTCAGCGGGACTGCAGCGAAGGTGATGGGCCGTGTCTAGCAGGGGGCGCTTGCGAATCGTCTCGATTGCGCATCCGGCCACCAGCAGCGAGGCCGGCCGGCTGCGCTACCGCCATCTCGCGTCCCGGCCCGACGTCGATCTGCATCTCGTGACGCCCGAGGTGTGGAAGGAATTCGGTCGCACCATCACCGCGGCTCACTCCAACGAAGCCTTTCCCATCCATCGGCTCCCGATCCGGCTCCCGGACGCGGGTCCGATGAAATGGTACCTGCACTTCTATCCGGCGCTGCGCCGCCTGCTGCGCGAGCTCGATCCCGACGTGATTCACCTTTGGGAGGAGCCCTGGAGCATCGTCGCGCTGCAGGCGCAGATGCTGCGCGGCCGTGCGGCGCTCGTGCTCGAGGTCGACCAGAACATCCTGAAACGGCTGCCGCCACCATTCGAGGCGATCCGCAAATTCGTCCTCGGCCGCACCGCCCACATCCTGTCGCGCAGTCCCGATGCGACTGAGGTCGTGAGGGCGCGGGGCTACGCGGGTCCGGTGACGCCGATCGGCTATGGTGTCGATCTCGCGACCTTCATGCCGGCGGATGATCGATCGAATGCGACGGCCGGCTCGCCGCTGCGGCTCGGCTATGTCGGCCGGCTGGTGGTCGAGAAGGGCCTCGACGATGCGCTCGAAGCGCTCGCGCGCAGCAAGTCGGTGGCGACGCTGAGCATCATGGGCGAAGGTCCGCACGAGCCGCATCTGCGCCGGCGCGTGGCCGAACTCGGCTTGAGCGGGCGCGTCACCATCCAGGGCTGGGCTTCACCCGCTGCGGTCGCGGCTTTTCTGCGCCGCCTCGACGCATTGCTGCTGCTGACGCGAACCACGGACGCGGTGCGCGAGCAGTTCGGCCGGGTGATCATCGAGGCCCAGGCCTGCGCCATCCCGGTGATCGGATCGACCTGCGGAGCGATTCCGGATGTCGTCGGCGACGGCGGCTGGATCGTGCCGGAGCAGGATCCCGGCAGCCTGTGTCGGCTCATCGATGAGCTCAGCGGCCAGCGGGCGGAGCTCGCCGTTCGCAGTGAGGCGGCCCGCGCGAACGTGCTCCGGCGCTTCACCTATGATGCGGTCGCAGCGGCGATTGAAACGGCATGCCGTGCGGCGCATCAGTCGAGAACCGCATCCGGCCTCGCCCGCCCACAGCGGCTGCAGACGAATTAGCTAGGCCTTCACCGGCAGCGCCATCGCTGCGCGGCCGGACTGGCGCTTGGCGGCATCGATCTGCTTGAGCAGTTCGATGTATTGCAGCCCGATCTGGTCCCAGCCATAGATCTGCGCGGTGGCCTGGGCGCCGTCCTGCAGCCGGCGCATCAGTGCGGGGTCGGCGAAGACCGCCGCGAGCTTGGCCGCGATGTCGTCGGCGTCTGCTGAAATGCGGAAGCCGTTCACGCCGTCGCGCAGATAGTCCTCGATGCCGCCGACCGGCGTTGCGAACACCGGCACCCCGCAGGCCATGGCCTCCATGCAGACCAGCGAGAAGGTCTCGTAGCTCGTGGGGAGCACGAAGGCATCGGCCGCCGAGTACAGCGCCGGCAGGTCCGAGCGTGGGCCGGCGAAGATCAGTCGTTGCTGGGCGTTGCGCGTCAGTCTGCGGTAGGG
Source organism: Bradyrhizobium sp. HKCCYLS3070 (assembly GCF_051167575.1). NCBI lineage: Bacteria > Pseudomonadati > Pseudomonadota > Alphaproteobacteria > Hyphomicrobiales > Nitrobacteraceae > Bradyrhizobium > Bradyrhizobium sp. HKCCYLS3070. The sequence continues at coordinate 99,093 of NZ_JBNPTI010000016.1, forward strand.
CGCGGGATTGTCCGAGCCGACGACCAGCAGCCAGACGTCGTTGCCGAGCCGATCGAGCGCGCCGATCGCATGCGCCAGTCCCTTGCGGTTGAATTCGTGGCCGACGAACAGCAGCAGGCGCGCGTTCTCCGGGATGCCGAACTCACGCCGGATCGCCTGGCCGCCGACGGCGTCGCGCTTGAAGCGCGCGAGATCAATGCCGTTGGAGATGACGTGGATGCGGGCGGCCGGCACGCGGAAGAAGCGCTGCAGCTCCGCGGTGACGCGGGAGGACACCGCCACGAACGCCCGATACCGCAGGCCTCCGATCATGAACCGGTCGCGCAGCGCGACCCACAGATGCATCGGGTTGAGCATCCAGCGCCAGCTGCCGGCGGCGCGTTTCTCGGCGAGGCTCTGCGCATTGACGGCATGCACGATCAGCACGTCACCCTTGAGGCTGTCGCCGTGGCTGATGACGACGGCGTCGGGGTGACGCGCCAGCGCCCGTGTCGCGGCCAGCGTGAACAGCGGCACGACAATGGCGCGGCCGATGTGCCGGAACAGTCCGCGAGTCGGAATCCGCGCCAGCCATGGCGCAACGCGCTCGACTCTGATCGTGTGTTCGAGATTGTCCGCGACGGTGCTCGCGAGCACGATGTTCGATAAACCATTCCGGCCGAAAACGCGCGCCAGCTCGATAGCGACTGTTTCCACGCCGCCGGCATTGCTTATCTCTTGAACGACCTGGACGATCTCAAACGTCATAGCGGAAATCTAAGGGATCAGACATTGCGACTTCGTTCCAATCTGCTGGTCATTAGCACAGCCCTGTTAACGTTTGTCACGTCGCCATGGCCGAGCGCTGTCCACGCCATCGAAACGAACGCCTCGGCGCTGCGGATCGACGAGCGCATCGGCGGCGGCAATTTGGTCACGCATCTGGCCGGCAAGAGCGCGCAGATCTATCAGGCACTGCACGGTGTCGGTGCCAGGATGGGCCGAATGGATTCCTACGGCTGGCGGACGTTGGCGCGGGTACCGACGCCGCACGATTTCGATGCCGCGATGCTGGAGGCGCACAAGAACGGTATCATGCCGCTGATCCTGCTGGAGTATGAAGGCAGCTATCAGAGCCTGACTCCGCCGCAGCCGATCGGGTCCTATCAGGACTGGTTCGCGGCTGGGCAGGCGATGGCGAGACGTTTCCGCCCCGGCGGCGAATGGGGCCGCGAAAACGGTATTCCCGATTGGGGTGCTACCGTCTTCACCGCCATCAACGAGCCCGATGTGCAGGCCACGATCCCGCGCCAGGACTATCACGACGCGCTGGCCGGGCTTGCCGACGGTGTTCACAGCGTCGACCCCAAGCTGCGGGTCGTTCCCGGCGGCTTTGCCACCTGCAACTCGCATGGCGATGCGACGTTGCGCGGCTACGGTCCGGCGATCGCCGATCTGCTCGAGGACGGCCGTCTCGACGGCATCGACCTGCATACCTACTACAATGATAAATGGTATCCGATGACCCGCGGCCGCGAGTTCTCGGTGCAGACCTGCTTCGACCGTATCAAGCAGGCGATGGGGCTGAGCCGCGACATCAACTTCTACGCAACCGAGTTCAACGTCGCTCGCGCCGGCGCGTGGGACAGCGATACGGACGCGGCCAGATTGTTTCTCAATGCGATCTGGGACCAGCTTGCGGTGGTTGGCAAGGATGGCAGCATGCCGGTGTCCATGCTGGCGTTTCCTTGGAATCTCGGCGACACGCCCGATGTCGACGGCCTGGCCTATGCGATGGCGACGGGCAAGGATCCCTGGACCCCGGAGGCGCGCAGCCTCGTGGTGAAGACGGTGCTGCAGCTCGCCGGTCACATGAGGATCGTGTCCATCGACCGGCGGCTGGCGCTGTACACGCTGCGCGGATCGGATGCCGATTTGATCGTGTGGCAGAACATTGCCGGCTGGACCGAGCGGCCGGGCCGCGCGGTCGAGCTCGAGCTGCCCGCAGGGACGCGCAGCCTCGAGGTCTGGGGCTGGGATGGGCTGCGGCGCCGGATCGAGGCAAAGCCCGGACGCTTCTTCGTCGACGGCCTCAATGCCGATGAAACCTACATGTTTCGCGTGCCGCGGCCGTGAGCGGCGGCTCGGATCGCGAAGATCATGGCGGCGCTGATCGAAGCCTGTCGGGTGTGGCTCGCATGTTCCATTAACTGAAAAGTAAGGCCAGCACGACGTGGTTCACTGCCGCCAAAGCTTTTTACGATAATTGCCGTCATGACGATCCCGCCGCGCCATGGGTGGCGCGCCGGATCTCTCTCGGGTGATGCTGGAATGCAGCCAATCAAAAAGGCTGAGATTGCAAATGACAGGCCGGCTCCCGCGCAGGCCGTGACCGGCGTTCGCATCCGAGAGATCGGCGCGGCGGATCTGCCGGCGGTCGCCGCACTGCTGACGCGCGGATTCGCCTTTCGCAGCGAGGCCTATTGGTTGCGCGGACTCGAACGCCACGCGGCGCGCCCGCGGCCGGCCGGCTATCCGGCATTCGGCTATTGTCTCGACCAAGCCGGGGTGCCTGTCGGCGTGATCCTGCTGCTGTTCTCCGAGCTCCACATCGGCGGTGAGCCGATCGTCAGGGCCAATGTCTCGAGCTGGTATGTCGAGCCGGCGTTCCGGGCCTTCAGCTCGATGCTGGTGCGCGCGGCGACGCGCGACAAGACGGTGACCTATTTCAACATCACGCCGGCCCCGCACACTTGGCCACAGGTCGAGGCTCAGGGCTTTTCGGTCTACTGCAAGGGACAGGTCTACGCCGCGTTGGCCCTGTCGCGACCGCGCTCGGATGTCCGTATCGAAGAATTCTCCGAGGACGATGTGCACGGGCTCTCTCCCGATGAGGCGGATCTGTTGCGGCAGCATGCGCAATGGGGGTGTCTCAGTCTCGTCGCGCGCGAGGCCGATGCGGCGTATCCGTTCGTGTTTCAGAAGCACCGGGTGATGAATGCGCTGCCGGTGTATCGCCTGCTGTATTGCCGGGATGTCGCTGACCTCGTGCGGCTGGCCGGCAACATCGGCTGGCTGCTGCTGCGGCGCGGCGGCCTGCTGGTGCGGCTCGATGCCAATGGGCCCATCGCAGGGCTGGCCGGCTGGTACTCGGACAAGCGCGGACGCAAATATGCCAAAGGTCCGCATCCGCCGCATCTCGGCGATCTCGCCTTCACCGAAGCCGCGCTGTTCGACGGCTGAGAGGTGGCAATCGATTGGGTTGCATGGTCCCGCTGCGGCGGCCGGGATACGCGCTCGCGTGGTCTATGGGACCGGTGTGACGGCACGCACAGTCTGGGCTTCCGGCATGCGCCATCCTCCTGGCAACGGAGGAGGTCATCCATGTCTTACGTTTTCGAACTCGCGCTGGCGGCGATGCTGCTGTTCTTCCTGTTCCTGCTGATCACCGATCGCAGGACGGTCATGATGAAGCTCTGCATGATCATGGTCGTCGCCATCCTGTTCACGGTTACGCTGGCCGTCCCGCATGGCGGCGCACCATCCGCCCACGCCCTGGTGCTGACGGCAAACTGATGTGGCGCGGGTGAGCTCCGGCCTTGCCGCTCGAGCATGATGTTTGGACGAGGCGATCCAGACGGGACGGCTCGCAGATCGAACGGCCGCCGGTTGGCAGTCCGCCCCTCATCGTGTAGCACCGGCTGAACCTCACGCCACGCTCAGGGGATCCGGATGCCTGCTCTTGCCCATGCGCTGCTCGCCGCCCTGAAGGACCATGGCGCCCGCGAGATCTTCGGCATTCCCGGCGACTTCGTGCTGCCGCTGTTCAAGGTCATCGAGGAGAGCAACATCCTGCCGAGCGTCACGCTGAGCCATGAGCCGGCGGTCGGCTTCGCCGCGGATGCGGCCGCGCGCTATCATGGCGGCCTCGGCGTCGCCGTCGTCACCTACGGCGCCGGCGCCTTCAACGTCGTGAACGCGGTCGCCGGCGCCTATGCCGAACGCTCGCCCGTCGTGGTGATCGCGGGCGCGCCCGGCGCGCGTGAGCGCGTCTCCGGCTTTCTGCTGCACCACCAGGCCCGCACCGTCGACACGCAGCTCGCGGTGTTCAAGGAGATCACCTGCGATCAGGCGGTGCTGAGCGATCCGGCCACCGCCCCGGCCCAGATTGCGCGCGTGCTGCGCAGCGCGAAGGAGATGTCGCTGCCGGTGTATCTCGAATTTCCGCGCGACATGGTCGATGCCGAGGTCGAGCCGGTGGTGCCGCTGCCGCCGCGGCGGGCCAGCCGCGAGGCGCTCGACGAATGCGTCGAGGAGATCCTCGCCCGCATCGCGCAGGCAGAGCGTCCCGTGATCGTCGTCGACGTCGAAATCCGCCGCTACGGTGTCGAGGACAGGATCGCCGCGCTGGCGCGCAAGCTGGGTCTCCCGCTGGTGACGACCTTCATGGGCCGCGGCCTGCTCGACAGGGCCGACGATGTCGTCGCCGGCACCTATCTCGGCGCCGCGGGCAATCCGGCGATCACGGAGCTGGTCGAGAATGCCGATCTCGTGCTGATGCTGGGCGTCATCCTGTCGGATACCAATTTCGCGTTGTCGAACCGGGCGCCAGACCCGCGCCGCATGATCCTGGCCGCCAGCCGTGAGGTGCAGATCGGTCATCACGCCTATCGCGACATGCCGCTCGGCGATCTGATCGATGCGCTCGACGAGCGCGCGGCACCCCGGGCCGCAGCTCCCGGCCTGCCGCGGCAGCGCTCGGCCTATCCGCGCGGCCTCGCTGCCGATGGCGCGCCGATTGCGCCTTCGGACATCGCGACCGCGGTCAACGACATGTTCGACCGCCACGGCCGGATGCCGATGACCTCCGATATCGGCGATTGCCTGTTCACCGCGATGGAGATCGACAATACCGCGCTGGCCGCGCCGGGCTACTACGCGGGGATGGGCTTCGGCGTGCCGGCGGGCATCGGCGTGGCCGCGACCGGACTTCGTCCGCTGATCCTGGTCGGCGACGGCGCGTTCCAGATGACCGGATGGGAGCTCGGCAACTGCCGCCGCTACGGGCTCGATCCGATCGTCGTGCTGTTCAACAATTGCAGCTGGGAGATGCTGCGCGTGTTCCAGCCGGAATCGCGGTTCAACGATCTCGACGACTGGCACTATGCCGACATCGCCAATTCCATCGGCGGCACCGGCGAGCGCGTCGCCACCCGCAGCGAGCTCGTCGCCGCGCTGGAGCGCGCGGTGCATCGGCGCGGACGCTTCTCGCTGATCGAAGTGATGCTGCCGCGCGGCAAGACCTCGGACACGCTGGCGCGCTTCGTGGCGGGCTTCAAGTCGGCGCGCGAACGCATGGCCCAGGGATAGGATGGCCGGAAGGCCGTCTCGACGCGCCGCCGTCAACCGGTTGCAGACCGCAGCACCGTCTTGATCGCGTCGCGGCCCTTCCAGGCGAAATAGGTGAGGCGGCCGCCGAACGAGCGATGGCTGCGCAGCCTGTTCGAGCCGAGCACGTGTCCGACCTCTTCGGGGAAGCGCTTGACCTCGGCCTGCACCATTCTGTCGGTATTGGCCATGATGGTGCTCAGGCGCGTACCCCACTCCGAGTCCTCGATGCGATCGATGCGGACCTGGATCGCATATTCGATGTCATAGATGCTGGTCAGGATTTCCTTGGCGGTCACGACGCGGTTGTTCTTCAACGCGATCCGGAGCGCGAGCCGCTTGTCCTCCAACTGGTCGAGCACCATCGGCACGGTCATCGCGTAGGGTGCCGCGATGACGTCGGCAATGTTCTTCGAGCGCGCCGCCTTCGTCGCCAGCCGCATCACCTGCCACGGCTCCTTCAGACGCTTGGCGACGAGCGTCAACGCAAAGGGCACGGCTTCCGGCTGCCTCTTGCGCAGGGCATCGAGCAGCAGCACCATCTTCTTCACCTGCGGATCGTCGAACTCCGCGATCCGGTCCGGCAGCGAATCGGCGAACTTCGCGAGTTCCTCGCGGGCGCGCAGCGCCTTCATCAGCTTGACGACATCGTCGAACACCGACGGCGAGGCCGTATAGGCCTTCAGCTTGCTGCGGACCTGCTCGATGCCCTCGGCGCGCGCCAACGTGCCTTCCAGCGACTTCGTCACCTTGGTCTGGAACGCGCTCGCCGTCTGGCGGATCTCGCGCTGCTTGTCCGCCGCGATCAGGTCCTTCATCTGTGCATTATAGTCGCGCGCCATGGTCGGCAGCAGATCGCGCGAGATCCATTCCCAGATCGGCGTGAGGGAGCCGCGGGCAATGCGGCCCTCATTGGCATGCTCCGGCGAACCGTCGATGAGAAGCTGCTCGACCGGCATGAAGAAGTAGCGCGAAGGATTGATGGTGCGGTGGCCGCCGGCGCCATTGTTGTTGCGGATCTCGGCGCGCAGCCGGGCCTGGAGGTCGGCGGATCCCGGCATGTCGACGCCGCTCAGCTCCAGCCGTTCGAGCTCGCTGAGCAGACAGCTTCGTGTCAGCGGTGACAACCGCTGCAGGAATTCCCAGATCCGGTCGACCGGTCCCATTGGCGTCAGGCTGTCAGCTATATCTCAAGGTCGCTCGTCTCCACGGACGGGCACGGAACGCATGGAAGCACGAAACAGTTGGTGCGAAATTAATGTCAGTAAACAATCGTAGTAATGCGCGGCATCGTGGACAGCCGCCGCCGCACGCGCCGCGGACGTCTCCTTAAAGGGTGGCATCACGCCCCGGCTTAACCATTGCAGCTTGCAACTTTTTGGGGAAATGATCGACGGTTGCGCGAGTTGCCGGAACAATCCCGTATTGCTACGGACGACATAATTAACCATGTTAAAGCCGCCCTCGCGTCAGAATGAGGCATGGCACAGCTGAACAACAGCCTTTCCGACGCTCACGCCGCACCTGCTCCGGGCGGCCAAGGGGTTAACGACCCGGATCTCCTGGCGACCCGTTCCGGCATGTCTGCGCCGCTCGCGATGGGACGTCACGACGACCAGGGCAGGCTCGCTTTGGCGCGTCAGCTGAACGGTTCGCTCACCGCCCTGATGCTCTACATGGAGGAAATCAAGCAGTGCAGCGACGAGATTGCCAGGACGCCCGGCGAGCGCCGGCATGTCCAGCTCGTCGTCGACAACGCGTTGCTGCAGACCGAGCGGATCTGCGCCCTGGTCAACCAGATGTCCAGCGCGCACGGCCAGTTCGGACCGCTGTCACGGGCGGCGCCGGCTCCCGAGGAGGGCGCGGTGCCCGGGCGGCCATCCGGCCGGGCCAGCAAGTCGCTGACCCCGCGCGAATACGAGGTCCTCAAGCTGATCAGTGAGGGGCACTCGAACAAGGAGGGCGCCTTGCGCATGGGCATCAGCCCCCGCACCTTCGAGAGCCATCGCGCCGAAGCCATGCGCAAGGTTGGCGCGCGCAATACCGCCGAACTCGTCCGCGCAGCACTCCTCAATCAGATCGGATGACGGCAAACGAGCGCGAATGCCGCGCTCGTGCCTTCGAGGTGGGCCCTGCGATGCAGACAACGACAATCGGCGTCCGACCGGCTCGGTCGAACGCGCTGATTGCGGACGCGGATGTCCGTGCTGTCAGAAATAATCCTCGGCGAAGGGACGAACCCGGGAGGTCGGGCGCAGCGGCGCTTGCGCCTTGGGCGGTGTCGGCACGATCGTAATGGTCCAGCGCGGCGGTACGCTCGCTTCCTTTTCCATGACTGAACGGACGTGGCCGGTGATCGTCGATCCGCCGGATTTCACGGTCGCGGTCCGGCCGTTGAACTGCGCAATTCGGAAACGCCTGACTTCCTTCTGGTCGGCGGTTTCAAAAGTAAACATGGGACACATCTCCTATGTGACCCCGAGTCTCGCAGCTCATGATTAGTTGATTGTGAAAATCGTGAGCCGTAGAAGTACGGCGTCAACCCATTGTAAGGGATTATGAAGGTCAGGTTCGGCGAATCCGCGTTCGTGAACGTCTCGTTTGCCATCTCGATCGTCGGAGCCCGTCCTCGTCGCCGCGGTGCACCGTGCGGGGACGTCGCGCGGATCGGCATGCGCCAGGGAGGCCTGCGGCCTCCCCGCTTCAATATTGCAGCTCCTGGGCGCGGGCGGCGGCGTAGGCGGCCTCGATGTTGTCGAGCAGCTCGGCATACTCCTTGGCGGACAGGCGTGGTGCGCTCTTCTCCAGCGCCAGCGCGTAGGTTGCAAGCCGGCGGTACCCGAAGGTTCCGGCTGCGCTCTTCAGCGAATGCGCCTCGCGGCCGATCTTGATGCGCTCGCCGTCGAGCGTCAGCTGGCGGAGCTGCTTCAGCCGCGCATCCGTCTCGCTGAAGAACACGTCGCGGATCTCCTGCGCCGCCTCGTCTCCGATCTCGCCGACCAGCTCGGCGTAGGCTTCGCGGTCCAGCGCAGCTTCGGGAGCAATTTCGGTGTCGGCGCCAATGTCGGGGGCCGCGGCATCCGCCTGAGCCGGCACCAGCGGGGCGTCTGACGCCGCGGTGTCCAGCACCGGAACGGGCAGGGGCAGCACGCGCAGGATGGCCTCCACGAGCGCCTTCTTGCGGGCGGGCTTGACGACGAAATCGTTCATCCCGGCTTCCCGGCAGGCTCGGATATCCTCCATGAAGGCGTTCGCCGTGAAGGCGATGATCGGCACGTTGGAGCGGCGCTCGCCTCGCGCGCGAATGGTCCGGGTCGCCTGGAAGCCGTCCATCTCCGGCATGCGGACGTCCATCAGGATGAGGTCGTAGTTGAAGCGGCTGGCGGCGGTGACGGCCTCGGCGCCGTCGCAGGCCGTGTCGGTCTGGATGTCGAAATCCTTGAGCATCTTGGTCGCGACCAGGCGGTTGGTCGGATTGTCGTCCACCACGAGGACGCGCAGCGGCCGGCCGAACGCCGCGATCCGGTTCTGCAGCGAGGTGTAGATGCCGTCGTCGTTCTGCTCTGGCACCGCGAAGGTCTCGGCAATCGGCAGCGTCAGGCGGAACGAGAAGGTGGATCCGCTGCCCAGCGTCGAGGTGACCCTGATGTCACCCCCCATCTGCTCGATCAGTCGCTTGCAGATCGCGAGTCCGAGTCCGGAGCCCCCGAACCGGCGGCTGATCGAATTGTCGGCCTGGACGAAGTTTGCGAACAGCGAGCCGATCTTGTCGGCGGCAATACCGATGCCGGTGTCGGTCACCGTCCATTCCACGGTCGCCTTCTCGTCATCCTTCTCGATGCAGCGCGTCGTGACGACCACTTCGCCGGACGAGGTGAACTTGACCGCGTTGGAAACCAGGTTGAGCAGGATCTGGCGAATGCGGCCGGCGTCGCCGACCAGCGCCGGCGGGACGGATGGGTCGCCGACGCTCCTCAGCTTCAGGTCCTTGGCGGAAGCCCGCGGCCCGATGATGCTGAGCGTGTTGTGGACCAGGGCCTCGGCGGAGAACGCGATGTCCTCGAGCGAGAGCTGGCCGGATTCGAGCTTGGAGAAGTCGAGAATGTCGTTGAGGATCTCGAGCAGATTGTCGCCGGCATTGTGGATCGCCACCACCGAACGGCGCTGCTCGGGATCGAGATTGGTTTCCAGCAGCGTCGTGGCGAGGCCGAGCACCGCGTTCATCGGCGTGCGGATCTCGTGGCTCATCATCGCGACGAAGGTGGACTTCGCCGCGTTCGCGGCCTCGGCGGCCTCGATCAGGTGCTGGTGGCGTTCCCACCAGCGGGAGATCAGGACCGCGGCCGCGAGCACGGCCATCGCGCTCACCAGCGACACGATGACCAGAAGCGTCGCCATGTCGCGCCAGGCCTTCAGGACGTCGTGCTCGAATACCGACACCACGATCATCGCGGGATAATTGGGCAGCATCTTTGCCGCCCGCAGGCGCATCTCGCCGGTTCGTGCGGAGGGCTCGCGCAGCACGCCGCCGGCCGACAGCGCGCGCTGACCGAAGCCGGAGGTCGGCCTGCCGATCTCGCTCGTGGGCGGAAAATGCGCGAGCAGCGTCCCGTCCTCGCGGATCAGCGACACCGCCGCATCGAGACCCTGCGCGGTGGAGCCGAAGAAGTTCTCCAGATAGGGCACCGACATGGCGCCGAGCATCATGCCCATGAACTCGCCATTGGGATCGTCGAGCCGGCGGGCAAAATAGATGTTCCAGGTGCCGTCGCCGCGATTCTGAACCGGCGTGCTGAGGAACGTGTGCGGTGCAGGGTCGGCCTTCAGCGCCTTGAAGTAGTCGCGGTCGGCGATGTTGACGTCCGGGATCGGCCAGTAGCGCGAGAAGTTCAGGAGCCTGCCTTGCGCGTCGATCAGCGTCACCGCATCGATCTGCGGCAGTCCCGCGATCTTTTCCTTGAGCAGGAGGTGGGTCTGATGGTCTGACGCGACCTTGCGATACGCCGCAGCGTCGATGGCGCCGCCGCGCACCAGGTAGTCGCGCACGCTCGTGAGCACGAGGTCGACGGACTTCACCGAACGGTCGGCGTTCTCGGCAAGCGTGAGGCTATGGCGGCTGAGATCTTCCTCGGCGTGCTGAAGCGCGTTCTCGCGCAGATTGGTGAGGAAGAAGAGGTTGCTGCCGGCAATGACGCAGACGAGGATCAGCGCGATCGCTGCAGGCGCTCCCAGAAAGCGCTTCTTTTTGCTCATCGCCTGCTACCAGCCCGCCGGTCTGACCAGCCGCCGGCGATCGGTCTGCTGCGCGATCTGCTTCAGAGTTTGCCGGGGCCGCATCAGGTCGATCGGCTTCGAGAGGGGGGGATCGATGTTGAGCTCGAGAACCTCCGTGCCGGAGCGGTTGCCCAGCGAGAGGTCCGGCATGATGCAGTCCAAGCTCCTCTTCTGCAGGACGATCGAGGCTGCGTCGACCGAGCTCACGTCCGTCGTGTTGAAGCCGGCCTGTGCTGCAATCTTTCGCAAGATTGAAACATGCACGGCGGCATCTTCGATCACGAGGAGTTCGTTGCGCATGAATTCCCTGTCCCGTTGCCGCCCTGACACGGTCATCGGCAAGCAGGATCATGTCTACCGGCCGGCTCTGACCCCCTCGTAAATTTTGGTTTCCGTACGACTACGGGGAGGGTGCGGCGATGTATGCGTCCTGCCGTCGTCAACCGCGCGGAGTTCGTCCGCCAAAGAGAAAGCGCCCGGACACCGGTCCGGCCGCCGCGCAGGGCATTCCCCGGGAGCTCGGCTATTCGGCCGGGCCGAACACGGCTTCCATCTTGGTCTTGAGCGTCGCGGCGTTGAACGGCTTGACGATGTAGTTGCTCACGCCGGCCTTCTTGGCGGCGATGACGTTCTCGGTCTTCGATTCGGCCGTGATCATGATGAACGGCGTCTTCGACAGTTCCGGGCTGGCGCGCACCTCGCGCAGCAGGTCGTAGCCGGTCATCGGCTCCATGTTCCAGTCGGAGATCACAAGGCCATACTTTTTCGCCTGCATCTTGGAGAGCGCGGCCGATCCGTCGCTGGCGTCGTCGACGTTCTCGAATCCGAGCTGCTTCAGCAGGTTGCGGATGATCCGGATCATAGTGGCGTAGTCATCGACCACCAGGATCGGCATCGACAGATCAAAGGCCATGTCATTACTCCGCGCGTCTGGTCAAAAGCCGAACACGGGCGAGATATATCAGCACGAAGATAATTCGACGCTTCTTGGAACTCGCGCTCGTCAGCACGTCGACAATTATCAGCGCCCGTTGAACAGCGCGTTAATTCCGTCCGCAGCGGTGATGGGGATCATGCAATGGGCCGTAGTTGTACGGAGGCAAGGGCGTTCGGCGAGGCGCCGGCGCGCGACGGCCGGAACGACGCCTGCTTACGGCAGGCTGCGCGGCCGGACCAGATTCTCGTAGTGGGCCTTCACGGCGCCGTAGCACTCACACGCCGTCTTCTTCAGCCCCTCCAGATCGATGATCTCGATATGGCCGCGGCTATAGTGGATGAAGTCCGCCTGCTGCAGCGTGCTCGCCACCAGCGAAACGCTGTTGCGCCGGGCGCCGATCATCTGGGCCAGGGACTCCTGGGTGATGTAGAGCTTGTTGCCGCCTGAAAGGTCATGCGTCTGCAGCAGGCAACGGGCGAGACGCGACTCGACGGTGTGGGCGGCGTTGCAACCGGCGGTCTGCTGACTCTGCACGTAGATGGCGAGTGCGTGGCGCAACATCAGCGCGCGAAACGAGGGGCTCTGTTCGGCGGCTGCCCGTACCCTGTCGATGTCGACGACCGATGCAGCACCGGGAACGAGGACCACCGCGCTGTTCAGCACCACCGGATCGCCGCCCGCGAGCAGGGACATGCTTCCGAAGAAGCTATCGCGACCGATCATCGCCACCTGAACGCGCTCTCCGCGCGCGAGGTTCACGACCAGCGAGATCACGCCGCGATGAGGAAAGTAGATGCGCGAAAGCTTTTCGCCGACCTCGGCGAGAATGGAGTCTTGCACCAGATCCACGGTCCGCAGATAGGGTCGGATCAGCTCGAAATCATCGTCGGTCAACGACGACAGGAAACCGTTCGGAGAACGCAAGCTGGGGTCCAAAGCCATCTCCTGCATTGCAGTATCGGAGCCTCGCAGATATCTCAATGCCCTCATGGTTCCATAGAACTGCGTCCCATCCGCTGACAAGAAGAATCACGGGTAATATTCCCAGTAAAGGCCATTCGTTCCTGCTGTGTGCGTTGTCGTGCAGACAGGCGCGAATGCGCTTTGCGGATTTGGGCCGTCAACGTGTGTGCGATGTGCTGATCTGATCGCGCGCGGTTGTATACAGTCGGCACGCATCCGGCCTCCGCCTCGGCTCGTGAAAGCAGCGCAGCACACTTGCGGCGAACGTCTCGTTGCTCCGGCCGCGGCAGCTCCGATGGGCACGGACGCCACGTAGCAAGCGCCGCAATTGACAGCGGACATCTTGAGGCCAAAATCGCTAATAAGCGCGCTGATTCGTTGACGGATCTTTTTCTGTCGGATGCAACTCTCGTCGCGAGTGGAGGCATCGGCCGGTGTCCTGCGACTGGCGTGACGAGGTTGTCGTCCTGGCAGGAGCGGGAGTCCGACTGATGCTGCATCCAGCCGGAGCGCGATCGATGGTCAGCGGTGAGACTGAGCGCCAAGGCTGAGCATCAAGACGAAGCTGAACATCGCAGCGGCGTCCGTGCGTTTGCGTCCCGATAGCCCCGCCGTCCTCCCCCCAACAGGTATTGCACGATTCATGGCCTCTTCCACCTACCAGCGGTCCAATCAGTCGCTACCGAGCCCGGGCGCAGACATTCCGGCTGCTGCGACGCCGGACATCCACTCCGGGATGGCCATCGTGGGTCAGGTTGCCGGTGGCCTGCTGCACGACTTCAACAACATTCTCACCGTGATCACGGGGACCATCGACATTCTCGCCGAAGCGGTCGAGGACAAGCCTGAACTGGCGGCCGTCGCGCGTCTGATCGACGAGGCCGCGACCCGGGGCGCTCGATTGACGTCGCAGCTTCTGTCGTTCGCAAGGGGCCGGCCGCCGCAGCCATGTGCGGTGGAATTGAACGAGCTCCTGGTCGACGTCGCTCGCCTGCTTCGTCCGACATTGGGCACCGAGGTCGAGGTGACGACGTCGGTGGACGCGGACGTGCCGGCCGTCTTCGCTGATCCGGGCCAGTTGATGGCGGCATTGCTGTGTCTTGCGATCGGGGCCCGACATCGACTGGAGCACGGTGGCCGCATCGACATCCAGGCCAGGCGCATGAGTGCGGACGCCTCGGGCGCCGGCGGCATCTCCTCCGACGTGCAGATCGTGTTGACGGCGTCGGTGAGTGCGGCGGAGGCCGGTCCAGCCGATCCCGTGTTCTCGGAGATCCGGCTGGTCGAGGATTTCGTCAGGCGCTCGAACGGACGTCTGGAGCTCCAGGAGCCGCACGGCCGGACCGCCAGCGTCGAGATCGTCCTCCCGCACGCGGACCGCACCCCCGCGTAACCGGCCGCTCTTCCGCAAGCTCATAGTTAGCACTGCCTTAACGGTCGCACCGCGTATCGGCGCGCGCCCGTCAGACGTGGATCCGTGCGCCATTTTACCGTGAATCGCGGCGGCCTGCACGCATTTGATCAAACTGATTAGCGGCCAATTAGGATTAACGGCGGCGGGGGAGGCTGCGCGCGGCCGTTCCGAAGTCAATTTAACGAACGGGTAGGATTCCGCGGACCAGTCTGCGCCATCGCCGACAGAACGGTGCGGCGATGTCTACTCATGTTCATCCAGAAGGGAATGACAATGTCAGGTATCGTACTCTCTGCGTCGGTTCGCCAGAACCTGCTCTCGCTCCAGTCGACGGCTCAGCTCCTCGCCACCACGCAGAACAACCTCTCCACGGGCAAGAAGGTCAACTCGGCGCTCGACAATCCGACCAACTTCTTCACCGCCCAGGGTCTCGACAACCG
>NZ_JBNPTI010000017.1:0-87177 GCF_051167575.1 Bradyrhizobium sp. HKCCYLS3070
GCTTCTAACCATCCTGAATGCCATGATGCGCGACCGAAAACCTTATGCGATCACTCCATCAACATAACAGTTGCCGGATCTGCGCGTGCTGCGCGCGCTTGTCCGGGACGACAGCGGAGAGCCAAGCGAGACTTTCGGCCATCTCTGGCGCTCGGCCATGAGAGACCTCGCATGAGCCCCTCTCCCTGCGCAGTCATTCCGGGGCGCCCGCAGGGCGAGCCCGGAATCCATAACCACGATCGTGCGTATGGATTCCGGGCCCGCGCCGCTGCGCGACGCGTCCCGGAATGACGACGTTTGTTGTGTCATCGGGTTTGCCACAATCATGAGTCCAGGACCGACCTGGATGGTCACATGCGTTCTTACTCCCGCGGCGCGTTGCGTCCGGGTGATGCTGATATCATCGCCCTTATGACGTGAAGGGCGCAGGGAAGGCCGGGCGCTGGCCGCGCCCGTGGCCCGCCTGCGGAAAAAAATGCAGGCGGCAGGTACCACAGGTCTGGCCGAAGACACCCGGCCTTCCCTGCGCGATGGTTTTGACGGCTGCTTCGCGTTCTCCCCGGTGCGCCGGCTTGTTGGCCACCGTGCGCAACGACGCACTTTCCGCGCGCCGCCGCGGCGACACCAGCATCGGGGTGCCAGGACCGCGCGACTTGACCGTGCGTGCATCGTCGTTCGTCCGCGCGAATGATCACGCTGCAACGACACACGCCCATCGCATTCCGCTGCCGACGTCCATGACGACCGCGATACGTCCCCTCCGACGCAACGGAACAGGCGGGACTGTAATGCTGATTTCACGAAATCGGCAAGCGGTTTATTTTTCGGCGCAGGGCTGGACAGGATTCTCCACGCACGACCCGATTTGCCCGACGGGCAGCTTTTGCATGCCGCATCTCACGCACGCGTGCCTTGATCGCGCCTGCGATCTGTCACGGCGAAGGCAGTCATTGATCCAGATCAAACATCATCGAAAACAGACCTCGATCCAGATCAAATCCTTGATGTTCCTCGATTTGATCCAGATCAAACGGCCGCAGGCCGACCGCAGCATGGCCCAGGGACGTCCATATTGGCCGTCAAAAAGCGCCACATCTCGCCGTCAGATTCTGCGTCACAGCATGCGCTGCGACACGAAGTCACAGGGATTGCGGGACTAACAACTCCGCACCTGTGAACGTGACGTCGGCGCGATCGTGAAGACCAACTCGCGTCCTGGAAAGCAATGCAGAACAACAGCGCTCAACGTTCGCCCCGACACGACTACGCTTCGCAACATCGAGATGCCCGGCCGCTCGCGCATGTGGCGGTGAAGGTGGCCCCCGCCAGGTATCAGCCGGCCGCACAGCCCGGCAGCCGCAGCACCGGACGGGCTGAGCGCCGGTTCTGGCTGACGATGCAGACGGTGATGCTGGTCGTCGGCGTTCTGCTGGTGAACCTGCTGCTGTTTTTTCCTGCGCTCGGCATCGCGCTGATGTGGAATCTGCTGATTCCCGTCGCGCCCGCCCTGGTGACGATCTCGCCCGGCCTGTGGCGCAACATCTGTCCGATGGCGACGTTCCATCTGCTGCCGAACAAGATGGGCATCTCGCAGAACATCCGGATGCCGGAATGGGGCGCGGCGACGCTCGCGGTGATCAGCGTGACCTTGCTGTTCATCGTCGTGCCGATGCGACGAATCGGACTCAATGTCGACGGTCCGCTGACGGCGGTCATGCTGCTGTCGGCCGCGGTCATGGCATTCGCGATGGGCTCTGTGTTCGAAATGCGCTCGGGCTGGTGCACCTCGCTGTGTCCGATCCACCCCGTCGAGCGGCTCTACGGCACCAACCCTGCCCTGACCTTCAAGAATGCCCGCTGCAACATCTGCGAGGCCTGCAGCAATCCGTGTCCCGACTCCACGCCCGAGCTGACGCCGACGGCGGGCGTGCCCACCAAAGTCCAGCAGTTCCTCGGCAACTTCCTGATCGGCAGCTTCCCCGGCTTCGTCTGGGGCTGGTATCAAGTGCCGGACTATCCGCCGCAGCAGGTCGACCAGGCCGCGATCATCACCGCCTATCTGTGGCCGCTGGGCGCCGCGCTCGTCAGCTACGTCGTCTTCAGGATCGGCGAGCATATCCTGCGCTACAGGCCCGCCGCCCGCACCCGGATGCATCGCATCTTCGCGGCCGCCGCGATCAGCACCTACTACTGGTATCGCCTGCCCGGCCCGGCATCCTTGCTGCCGGACTGGTTTCCGCTGGTCTCGCATCTCATCACGACGCCGTTCTTCTTCTGGTTCCTGGTGCTGCGTTCGCCAAAGGTGAGCTGGCTGAAGCGGCCGGTGATGGCGTCGAACTACTGGTCGAGCCGGTTCGAGAGCACCGCCAACAAGAATCTCATCCGCGTGTCGCCCGGCAAGGCGTGAATCCCCGCGGTCTCATCCCACCATCGTCACAGCGTATCCGATCGAGGAGTGAACCATGTCGAACTTCAGGACCGTCACCGTCAAGGGCCGCCAGTTCCGCGTCCGCGCGGGTGACGTGCTGCTCGATGGCGCGCTCGCCAACGGCGTCGAGATTCCGTTCGACTGTCGCGCCGGCACCTGCGGCACCTGCATGGTTCACGTCTCCAGGGGCCAGACGGTGTGCGGCGAGACGCATACGCAGGGCATGATCTACGCCTGCCAGGCGCGCGTCGTCTCCGATCTCGACGTCGAGCTGGAGGACGTGCCGGAAATCGACACCAGCAAGGCGCGGCTGGTCGGCCTGCGCGAGGTCGCGCCCGACATCATGGAGCTGATGATCGCTCCGGAGAAGAGCATCAGCTATCTGCCCGGGCAGTACTTCAAGTTCACCTTCAACGGCTATCCGGCACGCGCCTACAGCCCGACGGCGTCGTTCGACGGCCGCATCGGCGGCCGTGTCATCCATCTCAACATCAAGCGCGTGCGTGGCGGCCGCGTCACGACCGCGCTCGGCAGCGGCATTCGTCCCGGCCATCGGCTGCGCATCCAGGGGCCGTATGGGCATGCGTTCCTGCGCCCGGGCGGCACCGGCCGTCTCGTCCTCGCCGGCAGCGGCACCGGCTTCGCGCCGATCTGGGCGATCGCCGCGATGGCGCTGCGCGAGTCCCGCAACCGGCCGATGGTGATCATTGCCGGCGCCAAGAAGCTGCCGCAGCTCTACATGACGCCGATCCTGGCGCAATTGGCGCGGCTGCCGAACGTCACGATCATCCCGACGGTCGAGGAAGGTCCGGTCAATCATCCCTCGATCCGCACCGGACGGATCGAGCCGCACATGCCGACGCTGACGGCCTCCGACGTCGTCTATGCCTGCGGCTCGCCGCGCATGGTGACCGCGCTCGCCGGGATGGTCGAGAAGGCCGGCGCGACGTTCTATGCCGACCCGTTCGATTCCGCGCCACCGGAAGCGCCATCTGGCCTGATCGGGCGCATCAAGACGCTCGTGGCGCGACGTCCGCCCGAGCCTGAGCCGGGCCGTGACGGCGGCAGGGGGCGTGACGCGTCGCTCGATCCGTTCGAGCGGGCGCTGTCGCTGGTGCCGAAGGATCCGATCGACGACGATCTGGGCCTGCGCCGGTCGGAGCCACGGCGCAGCACGGCCGCCGAACGCGACCACGCACTCTCGCTGGTGCGCGAGCGCGCGCTGGGCGACGCCTCATCGCTGCAGGAGCGTCCGCGCCGCGCCGCCAGCCAGATGGCCTCGGGGCATGTGTGAGGTGACGCAGGAGTCCCCCAGTCTCTCCGTCACTCCGGGGCGCTCGCGAAGCGAGCGAGCCCGGAGGCCATAACCACGAGCCCGCGTGATGGAGCGCGATCGTAACTCAGGCCGTCTGCCTCACGAGCGCTGCGGCGTATGGATTCCGGGCTCGCGCTGTCGCGCGCCCCGGAATGACATCGTGGGTGTGGAAGCTGCGTGCCTCAGATCAGCTTCCGCCGCGCCAGGCTGCGCATCAGCGCACCCACGCCGAAGGTCCACGGCTCGCATTCGTCGCTGTTGCGCATGCGGTTGACGAGACGGCCGAGTTGGGGCGCCGAGATGGTGACGATGTCGTCGCGCTTGTGGGTGAACCCCTGGCCCGGTGCGTCGCGATCCTTGACGGGCGCGAACATCGTGCCGAGGAACAGCGCGAAGCCGTCGGGATATTGATGCACGGCACCGATGGTCTGGGCGACGAGGTCGGTCGGATCGCGGCTGATCTTGCTGATGGAGGAATGGCCGTCGAGCACGAAGCCGTCGCTGCCGGTCACGTTCAGCGCCACGTCCATCTTGCGGACGTCATCCAGCGTGAAGGTCTTGTCGAACAGGCGCAGCAAGGGGCCGATGGCGCAGGAGGCGTTGTTGTCCTTGGCTTTCGACAGCAGCAGCGCCGAGCGGCCCTCGAAGTCGCGCAGGTTGACGTCATTGCCGAGCATCGCGCCGACGATCCGGCCGCGGCTCGACACCGCCAGCACGACCTCCGGCTCCGGATTGTTCCAGGTCGATTTCGGATGCAGCCCGGCATCCATGCCGGTGCCGACAGATGACAGCGTCGGCGCCTTGGTGAAGACCTCGGCATCGGGGCCGATGCCGACCTCGAGATATTGGCTCCAGGCGTTCTGCTCGATCAGCACCTGCTTGAGGTGCATCGCCTGGTCGGAGCCGGGCTTCAGCTTGGAGAAATCGTCGCCGACCAGGCGCACCACCTCTTTCCGGATCGCCTCGGCCGAGGCCGGATTGCCGCGCGCCCGCTCCTCGATGACGCGCTCCAGCATCGAGATCGCGAAGGTGACGCCGGCCGCCTTCAGGACCTGCAGGTCGACCGGTGCCAGCAGCCATGGCTTGGCCGGATCGCGGCGATCCGGCGGGGTGTTGGCGAGGATGGCGGCGAGGTCGCCGATGCGCTGCCCGCCCATGCCGCGCAGCGCCGTCGCCGGATCATCCTGCTCGCACAGCGCGCTGACGGTGGGGAAAGCCGAGGTGACGTCATAAACACCGTCATCGCGCACCGCGACCACGGCCGGTCCGTCCACGTCGGGGCGCCAGACCCGGCCAACCAGCGTGCCGCTGGTGCCGTCGTCGGGCAGGACGGTCTCGGGCGTCAGGTTGATCATGGCGTCGTGCTCCCTGTTGTTCTTGTTGCTCAGCGCACCCCTAGCATCGGTGCACGCCGGCTCCAAGCCACACGACGTCGCGCGATCACCAACTGTAGCGCACCACGCCCTTGCCGGCGTAGGAGCGGCTGATGGACGAGAATTCGCCTTCGAAGGTGGCGGCCGCCGACCAGCCGTTGCGCCAGGCGATTTCGGCCGAGGCCGTGGTGAGCGCGAGGTCGCGCGACTGCGCGGCGCCGTTGACGACGAAGCTCGTGCCCGGCAGCGCCTGGAAGCCCGCGGTCATGGTGCGATCGGGGTTGAAATTGTGCGCCCAGGCGGCGCGGCCGCGCAGCGACAGCATGCCGTCGGCGAGCGCAAACGACCGGTCGACGCGCGCGCCGAGCTCGGTGCGCGCGTCCGTCACGGTCTTGCCGGCATAGCTCAGCGCGAAGGTGCCCGCGCCGGAGAGCACCTGCTCGGCATAGGACGGCAGCACGTAAGCCGTCGCCTGGCCGCCGAGATAGGGCGTGATCCCGCCCCACGGCGTGGCATAGCGGCGGCCGCCCTCGAGGCGGGCCGAATAGGCCGACGCATCGAAGCGGGCGCGGAGCTGGTCGACGCCGGCGACGGTCACGGTGCGGTCGGTGGTCACGTCGTGCCAGCCATAGGCGAGCGCCGCGGAGAGATAGTCCGGACCACTGCGATAGCGGGCGAAGGCGCCGGCCTGGAACAGGTCGGAGCGGCCGCTGCCGCCGCCATTGACGCCGAAGCTGGTGCCGCCGCCCGACAGCGCGAAGCCGGCCAGCCAGTTCGGCGACACGATGTAATCGGCGCCCGCGGCGAAGCCGACCTCGCGGATGGTGGCGTTGTTCGAGCCGAGCGCGGCATTGCCGTCGGCGAACGAACCGCCACCGAACGGCGCCGCCCAGGTGCTCCAGCGCTCATCGAAGCGCTGGGCCGGTGTGGCCTTCACCGGCATGCGGGCGAAGGCATCGCGCGGCGCGGCGCCCTGTCCTGCGTCGGCGAACGCTGCAGCCGGACCAGATGCGTTCGCGCTGCGCCCGGCGACAAAGGGATCGGTCATCAGGCCAAGGAAGATATTCATCGAGTCGAACATCGCCTGCTGCGAGGCGGTGGCGATCTCGCCGGACGCCTGTGTCAGACCGGCTGGGGTCAACGCGCCGAAAGCGAGCGGGATGCCGCCGGTGCGGTTGAAATAGCCGGTCGTGGTGTCCGTGACGTTCTGCTGGTTGGTGTTGGTCCCGGCCGTGCCGAGCGTCAGGTTCAGATAGACGTTGTCGGCGTCGTAGCTCAGGCTCGAAGAGAAGTTGGCCGGCAGGTTGGTGTTGATCAGCGTGTTGAAGGTGCCGCTGATGCCGCCGGCGGCGTTGACGATCGTGTACTGCTTGTTGACATAGCTGCCAGGGGCGAACGCCGCCTGCACGGTCGCGCCGCCGAGCGTCGCGGTGCCCGTCACGTTGACCCGGTCGGCATTGGCCGGCGACACCTCGACCATGTAGCTCGCGGCCGCCGTGAAGGTGAGGCTGCCCTGCACCGTGAGCAGCCCGATCGAATTGCCCGGCGCGAGCGCGCCGCCATTGACCAGCGTGCTGCCGACGATGCCGTTGCCGCCGAACGTGCCGCCGGCATTCACGGTGACGCTGCTGCCGGCGATGGCGCCGTTGACGGCGAGGATGCCGCCATCGACCGTGGTCGTGCCGGTGTAGGTGTTGATGCCGGACAATATCAGCTTGCCGCTGCCGACCTTGGTCAGCGAGCCTGGGCCGATGGTGCCGCACCCGCAAGGATCGGTGTCGCCGATCACGCCGGAGACCTCGGTGGAGAGATTGTTGCCGCCGACCACCAGCGTGTTGAAGGCGCCGATGTAGTAGTTGCCGGAACCCGCCAGCGAGCCGGCGGTGATGCGGCCGTCGCCATTGACACCCACGCTACCGGAGAAATCGACCACGCCGGTGCCATTGGTGACGAACTGGGCGGTGCCGCCGGTCGTATTGTCGAGGAAGCGGGTGCGGCCGCCATCATTGGTGATGATCGTGGCGGAGCCGGCGCTGGCGTGATCGAAGAACAGCGTCGATCCGCCGTCATTGGTGGTGACGGTCGCGTTCGCCGCGGTGGAATGGGCGTTGAACTGGACCTGGCCGTTCATGTTGTTGATGATGGTGGCATTGCCGGCCGACGGGGTGTCGCTGCCGAAGCCGATCCCGAACATCACGTACGAATTGCCGCCATTGGTGATGACCGCATTGGCGGCCGTGGCGGCATTGACGAACGCCAGCATGCTGAACGTATCGTTCGTGATCGTCGCATTGCCGGCGCTGGTGTTGGCGTTGAACAGCGTGCGGCCCTGATGGTTGGTGATCACGGCGTTCCCCGCCGTGGCCGTGTCGGTGCCGCCGGCGACGCCGAACGCGGTCGTGGCGATCGACTGGTTCACGATCGTCATCGCACCGGCGGAGCTCGCGCCGAGGAAGTTGGTGGTGCCGCCGTCATTGGTGAGCGAGGTGATGCCGGAGGTGTCGGCCCTGACGATGTTGAAGATGCCGAAATTCGACACGTCGCCGATGATGCGGGCGGTGTGGGTGGCGTCGCCGAGTTGCAGCGTCGCGACGCTGCCGATGAAGGTGCCGCCCGAATAGGAGTTGGTGCCGAGCAGAATCGTGGTGCTGTTGCCGAGCAGCTCGGCGCGCACGCCGGCAACGGTCTCGCCGAGATTGTTGCCGATCATGATCGTCTGGCCGGAATTGGCGTTGTTGATGAAGCCCCAGCCGGAGCCGGCGACGCCGAAATTCACGTCGGCGCCGCCAATCGAATAGGACTGGGCGTTGCTGAGGAAGATCCAGGAATCCGGATTGATCGGCGCGGTGACCGTGATGGTCGATGCGCCGGTGGCGCCGAACAGCGCCTCCTGGCCGCTCGATGCCGGCGGCGCGCCGGCCGGCGGGCTCTCCCAGTTGGTCGAGAGATTGTAGTCGGAGGTCGCGGTGGACGAGCCGGTGCCGCCCCAGGTGTAGTCGGTCTGGGCCAGCGCCGACGTCGTCAGCCCGAGCCCACAGAGCCCGAGCATGAGCCCCAGCGCGCCCCACACGGCCCGCGCCGTCCGACACACCGCCGTTTCGACCCGCCTCCGCACGCAATCCCCCGATCTTGCTCTGCACCCGTGATGCAATCCAAGACCTAGCAGGCGCACGGCGCCCGCCGAGATCGACGGCGCTCCTGTTTCTTGTTTGAAATCAGTGCGTTACACGTTTGATCGTGGGTGTAGCGGACACGCAACGCATCCACCCAAAAAGTCGCTCCCCCGTAATGGCCCGGGGGCGTGCGACCGATGGCTCACGGATTCGGCGAGCTCTCGCCGGCGACCTGGAGCAGTTGCGAGCGGCGGACGCGCTCGCGATGGGCGGTGTAGAGGCCGCTGGAGACGATGAAGGCGGCGCCGACGATGGTCCAGACGTCCGGCACCTCGCCGAACACCAGGAAGCCGAGGATGCTGACCCACAGGAGCTGGGTGTAGGAGAACGGCGCCAGCACCGAGGCGTCGGCATAGCGGAATGCCAGCACGACGATCCACTGCCCCATGGTCGAGGCGACGCCGACCAGCACGCCGAAGCCGATGTCCTGCCAGGACGGCGTGGTCCACACGAACGGCACGATTGCCGTGAGCACGCAGACGCCGGCAATCGAGGAATAGGTCATGATGGTGATGGCGTGCTCGCGGCCGCTCATCATCCGCGTCATGATCAGCGTGCAGGCCCAGGCGAACGCCGAGACGATCGGGAACAGCGCGGCAAGATGGAACGCGCCGGTGCCGGGGCGGAGGATGATCAGCACGCCGCACAGCCCGACCGCGGTTGCGACCCAGCGGCGCAGGCCGACCTTCTCACTGAGGAAGATGATCGACAGCGCGGTGACGAACAGCGGCGCGACGAAGCCGGTCGCGGAGGCCTCGGCGATCGGCAGATAGCGTAAACCGGTGATGAACATCAGCGACGAGCCGAGCAGCGCAACGCCGCGCAGCAGCTGGAACTTGAGCTGCTCGGTGCGCATCGCGAACAGCGGCGAGCCCGGGATCATCGCCGGCACCATGATCAGCGAGAAGACCACGAAGCGGATCCAGGTGATCTCGATCGAGGGCAGCGTCTTCGAGAGATATTTCGCGGTGACGTCCGAGGTGCCGAGGAACACGGTCGACAGCAGGATCAGCGCGATGCCGCGGAACGGCCGGTCGGCCCGCGCGGGCGCGCGCTTGCGCTGAGCCTGCGGCTTCTCCTGCACGGATGTCGGC
Organism: Bradyrhizobium sp. HKCCYLS3070; assembly: GCF_051167575.1. Classification (NCBI taxonomy): domain Bacteria; kingdom Pseudomonadati; phylum Pseudomonadota; class Alphaproteobacteria; order Hyphomicrobiales; family Nitrobacteraceae; genus Bradyrhizobium; species Bradyrhizobium sp. HKCCYLS3070. The sequence continues at coordinate 9,384 of NZ_JBNPTI010000017.1, forward strand.
ACATCGTCGAGGCGCGCGGCGGCGGCCGCACTCGGTGGCGGGGTCACGGTCGAACTCGGACGTTTGGAGACAGGACGATTCGGTGAGTGGCGACAAAACGCCAATCGCGACGCCGCGACAACCCATCGAAGCGGGCAGCACTTATGCGTTGCTACGCGCCGGGGTAGCAAACATCCGTAATTTTCCGTGATGCTGCATTACAGCATGGGCAGCCCACGCGGCTTCGGCCCGCGCGGAAAGGCGCGATCGATTGCGGCGATCTCGGCCGCGGTGAGCTCGATGTCGCCGGCCGCCGCATTCTGCTCGGCATGCCCGGGCCGCGACGCCTTGGGGATCGCGAACAGCGACGACGCCCGCGTCAGGAAGGCCAGCGCGACCTGGCGCGGCGTTGCACCATGCTGCTCCGCGATCCGCTGCAGCACCTCGCCGCCGGCGCCGCGGCGTTCCGGAAAGTCGTCATGGCCGAACGGCGAGTAGGCGACCACGGCAACACCATGCTGGCCGCACCACGGGATGACGGCATGCTCGATGGCGCGCTCCTGCAGATGATAGAGCACCTGGTTGCAGGCGATCTTGCCCTCACCTGCGACCTCCAGCAATTCGTCGAGATCGTCGACGTCGAAATTGCTGACGCCCCAGGACGCGATCTTGCCGGCCGCCTTGAGCTCCTCGAACGCCGCCACCGTCTCCGCGAGTGGATAGGAGCCCGGCCAGTGCAGGAGATAGCAGTCGAGCCGGTCGGTCTTCAGCCGCTTCAGCGAGCGCTCGCAGGCGGTGACGGTGCCCTTGCGCGAGGCGTTGCTCGGCAGCACCTTCGACACCAGGAACACCTCGTCGCGTCGGCCGGCGATGGCCTCGGCGATGACGAGCTCGGCATCGCCATACATCTCGGCGGTGTCGATGTGGCTCATGCCGAGATCCAGGCCGCGCCGCAGGGTGGCGATGGCGCGGCTGCGATCGGCGTGGTCGAGATACCAGGTGCCCTGCCCGATGACGGAGACGCCGCCGCCGCCGGTTCCGAATGTCTTGTGCTTCATGCGGGCGAGCATAGAGAATGAGGCACGCGGCGTCGATTGGGTGCCCTCCCTGCTCAAGGCATCTGACACGCCTCCACACCCACGTCATTCCGGGGCGACGCGTCAGCGTCGAACCCGGAATCCCGAGCTTGTCTTGCGCTGTTTCATTTCCACCATGTCGAGATTCCGGGTTCGAGGCCGTTGGCCTCGCCCCGGAATGACAGTGTTCTCGGCTAGCTCGCCGCCGCGATGGGCGGGGCGTCCGTGGCCGTCTGCGCGATCAGCCGCTTCATCTCCGGAATGCACGAGCCGCAATTGGTGCCGGCCTTGAGCTGCGCGCCGATGGCGGCGGGCGTGCGCGCACCTGCCGTGATCGCATCGCAGATGGTGTCGCGGCCGACGCCGAAGCAGGCGCAGACGATCGGGCCGCCGCCGACGCCGTCGGGCGCGCGGCCGGACAGCAGCGTGCGACGCTGGTCGTCGTCGAGGCGGTCGGCGGCGAACATCGTCTTCACGACGTTCCAGTCGCCAGCATCATGGCCGGGGCCGACGAACAAACAGGTTTCGATGCGATCGTCGGCGAACGACGCGGCGCGATAGACGCCGCCGCCGACATCCATGTAGTCCGTGACATCGTCGGTGGCGCGCGCCTTGAACCAGGCCGGCCAGCGCGACAGATCGCCGTTGTCGGCGACCAGATAGCCGAAGCCGCCCTGCACCGTCGCGCGCGCCCACCACAGGTTGGACGGCAGCGTGAGCTCGTTGCGCGACAGGATGAAGCCGCGGAATACGTACTCATAAGAACTGATCGCAGCCGGGGTCGCCTTGGCCTCGGGCTGGCCGGAGAACGGATCGGTGTAGGAGGCGACCAGCGCGCCGACGCGGCCATGCGATGAGTTGGTGGCGCTCCAATGGATCGGCGCGAACAGCATGCCGCGCTGCTGGCGCTCGCTGACGACGACCTTGAGGATGCACTGGCCGTGCTCGGTCGTGACCTTGGCGAAACCGTCATGCATCAGGCCATAGCGCAGCGCGTCATCCGGGTGCACCTCGACGAACGGCTCCGGCAGATGCGCTGATAGCCGCGGGCTCAAGCCGGTGCGCGTCATCGTGTGCCACTGGTCGCGGATGCGACCGGTGTTCAGGCGCAGCGGGCGGGCGGCGGTGGTCTCGCCGCGCAGCGCCGGCACCTCCGGCGCGACGAAGCGCGCTTTGCGATCGTTGGTGAAGAAGGCGCCTTCGGCGAAAAAGCGCGGCTCGGGCGGCCTGCCCGCGCGCGCCGGCCATTGCACCGGCGCCATCGCGTCGTATTCGTCGTCGGTGAGCGTCGCCAGCGCGCCGATGTCGAAGTCGCGCGTGCCGTCGTTCTCGAACGCCGACAACGCCGCGTGCTCGCGGAACACGTCCGCCGCAGAGTTGTAATTGAAGGCGCCCGCGTGGCCGAGCCGTTTGCCGACCTCGCTCAGGATCCACCAGTCCGGCATGGCCTCGCCGGCCGGCGCAAGGAAGGCGCGCTGGCGCGAGATGCGGCGCTCGGAGTTGGTGACCGTGCCCGATTTCTCGCCCCAGGCCTGCGCCGGCAGCAGCACGTGGACGCCAGCATCGACGGTGTCGTTGGAGCGGACGTTCTCGGACACGACGAGCAGCTCGAGCTTCTTGAGCGCGGCGCGGACCAGATCGGCGTCCGGCAGCGACACCGCGGGGTTGGTGCCGATCACCCACAGCGCCTTGATCTCGCCGCGCGCGATCGCCTCGAACATCTGCACCGCCTTGAGACCCTCATGGGTGGCGATGTCCTTGGCCTTCCAGAAGCGGCGGACGCGGTCGATGTCCGGCGGCGTGAAGCCCATGTGGGCCGCGAGCTGGTTGGCGAGCCCGCCGACCTCGCGGCCGCCCATCGCATTGGGTTGGCCGGTCAGCGAGAACGGCCCCATGCCCGGCTTGCCGATGCGCGCGGTCGCAAGATGGCAGTTGAGGATCGCGTTGACCTTGTCGGTGCCCTGCGCCGACTGGTTGACGCCCTGCGAATAGAGGGTGACGACCTTGGGAGTATCGCGGAACAGCTTGAAGAAGGCGGCGACGTCGACCTCGGACAGGCCGGTGGCGAGCGCGGTCGCCGCGGCGCTGCCGGCGAGGCTCCGGGCGCGGGCCAGGGTCTCGTCGAAGCCGCCGGTGTGAGCGTTGATGTAGTCGTGATCGAGCGCACCGCTGTCGGCGAGATGCACCAGCAGGCCGGCGAACAGCGCCGCATCCGCGCCGGGCTTCAATCCCAGGAACAGATCGGCTTCGCTCGACGTGTCGGTGCGACGCGGATCGATGACCACGAACCTGGCGCCGCGCGCCTGCTTGTTGGCCAGCATGCGCTGGTACAGCACCGGGTGGCACCAGGCGGCGTTGCTGCCGACGAAGACCAGCAGATCGGCCTGATCGAGATCCTCATAGGTGCCGGGCACGGTGTCGGCGCCGAAGGCACGGCGGTGGCCGGCGACCGACGAGGCCATGCACAGCCGCGAATTGGTGTCGACATTGGCCGAGCCGAGAAAGCCCTTCATCAGCTTGTTGGCGACGTAGTAGTCCTCGGTCAGCATCTGGCCGGAAAGATAGAACGCCACAGCGTCTTCGCCGTCGCGGGCGACGATGTGCTTCAGCCGGGTCGCGACGTGATCGAGCGCATCGCTCCAGGCCACCCGCTGCATGCCGCCCTTGCAGCGGATCATCGGGTACAGCAGGCGGCTCTCCAGCCCGAGCGTCTCGCCGAGCGCCGAGCCCTTGGAGCAGAGCCGGCCGAGATTGGCCGGATGCGAAGGATCCCCGGAGATCGCCGCGCCGCCGCGACCGTCGGGCGTGGCGAGCACGCCGCAACCGACGCCACAATAGGGACAGGCGGTGCGCACCATCGGCAGCTTCGGATCGAGCGTCGTCATCGTCGTGCGTGGCCCCTTCTCACGCTGCCTGCGGCCGCGCCCCCGCGCGGCCGAACATCATCGCTGTCCGGATCGCTGCGACCGGTTCGCGGCTCCGGATCAGGTCGCGATACCACAACGCGTCCTGAGTCTCACCGATCAGCACGGCGCCGGTGAGGCGTCCCTCGGCGATGACGAGCTTCTTGTAGATGCCGCGCCTGGCGTCGTTGAGCACGATCGCCTCGCTACCCTCGGCGCCCATGAAGTCGCCGGCCGAGAACACCGACACACCCGACACCTTCAGATTGGTCGAGACGACACTGCCGCCATAGGCCGCCTGGCGGCCGGCGAGATGCCGCGCCAGCACCCGCGCCTGCTCATAAGCAGGTTCGACCAACCCATAACAGGTGCCGCGGTGCTCGGCGCATTCGCCGAGCGCGAAAATCCCGGGCGCCGAGGTCTGCATCGCGTCGTCGACGACGATGCCGCGGTTGACCGCGAGCCCCGCCTCCTTCGCCAGTGTCACATTCGGCCGGATGCCGGCCGCGAAGACCACGGCGTCGGTGGCGAGGCGCCGCCCATCGGCCAGCTCGACTCCTTCCACGCGACCATCGCCATGGATGGCCGCGGTGCTGGCATTGAGCAGAACCTCGATGCCCTTGCGCGCCACCAGCGCCTTGAGCAACGCGGCGGCCGGCGCATCGAGCTGCCGCTCCATCAGCCGGTCCATCAGATGCAACAGCGTCACCCTGGCGCCGGCACGCGCCAGGCCATAGGCCGCTTCCAGCCCGAGCAGCCCGCCGCCGACGACCACCACGCGCCCCTTCTTCGCCGCCAGCGCCAGAAGCACATCCGTGTCCCGGCTGTCGCGGAATGTGTGCACACCCGGCAGATCGGCGCCCGGCACCGGCAGCCGCAGCGGCAGCGAGCCGGTGGCGAGGACCAGGCGCGAGAACGCCACGTTCTCGTCGTTCTCGATCCGCAGTTCGCGACGGCCGACATCGATGGCGGTGACGCGCGCACCGTATTTCAACGTTACCCCGCGCTCGCGCCACCAGGCCGCCGGCTTGAGCTCGATCTCGTGGGACGCGGCCTCGCCGGCCAGCACCGACGACAGCAGCACGCGGTTGTAGGCGAGCCGCGGCTCCTCGCCGATGACGGCGATCGCGTAGCGGCCGAGCGCAGTCTGCGACAATTCCTCGACCAGCTTTGCGGCAGCCATGCCGTTGCCGACGATGACGAGCGGTTCACTCAAAGCGCCTACTCCGCCGCCTGCGCCTTGCCATGGGCTTCCGCGATCATGTAGCCGGACAGCGTGCCGTAGGCCGCGGTCCAGGCATCGGCGACATCGGGCGTCCAGCCGCCGCCAAGTCCCTTCTCGAGGGTCCACAGCAGCGCGGCGCCGACCACCGGATAGTGCTCCGGCTTGGCGCCGTAATCGACGTGGCGCTTGGCGAGCGCGCTTGCCGCCGGCAGGATCGCGGGCAGATTCGTCAATCCATTGACGACGACCGCCAAGGTCGCCATCAGCTTCTTGCGCTGCTCGGTGAGATCGTCGGGAAACATCGCGCGCACCTGCGGCGCGACCTCGAACAGCCGATCGTAGAAGATGGTCGCGGCCTGATCGGAGATCGGCGCGACCCTGGCAAAGCTATCCTGAACCAATGCGATCTGAGACGGCGTCATGGGAAATCCTTATGATGGAAACGAGAACCCGTTAGTCGCCCGACGCGGAGAGCGGTTCGATGCGCTCTCCGCTTTCCAATCGTCACGCCGCCTCGACGTAGCGATGCCGCTCATACAGGAACTCCAGCACGCGCTGGCGACACTTGACGTAGGTGGCGTTGGTCGCCAGCTCGAGCCGCTTGCGCGGCCGCGGCAGGGCGACCTCGAGCACCTCGCCGATATGCGCGCTCGGGCCGTTGGTCATCATCACGATGCGGTCGGACAGCAGCACCGCCTCGTCGACATCGTGCGTGATCATCAGGATGGTGTTGCCGAGCTTCTGGTGCAGCGCCATCACCGAGTCCTGCAGATGCGCCCGCGTCAGCGCGTCGAGCGCGCCGAACGGCTCGTCGAGCAGCAGCACTTTCGGCTCCATGGCGAGCGCGCGGGCAATGCCGACGCGCTGCTTCATGCCGCCGGAGACCTCGTTGGGCCGCTTGTCCTTGGCATGGGCCATCTGCACGAGATTGAGATTGTGCATGGTCCAGGCGTCGCGCTCGGCGCGGGTCTTGGTCTTGGCGAACACCTTGTCGACGCCGAGCCGCACGTTCTCATAGACCGTCAGCCAGGGCAGCAGGCTGTGGTTCTGGAACACCACGGCGCGGTCGGGCCCCGGCGAATTGACTTCGCGCTCCTCCAGCAGCACGCCGCCGGTCGTAGCCGTGGTGAGCCCCGCCACGATGTTGAGCATCGTCGACTTGCCGCAGCCGGAATGGCCGATGATCGAGACGTATTCGCCCTTGTTGATCGAGAGGTTGATGTCCTTCAGCACTTCGGCGGTGGCGGTGCCGCGGGTGAAGGTCTTGTCGACGTGGTCGAGCTTCAGATAGGCCATGATCTCTACCTCTCAATTCGTCGCGGTGCCGCGGGTGACGATCTTGCCGACGACCGCAATCAGGCGGTCGAGCACGAAGCCGATGATGCCGACATAGAACAGCGCCAGGATGATCTCGCTGATATGCGAGGAATTCCACGCGTCCCAGATGAAGAAGCCGATGCCGACGCCGCCAATCAGCATCTCGGCCGCGACGATCGCGAGCCACGACAGGCCGATGCCGATGCGCAGGCCGGTGAAGATGTAGGGCGCGGCCGCCGGAATCATGATCTTGGCGAAGAACTCCAGCGGGTTGAGCTGCACCACCGCGGCGACGTTGCGATAGTCCTGCGGAATGTTGCGGATGCCGACCGCGGTGTTGATGATGATCGGCCATACCGAGGTGATGAAGATGACGAAGATCGCCGACGGCTGGCCGTCGCGGAACGCCGCCAGCGACAGCGGCAGCCAGGCGAGCGGCGGGATCGTGCGCAGCACCTGGAAGATCGGATCGAGGCCGCGCATGGCCCACACCGACTGGCCGATCAGCGTGCCGACACCGACGCCGACGACGGCAGCAATCGCGTAGCCGAAGGCGACGCGGCGCAGGCTGGCCTCGAGATGCCAGAACAGTCCCTTGTCGATGCCGCCATGATCGAAGAACGGATCGAAGATCAGCTCGCGGGTATCGCTGAACACCCGGGAGGGCGGCGGCAGCGCCGAGCCGGCCCGGCGGCAGACCAGCTCCCAAATCAGCAGGAACAGCGCCAGCACGATCAACGGCGGCACCACGCGCACCGCGGCCTCGCGGGCCATCTTTCCATAGCGTTCGGCTTTCGGCGCCTGCTTGGGCGTCATGGTCACGATGGACGCCGAGGTGGACGCCGCCGCGGTCGGCACGACCTGGGGAGCGCTATCGTTGGTCAACGCTGGCATGGACATCGGAAATCTTTCTCCGTGCAATGAGAGAGGCCGCGCGCCTTGCGCGCGCAGCGGGAGGTCCTGATCAGGCGTCGACGCGCTTGATCGACAGCGACTTCAGGTAGGCGGCGGGATCTTCCGGATCGAACACCTTGCCGTCGAAGAAGGTCTCCTTGCCGCGCGACTTGGAGGTCGGAATCTCGGCGGCTGCGACGTTCATCTCCTTGGCGGCCTCGCGCCAGATGTCCTCGCGGTTGACCTTGGCGATCAGCGACTTGGCGTCGAAGCCAGCCTCATACTTGCCCCACCGGATGTCCTCGGTGATGAACCAGAGATCGTGGCTCTGGAATGGATAGGACGCGAAGTCGCGCCAATACTTCATGATGTGCGGCGAGTTCTCGACGACCTTGCCGGTACCGTAGTCGAACTTGCCGGCCGTGCGTCCGGCGACGTCCTCGACCGGGCAATTCATCCACTGCCGCTTGGCCATGATGGTCGCAAGCTCCTGCTTGTTCTCCATCTTGTCGGCCCACTGCTGCGCTTCCATCACCGCCATCGTCAACGCTTTCGCGGCCTTCGGATATTTGTCGACAAAGGCGGCGCGCATCGCGAAGGATTTTTCGGGATGCTTGTTCCAGATCTCGCCCGTCGTGACGGCGGTGTAGCCGATACCCTGGTTGACGAGCTGCGCATTCCACGGCTCGCCGACGCAGAAGCAGTCCATGGTGCCGACCTTCATGTTGGCCACCATCTGCGGCGGCGGCACCACGATGGTCTCGATGTCCTTGTCGGGATCGATGCCGCCGGCGGCGAGCCAGTAGCGGATCCAGAGATCGTGGGTGCCGCCCGGGAAGGTCATCGCGGCCTTCACGGACTTGCCGGAGGCCTTCTTCTTCTCCAGCGCGGCTTTGAACGGCGCGGTATCGAGGCCGAGCTTGAGGTCCGCATATTCCTTGCCGACCGAGATGCACTGCGCATCGAGATTGAGCCGCGCCAGAATGTACATCGGCGTCGGCTGGTTGTTCTGCGTCACCTTGCCCGAGGAGATCAGGTACGGCATCGGGGTCAGGATGTGCGCGCCGTCGATGCCGTTGCCTTCAGAGCCGAGCACGAGATTGTCGCGCGTGGTGCCCCACGAGGCCTGCTTCTGTACGTCGACGTCGGGCATGCCGTATTTGGCGAAGATGCCCTTGTCCTTGGCCACGAACAGCGGACCGGCATCGCTGAGCGCGATGAAGCCGAGCTTGGCGCTGGCGACTTCCGGCCCCGCCCCCTGGGCGAACGCTCCGCCCGGCAAGTTCAGCTTCGCGGCTGCTAGCAGCGCAGCCGTGCCGGCGCCCGCCTTGAGAAGCTGACGACGGCTGAAGCCGTTGCGGCGAGCAGGATTGGCAGTCTTCGTCATGAGTGCTGTCGTCCTTTGTCTGAAGAGCGCTCGATGGGTGAAAAGGCCGTCCGTTGCGGGTCGCTGCGCCACGCACGAAGGCGCGTGTTCCGAGGTGGCCTCGGAAGGGGCAGCGTCACGATTCGGATGAGGATTGCGCGGACGGCATCGATGGCGTCGCGAATGCTCTTTCAAGCTTCGTGCCAACGCATCAATTTTGAATTTACAAGTAAATTCAATCGTTTAACTGCACACAGCAAATCCATCAGAGGCAGAAGGCCGCATCCAAAATTTGCGATTCGCCCACTTTGTGTGCGCCGCACACAAAGCGGGCATGGCGCGATTGTTCCATGAGCACCAGGGCAGCAAATCAGCCCTTTCAAGCAGCCGCGGCCCGGACGTCCAAACGTAATCGATTGAAATCGATGATCTTTTGATTGGCGTCAAAATTGGCACAGGCATTGCTTCGACGCCTACAAGTCAACGATGACTGCGGTTCGCCGGACTGTCGAGGCCGATGGCGCCTGATCTCCGGGACGGACGCGCGCTCGCGACCGGGGTCACCTCGGCGCGGTCGTCGTGACGCCCTTCCCCGCATTCGACATCCGATCCGCCTGCCCGTGGCGATGTCCCGCGAGAGCCAGAACCTCTCGCAAGGCAGCGCGCAATCTATTCCCGAGAGCAAACAAAGGACGTTTGAATGTCGTACCTCGCGCCTTCAGAATTCGTGACCAAGATGGTGGACGCAGGTGAGTCCAAGATCTTCATGTCGACCCGGGACACCGTCATCCGCGCCTACATGGCTGGCGCGATCCTGGCGCTCGCGGCCTGGTTTGCCGTCACCATCAATGTGAACACAGGCCAGCCGATCATCGGCGCGCTGTTGTTTCCGGTCGGCTTCTGCATGCTCTATTTGCTGGGCTTCGATCTGCTGACCGGCGTGTTCGTGCTGTCGCCGCTGGCGCTGATCGACAAGCGTCCCGGCGTGACCCTCGGGGGCGTGCTGCGCAACTGGGGCCTCGTCTTCATCGGCAATTTCGCCGGAGCACTGACCGTTGCCTTCATGATGGCATTCGTGACCACGTTCGGCTTCACGCAGGAGCCGGACAAGGTCGGCGCTGTCATCGGCAATATCGGTGAAGGCAGGACGCTCGGCTACGCGGCGCATGGCGCGGCCGGCATGGCGACGCTGTTCATCCGCGGCATGCTGTGCAACTGGATGGTCTCCACCGGCGTGGTCGGCGCGATGATCTCGACGACGGTCCCGGGCAAGGTGCTGGCGATGTGGATGCCGATCCTGGTGTTCTTCTACATGGTGTTCGAGCATTCGGTGGTGAACATGTTCCTGTTTCCGTCGGGGCTGATGCTCCATGCGAAGTTCTCGATCATGGACTACCTGATTTGGAACGAGATCCCGACCGTGCTCGGCAATCTCGTCGGCGGTCTCTCGTTCACCGGCCTGACGCTGTACGCCACCCATGTCAGGACGCAGCCGAAGCGTGATGCCAAGATCGCAGCCCGCGTCGCGGCTTGATTTCCGTCTCCCTTGGAGAGCCCGGCTTCAGTTAAGGTCGGGCTCTCCTCAAATCGCTCGATAGCCCAAATGCCATTGCGGATCACCATCGGAGCGCATTCCGACAAAGGGCAGAAGCCGGGCAACCAGGACTTCCACGGCGCACTGATTCCCGATGAGCCGGCGCTCAGCCTGAAGGGCATCGCGATCGCCATCGCGGACGGGATCAGCAGCAGCGAGGTCAGCCACATTGCGAGCGAGTCGGCGGTCAAGAGCTTCCTGACCGACTATTACTGTACGCCGGATGCCTGGTCGGTGAAGACCTCGGCGCGACGCGTGATCGCCGCGGCCAACTCCTGGCTCTACGCCCAGACCAGAGCCAGCCAATACGCCTATGACCGCGACAAGGGTTACGTCTGCACGCTCAGCGCGATGGTGATCAAGGCGGCCACGGCGCATCTCTTCCATATCGGCGATTGTCGCATCTATCGCCCCGCAGGCCATTCGCTCGAACAGCTCACCGACGATCATCGCGTCATCATCTCGTCGCAGCAGAGCTATCTGGGGCGTGCGCTCGGGGTCAATCCCGAGGTCGAAATCGACTATCAGGCCATTCGGATCGAGCGCGGCGACATCTTCGTGCTCGCGACCGACGGCGTTCACGAACACGTAGGCAAGCGTTTTGTCGCCAACGTGTTGAAAGAGAATTCCCACGACCTCGACCAGGCGGCCCGTATCATCGTCGCTGAGGCGCTGGCGCAGGGCAGCGCGGACAATCTCACGATCCAGATCGTGCGGATCGACGAACTCGGTGCCGGCGATGCCGCCGAGATTCCGGTCCAGGCCGAGCAGCTGCCGCCGGCGCCGCTGCTGGACGCGCGGATGATCTTCGAGGGCTACCGGATCGTGCGCGAGATCCACGCCAGCAGCCGCAGCCACATCTATCTGGCCGTCGACGTCGAGACGGAGCTCGCCGTCGCCCTCAAGGTGCCTTCGATCGACCTGCGCGGCGACCCGGCCTATCTCAAACGGTTCCTGATGGAAGACTGGATTGCGCGGCGGATCGACAACCCGCACGTGCTGAAGGCCTTCCCATCGACGCGTCGCCGCGATCATCTCTACGTCGTCACCGAATTCGTCGAAGGCCAGACCCTGGCGCAATGGATGATCGACCATCCCAAAGCCGATCTCGATACCGTCAGAGACATCATCGAGCAGATCGCCAGGGGGCTGCAGGCGCTGCATCGCAAGGAAGTGCTGCACCAGGATCTGCGGCCTGCAAACATCATGATCGACCGGACCGGGACGGTGAAGATCATCGATTTCGGATCGGTGCGGGTCAGCGGCGTGGTCGAGGCCGATCCGGCTGCCGACCACGACAGCATCCTCGGCACCCAGCAGTATACGGCGCCGGAATATTTTCTCGGCGAGGGCGGCTCCGAATGGTCCGACCAGTTCTCGCTCGGCGTGATCGCCTACCAGATGCTGACGGGCCGGCTGCCCTACGGCGCGCAGATGGCACGTGCACGAACCCGGGCGCAGTTTCGCAAGGTGCTTTATCACCCGGCCTCCGGCGATGACCAAACCGTCCCGCTCTGGATCGATGGCGCACTCCGGCGCGCCGTCCATCCCGTCGCCGCCAAACGTTACGAGAGCCTCTCGGAATTCGTCTTCGACCTTCGGCACCCCAATCCCGCCTATATCGGCGGCGGCCGGACGCCCCTGATCGAGCGCAATCCGCTGCTGTTCTGGAAGGCGACGACTGCGCTGCTCGCGATCGCAGTGATCATCCTGCTCGCGGCTCGCCACGGCGGCTGGTAGGCGGACCTGCCAGCCGCGGATCAGGCGGGTTCAGGCGCGATCGCGCCAAGCGGCCTCGGCGCCACGCCCGCTCCCGGCTTCATGCGGAAATCATAGGTCATCAAGTGCCATGGCCCGATGGCCAGCTTGCCGTCCGGCATCACCGCGTCGCTGCGCCGCTCGACCTGGGCGATGAGCTCGTCCTTGACGCCAAAGACGACGTCGCTGTCGAGATATTCGTCGCCGCCGACGAAGACATGGGTGATGAGCGGCTCGTAGCCCTTGGCGTCCACCAGGAAATGCACATGGGCCGGGCGCATCGGATGACGCTTGGTCTCGAGGATCATCCGTCCCACCGGACCGTCGGTCGGGATCGGATAGCTGCAGGGCAGGATGGTGCGGAAGAAAAAGCGGCCATCCGCATCGGTGATGAAGCGCGCCCGCGACGACGGACCATCGCTTTCATAGGACGGCCGCTGCGAATCGTAGAAGCCCTCGTCGTCGGCATGCCAGACATCGACCGCGGCGCCTGCCAGCGGGGCACCCGCCAGATCGGTCACCCGTCCCTGGACGAACATCTTCTCGCCCTTGAGATCCGCCGAGATGTCGGTGCCGTGGGGCGTCACCTTGTGCTCGCCGACGTAGAACGGGCCGAGTACGGTCGTCTCCGTCGCCCCTGCCCGGTCGCGATGATTGATGGCGTCGACCAGCATCGACACGCCGAGCACGTCGGACAGCAGGATGAACTCCTGCCGGCTTGCGGTGCAGGTCTGTCCGGTGCGGGTGAGAAACTCGATGGCGGCGGCCCATTCGTCGAAAGTGAGCTCCGTCCGGCGCACATAATCGTGCAGCGACTTCACCAATTCCTGCAGCAGGAATTTCGCGCGCGGATCGGGTGTCCGTTCGAAGCTCGCGACGACGGCCTCCGTGAGCTCGCCTTCATTGAATTGTGTCATTGCCAATTCCTCCCGGCGCAAAGGGTACACGACGCATGCCTGGCCTGCCATTGGACGCGGCGCGTTTTTCGGCTATCACCCGGAACAAACGGCATGCGCGGCCGATCCTCGCGCCGGCCGCCAGAAACCGATCATAGCGGAGACGCCCGATGCTCGCCCCGACACCCGCCTCGCCCGAAACCGTCGGCATGTCCAAAGCCGCGCTCGATCGCATCGATACCCATCTGCGGCAGCGCTATGTCGAGGCCGGCCGCTTTCCCGGGACGCAGTTGATGGTCTATCGCCGCGGCAAGATCGTGCATGCGAGCTCGCTCGGCTATGCCGACGTCGAGCGCAAGGTCCCGGTCAGGGACGACACGATCTACCGCATCTATTCGATGACCAAGCCGATCACCTCCGTCGCCTTCATGATGCTGGTCGAGGAAGGCAAGGTCGCGCTCGACGAGCCGGTCGCGAAATACATTCCGGAGTGGAAGAATCTCGGCGTGTTCGTCGCCGGCACCGCACCGGCCTTTGTCAGCCGGCCGCCGTCGCGGCCGATGCTGATCGTCGACCTGCTGCGCCACACCTCCGGCCTGACCTACGGCTTCCAGCAGCGCTCGAACGTCGATGCCGCCTATCGCGACGCCAAGATCGGCGCAGTCGAAAAGGCGGGAACGCTACAGTCGATGATCGATGATCTCTCGCGTATTCCGCTCGAATTCTCGCCGGGCGAGGCCTGGAACTACTCGGTCTCGACCGACGTGGTCGGCTATCTCGTCGGCAAGATCGCCGACCAGCCGTTCGAGCAAGTCCTGAAGCAGCGCATCTTCGATCCGCTCGGCATGAGCGACACCGATTTCCACGTGCCCGCGGCGAAGGCGCACCGGCTGGCGGCGTGCTACTCGGCCGATGCCGGCGGCGCCTTGTCGTTCCACGCCGCCGATCGCAAGGGCGGCCTGACCTTGCAGGACGACCCGGCGACCAGTTCGTTCCTGAACCCGCCCGACTTCATCTCCGGCGGCGGCGGCCTGTGCTCGACCACGGCCGACTATCTGACGTTCTGCCGCGCATTGCTCAATGGCGGCGAGCTCGGCGGCGTCAGGCTGCTCGGACCGAAGACGCTGAAGCTGATGACCTCGAACCATCTGCCGGGCGGCGTCGACTTGCCGGCGCTGTCGCGCTCGATGTTCGCGGAAGCAGCCTATAACGGGATCGGCTTCGGTCTCGGCTTCTCGGTGACGATGGATCCGGCCAAGACGTTGATCCCCGGCAGCGCCGGCGAATATGCCTGGGGCGGTGCGGCCTCCACGGCGTTCTGGATCGACCCGGCCGAGGAGCTGATCACGATCTTCATGACCCAGGTCTTGCCGTCGAGCGCCTACCCGATCCGCCGCGAGCTGCGCACGATGGTGTACGCGGCGATCACCGAGAGCAACGTCTAGGAGAGGCGTCGTGGCGGTAAAGCCGCTCAGGGAACCGGCGATCCCCGCGCGTTGCGCTTGGCGTGCACGCGGTGCTCTCTTATGCTGACAGTCATGTGAACGGCTGCAACCGCCGAGCCCTTGCGGAGGCAGCCGCTCCAGCCTGATATGCGCTCGCCGCACAAATTCGCCTCCGCCCGACGCGTCTCCCGCCTGCGTCAGTCCCAACGGCGATCAGCAGCGCCAGCTCAAACGGGGCATCCGTGCCAAAACTCTCCCTGCCGATCCGGCTTGCTCTTCTGGTCGCAGGGACCACACTGCCGCTCATCCTGTTCGCAGGCGGAATCGTCTTGCACAGCTACATGCAGGATCGCAGCGACGCCCGTCAGCGCGTGCTGGAGACGGTGCGCAGCATCCGGCTGACGCTCGATGCCGAAATGCAGCGCATGACCGGCGGCGTCCAGGTCCTGGCGCTGACCGATGCTCTGACCACCGGCGATTTCGAACGCTTCCGGCCGATCGCGATGGGCTTCCTCGAGCAGTACGGCAAGAACGGCACGATCGTGGTCGCCGACCGCAACGGACGCCAGCTATTCTCGTCGGCGACGACGGATACGGCTCACCTGCCGACGCGCAACAACCGCGAGATCACCCGCCGCGTGTTCGAGACCCGGCAGCCGCAATATTCCGACCTGTTCTACGGCGTCGTGAAGAAGAGCCTGATCGTCACCGTCGAGGTGCCCGTCTTTCGCGACGGCGAGGTCGTCTATGACATCTCGTTCAGCCCACCGATCGAGATGTTCCAGACCATCCTGGAAAAGCAGCGGCCGAATCCGGACTGGACCTTGTCGCTGCTCGACCGCCAGGCGACCGTCTTCGCGCGCGTGCCAAATCCGGCGGAGACGATAGGCAAGCAGGCCTCGCCCTCGGTGTTTGATCGCATGCGCAACGAGCAGGAGGCGACGCTGTCGAGCGTATCGCTCGAGGGCGTGCCGCTGCTGTCGAGCTTCACCCATTCCACTCTCACCGGATGGACCATCGGTGCCGGCATCGCCGAGGATTCGCTGGTTGCGCCGTTGTGGCGCAACCTCGCCGTCACCAGCCTGCTCGGCGGCATCATGCTGGCGATCGGTCTGGCCTTCGCGGTGCGGATGGCGACGACGATCGCGCGCGCCGAGATGCTGCACGACCTGCTGATCGAGGAGCTCAATCACCGGGTCAAGAACACGCTGGCGATCCTGCAGGCGATCGCGGTGCAGACCTTCCGCAGCGCCAGCCGCCATGAGCGTGAGAAGTTCGAGGGCCGGCTCGGCGCGCTCGCCGAGGCCCATAATCTGCTCAGCAAGGAGAAATGGCAGGGTTCTGAGCTGCAGGACGTGATCGAGCGCGTGCTCAAGCCCTACCGCCTCAACACGCCCGACCGCATCAGGATCTCCGGCCCGAAGGTGGCGCTGTCGCCGCGGCTCGCCGTCGTGCTGTCGATGATCGTGCACGAGATCGCAACCAACGCCGCCAAATATGGTGCGTTCTCCAACGACACCGGCACGGTCGATCTGTCCTGGGAGCTGGCGAGCGCGGCCGACGCGGCGAAGAAGCTGCCGGCACGGCTGCGGCTGGTGTGGCAGGAAACCGGCGGCCCGGTGGTCTCGGCGCCGATCCAGCGCGGCTTCGGCTCCCGCCTGATCGAGCGCAGCGCGCGCGATCAGCTCGGCGGCGAGGCCACGGTCGACTTCCTGCCGCCGGGCGTGGTCTACACCATCACCTGCAAGCTCGACGATTGAGCCGCGTCAGCCGAACCTCTGCAGCGCCGGGAACGTCTCGAGCAGCCAGATGCTGAAGGTCGAGACCGCGCCAGTGAGAAAGCCGATGCCGGTGGCGATCATCAGCACGCCCATCGCGCGCTCGATGTTCACGAGATGGCCACGCATGCGGATGAACAGCGCCGAGAACTGTTCGATCATGAACGCCGCGACCAGGAACGGAATGCCGAGGCCGGCGGAATAGACGGCAAGAAGCCCCGCCCCCTTGGCGACCGTCGTCTCCGCGGCTGCGATCGAGAGGATCGCCGCCAGGATCGGCCCGATGCACGGCGTCCAGCCGAAGGCGAAGGCGAGCCCCATGACATAGGCGCCCCACAGGCCGACCGGCTTGGGGATCGGCAGCCGCCCTTCGCGCATCAGGAACGAGATCCGCGTCAGGCCGAGGAAGTGCAGGCCCATCACGATGATGACGACGCCGGCGAGGATGGACAACTGCTCCGACCAGGCCCGGATCAGGCCGCCGATCAGCGAGGCGCTCGCCCCCAGCATCACGAACACGGTGGAGAAGCCCAGCACGAACAGTGCGGCCGAGATCATCACGGCGCGGCGCGACGCGGCCGGAGGCTCGTCGCTCTCGATGTGCTCGATCGTGGCGCCGGTGAGATAGATCAAATACGGAGGAACCAGCGGTAGCACGCAGGGCGAAAGAAAACTGACCAGGCCAGCAATGAACGCGGCCGGAATCGATACGTTCTGGATCATGCGAGTCCCGCGATACGCCCCTCCAGGCGCAAGCCGGGGCACGACGCTTCTTGCCGCCGATGCGGGGAATACGCAACAGACGTGCCGAAGTTACGGCGGTCAACGATGATCACGGCCTGCGGGCTTTCGCCAGGATAGAGCCCGACGTCCCCGGATCGGGGCCTCATTGGCGAAGTCCCCCGCCCCGATAGGGAGTGTCGCCTCGCTTTAACCGGCTCGTCTGCGAGCCGGCGCGCGCCTCACCGTGGGATCACGACATATCACAAATGCGCCAAATGCACCCTTGTGCACACATCGAACTGTGCTATTTCACCACTCGAAGCAACGGTGGCCGGCGCTGACCCGGCTGCAGCTTCGCATCGCGCAGCTTGTCGGGATTGTCGGCTTGAACCATCTCATCGCAGAGCGATTTCAGATCGTCCTCGCTCAGACGGTTCAGCTTCATGCGCAGGTCGAGGATGGCAACCGAGACCAAATGCGCCGATTCGCGATTGCCCGTCGCCGCGAGCATGGCGCGGCACTGCTCGAGGGACGCAAGCACTGCAAGCATTTGTTCGTCTGAATTGGCCACAGGCGTCGTTTCCGTTCTAGTAGCGTGCGACGAGATGGAGCCGAGCAACTCCCGACTCGCGGATGGCTTCCAAATACGTCATGTCGTTGCTCCCCTGCGCTTTGCCGATGCGGCTCAGCCGAGCCATGCACCCACCCCCTGGGACGGCACGACGGCGTCCTGGCATGACGCAGGGTGAAGAGACATCACCGCTCCCCGGCATTCGATGAATTAGCGCCACGATCCGTTCATCACGATAGCATGACAACGGCCCATCTTCGAATACCATTTCATTGCGGTCGAGGCAAAAACCGTCGATCTTAGGTTCGACTCGCGTTAAGCGTGTCCCTGTCCTACATGATGTGTCAGACCGCGCATCTGCTGGCGGTAAGACCATGCTGCAGAGAACTGAAGGTGGCAGACTCATCGACCCTCGATCGCTCAACCAAATCATGGCACGAACGTGCCCTGCCCGTAATTTATCGGAATCACTCTAGCAGGCGGAGAGAGCTTGTATGCGCGTTGCGGCGGAACGGGGCGTTCCTCAGAAGGAACGCCGGGAACTAGCCGAGACCCCTGCGACGCTGGCACCAGGGGAGCACGGCGGCTCGTCTGCTGGGGCAGGATCGAGCATTGAACTGAGCCGAGAGAGTGGCGGCGCCAAGGGCGCAACGGCGAGCAAGCCGGCAAGAACTGCGACGGGCCGGGCCGCCCCGGCCAAGTCGACCGTGAGCAAATCGGCGCAGGCAAGCCTCACCGACTGGGATGCAGCGCGGATATTCCTCGAGGTTGTCAGGGCCGGCAGCTTTCGCTCCGCGGCCGAGCGGCTGACGCTCTCGATCAATGCCGTACGGCGACGCATCGATGATTTCGAGCGGCAGATCGGCGCGACGCTGTTCACGCGCGATGTCCACGGCGCTCGGCTGACCGACGAAGGCGCGCTGGTGGTCTCCGCCGTCGAGCACATGGAGGCCGCGTCATTCGAGCTGCTGCGCGCGGGCGATGGTCTCGCCGGCGCTGCGTCGGGCGAGGTCCGGGTCGCGGTGACCGAGGGGCTCGGCACGTTCTGGCTGGCGCCCCGGCTGGTCGAATTTCAGCAGAGCTTTCCCAACGTCATGGTCGATCTCTATTGCGCGATGCGCTCGGCCGACGTGTCGCGTCACGAGGCCGACGTCGCCATCCACCTCTCCCGGCCGGCGGCGCTCGACGTCAAGCTGGTCCGGCTCGGCCGCATGCACCTGATGTGCTTTGCGAGCGAGAAATATTTGGAGATATTTGGCATCCCAAAGACGATTGACGATCTTGTCAAACACCGCTTGGTTCTGCAGGTGGCGGACGAAGCCGCCGCCAATGCCGCCTTCGCCACCATCTTCCCCGGTTTCGAGCAGCGGGACCTGATCGCGATGACCACCAATGTCTCGAGCGCCAATTACTGGGCCGTGGCGCACGGCGCCGGCATCGGGGTCTTCCCAACCTATGCGAGTGCCCTGGGCGGGAAGATCATACCACTGGAGGTTGACCTCAAGTGGTCCTACGACATCTGGCTGTCTTATCATGCCACCACCGGACGCATCCCTAGGGTGCGTCACATGATCGACTGGCTGGTCGAGGCTTTTAACCCTGGCAAATACCCGTGGTTTAAAGACGAATTCATTCATCCACAGCAACTTAAAACAGTATATATGGGTGAACCCCTGACCCATCTATTCGGGGGCTTTCCGATGGAAGGACGGTAAAATCAGTATGAACAAATCAGCGGCAAAGAAAATGAAGCAGCGCAGTGCGGGCAAGCCCGACATCGAGCTCGGCAAGCGGATTCGCCTGCGGCGTGTAGAGCAGAAGATCTCGCAGGCCGAGCTCGGCGAGAAGCTCGGCGTGAGCTTCCAGCAGGTCCAGAAGTACGAGAAGGGCGTCAACCGGGTCGGCGCTGCGCGTCTGCAGCAGATCGCCACCGCGCTCGACGTGCCCGTGACGTTCTTCTACGACGGCGACAGCAAGGCGCGCGAGGTCGAGAGCCTCCTGTTCCTGGACTCAGCCTTCAGCCTGCGGTTGCTGCGCGCCTACAGCAAGATCAAGGACCAGACCGTGCAGCGTCAGCTGGTATCCTTGATGGAATCGATCGCAGCGAACGAAGAATAGGCAAGGCTGTCTGATCCGTCAGACAGGTCTGCCCGTGATGGATATGGGCCATCTTCGCTCGAGGGCGCAACTTGGGGGCGCCAGGCGCTCTGCCAGCTCGGGCGAGTTCACTGCCTCGGCTCAAGGCCGAGCGATCGGCGCGGCCGACACACCGGCCCTTCTCGTCCGCACAGCGATCGCTGCGCGGTCTGAGGCTTCGTCGCTTTTATAATCTCGTGCTCTCTGCCGTCATAGGAAGTGGCGGCATGCCGGCGTTTCGGTCCTGTCCGGCCGACGCTGATCATGAACGCTGCGCGTCCTCTCCTGGGCCACACGTGCACAGGTCGAGAGCTCGGCCCGAACGTCCCTTTGCCTGCCCATCATGTCCTGAACTTGCATTGACGCCGTCACAGGCGCGGTGAACGATGCCGGCCGCCTGCCCTCCTGCGGACGGACCCACATGCCGACCATCTCCGAGCTCCCCACCACCTTCGCCGGGGACAAGATCCTCATGACCAGAGCGGACGATGGCGTCGGCATCATTACCTTCAACAACCCGGACAAGCGCAATGCGATGTCGCTGGAGATGTGGGAGGGGCTCGGCCAGGCACTGGTCGCGCTGCGCGACGATGACGCGATCCGGGTCGTGGTGCTGACCGGCGCCGGCGGCAAGGCCTTCGTGTCCGGCGCCGACATCAGCCAGTTCGAGCAGAGCCGCCACAATGCCGCGGCCTCGGAGGCCTATGCCGAGCGAAGCGCCGCCCAGCGGGCGCTGCTCGCCGGCTACCCGAAGCCGACGATCGCCTGCATCAGCGGCTTCTGCCTCGGCGGCGGCCTGCAGATCGCGATGCTGACCGACATGCGCTTCGCCGCCGCGGACAGCCAGTTCGGCATCCCCGCCGCCAGGCTCGGCATCGCCTATGGCTATGACGGCCTGCGCAACCTGGTGTCACTGGTCGGCCCGTCGCAGGCGCGGCTGCTGCTCTATACGGGCCTGCGGATCGATGCCGCGGAGGCGCTGCGGATCGGCCTCGTCGACCGGATGATGAGCAACGACGAACTGCTGCCGGCCACGCTGGAGATCGCCCGCACCATTGCCGTCAATGCGCCGCTGGCGGTCAAGGCCGCCAAGATCACCATCGCCGAAGTGCTGAAGGACGAAAGCCGCCGCGACATGGAAGCCATCAAGCGGATCGGCGACATCTGCATGGATTCGGAGGATTTCCGCGAGGGCCGCCGCGCCTTCATGGAGAAGCGCAAGCCAGCCTTCAAGGGACGTTAGAGCGCCTCCAGCACCGCCCTGGTCACGTCGATCGTGCCGGCATTGCCACCGAACTCGAATGGCTTGAGGCCGGATGCATAGACCTGGTCGACGGCCTGCTCGATCCGCTGGGCCGCCTCTGCTGCCCCCTCGATGCCATGGGTGTCCGCCAGCCAGTCCAGCATCATCGCGGCCGACAGGATCATCGCGGTCGGGTTGGCCTTGCCCTGCCCCATGATGTCGGGCGCGGTGCCGTGGCAGGGCTGGAACACGGCGTGGCGATCGCCGATGTCGGCCGACGGCGCCATGCCCATGCCGCCGACGAGACCAGCGGCGAGATCGGACAGGATATCGCCGAACATGTTCTCGGTGACCAGAACGTCGAAATCCCACGGGCGCTTCACCAGCATGAGCGCGCAAGCATCGATGTAGAGGCGGTCCGTCTTCACGTCCGGATGAAGTTGAGCGACCTCGTCGAAGATCTTACGGAAGTAGGCGAAGGCCTTGAAGACGTTGGCCTTGTCGACGCAGGCTAAAGTCCCCGAGCGGCCGCGCGCGCGGCGCCGGGCGGCGAGCTTGAAGGAGAAGTTGAACAGCCGCTCGGATGTCTTGCGGGTGATGACGAGGGTCTCGCGCGCCTCCTCATGTGTCACGACACCTTTGCCCATCGAAGCGAACAGGCCTTCGGTGGACTCGCGGATCACGACGAAGTCGATGCCGCGCTCGGCGGCGCCGACGATCGGACTCGGCACGCCCGGGATCAGCCGCGCCGGCCGCACGCCGGCATAAAGGTCGAAATGGAAGCGCAGCTCGATCTGCGGCGCGATCTCGGTGTTGTCGGGATAGCGCACCGACGGCAGCCCGCAGGCGCCGAGCAGGATCGCGTCCGCCTCTTCGCACAGCCGGATCGTGGAGTCGGCGATCGAGACGCCGGTCGCGAGATAGTTGTTCGCGCCGGCCTGGGCCTCGGTGAACCGGAACGACAGGCCGGCCTTGGCCTCGACCTTGCGCAGCACTTCAAGGGCCGGCGCCATGACCTCCGGCCCGATGCCGTCGCCGGGGAGAACTGCGATGTGGAGTGCGTTGGTGGAGGGCATGCTTTTTTCTTCGTCACACGAGGGATTTAGCGCCGTCATTGCGAGCGAAGCGACTTGTCCGCCTTAGCCCGAAGGGCGACGGCGGAAGCAATCCAGGGCCCAGGTTGAGACTCTGGATTGCTTCGTCGCTTCGCTCCTCGCAATGACGATGGAGAGGGTGTGTCCTACGGCGTCAGCACGGCGCGGCCGACCAGCTGACCCTTCTGCAGCTCACGCAGGGCATCGTTGGCCTTGGCGAGCGGCATCGGCGTCACCGGGATCGGCGCGATGTGCTTGGCGCGGACGAGGTCGAGCAGCTCCTTTGTCTCGCGGAGGTTGCCGACATAGCTGCCCTGGATCGTCACCGCCTTGATCGGAATGAGCGGCAGCGCCCACGGCGCGCCGCCGCCGAACAGGCCGACGATGACCAGCTTGCCGCCCTTGGTGAGGCAGTCGAATCCCAGCTGCGCGGTGGCGGCATTGCCGACCAGGTCGATGACGGCCCGGATCGGCTCGCCTGCGGCCTTGTTCAGTTGCTCCAGCGCATCAGGCGCCTTGCCGTCGACCGCCGCCAGCGCGCCGGCCGCCAGCGCCGCCTCGCGCTTGCGCGCGTCGATATCGACCACGATCGCACCCTTGCCGCCCATTGCCTTCAACAGCGACAGCGCCATCAGCCCGAGGCCGCCGGCGCCGAAGATCACGATCGGCGTGTCGAAATCCTTCTCGACCTTCTTGAGCGCGCTGTAGGTCGTGACACCGGAGCAGGCGTAAGGCGCGGTCGTCACCGGATCGAGCCCCTTGAGATCGATCAGGTGGCGCGGATGCGGCACCGTCATGTGGTCGGCATAGCCGCCGTCGCAATAGACGCCGAGCGAGGCCGGCTTCAGGCACATGTTCTCGTCGCCGGCGAGACAGGTGGCGCACTTGCCGCAGCCGATCCAGGGATAGACCAGCACGACGTCGCCGACCTTCAGCCCGCTCTTCTCCGCCTCGGTGACCTCCGGCCCGAACGCCACGATCTCGCCGGCGCTCTCATGGCCCATGGTCCGCGGCAGCGACACGCCGCGATCCTTGAGGGACAGCGGCTTGCGGCCGTGCCCGAGATCATAGCCGCCTTCCCAGATGTGCAGATCGCTGTGGCAGACGCCGGCCGCCTTCACCTTGATCAGCACCTGTTTGCCGAATGGTTGCGGTGTCGGCTCGTCGACCTCGGTCAGCGGCGCATTGAAATCGGTGACCTTGAAGCTCTTCATGGTTTCACTCCCGTAGTCCGTGCGGGCGCGACCGGACGGCGCATCGACGGGACGAGCGGCGTGGCTGCGCGCGGCAACGTCGCCTCGGACCTCCTCCCCGGCATGAGCGCGTCCGGCTGGTCCGGACTGTTCTTGCGATATCGCGACATTGGCTGGAAACGTGAGGAGCGGCAAGGCTGCGCGCAGCACCTGCGGTCATGGCAGCCCTGCAGCGTTTTGCCTCAGCGAGCTCAAGGTTTTGCAGCGTCGCCTACGCCAGCTCCCCGCAGGACTTCCACGGTGTGCTCTCCGAGGCTTGCGGCCCGCGGGCCGGCCGCAATCTTCGCTTCCGACATCCGAAACGGCAGGTTGACGACCTTGAAGTTGCCGGCTGCATCCTCCACATTGGCCAGCGCGTCGCGATGCGCGATCTGCGGATCAGCCAGCGCATCGGCCACGCTGCGGTAGGCCGAACTTGGCACGCCGCCCGCATTCAATGCCTCCAGGCATTGGGCGACGGTGAGCCGGCGCGACCAGGCTTCCACGCCATCCATCAGCGCCCCCCAGTTTGCCCGCCGGTCGGAATACTTTGCGAATCTGGGATCATCGACCCAGTCCGGATGGCCGATCACGGTCATCAGGTTCTGGAACGTCTTCTCGCTGGCGATGGCGATCATCACATAGCCGTCGCGACACTCCGCCGGGCCGAAGGTCGGCCGCGACGGCTGCGTGACGGGAAATTGCGACCATTGGATCTCGTTCAGCGTCAGGCTCAGCATCGATTCCAGCATCGAGCAGTCGATGTGCTGGCCGCGCCCGTTGCGTTCGCGCTGATACAGAGCGGAGGCGATGGCGCCGAACGCGTAGGTCCCGGTGACGACGTCGGCATGATAGATGCCGCAATAATCGGGCCGGCTGCGCCCCGGCTGGTAGGCGAGATGCGCCATGTCGTAGCCCGAAGCCGCATGGATCACCGGGGCGTAGGCCGGGAGTTCCGCCGATGGGCCGGTCTGGCCGTAGCCCGAGATCGAGCAGTAGATCAGCCGCGGGTTCAGCGCGCTCAAGGCCGCATAGTCCAGCCCGAGCCGCTGCATCACTCCAGGGCGGAAGTTCTCAACCAGGATA
Source organism: Bradyrhizobium sp. HKCCYLS3070 (assembly GCF_051167575.1). Lineage (NCBI taxonomy): Bacteria > Pseudomonadati > Pseudomonadota > Alphaproteobacteria > Hyphomicrobiales > Nitrobacteraceae > Bradyrhizobium > Bradyrhizobium sp. HKCCYLS3070. The sequence goes on from NZ_JBNPTI010000017.1 coordinate 33,700, forward strand.
TCGGCCGATGCGACCAGCCGACGCACCGCGGCGACACCGTCGCGCGACTTGAGGTCGAGCACGACGCTCTTCTTGCCGACGTTGAGCTGACCGAAAGCGGTAGAGCAGCCATGACGCATCGGAGGCCGGGTGCGCATGGTTTCACCTTCGACTGACTCGATCTTGATCACCTCCGCTCCCATATCGGCAAGCATGCGGGCACAGTGCGGGCCGGCGATGGTGGTCGAGAAGTCGAGGACGCGCAGTCCCTCGAAACATCCTGTCAAACGGCTCTCATCGTTTCCCACTAGACTCACCCTGGCAGCTCCCTGGTTTGAACTCTTCTCGCTCGGCACCGAGGCCGAAGGTCCGCTTTGCCGTCGCGGATTCACAAAGCGTAAGCCATCGATCGTTGTGCAGGTCGTTTCTAGATCGAACCATTCGATGTCGAAAGCGTTTGGCGTCCCGCCGCGGTGCGGCAGCGCCTTTCTTCATGACTGAATTTGGACCTTTTCTTGCATAGGACGAACATGGGGCTTGATCGAGGACATCTCTTGCGGGTTCTGTTCGTTACGACCGAAATGGACGATTTCGTCCGGGTGGGCGGACTGGCTGCCGTTTCGGCGGCACTTCCCCGGGCGCTGCGCTCACACACCGATGTCAGGATCATGCTGCCCGGCTACCGGGACGTGATCGAGCAACTCACTCACATCGAGATCGTCGGCCACTGCGCGCCCCTGGCAGAGATGCCGGGCTGCGCCCTGGGGCGGTCGTCGACCCGCGACGGCCTGCCGGTCTACGTCCTGCTCTGCGACGAGCTCTACGACCGGCCGGGCAACCCCTATGGCGACGAAAGCGGGCAGGACTGGGCGGACAACGACATCCGCTTCGGCCGTCTCGCCGCCGCCGCCGCCGAGTTGGCGGCGGGCACGCTGGACAAGAACTGGGCAGCCGATCTGGTCCACGCCAATGATTGGCAGGCCGCATTGGTGCCGGCCTATCTGGCGTGGCGCGGGGTCGACGTACCGTCGATCCTGACCATCCACAACCTCGCCTATCAGGGCCTGTTCCCGCGCGAGTCGCTGCGCCGGATCGGCGCCCCCGAATCCTCGTTCCACATCGACGGTCTGGAGTTCTACGACAAACTGTCCTTTCTCAAGGGCGGTCTGATCTATGCGTCGCATCTCACCACGGTCAGCTCGACCTATGCCCAGGAGATCACGACGCCCGAGCTCGGCTGCGGGCTGGAGGGCCTGCTCCGGCAGCGCTCCAATGCCGATGAGCTGACCGGCATTCTCAACGGCATCGACGAGAGCTGGGATCCCCGCTACTGCCAGCAGCTGGCGCAGCCCTTCGCCGCGGGCGACTGGAAGGGCAAGAAGGCCAACGCCGACTACGTCCGCAAGCAGTTCGGCCTCGCCGTGTCGCGCGGTCCGATGTTCGGCATCGTCGCGCGCCTCGTCCATCAGAAGGGCATCGACCTGGTGCTGGAAGCCGCCGATGAGATCGTCGGCGCCGGCGGCCAGATCGTGGTCACCGGCACCGGCGAGCCCGCCATCGAGCGCGCGCTGATGGAGGCCCACCGCCGCCGGCCGGACGCGATCGGGGTCGCCATCGGCTTCAACGATGCACAGGCGCGGCGCATCTTCGCCGGCAGCGACTTCACCCTGATGCCGTCGCGCTTCGAGCCATGCGGCCTGAGCCAGATGTACGCCCAGCGCTTCGGCTCGCTGCCGATCGGCCACCAGACCGGCGGCCTCGCCGAGACCATCACAGATGGCGAGACCGGATTCCTGTTCGAGAAGCCGTCGGCGGAATCCTTCCTCGGCGGGGTGAAGCGCGCGTTTTCGGCGTTCACCAGCACCGAACGGCTGAACGAGATGCGGCTGTCGGCGATGGCCCGCTCATTCAGCTGGAACCTGTCGGCCGCCTGCTACAACGCGCTGTACCGGAAGATGCTGGCGTCGTAGCCCGCTCCCGTAGCCCGGATGAGCGAAGCCACATCCGGGTTCATCTCATCCTGTCGAACAGGCCCCGGATATCGCTTCGCTCATCCGGGCTAGGGTCAAACAACAAAAGCCCGGACCTCGTCCGGGCTTTTTCTTGGGCGCTTGTAAAGGCCGGCTTCTTACGCTGCGCGGACCGCTTCCAGGAAGCTGCCGACCTCCCGCTTGAGGCGGTTGGAATCTCCAGCCAACGACTTGGCCGACGACAGCACCTCGGCGGAGGCCGAGCCGGTCTGCGAGGCGCCGCGCTGCACGTCCGTGATGTTGGACGAGACCTGCTGGGTGCCGTGGGCCGCCTGCTGCACGTTGCGCGAGATTTCCTGCGTTGCCGCGCCCTGCTCTTCGACCGCCGCCGCAATGGCTGCTCCGATCTCGGCAAGCCGCTCGATCGTCGAGCTGATCGCCTGGATCGAATTCACCGATTCCTGCGTCGCGGCCTGCACGCCCGAGATCTGCTGTGAGATCTCCTCGGTCGCCTTCGCCGTCTGTTCCGCGAGCGCCTTCACCTCGGTCGCAACCACCGCGAAACCGCGGCCGGCGTCGCCGGCGCGCGCCGCCTCGATGGTGGCGTTGAGTGCGAGGAGATTGGTCTGTCCGGCAATGCTGTTGATGAGCTCGACGACGTCGCCGATGCGGGCTGCGGCCTGCGACAACTCGGCGACGCGCCCATTGGTCTGGCGCACTTGCTGCACGGCGTCGCCGGCCATGCGGGCCGACGCCTGGACCTGACGGCTGATCTCGGTCACCGACGAGGAGAGCTCCTCGGTGGCGGAGGCGACCGACTGAACGTTGGCGGACGCTTCCTCCGACGCAGCCGCCACCACCGTGCTGAGCTCCTGCGAGCGGCTAGCGGTGTTTGTCAGCATATCCGCCGACGTCTCGAGGCCCGAGGCCGCCGACGACACGGTGTTGACGATGTCGGCGATCGTCGACTCGAAGTTGCGCGTCAGCGCATCCAGCCGCTGGGCCCGATCGATCTGCGCCTGCGCGTCGCGCTGCGCGGCCTCGTCCGAGGCCTTCTTGGCGATCAGCGCGTCCTTGAAGATCTTCAGGGCGCGCGCCATCGCGCCGATCTCGTCCTTGCGGGACTCGTTCGGAATGTCGGCGCTCAGCTCGCCATTGGCGAGGCGCAGGGTCACGCCGGTCAGCCCGACCAGCGGGCCGATGACGCCGCGGACGACGCCGATGACCACGGCGACCGACACGATCGCCACCAGCAGCAGAACGCCGAGCGCGATGAACAGCCGCAGCCGCGCCGCGCCGATCGCCTGATCGATGGCCTGATGCGCGGACTTCAGCGCCGCATCGCGCAGCACGATGACGTTGTTCAGCATCGGCGTGGTCCAGCGGCCCCATTCCTCAGCCGTGACCGGCGACGGCTGTCCGTCGCGCCCCGCCGTGACGATCTGACGGTAGCGCTGTTCGCCAGCACCCATCAGGGTCGTGCGCACGTGCTCCAGCGCGGCGGACACCTCCGGCGTATTGCGAACGCTGCGCGCCGCGAGCTCGATCTGCTGCCACAGCAGGGTCACCTGTCCGCTCTGCTCGGTCACCTCGGCAAGACGCGCCGGGGTCCAGCTGACGTTCTGGATGAAGAAGCGCAGCACGGCGGAGCGCGCGCCGTTGATCGTGCGCATCGATTGCGACAGCTGCGCAAGCTGGGCCGAAGGCAACAGGTTCTCGACCTCGCCGCCGGCCCCCGACAGCTCGATCGCGGTCTCGTCGATGGCGGCATTCAGGGACTCGGCCGCCCGACCGAGGCCATCCGTGGTCGTCGCCTGGATGTTCGCCGGACGTTGCGCGGCCGGAAGCGGTACAGCGTTGCGCGCCGCCGAACGGACGCCACGCAGTGTCGTCGCTGCGGCATCGATGTTGGTGGTCGGCAGGCCCGCAACTTGCGCGGCGGTCTTGGCCCGTGCCAACGACTCGTCCGTCGTGGCGATGGCCTTGTCGAGCTTGGCGACATCATCCGCCGACGCGGACCCGGCCGCCGCGAGCAGATTCCACTGGCCGCGCTCGAGCGGGATCTGCGCATTGACCTTCAGTGCCAGCTCGAAGGCGTCCAGAACCTGCTCCGCCCGCTCGCGCTTGCGCAAGTCGCCCCACCCGCTCCATGCGAGCGCAAAGGCGAAGGCCATCGCGAAGAAGCCGGTCAGCAGATTGCCGGCAAGAATTTTCCATTTGAGACTGACCGCACCGGTCTCCGGCTTGATCGTCTCATTCTGCAGCACCGAGCGCTCGGACATCGGCCGTTCCCAATCAAATATCGCTGCCCGGCCGGTCACGCTCGCGTCGGCCGATACGCGCTGGCGCAGCGGCCTCCGGCGACGTCCCCGCGCGGTCGGCAAACACGAATCGCGGCGATGCTGCCGCGCCATAATGATTAAGAACGAATGGCGACTAATCCCTTAAACTGAGCTGATCCGAGCGGTATCGGAATGCCGCGATACCGCGCCAATCGGATCGACTCGGCCCATCGGGCCCTCTACTCCGCAGCCGCTGCAAGCGTCACCGAGGGATCGTGCAACACCACGCCGGAGAGCGGATCGTGCTCGCCCGACCAGGGCCTGCGCTGCAGGACCGATCGCGTGTGCTGATAGCCCGCAGTCCAGCGCGCGATGATGCCTCGCTCGGTGAAATCGATATCCTTGGTATGGCTCTCGCGAGCGAGTTGCGGGGCCAGCAGCCGGACGACATGCATCCGCGTCTGGCAACCGTGACTGACAAGATCGCGGATCGCCGGATCATTGCGGGCCGACTCCGGCAAATGAACCGCAAGCTGATTGATGATATGCCGCAGCCGATGCGTCTGCTGCTGGCGCGCGATATGGCTCGAGATCCGGCTCGAATATTGCGCGTCCTTGTGGCGGTTGAACACCTCCGCCATGGTCGTCGGCTCGGCTCCCTCGGGATTCCACAGATGCACGGCGAAGATCAGCGAGTCCTTTCGCGGATTGTCGTCGAACACGACCTCGGTCGGCGTGTTCGACAGGATGCCGCCGTCCCAATACAGTTCGCCATCGATGCGAACTGCCGGAAACGCGGGAGGCAGCGCGCCCGATGCCAGGATGTGGCGGACATCCAGCACCTCGTCGCGACTGTCGAAATAGCGCATCCGGCTCGTCCTGACATGCGCCGCCCCGACCGTGAGGCGTAGACCGCCATTGTTGAGACGATCGAAGTCGACGAGCTCCTGCAGCGTTTCGCGCAGCGGAGCGGTCGAGTAATAGCCGGCCTGCTCGGCACCGAGCGGATAGGACTCCCCGGCATGCGCCAGGGCGTTGGGACGGAAGAAGCCCGGAATCCCATGCGTCACGGTCGTCCAATAGGACAGCCGCTCGTTGAAATCCGGAAAGGCCGTGCGCACTGTCCAGGCTGGCCGCCGGTGCATCTGCTTCCAGAACTCCCGCAGCCGCGTCATGCGCTCCTGCACCGGGCTGCCGGCGATGAGAGCGGCATTGATGGCGCCAATCGATGTCCCGATCACCCAGTCCGGCTCCAGACCAGCCTCGTGCAGCGCCTGATAGACGCCGGCCTGGTATGAACCGAGCGCACCACCGCCCTGCAGGACGAGAACCACCTGCCCAGGCAGCCTGCTGCGATCGATCATCGCGCACATCGTGTCGTCGACGTCGGCCATGTCTCCCTCCTCATGTCTCCCTCCTGATGCATTGTCCTGTTCGCAGTTTTCCCGTCGCTGTTACATCGCCCAACCGTCAATGTGCGGTCCAACCACCATCGACCGGCAGGGCAACACCGGTGATCGATGCGGCGGCATCGCTGGCGAGAAAGACGGCGAGCGCACCGATCTCCTCCACCGTTGCAAAGCGCTTGTTCGGCTGTTGCGCCAGCAGGACATCGCGGATGACCTGATCGCGGGAGATGCCGTGCGCCCTGGCCTGTCCGTCGATCTGCGCCTCGACCAGCGGCGTGTAGACGTAGCCTGGACAGATCGCATTGCAGGTGATGCCGATCTCGGCCGCCTCCAGCGCCGCGACCTTGGTCAAGCCGATGATGCCATGCTTGGCAGCGACATAGGCCGATTTGAACGGCGACGCGACGAGGCCATGCGCCGAGGCGATGTTGATGATGCGACCGAAGCTATTCCGCCGCATCGACGGCAGTGCCAACCGCATCGTGTGGAACGCCGACGAGAGATTGACCGCAACGATGGCGTCCCACTTTTCGACGGGAAACTGCTCGAGCGGCGCGACGTGTTGAATGCCGGCGTTGTTGACCAGGATGTCGATACGGCCAAATTCCTGCAGGGTACCGGCCATCATGCGCGCGATCGCTTCCGGCTGCGTCATGTCGGCCGCAGCATAGCCGGTGCGAACACCGAACTCCGCAGCGATCTGCGACCTGATGCGGCCGATCTCCTCGGGAGCTCCGAAGCCGTTCAGCATCACGTGCGCCCCGGCACCGGCAAGTGCCTGCGCAATCCCCAGACCGATGCCGCTGGTCGAGCCGGTGATCACCGCCACCCTGCCGGACAACGGAGGTAATGTGGATCGGGCTTTCAGTGAATCTACAGCCATGGCGTCGCCTTCGTCCGAGCAGTTGAGCCCCGTGCCTGCACAAATTGCCGGGCCGCCATGACCAATGGAAATGCCGTTTGGCTCACCACACGATAGGTGTTCGCTATCGCAATCGCTGGTGCCAAGCCCCGCTTGGTAGGATATTGCACCCGGGGACGTCGGCCCGATCGAACGGAGCACCTCGATGGAAATGCATCAGGTTCGGTATTTTCTTGCCGTTGCCCGGCTGCTGCACTTCACGCGCGCGGCCGAGGAATGCAACGTGACGCAGCCGTCGCTGACGCGTGCGATCAAGCAGCTCGAAGCCGAGCTCGGTGGCGACTTGTTCCGGCGTGAGCGGCCGGCCGCGCAACTCACCGAGCTCGGCCAGCGCATGCATCCACTGCTGAAGCAATGCTACGAGGCTGCCGTTGGCGCGCGAACCCTCGCCTCGTCCTTCAAGAGCGGAGAGCTCGGCACGCTCCGGATCGCGCTCGCCGACTCGGTCGACCTTGCGCTGCTGATCCCGCTGCTCGATCAGCTGCAGCGCCAGTTCAACCAGCTCGAGCTCAGGTTTCTACGCGGCAGCAGCCGCATGATCGCAGAGCATCTGAAGAGCGGCGAAGCGGAGCTCGGCATCGCCTCGGAGATCGACGAGACCTGGGATCGGCTGGATGTCTGGCCTCTCTTCACGGAGGACTTCGCGCTCGCCGTGAGCAGCCGGCACCGGCTGGCCGGGCAGGATCCGATCGCGATCGATGATCTGGGCGGTGACGCGTTGCTGTGCCGCAACTATTGCGAACATGCGGACAGGTTGCGCACGCTGCTCCGCGAACGCGGCGTCGACCTCGGACGAACTCATGATGTCCACTCCGAACGCGACCTGATCGCGCTGATGGAAGCCGGAGTCGGCATCGGTGTGGTGCCGCAAACGACCACGCTGCCGGAGACCCTGCATCGGGCCACCGTCGACGGACTCGACGCGCGGCGCACCGTTCATCTCTACGGCGTTGCTGGCCGTGAACGCACGGCGGTTGCCTCGACCGTGATGCGCATGCTGCGCGGCAGGAACTGGCAGGGATGGCTCGCTCAGCTGTCCTGAGCCGCGGCCTGGCGAAGCGCTTCGACCAGATCGTCGATTTCCATCCGCTTGCGGAAATCGGGATCGACGAAGCGCGCCTTTACGAGACCGTCACGCCCGACCACGAAGGCAGCCGGAATGGGCAACACCCAGCCGTCATTGCCGTGGAAGCTCGCCAGGTCCTGGTGCGCCAGTAGTTGCTGGATCTCACGACCAAGCCAGATCGCGAGGTTGAGCGACAAGGCATAGCCGTTGTCGAGATCCGTCAACACAGGGAAGGTGGCGCCGGCGTCCGATTTGAACTGCTGCGTGAACGCCTGCAGCTCCGGCATGATCGCGACGATCGCGCCGCCCGCGGCGTCGATGCGCTCCTGCGCCTTGATCACCGCGCGAACGTTGAGCCGGCAATAGGGGCACCAATGGCCGCGGAAGAACATCACGGCGACCGGCCCCCGGACGAGGCAGGATTGCAGGCTCACCAGCCGGCCAGCCTCATCGGGGAGGACGAATGGCGGCATCGTCTCACCGGGCCGCGGCGCAGTCTCGCCGCCGCCGTTGTCTCCGAGCCGCGCCACCAGGCGGTCGACGGCGGACGCGTAGGCCGGAAAGATCTCGCGACCCGCAGCGGCATAGGCATCGAGCTGCTGACGCAGGGTGCCCTGCATCTCCCTGCATTGCAGGAAGGCCTGTCTGAGCCGCTCGGCATCCGCGGGTGAAAGCACTGTCATGAGCAGCTCCGGCAGGTTCAGGACCCCAACCATGATAGTTTCCCGGGCAAGCCGACCACAAGGGCGGCCTGCCCGACTGTCGCGCTCAGGGCCGATAGAAATTGCCGGTGGGATCGAGCATGCCGGACGCCGAATAGAGCTGCCCGTCGCTCATGAAGAAGACGGTGTTGTTCGGCACCTTCCTGGCGTGGCGCATCATGGCCCGATGATTGGCGTCGCCGGCGGCCATCGTCATCATGCTGGTCTTGCCGGCGCTGTAGACATAGGCCATGCCGGGCGCGAGATCGAGGCCGCCTTGCGCGATGGCTGCGGTGGCAGAGACCGCGACCACGGCCGCGGCGATCAAGGTCTTGGACAGGCGGGTCATGGATATCTCCTCCTCATGAATGCTGTCGCCCGTCATCGGGCGTCCGCATTACAAGCGCGACCTGCTCTGCTTGAGAAATGCCGTTGTCCAATCGCGAGGATAGCGTCCGCCTATCGATAGCGGCGGTCTATCGGCTCCAGAGAAAGGATGCATTTCCATCATGTCCCCTGCTCCCCGATGGTGCGCCTCGCGATGCCCGCTCGGCGCGGGCCGCTGTTCCATCAGAGGAGACAATGACATGTTGATGCAGATCGCACCTACACGCGCGCGCCGCCTGAGCGCTGCTTTCGTCCTGGCCGTTGCTACGACGGTGATCGCGGCGTCCGGCGCCCGCGCCGGCGAGTGTCCGGCCGACAAGATCAAGGCCGGCGTACGTGAGAAAGCCGACGTCAAGGCGGTCGGCGTTACCGACGTCACGCTTGGCGCGATCGATCTCGCCAAGCAGCCCGCCAATATCAAGGACCGCGAGTTGCGCTTCCGCAAGCTGACCATCGCGCCCGGCGGCATCGTGCCGTGGCACAGCCATGACGATCGCCCGGCGCTGATCTTCGTTCAGCAGGGCGAGATCATCGAATATGCCAGCAACTGCGCCGAGCCGATCCTGCACAAGGCCGGCGATCTGAGAGCCGAGGTGTTCGGCACGTCGCATTGGTGGAAGAACGACGGCAAGGAGACGGTCATCCTCTATGTCGGCGACGTTCGCAAGGATCCGCACGATCACAACATGTAGATCGCGGGCCTCCGCCAGCCGCCTTCGGATCGCCCCCTTCAGGCAGGCGATCCGGATACGGCCGCGTTGCCTGTGGAGCCGAGGAGATTGCCATGACGGATCTGTCCGCACGGTTGCCGATTGGAGCCGCCGATGTGAATGCACGAAGGGCGGCGCGGCGCGCGGTCCTGGTCGGCCTGCTCGCCTTTTTCAGCCTCGTCGATCTGTTCGCGGCGCAGGCGATGCTGCCGGTCCTCGCGCGCTACTATCAGGTCAGCGCGGCCGAGATGGGGCTTGCCGTCAACGCCTGCACGCTGGGAATGGCGATCGCGAGCCTGGTCATCGGCCTGCTCAGCCCGCTGATCGATCGCCGGATCGGCATCGTCGCCAGCCTTGCCCTGCTCGCCGGCTTCACCGCCTTGCTCGGCAGCGCGCCCGACCTGACGGTGTTCGCAGGCTTGCGCATCCTGCAGGGCCTGTGCATGGCCTCGGCGTTCGCCCTCACCCTTGCCTATCTCGGCGAGCAGTGCACCGCCAGCGAGGCCGGCGGCGCCTTCGCGGCCTATATCACCGGCAACGTCGCCAGCAATCTGGTCGGGCGCCTGCTCTCGGCCGGTCTCACCGGTGCCCTGGGCCTCAAGCCGACCTTCTACGTCTTCGCCGCGCTCAATGTCTGCGGTGCCCTTCTCGCCGCATTCGCGGTCGGAGGCGCGGCCATGCGTGTGCAGGGAACGATGCGGCTGCGCGGCGGGGCCATCGCCGATCACCTGCGCGACCGCCGGCTGCGCGCGGCCTTCGGCGTCGGCTTCTGCGTCCTGTTCGCCTTCATCGGCGCCTTCACCTTCGTGAACTTCGTGCTGGTGCGACCGCCGCTGTCGCTCGGCATGATGGAGGTCGGACTGGTGTATTTCGTCTTCCTGCCCTCGATCGTCACCACGCTGCTCGCCGGCCGGACGGTCGCAAGGATTGGCACACAGGGCGCGATCTGGGGCGCACTCGCAACCGCAGGCCTCGGCCTCGTCCTGATGCTGTCGTCACAGCTCGGGGCGGTGCTCGCCGGCATGGTGCTGGTCGGCGCGGGCACGTTCTTCGCCCAGGCCGTGACCACAGGTTTCGTCGGAAAGACCGCCGCCCACGATCAGGGCGTTGCAAGCGGTCTTTACCTCGCCAGCTATTTCGCCGGCGGCATCATCGGAACGGCCGTGCTCGGCCAGTTGTTCGACCGGTTCGGCTGGACGGCTTGCGTGGCAGGCATCGCCGCCGCGCTCGCGGTCGCGGGATACCTGGCGCGTCGGATGACGCTGCCAGGCGTTCAGGACCGGCTCGGCGCGGCCTCGGGCTGAGCCGGCGGGGCCTGCTCATCATCGTCGGCGATGGCGCGCCAGGCCGCCCCTTCGAGATCCTCATACTGGCCGCTCTTCAGCGACCAGAGAAAGCCGACCAGGCCGGCAAGGCCGAGCGCCAGAGCGAGCGGGACGAGAATGATCATCACTTCCATGACGCGGCCTCCCCGGCCACCTTGCGGGCACGCAGCGCATTCAGCATGACGATGATCGACGAGCCGGACATCGCGGCTGCCGCGATCAGCGGGGTGACGACGCCGCTGATCGCAAGCGGCACCGCCAGGGCGTTATAGCCGACTGCGAGCCACAGATTCTGCCGCATCAGATGCAGCGCCTTGCGCGCGTAGTCGATCGCGGCCAGCACCGGCGCCAGGGGACGACCGAGGAAGACGAGATCCGCGGTGGCTTGGCTCAGATGCGCGGCCGAGATCGGCGACATCGAGACGTGCGCGGCGGCGAGCGACGGCGCGTCGTTCATGCCGTCGCCGACCATCATGACCTTGACGCCCGCGCGCTTCAGCTCCTCGATGCGCGCGATCTTGTCGGCCGGCGTGACGCCGGCGCGCCACTCGCCGATGCCGAGCGCCTTGGCGGCCGCGGCCACCGCCGCCTCGCGATCGCCCGAGAGGATCTCGACCTTGATGCCGCGCCGCTGCAGGCCGGCGACGATCTTGGCGGCGTCGGGGCGCAAGCCCTGCCGCACCGAGAACAGGTACTTGCTGTCGCCGCGGCTGAAGGCCACCACCGAGGCCTCGGGATCGACGCTGCCGGTCTGCGCAACCAGCGCCTCGGCGCCGCAGAAGGTTGGACGTCCCAGCCTGATCTCGACGCCGTCGACGACGGCGCGGACACCCTGGCCCGGCTCCTCGACCGCGCCCATCAGCGGCGACCGCGCATTGGCGGCCTGTGCCACCGCCGCGGCCACCGGATGATGGCTCGACAGCGCGAGCTGGCCGGCCAGCGCGAACACATCTGCAGGGATGTCGGCGGCGTTGACGACCTCGAGCTCCGGCAGCGTCAAGGTGCCGGTCTTGTCGAAGATGACGTGATCTGCCTCGGCGAGGCGCTCGATCGCATCGCCCGCATTGAGCAGCACGCCGGACTTGAACATCGCGCCCGACGCCACGGTCTGCACGGTGGGAATCGCGAGCCCGAGGGCGCAGGGACAGGTGATGATCAGCACGGCAATGCCGGTGACGATGGCGTCATGCCAGCTCGCGCCCATCAGCACCCAGCCGAGCACGGTGAGCGCCGCTGTCGCGTGCACGACCGGCGCATAGAGCCGCGAGGCGCGGTCGGCGAGGCGCATGTAGCGCGAGCGGGCCTGCAGCGCGTTGTCGAGCAGGCGCGTGATCTCGGCGAGCAAGGTGCCCTCGGCCGCGGCCGACACCCGGACGCGCAGCGTGCCGGAAATGTTGAGCGAACCCGCATAGACCGCGGTACCCTGCTCGGCCGGCACGTACAGCGTCTCGCCGGTGATCAGGCTCTGGTCGATCTCGGAGCGGCCCTCGACCACGACGCCATCGACGGCGCAGCGCTCGCCGGGTCGCAGCAGCACGAGATCGCCGGCGCGAACGGCGGCGACCGGTACCTCCGAAATCTCGTCGGGGCCGATGAACTTGGTCGCGGTCTCCGCCTTCAGCGCGGCGAGATTGCCGGCGACCGCGCGAGTCCGCCGCCGCATGTTCTGGTCGAGATAGCGGCCGACCAGCAGGAAGGTCAGCAGCATGATCGCGGCGTCGAAATAGGCGTGCTCGGCGTGGTGGAAGGTCTCGACGACCGACATGCCCAGCGCCAGGATCACGCCGATGCAAATCGGCACGTCCATGTTGACGTTGCCGCTCTTGAGCGCGCGCCATGCCGAACGGAAGAACGGCTGGCCGGCATAGGCCGCGGCCGGCAATGCGATGACGGCCGACAGCCAGTGGAAGAAGTCGCGCTGCTCCGGCAGCATGTCGCTGACATTGCCGGACCACACCGGGATCGACAGCATCATCACGTTCATGGTCGCGAACGCGGCGACGCCGAGACAGCGCAGCAGGAAGCGCGATTCCTCGGCCTCGGTGGCCTCGGCGCTTGCCTTCTCGAACGGATAGGCCTTGTAGCCGAGTTCGGCGAGGCGGTCGATGAACTTGGCCGGATCGAGCGTGCCCTGCTTCCATTCCAGCGCGACGCGGCGGTCGGTCAGGTTGACCCGCGCGAGCGTCACGTCGGGCAGAGCCGAGAGGCCGCGCTCGATCTTGGCCATGCAGCCGGCGCAGCTGACACCCTCGACCGCGAGGTCGATGTGCTTCAGGCCGGCGCCGAGATCCTTGACGTAGTGGGAGAAGTCACGCGTCACATGCATGATCGGAAGTCCCTTCAGTTCAGCAGCACGCGGTTCTTCGACATGAACAGGCGGCGGCCGCTGGAATCACCTTCGAGCACGAGGTCCCACTGGCCCGGCGCGATCGCCTCCGCCGTGCCGCGATAGATGCCGATGCCGACCTCGGCGAGGGCGACGTCCTGATCCGCGCGCTTGTCGGCCGGACGCTCGAGCCGGCCCTGGAAGGTCAGGCCCGAGACGGGATTGCCGCTTGCGTCGCGCGCGTTGACCTGCAGGATGGCGGCACCGCCGGCGCTACGCTCGATATGCGCCTCGACCTGCCAGCGCCGCGCCTCCTGGGCGCGCGCCGCCGCGATCTCCTTCTCGTAGCCGAGGCTGGCGCTGTAGGCGCTGTCGACCTCGGTGCCCGGCAGGGTCGAGATCGCCATCTTCATCATGTAGACGTTGACGCCGATCACGGTCCCGAAGAAGGCGAGGAGCATCGCGAGCACCATGCCTCCGGTCAGCTGGAAAGAAGGATTGGAACGGCTGGCCATTGACAGGCTCCTTAGCTCTACGGGCTGACGAAATTGTCGGTGGCGGAGGCGACGACGCCGAGACCGATATCCGTCACATGGAACTTCACTGGGATGGACTTCGCGGGATTGTTCTCCTCGGGAGCGGTCACCAGGAGGCGCAGCTCCTCGGTCTGGTCGCGCCCGATCACGATCATAGGCCGGTCCGGCGTCACCGAATCCGCACCGACGACGTGGACGGTCGAATTGGCAGGCCCCTCGATGTCGATGGCGATGACGCGATCGAAGCCGTGCTTGTTGAGGACGCGCACCGTATAGGCATTGCGGATCGAGCCGTCGGACAGCTTGATCGCGATCGGATTGCGATCGTGCAGCACGTTGACCTCGAGCAGCGACCGAGTCGCGAGCTTGTAGACCATGGCGCCGCCGACCACGGCGATGATCGCGGCATAGACGATGGTCCGCGGGCGCACGAGCTTGTAGATCGGCGGCTTGCCTTCCTGTCGACGATGGATGTTGATGTCGTTGTCATAGCCGATCAGCCGCGTCGGGCGGCCGATCTTGGTCATGACGGTATCGCAGGCGTCGATGCAGAGGCCGCACTGGATGCAATCCATCTGGGCGCCGTCGCGGATGTCGATGCCGGTCGGGCATACCGCCACGCATTGCTTGCAATCGATGCAGTCGCCGGCCGGCTGGCCGAGCGCCCGCAATTCGGCGGCCTTCTTGACCGACATGCGGCTCTCGCCGCGGTCATAGCGGTAGGTGACGTTGAGCGCCCATTCGTCGGTCAGCGCCGCCTGGATGCGCGGCCACGGGCACATATAAACGCAGACCTGCTCGCGCATGAAGCCGGCGAGCGTGTAGGTCGTCGCGGTCAGGATTGCGATCCAGACATAGGCGAGCATCGGCCCCTGGAAGGTGATGAGATCCTTCACGAGCGTCGGCGCATCGCTGAAATACAGCACCCAGGCGCCGCCGGTCCACCACGCGATCATCAGCCAGATCGAATGCTTGAGCACGAGCTCCGAAATCCGCTCCAGCTTCATCGGGTCGCCGGAGGCATCCTTCTTCATGCGCTCCCGCCGGTCACCCTCGATCAGGCGCTCGACGGCATAGAACAGGTCGGTCCACACTGTCTGAGGGCACAGATAGCCGCACCAGATACGGCCGCCGATCGCGTTCATCAGGAACAGGCCGATGGCGGCGATGATCAGGAGGCCGGTGAAGTAGTACACCTCCTGCGGCCACAGCTCGATGAAGAAGAAATAGAAGCGGTGGTTCGGGAAGTCGATCAGCACCGCCTGGTCGGGCGCGCCGAGGCCGCGGTTCCAGCGCACGAACGGCAGGAAATAATAGACGCCGAGGCAGAAGCCCATCAGGCCCCATTTGATCCGGCGGAAAGTGCCCGAGACGCTCTGGGGATAGACCTTCTTGTGCGCAGCATAGAGCGGACCGTAATCGTCCACGGGCTGCAGGTCCTGAGGCTTCAGGTCGTCCGGTCTTACCGTCTGGTTCATGGCTGGCGGATCATGGCTGGGGGGTCTTCTCGCAGTTGCGGCCGAAGGTATGTCCACCTCCGGCCGCTCAGTTGATCCAGCTCAATTGAAGGGAAAGTTCCGTTGGATTTCCGTTACTTTCCGCCACCCAGCGAGTGGACATAGACCGCCATCGCCTTGATCGTGGTCGGGTCGAGACGGCCCTCCCAGGCCGGCATGACGCCGGCGCGACCATTGGTGATGGTCTCGATCAGGGTCGCCTCGTCGGAGCCGTACAGCCAGATCTTGTCGGTGAGGTTCGGCGCGCCGAGCTCCGGATTGCCCTTGGCGTTGTCGCCATGGCAGGCCGCGCAGTTCTCGGCGAAGACCTTGGCGCCGGCCTTGGCGTCATAACCCGGCCGGGTCGGCAGGCCCGCCAGCTCCCGAACGTAGTTGGCGACCGTGACGATCTCCGCCGGCTTCAGGACACCGTCCTTGCCGAAGGCGAGCATCTGGCCCTCACGCGTCTTCGGGTGACCCGAGCGCACGCCGTACAGCAGGGTCTGCTGGATCTGCTCCAGCGAGCCGCCCCACAGCCAGTCGTCGTCGTTCAGGTTCGGGAAGCCCTTGGCGCCGGCCGCGCCGGTCCCGTGGCAGGCGGCGCAATTGTCGCCGAACACGGTCTTGCCCTTGGCACGCGCCAGGGCCAGCATCGCCGGATCCTTCTCGATGTCGGCGAGCGAGGCGGTCGCGAGCGCGGCCATCTTGGCGCCGCGGATCTTCTCGAGATTGGCAAGCTCGACCGCCACGTCCGCACGGGACGAGTAGCCGAACAGGCCCTGGGTGTTGCTGGAGATGGTCGGCCAGGCCGGATACACGATCCAGTAGCCGATCGCCCAGACGATGGTGATGTAGAAGGTGATCACCCACCACCGCGGCAGCGGGGTGTTGAGCTCCTTGATGCCGTCCCAGGCGTGGCCGGTGGTGGGGGTGCCGGAGACACTGTCGACTTCGGTATGGTCAGCCATGATGAATCAATCCTCCCGCAACGGCATGCTCGCCGCCTCGTCGAAAGCGGCCTTGTTGCGAGGCCAGAGGGCATAGGTCACGATCGCGATGAAGATCGCGACGAAGATCGGGGTCCACAGCGTCGTCACGAGTGACGACGCGATGTTTTCGACTGCAATGATGGGCTTCATGATGTTCGCCTCTGATCTCAGCGCAGATTGGCTTTTTCGTTGTAGATCTTGAAGTCGACCAAGGTGCCGAGCATTTGCAGATACGCTACCAGCGCATCCATCTCGGTCGGCGCACCCGCCTTGCCGTCGAAGTTGCGCACCACCGCCTTCGGATAGCGTTTGGTGAGCGCCTCGGCACCGGCACCGTCCGGATCGACCTGCGCCTTGAGGTCGGCGGCGGCGTTGGCGATCTGGTCGTCGGTGTAGGGCACACCCACCGCCCGCAGCGTCTTCAGGTGATCGGCGACGTTGTCGGCGTTCAGCTCGGTCTCCTTCAGGAAGGGATAGCCGGGCATGATCGATTGCGGGACGATGGCGCGCGGGTTGGTCAGGTGGGTGACATGCCAGTCGTCGGAGTACTTGTTGCCGACGCGGGCGAGGTCAGGACCCGTACGCTTGGAGCCCCACTGGAACGGATGGTCGTACATGCTCTCCGCGGCGAGCGAGAAGTGGCCGTAGCGTTCCACTTCGTCGCGCAGCGGACGAACCATCTGCGAATGGCAGAGATAGCAGCCCTCGCGGACGTAGATGTTGCGGCCGGCCAGCTCGAGCGGCGTATAGGGACGCACGCCGTCGACCGCCTCGATCGTGCTCTTCAGGTAGAAGAGCGGAGTGATCTCGACGAGGCCGCCGATCGCGATCACCAGCAGGATGCCGATGACCAGGATGATCGAGTTCTTCTCGAAGACTTGGTGTCGTTGCCAGAAAGACATGGTTGATACCTCACTCCGCCGGCTGAAGGGCGACGGGCGACTGAACTTCTTCCTCACCGACACGGACCGTCATCCAGAGATTGTAGGCCATGATGAGTGAGCCGATCAGGAACAGTGCGCCACCAGCGGCACGGATGATGTAGAAGGGGTGCATCGCCTCGACGGTCTCGATGAACGAGTATTCGAGGAAGCCGAGCGCCGTGTAGGACCGCCACATCAGACCCTGCAGGATGCCCGAGACCCACATCGCGGAGATGTAGAGCACGATGCCCAGCGTGGCCGTCCAGAAGTGCCAGTTCACGAGCTTGAGGCTATAGAGACCCTTGCGGTTCCAGATCCACGGCACCAGGCAGTACAGCGCGCCGAAGGAGACGAAGCCGACCCAGCCGAGCGCACCGGAGTGCACGTGACCGATGGTCCAGTCGGTGTAGTGGCTGAGCGAGTTGACCACCTTGATCGACATCATCGGACCTTCGAAGGTCGACATGCCGTAGAAGGCGACCGAGACGACCAGCATGCGCAGCACGGGGTCCGTCCGCAGCTTGTCCCACGCTCCCGACAGGGTCATCAGGCCGTTGATCATGCCGCCCCAGGAGGGCATCCACAGCATGATCGAGAAGGTCATGCCCAGGGTCTGCGTCCAGTCCGGCAGCGCCGTATAGTGCAGATGGTGCGGGCCGGCCCAGATGTAGAGGAAGATCAGCGCCCAGAAGTGGATGATCGACAGCCGATACGAGTAGATCGGACGCTCAGCCCGCTTCGGGATGAAGTAGTACATGATGGCCAGGAAGCCGGCGGTCAGGAAGAAGCCGACCGCGTTGTGGCCGTACCACCACTGGAACATCGCATCCTGCACGCCACCCCAGGCGATGTAGGACTTGGAGCCGAACAGCGACACCGGAAGCGCCGGATTGTTGCCGAGGTGCAGAACCGCGATCGTGACGATGAAGGCAAGATAGAACCAGTTCGCCACGAAGATGTGCGGCTCCTTGCGCTTGATGATCGTCGTCAGGAAGACCAGCAGGTAGACTACCCAGACGATCGTCAGCCAAAGATCCGAGTACCATTCGGGCTCGGCGTACTCCTTGCCCTCGGTGACACCGAGCAGATAGCCCGTGCCCGCGATCAGGATGAAGAAGTTGTAGCCGATCACCACGAACCAGGGCGCGAGATCACCGGCGAGACGCACGCGGCAGGTCCGCTGCACGACGTAGAACGACGTCGCCAGCAGCACGTTGCCGCCGAAGGCGAAGATCACCGCCGAGGTATGCAGCGGCCGCAGGCGGCCGAAGCTGGTCCATGGCAGGTCGAAGTTCAGCGCGGGCCAGGCCAGTTGCGAGGCGATGATGAGGCCGACCGTGAAGCCGGCGATGCCCCAGAACATCGACATGAACGAGGCGAACTTGATCGGACCGAGATTGTAGTTCGGCCGACCATTGATCTCCTGCGGAGGCAGCTCGCGGCGCTCGAAGTAGCGGTTGAGGATGAAGAAGACGGACGCCGCGCTGGCGGCAGCCGCGAGCGAGGCGTGGAACGCGAAGGCCGTATCCAGTGCCTTCGCCGCAGCGAAGACGCACAGGAAGGCGGTGACGGCAAAAGTGAGCGACAAGCCACTTTCGCCGATGGTCATGGATTTTGTGGATGAGGACGCGCTCATGCGGAATCTCGCTGAAAGAACACGAGCCCAGCAACCACAATCGTTCACACGTGGAATTGATCGAAATCAACTTTGCGACCAGTTCGCCGGTAAACAGGCGGAGTGTTGCACGACGACGCGGCCCGACGCGGTTTCGCTCGCAGACACGGCGACGGCCGGCATGCAGCGATGCATGCCGGCCGTCATTAGACGTTCGTAGCAGGCTTCGGACTCAGCGCGCCGCGCTCAATCCTTGGCGGCAGCCGCCAGCGCTCGCACGATGTCCTCGCGGGCGACGATCCCGACCACGCGGTTGTCGGCATCGGTCACGGGAAGGCTGCGGATGCGATGCTCGACCATCAGCTGCAGCACGCGCGTCAGCTTCGTATCCGGCCGGACGTAGATGAACTCGGACGTCATCACGTCGGCGACCGTCCGGTTCATCAGGTCGCTGTAGCGCGGCAGCATCTGATTCGGCGTGAAGGCAAAGCATTTCAGCACGTCGAACTTGGTGACGATGCCGATCACCTCGTCGTTCTCGACGACGGGGTAGGTGTTGAAATCGTCGCGGTCGAACATCTCGCCGAGCTCGCGGATCGTCGTCTCCCGGGTCACGGTCGTGACGTTCCGCGTCATGTAGTTGCCGGCGGTTTCCTCGAGAAATCTGTACAAGGCGGCAATCCTGTTCTCGAATGGAGCGGGTCGAATTTCAGTGCGACAGCAGAACGCAACGCTCGCTGCGCGTCATCAGATGCTCGGTGACCCCGCCGAGCACGAGCTCGCGGAATCGGGAATGGCCATAGGCGCCCGCCACGACGAGACCGGCCGAAAGATCGGCGGCGACGGCGTCGAGCGTAGCCGCAACGTTGCGCCCCTGCCCCGGTTCCGCGACGCGCGCCGATGCGACGATCTTGTGACGGCCGAGCCATGCGACGACGTCCGCAAGACGCGCCGCGCAGGCGTCATATTCCGAGGCGGTCTCCGGGATCTCGGCGACCACGACGCCGCTCGCCTTGGCGAGCAGCGGCAGGGCATCGGTCAAAGCGCGGCGCGCCTCTGGTGTCTCCTTCCAGGCCACCAGCACGGTCCCGAGATCGAGCGAACTGGCGTTGTCCGGCACCACGAGCAGCGGGCGCCCGGCCTGCATGACGAGATCCTTGGGATTGGCGACCGCGAACGCATCGGACACCCCGGGCGGCACGCCGCCGGTGACGAGAATGTCGGCGGCACGGGCCTGCGCCAGCACGTAGCGCGCGGGGAAATCCACGGCGCTGCGCCAGCTCAACGACGCAGCCCGGTCACCCACTGCGGTGCGGAACTGCTGCTCGAGCTCGGCCAGTCGATTCCGCAGCGCGGCCTCACCCTGCTCGATCAGATCCTGCGCCTGCTCGCCGGTCGTGAAGTAGAGCGGCGGCGCGAATTCCCCGGCCGCCACGCCGATGACACCTGCGTCAAAGCGCGCCGCCAAGTCGGCCGCGACCTGAAGGCGGGCCTCATTCGGCTGACTGAGCGCAAGGCTCACCATGACAGTCGCGAACGTCATCCCGCCTCTCCAAACATTGCTTCCATGCAACTCTTAGAGGTGAAATCGCCTGCCGTGATGAGATAGATCAAGGTGCGGCGGTGAAGCACGGGCGGCAGGACACCGTTGGAACCCGGCCCAGGATCGGAGAAGGCCTTGAATTGTCGAACCAAAGTTTAAGTCGGGCCGGGTTGCAGGGGCGCAATCTGGTATAGGATACCGCGGTGGTCGGCCTCCCGGCCGCGGCGGCAACGGCGAATCGGACAACGGCGAATCGATCAAAGGCCTCGAATTGCGCGACTTCACCCACCCCTTCCCGGATGCATCCGCCAGGCTCGACGACGCTCCCGAGGACGCTCGGAGGCTGGGCTTCGGCGCGTGGGATCTCGATCTGGCCTCGGGCGAGTTCTACTGGTCGGTGACGACGCGGAAGCTGTTCGGCGTGGCGGCCGATCAGCCGGTGACCTACGGGTCCTTCCTGGCGCTGCTCGCGCCCGAGGATCGCGCGCCGGTCGAGGCGGCGATCGAGGATTCGCGCCATCGGAGCACCGGGTTCGACATGTCGTTCAGGGTGTCCGGCGGCGGCCACTGGATTCGCGTGCTTGCCGGCGTGGTCCCCGACGAGGCCGGCGCGCCGCACCATCTGCGCGGCATCGCCCTCGACATCGACCAGGAGAAGCGGCTGGAGGAGACGCTGCGGCTGCGCGAGCAGCATTTCCGCTCGATCCTGGACACCGTGCCGGACGCGATGATCGTGATCGACGGCAGCGGCACCATCCAGTTCTTCAGCTCCGCGGCGGAGCGGATGTTCGGCCTCACCGAGGCAGAAGCGGTCGGCCTTGACGTCAGCGAATTGATGCCCGAGCCGGACCGCTCGCGCCATGCCGGCTACCTCACCCGCTACCATGCCAGCCGCGAGCGCCGCATCATCGGCATCGGCCGCATCGTGACCGGCCGCCGCCGCGACGGCACGACATTCCCGATGCATCTGTCGATCGGCGAGATGCAGTCCGGCGGCAAGCCCTATTTCACCGGCTTCGCCCATGATCTCACCGAGCACCAGCAGACCCAGGCACGGCTGCGGGAACTGCAGTCGGAACTGGTCCACGTGTCGCGCCTCAGCGCCATGGGCGAGATGGCCTCGGCGCTGGCGCATGAGCTCAACCAGCCGCTCGCCGCGATCAGCAATTACATGAAAGGCTCGCGCCGGCTGCTGGCCGGCAGCAGTGATCCGAACACGCCCAAGATCGAGAGCGCGATGGACCGCGCCGCCGAGCAGGCGATTCGCGCCGGCCAGATCATCCGCCGTCTGCGCGATTTCGTCTCGCGCGGCGAATCGGAGAAGCGGGTCGAGAGCCTGTCGAAGCTGATCGAGGAAGCCGGCGCCCTCGGCCTTTCCGGCGCCCGCGAGCAGAACGTCCAGTTGCGCTTCCAACTCAATCCGGAGGCCGATCTCGTGCTCGCCGACCGGGTCCAGATCCAGCAGGTCCTGGTCAATCTGTTCCGCAATGGACTCGAGGCGATGTCTCATTCCGAACGCCGCGAGCTCAGTGCGACAAATTGCAGACTCAGCGACGACTTGATCGAGGTCTCGGTATCCGACACCGGAACGGGATTCCACGACGACGTCATGCCCAATCTCTTCAAGACCTTCTTCACCACCAAGGACACCGGAATGGGAGTCGGCCTCTCGATCAGCCGGTCCATCATCGAGGCCCATGGCGGGCGCATGTGGGCCGAGAACAACGAAGCGGGAGGCGCGACGTTCCGCTTCACCCTGCCCGCGGCCTCCACCAAGGTTGAGCACGATGGCTGAACGGGCCAAGGTCTATGTGATCGACGACGACGAGGCGATGCGGGATTCGCTCAACTTCCTGCTCGATTCATCAGGCTTTGACGTCACGCTGTTCGAGAACGCGGAGGTCTTTCTCGGCCGACTGCCGATGCTCCCTTTCGGCTGCGTCGTCTCGGACGTGCGGATGCCCGGCATCGACGGCATCGAGCTGCTCAAGCGCATGAAGGCCGCCGGCAGCAGCTTTCCGATCCTGGTGATGACCGGCCATGGCGACGTGCCGCTCGCGGTCGAGGCGATGAAGCTCGGCGCGGTCGATTTTCTGGAGAAGCCGTTCGAGGACGAGCGACTGGTCGCCATGATCGAAACGGCCATCCAGCAGGCCGAGCCGGCCGCGAAGAACGAATCGGTCACGCAGGACATCCTGGCGCGCGTCGCCAGCCTGAGCCCCCGTGAGCGCCAGGTGATGGATGGACTGATGGCCGGTCTCTCCAACAAGCTGATCGCGCGCGAATACGACATCAGTCCGCGCACCATCGAGGTCTACAGGGCCAACGTGATGACCAAGATGGGAGCGAACAGCCTCTCCGAGCTGGTGCGTCTGGCGATGCGCGCAGGCGCGCTGAAGGATTGAGCTAGATCAAGCTACCTTGACAGAATCGAGTGTTATCTTGCGCCTCGGTTCAACATCACATTCTCGCGGCACGTGCGATGTCGGCTCACACAAAACCTACGGTCTACGTAGCCGACGACGATGCTGACGTCCTTGGCTCGCTGCGCTTCCTGCTGGAGGCCGATGGCTTCGACGTGCGCACGTTTCGCAGCGGCACCGCGCTGCTCAAGGCCTCGGACCACGCGCCCGTCGACTGCTTCGTGGTCGACTACAAGATGCCGGAGATCAACGGCGTCGAGCTCGCCGAACGGTTGCGCAAGCAGGGGGCGACCGCGCCGGTGGTGCTGATCACGGGGCACTACGATGACCGGCTTGCGGCGCGCGCGGCGGCCGTCGGGATCCAGGATTTCCTGCTCAAGCCGCTGCTCGACGACAATCTGGTGAAGCGGATCCGCAAGGCGATCGCCAACGACCATTCGGGTACCGCCCAGCGCGTCTCCTGAGCGGGCCGGCTACGTATATCTACGTAAGGAACCCCCCTTAAGATAACGGCCGAAATGTCCTTAACGGGAGCCGCCGTGTACCACATCGCCATCCGCCGCAAGGAGATGGTCATGCTCAATCAGTCGATTACCAATTCGGTCGTCAGCACCAACGCCCCCCACGCCGTCCCCTCTGCTGTCGTCTCTCCTGCCGCCAATCCCTTTGCCGAGATCACCGGCCATGCCGGGCTGATCGCCAGCGAGTTCTCCTACAAGAAGGACGAGGAGATCTATGGCGAGGATGAGCCGGCCGAGTACGTCTACCAGGTGATCTCCGGCGCGGTTCGCAGCTACAAGCTGCTCTCCGACGGCCGCCGCCAGATCGGCGCCTTCCATCTTCCCGGTGACGTTTTCGGCCTCGAATTCGGCTCCATGCATCGCCTCGCCGCCGAGGCCATCATCGATACCACCGTGCGCCTGGTGAAGCGCCGCAGCCTCGAACAGGCCGCAGGCGTCGACGTCGCGGTCGCCCGCAAGCTCTGGACCATGACGGCCGGCGATCTCCGCCATGCCGAGGACCACATGCTGCTGCTGGGCCGCAAGACCGCGATGGAGCGCGTCGCGACCTTCCTGCTCGAGATGGACCGCCGCCTCGCGGTCGCCGGCATGATGGCGCTGCCGATGTGCCGCCGCGATATCGGCGACTATCTCGGCCTGACCCTGGAGACCGTGTCGCGCGCGCTGTCGCAGTTGCACAGCCAGGGCGTTCTCGGCTTCTCCGGTGCCCGCCAGATCGTGCTGCGCAACCGCCAGCGCCTGCGCAGCATGGACGCCTGAGGCGCCCTGCCCGTTCACGCCCTGCGCCGGCGGTGCCCGGTCTCGGGCATCAGCAGCGCGATCAGAAGAAGACCTGTCAGCGCCACGCCCGACAGACCGATGAAGGCGGTGGCGCTGCCGTAGCGGTCGCTGGCGAAGCCGGCGACGACGGTGGACAGCGATCCGCCGATTCCGGACGCCGTCCCGACGATTCCCTGCGCCAGATTGAAATGCCCGCTGCCGAAGGCGACGTCGGCCACCGTCAGCGGAATCATGACGGCGAACACGGCCGCCGTGACGCCGTCGAAGATCTGCACCGCCACCAGCACGTAGGGATCGTGCACGACCGCGAACAGCGCGCCGCGCATCGCGAGCGCGGCAAACCCGAGCATCAGCAGCGGCCTGCGGCCCCATTGCTGCGCCACCGCGCCGACCGAGGGCGAGGTCAGCGCCACGATCGCCTGCGGCACCACGATGCAGAACGCGATCAGCATCGGCGCCCATTCGCTCGATTTCGTCGTCACCACGCCGGCCATCAGCGGCAGCATCGCCGCATTGGCGAGTTGCAGCAGGAACACGCCGAGCGCGAACACGAGCAGCGCGCGCTGGCGCAGCAGGCCGAGCAGATTCGACAGCCGCGCGACCTCCTTGTCCTCGTGATCGGCCCGGCCGTGCGCCCGCGCGACGTCGATCTCGCGATCGCGGATTCGCGACAACGCGATCAGCGTCGGAAAGGCGAGAATGAAGGTGACCAGGAACACGGCGCGGCTGGACAGCAGATAGCCGCAGGTGCCCATCACGGCCGCGGCCACACCATTGCCGAGCGACGCGAACCGCGCATTGCGGCCGAGCCGCTCCGCCATGCCGCGCGGCCCGACCAGGCCGAGGCTGATCGCCGCGATCGCGGGTCCCAGCACGCAGCTCGCCGCCGCATGCAACGTTGCGGCAGCCGCGACCACGGGAAAGATCGGCCAAGCCGCATAGGCCAGCGCGCAGCCGCCGATGGCCGCGATGGCAAGGCCGGCGACGCGGCGCTCGGATCTGGCCGCATCGATGATCGCGCCGCCCGGCATCTGCCCGATCAGCCCGACGACGCCGCCGATCGACAGCACCAGGCCGATCTGCGCCTGCGTCCATTTCTGCGTCGTCAGATAGACCGCGATGAAGGGACCGAAGCCGGTCTGCACGTCGGCCAGGAAGAAGATGAACCAATCCAGCCCGCGCAGGCTCTGCCGCGACGGCGCCGGTCTTGAAGTCTGGCCATGATCCTCCCCGGCATCCGGACGCGCGCCCGCCTCTGCCGCGCCGTCAGGCTCGGGCTCCCGGTCAGGCGATCTCGACGGCCGTGCAATCGGCATGGCTCTCACATCTCAACTCATCTCAACTCATGAGGCTGACGGGACAGAACATCCCCACCATGTTCCGCTGCACGCGCAGGCCGGACCGGCAATCTCACGCATCAACTCAATGATCGAAATCCCAGGGAGACAGCTTGCCGGACGCGCCGAGCACGACGACCGGCTTGTCCTCCTTGTATTCGGGCGCGGCCTTCACCTGCTCCTTGGTGAGGTCGAGCGTGACCTGGTCGCTCTTCTCGGCGATGTGCTTGAAATCGAGCGCGGTCCAGTCGACCACGATCTTGCGGCTGCCGACGCCGAGGAAGCCGCCGAAATCGATCACCGCGGCGCGCACCGTGCCGGTGAGATCGACGATGACGTCGACGATGTGGCCCATGTCCTCGCCGGTCGAGCTGCGCACGTCGCGACCGAGCACGCCATGCGCATCGCGCGCGCCGAGGATGGTAACCGAGGGCGGCGGTGCCGGCTCCTTCGCGGGCGCCGCGGCATCCTTGGCAGGCGGTGCCGGCGACGGCTGCTGCGCATGCCCGTCGCCGACATACGGACCGATGAGCAACGGCAGCGTGACGAGACAGCCGCAAGCAGCTCGGTGGAGAGCGGGTTTCAACGCCATCATTGCGCCAGCACCAGCGAGACCTGGATCTGACCGCGCCGCCGCAGCACCTCCATGGAGATGTCCTCGCCATGGCGGCGAATGCGCAGGTCGATCGTGGAGCTGCCGAGCCTGAGATCGCGCAGCACCACCCAGTCCAGGAAGGCGGGCAGCCGCGGATTGCGCAGACGGATCTCGCCGCGCGCGGCGTCGAACTCGAGCCCGAGCGCCGCCTCGAGCAAGGTGAACGGCGTCGCGCTGGCCCAGGCCTGCGGCGCGCAGGCCACCGGATAGAGCGTCGGGCCGCGATGCTTCTCGCGCCGGAAGCCGCAGAACAGCTCCGGCAGCCGGCGCAGATCCATGTAGGACGCCGCTTCGAACAGGCCGCCGAACACCTGCTCGACCGCATGCTTGAGGCCATAGCGCGACAGGCCGAGCGCAATCAGCGCATTGTCGTGCGGCCAGATCGATCCGTCGTGATAGGACATCGGATTGTAGCGCGCTTCGCCGCAGGCCACGGTGCGGATGCCCCAGCCCGAGAAGAAATGCGGCCGCAGCAGTTCGGCGGCAAGCTTGCGGGCGCGATCCTCGCGCACCATGCCGCTGAACAGCAGCTGCCCGGCGTTGGACGTCCGGACGCGGCAGGGCTGCTTGTGGCCGTCGAGCGCGAGCGCATAGGTGTTCAGATCCTCGCACCAGAAGGCGTCCTCGAACCGTTCCGCGAGATCAGCGGCCTCGGCCTGGAGCCGGTCCGCCATCTCGGCCTTTCCGAGCCGACGGGCGCAACGCGCCGCCAGCTGCTTGCCGGCAAACACATAGCCCTGCACCTCCGCAAGCGCGATGTAACCTTCCGCGAGACGTCCATCGGCATGGAACACCGCGTCGTAGGAGTCCTTCCAGCCCTGGTTGGCGAGACCCTGCTCGGAGGCGCGCTGATATTCCACGAAGCCATCGCGATCGGGATCGCCGGGGCCGTCGATCCAGCGCAACGCCAGCTCGATCGCCGGCCATAACTCCCTCAGGGTGTCGATGTCGCCGGTGCGCTCGATATAAAGCCCGGCGAGCAGCACGAACAGCGGCGTGGAATCGACGCTGCCATAATAGCAGCCGAACGGCACCTCACGCAGCGCCGCCATCTCGCCGCCGCGCATCTCGTGCAGGATCTTGCCGGGCTCGGCATCGGACAGCGGATCGGTCGTGCGCGCCTGATGCACGGCGAGCCGGCGCAGGACGCCGCGGGCAATGCGCGGATCGACCCACAGCATCTGCATCGCGGTGATCAGCCCGTCGCGACCGAATGTGGTCGAATACCAGGGAATGCCGGCATAGGGATAACGCCCCTCCGGCGTATCCGTCATCAGGATGTTCAGATCGGCCGCTGCCTGGCACAGCACCTCGTTGAGGATGTCGTTGGAGGTCTCGATGCTGGCGGCGCCAACGGTGCATCGGCGCATCTCTCGGCGATGGGCGAGCAGGCTGCGGAAAAAGGGCCGGGGCCGCTCGCCGGCCTTGGCGTTGCACATCACGGCCACGAACAGCGAGGCCGATTCCTGCGGGGCAAGGTCGAAATGATAGGTTGCGACATTGACGGTGAGATGCGTCGGACGCGGATCGAAGCTCACGTCGGTGGTGCGCAGGACATTGTCCAGGCCGCGATAGTGCAGGACCACCTCGGACGGGTCCACCAGCCGGCTCGAGCCGATGCCGCGCCGCGGCCGCACGGTGCCTCGCACCTCGAAAAGGTCGGCAAAATCATTGTCGAATGTCAGCTTGAGATCGAAGCTGGCATGGCGATCGCCATGGTTCTGCAGCCCGATGCGCTGATAGGCCGTGCCATGCCAGAGAAAGATCGTGCGCACGATGTGCAGCATATCCTTCGGCAGCACCAGGCGGCCCTGGCTGTAGATGTCGGGATTGGTGAGATCGACGGTCAGCGCGGAGTTGTCGTCGCGCAGGCTCGAGCCGAGCAGCAGGGGCTGAACGTCGTCCAGCGTCAATTCGAGCCGCGCGAGATAGCGCGTATCGGCGTTGAAGAGACCGTCCGGTCCGCCGGCCGAGGCGCCGATGTCGCCATGGCCGTCGAGGACGATGAACGTATCGTCGTGCTTGAGCGAGCGCCGCGGCCGGGACGCCGGCCCCGTCATGGGAATATAGAACGGCTGCTCGACAGGCTCGTCCGTCTGGGTGATCAACGACAGTGTGCTTGCGACTTCGGCGGACATGTTGGCCTCATGCGATGTTGAAGTGCCCAGACAACCGAGAGTGCACGTTCTCGACGCGACCCGACGCTACGATCAGGCGGCGAACTTGGCGAGCCGGTTCATCTCCTGGGTGACGAGCTCACGATACGGGCCCTCGTCCTGCATCAGCCGGTCAGGCGCTCCGTCCTCGATGATCCTGCCCGATTTCAGCACCACCACGCGGTCAAAATTCCGCAAGGTCGCAAGGCGATGCGCGATCGCAATGACGGTGCGGCCGCGCATCAGACGACTCAACGCCTCACGTATGGCCTCCTCGGACTCGCTGTCGAGCGCGGCGGTGGCCTCGTCGAGCAGAAGGATCGGCGCATCCTTGAGGAAGGCGCGCGCGATCGCGATGCGCTGGCGCTGCCCGCCCGAAAGCTTGACGCCGCGATCCCCGACCATTGTCTGCAATCCCTCCGGCAGCGTCTCGACGAAGTCGCAGCGCGCCGCGATCGCCGCCCGCAACACCTCGTCGTCGGTCGCACTCGGACGTCCGTAGCGAATGTTCTCCAGAATGGAGCGATGAAACAGCGAGATGTCCTGCGGAACCACCGAGATCGCCTCGCGCAGGCTCTGCTGGGTGACCTTGGCGATGTCCTGGCCGTCGATCGTGATATGCCCGGCTTGCGGATCATAGAACCGTTGCAGCAGCGTGAACAGGCTCGACTTGCCGCCGCCGGACTGTCCAACCAGGCCCACGCGCTGGCCCGGCTGCAGGCGCAGCGTGAAATTCTCGAACAGCTTGTGACCGCCAGGATAGTGGAAGGTGATGTTGTCGAAGGCGATGGCCGCACCGCTCTTGACCAGCGGCTCGGCCTGCGGGTCATCGCGCAGCTCGTGCGGCTGCAGCAGGGTCGCGATCGCCTCGCTCATGCGCGCCACGTGCTGGGTGACATCGACCAGCGCCACCGCCAGATCCCGCGTCGCGTTGAGAATGCAGAGGCCGAGCGTGCAGACCAGCACGACGTCGCCGGTCGTCGCCCCGCCCCGCTGCCACAGCGAGATCGCCCACGCCATGAGCGCGATCGTCAGCACGATCGTCACCGTCGCGTGCAGAATGCGCAGCTTCTCGAGGTAGCGGAGACTGCGCCCGCGTGCCTCCAACTCCCTGTCGACCGTCGCGTCGAACCGGTCGTGCTCGTGGCGCAGGCCGCAGAACGCGCGCACCAGCGGCATGTTCGAGATCACGTCGACCATCTCGCCGTCGACCATGGCCGCCTTGTCGGCGAAATCGTCATGCAGCGGCTTGCCGGCGGCCGCCAGACGGAACATCGCCGCCACCATCATCGCCGCGATCAGCAGCAGGCCGATGGCCATCGGGCCGCTCACGGTTCCGATCAGGCAGATCGCCGCGACCGTGGCGAGGCATGGCGGCAAGACGTTCCAGACGAACATGTTCTCCACGGTGAACACGGCGTTCGACGTCGCCGTGATGCGGCTCGACAGCATGCCGGGCAGACGGTCGCCGAAATAGCTCGGCGAATGCCCGGTGAGATGACGGAAGATGTCGCGCCGGAGATCTCCGGTGACACGGACGAAGGTGAAGCTCGCGATCCAGCTGGCGACACGCCAAAGAATGTTGTCGGTCGCGATCAGCGCCATCAGCAGCACGAACGCGGCCCAGACGTTGCCGCCGCCCGCAGGCCCTGCCGAGAGGCTGTCGACGAGCGATTTCACGCCATATTGCGTGCCTACCGAACAGGCAACCGCACCGATGACGGCCATCAGAATCACGAGGTGGGCGGTGGGGCGCTTGCGCAGATAGCGCATCACGAAGGGAAAGGGTCGGTGCGCGTAGCCAGAAAGCTGATCCATGGTCTTCCCGTTGATGAGCGAGGTCGTGGCGACACCTGATGCGGCCAGATGAACGACGAACGGTTTCTCGGGTTCCGTGCGCCTTCGCGGCGCAAACCTGCCCTCCGACGATGCCGCGGCAGCAGCGTTGGAGAGCGGGGATGGCATCAATGAGACGGCACGGAACACGTTGTGTCGAAGAAAGAGTGATCGCGTGAATGGAACTTCGCACATGCGACAACGTTCCCGCTGTGGCAGTGCCGGTGCCATTGGGGATTCATCCATGATCGGTCACGAACAGGAGACGATGAGATGCGCATTGCGCAAATAGCTCCATTGACGGAGGCCGTGCCTCCGAAGCTCTACGGCGGCACTGAGCGGGTCGTCCATTGGTTGACCGAAGAGCTCGTTGCCCTCGGACACGACGTCACCCTGTTCGCCAGCGGCGATTCGCAGACCTCGGCGAAGCTCTCTCCGACATGGCCGAAAGCACTGCGCCTCGACGGCTCGGTGAGGGATCCGAACGCGCTGCACATGGTGATGCTCGAAAACGTGCGGCAGCAATGCGACGACGAACAGTTCGACATTCTGCACTTCCACCTCGACTACTACCCGTTCTCCCTGTTCCACCGGCAACCCACACCGTTCCTGACCACCTTGCACGGCAGGCTCGATCTTCCGGAGCACCAGCCGGTGTTCTCGGTCTTCAAGGATGTTCCCGTCGTCTCGATCTCGGACTCGCAGCGCCGGCCGGTGCCGAATGCGAACTGGGTGCGCACCGTGCTGCATGGACTGCCCGCAACGCTCCTGATTCCCAAGCCGGTGACGCCGAGCTATCTCGCCGTCCTCGGACGCATCGCCCCGGAAAAGGGTGTCGACCGTGCCATCAAGATCGCCATGCGCTGCGGGATTCCGCTGAAGATCGCGGCCAAGATCGATCGCGCCGACCAAGACTATTATGAGCAGACGATCCGTCCCTTGATCCACGGCAATCCGCTCGTCGAGTTCATCGGCGAGATCAGCGATCACGAGAAGCCGGAGTTCCTGTCCGGCGCGCTCGGCCTGCTGTTGCCGATCGATTGGCCGGAGCCGTTCGGCCTGGTGATGATCGAATCGATGGCCTGCGGCACGCCCGTGATCGCCTACAACCGCGGCTCGGTTCCCGAAGTGATCGACGACGGTGTGACCGGCTTCATCGTCGAGGACGAGCTCAGCGCGGTAGCGGCCGTCAGTCGCCTGCCCGAGCTGAGCCGCGCCCGCGTGCGCGCGCAGTTCGAGCGACGCTTCACCGCGCGCCGGATGGCGCTCGACTATCTCGCGGCCTATCGCAGCCTGATCGACATCGCTGCGCCGCGCATCCGGCTGGTCAGCAGCGCCGAATAGCATGAGGAGGCCGGGCAAGTTCGGCGAGCCCGGCCTCCGCCTCATCTCAGGTGACGGCAGCCCGCTTCGGCTCGACGATCTCGAACATACGCGGGAACTCGTCCATCAGCGACATCAGCTCGGCCAGCCGCATCGGATTGCCCGCGAAGCTGATCTTCCCGGCGGCGACCGCTTCCGGAAAGCTCGTGGCCTTGGCAATGACCGCATCGAGCGTCGAACGCGCCAGCGTGAACCCCGCATCGGCGGTCGACGCCTGCACGCCGACCGCATAGGTCAGCGCACAATTCTGCAAGGTGAGCACGAAGCGCTCGCCGGTGTCGGTGAACGTCCAGTTCAGCACGATATGCTTGCCCTCCGCCTTGGGCCCGTTCAGCCTGACCCCGAGCACGTCCCATAGCTGCTCGGTGCGCAGCGCCGCCAGCGTCTCGCGCGGCAGGCCGGGCCGAGCCGGAACCTCCGGCATACCCTGGCGCAGCTCCTGCGCGCCGAACAGATAGGCATTGCGCCAGGTCGCACTCTCGGCGGCATAGCCGAGCTGCTCCAGCGTGTCGGCCAGCAGCGCGCGCGCCTCGGCATTGTCCGGCTCGGCGAAGACGAGATGACCCACGACCTGCGCGACGAAGCGGAATTCGCCGTTGGCAAAGTCCGCGCGCGCCCGCGCCAGCAGCGCCTCTGTCCCGCCCATATAGGAGACGTATTTCCGGCCGGCCTCGACCGGCGGCAGCGGATCGAGATTGACCGGATTGGCATCATACCAGCCGAGATATTTCTGGTAGATCGCCTTTACGTTGTGGCGGATGTGGCCGTAATAGCCGCGCGCATGCCATGCCCCTTCGAGGCTCCGGGGCAGCCTGATCTGCTCGGCGATCTCACTTGCGGTCAGGCCATGATTCATCAGCCGCACGGTCTGGTCGTGGGCAAATTTGTAGAGATCGCGCTGTTCGCGGATCATGCCGTCGACACGGCTCGCGCCCCATATCGGCCAATGATGCTGGCCGCACATCACCTCCGCCTTGCCGCCCCACAGTTGCAGCGCCTCGCCGAGATATTTCGACCACGCCAGCGCATCGCGCACGTCGGCGCCGCGAAACGGCAGCAGGTTGTGGAAGTTGTGCGTGCAGTTCTCGGCGAGGTTCAACAGGCGATAGCGCGGCACGAAGAAATGCATCTCCGCCGGCGCCTCGCTGTTCGGCGCCATCTGGAATTCGAAGGTGAGACCGTCGATGACCCGGGTGTCCCCGGTCGCCATGATCAGGTCGGTCGGCCGCAGCAGCGCAACGGCTCCCGCCGCCATGGTCTTGCCGAGCCCACAATCGACATGGCCCTTCGGCCCCTTCGCGAGCAGCGGCCCGAACTGATATTGCGCCCGGCGCAGCATCGCAGGGCCGGCGATGATGTTCTCGGAGACCGCATGCTCGATGAACAGGTTCGGCGCGATCAGCGGCACGCGGCCGCTGGCCATCGCGTCGTCGTCGACCACGCCGCGCGCGCCGCCCCAATGATCGGTGTGGGTATGCGTGAACATCACCGCCGTGACCGGCCTGACGCCGCGGTGCTGGTAGTACAGCTCCAATGCGGCCTGCGCGCCCTCGATCGAGGTCAGCGTGTCGACCACGATCACGCCGGTGTCCCCCTCGATCAGCGTCATGTTGGCGATGTCGAGCCCACGCACCTGGTAGACGCCGGGCACGACCTCGAACAGGCCGTGATGCATGTTGAGCTTCGCCTGCCGCCACAGGCTGGGATTGACGGTCGGCGGCGCCTGCTCCGCGTCAAGGAAGTGGTAAGGCGCGAGGCTCCAGACGGTGCGCCCCTGCGCCGTCGTCACCTTGGCCTGATCGATCGTGCCGAGAAAGCCGCGGGCGGCATCATCGAAATCGGCGGTGTCGCCGAACGGCAGCGCCTCCAGCACGGCCTGCTGCGCTGCGCTCACGGCCGCGCTGGCCTCCTTCGGATCCTTGGTGCCATCTCCGCTGACCGGCGCGCTCATGACTGTTTCCTCCGCAACGACGTTGGCACGATGCTAGTGCGCGGGATCGCGGAGCGCAAATCGCGGGCCGCAGAACAGCCCCTCAGAGCACGTGATCGACGGCCTCGTCGATGGCGGCATAGACCGTCTCGACATCCCCGGCGGTGACGCAGTAAGGCGGCATGACGTAGATGGTGTGGCCAAGCGGACGCAGCAGGACGTCGCTGTGGCGGAAGAAGGCCTGCAGCTTCGGACCGACCTCGGCGAGGTAGCCCGGCTCGTCGGCATGGAGATCGAGCGCGGTGATGGTACCGCAGCGCCGCAGGTCGGAAAATCGCTCGTCGTAACGCAGGCGGTCGAGGCAGCGCTCCTGCGCGGCCGCGACGGCGGCGACCCGGGCCCGCGTCTGCGGCTGCCGCCACAGCTCGAGATTGGCGCTCGCTGCCGCGCAGGCGATGGGATTGGCGGTGTAGGAACTGGAGTGAAAGAACGTGCAGGCGCGGTCGGTCGAATAGTGTGCCTCGTAGATCGCGGGACTGCACAGCGTGACCGCAAGCGGCATCGCGCCTCCAGTCAGTCCTTTGGCGTAGCAGGCGATATCGGGGGCGATGTCCGCCTGCTCGCAGGCGAACAACGTGCCGGTGCGGCCCCAGCCGGTCATCACCTCGTCGGCGATGAACAGCACGCCGAACGCCTTGCAGATCCGGTGCATCTCGCGCAGCACCGCGGCCGGGTACATCAGCATGCCGCCGGCGCCGAGCACCAGGGGCTCGACGATGAAGGCGGCCGGCCGGTCCTTCTCGCAAATTGTAGCGAGCGCATCCAGAGTCGCCTGTTCCCGGCCCTGCACTGGAAACGGGACGACGGCGACGTCGAACAGCAGCGGCTCATAGGCCGCATTGAACACGCCGCGCGCGCCGACCGACATCGCGCCGATGGTGTCGCCGTGATAGGAATGCTGCATCACCACGATGCGCGAGCGCGGCTCGCCGATGTTCTTGAAGTAGCCGAGCGCCATCTTCAGCGCGACCTCCACGCTGGTGGCGCCGCTGTCAGAGAAGAACACGTGCGTGAGGCTCGGCGGCACCAGCGCGAGCAGCCCGGCGGCCACCTGCTCGGCCGGCTCGTGGCTATGACCGGCGAAGATGACCTGATCCAGCCGCTCGGCCTGGTCCTGGATCGCGCGCACGATATGCGGATGGCAATGGCCGTGCGTGACCACCCACCACGACGCGATCGCGTCGATGATCCGCCTGCCGTCGGCGGTGAAGAGATAGGCGCCCTCGCCGCGCGCGACCGCCGTCATCTCGGGCTGGAGCGCATGCTGCGTGAAGGGATGCCAGATCGGCGAGGTTGCCTTGCGCATCATGGTTCGAAATCCGTGCGCTGGAATTGGGTGGCGAACACGTGCTGCAGCGATC
Source organism: Bradyrhizobium sp. HKCCYLS3070 (assembly GCF_051167575.1). NCBI lineage: Bacteria > Pseudomonadati > Pseudomonadota > Alphaproteobacteria > Hyphomicrobiales > Nitrobacteraceae > Bradyrhizobium > Bradyrhizobium sp. HKCCYLS3070. Next base: position 68,321 of record NZ_JBNPTI010000017.1, read on the forward strand.
GCGCCGTCAGCGGCGTGACCCAGGGCAACCGGCCAAGGCGCCTCACCTCGCCGAGCCGGCAGATCGTATCTTCGTTGTCGTCGTGGCCGTCGCCGATGAAGGCGATGCCGAGCACGTCGATGCCACGACTGCGCAGCGCCGCCAGCGACAGCAGCGAGTGATTGATCGTGCCGAGACTGGTGCGCGCGCAGAGCACGACCGGCAGCTGCCATCGCGCGAAGACATCGAGATAGAGCGTTCCGGAATCGAGCGGCACCATGACGCCGCCGGCTCCCTCGATCACGACAGGCCGGCCGGCGGCCCGCGGAGGACGGAGGCGGAGCGGATCGATGCTGATGCCTGCGAGGCGTGCCGCGCGATGCGGCGAGGCCGGCTCGGCCAGCCGATAGGCTTCAGGCAACACGCGGTCGTCGGCGAGCTCGGCGAGCCGCTGGACACGGCGGGTATCCGTCTCCTCGGCAAGGCCGGCCTGGACCGGCTTCCAATAGCAGGCCCCGAGCAGCGCCGTGAGGCCGGCGGCGAACACCGTCTTGCCGATCCCGGTGTCGGTCCCGGTGACCACGATGCGCAGCGTCATGGCCGCGGCCTTCCGATCTCGTCGGCGAGCGCGTCGAGCAGCGCCGCGATGGCCGGCTCGTCGATGTTCAAGGTCAGCGACAGCCTGAGCCGCGCCGTGCCCGGCGGCACCGTCGGCGGGCGGATGCCGCGGACGTCGAAGCCCCGCGCCTGCAGCGCGGCAGCCAGGTTCATCGCGCGCGCATTGTCGCCGACGACGCAGGGAATGATCTGCGACGGCGACCAGCTTTCACCGAAGCGCGCGGCGATCGCGCCATGGGCGAAGGCAACGAGCTGCGCCAGCCTCCGCTGCCGCTCCGGCTCTTCCCGCAGGATCGCAAGCGCCTCCATCACCGCCACCGCCATCAGCGGCGACGGCGCCGTGCTGAAGACGAAAGGCCGGCAGCGATTGATCAGCGTGTCGCGCAGCACGCGGCTTGCGGTGACCAGCGCACCGGCTGCGCCCAACGCCTTGCCGCAGGTGTGAACGGTCACGACGCTCTCGCGTCCCTCGTAGGCTGCGGCCAGACCGCGGCCCTGCGCGCCGTGGACCCCGGTCGCATGGGCCTCGTCGATCAGCAGAAAGGCATCGTGGCGCTCGGCGATCGCGATCAAATCCGCCAGCGGCGCGAGATCGCCATCCATGCTGTAGAGGCTTTCGACGACGATCCAGGGCCGGCCCACCCCGCCGCCCCTGCGCCAGATCAGGATCGCGTCCTCAGCCGACTGGGCGTTGTTGTGGATGAACTGGCACGTCTCGGCACGGCCGGCGCGCGCGCCTTCATGGGTGCTGGCATGAACCAGCGCATCGAGCACCAGCAGGTCGTCGCGCTGCGGCAGCGTGGTGAGCACGGCGAAGTTCGCCATGTAGCCGGAGCCGAAGAACAGCGCGCTCTCGGCACCGAAGAAGCGTGCCGCCTCCGCCTCGAGCCGTTCGTGCTCCTCGCAATTGCCACGCAGCAGGCGCGAGCCGCCGGCGCCGACCGGCGTGCCGGCCTCCATGGCCGCGGCGACCGCGCGCTTCATCCGCGGAGCCTGTGCGAGACCGAGATAGTCGTTGGAGGAGAAATCGAGACCGGCCCGTGGACTGAGGCGCCGCAACCGGTCATCGGCCGCGAGTCTCTGCAGACCGTCGGAATAGATCGCCAATCTGTCGGACGGCATGGGCATGGCTCCGCTCTCTTTCGGTCAGCCGCGGACGTGGACCGGCACGACAAGGCAGTTCCGTGGGCGCCGTCGCGCCGAGATCGCGCTGAGGGTTGAATCAGGCCGGGGACGAAGCCTCCGCGCCCTCGCCGGCGGCGACCGGCGCGCCCGGGCGCGCCGACAGCGACGATGTCATGCCGAGCCGCGCGAGCAGATCGGCATCGCGGTCGCGTTGCGGATTGGCCGTGGTCAGCAGCACGTCGCCGATGAAGATGGAATTGGCGCCGGCGAGCAGGCACAGGGTCTGCAGCTCGTCGCTCATATATTGCCGGCCCGCGGACAGCCGCACCACGCTGGCCGGCATCATGATCCTGGACACCGCGATCAATCGCACGAGCGCAATCGGATCAGGCCGCGCGGCCGTAGCGTTGACCGGCACGCCCTTGACCTCGTTCCACATGTTGATCGGCACGCTGTCGGGATGCTCAGCGAGATTGGCCAGCAGCACCAGCATGCCGAGCCGATCATCGACCTCCTCGCCCATGCCGATGATGCCGCCGCAGCACACCTTGATGCCGGCCTGCCGCACATGCGCGAGCGTGTCGATGCGGTCCTGCAGCGTGCGCGTGGTGATGATGCGGTCGTAGAATTCGGGCGAGGTGTCGACATTGTGGTTGTAGAAGTCGAGCCCGGCCTCCCTCAGCCGCTGTGCCTGCGGCGGGGTCAGCATGCCCAGCGTGACGCAGGTCTCCATGCCCAGATCCTTCACCGCGCTGACCATGTCGCAGACCTGATCGAGGTCGCGGTCCTTCGGACTGCGCCAGGCGGCGGCCATGCAGAAGCGCTCGGCCCCGGCGGCCTTCGCGCGCCGCGCGGTGGCGACCACCTCGTCGCGGTCCATCAGCTTGGTCGCCTTGAGCCCAGTGTCGTAATGCGCGCTCTGCGAGCAGTAGCCACAATCCTCCGGGCAGCCGCCGGTCTTGATGCTGAGCAGGCTCGCCGTCTCGACGCGGGTGGGATCGAACTGCCGGCGATGCGCCGACTGCGCCAGAAACATCAGGTCCGGAAGTGGCAGGCGATAGAGCGCCTCGGCCTCGTCTCTGGTCCAGTCATGACGGATGGCATTGCCAACCGCCATTCGATCAGGGCCCGCGCCGCTTTGATCCGCCATGCTCGCTCCACGCCAAATTATAGATTATCATAGACATTATCTATGATTTCTCTGTATTCGAGCACCGTATCGGACGAGAGCTTCCGCTGCATCGGTTTTTTCGATAGATAATCTATGACTATGCCGGACGAGAATCTCACCACCGCTCAGCGGATCGCCGAAGCGATCACCGATCGCATCGTCAGCGGTGCGCTGCCGCCCGACGCGCCGTTGCGGCAGGACCACGTCGCGCGCGAGTTCAACTCCAGCCACGTGCCGGTGCGCGAGGCATTCCGGCAGCTCGAGGCGCTCTATCTCGTGGTCGCCGCGCCGCGACGCGGCGTACGCGTGGCACCGCTCGATGCGAAGTCGACCAGGGAGATCGTCGAGATGCGCACAGCGCTCGAGGTGATCGCGCTGCGCAATGCCGCGCCGCGCTATACGCCGGCGCATCTCGCCGCGATCGAGCTGGCGCTGATCGAGGCCGATAATGCGGAGACCATCCAGGAGTTCGAGACCGCAAACCGCGCCTTTCATCGCGCGCTGGTCGCGCCCTGCGCGATGCCGCGGCTGCTGGCGAGCCTCGACGGACTACGCCTCGCGAATTCGCGCCTCGTGCTGGCGATGGCCCGCAATGCCGGCTGGCGTCCGCGCACCAACCAGGATCACCGGCTGATCCTGCAGGCCCTGCGCGCCCGCCAGATCGGCCACGCCTGCGAGCTCCTGACGCGGCACAACCAGACGATCGAGCGGCTGGCAAGGCCGGGCGTGTAGCCGGCTTCAACCCGTTCCTTGCGACCGGGCGCATACCGCCATGCGCCCGCGACGGCTGGGGCGCTCGCCTGCTCCCGTGTACATGCTGATCCGGACGCGCCCCGCGAACCGAAGGTCTCCAAAGGTCTCCATGTCCAACCGCCACCACGCTTCGAGGCTCGCCGGCGACGGCACCGCCGACGGCCTGCCGCCGGGCCAGCGTCCCTGGGCGATCGCGGCGATCTTCACCGCGCTGTCGATGGCCTCGCTCGACGTCGCCATCGCCAACATCGCGCTGCCGTCGATCTCGGCCGATCTCCACGTCTCCCCGGCCGAGGTGGTCTGGGTGGTCAACATCTACCAGATCGCGCTGGTGGCGACCTTGCTGCCGCTCGGCGCGCTCGGCGAGATCGTCGGCCATCAGCGCATCTATCTCGGCGGCCTCCTGCTGTTCACGCTGGCCTCGGTCGGCTGCGCGCTGGCGTGGTCGCTACCGACCCTGGTCGTCGCCCGCGCATTGCAGGGCCTCGGCGCCAGCGGCATCATGAGCGTCAACACCGCGCTGGTGCGCTTCGTCTATCCCGGAAAGATGCTCGGACGCGGCCTCGGCCACAACGCGCTCGTGGTCGGCATCTCCTTCACCTTCGGCCCGACCATTGCGTCCGCCATTCTCTCGCTCGGCTCCTGGCCTTGGCTGTTTGCGATCAACCTCCCCTTCGGCCTGATCGCCATCGCGATCGGCATGAAGATGCTGCCGCGAACGCCGCGCGCCGAGCATGGCTTCGACTTTCTCGGCGCCGGGCTCGCTGCGCTCTGCCTCGGCCTGTTCATCACCGGCATCGGCAGCGCAGCGCATGGCGCGACGCCGGCCATGGTGTTGGCAGAGCTTGTCGGCGCGCTCGTGCTCGGCGTCATCCTGACCCGCCGCCAGGCCGACCACCCGGCGCCGATGCTGCCGATCGATCTGTTCCGCCGCGGGGTTTTCGCGCTGTCGGCGGCGACCGCGGTTTGCTCCTTCTCGGTGCAGGGCCTCGGCTTCGTGTCGCTGCCGTTCTATTTCGAGGACATTCTCCAGCGTTCGCAGGTCGAGACCGGGTTCTTCATGACACCCTGGCCGCTCGCGGTCACGATCATGGCCCCGATCGCCGGGCGGCTGTCGGACCGTTTTCCCGCCGGCCTGCTCGGCGGCATCGGCCTGGTGATGCTCGGATCCGGCATGGCCCTGCTCGCCATGCTGCCCGAGAACCCGAGCGTCGCCAACATCGTCTGGCGCATGCTGATCTGCGGCATCGGGTTCGGCTTCTTCCAGGCGCCGAACATGAAGGCTATCATGTCAAGCGCCCCGCCCCATCGCAGCGGCGGCGCCAGCGGCATCGTCGCCACGGCCCGGTTGACCGGTCAGACCACCGGCGCGGCGCTGGCCGCCTTGTGCTTCAGCCTTGCGGGGCACGACGGAGCCACCCTTGCCTTGGCCCTCGGCGCAGGTTTCGCCGCGCTGGGCAGCGTGATGAGCTTTCTGCGGCTGGCCGTAGCTCCGCCGCGCGGCCCATGAGCCGAAGCAACTACAACCCCGGCTCATCACAAATCTTCCCGCGCGGCAAACGCATATTCTTGATTTGAAGGATGCAAACGTTCGCGCCACATTGCCGCCCTCTGTTCAACTGGCGAGTTGAACGAAAGGGATCTGCGATGGCAAACCTCACGATCAACGGACAATCCTATACTCTGGACGTCGAGCCCGACACGCCGCTGCTGTGGGCGATCCGCGAGAACGCCGGACTGACCGGCACCAAATATGGCTGCGGCATTGCACAATGCGGCGCCTGCACCGTGCATCTCGACGGCGCGGCCGTGCGCGCCTGTGGCGTCACCGTCTCCGAGGCCCAGGGCAAGCAGATCACCACCATCGAGGGGCTCGCGAGCGACAACGGGCTGCACAAGGTGCAGCAGGCCTGGGTGGAGAACGACGTTCCGCAATGCGGCTACTGCCAGAGCGGCATGATCATGGCCGTCGCGGCACTGCTCAAGGACAATCCGAAGCCGAGCGATCAGGACATCAACGACGCCATCACCAACATCTGCCGCTGTGGAACCTTCGCGCAGGTGCGCGAGGCGATCCACGCCGCGGCCAACGCCTGAGGAGGACGGCATGAACCAGCATGTGACGCCGCGCCTCGACCGCCGGTCCTTCGTCATCGGCACCGCCGCACTCGGCGGCGGCCTCGCCCTCGGCCTCGATATCCCCTTCGGCGGCCCGCAGGTGGTGCGCGCAGCCGATGGCTCACCCGAGGTCAATGCATGGGTCGTCGTCCGGCCCGACGACACCGTGGTGATCCGCATCGCCCGCTCGGAAATGGGCCAGGGCTCGCTGACCGGGCTCGCCCAGCTCGTCGCGGAGGAGCTTGCCTGCGACTGGAGCAAGGTCACGACCGAATATCCGACGCCCGGCCAGAACGTCGCCCGCAAGCGCGTGTGGGGCGATTTCTCCACCGGCGGCAGCCGCGGCATCCGCTCGTCGCAGGACTACGTCCGCAAAGGCGGCGCCGCCGCGCGCATGATGCTGATCCAGGCGGCCGCCGATGAATGGAAGGTTCCGGCGGCCGAATGCACCGCCGCCAACAGCGTCATCACCCACAAGGCGTCGGGCCGCACGACGACCTACGGCAAGGTGGCGGAAGCCGCCGCGAAGCTGACGCCGCCTGCCGACGTCAAGCTGAAGGATCCGAAGGACTGGACCCTGATCGGCAAGGGCGTGAGACGGCTCGACACCGCCGACAAGGTCACCGGCGCGATGATCTACGGCGCCGACATGAAGCTGCCGAACATGCTCAACGCCGCGATCAAGGACTGTCCGGTCACCGGCGGCAAGCTGAAGAGCTATGACGAGGCCAAGATCGCCGGCATGAAGGGCGTCAAGAAGGTGGTGGCGATCGATGGCACCGCCGTGGCCGTGGTCGCCGACACCTGGTGGCACGCGAAGACCGCGCTCGATGCGCTGCCGATCGTGTGGGACGAAGGCGAGAACGCCAAGGTCTCCTCGGCCTCGATCGCCAAATGGCTCGCGGAAGGATTGGAGTCCGGCCCCGCCTTTGTCGGCAACGAGAACGGCGACGCCAAGGCGGCGCTCGCGAGCGCCGTCAGGAAGGTCGAGGCCGTCTACAACTATCCCTATCAGAACCACGCCACGATGGAGCCGATGAACGCCACGGCGCTCTACACGCCCGAGCGATGCGAGGTGTGGTGCGGCACGCAGAACGGCGAGGCGGCGTTCGCCGCGGTGCTGGAAGCCTCAGGGCTGACCGCCGACAAATGCGAGGTGCACAAGCTGATCCTCGGCGGCGGCTTCGGCCGGCGCGGCCAGACCGACTATGTCCGCCAGGCGGTGAAGATCGCCAAGGAGATGCCGGGCACGCCGATCAAGCTGTTGTGGTCGCGCGAGGAGGACATGACCCACGGCCGCTATCATCCGATCACGCAGTGCAAGCTGACCGGCGGCTTCGACGCCGACAACAATCTGACGGCGCTGCACATGCGCATCTCCGGCCAGTCGATCCTGTTCAGCCTGCGGCCCGACGCGCTGGTCAACGGCAAGGACCCCGCGACCTTCCAGGGGCTCGCACCATCGGGCGAAGCCACGATCGGCTACTCCGTGCCGAATTTGCTGATCGAACACGCGATGCGCAACCCGCACATCAATCCGGGCTTCTGGCGCGGCGTCAACGTGAACCAGAACGCGATCTATCTCGAATGCTTCATGGACGAGCTCGCCGATGCGGCCGGGCAGGACCCGCTGGAGTTCCGCCGCAAGCTGATGGCCGATCATCCCAAGCATCTCGCGGTGCTCAACGCTGTCGCGGAGAAGATCGGCTGGGGCACGCCGGCGCCGGACGGCGTGTCCCGTGGCCTCGCTCAACTGCACGGCTATGGCAGCTACGTCGCGGGTGCCGCCGAGATCTCGGTGATCGACGGCAGCAAGATCAAGATCCACCGCATCGTCGCCTCGACCGATCCCGGCTACGTCGTCAACCCGGCGCAGGTGGAGCGGCAGATCGCCGGCTCGTTCGTCTACGGCCTCTCGGCGCTGTTCTACGGCGGCTGCACCGTGAAGGACGGACGGATCGTCGAGACCAACTTCGACAGCTACAACTCTATGCGCATCGCCGAGATGCCGAAGGTGGAAGCGATCATGATCCCGAGCGGCGGCTTCTGGGGCGGCGTCGGCGAGCCGACCATCGGCGTCGCCGCGCCCGCCGTGCTGAATGCGTATTTTGCCGCCACCGGGAAACGCATCCGCTCGTTGCCACTGCGCGACCAGAACATCACCTTCGCATGACCCGCGTGGCGGCGGCCGTTGGGAACAATGGCTGGCGCCGTGCTATTGCAGGATGATGACGATGTCCCGACAGCGCACGCGCAGAGAGGTCGGCGGCCTGATCGCGACGTCAGTTGCCATGATCGCCGCCCCTGCCGTGCTGCGCGCACAAGCGATGGCGCGCGTCGTCGTGATCGGCGGCGGCTTCGGCGGCGCCAGTTGCGCCCGCGCGCTGCGCCAAGCCGATGGCAAGCTCGACGTCACCCTGGTCGAGGCCAACACGACCTTCACGGCGTGTCCGCTCAGCAACGAGGTCATCGCTAGCCTGCGCGATATCAGTGCCCAGCAGTTCGGCTATGACAAGATCGCAGCCGAAGGCGTGAGCACTGTGCTGCGGGCGGCCGCGGCGGTCGATGCGCCGGCCCACAAGGTGACGTTCGCCGACGGCAGCGCGCTGGCCTATGACCGCCTCGTGCTGGCGCCCGGCATCGACCTCGATTTCACGGCCCTGCAAGGCTACGACGAGGCCGCCTCCGCGGTCATGCCGCACGCCTACAAGGCCGGCGAGCAGACGCTGCTGCTGCGGACGCAGATCGAGGCGATGCCGGATGGCGGCACCGTCGCGATCGCCGTCCCGGCCAATCCGTCGCGCTGTCCGCCCGCGCCTTACGAACGCGCCAGCCTGATCGCGCATTATCTCAAGGCGCATAAGCCGAAGTCGAAGGTGCTGATCCTCGATGCCAAGGACAGCTTCTCGCAGCAGAAGCTGTTCGAGCAGGCGTGGCAGCAGCTCTACCCCGGCATGATCGAGCGCATTCCGCTGTCGCAGGGCGGCCGCGTCACCGGCGTCGAGATCGCCACGCGTACCGTCGTCACCGAGTTCGGCAACTACAATCCCGATGTGACCAACATCATCCCGCCGCAGAAGGCCGGCCGCATTGCCGCCCTCGCCGGCGCGACCGACCGCACCGGCTGGTGCCCGATCGATGCCGCGACCTTCGCCTCGAAGCTCGTCCCCGACGTCCATGTCATCGGTGACGCCTGTCTCGGCGGCGGCATCCCGAAATCGGCCGGCGCCGCCCAGGCGCAGGGCAAGGCGTGCGCGGCCGTGATCGCGCGCGATCTGACGGGACGACCGTCGGAGCCGCCGCCGCTGACCGGCATCTGTTACAGCATCGTCGCGCCGGACGACGCGTTCTCGCTCGCCGGCGTCTACCAACCCAAGGGAGACATCTTCGCCGAGATCGAGGGCGGACGGACCAGCCCGGTCGACGCACCGCGCGAGACGCGCGCGCGTGAGGCCGACGCGGCGACGGCCTGGTTCAAGGCGCTGACTCATGATGCCTTCGGCTAGCTTTGTCATCGCCACGCTCGTGGCCGCCCTGCCCGCCACTGTCGCGGCGCAGACACTCGCGCCCACTACGATCACCGGCGACGGCATCGCCTCTTCCCTCACCGGACGGCCTGGCGACGCCGCCCGCGGCCGCGCGCTGGTGGTCGCGCGCAGCTCGACCTGCATCCTCTGTCACTCCGGCCCGTTTCCGGAAGCGCGCTTCCAGGGCGATCTCGCGCCCAGCCTTGCCGGGGCCGGCAGCCGTTCGACGATCCCGCAGCTCCGCTTGCGGCTGGTCGATGCCTCCAGGCTCAATCCGGAAACGATCATGCCGTCCTATTATCGCGTCGACGGGTTGACGCGCGTCGGTTCCGCCTGGCGCGACAAGCCGATCCTGTCGGCAGAGCAGATCGAAGACATCGTCGCCTATCTCGCGACCTTGCGCGAGTGAGCCCATATGACCGGCATGTTCGAACCGTCCCACATGTCCCGCCGCCACCTGCTGCAACTGGCTGGAACGCTGACCGCCGCGGGCGCGCTGCCGCTGATCACGGTCCGGCCTGCGCAGGCGACGCCGGCGATGCTGGCGTCGGCAATCCGCAACCTCGTCGGCGAGGCAAAGGTGAACGCCGGCAAGATCCGATTAGACATCCCGCCACTGGTCGAGAACGGCAACACCGTGCCGATGACCGTCAGCGTCGATCACCCGATGACGCCTGACGATTTCGTCAAGAGCATCCACGTCTTCAACGAGAAGAACCCGCAGCCCAACGTCGCCAGCTTTCACCTGATGGCGAGCGCCGGCCGCGCCCAGGTCACGACGCGCATCCGGCTCGCCGACACCCAGAAGGTCGTGGCGATCGCAAGGCTCTCCGACGGCTCGTTCTGGTCGGCGAGCGTCGACGTCATCGTGACCTTGGCCGCCTGCACCGAGGAGATGCCGTGATGCCTGCCGCCCTCGTCAACGTTCCCGCCAAGGCCAAGCGCGGCGCCGTCATCGAGATCAAGACGCTGATGAGCCACGTCATGGAGCCGGGCTATCGCCATACGGCCGCAGGCGAAGCCATCCCGCGCGACATCATCACCAGCTTCACCTGCCGCTTCAACGGCACCGAGATCTTTCGCGCCGATCTCTATCCGGCCATCGCGGCCAATCCGTTCCTGTCGTTCTTCACCACGGCTACCGAGAGCGGCCGCTTCGAGTTCGAATGGATCGGCGACAACGGGTTCGTCGCCACCACCGCCGCCGCGATCACGATCGAATGATGCGGTCTGCGTTTCTCACTGTCGTCACGGCAATCGTCCTGACCTTGCCCGTGCTTGCCGGCGAGATCGCTGAGTCCGAGCGCCGCTCCGGCTATGACTTCATGTCGTCGGACACCAGGGCGATGCAGGACGACGACACCGCCAATCCGGCGATGCTGTCGGTGCTCGACGGTGAGGCGCTGTGGACGACGAAGGCAGGCACGGCCAACAAGGCGTGCGGCGATTGTCATGGCCCGGTCGATGTCAGCATGAAGGGCGTCGCCGCGCGCTATCCCGCCTTCAATGTCGCCAGCGGTGCGCCGGTCGATCTCGGCCAGCGCGTCAATCTCTGCCGCAAACAGCATCAGGAGGCGGCGCCGTTCGCAGCAGAGAGCCGCGAGCTGCTGGCACTGACGGCGCTGATCGCGAAGCAATCGCGCGGGATGCCGATCACCGCTGGCGACGATCCGCGGCTCAAGCCCTTCATCGCGCGCGGTCGCGAGCTGTTTTTTCAGCGGCAGGGCCAGCTCAATCTCGCCTGCACCAATTGTCACGATGACAATTGGAGCAAGCATCTCGCCGGCTCCGCGATCACGCAGGGACAGCCGACGGGCTATCCGATCTACCGGCTGGAATGGCAAGGCATGGGCTCGCTGCAGCGCCGCCTGCGCGGCTGCATGACCGGGGTGCGCGCCCAGGCTTACGATTTCGACGCCCCCGACATGATCGCGCTGGCGCTGTATCTGATGTCCCGGGCGCAAGGGATGCCGGTGGAGGCGCCGGCGGTGCGGCCGTGAGCGGGCAAGGTCTCGCGAGCTATCAGGCAGTCGTTCGAGCTTGCAGAACGCCGCTTACGAACGAGCCGTGCCATGGGTTACGCGTCGTGGCCGGCCATGACGGCATGGAGACCTCCGGCGACCCAATATGCTCAAGATCCTGCCTTCCGTCCCTTTCTCACCCCCGCCGCCGTCGGATCGATCGCGGCTAGAGGTCCGTCCGAGGCCTGCTTCATCAGGGGATCGGCGGCGATGAAGTCGATGAAGGTACGGACCTTGGCGGAGAGATATTTTCGGCTGGGATAGACCGCCATCAGCGGCGCTTTGATCGTCAGCATCTCCGGCAGCACCGTCTCGAGCCGGCCGCTGGCGAGGTCGTCGGCCATCAGCCAGCGCGGCAGCACCGCCATGCCCATGCCGGCGACAGCGGCGTGATGCAGGAGCGTCTCGTTGCCGCTGATCAGCACCTCGTTGAAGTTGACCGTCACCTCGCCCTCTCCGGTCGGCAGGATCATGGCCCGCAGCGGGTACAACGCGTATTTCAGCATTGCATGGCCATTGAGATCGGCCACCGCCTTCGGCCGCCCGGCGGCGGCGAGATAGCTCGGCGCGGCGACGAGCTGCATCAGCACCGGCGACAGCGGCCGCGCGATCAGCCCATCGCCGGGCGTGGCCGAGACGCGCAGCGCCAGATCAAACCCCTCGTCGACGAGATTGACCAGGCGTCCGCTGAGATCGAGATCGATCACCACGTCCGGATAGCGCGCGCGGTACGCCGCGAGCGTGCCGGCAAACAGCGGATTGGCGAACCATACCGGCGCGCTGACCTTCAGGGTGCCGCGCGGGATCACGGTCGCCTTGCTGACGACGGCCTCGACCTCGTCGAGAGACTCCAGCATCGGCCGCACCTGGTCGAAATAGACTTGGCCGGCCTCGGTCAGGCCGACCCGCCGGCTGGAGCGGTTGAGCAGCCGGGTCGAGAGCCGCTGCTCCAGCTGCATGACATGCTTGGAGGCCATCGCCGCCGAAAGCCCCAGGCGATCGGCGGCGGCCGCGAAGCTCTTGAGCTCCGCGACCTGGCAGAACACCCGAATACTGACCAGCGTATCCACTTATCATCAACCCATAGAAAATGATGACTTAACGAAAAGCATAATGATCAAACCAGAAGAAATTATCAATGTCGGGCACCTTTTCATTTGGAGCTCCGACGATGTCCAGCACCGCATCGACTACCGATCTCAGCCCACTCCAGCCCCCGCTGGCGCTGCGCATCGGCCTGTGGGTCGCCCAGACCCTGCTCTTCGCCCTGTTCTGCTTCGCCGGCGTCACCAAGGTCTTCACCCCGATCAAGGAACTCGCCCAGATGATGCCGTGGACCGGCGAATATTCGGTGGCCTTCGTCCGCACCATCGGCTTGATCGATCTGGCTGGCGGGCTCGGCATCCTGCTGCCGTCGCTGACCCGCATCATGCCGCGCCTGACCGTGCTGGCCGCAATCGGCTGTGCCACGCTGCAGGTGTTCGCGTTCGCCTTCCACATCTCCCGCGGCGAAGCGGCGGTCACGCCCCTGAACATCCTGCTGCTGGCGCTGTCGCTGTTCGTACTGTGGGGCCGCAACGGCAAGGCGCCGATCGCGCCGCGCGGCTGATCCGAGCATCGCCGGCGCTGGCCATCCAGCGCCGGCGCATCGCGTGCTTTGAAGGAAGCCATGATGAGCGAACCGATCCCTGACGTGTCGCGCCGCGGCTTTCTCGCTGGCGCGACAGCCCTCGGCGCCCCAGCCCCCGCCGTCCCGGCCGTCGCCCAGCATCGCGCCGGCATTGTCGTGCTGATCGACCGCAACGACCCCCATGTGATGGGTCACGCCATCAGCTATTCCGGCAATCTGACGCGGCATTTCGGCAGTCTCGGACAGACCCCCGCGATCGAGGTCGTCGCCAACGGCACCGGCATCGACGTATTTCGCGCCGACAAATCACCGCTCAAGGAGCCGCTCGCGGCGCTGCGGCAGATGTATCCGCATATCGGCTTCAGCATGTGCGCCTCGTCGAAGTCGATCGCGGAGAGCAAGGAGAACCTCACGATCCAGCTGATCGACGGCGCCAGGCTGGTGCCGTTCGGCATCGGCCGCGTCGTCGAGCTGCAGCGCAAAGGCTGGGCCTACGTCCATGGCTGAGGCTTTGAGCGCGCCCGCACGGCGCGATCTGCTGCTGGCCGCGGCCAGCCTGCTGCTGCTGACAAGCAGGCCTGCTTGCGCCGGCGCACAGGACCCGAGCCCGCCGGTGTTCCGCAGCGGCCGCACCCAGTTCATCGTCGAGCGGCCGCGCCAGGCGCTGCCGCCGTTGAAGCTGCAGGACATGGGCGGCAAGGACGTGACGCTCGCGCCCAAGCCCGGCCATGTCACGCTGGTCAATCTCTGGGCGAGCTGGTGCGCGGCGTGCAAGATCGACCTGCCGACGCTGGCCGGGCTGGAGCGGATGCGGATTCCGGCGCTCGACGTCTGGACCATCTGCACCGACCGGCGCGACATCAAGAGCATCCGCCGCTATGCCGAGGCGATCGCGATGCCCCGCGCCTCCTTCGCCGATCCGCATGCGCAAGCGACCAATCCGGCCAATGCCGATGCCTCGATCTTCGCGACGCCGGCGATGCCGATCACCTATCTGGTCGGCACGAGGGGATTGATCGAAGGCTATGTCACCGGGGCGGCCGAATGGCTGTCCGAGCCGGGCCAGGCGCTGCTCCGCTATTATCTCGATCAGCCGGGCGCGTGAAAATCATAACCGGCGGCCATGCCGCCGGTTGTCGTTCCCGTTGAAAAGATACCTATTCTGCCGGCGCCACATGCATGTCGGCATGCGCCAGGTAGCTCTCGGACGTGCCGAGCCGCCCCAGTGCGAACAGCCCGCCTGCGACGGCCGCATAGGCCAGCGCCACCGCCGGCGTCACGCCGAAACCGCCACCGATGCCGACCGCCTCGCCATGCATGAAGCCGAAATAGGTCATGACGGCGCCGGCGAGCGCGAACGCCGCCGCCTTGATAAAGTCGCGCTCGATCACGAACACGCCGATCGCGCCGAGCACGAGGCCGGCGAGGATCGAGCCGCCGCCCATCACTTCGAGCCCGTGATACAGCACGCCCTGCTGCGGCAGCGCCGCGATCGCAGCGGTCTTGACCGCATCGACCTTGTCGGCCGCGAGGCCGCCGACGCTCTGCGCCGCGGCCACCGTCGAGGCCAGCATGGTGTCGATCTGCAGCTTGGCCCAGGCGGCGAGATGCGGCGTGAAGGCGAGCACGATCGCGGGCGCGTGCTTGACCGGCGTGGTCTGGAACGCCTGCGCGCCGATCAGCATGCCGATGTAGAGCAGGATCGGCGAAATCGCGACCACCGGCACCAGTGCCAGCAGCACCGAGATGATGCCGAGCCAGGACAGCACGATCACCATCAGCCCGGTCGCCGCGGAGTAGCCGATGCGGCCGCCCATCGCCTTCCAGCCGGGATGGCCGATATAGACCGCGTTGATGAAAGGATTGCCCATCATGCAGCCGATCAGGCTGACGATGCCGTCGGCGGTCAGCACCCGCGTGGTCGGATATTCGTCGCCCGCGGCTTCCGCGCTCTCGACGTTATCCATCGCCTCGACGAGGTCGTAGATGCCGAACGGAATCGCAGTCACCAGGATGATCCCGAGATATTCGAAGCCGGAGAACACCGTGCCGAAGGCCGGCAGCGGCACCGAGAACCCGAAGTTCGCAAAGGCGTCCCCGACGCCCTTGACGCTGAGCCCGCCGAGACCGAGGCCGAACAGGTTCGAGCCCCACGCGATGATCATGCCGACCGCGATCGCCACCAGGCCGGCCGGCAGCCCCTTCGGATATTTCACGCCGCCGAACCAGCTCACCAGAATGATCGCGAAGCACACCAGGCCGATCTGCGGCGTCATGTACATCTCGAGCGCCGGCCGCATCGAGATGAAGGTGACCGAGACGCCGGCGAGCGTGCCGAGCAGCGCCGCCCGCGGCGTGATCTTGCGGATGTAGGGCGCGACGAAGCCGCCGATCATCAGGATGAAGCTCTGGAAGAACACCCAGACGAGGCCGGCCGACCAGCCCTTCAGGGGATCGCCGGTCTTGAGCGTGATCGGCAGCATGATCACGAAGGTCACGATGAACATGTGCGGGACACTGACGCCCGAGGGCAGCGCGCAGACGTCGCTGCGTCCGGTCTTCTGCGCCAGGCGATAGGCGAGGAAGGCGTAATACAGGGTCGACAGGCACATCATGAGGCCGAGCGCCGGCAGGATGCGGCCGAACACCAGGCTGTCCGGCATCTTCAGCACGAAGCGCAACAGTCCGGTGAGGACGAGCATGTTGACGAGGATGTTGGTGCCGAAACCGAAGAACGCGTTCCAGTCTCCGGGTGTCCAGAGCACCGGCTTGAAATCCGCTCTTACCGAGCTTGCCGTCCCGCTTCCGCTCATCGCCTTGCTCCCCTGTTGCTTGCAGCGACTACATGACCGAACTCATTCGTCTCGACTCGTCTCTCAGCTCTCTCTCAGCTCATGGCCTTCAGCACCGCGGTCGACTCCGCGACCCAGCCGAAGATGCCGCCCTGTGCCTTGATCATCTTCAGGCCCATCTCGTGGAATTCCGGGAAGTAGGACGCGCAGCCGTCGGAGATGACGACGCAGCGATAACCGCGGTCATTGGCCTCGCGCACGGTGGTGTTGACGCAGACCTCGGTGGTGACGCCGCACACCAGCAGGTTTTCGACGCCGTGATGCTTCAGCACGTCACCGAGTTCGGTGGCGTAGAAGGCGCCCTTCCCCGGCTTGTCGATCACGATCTCGCCGTCGACAGGATAGAGCGCGGGAATGATGTCGTGCCCGGCCTCGCCGCGAATGAGGATGCGCCCCATCGGGCCGGGATCGCCGATGCGAAGTGACGGCGCGCCGCGCTCGACCTTGGCCGGCGGCGCGTCGGAGAGATCCGGCGCGTGCCCCTCGCGCGTATGGATCACCAGCATGCCGCTCTTGCGCGCCGCCGCCAGCACGTTGGCAATCGGGACAACCGCACGGGCGAGCTGCGAGACGTCGTTGCCCAGCGTCTCGCCGAATCCACCCGGCTCCATGAAGTCGCGCTGCATGTCGATGATGACCAGCGCGGTCTTGGAGAGATCGAGCGTGATCGGCTCCGGCTCGGCCGTGATCGTAGCGGTTGCCGATGCAGATGAGTTCGCCATACCAGCCGCTAGCCTCTCCACGAGAATGCCTCGCAACAGACGAAGCAAGCGCTATGCCATTGTGTACAATCCCCGGCATCGCCGCAGGCCGGACGAAGTCCGAACTCATTCAATGACTTGAAAGGGCAGCTGACAACGGGGCGGTCGCCGGGCCGCGGGCTTCGCGAAGGCAGCGGCTCATTTCCTGGGCAGTCGATGCATGCAGCGCTCGCGCTGCGGCGCGTCCATGCGCCATTGGGTGCCCGACTCGGGAAGAACCCGCGCCGGCGGGCTAAGGTGCCGTTCCAGGCTCGCTGGACTTCTGCGATCGGCCCGAGGCCGGCGTTTCGAGAAACGTCCACCGATCTCTGCTTTTGACCCTTGACCGAGTTCGGTTCGTGGGCAGGCCGACGGCATCGGCGCGGTGCTGACGAGGTGAGATATTTCGACTATCCTGATCAAGGCAGGGCCGGACAGAGCCCACGAGAGGGAGATCGATGAGCACAGTCAGAAGCGCTCTGGCCCAGAAGAGCGGCGCCCTGATCCATGTTCGTTCCGGCGACATGGTCGTCGAAGCCTTGCGCCAGATGCGCGACAATCGGGGCCGGTCGGTGCTGGTCATCGACGACGGCGTGCTGGTCGGCATCGTCACCCAGGGTGACTGCGCCATCAAGGTGCTGCTGCCCGGGTTCGATGCGAAGCAGATGCCGGTGAGCCAGGTAAATGACGCGCGACCCGGTGACGGTCAAGCCGGACCATCCGCTGGACGGTTGCATGGCGATGATGGCTCAGCGCAGCTTTCGCCATCTGCCCGCATTGGACGCGGCCTAGGCCGTGGGCGTGATCTCGATCGGAGACGTCGTCAAGAACATCATCCGGGATCTGGAGCACAACGTGGACGGCCTGATGGGCTACATCATGAAAGACGGTCCCGGGGGCTGACGAACGAACCGCGATACCGTCACCCCCACGTAGGTGTGCTTCTGACCCGAAGCGCCCACCCGTCCATAGCGGACGGGCGCTTTACGCGACTGCGCCGTATCGCATTCTTGGTGATGAATTATCTTTGCGTGTGATGACATCAGCTTATGAACGCGAGAATCCCCTTGCTGGCCGGCCTGTTCGTACTTCTATTGGCTTCGGCGTCTTTCTCATATGCGCAAACGGAAAGTGTCGGCGCTCAGGCAAGTTCGCTCGAAGCGTGGAAAAAGAAGATTGTCATACTGTTAGTTAGCAAGAGAACGTTTCCGCCCGGGGCGGCCGGTCAAAGTGGCACGGCCAAGGTCAAGTTTGTCATCGATCGGCAGGGAAAACTGATTTCCAGAGAACTGGTGGAAAGCACCGGCTCCGCGTTACTCGATACGGCGGCCCTCAGTATGATTGAGCGAGCGGAGCCATTTCCGGAGCCGCCCGCAGAGTTGAGCGACGATAGCTTCGCCTTTACATTACCCATCAACTTTGCAGGCGGGAAGCAGTTGCCTTGGGCAGGCGGACATTGGCCTGCTGAGTGGGTCGACGAGCAGAAGAAGATTGACGCAAAAATTCGCGGCATCTGTCGTGGCTGCTAAGGCGTGACTGAAACTCACGCGCAGCAACACTGAAGCTGCGCCATCCTGCAGCGCTTAGGTCGACTGATGGCACTCGAAGATTGGAAGAAGATCAGCGGCGTCCGTAGCCGAACTTCTCAAGAAGCGCGGATTCCGAAAGAACGGGCTGCGCTTCTCGGCCGATCGCGGCGACGCGAAGCTCCTTGTCGAGTTCCAGAGCAGCCAAATGAGCGACAAGCCCCGCCTATTGATCACGATCAACCTGAGCATACGGCTTGGCAAATTGGACCGCGACCCGAGCATCTTCCCAGGTGATGGGCACTGGCGGAAGCGAATTGGTGAGTTTATGGACAAGCCGAGCGACTATTGGTGGACATGCCGAAATAGCGAGGACGCTGTTCAGCCGGGAAAGAGGATCGCGATGTTGCTTGAGACGGCCGCTCTGCTGGAGATGGAGCATCTCGCTTCTGCCGAGGCGCTGGCCGCCCTTTGGGCGTCAGGCCAGTCACCCGGCCTCACCCAAATGCAGAGGGACGGATACCTCGCGAAAGTGGCCGGCCAGCCAACCTGACCGGACCGATTCCTATTGCGCCGACAGATCGTGCCCCATATGGCGAAGAGCAAAATTTGAGCGCAAGGTCGGTTGTGGGCCTGTCCCGAACCCTGCAGGTCGCGCCAAGGATGTCCGCTCTCGGCCCGCACCGGAAGTCGGCAATCAGAGGGCCGATAGGCTGCTTATGACCCTGGCTGTGTGAAAACGCTGCGCGGCTGTTATGATTCTCCAGTGATTCTTTTGGGGGAATCGATGAGGCGCT
>NZ_JBNPTI010000018.1:0-82817 GCF_051167575.1 Bradyrhizobium sp. HKCCYLS3070
CACCTGCAATCCGCGTCGGGATCTGGCGCTGCGCTATGCCGAGAGCTCCGCGCCAGCTCCCGCCGCTACGACCGCCCGGATGGGCACATCAAACCGCCCGAACGAACTCAGATCTGGATAAAACTTGGGGGCAAGGTCATCCCAATTTAAGGGGAGATTCTAACTCAAATCGAGGGACAGCTGAAGGGGCGGTAGGGCGAATGATGGTCAGCGATGAGAGGCGATGGCAGGCGAGAGTGCACGAAGCGATAATGTGCTGACTCAACAGCGTTTATTTGCGCTGTTGATGATCGTCGGCGATGAGGGGCAATGGTCGGCGAAGACGGCCCTGGCGCGCTCGGAGTGATCCAGCTATATCCATAACGTCTTGAAATTGCTTATGTTCTTCTGAGCGATTTGCGCCTTAGGATAAATGGCAGGTAGGAAATCGGCTTGGGATAATGTCAAGCAAAATCTGACTGCATGTTGATAAACCTCCCCCTAGGGGACTGTCATCCGCGACAAGCCTTGGCGCGACTCTACAATGGCCGGCGATACGCTGTGTTAGTTGGAGAGTCCCAATGATGAAACGCAAGAAGCCGCAGCGCCGCGCCTATCCGATGCCGTCGCCCGGTCAAATCGCCCTCTCGCCTGATCAGGCCTGCGCTGTGATCGGCATCGGTCGGACCAAACTTGACGAAGCCATCGAGGCCGGCGCGCTGCGAGCGCGCAAGTTTGGCAGAAGGGTCATCATCGCAAGGGAGGATGCCGAGGCCTTCGTGCGCAATCTGCCGGCTGCCAGGGTGGAGGTGCGCTGATGACCAGGACCGATGAAGAGATCGCCGACGCCATCGCCGACGCGCAGCGCTTCGTCAACGACGACTGCACCGACCCAGAACGCAAGCGCGCCATGCGCGCGCTGCTGCACCAGATCCAGAACCTCGCCAAGCTGCAGAAGGAGGCCGAGCGTTTGCATGCGGCCGGCCAGCTGTCGGAGCACCTGCTGCAGGTCTTCGGACTGGAGGTGCGGCCATGAGTAGGCGAGGCGTCAGGATGAACACCGTGCCGAAGTCCATCGGGCCCGGCCGAGTGCTTTGCCACAGCCATGTGCAACACACTGTCGACATGCCGTCATCGCTGAACGGCTTTCGCGGATGGACCGATAAGAGGCCGCCCGCCAACTTTGTGAGTTGCCCATGCGGTTGGTCTGGCTTGCCGCACTTCGCGCGCCGCGACCACGTCGAGGTGATGCGGACGCAACCGGCATACCTGAGATGGACCGTGGCAGAGCTGCTGGCGTGGCAGCACACCGAGATGAAGGAGACCGCGCCATGACCCGCCGCGACCACGACCGGCTGCGCCAGCGCGATCAGATCCGCCGCTTCGTAGCTCGGTATGGGTAGGAAAACGCCGTTGGCGGCCCTGACTCGGCTGGCTGCGCCGGTCATGAGCGGAGTAAAGCTGATAGCGAAGCAAAGTGTGTGAGAATGGAGAAGGTCGATGTCTACTGATTTTGCACTTAGTAAAAAGGTGACCGCCCGCGACCTCTTCGGCGGCCAGCTGGAGAAGTTTGGAGTGCGGGAGCAGGTCCGCTTGGATACGAGTGAACGGAGCCGATCTCTGACGGACGGACGTAACTATCTGAGGGTCTATGTAGGTGACGATGGTTTCGTGGGTTGCCTGACAAGATACGGCGCGACCGCACCTGAAAAAATTATCAATGCGATCGCCGAGGCGTTCGAGACCGAAATCTTTAGCGAGCACCAGCCGCAGTTTTGGGGCTTCGCGACGCAAGAGGAGTGGGACACCGCAATGAAGATGTTGCACGATAAATACTAGCGGGAGTTGTGCGCCGACATTTGCGCATACGTTCGAGGAGGGCCTAACAACATCCGGCAGGGTACCATCGGTGAAATTCAGGCCATGATCGCAAAACAGCTCATTGCGGAAGACGCAAGCATGATCGGTGAAAAGGACAAGCTCCTTGCCGCAATCGAAGCGATCTATCACCGCGACCATGCCGTTGTCGTTACAATTGGTCCGGAGGACAAGGCGTGGGCCGAAATGTCAATTACCCACGGCGATGACCTCCCGCATGCGTGATCACCGTGCCTCTTCCCGGATGACAGTTGTCATCCGGGATATGCGATCATGTTAGCCAGGGCCAAGCTGTTCTCGGCCCGCCTCGACGCTGCGATGGCGGGCTCAGTGCCGCCGCTGTCATAGGGGCCTACAAACAGAACGGCCCCGGCGATGCCGGGGCCGTTCAATGCGCCGTTTCCGTCGATGCCACTCGACGGGCCTCTGAGTGATCGCAACCCTCGCAAGGATCGCTTGTAACCCCGCCAGGAGCTACCGCCGTGAGTAGTAACCGCACCCCCAAGCTGACGCAAGAGTCGAGCGCCGACGTCATCGAGTTTCCGGCGCAGGCGCCGCCGAAGGTCTCAGGTGCGAAGGCGCGCACTGAATGGCTCGATGAGCTGACCCGCAATTATAAATCGATGAAGCCGCTCAACTTCGCGATGGCTGTTCGCCTCGGCGCTGTGTACTTCAACTGCACCACGGGCCAGTGCAATCCCGGCTATCCAACATTGGCGCGCGATCTCGGATGCACGGTCGGCAGCGCCAAGCGCGCGGCGCGCGAGCTGGAGCAGGACGGATTGATCAAGCGCCACAGCACCGAAGGCGGCGACCACGACAACAAGACGCAAATGGACCTGTTGCGACGGGTGTTCAGCGCGGACACCCGTGCAGAGTGGGACGGGTGTCCAAAAACGGGGGGACGGGTGTCCGTGCCGGCCGGGGACGGGTGTCCGAAAACAGGGGGGACGGGTGTCCTAGTTGGACGCGCTAATGAACAGTTGAACAGGAAAGAGGAACAGGAAGAACAGAGCGCGGCCTTAAGGCCGCGCAGCTCTGCCCGTGTTGAGAGAGGGGACGCGCCGATGAACGGCGCGCCCTCCCAGCTCGACGAGGTTCTGCAGTCCTACCCCTATGCATCAGAACAATTGCGCCAGACCATCGCCAGCGCGCTCCGCTCCGGCATGACCCCGGCGCAGATCTACGCCGCAACGCCGATCATGCCCGATGACGAGGAAGTCATCAGCGCAATCCGGCTTCACCTGCCGCCCGCGCCAGCCTATGCTACCGGCCTCACACACGCGTCGAGCCGCTGACCATGCCCATGCTCCGAAACCCAGTGCACGAAACCTTCTGCAGGGTCTGGCCGAAAGCCAAGCTGCAAGGGCTGTCAGCCGGAAAGGCCTTCGTCATGGCCGGCGGAAGGGCAAGGAGCGACAATTCCGCCGGGGCTGCAGCAAGCAGGCTGCTCGCAAGGGAGGACATCCAGCGACGCCTGCAAGAGCTGGGCGCCTATGCTGTCAGTCGCGCTCAGATCGATGCCGACAACCTGTTGTCGAAAGCCGAGCGCGTCTATCACGAAGCCGTCGACGCCCAGGAGTTCAATGCCGCAAACCAGGCCATGCAGCTGCAGGGCAGGATCACCGGATTGGACCGGATCACGATTGATCAGAACATCACGCTGACCGATGCAAGTTCTGTTAACGACGTCCTCGACCACTTCATCGCCGACCTCGGCGGCGGTGACCTGGGCGCGACGCTGGCGTTCCTCGACCAGCTGCGCGCCGACCTGATCGAGCGCGCATCGGCCAGGGCGAAGGTGATCAACGGCGGCCTGAACGGCCATGGCGCCGACAGCAAGATCCCAACCAACGAAAAAGCCGAATGATCCCAACGCCAAACTTTCCAGGTCGGCCCTTGGGATGAAGCTTAGGACAACCGGCAGCGCTGCGCGGTCCGCGGCCAGGGCGCTGCGGTCCTCGGCGGGCCCTCGGCGCAGGTTCGGAATTTTTCCGAACCTGCCGCCCTTAGCCCTGGCCGCCGCCGACCCCGACCTCGGCCCTCAGCCCGAGGGGGCCCGACCCCCGGTAGGGGGCTCTATTGGCGCGGGTCCTCCGACAAATTCGAGTCCCTCTCTCCCTGCATTTCAAACCGTTCCCTCAGGAAGCGTTTTCGCAGCTGGGGGTCATCCTTGCCCAGATCGGGAGAGGGACCCGCCCATCCGCGCGTTCGATCCGGGTTTGGGACTCCGCCAAGAGGTCTCCGGTGTCCCAGTCCACCCGAAGGGCTGACGCGCATGGGCGCGCCTGAAAGGGCGATTGGAGGGGCATCAACTCCGGAGGTGAGCGGCTTGTTCGGGCGGTCTGGTCTGCCGAAGTCCGACATAGTCGCGGATGACTTTTGCCTCGGCTTCGGTGGGAAGTCGATCGAGGGTGAGGATGCCTTCGTCGTCGCCGTCTTGCCGGACGACGCAGAAGTGAAGTTGCTTCTTCGCGAAGTTCCAGGCGCGAATGCTGTGCGTGCGAATATAGATCGAGAAGGTCCCGTTGCAGGCGCGGATCTCGCCGCGCGATCCCGCGATCATGTAGTCGCTGCAGTGGTCGAGGCGAAAGCCGTTCTTGGCGCCGTTCAGCGCGCCGAGCAATTGCTGCAGCTCGGCCTTGTCGCGCTGCCTGAGCGAATGAAGGGTGGTCTGGTCCATCCCCGCGAGGTAGGGGCTAGGCTGGCCGATCTACCAAGTTCTCTGACAGAAGAATTTGGGGTGCCCGGTGGGTAGCATACCGCAAGGGGCTTGAGCCTATCCTCGGGCCTCCTACGGGCTCGGCCGGAAACCTCGAACCGCCCACACCAGCGATGCGCCGACCAGGAGCACGATGCCAGGGACAATCGTCGCCTGGGCGACGGCAGCTTTGATCGCGTCGCGCCGGGGGTCGTCTAGAACGAAGCCGAGCGGAAGCACCGTGTATGGCTTCGATGGATCAAATGCGGGTTTCCCTGTGGTTTTGGCATAGAGGGCCTTGAGTTCATCGTCGGAGAGTTTTGAGAGATAGTCTGACGTCGGCTTGACCCATGGAGCATCCGGAAGCTCGGGCGGCAATGTCTGATAGGTTATGACGCCGACAGAAGCCGCCCAGAACAGCGACAGGACAAGCCATAGGCGAAACAATCCGCGACTGATGTTCATGGTGATTTGCCCCCTCGCGGCCGATCCTGCACTGGCGGGTCGCCTGGCACAAGACGAGCTATACCAACGCCATGCAGCAGGCCTCGCCTGCGCTCTTTTGGCTGGCAATTCGCCAGGACTGCCGCTCTCTTCTGACGGTTCCGTTGTTGACCGTCGCTCCATCGGTCGGCAATAAACATGGACAAGTTGAGTCGGAGCTGCCGGTGAAAAAGGACCTCTCTTTGATCGGCCTGGGCCTGTACTCCGTAGCCGAGGCGGCGGCGCTCACTCGCGTCGAGGCCCCGAAGATCCGACGCTGGCTATGCGGCCACGCGATCGGTGAAAAGAGCTATCCCGCCCTGTGGAAAAGTCAGCTCGAAAAGTTCGAGATGGAGCAGCTATATTTGAGCTTCCTTGATCTGGTGCAGTTGCGGGTCTCGAAAGCCTTTATCGATGCTGGGCTCAGTCCGCAGAAGGTGCGGCGCGCGATCGAGTACGGCTCTCAGATCGTCTCGTCGGATTACCCGTTTGCCAGCGCGCGCTTTCGGACCGATGGCAAGACCGTGGTACTGCACGTGCTCAAGAACGACGGCGGCGAGGACCATCTGATCGACCTGTTCAGCAGCGGTCAGTACCTCATGCAGAAAGTGATCGAGCCGAGCCTAAAAAATCTCGAGTTTGATGAGGCCGACACTGCCGCGCGCTGGTGGCCATTGGGGCGCAGCAAGGGTGTTGTTATCGATCCCCAACGCCAGTTCGGTCAACCGATCGATGACGCCACTGGTGTACCGACCAGCGTGCTCGCAGAGGCGGTTCAAGCCGAAGGTTCAGAAGCGCAAGCGGCGAGACGGCTCATGGTGCCGGTGGCGTCTGTGCATCGCGCGGTGGCGTTTGAGCAGCTGCTGTCGCAGCAGCTAGCGGCGTGAAGGTGTTTTTCGATAACTGCACTTCACCCGTTTTTGCGGGATGTCTAGACGCTCTTATCAAACGGGACGGTGACGAAGCGCGCCACGTTCGGTTCATGCCGGAATACGGCTTCGCGCACGACACCACGGACATTGAGTGGATCACCCGGCTTGGGGCCGAGAACGCTGAGTGGATCGTCATCACTGGCGACCAGCGCATCCGCAGGAACATCGCCGAGCGCACGGCGTGGATAAAAGCTGGCCTCAAGGGCTTCGTCCTGTCTAGCGCCTTCCGGAAGAAGACGCCGGTCAATCAATGCGCCTCGGTGCTGCTGTGGCGCTGGCCCGACATGCGGACTTTCATTTTACAAGCCGCGCCGGGCTCGATGTTCGAGCTGTCGATCAATCGACGAAGTGGTTTCGTGTCGCTGCCGGTTGAACGATAGGCTGGCCTTAAGCCGCAAACAGGCGCAGAGGGAGTCATCGATGAAGACGATCGTAGTGTGCGCGACAGCTTTTTGCACGACCTGGGCGAACGTCGCAGGCGCGGCCGAAGTGGTTGGCCAAGGTGCACAGTCCTGCGCCACTTGGACGAAGCAACTGAGGCTCTCCGACTCTTCGCTTTCATACGTCAACGAAGCATGGGTTCTCGGTTTCCTCTCGGGTCGAAACTTCTACTCCTCCGCTGCAATCACAATCCCCGAGGCCAACGCTGTTAGCGCATGGATCACCAACTATTGCGCGGCTAATCCCGTGGATACCATCGCCCAGGCTGCGGCCGAACTTGCGAATTACCTTCACGACCGGCGGGGGCCGTCCCGCTGACCAGCGCGGCCCGCCCATGCGCCGGCCGGCCTTGCGCCTCCGCATCCCGGCTGGGCTGATCGCCTCATCGCGCGCGTCCAGGCGCTGTGCTACAATCGATCATAGGAGAGAGGGGAGCCATGGGCACGGTTACTATTCACGGCTGGTCGACCTCGGAGGAGGAGCCGCCCGCATCCGGCCAAGCCTCAGCCAAGAAGGCATGATCATGGCCGACCCGACCCAAGGGAAGCAGCCGGGGCGACCGAATAGCCGCAAGAGCCGCCCTCAAAGACTTTGCCCGCGTGGGCGCAGCCGGTATCGCCCGAAGAGGCAAAGCGGCTCGGAATACCCGTCCTAGATCACCTGACCATCTCACCGGGGCCGAGAAGGGTTTCCAATTCTTAAGCCGAGCGCGTCGCGTTCGCGACGGGGCTTCATCTCGAGGGCGCGCCCATGGTCTGCCTACGGCATTTCCTGCTCCTAGCGAAGGCTCAGGCTTCCATCGAGCAGCAGGAGTAGCTGGTCGCGCTCAATGCGCACCACGCGGTCTTTGATGCTCTTGCGCATCAGTTCGTCTGCGATCATGCGCAGGCCATCAGCGTTCGCCATCAATTTCTCGTTCGCCAGCCGATAGGCTTCCGCTAGAGCGGCGCAGCCCTCCGCTTCGGGCAGCGGTGCCAACAGCTTCCGCACACGCGCGCGGTCGCCTGCCTTAGCTGCCCGCGATGTGCGTGCGTCAAGCAGGTGTTCGGCGCCGCAACCCGCGATGCACACCGCGAGATCCTCTACTACGGTGAACAGAGTGCGACAGTCCATTTTTCCGCCGTTGTGCGTAAATGAGTCCATCTCAACGAGCAAGACGTCTCCACCCAGCGCTCGCGCGACGACGGCGTGTCCCGCTTCGTGGACCGCGTAAGGGCGAGCCTCCGCGTTGAGGAAATTGTTCAGCGTCCTTTCGGCATCTTCCATGCCGGCATTGAGCGCTTGCCAGATGCCTTGAGCAACCGATGGGTGCGGTTATCCCCAGATCGGCGGCGGGGCGGTGCGCGGGTCGGGCGTGAGGCCATCCCGCTGGCCCGCGCACGAACTTGCAAGGAGCGACGCGAAAACCTGCGGAAATCGCGATTTTTGACTCGACTCAAAGCAGCACGAAGGCCACCCAATTAAGAGGCCGTCTGCCGGTGAGGTCACGGGGTCAGTGTCGGGTGATGCTCGCGCTCAAGAGCCCGACGACGGTCCCACGGTCTCCGACGCGATAGTCGTGTTCCACAGGATTAGGTCCTAGTAGCCTCGGCCCCGACGCTGAGGATCGCGCGGTTGCAGCGCGAACTGCAGGCAGCCGGCGCAACGAGCCTGCGGGCCGTCGCATAGCGCTTGAACGAAGGACATCAAGATGCCGCGCGGCGGCTCATGGGCGCCGCAGCAGGTCGCGCGGCTGCTCGGTCTGCTGGCGGAGTTATCGCCGGTCCCTGATCGGGAGGGGAGCCGTCCGGCCGGGTAGGGGGCTGGGCACCGCGAGCGAGCGGAACGATCGGGATCCGTTCTCCACATCCCCCGTCCGCAAATCCGTAGATGGTGCCCTTAGACCCGCCAATTTGGCGGATGTGGAGATCCCCGCTGTGGGGCCCCATGTCCGCGAGCCTCTCACTGTGGGGTCCCGGTCCTGCGAGCCTCTGTCCGCCGCGCAAGCCATGGTGTAATCTTCCCGTATCGACAGTGCGACGCCCGTGCCCAGCGGCCTCAATGGCTACCATCGGAAAAGGTTGTCTGCACTGTCGAGCCGTGCTCCGGTTGCCCCAGAACGTCCCCCCCCCGGTGACTTAGCCGAGTTCTCCCATGCGTTTTGCCGGGGTGGCCGGTTTTTCCCTAGCGGGGCGGGCAGGAGGCCGCTGCGTTGACCTCTTGCTGCGTCGTCTGACCTCCGCGATGACGGTGGCCTTGAAGAGTTCGAGCTGCTCTTGCTCGGTCGCGTCGGGATGGTCGCGGAGGATGCGATCCCAGATCGGTCCAAACTCGGCTTGAAATGGGCTTTCATCGTCGTCGTCGGGGATGGCCGGTGACCTCATTGACCATGGGACAGCCCACGATGATGATCTCGCGCCCTCGCGCTCGATCCTGCTTTGGCGGATTGCCCCGGCGCAAGGCGCGTTCATCCGGCCGGCTTCGCTTTTTCCTTGAGCTTTTTTCGGATCAAGCGCGCGATCTCCTCGGCCCTGCTGTTGGTCACGTTGCGGACGATCGTGTCAGCAATCGCCTGGGCTGTGTCGCGCTTCAGATCAAACAGCGACCCGTCCGCGCGCTTCATCCGCTCTTCCAGCCGCTGATTGTCATCGAGCGCCTTCGCCAAGCTCTCCTTCAGTTGGGCTACATGCGACGGCCTCTTCGGTGCGTCACCATCCGGGATATTGTGCGCCGCCTCGAACCGCCGCCACACCGTCGTCGGGTGCGACCACTCGCGCAACTGGTTGGACGTCAGTGTCTGCCTCCACGCGACTACCGCCTGCCGTTTTTCCATGATCTTGCCGAGCCGGTAACGAACCGCCTGATCGATCGTTGTCAGCTTTCCGGCCTCATAGCGCTTCATCCAGCGCGAGAACGCATCGTTGTATCCGCGCCCCTTCGGAACGTTGGTCCTGGCTTCGCGCGTGGCCCACTGACGCCCGCGCTCGAACGCCTCCCCGATGATGAGCCAGTTTTCAAAAGTCTTGTCGATGACGTCGAGTGCTTCAACGGCACGCCGCACGATGTCCCGGTCCTGGTCGTCTTCGTCACTCTGGTCGGACATCGGATGCCTTCCAGATTTAACTTGTCCTGGGACAAGTTAAAGTTGAGAGGAGGTGACAGAGAGGCTGCCCCAATCTCGGCCAAAGTTCCAGACTTGATCTTCTGCCAACCCATTGATATCATTGAGAAGAATTGAGCGCTCGGTCAAAACATCACGGCGCTACTTCTTGCACAGACCCTTGCTCTCCTTGATAACCGCAGCGCCGGGATCGAGCGTCTGCTCGATCGCCTGGGGAGCGCGTCCCTGGTGGGCTTCCGCGCGCTGGCGCTCGTCAGCCTTCGCCAGGAGGCGCGCGAGCCGCTGGCTGCTGGCGCGGTCAACATGGTCCTTGTGATCGACTTATAGTCCGCACGTTTTGCAGGCCGAGGCTGGTCTCTTCGGCGGCTCAATTCGCCCAGGCCTCCCGGCGCTGTCGGCTCGGCGAGCTACGGCAGATCCGCCGTCCGCCATAGCTTGACGTTCGCGATGTCGCCGATCGCCAGAGTGGTCGCGCGATCTGGGTTCTCTATGATGACGACGGTCTTCTTAGCCTCCACAGGGTCGCCGACCTCCTGCCAGCCGCGCCGCACGTGCTCCATGCTCTCGCAGGCGAGCTGCTGCTGCGCGCCGGTCGCAGGTGCTGAGGACGCCGCGCCGGCTCTTCAATGTTGATGCTGGGAGTGAAGTTCGAGACGCATAGCATTGCGTTCGATCCTTCTCGCCGAGCTGCTCAGGATCTCCCGCGCCTCGGTTGATCGCGCCCTCGCCTAACAGTGGGGCCAAGGCGGACATCAGGCCGGATGTAACTCCCCGGAGGGACGCAGTCCCCCCCATCCAGGAGCCATGGGCACCTCGAATTTTTTGATCTTAGAGATCATCCTCTCCTTCCGCTTCTCCCCACATCTTCGCCGGATTGGACCCGCGAAACGGTGGTCGCCCGTATTGTTACGCTTGTTCCCCATCTGCTCGGCGGCGTATGCTGGCCGCATGTGATTTGGAGCTTTCAAAATGAAGATTAAGGTCCTCGGTGCAGAAATCGGCCGCCAATGCATCGGTGGCGATCCAAATAGCTACGAGTGGCGTGTGAGCTACGTCCCGCCGTGGGGCGGTCTGGCCCACCTGATTGTTGGCAGCGGGGAAACCGACTGGGCAGCGGGCGCAATCACGATCGCGGAGTGGCGCTTAGGTCTGACGCCGCTCGCGGCCTCCCAGCATAGGCCCTGCTGACTCAGTCCACCCGTGCGTTTTCTGGGGGGCCCGATATCGGACGCCACAGCGAGGGCCCTATCAATTTTATAGCTTCTAGTTTTATAGCTTCGCTTGCAAAATGGCCGACGGGCTAAGAGGGCGAGCACAATCGTGTCGGGCATGAACAGGAAGCTCGGACAGAGAAAAGGACGGATGGCCGACAATCAGCCGCCGCAGCAGGCGGCCTTGTCGTCTCCGCCCAATACCGGGACTGATCGCCCTCGGGCAGATAAGCACTGGCTCGACTACCTTACCGCGCTGGGCGCGATCGTTGCTGCAATAGCCGCCATTGCCGCTGCGATATTTGCCGACTGGCAGTTGTCGGTCGCAAGGGACACCGAAATTGTGACCAGTCGTGCTTTCGTCATGTCCAACTCGTTTCAGTACATCACGTACCAAGAGCCATCCGAAGCCGGACGCATGTGGCATGCATCGCCGATCATCGAGAACGTTGGAAACACACAAACAAGAAATCTCAGCACGTTCACGAACGGGGCCATTGGGGGAACCCCAAATGATTTCCCTTGGAAAGACTCTGCAAAGCAGACCCCACGTGTCCATAGGCTGATAGGACCAAAGGGAAGCTCGATCGCCCAAGCGTTCAATGCCGACCCTCAGGGGTTCAACCAGTTGCAAACTGGCCCTCGATTTGGGGCGGTTGGCGTCATCAGGTATCAAGACATATTCGGCGGATGGCATCTAACCGAATACTGCTACGTGGCGCGCCCGGTGACGCATCTCAATTTTCAGAACTTCCCAGCCAACCAGCCCGTCCGGGCAGAGGGGCAACTTTGCGAGCAGCACAACTGCGCGGACGAAGAGTGCGGTCCAGATTGGGAGAAACGGGCAAGGGAATGATGAAGAGCACCGGCGCCCGACGCAGCCCGGCCCCCGGCGGAGGGATCTCAGCTCGTCCCCCAGGCCGACCGGACCGGATCTCAGAGGCAGCCGACGATCATAATGGAGAGCCGCCGATGCGGGGCCCGTGCATGGCATGGGCGTCGCTTGGCCGGCTCTCCTGAGCCTACTGGCGAGGCCAGCTAAGAGTTGAGCGATCGGTCAAAGCATCGACCATCGCACTGGTCGCAATTCCTCGTGGAGCTTCATCACCCCTGGCGCCGGCCTCAAGCTCGCGATCGAGCGCGGGCGGTTTTGGATGCACGAGAGCGGGATGTGCGGGATGCTCACGCCAGCCGGCGTCGAGCTGCTCGACTAGTGCGCTCGGCATCAGTCCTTTCGATGTACGGGATCGCTTGTACCGCGCCGGACTTGTAAATGATGGTGATGACCGAGGGCATGGCGAGCGCCAGGCCTGTGGCTCAACGGCGGCGGGTGTCGCATGGCTGCCTTCGCCGGCATGAGGGCATGGAGATCCGCGATGGTCAGCGCCTCTTTGCGGCGATGGCGAGGCCGTACAGATCGCTTCCGGGCGCTGCCCGGCCGCTCCTTGCCCACCGCGATGCAGCTCGATCTCCTGTCGGCCGCTCACCCATCGACGCCCCCTAGGGTAGCCAACGGGGCTTGCTCTTGCCGAGCGTGGCCCAACCTTGCCCCCAGGGCAGTTGGCCGCGTAGCTTGCTTTTCAGGAAATGTGCCCTCCTTATTCGGGAATAACCTGACAGCACACCCGCTACGTGCGCCCTTGATCTCGGGTCCGCGCTTTGGAGGTATCCCGCAGTGATCCTTGACGTAACAAAGTTCGGCGAACCGGCAGTCTTATTCTATGCTGGGAACCTGAGGGATCTGTGTGCCGCCGCGTTGAGCTCGGCATTGCACGAGGCGCATCAAATCCCCGCTGACTCGTTATTGAATACACCGACTGATGACGTGGTGGCCAATCTTACGACGTTGCACAGCTTTACCCCTCCGGTACTCAGACGAGGTGACGCGTACATCGATGGCCCGCATGAAATCGAAATTCGACGGCCGGATTACGGCAGAGAAGAAGTTCGGCTGCGGGGCACACTTATCGCTCTCGTTGTTCCGTTTGATGGCGAGGGTAGTTTGTTCTACAACAATCCCGGAAGATGGGGCGGCGCGCCTCGCGGTACTATCTACAACAACAATCTTATCCTGACAATGCGTGGCGAAAATCTCCAACCTGCGCATGTGAATGAACAGCTCGCGGGTAGGCTGAACGAAATTGATGAGTATCTTAGCTATCAACGCGAGATGGCTGACGAGCACCGCCGAACGCTGCCGCTGAGACTGAAACCCGAAATTGAAACTCGAAAGGAAAAGCTACTCAGAGATCGGAAAATGGTGGCAGGGCTGGCGTTTCCTATCCGAACTAGGGCTGATGCGCCGAAAACGTATGTCGCCCCCGTTGTCCGCAGAAAGGTTCTAACAACAATCGCTCCCACGTCGGCGCCGTTCGAGCCGGAGCCCGTTATTGAGGAAGCCAACTATCAGGTGATCTTAAACATCATTCAATCGATGGCACTTGTGATGGAGCGCAGCCCCACTGCATTTCAGGCCATGGGTGAAGAAGACCTTCGACAGCACTTTCTGGTTCAATTGAACGGCCACTTTGAAGGTGCTGCTTCAGGTGAAACTTTCAATTTTCAAGGTAAGACTGACATCCTCATCCGCGAACGCGATCGGAACATCTTCATCGCGGAGTGCAAATTCTGGAGCGGGGAGAAGAACTTCATTGCCACTATTTCTCAATTGCTCAGTTACCTGAGTTGGCGCGACACAAAAGCGGCTGTTCTCATGTTCAACCGTAACAAAGACTTCTCCAGTGTACTACAGACCATCGAGAATTGCCTTGGGAAGCACTTGCACTTGAAGCGAGGACCTGAGCGCGAAGCGGAGACCCGTTTCCGATGCGTCTTTGGCAGTCCATCGGATCACAAGCGAGAGATAATTCTTTCTGTGCTGGCCTTTGATGTGCCAAAGGCCGCCCAATGACTTCACTCACTCGCCGCGATCCCGATGCTCAACCAGATAGTGCGGCGGACTCACTATGGCGATGCACGTGTTGGCAAAGGGAGCGGTTGGCATAGCAATCTGATCAAAGGGTGGCTCGACGATAGCCGCCAGGGCGGCGTCTCTGCTTCTCTGGAGGGTTAGTTGCCGCAGCCGAGGATAGCCAGCTGGGAATGCGAACTACACGCTTTGAAGCGAATTGGATGACGCCATGGCTACGCAAGACACTATCCACAACATCTTCCAGGTGAGGAGCCGCGCCCGAGCGCGGCACGTCATCAAATTGGCCGTTGATGAACTCTCCAGGGAATGGAAGAATACTCTCCATCATCAGCCGCTCGTCGACGAGCTTGTTCCGGCGCGCATTGTTACCCTCTTGGAGGTGTTTGCTCGAGGTTGGATCGAGCAACTTATCGATCACGGCGCACCATTCTTGGAAAGAGCAGCTGAACTCAAGCTGGACTTGAAGTTCGACTACAGGATTGCGGCTACCCTACATGGAGGGACAATCACGCTGGGACAGCTTGTGGCACACACAATATCAACAAGTCGCCTTGAAGCAATTAAGTCGGTGTTCGACAAGCTGATTGATGATGACATCTTCAACTGCTTGGCGCGCGTCTCGAACAGGTGGGACGCGGAGGTAAACGGTAAGCCTCTCCTGCCGATTATCCCCGACATAGATCAACTAAAGCGGAGCTTATTCAAGCTCTTCGAGGTTAGGAACATTCTGGTTCATGAGCTGCCAAAGATGAAGCCTATATCTGCCGACGACGTGAACACATTCTTGCAATCGGCGACCCTCTTCATTGAAGCGACGGAAGAGTACCTGTCACAGCTTTTGCACGGTCAATATCCGCTCACCCAGCGAGCGATGAATGAGGAAGCTATAGCTCGCAGTGATGAGGCTCTGCTGGAGCTATTGGAGTTGTGTGTACAAATCGCGAAAGATTATGGAGCATGGGGTGCAGAGCTTGCCGCCGTCCAGGCCAAATGGAACGAATTCCGAATTGCCGAAGCGGAATGGCGATCAAACGAGGCGAGGGGCGGCAGCATGCAGCCGATGCTGTACGCACTTGCGTCCGAAGAACTTGCGCGATCGCGCATTAAGGACCTCCGTGAATGGGTCGAACGAGGAAAAGCCGACGTTTGATGGCTGCGGGGCGTGCAAGTGGCGCCGTAGCAGTACGTTACGTGCTCTAGCTTCACGAGTCCGGGCATCAGTTCGCGATGATCGTGCACGCCGCCAGCCGCTCGATCGGCGTAGGCCTCGGGCGTAGGGGCTGGCAAGCGGATCTGCTGTTCGGCCGCCGTCACGCTCTCGCCGAGGCTGACCACCGCGACCTCGCTGGAGATCAGCACCGCTGACGTCATTTGGCTCTCAACCGCGATGATCGGCAGCTCTAAAACGGTGCCGGCAATCTGTGCCATGATCGTCTGTGCCTCAGCCGCGTCTCGGCATAAGAGCGTCACTTTAGTGCCGCTCTTGAACAAAATTTCGATGATGCGCGACGCGATCCTGCGTGCATTTCGACGGCAGCGGTCTTCGCAATGGCCCGCTTCGCCGGCATCAAGGCTTGGAGATCCGCGACCGTCAGCGCCTCGATAGCGGCAATGGCCAGGCCGCCGTATAGATCGCCGCCGGGCCGCGCTTGCGCACCGCGATGGAACTCGACCTCCTGTCGGCGGTGCGCCGGGTCTCCGACCTCCGTTCAGCCGGGACAAACGTCGATCATCGAAATACAACCGTTCTACACCTGTTCTTTGATGTCGGCGCTTCTACGGAACACAGGGTGAACCTGCTGCAGGTACAGCGGGCTAAGCGTGATTTTTCGATGTTTTTGGGTAAAAAGCCGCAACCGTCGAGGTTGTGCCCCTGTGGAGCGGCGCAACCTGAGCGTGGCCTGCCACGGGGCCGAACCCATAGTAATGACCAGGGACCCCTATACCTTTCGGCTTCACCGAAGGTGTTCCGCGCTTGACCCTTTTTCTGTTTCCGCTCTAGGGTTGTAGATGGGGGAGGACACTATATATGGCTGCAGACGTGACAACCATGAGCCGATCCTGCCGGCAGTGGTACCGCGTTCAGCGGAACCGAGTGCTCGGATGCGTGTTCCGGCCCACCCTATGGGCTTTAGCAATAACAGTCGCTCTGTTCCCTGCACTGCAAGCGTCCCATGCTTCCGTTTTCGATTTCGACATCGTCGAAATGGCAAAGCTGACGAACAGCGCCGGGTTCTTTCGTGACTTTTTCTACATAACCATCGTCATCGCTATTCTAGCAATTTCAAACATGGTGGATAGCGTGCTTCGCACCCACGGGAATATCGGCGATTTTTCAAAGGTTTGCTTCCTATTGCTCGGAGCGTACTTCATCGTTGTTCTGATCTTCGGGACCTCGCACTTCATTGACATCGCGACTGTTCATGAAGCGTTGAACGAGCAGGCGTTTAACCACGACTACAACATAATTCGGACTACGATGCTTGCGGGTCTCTTCACGGAGATTATCATTGCCTTAAGGGAACCCGCGGCACTATCAGCAGTTGAGGCCCTCACGGGCGTCGACGCAGCTGCTTCGCTCACTCCAGGCGCATAGGAGCCGACCGATGTCATTGAGCTTTTTCGGCAATCCCGCATTTGTTGACCGGCTCGGCCTTATCGTCGTCGGCACTGTTTTTCTGTTGATTGCAGCTCGACTTGTGCTGCCGTCGTCGTTCCAACGGAACGTGAGGAATGTGGTTCACCACCCTTTCCAAAATTGGTTCAGCCAGTAACGCAGCGCGCTTTCCGCACCGCCGTCCGTGTATCTCCCTCTGGCTTCGGTGAGCTGTTAGCCCCATCGGAGCAGGGATGGTGTCTGCAGCTAATCAGCAGCGGCGTCCTCCTTTTTGGCTCCTCTTGCGATAATCCTAAGTACATCAACGCCCAGCGGCCTCTGCAGCGCCTTGGCCTCGTCCCATGGCGCGCGGAGCCAGACATCGCGCTCCTCGGCCGTGGTCAGGATGACCGGCATTGCCTTGGGGTGGATCGGCGCGACGACGGCGTTGGGCTCGGTTGTCAGGAACCCATAGACCAGATGCGGGCCGGGGATCGGCTTGGACTTAGTGCCGCGCTCGCCCTTGAACTCGGTCCAGATGCCGGCAAAGCAGGTCAGCGGCCGGTCGTCCGAGAGCGCGAACCAGACCACGTCCTTCTTCTTCGTTTCCGGGTTCGGCTCGGGCGCGTATTCGGCGAAGCTGTTGAACGGCACCAGACATCGGTTCTCCGGCTTCAGCCAGCCGCGCCAGTGCGGTGACGACGTGTTGCGGATGTTCGTGACCGGCGGCCCGCCCGTGCGCGGCGGCGGCGGCATGCCCCAGCGCATCAGCACCATCTCGCGATCGTCATCATTGCCCCGCACGACAGGGGCCGGGTAATCCGGGAACACGCCGGGCATGGGTGGCAGGTTGCCTTCATATCGGCGGACGATCCGGAACAGCTCGGCGATGGCGGCTTGGTTGGTGGTGATGCTGTAGAGGTTGCACATGATCACTATTCGATTGGTGCGAACTTCATTGCGAACTTGATTGTTTTCCCTTTGTGCCCCTTTGGCCAAGACAGGAGTACGTGCTTTTTTCGACCGTGCTCAATTTCAAAAGCAAGCTCGTGAGGGCGATACACAATTCCTGCCCAAATCCCATCACGCGTGCCGGTGGTGTCAAAGATGAGATCGCACTCGAAGCCGAGCAAAGAGACGCGAACTCCACCCATTCGCTCGCCGTCTGTGAGTGGCGCGACCTGCACGTGAAAGGCAGTCTGGAGGATTTTACCGGTATCCCCGTTAAAGTATAATCCCGCCCGGTCCTCCCACTTTCCATCGAAAGCATCGATCACCTTTCCCATGTCGATGGTATGCGTATCACTGATGATCTCTCGGTTGGATGATCCGATCCGCGAGAAATAGAGACCGCATGCGACTTTCAACATCCAAAGCTCGACCGTCGTCCCGCTTGCAAGAAACAGCTCCCTCCTACTGGATCCCGGTCCCTTTACACTGCGCATCATTGCGTCTGTCAGCATCTCGAAGAATTGGCCAGCTTCTTGATCTAGAGGCGAGAATGCCGCGTTGTGCCGCTGGCAAAGTATCTTGGCAGTAAGGCTCTTGACCGGCAGCGCTCTCGTTTCGCCTTCTTGAAGGAACGGAACGCCTGAAAGGTTGACGGCCTTCTCAGATGCGGCGATTTGCTCGAGTACGTTCGCTGAGACGTAGTGCTCGCGCGAAATGTCTGGCGAGCAGTTGTTGGTGTCGCGGAGATAACAATTGGGATGTGCAAAGTGCGTTTTCGGTCCCGGTGGTTGAATGGATGGCACCTTCTTGCGGAGCGTATTGTCTGATGGGTCCAGACAGCACGAAGCGATCACCCAGCCGCTACCACAGGGACACAGCTGGGCACGGGACAGTTTGATTTTCTTGCCCTGCCGAGCGAGCCAGCCCGAAGCCCATCCTGCCGCCATCTCCTCTCGCTCCGATTTGGGCTCAGCCCGGCTTGTCGCTCATCGTTCCCCAGGCCACCATACCGAAGCGGGGTGTGTCGTTGAAATCTTCGTCTCACGTAGTGCCACAAGCGCGCTCCGCTTGTATGGGTACCTCCGCAGCTGCGAGCAGTCCTTGCACCGCATGTATCGCTCCAGCTCATGTATGGGCGTGATCTTCAGTCGGCGGACGATGTCCAGCGCCACCGTCTGGTTGGTGTCGCAGCCGAGGCACCGGACCTCAAGATAGCAGAAGCCAGCGTTCAATGCGTCGCCGAGGGTAGGGGAGGGCTGCGCCGGCCCCTGGAAGCCGAGCATTCGTTTATTCCAGGCATCGCAGGCGAGCCAATCGGCCTTCTTCCGCGCACGGGCAGCCCGGTCCGCTGCAATGCGGATGTCGGTGCCGTACAGCCGTTCCCGCGACTTGGTGCTCATGGCGCATGATCCCGCGAAATGCGCGATGCGGAAAGCCGCTAGTTCTGGGGGCTGTGCATTCGCTCGGCGCTAGCCACGGGGTGACGGCGCCACTGATGCCGGGGAACGGCTGCATTGCACATCCAGCGATCGCCAGGGAAAACAATCCCACGCGCTACCGAAGGTATTGCCAGAGCGGAGTGGTTGCGGTTCATTGGTATCAGAGGGGGATCTAATGCGATTTCTTGGGGTAATGGCCATCTGTGCCATATTGGGCGCTTGTGCAGCTTCGGCGCCGGAGGTCCGGGCTCGCCTCGGTCAGGAATACGTCGGCAAGAACGTCGACACGCTGGTGATGAAGTGGGGGCCGCCGACGAGCAGTTTCCGGATGAACAGCGGTCAATCGTCCCACGTCTGGCAGCTGGCAACCGAGACCACATTAACGAGTGACAGAAGCGCGAAGACCTATGCTTGCAAGGTCAGCGTGGTCACATCGCCGACCGGCATGATCGAGCAGCTCAACACCGAGGACCCGAACGCAGGTGACGGCTTGCTCGGTGTGGTCGGGGCCTACGGCAGCATGTGCGGCGAGCGTCTCGGGATGAAGCCGCAGGGTTGATTGTGAAGCGGGAACGCTGGCTACTCGCCGAAGACTAACCAGCCCCTACTGACTTGCCCGCGCCGCTTGACGCCGATACGCC
This sequence comes from Bradyrhizobium sp. HKCCYLS3070, assembly GCF_051167575.1. Classification (NCBI taxonomy): domain Bacteria; kingdom Pseudomonadati; phylum Pseudomonadota; class Alphaproteobacteria; order Hyphomicrobiales; family Nitrobacteraceae; genus Bradyrhizobium; species Bradyrhizobium sp. HKCCYLS3070. The sequence goes on from NZ_JBNPTI010000018.1 coordinate 19,285, forward strand.
TCGATCATCTCGGCCGTCACATCGGCGGGATAGCACAGGGGCGACGCGCCGCCCGGTCGTGAATGCGCGCTTCTCGCGCCGCAGGCCCTGCCGTTCCTCATCAGATCGTCCGGACAGGCGCACGGGTGACCCGTGGCGTAATACTGATCTCGGCTGGCCTTGATCAGGATCGCCACTATGGCGGCGGCAGTGAGTGCCGTTTCAACCTTGCGCTTCGTGTCGGATGCGGCCGGCTTGTCCGGTGGGGTGGGCTTCGCCTGTGTCGAGGCGGGCACGCGCTCGCTCTCCGGCTTCGCTGGCGGGGCAGGACTGGTCGGGGCCTGAATGGCCCGACGATCAGTCTGTGGTCTGGCGAGAGAGGGGCTAGCGGTTGCGTCCGGGAGGGCTGCCAAGGGCGCCACCGGTTTGGCCAAGGCGACGACTTGCGCGGCGGGAGCAGGCGGAGCCGCGCCTTTGCCATCGGCCGCACCCTGCCGCCCGATCGCGTATGATGCCAGGGCGGTCAGCCCCAGCAGAATGATCACGCCTCCCGATCTCATCAGGCTATTCAATCGGAAGCGGTGGGGAGGCGCAATCTCACGTGATACAATCCGTCAGGCCGCAGCCATCGGATCAAGCCGGGACGCCAGCCTTGCGTGTTACCCACACGATGCCGGCCCGCTTGCGGCAGGCGAACGACAGGACGTCCGCAGCCGCTGGGACGGCCGCGAGCCGTGACAGCCCTTTAAGCCCTGCCGACTCGAGGCGGAACCGCATGAAGTCAGCCTCGGCCGCAACCGGAGCAGAGCCGAAAGCCGATCGCCACCATGCGCTCAGGTCTTCGGGCGAGTAGTAGAAAACGTCAGTCTTGAGCTGATTGAGCATGAAGTCGGCCCAGTCCTTCGGGCTCTTGCCGTCCCGATAGTAGCCGAAGCCGAGGCGATGGGCCGCGCGCATATAGCCATGCGCTATGGCGTCGGGCAGGTGATGCACGAAGTACAGTCCGACATGGCCCTCGAACCAAGAGGTGCGGTCGGGAAACAAGGCCAGGAACGTTCCGCCGGGCTTCAGCACGCGGGCGATCTCGGACACCGCAAGCTGCGGGTCTCTGACGTGCTCGAACACTTGGTTGGAGATGACGACGTCGAAGTATCCGTCGTCGAAGTCGAGGCGTCCGTCGCGGAGCGCTCTGAAGTGCTCGGGACGTTCCGACGCTGGTGCGTCGAGGTCCGCCCCAAAGAACTCGTATCCCGCCTGACGCCCGTGGATGACCACCTCGCCGCGTCCGCAGCCGTAGTCAAGAACGCGGGGGCGTTCAACTTCCGATAAAGAAAGCGCTCGTTGAAACACAAACTCGTAATTCGGGCTCATGGGGCTCACGCTTGGCAGAAACGACCTAGATTGGCAACGCCACGTGCAGTGTGTACTTGATCAGCAGGTGACGATGGCGGCTTCACGGACGTCGGTCTGGATCGTCGGAGCAGGCTGCAGGTCGGCCGCCATGACGGATACACTCACGGTATCGCCAGGGCTCAACGAAGCTGCCTGACCACATGCCGCGACCGGCTTTCTCGGCGCCGCGCTGTGCGTCCTCGTATCGGCCCTGCGAGTACTTGGGCCAGTCGAGGGCAAGGCCGTTGGCGACGAGCCATTGGCCGAGGTCGGGGCCGGGGACTCCAAGCAGGCAGACCGCGACCGTGCGCCCGTACTGGTCTTTGCCCTTTGGCGAGCAGGTGACCGGACGGGGTATCGCGTAGAACAGCGCGGCCAGCGACGCCGCTGCCTGCCGACCGCACGGGTAGAGATCACTCTCCTCGTTGCGACACAATTGGTCGCTCTCCGGTGCGTCGATGCCCCATAGCCTGATGCGCTCGCCATGGATCTCGATCGTGTCGCCATCAACGACGCTGGCGTGGCCGATCAGATCGGCCGCCTGCGATACACCCGCTGCTCCGAAGGAGAACAGCGCGGCAATGAGCCAGCGATTTATTTTCTTGCAGGGCGATGCGTCGCGCAAATCGGCTTCCGTGAGAGTAGGGGTCTGAAGGTCACTGACGGAGCGCATTCAGCGAATGTGATTTTGGTGCTCTCAGCGGAGATTGCCCATGATTGCGCCGATCGCGCCGCAAGGGAAGTTGGTAAACTCTCGGCCGGGCTGCCAACGGCGAGCTGTTGCCGCTGATGGCGGAAAGCACGATGTGCCGGTCGTGCACCAGGTCGCGCACGCCGGCATTGTCAGGATTGAGCGATGGTCCTTTGAGCTATGACTGCCGGCTCACCATCAGAAGAATGCCGGCGACCTGGGAAAGCAAGGCCACGAGCAACAGGCGGACCATGCTGACGTCACCCTCGGTCGGGGTGACGCGACCGGCGGAGACCCAGGTGACGAGGTGCGTCACCGCCGCCGCCTGCGGATCGGCGCCGGTCTGGACCGCACCCATGGCCGCCGCTAGCTCGGCGCGGGCCGTCTCGACGGCGGTCTCGCGCTCCCGGCAGAACCGGGCGACGCCGCCCTTGCATTCGAGATCCCGCGCCTTCATGGCGTCAGCCAGGGCCGATGACGCGGAGGTGACGGCCGGGGTGACGCGGCTCGACCGCGCCAGGGTGACGTCACTTATGCTGGTCGACGCGAAGCCGACCGAGCCGAGCAGGGCGAAGGCGAACGTCACGGCCCAGACCAGCCAGCCGGCCAGGGCGGCAATTGCTTTCCCAGAAAGCCATTGCCCGGCCGCCACCGAGGGGAGCGCCAGGGCGGCACAATCGGCACACAGGCCTAGCGCAAGGAACAGCCAGCCGGCCAGATCCGAACTACCGAGGCTGTGGGCGTAGACCGCGTTCATGGACAGGCCGACCAGGGCGAGGCCGAGGGCGGCGGCGCGGAGGGCGAGGCGGGCGGGAAATAGACCATCACGGCCGCGCTCTGAGCGGTCGAGGTGCTCGTTACTAGGGTTAGTAATGACCAGCTCCGGCGCGGGTGTCACGACCGCCGGCAGCTGGGCGGCCTTGGCGATCTTGATCCGGGCCTTATAGGCGTTCACGCTGCGGCGGCTGGAACAGCTTTCGGCTGCGGCCGGGTGTTGCAGAATGTCTCCCAGTGCTTCATGGCCGCCATGCGCTTGGCCCACATGTTGCCGTTCTTGTAGGCCTTCGCGGCTTCATCGCCAGTGATGTGATGCAAGCAAAATTCCAGTGTCTCGTGACTGTGCTCGGTCTCGTCCTGGCCCCAGGATCGGAAGGAGCTGCGGAAGCCGTGCACGGTGACATTGTCGCGCCCCAGATCCTGCTGCAGCAGTTTCAACATCGTGTTGTTGCTCATGATGGAGCCGGCCTTCTTGCCGGGGAACACATACTTGCTGTCGAGGCCCAGCTCCTTGATCCCTTGCAGCCGCGCGATCACGGTATCGGTCAGGGGAATATCGGCCTCCAGATCATTCTTCATCACCTTGCCCGGCAACACCCATTTGCGCTCGGCGAAATCGATCTGCGACCACTGCATCTGCAGCGCCTCGGTCGTGCGCACGCCGGTGAGGATCAGGGTTTCGAGGCACCATGCGGCGACCGTGTTCTTCCGGCGCAGCTCGACCATGAAGGCGGGCACCTGAGCGTATGGCATCGAGGGGTGGTTCTTCTTCGGCTTCCCGGCCTTCTTGGCCTTCTTGAACGGCGGGATGTGCTTGAGGTTGTCTTCATATTGCGCCGGGTTGATCTCGGTGCGGCTGCGGTGGCCCTTGACCATGGCAGCGCCGAAGATGGCCTGCAGCTGCTGGCGGCAATCCTTCATCGCCTGCGGGTGGCTGAGCCAGCGCGGCGCGAGCACGGCGATGACATCGTCGACCGTGATCTCGTGCATCTGCTTGTTGTGGAGACTGGCGCAGTAGACGTTGATGGCGCGCCACCATTTTTCGACCGACTTCGGGTTCTTCAGCGTGGCGACGTGCGTCTTGGTGAACTCGGTGGCGTAGTCCAGGAAGGTCGGCGAGGAGCGCGCGGTCGCCGAGACCTGCTCGCGGTCGACCTTCGGATTGATGCCGTCGCGGGCCTGCTGGCGGATCTTCTGGGCCTTCTTGCGGGCGGCGGCGAGGCCGACATCGGTGAAGCTGCCGAGGCCCATTTTAGCGGTCTTGCCGGCCCACTGATACTTCACGAGCCAGGACCGGCCGCCGTGGCCGGTGACGCACAGATAGAGGCCGCCGCCATCGCAGTGCTCGCCCTCCGGCAACGTGGCCAATTCGCCGGGGTTGAGGGCATTGATCAGTCGCGCCATGGTGGCCCCTTCTTGGGATGATGCGCAGGTAGGAAGTTTGGATCTTGTGGCAGTTCAGGGATGGTGAGCTGCTCATCCAGCGAATGGCGAGCAGCTCCCCCTGAGATCCAAACTTGTAGCCTTGGGATAAGCGTTGGGCAAAAAAGCCGCCGCGCTCGCGCAACTAACGGCGAGACCTGGCGAGATCCAGCAAGTCGAAAAACCCTTTTATTACCGGGTCTTCTTCGATCAAATGCGGGTGATGACGAGACGTTGCGGGAGCTGGCGGGACACGTCCTGGCGCGCTCGGAGAGATTCGAACTCCCGACCCTCGGAATCGAAATCCGATGCTCTATCCAGCTGAGCTACGAGCGCGCGATGCGGGCCAAATCTCCCGCGTCACCGGGATACCAGACTTGGATGGCCAAGGCCAGCCTCCGCAGGACATGAACGGTCGTTCGCCGAAGCTGGCGGGGCGTCCATGGATGGCGTCAGAAGCAGGGATGCCGGCGTCGGTCCTGGCCGATATAGGCCGCCGAGCTCTGGTAGCAGTGGTTGGTGGAAGGACCGTCATAGAACGCAAAGCTACCGGGCAGCGGGCCGGGGCCATAATTGTGCAGGAAGCTGATGGCGTAGGGCAGCCCGTAGTGGTGGCGATGATGCCGATGATGGCTGCGCGCCTCGGACGTGGCCGGCACCAGGGCGGCAATTGACACGATCAAGGCGGCGGCGAGGGATGCGAGCTTGCTCATGACTTTTCTTCTCCGGAAAACGACGTCAAGGCCGGCCGTCTGGCTGATAGCCTAACGCGGAAGTGGCGGAAAGGGTGCGCAAAAGGCGATAACCCGTCAAAATTTTGGCCTTTTCCGCGTGCTTAAGAAGATCATGACAAGGTCCGGCAAGTGCCGTCGTGCATTGGGCCCGAGGCGTTGTCGCGACAGCGCCAGAAAAGACCGGGTTTGCCGTCCGATCCATGAATCGCCTGATCCCAAGCGTCGTGCTCCTGCTGGTCGCCGCTAGCCCGGCGCGTGCGGATTTGCACATTACGCGTGACCATGGTGGCTACATCGAAGAGTACAAGGCCAAGTACAGGCACGTCAGGGAAACGCGTCAGCGCGTCATCATCGACGGCATCTGCAATTCCGCCTGCACGCTCGTCTTCGGCTTCGTGCCGCTCAACAGGATCTGCGTCACGCCGAGGGCCAGCCTCGGCTTCCACCAGGCCTATTACGACAAGGCATTCACGTTCGGCATCAAGGTCACCAGCGTGGAGGGGACGTCCGAGCTGATGTCCTATTACCCCGATTCGGTGAAGGACTGGATCCGGCGCAACGGCGGGCTCACCACCGAGATGAAGCGGATCAAGAACGGCATCGAGCTCTGGAAGATCGTCGACCCCTGTCCCGACGTCTGGTGACGGCACCGCCCGCACTGAATCTCTGTCCAAGCAGACCTCTGCCGGCAATCCGGTCGCAAGCCGGCCCGGCGTCCGCGCGGCATTGCCGGTCGCTGCGTCGCGCGGCGGATGCCAGGTCCCGGCTCCCAACCGCACGGCGACAAACGAAACAATCCAGCGCCAGATCGTCCCCACTACCGGGCACTGGATTGTTTCGCCAAGACCATCAGCGAAGGTGACGAGTCGCCTTCGGTCCCGAGCCAGGCAGAATCAGCGCTTGGCCTTCTTCGTCTTCTTGGCCGCTTTCTTGGTGGCCTTCTTGGCCGTCTTCTTCGCAGCTTTCTTGGCCGCCTTCTTCACGGTCTTCTTGGCGGACTTCTTGGTCGCGACCTTCTTGGCCTTGGCGGCGGCCCGCTTGGGTGCAGCCTTCTTGGAGGTCTTTTTCGCGGTCTTCTTGGCCGCTCGTCGGGCCTTAGGTGCCGTCGTGATCACCGGATCCTTCGGCGCCTCGGCGGGCATGCTGGTCTCGGTCACGGTCGGATCAGAGAGTGGAGTGTCGTCCATATCGGGTCCCCCGATTTGTTGGAAACCCTGCGACGATAGCTGGATTCTCTGTGCTGTCAAAGCGCACCCCAACTAATCACTTGTGCGCAAGCTCGCGTAGGCTGCCAGCGCGCGCTCCCGCCCGGGCTTGTGATCCACGATCGGCGCCGGGTAGGTGCGGCCGAGTTCAACCCCGGCCTCGGCGAGCTCGAGCGGCTTCGCCGCCCAGGGCTGGTGGATCAGCGTGGCCGGCAGGCGCGCCAGCTCCGGCACCCAGCGGCGGACATAGGTCCCGCGAGAATCGAATTTTTCGCCCTGCAGCACGGGATTGAAGACGCGGAAGTAGGGCGCGGCGTCGGCGCCCGATCCCGCAACCCATTGCCAACTTGCCGGATTGCTGCCCGGGTCGGCGTCGACCAGCGTGTCCCAGAACCACTGTTCGCCGAGCCGCCAGTCGATCAGAAGGTGCTTCACGAGCAGCGAGGCGACCACCATACGGACGCGGTTGTGCATGCTCCCGGTATGCCAGAGCTCGCGCATCCCGGCATCGACGATCGGATAACCGGTTCGCCCGCGCTGCCAGGCCTGCAGCGCTGAATGATCCTGCGCCCAGGGAAAGGCATCGAAGGCCGGCTGCAGATTGCGGGTTGCGAGGTCGGGATTGTTGTAGAGCAGGTGGCGGCTGAACTCGCGCCAGCCGAGCTCACTCAGGAACTTGTCGATGCCGGCGGCGGAAGCTGGACGCGCGGCGGCGGCAAATCGCGCCGCATGCCAGACCTGGCGCGGGCTGATCTCGCCGAAGCGCAGATGCGGCGACAGGCGGGAGGTCGCCTCGATGTCGGGCCGGTCGCGATCGGCGGCATAGGTCTGCACGGCCGTTTCGAGAAAGCTGGCGAGGCGCGCCTGTGCCGCGCGCTCGCCGGCTTGCCATGACGCCCGCAGGCCGCCGGCCCAGTCGGGCTTGCGCGGCTCGAGCGCGAGCTCACCGATCGGCAAGCTTGCGCCGCCGGGGGCGTGCGACAGCCGGGCCGGCCGCGGCAGCGGCTTCGGCGGATCACCCAGAGTGAGCACACGCTTCCAGAACGGTGTGAACACGCGCGGGCCGCGCCCATCCTTGCCGCGCAACTCGGCCGGATCGACCAGAAGGTCATCGGGAAACACGCGTGAAGAGACGCCGATCTCGGCGAGTGCTGCTTCGACGCCGGCAGCCACGGCGCGGGGGCCGGCCTGCGCGACATCGTTCCAATACACCGCGCTGGCCCTGGTTTGGCGCGCCAGCTCGCCGAGCACCTTGGCCGCGGAGCCGCGCCGGATCACGAGCTCGGCGCCGAGCGCATGTAGTTCGGCCTGGAGTGCACGCAACGATTGCGCGAGCCACCAGCGCGCCGCGCCGCCGAGCGGACGCAACCCAGGGCTTTCCTGATCGTGGACGTAACTACAAACGATCCGAGTGCCCGACTTCGCTGCTTCATGCAACGCGGGGTGGTCAGACAGCCGCAGGCTCTCGCGAAACCATACGATGATGGGGGAGGAGGACATGATCGGGGTATCTTATTGCCGTCTTTATCGAGAGTTCCGGTATTCTACGCTCCGGAAAATAACCGCTTTGAAACCAACTACGGGCAGTTTGAGATTCAGTTGCAGTTCCCCTGGAAGGTTTATCTCGTGTCCGTCAAATTGAAGCTCGGCACCAAGGCGCTGATCGGCGCCGTTGTCGTGATCGCCCTGAACACAGCTCTCGTGGTCGGCGCGGCGTACTGGTCGCTGTCCTCCGATTTCACGGATCGTGCCAAACGCGACATCGAAGGCAATCTGCGCACCTTCGCGCTGACGTTCACCGAAACGTTCGGCGACGCGAAAGTCAGCGTGCAGAACGGCGTCGTTACGCGCATCGAGATTCCGGCGATTCCCGAGATCAAGGATCACGCGATCGTCGATCGCGCGGTGTCCTATGTCGGCGGCAGCGCCACGCTGTTCGTGGTTGATGACAGCGGCCAGTTCGTCCGCCGCTCGACCAATGTGAAGAAGGAGAATGGCGACCGCGCCGTGGGCACCCAGCTTGCCGCGGATCATCCGGCGCAGGCGCTGCTGCGGCGCGGCGAGGCCTACAAGGGCCCCGCGACGCTGTTCGGCAAGTCGTTCATGACCGCTTATTTTCCTGTCACCAATCCGGCTGGAAAGGTGATCGGCATTCTCTATGTCGGCGTGCCCATGGCCGAGCTCGACGCCATGCTGTCGCAGGCGATGCGGACCATGGTCGTCGCCGCTGCGATCGCCGCGCTGCTGGTGCTTGGCTTGACCATGCTGGCGGTTCGCCGCGTCACCAAGCCTCTCGCCGCGGTGACCGACGCGCTCACCGCCATCGCCGAGGGCCGCGAGGACGTTGCGATCAAGTCCGATGACCGCAGCGACGAGATCGGTGAAATCGCCCGCAGCCTTGTCGTGTTCCGCAGTGCCGCGAGCGAGCGGCGCCGAATGCGCGAGGAGCAGACCGCTGCGGCCGCAGCGGCTGTCGAGCAGCGCAAGGCCGAGCTGCAGCGTTTCGTCGATTCGTTCCAGGCCAGCATCGGCGGCATCATCGAGAACGTCTTGACCTCGTCGGGCGAGTTCGAGCGCGAGGCGCGCCAGCTCACCCAGACGGCGCGGACCACCGCCGACCTGTCCGGCCACTCGGCCGGCGCGTCGGAGACCGCATCCGAGCACGTCCGCACTGCGGCTGCTGCCTCGGACGAGCTGTCCGGCTCGATCGCCGAGATCATCCGCCGCGTGCAGGAGTCCAACGCCATCGCCGCCGAGGCGGTCAACCAGGCGACCGCGACCGACCAGCGCATCAAGGAGCTGTCCGACGCCGGCAACCGCATCGGCGACGTCGTCAAGCTGATCACCTCGATCGCCGAGCAGACCAACCTGCTGGCGCTCAACGCCACCATCGAGGCCGCCCGTGCTGGCGATGCCGGCCGCGGCTTCGCGGTGGTCGCTCAGGAGGTCAAGACCCTGGCCGGCCAGACCGCCAAGGCGACGGAGGAGATCTCCAGCCAGATCGCCAACATGCAGACCGTGACCCAGGAATCGGTCGACGCCATCAAGGCAATCGGCTCGACCATCGAGCGCATCAACGGGATCGCCGCCTCGATCTCCGCCGCCGTCGAACAGCAGCGCGCCGCTACGCAGAACATCACCCAGAGCGTCCGCTCGGCCGCAACCGGCACCGCAGAGGTCGTCGAGAACATCCGCAGCGCGGCGCGCGGGGCAGGCGAGACCGGCGAAAGCTCCAACCGGATGTTCGCCTCGGCCCAGGCGCTGTCCGGCGAGAGCCTGCGGCTGAAGGCCGAGGTGCAGAAGTTCCTCGACGGCATGCGCGCGGCCTGACACGGCTGCTCACCCGTAGAGCAATCGTGGCAGGATGGTCACGATGCCCGGAAACAGCGTGAGCAGAAGCACGAAGCCGATCATGATGAGGAGGTAGGGGGCGGTCACGCGCGCGATGTAGCCGAGACCGTCCTCCGTCAGGCCCTGGATCACGAACAGTGCCCGGGACGACAACAGAGATCTGCGCAAGCGTCTCAAGACATGACCTCGCATTCCCGCGGCATGAGCAGCCCGAGTTCTGCGGCCTGTTTACCCTCTGCAAAACGAGAGGGCGCAGGGAATGCCGGGTGAAGGCCTCACCCATGGCCCGCCTGCGAAAAAAATGCAGGCGGCAGGTACCACAGGCAAAGCCGATCAACCGGCATTCCCTGCGCGATGTCTTCACGCTTATACGCAGTCTCCCTGGTGCGCCGGGCGTGTTGGCCACCATGATCCGCGCGGCGCGCTAGCGCCGTCGCGAACGTGACACCAGCTTCGGGGTGTCAGGACGCTGCGACTTCACGTCCGCGATCATGCCGGTCGTCTGCGCGAAACGCGCGTCCGGCATGGTTCGCGGCCACCGCATCCCGCACCGACGTTCGTGACGACGCGTACGTCCCTCTGCATGGGGCAGGACGACGCGGATCATACACGATTTACGAGAAAACGAAAGAGAAAAATTCGGCCTTTTCGAAATTGGCCGGACGACCTCCCGGCGGCGGTCAGGTGTGATTGCTGTCTCCGCGGCCAGGCTCGATCTTCTGATCCGGTCTCTGCAGGGCCGCATACACGGCGCCCAGCACGACGCTATACGCCTCGACCATCGCCAGCGAAAACAGCGCCGGGCCGGCGCCCAGGCCGAGCGACGTTGCGAACGGTCCAAGGCCGATGGCGGGAAACAACCCGATTCCGAGCAGCAACCAGCCGGCGAGCCCGAGCAGGAAGCCTTTGGCGACACCGCTGCCGCCGGGCAGGCGGTGGAAGAAGCGCCCGAACAGCAGGCCGATCAGGAAGGCTCCGTTGAGCTGCGAGAGCAACCACAGCGGCGCCCCATCATGCATCGCTCCGGCGAACAGGGGCGAGAGCGTGTCGAGAAGCGCCGTGGCGGGATCGAACTGCGGCAACAGGTGAAGCCGGCTCTTGAGCTCCATCAGGCCGATATGCGCCAGCGTCCCGCAGCCCGATGCGACCGCCGATGTCCATATCCAGCGATAGCTGCGTATCGTTGTCATCTCCTCAATTCGCCATGGCTCTGCAGTGATCCGTTGATCTTGCTCAAGCACGAAAGCTCGCCGCGCGCTTAGTTTGCGCAAACTCATCGGTGCCACGTCAAGGAGTTCTGCCATGCGATTAGATCCACGCGCGCTGGTCTTCGCGGCCGCAATCGTGACCGTCACCGCCGCACCGGGCGTTGCCCAGCCGGGCGCGGGCGGACCAGGGTGGGGCCCCGGCATGATGATGGGGCCGGGGATGATGGGCGGTCGGGGCTTCGGCTTCCTGTGCAATCCCCGCATGGCCGGATTTGCCGAATGGCGGATGTCGCAGATCGAGGCCGCCATCAAGCCGAACGACACGCAGCGGGCGCGGCTCGATGATCTCAAGGCGGCATCGGCCAAGGCCGCGGAGCTGATCACGAAGGACTGCCCGGCGACGCCGCCGGTCAAGGCGACCGACCGCCTCGCACTGGCGGAGCAGCGCCTCGACACGATGCAGCAGGCGATCAAGATCGTCCGCCCGGCGTTTCAGGCGCTGTACGACTCGCTCGATGACAAGCAGAAGGCGGCCATGGACGCCAGCGGTCCGCGTAACTGGGGCTGGCATCACTGGCATTGGCCGTGGAGCGACGAGTAGCCGAGACCTGGCGCGGCAGTGGCCGCGCGTCTCGCCTTCCCGGCCGCGCGGCCGTCGACCATCGGTGTCGTCCGGGCGGGCTGGGCGCACTGAGCAGGACGGCATTTGACCGTTCACGGCCCTCGTGTTCCGGCGCGGCATGGCGTAAAGCAGCCGGATCGAAACGAGGTTTCCCGTCACTTGTCCTTTCCCACGACGAATCCGCCGCTCGCCCGCGCCCTGGCCGAGCGCAATTATGAGACTCCGACGCCCGTACAGCTCGCCGTGCTTGCACATGACGCCGTCGACCGTGACCTGTTGGTTTCGGCGCAGACCGGCTCGGGCAAGACCGTGGCCTATGGGCTGGCGCTTGCGAAGAACCTGCTCGGCGAGGCCGAGCGGTTTGCGCGGGCGACCGCGCCGCTGGCGCTGATCGTGGCGCCGACGCGCGAGCTTGCCTTGCAGGTGCAGCGCGAGCTCGCATGGCTCTATCAGCACGCCGGCGCGCGCGTCGTCTCCTGCGTCGGCGGCATGGATCCGCGCCGCGAGCAGCGCGAGCTCGAGGCGGGCGCCCATATCGTGGTCGGCACGCCCGGGCGGCTGTGCGACCATCTCCGGCGCGGGCGTCTCGACATCTCGGAATTGAAGGCCGTGGTCCTCGACGAGGCCGACGAGATGCTCAATCTCGGCTTTCGCGAGGACCTCGAGTTCATTCTCGAGACCACGCCGGAAACGCGCCGGACCCTGCTGTTCTCGGCGACCTTCCCGCGCGGCATCGTGGCGCTGGCGAAGCAGTATCAGGACGACGCGTTCCGGATCGAGGTCGAGGGCGACGAAGGCGGGCATGCCGACATCGAGTACCGCGCCATCCGCATCGCCGCCGACGATGTCGAGCACGCGGTCGTCAACGTGCTGCGCTTCTACGAGTCGCCGAGCGCGATCGTATTCTGCAACACCCGCGAGAAGGTGCGCCATCTGCAGGCGGCGTTGCTGGAACGCGGCTTTTCCGTCGTCGCGCTGTCGGGTGAGCTGACCCAGAACGAGCGGACCACGGCGCTGCAGTCGCTGCGCGACGGGCGCGCGCGGGTGTGCGTGGCAACCGACGTCGCAGCACGCGGCATCGATCTCGCCAAGCTCGACCTCGTGGTCCATGCCGAGCTGCCGAACGATCCCGAGGTGATGCAGCATCGCTCGGGCCGCACCGGCCGCGCCGGCCGCAAGGGCGTCAGCGTGCTGCTGGTGCCGCCGGCGCGGCGGCGGCGGGCGGAAACGCTGCTGAACCTCGCCGGCATCGAGGCCGCGTGGGGCGCGGCGCCGCAGGCTGATGAGATCCGCAAGCTCGATCAGGAGCGCATGCTCCACGACCAGGTGTTCACCGAGGAGACGACGGCGGAGGATCTGGCGCTCGCGCAGGCGCTGCTGGCGGAGCGGTCGGCCGAGGACATCGCCGCCGCATTGGCGCGGCTCTATCGCGCGCGGCTGCCGTCGCCCGAGGACATTCTGGATCCGGGCCAGGATCGCGGCCGTGCGCGGGAGGATCGCGGTCGCGACACCGCCAGGCCGGCGCGCGGCGAGGAGCGGCCGCCGTCGCCCCGAACGAAGACAGGAAAGCCGTCGGCGCGCCACGGCATGGGCGAGCCGAGCGTCTGGTTCCGGGCGGCGATCGGGCGCAGGAAGAATGCGGAAGCGCGCTGGCTGCTGCCGATGATCTGCCGCCGCGGCGGCATCGACAAGCACGACATCGGCGCCATCAAGATCCAGGACACGACGACCGAGTTCGAGATCGCCGCGCGCGTCGCCGATGCTTTCACTGCGAACATCCGCCGTCCCGACAAGGAGGACAATATCCGGATCGAGCCGCTGGCGGGCGTGCCCTCGGGGCAGGCGTCGCCGGACAAGCCGCGCGCCGACAAGCGGCCGCCGCGGCGCGAGGCGGACGAGACGGCCTACCATCCGTTGCAGCGCGATGAGCCGCGCGGGGGCAGGGACGCCAAGCCGCGTGGCAAGCCGCATCGCGAGGGGCCGGCGAAACCTGGCCAACAGCTGGCGTTCGCGAACAAAAAGCAGCATCGCGACAAGTCCAGCCACGGCGGACAGACGTATTCAGACAGACCCTCGCGGGCGAAGGCGCCGGGTGGAAAGAAGGCCAAGGCCAAGCGCCGCGGCTGATCGGCCCGGCCCGGGCGGGGGCTGCCGTCGCTCCGCGTCATCGGCAGGTGAACCACCAGGGAGGAGCCGCGCATGAGCCGGTACGCCGTTCTGTATTTCGCGACACTGGCCGTGCTGCTCGGCTTCGACATCCCGTTCCTGAGCATCGTCGCCAGGGGCTTCTTCCAGTCGCAGGTCGGCGAGATGCTGGGCGAGATCCGCCCCGTGCCGGCGGTGCTGTTCTATCTGCTCTATGTCGTGGGGGTGTTGATCTTCGTCAGCGGGACGGCCGATGCGACGTGGCGCTCGACCTTGCTCTACGGCGCACTGTTCGGGCTGTTCTGCTACGCGACCTTCGAGCTGACGTCGCTGGCGATGCTCAAGCAGTGGACCTGGGCGGTCGTGGCGGTCGACATCGGCTGGGGCGTGTTCGTCACTGCGGTGTCGGCGACGCTCGGGCTGCTGATCGCGGACTGGGCGACGCCACGGGGCTAGCACGTTCCTGGGCCTGGAAGGCTGGCGACAGGAGCCGTCGCCCGTGGCATAGTGAGCCTATAACTCACGCGATGGGCCTTGCGATGGCGGTACGAAACGTCGTTCTGACGGACGATCAGGAAAAGATCATCCAAGGTCTGGTGGAGTCCGGCCGGTACCAGAACGCGACTGAGGTGCTGCGCGATGGGCTGCGTTTGATCGAGCAGCGCGAGGCCGAAGATGCTGCACGGCTGAACGGCCTGCGTGAGGCCGCGCAGGCCGGTTTTTCTGCGCTCGATCGCGGCGAGTTCAAGGAGTTCACCAGCATGGACGAGCTTGAAGCCTATCTCAACGGCCTCTCGGACAGGCTTATCAGCCGCGCCGATTGATCGCCGCGCCCGCACGGGAGCATCTGACGATGGAGGAGACGTGGAGAGTTCGTCTCAGTGCCGTCGCAGAGCTCGACTTCGCGAATATCCTGAAATGGACGGTAGAGAACTTCGGTCGCCGTCAGGCCGAAGTGTACCGGGACACGCTGCTGCGCGCGATCGGAGAACTAGCGTATGGTCCCGATGTTGCGGGATCCAGGGCTCGAGATGAGATCATGCACGGCGTTCGCACACTTCATGTCGCACGACACGGCCGCGCTGGGCGCCATCTGCTGCTCTACCGCGTGGGTGGCCGTGGGATCATCGAGATCGGCCGCATCCTGCATGACCGTATGGACCTGCGGCGGCATTCGCCCTTCCCATCCGAGAAGGGCGAATGAACTTGGCCGCTCGAGCACTCACTTCGGCTGCGGCACCACACGCAGATACGGCTTCGGCGCCTTCCAGCCATTCGGATAGATCGTCTTGGCCTCGTCGTCGGACACCGAGCCGGCGATGATGACGTCCTCACCCTGCTTCCAGTCGGCGGGGGTGGCAACGCGGTGCTTGGAGGTGAGCTGCAGCGAGTCGATGACGCGGAGAATTTCCTGGAAGTTGCGCCCAGTGGTCATCGGGTAGACCAGGATCAGCTTGATCTTCTTGTCGGGCCCGATGATGAAGACGTTGCGGACGGTCTGGTTGTCGGCCGCGCTGCGCTTGGACGGATCCCCGGAGATCGCCGCCGGCAGCATGTCGTAGAGCTTGGAGACGTTGTAGTCGGTGTCGCCGATCATCGGGTAGTTCGGCGCGGCACCCTGCGTCTCGCGAATGTCCTCGGACCACTTGGCGTGGTTCTCCACCGGGTCGACCGACAGGCCCATCAGCTTGACGCCGCGCTTGTCGAACTCCGGTTTCAGCCGCGCCAGCGCGCCGAGCTCGGTGGTGCAGACCGGGGTGAAATCCTTCGGATGCGAGAACAAGAGGGCCCAGCTGTCGCCGATCCAGTCGTGGAATTTGATCTTGCCTTCGGTGGTTTGCGCCTCGAAGTCCGGGGCAGTGGAGCCGATCTGGAGAGCCATGGCAGTCCTCAATTCATTGCAGTGGCGGAAATAAATTCTTCTAAACACTATAGGAAATACTGCTCCTCAAGGGAACTGTCTCACGAGAAAGAGAAAAAGATTTCTCTGGAACTCACGGAGCCAACAACTTCTTTTGAGTTCCCGGGCTGCGACGAAACATCCGTGAGACGACCGGTTGCCCAGATTTCGCCATCTGGCGGTCGCAACACGCCGCCCCCTGACGGCCCTCGGCATTGAACCGTGATCGAGGTCACTGCGGCAAATCGGCAACCGATACAAAAACCCACAGCAGCGTTTCGAACCGTTAACCACTCGTTCAGACGCGCGCCGACAAGGTGGGTCAACACAGCAACTGAGAAGAGAACATGGCTACCTCTGCACCAAAAACCATCGGCATCGATGGTCTCGAACCGTCCTCCTGTGAGACCGCGGCTTTCGCGCTCGGCATCGTGCGCGACGGCGTGATCACCGGTGAGGGTCCGACCACCGCGGGACGCGTGCATTTCTCCCGGGTGCTCGATGCCGACGACGTCGCCTGGTGCGTGCGCATCCTCACCGCCGCTGCGGTGAACGATGCCCCGGTGAGCCGTGCCGAAGCCGAGGCCCTGTTCGCGATCGACCAGGCCGCGACCGAACGCAACGATAACGGCCGGTTCGAGGACCTGCTCGCCAAGGCGATTGCGCATCACACCGCCTCCGCATCCGGCCTGCCGGTGCCGCCGCGCAGCGTCGCGCTGGCCGCCGAGACCGACATCGCGAGCTGGGCGCCGGCCAATGCGCGCGGCGTCCGCACCGACGTGCTGGAATGGGTCGCCAAGCAGATGCGCGGCAAGCGCCAGGGCAACCGCGTCCTGAGAGCCATGGTCGCGACGCTCGTCGGCGTCACCGTGCTGCCGCTGGCGCAACTGCCGTCGATGATCGACATCGGGATGTAAGCGCAGCACGCCTCATCCACGAGACCGAGTTCGAGGAGCGCGATGACATCATCGCGCTCTTTTCTTTTCGGCGTATGCGTGGCGTGCGTCGGCTCCTGTAGGCGCAGACCCGCTGCTTGACGAGGCGGACCGGTGGCATTGAAATACTCCGCTGGCGCCGGTGCACCTGCCGTGATTGCGCAGATCGGGGGATATCGTGGAGATCGTGATCCGAAGCCTCGAAGCTTGGCTTTTTGGCTTCGTATGTGCGCTGCCCTACATCTGGAACAGGCGTTACGTTCCGCGGGTGCTCCTGAGCGCGTTCGCGCCGATCCTGTTCCAACTATGGCTGTTGTGGAATCTCAAGGGAGCCTGGTTCGCGGTCGCGCGGGACTTCGCGTTCTCTGGCGATCTTGTGCTGGAAATCTTAGGAGGGATTTGCGCCGCACAGGTGAGGCTTATTCTGGCGCGCTGGGGCTTACAGACCTCGAACGATCGAGGTCTCATCGATCGTTTGCGGAGTTTGCACTCGGTGGTGCTAATGTTGCTGTCGCTCGCTGCTGCTGCCCTGGCGACATACCTCATGCTCGAGTGGACATCCGGGTTCGAATGGCAGCCCTACATCGCGATCGTGATTGCGATCATGTCTGTCGCCATTTGTCTGGCGTGGCTCTATCGGCTCAACACGATCGCGTTTGTCTGGACCGGGGCCGCGGGCGGCTATCTCGGCAGCTTTGTCGCGGCCGTGCATCGCGAATGGGACATCATCACGGCAACTGCGAGTCGCCAGCACTATGATTATGCAATCGAGATGCTCATGATTCCGGAGTACTTCCTATTTGCTGCGGCCGGCGCGCTCGCAGCGGGACTGATGATCGGCTTCTCGTTCGTTGCGCTCAGACTGCAGCGCATGCGGACCACGATAGCTGTCCGTGCGTCTGGCTAGACGAGTGTTTCCTTAGAACCGACGGTGGTTGCTGGGTTGAGCTCTCGCCGTCTCCACGGCTGTCATGCTCCGCGAAGGCGGAGCATCCAGTAGTCCGCGGCAGAAGATATTGAACCGAGACGTCACGGCGTACTGGATCGTCCGCCTTCGCGGACGATGACAGCGGGGGTCTGCACGTCCATATCAATATGGCCAGGACTTTGGAAACGGTCGTCTAGTGCCAATGCGAATTTGCAAGGCGGAAGGAGCCTTTGACCTAGCAAACAAGAATGCCCCGCTTTCACGGGGCACTAAGTCTTTTGGTCTTGGACGGGCGTCGCAACGCCTGACTACTTCGCCGCCGCCTTCTGCTTCGGCGCTTCCTCGTCCAGGCCCACGGTGCGGCCGGGGAAGCCGGCGACGCCGAAATAGCGCTGGGTGCCGACGCGCTGCAGCTTCAGCACGGTCCGCAGGCCGCCGGCGGCCGGGTCCGACTTGATGACGTCCGACGTCGCCTTGGGCGTTGTGCCGTTCGGCATCGCCTCGGTCATGATGCGGCCGATCAGCTTGCCCTTCGGCGCGACCTTGAGGTCGAGCAGCTTCGCCGCGGTGATGCCGACATCGGCATTGCTGACGGGCAGGGGATCGACGAAGCCGGCCTTGAAGTCGGGTCCGATGGCCGCCATGAAGTTGTAGGTGTCGCCGCGGCCGAACGAGCCATGCATGCCCTGGCCCTGGCGCAGCACGGTGTCGGCGACCTCGACCTGGCAGTTGGACGGCTGGTCGCAGTCCGGCGCGACGTAGGAGCGGAAATTGACCACGATCGCCGGGTGCGGCGTCACCGCCTTGCCCTGCAGGTTGATCCGCGACAGCGGCAGCGTGCCGGGAATCTCGCCGAGCTTGTCGTCGACGAAGATGCCGGAGACGTAGTCCTGCGCCAGCAGCGCCTTGACGGTGCGGCGGGCGAGCTTCCTGTCGTTGTTGGGCAGATAGATCAGGTCGGAGCCGCCATTCGTGGCGACGACGAGGTCGGGCTTGGCAGGATCCTTGCCGAGCACGCCGTTGCCGGCCTTCGGGTGCTTGCCGTCGGGCACCGCCGCGTTCTTGTCGTTGGGATCGAACAGCGGCAGGTCGAGCGCCTTGGCGAGGTCGATCGCCAGGAAGCCCATCGGCAGGAAATCCTTCGGCGTGTCGTCGTAGCCGACCTTGGCCGATGGCGAGGTCTTGCTCTCCTTGGAGATGGTCGAGAAGCCGTGGTCGGCCTGGACCATGATGTTGGTCGAGGCGGCGAGCCCGAGATCGTCGAGCGCCTTGCGCAGCGCCGCCAGATTGTCGTCGGCATTCCTGATGCCGGCCATCGAGGTCGGGCCATTGATGCCCGGCGTGATGGTGTTGAGGCTGTCGCCGTGATTGTGCTGGCTGCCGTCCGGGTCGCGCGACCAGAACACCAGAACGAACGGCTTGTTGCGGGCCTTGAACATCGGCAGTACCGCCTTGGTGGCGACGTCGACCATGTAGGCCTGCTGCGCGACGTTGGCCGAGGTCGTGCCCGGCGTCTTGGCGTCGCCCGCCTTTCCGTTGTCGCCGCGCGACGGCGTCGCCAGCGGCAGGCCGGCCTTGGTCATGGCGTCCTTGACCTCGTCGGTCACCGGCACGCCATTCTTGTTGCCGGTGGAGTCGTCGATCACGATCGAGGAGGTCGCGCCGGGCTTGCAAGGGCAGCCGGTGTGGTCGAACAGATAGGTCGGGCCGAGCTTGCCGATCGCGGCGGTCGAATAACCGGCCTTGCGGGCAAGCTTCAGGATCGTGTCCTCGTTGAGGTAGTCGCCGTTGAAATGCTCGTCGATGTCGCCGAGCACGGCGTCGTTCTCGATGAAGGGCACGACGGTATCGCCGGCCGGCGCCGAGGTGTAGCCCGTGAAGATCGTGTTCGAGAATGTGCCGGTGTCGCCGAGATAATGGCCGGTCGCCATGGCCGAGCCGTTGGCCATCGTGAAGGTCGGAAACAGCGAGTGCGAATTCTTGAAGTTGACGCCCTTGTCGCGGACGGCGGCCATGGCCGGGGCGGTCTCCGGCGTCACCTTGAGCGCACGCAGGCCGTCGGGAATGAACAGGATGAGATTATGGGGGGTGGCGTTCTGCGCAAATGCGGCTCCGGACGACAGCAAGGTCAGTCCGGCGCACAGCAGCACGAGCGGGCGGCGCATTGAAAACTCCTGAAGGCAATCGGCGGAATCGCGGCGTCTCGCCGCAGGGAAGAGCTTTAGTTTTGCCGGGTGACAGTTTTGTTACAAGAGGCTCGGAGGCCGCCGACAGCGCTCCGGGCAGGATTTTCTTGCGGCGGGCTCGTCGGTGGCAGGAACTAGGGTATGGCTTTCTGGTTGTCGGCTCACAATCAACAGGAGCACACCATGCCTGCCGACAAAGACCTCAACGAGCTCTTCCTCGATACCCTCAAGGACATCTACTACGCCGAGAAGCAGATCCTGAAGACGCTGCCGAAAATGGCCAAGGCGGCGCAGTCGGAGAAGCTGGCGGCGGCGTTCGAGAAGCACCAGGAGGAGACCGAAGGCCAGATCGAGCGGCTCGAGCAGATTTTCGAGCTGATCGGCAAGCCCGCCCGCGGCAAGAAGTGCGATGCGATCGAGGGCATCATCGACGAGGGCAAGGAGATCATGGACGAGTACAAGGGGACCCAGGCGCTCGACGCCGGCCTTCTTGCTGCAGCGCAGGCGGTCGAGCACTACGAGATGTCGCGCTATGGCACCCTGAAGGCCTGGGCCCTCAAGCTCAACCTGCCGAAAGCCGCCAAGCTGCTCGACCAGACGCTGAATGAAGAGCGGAAGACCGACGAGACGCTGACCAAGATCGCTGAGACCGCGGTCAACTACGAAGCTGCGGCCTGATCGTCAGGTCGATCGTGACCCCAACGCCGCCGCCAGCGTGCCACCAGCGCCGGCGGCGTCGTCACGAGTCGCACCGTTGGTGGCTGGTTGGAGCCTGCCAAGGTGCCGACCTCGATCTTCTCCCGCCGGTTTGCGTCTTTCCCTGCGTTCTGACGACAGGGCTGCAAGTCGGTCGCTGCCTATCGGATGGTTCCGATCCCGGCCAGGATGAGGTCGATGCCGGCAAGAAACTGCTCGCGGTCGTCGTGCTCGCGCAGGTCCGTCGCCACGCGATGGGCGAACGGGTACTTGGCGGAATCGAGCTGCGCCCATTGCGCGGCGACCGATCCGAGGAACGCCGCGCGGTCCGTCTCGCGCGGCAGCAGGCGGGCGTTCGCGGCGTTCTGCCCGGCCACGCCGAGGATGTAGTTCACCAGCGCAGACGCGGCATCGAACAGGGCTCTTTCGGGGACACCGAGCGTCTGGAGCCGTCCGCCGACGCTTTCCACGATCTGCAGCATCGCGGACCGCCACGGTTCACGGAAAAGCTGGGCGCCGACCCACGGGTGGGCGTCGATCGCATCGAACACCCCGAGCGCAACGGCACGGATTGCCTGTCGCGGCTCGGCATCGCCGCCGACACCGGTCGTGACGCGGGCAATGACGTCATCGGTGGCCGCTGCGAGCAAGTCGCTCTTGTTGGCGACGTGCCAGTAGATCGCCCCGCTCCCGGTTGCCAGCCGAGCCGCGAGCGCGCGGAAGGTCAGAGCGCTTTCGCCGCCGGCGTCCAGGATCTCGATCGCCGCCTCGACGATCTTCTCCTTCGAGAGCGCGTCCGCGCGCCGTTCCGTCCGTATTGATCTGGTCGCCATGACCATCATCTTGACATGATTGGAACGTTGTTCCAATCCACTTTTTATGGAACGGTGTTCCATGCCGATTGAAAGGCAGATGATGACGACACCCGTCACGATCGTCGGTGCGGGCCTCGGTGGCCTCACGCTCGCACGCGTCCTCCATGTCCACGGCGTCCCGGCGACGATCTATGAGGCGGAGCCGTCCGCGGAAGCTCGGACGCAAGGCGGCCAGCTCGATATTCACGAGCACGACGGGCAACGTGCCCTCGCAGACGCCGGCCTCATCGACGCGTTCCGTGCGATCATCCATGACGGCGGCGCGGCTTCGCGCGTGCTCGACCCGCATGGCACGGTGCTGCTCGCACAGGCCGATGACGGTCGACGCCCCGAGGTGTTGCGCGGCGATCTGCGGCGGCTTCTTCTCGATTCCCTTCCAGATGAGACGATCCGGTGGGGCAAGAAGCTGACCGGCGCCGTGCCCCTCGGCGACCACAGGCATGAACTGAGATTCGCGGACGGGTCGAGCGTGGTCACGAGCCTCCTGGTCGGCGCCGACGGCGCCTGGTCGAAGGTTCGGCCGCTGTTGTCGGCCGCCAAGCCGGAATATGTCGGCACGACGTTCATTGAGACCTACCTGCATGACGCCGACCAGCGGCACACCGCAGCGGCCGAGGCGGTCGGCGGCGGCGCATTGTTCGCGCTCGCTCCGGGACAGGGGATCTGCGCGCACCGTGAGGCAGGACAGGTTCTTCACGCCTACGTCGCGCTGAACCGCTCCGCCGAGTGGATCGCCGGCATCGACTTCATGGACGCTGCCGCCGCGACGGCGCGAATTGCGGCCGAGTTCGACGGATGGGCGCCCGCGCTCACCGCGCTAATCACCGACGGCGAAACCCCGCCGGTCCCGCGTATGATCCACACGCTTCCGAACGACCATCGATGGGACCGTGTGCCCGGAGTGACACTTCTCGGTGATGCCGCGCACCTGGCGCCGCCGGCGGGCGAAGGCGCGAACCTGGCGATGTTCGACGGCGCCGAGCTCGGCGAGGCGATTGCCGCCCACGCCGGCGACATCGAAGCGGCACTCACCGTCTACGAAGAGGCGTTATTCCCGCGCAGCGAGTCGGCGGCCGCGGGCGCGCACATGATCCTCGAACTCTGCCTCGGCGACAGCGCGCCATTCGGGCTCGTCGACTTCTTCAACGGAGCCCTGGAGCGGTAGGGGCGGGCTCCCACACTCATCAACGTGCCCATCGCAAATCAATCGATGTCAGATCGCTGCCGCCAGCGCCGCGATTAGCGCCGGCGGCGTTGCGACGAGTCCGATCTTGAGAAACTGCCAGGCGGTCACCTCGATCTTCTCGCGCCGCAACGCCGTCAGCCAAAGGATGGTGGCAAGCGAGCCTGTGACCGAGATGTTCGGGCCGAGATCGACCCCGATCAAGATGGCCCGGATGACCTCATGCGGCAGGTGGTCGCTGGCGGCGACGGAGCCCGCAACCAGGCCGACCGGCAGGTTGTTGGCGATGTTGTCGGCCACCGCGGTGATCAGGCCCGCGGCCCACGCCGTGCCGTGCGGCAACGACGTCACGCCCTGGTGCAACCAGGCGCTGAGCTGTCCGATCGCGCCGGCGCGGCTTAGACCCTCCACCATCACGAACAGGCCGCCGACCAGGGGCAGCACACCCCATGAGATGCCGCGGATCACCGGCCAAGGCGATTGCCGGCTGACCAGCAGGATCGCGGTCGCCGTGACGACGCCACAGACGAAGGTCGGCAGGCCCAGTTGCACGTCGAGCGCCGAGGCAGTCAGCAGCACCGCTGCGATGGCGCCGATCCCGAACGCGGCAAGCCGACCCTCGCGGCTCAGGTGCGGTTTCTCGACATCGGTGCGCAGCGTCTCCTCACGGAGCGCGCGGCGCTGGGTCAGCCATAGCGCGACAAAGGTCAGGGCGATCGCGGCCATCGAGGGCAGGGTGAACTGGCGCAGCCATTCGGTGAGATGCGGCATGCGTTCGCCGAACACGACCAGATTGGCCGGATTGGAGATCGGCAGCACGAAGCTCGCGGCATTGGCGATGAAGGCGCATACGTACAGATAGGGCAGCGGCGAGGCGCCGGCGGCGCGGGTGGCGGCATAGACGGCCGGCGTCAGCACGATCGCGGTCGCATCGTTGGAGAGCAGCACGGTGACCAGGGTGCCGACCGCATAGACCAGCAGGAACAGGAGCTGCGGCGAGCCGCGCGCATGCTCCACCGCATAGGCCGCCAGATAGTCGAACAGGCCCTCGCGGCGCGCCAGCTCGGCAATCAGCATCATGCCGATCAGGAACAGATAGACGTCGACGCCCTTGCGGATGCCGGTGAGCGCTTCAGCGACAGGCAGCAGGCCGAGCGCGACCAGCAGGATCGCGCCGGCGACGGCCCACACGGCCTCGGGCAGCCGGAAGGGGCGGATGATGACGCCAGCGGTGGCGGGAATGATGATGGCGTAGGCGAGCCAGGTATCGTGCAGGGACATGATCAGGGATCGATAGAGCAAATCATTCGGCGGGGATAGCGGGCGAGGGCGCCGCATTCGGGTGCGCGGCCTCTGCTCCACCGGTCTCGGGAAGCAGCAGCCAGCATACGATCACGGCGAGCGCGGCCGCCGCGCCGAGCACCAGGAATGCGGCGCTGTAGCCGCCATGGACGACGACCAGGCCCGCCAGCGCGGTCGACAGCGCCGCGCCAATGCTCTGCGCTGTGATCACAGCGCCCTGCGCAATGTTGAAGCGTCCGGTGCCGCGCATCAGGTCCGCGACGATCACCGGCATGATCGCGCCGAAGATGCCGGCGCCGACGCCGTCCAGTAGCTGCACGCCGACCAGCCACGCCTTGTCGTCCGATAGCGTATAGAGCATCGCGCGCAGCGGCAGGATCAGCAGCGCCGTCAGGAAGAAGCGCTTGTGGCCCCAGCGGTCGGCGCGGGCGCCGACCAGCAGCGCCATCGGTACCATCACGAGCTGGGCCGCGGCGATGCAGGCCGACATCAGGCTGGTGCCGAGATTCTTGTCCTGCAGCGCCAGCTTCTGGCCGACCAGCGGCAGCATGGCGGCGTTGGCGAGGTGAAACAGCGCGACGCAGACCGCGAAGATCAGCAGCGGACGGCAGGTCAGGAGAATGCTGAGGCCCGAGGGCTGCTCGCCCCGCTTCGGGCGATTGCCCTCCGCCTGATGCGCCAGTCCGCGCGCGACGTCATGGTCGATGGCGCGCTCGGGGATGGCGAGCACGCTGATGAGGCTGCCGGCCGACGTCACCGCCATCAGATAGAACACCGCCGACGGTCCAAGCGCATAGGCGGCAGCGCCGGCGATGACGGCGCCGACCGTGTTGCCGGCATGATTGAAGGTCTCATTGCGGCCGACCCGCGCGGTGAAGGCTTTGGCGCCGACGATCCCGAGCGACACCGCCGCGATCGCCGGCGCGAAGATCACGCCGGCGGCATTGGCGATGCTCTGCGAGATCGCGACCGGCCAGAAGCTGGTCATGAGAGGTAACAGCAGCGAAGCGGCCGTGACGACGATCGCGGCTGATATCATGACCAGCCGTTTTGCCCTGGTGGCGTCGACCAGCGCGCCGGCGGGCGTCTGCGCGACGATGCCCGCGATCGTCGCGAGCGACATCACGACGCCGATCGAGGCCTCGTCCCATTTCTGCTCGGTCAGGAGATAGATCGCGAGATAAGGGCCGAGCCCGTCACGCACATCGGCCAGGAAGAAATTGGTGGCGTCGAGCGCATGGCCGGCGCGGGCCAGGTCCTTGCCGCTATCGAAGTCCGCCATGCCGCCTCGTTGCGCGTGATCCATCGCAACAGCGGTGTACGCTATTTGGTTCCGCAGGGCCGGTGTGACCCACTCCGTCCACGTGGCATTCCGGGGCGCGGAGCGCGCACTACTCAGCGCGGCAGCGGCGCCTTTTCGGCCATCGCCTTGCGCAGGATGCGCGACAGCGACTCCACCGAATAGGGCTTCTTGATCAGCTCGAAGCCGTGATGGGCGTTCTCCGCGAGCACGTGGCTGTAGCCGGATGTCAGCACCACCGGCAGGCCGGGATAGCGGTCGCGGATGATGCCGGCGAGCTCCAGGCCGTTGATGCCGGGCATGATGACGTCGGAGAACACGAGGTCGACCGCGAATTCGTCGTTCGCCAGGATTGCCAGCGCATCGGCGGCATTGGCGACGCGGCGCGTCACATAGCCGAGATCCTCGAGCAGCTCGGTCGAGAACTGCCCCACCTCGTCATTGTCCTCGACCACGAGCACGCGGTAGCCGCGCCCGATGGTCGCCGGCTCGATGCGCGCGGAGCCGGCTTCCGTGCCGGATTGCGGAGCCGTGGCCTGCGGCAGATAGATCGTGAAGGTCGCGCCGTCGCCGATGCGGCTGTCGACCGCGATGTCGCCTTCGGACTGCTTGGCGAAGCCGAACGCCTGGCTGAGGCCGAGACCCGTGCCCTTGCCGACCTCCTTGGTGGTGAAGAAGGGTTCGAAGATTGCGTTGAGATGTTGAGGCGCGATGCCGCCCCCGGTGTCGGCGACCGAAATCGCGATGAAGGCACCGGGCCGGGTGCTTTGGCCACGCAAGGCCGGGATGCTCTCGGTCCGCTGCACGCCGATCTTCAGATGTCCTTCACCGTTCATGGCGTCGCGCGCATTGACGGCGAGATTGATGAGCGCGGTCTGGAATTGCGCGACGTCGGCGAGGGTGAACAGCCCGCTGTCCGTGACCGCGAGCTCGATCTGGATGCGGCTGCCGACGAGCGGACGGATCAGTTGCACGACGCTCTCGACCTGCTCGCCAACATTGAACACCTGCGGCGTCAAGGGTTGTCGCCGCGCGAAGGCCAGGAGCTGCGCGGTCAGCTTCGAGGCGCGCTCCACCGTCTCCGAGATCGCATCGACATAGCGCCGGCGCCGCTCCTCGGGAAGATCGCGGCGGCGCAGGAAGTCGGTGGCCGAGCGGATGATGGTGAGCAGGTTGTTGAAGTCGTGTGCGACGCCGCCGGTGAGCTGGCCGATCGCCTCCATCTTCTGCGACTGCCGCAACAGCTCCTCACCCTGGATGCGCTCGGTCACGTCGATCGCCTCGGCGACCGCGCCGGTCACGACATCATGCTGGTCGAACAGCGGCCGCATCGAAAGCTCGAAATGCCGCTGGCCGCTGGCGAAGTCGAGCCGCATCTCGGTCCGAAAGCTCTCGCCGGCGAGAACGCGGGCGAACGCCTTGCGCAGCATCTCGGTCACGCCCGGCGTATGGGTGAACCAGGGCGCATCCCAGAGCGGCTGGCCGATGACGTTCACTTCACCGGCGCGCATGCCGGCGACCGCGATGCGGTTGGCATGCATCACGCGGCCCTCGACGTCGAGGATGGCCTGATACTGATTGCTGGTGTCGAAGATCGCGCGCATGCGCGCTTCATTGGCCTCGAGCTGGGCGGTGCGCTCCCTGATCCGCTCTTCGAGGGTCTCGTTGATGCGGCGCAGCTCGATCTCGGCCTGCTTGGCGGCCGTGACGTCGTGAGCTACGCCGATGAAACCGACATGTTTGCCGTTCGCATCCCAGCGCGGCTGCGATTCCGATCGCAGCCAGCGCCATTCCCCGTCGGCGCGCCGGTAGCGTGCCTCGAGGAAGAACGGCTTCAGCGAGCGCTCTCCCGACTGCTGCTGCTCGAGGATGCGCGGAAGGTCCTCGGGATGCAGCACCTTGCGCCAGTCGAAGGCCAGCGCCTCGTCAGGGGACATGCCGAGGAAATCGATATAGGCGCGATTGACGAAGGAGCGGGTGCGGTCGAGCTTCGTCACCCAGATCGGCACCGGCGCGCTGTCGGCGATCAGCCGGAAGCGTTCCTCGCTCTCGCGCAGCTTGGCTTGCGCCAGCATCTGGTCGGTGACATCGATATGCGCGCCGACCAGACGGATCGCGCGGCCGTTCCAGTCACGCTCGATGCGGGCGATGACGCGGACCCAGCGGATCTCGCCGTCGCTGGGACGGATGATGCGGTATTCGGTGGTGTAGTCCTCCTGCTTACTCTTGACTGCAGCAATGAAGTCCTGCTCGGCCTTGACGCGGTCGTCGGGATGCACGCGTCTGACCCAGTCTTCGTGAGTCTCGTGGACAGCCTCCGGCGGCAGGCCGTGAATGATCAGGTATTCGGGGGAGCGGCGGTTGCGGTAGCCTTCGCGCAGGTCGACCTCGACGCCGCCGACCCGGGCGATCCGCTGGATGCGCGCGAGCTCCGCCTCGCGTTCCTGCAGCGCGCGATAGGCCTCATCGCGATCGCGCGCTATCTCCTCGATATGCTGGCGCAGCGCATCGGCGGCAGCCTCCGGCCTCACTTCGTCTCTGGGCGCATCCGCGCTGTTCATGCTGACCTGCACTGATGTGGCGAGCAGTCGCCCGAGCATTCCATCGCGGGTGTTCGGAAGCGTGGCGACATTGGGACCAAGGAAAGCAAACTGACCAGAGATTATGGCGGGCAAACGCCGGCATGACGTGAACGTGAGGGCAGATAAAAAGTTCCGTGCTCCCGGAACGGACTGTTACTGTCGTGCGTCGTCAGGCCCTGAACACCGCAACACGAAGGTCCACGCTGTGAAGCTCTTCGTCTGTCAGGCCTGCAAGAACATCCTGTATTTCGAGAATCGCAGCTGCGGGCGCTGCGGCCATCAGCTCGCCTTCATGCCGGAGCGCCAGATCCTGTCGGCGATCGAGCCGGCGGAGGAGGGCTTTCGGACGCTCGCCGACCACGGGACGGGGCGCTTCTTCTGCGCCAATGCCGAGCACGACGCCTGCAACTGGCTGCTCGAGATCGGCGAGACTTCGGGCTTCTGCCGCGCCTGCCGGCACAACGGTACGATTCCCAATCTGTCTGATCCCGCGCAACTCGCCGGATGGCGAGAGCTGGAGGTGGCCAAGCACCGGCTGTTCTATTCGCTGATCCGCTGGAAACTCCCTGTGAAGACACGGATCGAGGATCCCGGGCACGGGTTGATCTTCAACTTCCTTGCCGATGACCCCGCCGGTCAGCAGAGGGTCCTGACCGGCCACGACAACGGCCTCATCACCATCGCTCTGGCCGAGGCCGACGATTTCGAGCGCGAGCGGCGCCGGCTCGAAATGGGCGAGCCGTACCGGACCTTGCTCGGTCATTTTCGCCACGAGGTCGGGCACTACTTCTGGGACGTGCTGGTGCGCGATGCCGGCAGGCTCGAGGAATGCCGGGCCATGTTCGGCGACGATACCCAGGACTACGGCGCGGCGCTGAGGCGGCATTACGATCAGGGGCCGCCGGTGGACTGGCAGGACAATTTCGTTTCGGCCTACGCCACCACACATCCGTGGGAGGATTTTGCCGAGACCTGGGCGCACTACCTCCACATCGTCGATACGCTGGAGATGGCCTCCGAGTTCGGTATCGAGATCGATCCGCCCGCCGACCAGATCGGCGGGCTGACGGCGCGCGTCACCTTCGATCCGTACGTCGCGGAGGACTTCGACACCATCGTCAACGCCTGGCTGCCGTTCACCTTTGCGATGAACAGCGTCGCGCGAGCGATGGGCGCGCGGGATCTCTATCCTTTCATCCTGACGCCGCCGGTCATCGGCAAGCTGGGCTTCATCCACCGCCTGGTGCGGCAGGGTGCACAGCAAGAGTCTGTCGCTCTGGCTCCCGAAAAGCCACAGGCCGAGCCGCAGCAGGAAGAGATCGGGGCGGCGTGATCCGCCTTGACTCTTGAGAACATAAAGTGAACATGAAGGCGTGACCGGAGCGAGGACCGTCATCGCGCATGCAGCCCAGATCGCAATCCAAGACCAATGCTCAAGCCGCGGACAGCGAAGACCTCGCGCTGGAGGCCGCCGTGGACGAGGCCATCGCTGCCTGCGAAGGCGATCCGCGGGCGGCCATTCGTGCCCTGATCGTTGCGAACGATTTCCTTGAGACCGAGGTCGGCGAGCTGATGAAGGCGGTGTCGCACGCCTATGCCCGCGGACGTTTCCACAGCTATTCCGGCTGACGGCAGGGGACACGGCTGGCATGCCTCGCCGGACGGCAGGGGCGGAACGAGAGGCGGGTTGCGCGCGGGCGATTTTGGTATAGACGAACCGGTCAAGCTCGCGGTGTTACGCCTGTGCCACGAGCGGGGAGCCCGCCCAAAGGTATCAAGCAAGAAATGTTCAAAACCATTCTGATCGCGAACCGCGGCGAGATCGCCTGCCGGGTCATCAAGACCGCCCGCCGCATGGGAATCCGAACCGTTGCGGTCTATTCGGAAGCCGACCGCGATGCGCTTCATGTCGAGATGGCCGATGACGCCGTGCTGATCGGCCCGCCCGCCGCCGCCGAGAGCTATCTCCTGATCGACCGCATCGTCGAGGCCTGCCGCAAGACCGGCGCCGAGGCGGTGCATCCGGGCTACGGCTTCCTGTCCGAGCGCGAGGCTTTCCCGCGGGCATTGGCCGAGGCCGGCATCGTCTTCATCGGCCCCAATCCCGGCGCCATCGCCGCCATGGGCGACAAGATCGAATCCAAGAAGGCGGCCGCCAAGGCCAAGGTCTCGACCGTGCCCGGCTTCCTCGGCGTCATCGAGGACGACAAGCACGCCGTGCGCATCGCCGACGAGATCGGCTACCCCGTGATGATCAAGGCCTCCGCCGGCGGCGGCGGCAAGGGCATGCGCATCGCGCGTTCGACCGCCGAGGTCGCCGAGGGTTTCAATCTCGCCAAGGCCGAGGCCAAGGCTTCGTTCGGCGACGATCGCGTCTTCATCGAGAAGTTCATCGTCGATCCCCGCCACATCGAGATCCAGGTGCTCGGCGACAAGCATGGCAACGTGATCTATCTCGGCGAGCGCGAATGCTCGATCCAGCGCCGCAACCAGAAGGTCATCGAGGAGGCGCCGTCGCCGCTGCTCGATGAGGAGACGCGGCGCAAGATGGGCGAGCAGGCGGTCGCGCTCGCCAAGGCCGTGAACTACGACTCCGCCGGCACCGTCGAGTTCGTCGCCGGCCAGGACAAGAGCTTCTACTTCCTCGAGATGAACACCCGCCTGCAGGTCGAGCATCCCGTGACCGAGCTCGTCACCGGTATCGATCTCGTCGAGCAGATGATCCGCGTCGCCGCCGGCGAGAAGCTTTCGCTTGCGCAGAAGGACGTGACGCTGACCGGCTGGGCGGTGGAATCGCGCGTCTATGCGGAAGATCCGTTCCGCAGCTTCCTGCCGTCGATCGGCCGCCTCGTGAAGTATCGCCCGCCGGCCGAGAGCAAGGCTGACGGCATCACCGTGCGCAACGACACCGGCGTGCAGGAGGGCGGCGAGATCTCGATCTATTACGATCCGATGATCGCCAAGCTCGTCACCCATGCGGAGTCGCGGGCTGCCGCGATCGAGGCGCAGTCGACCGCGCTCGATGCGTTCTATGTCGATGGCATCCGCCACAACATCCCGTTCCTGTCGGCGCTGATGAACCATCCGCGCTGGCGCGAGGGCCGGCTGTCGACCGGCTTCATCGCCGAGGAGTTTCCCAAGGGCTTTGCCGCGCGTGCGCCGGAAGGCGAGATCGCGCGCCGGCTGGCGGCGGTGGGTGCTGCGATCGACCACGTGCTCGGCGAGCGCAAGCGGCAGATCTCGCAGCAGATGATCGGCCGGCCTGTGAAGCGACAGGGCCGCCGCGCGGTGTGGCTCGGGCGTGACGAGATCCTGCTCGACATCACCAGGGAGAACGGCGCGATCACGGTCCGCTTCGTCGGGGCCGACGGCAAGGTCGGTCCGGCGCATCAGTTGGTGTCGGACTGGAAACCGGGCGATGCGGTCTGGCACGGCACCATCGATGGCGCGGCCATCGCCGTGCAGACGCGCCTCATTGCGAACGGTGTGCGGCTCGCGCATCAGGGCGTCGAAGCGCCGGTCTACGTCTACACGGAAGCCGAGGCGACCGCGGCGCGGCTGATGCCGGTCGTCACCGCAGGTGATAGCGGCAAGAAGCTCCTGTGCCCGATGCCCGGCCTCGTGGTCTCGATCGCCGTGACCGAAGGGCAGGAGGTCAAGGCCGGCGAGACGCTCGCCGTGGTCGAAGCCATGAAGATGCAAAACGTGCTGCGCGCCGAGCAGGACGGTACGGTGAAGAAGATCCACGCGACAGCCGGCGCTACGCTCGCGGTGGACGCGCTGATCCTGGAGTTTGCGTAAGCTCAGAAGTCGACGTCGTTGCGAACGAAGCGACTTTGTCCGCCGAAGCCTGTAGGCGAAGGCGGAAGCAATCCGGGGCTCGGGAGACGACTCCGGATTGCCTGGTCGCGGAGCCTGTCATCGGGCCGCGCTTTGTGCGGACCCGTTGGCTCCTCGCAATGACGGGAGAGAGGAGGCGAGGATGACTTTCCGTGCACGTCGAGAGGCGCTCCGTGCGATCCTCGCCGGCGATCGCTGCATCCATCCGGGATCGGTATACGACGCGATTTCGATCCGGATCGCCGAGGACCTCGGCTTCGAGCTCGGCATGTTCGGCGGCTCGGCTGCTTCGCTCGCCGTGCTCGGCGACCCCGACATCGCGCTGATCACGCTGACGGAGTTGGCCGAGCAGATGCGGCGAATGTCGCGCGCTGCCGCGCTGCCGGTGCTGGTCGATGCCGATCACGGCTACGGCAACGCGATGAACGTGCGCCGCACGGTGCAGGAACTGGAAGCGGCCGGTGCCGCGGGTCTCACCATCGAGGATACCCTGCTGCCGCAGGCTTTCGGCGAAGCGAAGCCGCAACTGATCTCGCTTGCCGAAGGGGTCGGCAAGGTGAAGGCCGCGCTCGATGGCCGCGACGATCCCGCGCTGGTCATCCTGGGACGGACGGGCGCCGTTTCCATAACCTCGCTCGACGACGCGATCGCGCGAGCCAGGGCGTATGAGGCCTGCGGCGTCGACGGCCTGTTCTTCACCGGCATTACCGCGCGCGACCAACTCGATGCGGTCGCGGCGGCGACGACGCTGCCGATCGTGCTCGGCGGCGCGCCGGAGGAGATGTCCGATCTCGGCTATCTCGCCTCGCGCCGTGTCCGCGTCGCGCTACAGGGCCATGCGCCGATCGCCGCGGCGACGCAGGCGGTGTATGAGACGCTGAAGGCGCTCCGCGACGGCGCCTCGCCGAAGCAGCTCAAGGGGCTGCCGTCGGCGGAGCTGACGGCACGCGTGATGCGCGAGGCGGATGT
Source organism: Bradyrhizobium sp. HKCCYLS3070 (assembly GCF_051167575.1). Classification (NCBI taxonomy): domain Bacteria; kingdom Pseudomonadati; phylum Pseudomonadota; class Alphaproteobacteria; order Hyphomicrobiales; family Nitrobacteraceae; genus Bradyrhizobium; species Bradyrhizobium sp. HKCCYLS3070. The sequence continues at coordinate 51,507 of NZ_JBNPTI010000018.1, forward strand.
GAAGAAGCGCCTGCGCGATTTTCTGGGGCTCGGATCATGATCGATCGCGCCATCGTCCACGTCTTGGTGCGCGGCCGCGTCCAGGGAGTGGGTTATCGTGCCTGGGTCGAGGACCAGGCCATCCTGAACGGCCTCGAAGGCTGGGTCCGCAACCGCACCGATGGCAGTGTCGAGGCGTTGTTCGCGGGTCCCTCGGACGACGTTGCCGCCGTGTTGGCAGCCTGCCGCGAGGGACCGCCAGCAGCGCATGTCGATGCCGTGATGGAAAACCCGGCGACGGCCGATCAGCTCAAACCGCGCCGGCCGGGCGAGGCGTTCTCCGTGTTGCCGACGCTCTAACGACACGGCGCGCGAGCCCGCCGCTCACCCCGCCGAGATCACCAGCGCCTGGATGCGGCCCTCGATCGGTCCGTTGCCGAACCGGCGCGCCAGCGCGTCCGCGGTCGCCTGCGTCACGGCGGCGAGGCCGGGCGTGCCGCGTGCTTCGATCTCGCCGCGCATCGGTGTGCCCTGGCAAAATGCCGTGGCCGGGTCCTGAGGCGACGCCGCGCGGCTGCGATGCGTCACCGTCTCGATCGCGATATCGGTGAAGCCCGCTGCGGTCAGATCGGCCTCGATCCGCCCGGCATCGAAATAGCCGTGCGGAGTCCGGATGAAGAACTGCGGCGGGCTTTCGGGGAAGACCTGCTGCAACGTCTCGTGAACGACGTGAGGGATTTCATTCTCCTCGATCCGGTCCCAGACGTTGAAGACGAAACGTCCGCCGGGCCGGAGCACGCGGCGGGCCTCCGCATAGCCCTTGACGCGATCGGGGAAGAACATCGCGCCGAACTGACATGCGACGGCATCGAAGCTCGCGTCGGCAAAGGGCAGGGTCAGCGCATCGGCTTGATGAAATGCGATGCGGTCCGCAGCGGCGAGATGGGTCTTCGCCTGCGCGAGCATCGGCTCGTTGAGGTCGGTGGCGGTGATCCGGACCTCCGGCGGCAGTTGAGCATGCAGGGCCCGCGTAACCACGCCGGTGCCCGCCGCCGTCTCCAGCACGTCGCGCGGCAGGTACGCCGCGATGCGCCGCGCGAGGTCCAGCGCATAGGGCACGAAGATCAAGGGGACCATCAGTTGATCGTAGATCTGTGGGATCGATCCAGTGAACGCCTTGTCGGATGCCGTCATGGCTTGCTCCTGTTGCAGAGGGGGCAGGCGGGGAACCGGGCGGTCGGCAGGCGCAAAATGGGCGCCGTAACATCCGTCGGGCCAGCCCCCAGCCCGGTTCAAAGCCGGGTCTCTTGACATTCATCCTCGCCCGTCAGATATTTCTGTTATGACAGAAATTACAGGCCATCGAAAACTTCCGCCCGCCGTCGAGCGTTTCATCCTCAACTGGGGCGACATGGGCGACCGGTGGGGCGTGAACCGCTCGGTGAGCCAGATCCACGGGCTGCTGTACCTCGCCGAGAAGCCGATGACGGCGGAGGACATCGCCGACACGCTCGGCATGGCCCGCTCCAATGTCTCGAACTCGCTGAAGGAGCTGCTCGCCTGGGGCTTGATCCGGCGCGTGCCGATCCTCGGCGACCGCCGCGATCATTTCGAGGCCGAGACCGACATCTGGGAGGTCGCACAGCGGATCGCGGCCGGCCGCAAGGAGCGCGAGATCGATCCCGCGATCGCTGCGCTGCGCGCCTGCGTCGCGGAAGCGACCGGCGATCCCGCGATCAGCACGGTCGCAGCCAGGCGGCTGAAAGACATGCTGGCGTTCACTGAGCTGGTCGACCGCTGGTACGTGCAGATGCTGAAGGTGCCGCGGCCGCGTCTCGTCGCGCTGATCAAGCTCGGCGAGAAGATCGCAAATCTGCTGCCGTCGGGAAGATCAAGGTCGTAGATGAGCGGAGGGCGTCATGGTGACCATGGGACATCTCGGACTTTCAACGCCCTCCAACGCCCGGCTTCATGACGATCACAGGTTTCGTGTGCTGTTGTCCGCCGAGGATTGGGGGCGGCTGCCGGTGTCGATCTGGCGCCGCTTCTCCAAGAAACTCGCCGACGGCGCGACCGTCGTCTATGTCGGCGAAGTCGATCAGGCCGAGATCAGTCGTGCCGGCTTCTGGTTCGCGCATCTGGCGCGGCTGATCGGCGGGCCGCTGCCGACGCACGCAGACATCGGTGTGCCGATGATCGTCGCGGTGACGGAGGACGCGGCGAGAGGCGGCCAGATCTGGACGCGCATCTGCGGACGCCCGCATGGCTTCCCGCAGGTGATCCATTCCGCCAAGCGCTTCGCCGGTCCGACGGGGCTCGAGGAATATCTCGGCTGGGGCCTTAGCATGAGCCTGCGCGTCGGCGTCGCCGATGGCGCGCTTCATTTCCATAGCGCCGGCTACACGTTCGACTTCGCGGGCCGGCGCTGGGCGCTGCCGGCATGGCTCACGCCCGGCGACCTCACCGTCACCCATTCCGATCTCGGCAGCGGCGTCTTTCGCTTCTCGCTCGAGATCATCCATCCGCGCTTCGGGCGCATCATCCGCCAGAGCGCCATGTTCCGGGAGTCCGCACCATGACGCCGCTGCTCTGGTCCCTGATTGCGCTTCAGATCGTGATGGGCGTGTTCGACACCGTCTATCACCATGAGTTCACCGAGCGCCTGGCCTGGCGCCCGTCACAGCAGGGCGAGCTCAAGCTGCACGGCGTCCGCAATATGCTCTATGCGCTGCTGTTCGCCGTCATCGGCTGGTGCGAGGTGCATGGATTGTTCGCAATCCTCGTGCTCGCGGTGCTCGTGGCCGAGATCGGCATCACCTTGACCGATTTCGTCGAGGAGGATCTGACGCGCAAGCTGCCGCCGAGCGAACGCGTGAATCACACGCTGCTCGCCATCAACTACGGCGCGATCCTCATGCTGCTGGTGCCGCTGCTGATCGGCTGGGCGATGCAGCCCTCGGCGATCGTGCTGGCCTTTGCCGGCTTGCTGAGCTGGATTGCGGCTGCCGCCGCGGTTGGCGCTGCCCTGTGCGGCCTGCGCGACTTCACCGCGGCACGGCGCCTTGCGCGGATGTCGCAGCCGGATGCGGCCGGGCTGGTCGCGGCGCTGCCGCCGGCACAGACCATCCTCATCACCGGCGCGACCGGTTTCATCGGCGCGCGGCTGGTGGCCGGTCTCGCCGCGGCCGGTCATCACGTCGTCGCCCTGGTACGTGATCCGGCCAAGGCCGCCGTGCTGCCGGCGCCGCTGACCTTGATCACCAATCTCGATCAGCTCGCGTCCGACACCCGTATCGACGCGATCGTCAATCTTGCCGGTGAACCGATCGGCAATGCGCCGTGGACCGCGGCCAGGCGCGCGACGATCCTGCAGTCCCGGCTGGCTACGACGGAAGCCGTCGTCTCTCTGATTGCGCGACTCGACCGCAAGCCGAATGTCTTGATCAACGGCTCGGCGATCGGCTGGTACGGCCTGTGGCAGGACCAGCCGCTGACGGAATCGGCCAAGTCGCATGCCTGCTTCAGCCATGACCTCTGCGACGCCTGGGAACAGGCGGCGCGCGGTGCCGAAGCGCACGGCGTCCGCGTCGCACTGCTGAGGATCGGGCTCGTGGTCGGCCGCGACGGCGGCTTCCTGGCGCGAATGCTGACGCCGTTCGAATTCGGCCTCGGCGGGCCATTCGGCTCCGGTCTGCAATGGATGTCCTGGATCGAGCGCGACGATCTCGTTCGGCTGATCGCGCATGTGATCGCGACTGAGGCCATCACCGGGCCGGTCAATGCGACGGCGCCGCTGCCGGTGCGCAATCTCGCCTTCACCGCCGAACTCGCGCGCTGCCTGCGGCGTCCGGCGCTGCTGCGCGTCCCCGCCGGTCTGCTGCGCCGGATCGGCGGCGACTTCGCCGAGGAGCTTTTGCTCGGCGGCCAGCGCGTGGTGCCGAACAAGGCGCTGTCGAGCGGCTTCGTGTTCCGGCATCAGAGCCTGCGTAGCGCGCTCGAAGCCATCCTGTGAGCGGTCGAAAAAAGCGTCACGATTGCTCGGCGCGTGCCATCGTCGCCGATGGCAGCTCGCCGAACGTGGCGCGGTAGTAGCGGGCGAAGTGTCCGGCATTGGCAAAGTTGCAGGCGGCGGCGGCCGCTGCCACCGTGACGTCGGGATCGCCGGAGCGCAGCATCTCGCGGGCGCGCCGCAGGCGCACCGATTTGGCGAAGGCCATCGGCGAATAGCCGCGCACGCGCTCGAACAGACGGAAGATCGAGCGGGCGCTGACGCCGGCTTCGCGCGCCAGGCGCTCGATCGTGATCGGCTCGCGCCAGTTGGCCTCGATGTAATCTTCGAGCCGCTTGACCAGGCCGAAATCCGGCATCGGAGAGGGACCCAGGAGCGTGTCGCGGAAACGATGACGGCTGGCGCAGAGGAAGGCGACATGCACCGCATCCTCCAGCTCGCGATACACCGCGGCGGGGAACGCCGCATCCTGCTCGTTGAGCTGGGTCGTCAGGAAATCCAGCAGCCGCATCAGGTTGCGGGCCTGCGGATCGGCGGTCGGAATGGCAGGGTCGATCGCAAAGTCGGCGCGCGGCTGCACGCCGACCAGCGCCGTCAGGCGCCGTCGCAGCGCCTGGGGATCGAGCCGCAGAGTCAGTCGCCGATGGCCACCCAGGCACGCCATCTGCCATGGCACGCCGGCCGGCGCGACTGCGAACTGATGCTCATTGACGTCGGTCGCCTCGCCGGGAGTGCAACTGACCGCGCGTCCCTTCAGGGCGATCTGCACTCTCATGAAATCGGCGGCGCGATGGTCGCAGACCATGTCGCAGGTCGTGGTGCCGAACGCGAGGCCGATGGTCTCGAGCTCGATCAGGTTGACGATCGCCTCGAAGCGCTCGGCGTTCCTGAAGTCGACGCGCTCGGCGCCGAGCCGGCGCCCCGCGAGGTCGCGCAGCACGTCGGCGTTCGAGGTTCGGATCAGCGCGTGGCGATGCAATGGTTCGAGGCCGGTCGCGCCGGTCGAGGCCGGGCTCGGCTTTGCTGGGGCGCTGACGAGGTCAGCTGCGGTCAAGAGACGGTTCAAGCCGCTGCTCCTGAACTCGGATGATTAATCCATGCTACATCAGGCTCCGCGGGCGTCAATTACTTCGAGATCGCGGCGCTTCGGAATGCCGCGGCCAGCGTGCGCAAGGCCGCGCGCTTGGCCGCATCGCCCGCCTTCGCATGCAGCATCACCTTGGAGCGGCCGAGCTTGGGCAGGCCGAGATCCGTTCCGACATCGATCAGTCCGCTGGGTGCGATCCGGCGGGCCAGCGGCGCAATCGCAAGACCGGCCCGCGCGGCGGCCGCAACGGCCGTCACCCCGCCGCCGACGAACGTCTCGCTGAAGCTGATTCGGGCGCGCTCGAGCGCGCGGACCGCGATGCTGCGCACGCCACAGGGCGGCGCGAGCGTGGCGAGCGGCAGCGTGCCGGCCGCCGGCAGACGAAATCTGGGCGCTGCGAACCAGCCGAACTCGTCCGTGATCAACGCCTCGCCACCGCGCCGGCTCGCCTCCTGGCGGACGATCACGGCGTCGAGCTTGCCGGCATCGTAGCGGTCGAGCAGGTCGCGCGAGAAGCCGATGCTGACCGACAGGACGAGATCTGCCGTGGCCCCATGCAGCTGCTCGAGCATCGGCACCAGCTCGGGGCCGGCGACGTGATCGCTGATCCCCAGCGACAACAGCGGCCGGATGCGGGGGGCCCCGGTCAGCGCGAGGTCATGCGCGGCAACCAGCGCGCGGGCGTTCTCGGCGAAGGCCGCGCCGTCGGAGGTGAGCCGGACCGCGCGTGGCGAACGCTCGACCAGCCGCTTTCCGAGCAGCGCTTCCAGGCGCTGCAGCTTCAGGCTGACCGCGGCCTGCGTGGTGCCGAGCGTCTCGGCCGCCCGGGTGAAGCTGTGCAGCTCGCTCACCAGCAGAAAGGCGCGGACGGTCGCGATGTCGAGCGTGGCTGTCATATGCGATCGTTATCATTGATATCAATCCCGATAAGATACCAAAATGACAGGCGCGCGGCTAGCTTTGCTGTCGAGGCGCAGTCACGCGCTGGATACCGGGAGCCAACCATGCCGTTGATCAACATCGTCTATGCCAGCCAGCGCCGCTCGCCGTCGCTGAAAAAGGCCATCGCGGACGCCGTCACCGAATTGACGGCGCGGATCCTGCGCAAGGATCCCAAGGTCACCGCCGTCATCGTCTCGGAAGCGGATGCCGCGGACTGGTTCGCCGGCGGCGCCTCGCTGGCGGAGCAGGGACTTGCCAGCTACTGGATCGACGTTCACGTCAGCGAGGGCACCAACACCAAGGACGAGAAGGCCGCCTATCTGGCCGCGGTGTTCGCGCGCATGGCCGAGCTGATCGGCCCGCTGCATCACGAGACCTACCTTCATGTCGACGAGATCAAGGCGGATGCCTACGGCTTCGGTGGCTTGAGCCAGGAGCGCCGCTATGTCGCGGCGAAGCTCGACGTGCCGCCGCAGCAGGGCGCCGCGTGAGCTCATGCCGTCTCCGGCTACGCGACGCTGACGGCGCCGAAGACGCTCTCGAACGCCTGCCGGAACGCGATGTCGACATCGGCGAGCGTCACCGGCAGGCCGAGATCGACCAGGCTGGTGACGCCGTAACGCGGATCGGTCACGCCGCAGGGCACGATGGCCTGAAAGTGCGACAGGTCCGGCTCGACATTGATGGCGATGCCGTGAAAGCTGACCCAGCGCTTCAGCCGCACGCCGATCGCGGCGATCTTGTCCTCATGGCCCTCGCCCTTGTCGGGCCGTTTGACCCAGACGCCGACGCGATCCTCGCGCCGCTCGCCGCGCACGTTGAAGGCATCGAGGGTGCGGATGATGGTCTCCTCGAGCGCCGCGACATAGGCTCGCACATCCGGCCGGCGCCGCTTGAGGTCGAGCATGACATAGGCCACCCGCTGGCCGGGCCCATGATAGGTGACCTGGCCGCCGCGCCCGGTCGGCACCAGCGGAAAGCGCGGATCGCGCAGGTCTTCGGCCTTGCCCGACGTACCGGAGGTGTAGACCGGCGGGTGCTCGAGCAGCCAGACCATCTCCGCGGCCTCGTGAGCGGCGATCGCGGCCGCCCGCGCCTCCATGAACTCGGTGGCCTGGGCGTAGTCGATCAGCGAATCGGAGATGCGCCACGCCACGGCGTTGCCGGGGGGGCCAGCAAAGGTGGTCAGGTCGAGCGTTTCGCGGCTGTTAACCATTGGCTAACCACAACATGGTGATGTCTGGGCAACGAAAATCCAGTCGTGACTTCGGTGGTCCTGCAGTGTCAACCCTCGATAAAGTGACAGTCGACCTGATGGTCGTTCTCGGCACCTGCTCCATGCCCATCCACCAGGTTCTGCGCCTGTCCCGCGGCGCCATCATCGAGCTGGACGCCACCGAGGCCGACGACGTCAAGGTGCTCGCCAACAATCTGCCGATCGCAAATGGGGTGGTGCTGGTCGACCGCAACCGCATCGCGGTCGAGGTCAAGCAGATGCTGCCGCGCTCGCCGACGCCGACGTCGCGATAGCGCGCCCCGGCCAAGCCAAAACCGTCCACAATCCGGTATTTTAGGGCAGGGCGGGCCTTGTCCCCCCGACATCGATTTGATACACGGGCGCCACTGATCCGGTGCCGCCCTTCCTCTGGCTCCGGCTTCTTCTTCGCGCTCGTGGCGGAATTGGTAGACGCGCTGCCTTGAGGTGGCAGTGGGTAACACCGTGGGGGTTCGAGTCCCTCCGAGCGCACCATCCCTCTCTCCCCAAAACTTCAAATCTGTTTGCGGTTTGTTCCGGCCTCGCGCCTTTCGTTCGGGCGATGGGCTACGGTCCCGCGGCGCGATGGCGTCCGAGTTGTGCCGGTCGTTCCGCCCTCGAGAATGAGAGGGCGCAGGGAATGCCGGGCGCTGGCCGCACCCATGGCCCGCCTGCGAAAAAAATGCAGGCGGCAGGAACCACAGGTTCAGCCGAGACATCCCGGCATTCCCCGCGCGATGGTTTTCACGCTTATGTCGCGATCTCCCCGGTGTCCGGCTCTTTAGCCACCGTCGCCCTCGGGATCATCGCCCGACGACTTGGCGCCAGCATCGGGGCGCCAGGACCACGCGTCTTCACGTCCGCAAACCTGCCGTTCGTCGGCGAGCCCGTGAGCCCGCTGCAGCACGCCTGCGGCCACCGCATCCCCAGACCCCACGTCTCGTGACGATCGCGAAGCGCCCCTCTCGGCGGGTCCAGGATAGCGATACACAAACACGTATTCGGAAAAATAGCAACAAGATTATTTTCTTCAGAAGGTCTGGACGGGGCCAAATCAGCTTGATGACGCTGACGGAGTCCGTCGCGCCGTGCACCCCGACTCCGCCGCACGTGACGCTGCCATGGGACGGCAAAGCGACGCCGAAGGCGACGCGTGCCACCATTGGCGCCAGTGGGGCGGGCGGTGGGCACGGCTCGTGCGAGATCGTGCACGACACCATCGTTGTTGGCGCGCCTTTGCCCGCCCTGCGGCGCCTGCGTGGCGTCATCGCTCAACCATGATCACCAGATGAGCGGGGGCGTGCCGCGATGCGTTCGCCGAACTAAACGATGCCGCCGTTCGGTCCGGGTTGTTCAAGGCGTCATCTCGAGAGCGACGGCTTCCCTCGCTGTGGCGACCGCGAGGACGCCGGGCGGCCACGAGACCGCACAGCAGAAGCGCGCCTCGTTCATCATGGCGATAACGATCCTTCCGCCCGCAGGTCATGGAATTCCGGTAAGTCGCTGAAAGGGCGCGATAATCGGCGTTCAACCCCGATCCCCTGCGCCTACTACCTTCCGCCTATGAGAGCCGGGCGGAGCTGATGCTGTAATCGCCCCGTTGCTTGCAGCGCGACTGCTCATCTTGGGGCTGGCGCACGCGCCATACGACCACAACAAAGACATAAGCGGAGGGAACTGATGAACTTCACAAGCAGGAGATTCTTGGCTGGCATCTCGACGGTTGCCTTCCTTGTCGCCGGCACGTTAGGCGTCCGCGCCAACGACTCGGCGCTGAAGGCCGCCAGCGAGCCCGGCGCCTGGGCGATGGCCGGGCATGACTACGGCAACACCCGGTTCAGCCCGCTCAAGGAGATCAACACCGAGAACGCCAGCAAGCTGTCGCTGGTCTATTCGTTCTCGCTGGCCTCGCTACGCTCGAACGAGGCCTCGCCGATCGTGATCGGCAACACGCTCTACGTCTCGACGTCGTGGGGGCCGAAATACGTCTATGCGCTGGATGCCGCGACCGGCGCGCGCAAATGGACCTATGAGCCGGACATTCCGGACGATACGCTGCAATATGCCTGCTGCGACGTGAACAGCCGCGGCATCTCCTATGCCGACGGCAAGCTGTTCGTCGGCCGGCTCGACGGCAAGCTGACCGCGCTCGATGCCGCCACCGGCAAGGAGCTGTGGACGTCCAAGGTGGTGGACTACAAGCAGGGCTCGGTGATCACCTCGCCGCCGCTGGTCGTGCGCGACAAGGTCATCACCGGCTTCGGCGGCGGCGAGTACGGCGTGCGCGGCTCGCTGCAGGCCTACGACATCAACTCCGGCAAGATGGTCTGGCAGACCTACACGGTGCCTGCGCCCGGCGAGCCCGGCAGCGAGACCTGGAAGGGTGACACCGGCCTGCATGGTGGCGGCGCGGCCTGGCTGGTCGGCTCCTACGATCCGAAGAGCGACACGGTCTATTGGGGCACCAGCAATCCAGGTCCCTGGAACACCGCCGTGCGCTCGACCGGCAATGGCGATTTCGGCAAGCTGACCAATCTGTATACGGCGTCCACGCTGGCGCTCGATCCGAACACCGGCAAGATCAAGTGGCACATCCAGACCACGCCTGCCGATGCCTGGGACTATGACGGCGTCAACGAGGCTATTCTCGCCGATCTCAAGGTTGGCGGTGCGGCTGTCCCGACGCTGATGAAGGCCGACCGCAATGGCTTCTTCTTCGTGGCCAACCGCGAGACCGGCAAGGTGATCTCGGCCGAGAAATACGTCTTCGCCAACTGGGCGCAGAAATGGGACACCTCGACGTTGCGCGCGGTCGAGGATCCGGACAAACGGCCGGGCCCCGGACATCCCGTCAAGGACGTCTGCCCGAACCTGATCGGCGGCAAGAACTGGCAGCCGATGTCGTACAATCCGGACACCGGCCTGGTCTACATCCCGGCGAACAATGTCTGCATGGACTGGTCGGTCAGCGACGTCTCGTACAAGCGCGGCGTGTTCTATCTCGGTGCGGAATTCCCGACCAAGGAAGGCCCCGGCGGGTTCCTCGGTGAACTCATCGCCTGGGATCCCGTGAACAACAAGAAGGTCTGGTCGATCCAGGAAGACCTTCCGTTCAACGGCGGCACGCTGAGCACCGCCGGCGGCTTGGTATTCTCCGGCAATCTTCACGGCGACTTCCGCGCCATCGACGCCAAGACCGGCAAGATCCTGTGGAAGAAGAATCTCGGCTCCGGCATCGGTGCCGGTCCGGTGACCTACTCGGTGGACGGCAAGCAGTACGTTGCCGTCGTCGTCGGCCGCACCGCCTCGATCCCGGCGTTCCTGGGCGAGATCGGCAAGAAGATGACGAACGCAGCTCCCGAGGGCGGCGCTCTGTTCGTGTTCGCGGTCCAATAACCGCAACGCTCGCGACGGCTGCGCGTGGCCCCGGCCGCGGGGACACGCGCGGCGTTCAGCCAATCCGCATCAAGCGGACGAAGACGGCCCGGCCGCGAGACCGAGCCGTACAAGCAGATAGACAAGACCTGAGGGATCGAGGATGCGCCTGAATCGCCGTCAGACTGGCTCGAATTGGCGGGCCACCGCCGAACTGGCAGCAAGCGCGACGGCTCTCGTCGCCTTGGTGGCCTCCACCGTGCTGGCCGCGTCGGCGGCGGGCCGGGCCAACGAGGCGGAGCCGCTGCGACTCTGCGCGGACCCGACCAATCTTCCGTTCTCGAGCGACAATCCAACGCAGCCGGGATTCTATGTCGAGGTCGGCCAGGCGCTGTCGCGTGAGCTCGGCCGCCCCGTGACGTATGATTGGTACAAATCCTATTTCGGCAAGCGCACCGTGCGCGTGACGCTGCTGGGCAAGCAGTGCGACGCGATGATCGGCCTGCCGCTGTCAGCGGACTTCATGGGACCGGCCGTGATCTTCTCGCAGAAGATCGCAACCGAAACCTACGCGCTCGTCAGCCGCGGAACGTTGCTCGTCCATGGCATCGACGACCTCCGAGGCAAGCGGGTTGCGGTGCAATACCAGACCACGCCGCAAAATCTGCTGGCCCAGCGCGACGACATCGAGAAGGTGACGGTGCTGACACCGGACGAAGGCTTGGCGGCGCTGGCCCACGGCAAGGCCGACATCGCCTTCATCTGGGGGCCGGTTGCAGGCTGGCTGAACAAGACGATCTACCAGAGCAGTTTCCGGATCCAGCCGGTCGAGGGCGACGGTCTGTCCTGGGATGCCGCGATCGGCCTTGCCAAGAGCTCCACGCAATTGCGCGATCAGATCGACGCCGCGCTGCCGCAGCTCGCACCGCGGATCGCCGAGCTGGCGGTCAAATACGGGCTGCCGAGCGAGCCGTCGATCAGGCTCGGCGCCGTGCCGCGCCCGATCAAGCTGGCGTCGGCGACTGACCCTGCTCAGCTTCTCCGCCAGCCGGTCGCCGAGGCCGCCGTGATGAGGGTTTCGGACTCGACTGCGAGCGAGTCGAAGACCGAGGCGGTGACGCTGGGCAAAGAGATCTTCAACGGCACCTGCGCGCATTGTCACGGACCCGACGCCGTGCAGGCGGAACGGCGCATCGACCTGCGACGGCTGCGGACCCGCTACGGCGAGGACATGCGCGACAAATTTTGGACCACCGTGCATGAAGGCCGTCCCTCCAAGGGCATGCCCGCCTGGAAGGAGGTCTTTACCGACGACCAGTTCGAGAGCATCTATACGTTCCTGCTGACCGTGCAGTCGTCAGAAACGGCAAATTGAAGGAGGGGCACCGGCCGACACGATCTGCCGGATCCACCCGGCACGTGCTGGCGGCGAGTGAAGGTCGGACATGACGCGCTTTCTGATCATCGACGATCATCCGCTGTTTCGCGAAGCTCTCGGCAATGCGGTGCGTCTGGCGCATCCCGACGCCGAGATCTTCGAGGCGCTGTCGATTGCCGATGCGCTCACCACCCTCGCAATGAAACCCGACATCGACCTGGCGCTGCTCGACCTGACGCTGCCCGATGCCATGGGCTTCTCGGGATTCCAGCGGCTTCGCGCCGCGTATCCGCGGCTTCCGGTCGCGATCGTCTCGAGTGAAGAGGACCAGAACGTCGTGCGCGAGGCGCTTTCGCTCGGCGCGGCCGGCTATCTGCCGAAGTCGACCTCGAAGCGCGAGCTGACGTCGGCGATCGAGCGCGTGCTCAGCGGCTCGATCTCGGTCCCGAAAGACTTCGTGCCCGTCGTCGAGCGCCCCGGGAAGGGGTCATCTCGCGCGCTGCAGGCGCGTCTCGAGGAGCTGACGCCACAACAGCTTCGCGTCCTCGACCTGATCAGGCGTGGCTATCAGAACCGGGAAATCGCCGGCGAGCTTCAGCTTGCGGAGTCGACCGTCAAGGCGCACATCACCGAGATCCTGAGAAAACTCCGTCTGTTCAGCCGCAACAAGGCCGTCATCGAGATCGGCAAGATCGCGCTGAACGTGCCGGCCGACCGGCAGGGATCGCGCACCGCTTCGAGTCGAAAGCACCCGTAGCGAATTGTTGCGCCGCACGACTCCACGGCCACCGCAGGCGTGGCGACGTCGATGGCGTCTTGGTCGTTGATTGATGCCAACCAACGCGGTATCGCTGATGCTCCGGTTCTGACGTTCCTTCGAAGACGCAGCCCGCACGCTGGTTGAATGTCGGATCCGCGACACTGAATGATCCGGATCTTCGATCCGGCCGGGGGAGGCAGGCACGTGGCTCGATTGCTCATCGTCGAGGACCATCCGCTGTTTCGGGAGGCGCTGGAGAGCGCGATCCGCGCCGCTCTGGCTGATGCCGAGATGCGCGAGGCGACGTCCGTCGACATGGCCGTCGGGCTTCTTTCATCTCCGCCGAGATTCGACCTGATCCTGCTCGACCTCTCGACACCCGGAACGACCGGACTCTCCGGCGTCATCCGCATCCGCAAGACCGCGCCGCGCACACCGATCCTGGTGGTTTCCGCGCATCGGGACCCGGACCTCGTCGCCCATGTTCTCGCGCTGGGTGTCTCCGGCTACATCTCGAAATCGACTTCGAAGCAGCAACTTGCCGACGCGATCAAGGCCGTGCTGGGGGGCGAGGTCCATGTTGAAGGCGGCTCCCTCTGCGCCAGCGCGCGCCGTGGCCGACTTCCTGCTCAGGACCTCCTGAAGCGTCTTCACGAGCTGACGCCGCAGCAACTGCGCGTGCTCGACCTGATCCGCCGCGGACTGCAGAACAAGCAGATCGCCTATGAGCTCGGGATCTGCGAGACGACGGTGAAGGTCCACGTCTCGGAGATCCTGCGAAAGCTTCGCGTCATGAGCAGGACCAAGGCCATCATCGAGATGGAAAAGATCGACTTCGTGAACCTCATCGGCGAGCCGCGCACGCCGGCTCGGGCAAACGGCGCTGAGGCGCTCATGACAGCAAGAACGACAACAGCGCGCGAAGCTCCGCAGGCCTGACCGGCTTGGTCAAGATCTCGAGCCCGTATTGGCTTGCTTCCCTGGCTGCGTCCTCGGAATAGTCGGCGGTCACGATCATGGCCGCAACATCTCGGCCGAGGAATTGCCTGATGTCCCGGATGGCGGCAAGCCCGCTCTCGTCGCCATCCAGGTGGAGATCCGCGATGATCGTCTCGGGGACCGCCCCGAGCGCACTCAAACGCTGCAAAGCGTCATTCAACGACGCCGTCGCCACGACGTCGCAGCCCCATTTTTCCAACAGACTGACCATGGCCTCGGCGGTGGCCAGGTCGTTTTCGATCAGCAGGATCTTGGCGCCTTCGAGCCCGCCATAGTCGTGGTCGACGTGATCCGCAGGATGCGGATCCGGCAGTACGGCTGCCGGGTCGGCGCGGTCGAGCTCGAGCTTGAATGTGGACCCATGTCCAACCCGCGAAGCCAGCCCGACCTCATGGTCCAATGCTTTGGCGAAGCGACGGACGATCGACAGGCCCAGCCCGAAGCCGGCTTGATCCTCGGCGCTCGGCTGACCGCGCTGGAATTCGAGAAAGATCGCTTCTTGTTGCGGTTTGGGAATGCCCGGACCGGTGTCGTGGACCTCGATGCGAACCCGGCCTGCTCCCGGCCCCGGCCGGCATCCCATGACGACGCCGCCTCGCCGCGTGTAGCGCAGAGAGTTGGCGAGGAGGTTCTGCAAGATGCGCCGCAACATCATGGCATCCGAGACCACGGCGATCGAGCACGGACAAATGCGCAGGGACAACCCGCGTTTGGCCGCGATCGGGGCGAATTCGCGTTCGAGCGGCTCGAACAGGGTCGAGAGCAGAACGGGCCTGACATCGGGGCGCAGGGCTCCGGCATCGAGCTTGGCAATCTCCAGCAGGGACCGCAGCAGATCCTCGAGCATGGCCAGCGAATGGTCGACCTGGCCGACCATGGCCGTTCCGCGATCAGACGAGACTTCGTCCGCCAAGGTCGAGAGCGTGAGCCGCGCGGCGTTGAGCGGCTGAAGCAGATCATGCGTAACGGAGATGAGAACCGAGGATTTCAGGGAGCTGGCCGCTTCAGCCTGCTGCTTGGCCCGAAAGAGGTCCTTGTTGGCGGTTTCGATCGAACGCAGCGCATCACGCAGCTGGCGCGTCCGCTCGCGCACCTGCTGATCGAGCGCGATCGCCGTTTCGAACAGCGAGAACGCATTGAACTGCTGGTCCATCGAGCGTTCGACCCGGGACATCAGCGCGGCGTTGATCTTCCTGAGCTTGGCCGCCTCGCGCTGCAGGTCTTCCGGAGACCCCGCGGCGGTCATGGCTGCGCCGCTCCACGTTTGCCGATCGCGACCCCGGTCAGCGTCTGATTGACGTGCATTGAACCGTACTGCTCGCCATAGGTATGGAATCCGACGATCCGGTTGTCGCGATAGAGATCGGACATTTCCCGCGCAAACTGATGCTGCTCTGCGTCAAGACGCCTGAGGATGCACTCGAAACCGATGAAGATCGAGACCTCGCCGATCTCGTCGCGGACCTCGGCCAGCATCTCGCGGGCGGCCGCCACGGAGTTGCGTGACCTCGCCGCCGTCAGCACCATTCCTTCGTCGATCGCGCAGAAGAACCGGAGCGAGCCGTCAGGGCTGACGCGCTGAATCGAGCGCGCGAAATAGGAGCCTCCCACGCGCACCAGGACCGGATGGGCCGCAAACAGGAACGGGTCGAGCTCGGAATCGGCTATTCCGATCGCGCGACAATATTCCTCCGCCGCCGGCTCGGCATTGAGCTGCTTGACGATACGCTGCTCGAGATCGGCCTCCGTCACCACCATCTTGGTCGAGGTCGGCTCGAAATTGTCGCATTTGAACAGCCGGAACGGCAATGACGTCCTGATCAGGATCAGCACGGCCATGTCCGTGTGGGCCTTGCCGTCGTGAAAGACCCAGGTGCGCTCGAACCGCAGACCGTCGCCGGCCGACCCGCCAACCAGGGGAATATTGTCGAGCGAGGCGTAGATCGCCGACATGATCGCCTCTTCGCGCTGGCACATGCCGTCGATCAGGACGAGCCCGAATACGCCGTCGTCGTCGCGACCACCGTGCCGCGAGAGGTCCTGCCTCATCTGGTTGCCGAGGCGACGTCCTTCATCGACGCGAAAGCCCGACAACCCGAAGATGGGCTGTGCGAATACCGTGAAATCCTCGGCGGCAAATCCGAGAGCGACGACGCTGTTGTCGTCCCAGCCATCGGGCGACAGCTCTCCGGCCGTCGTACAGCCGTATACGGGGACGTCCGCGAGACGGGTCGTCACCTCCACCATGAACTCGTTTGGATCGTAGTGGGGCGACAGGAAGATCAGCACCATCGCCAACCCCTCGGCCGGCAACTGGCCGCAGATGTCGGCCGCCGCAGCGGCCTCCGTCGCAGCCTTGGACTTTGCAGCAGTCACGCCAGACGGACGCGGGGGCCGAGGATCGGCGTCTCCCATCGGGCACCTCCCAGAACGACACTTTGGTTTGTTGGCGATCGTTCGTTTTTTTAGAAGATTAAGCCAATTGAGCAGCAACGGCAACCGCGCGGCTTGATCCAGGACAAGGACTTGGGCCGGGCTGTCGTCCGATCATCCGCGCGGATCTGCTCACCGCGCCTGGCCCGGGGGGCTGGCCCGCGCCCGCTCCGGATCGAATAGGGAAAGATTTCGCATGCTCCGCCGCATCGCTCTTGTCGCCGTTCTCGCCAGCCTGGCACCGAGCGCCCGCGCGCTCGACGGAAATCCGGCCGCCGGGAAAAGCATCTTCCAGCGCATCTGCCAGAACTGCCACTCTGCCGAGATCGGCGTCAACAAGGTCGGCCCGAGCCTCTGGAACATCGTTGGACGGCAGCCAGCGGCTGTGCCGGACTACGCCTATTCGGAGAGCATGAAAAAGAACAATGCGCCCTGGACCGCGACGGCACTGGATGCCTATATCGCCGATCCTCGCGGGGACGTTCACGGCGTCAAGATGTATTTCAAAGGATTGGCGGACGCGAAGGAGCGGGCCGACGTCGTCGCCTATCTCTCGACTCTGAAATAGCGTAGCCGGGGAAGCTGGCGATTTTGCCGACGCTGCAGGCCGCGCCGTTGGAAAAGAGCCGTTCGCCGATTCCGACTGGCATCGTTGGCGCGCTGGCCCAGGGCATCATCGCTATGAGCGGGTTGGGTGTCGGGCCGGCGCTTCTGTGAGGCTGCGGGTACCAGGCATGTCACGATGAGCTTGGATCACCCTTCTTTCGAAGCGAAAGCTTCAGGGCGACGCCCCCAATTCTCGAATCCTCGATCCACAGTCGGCCATCATAGAGGCTGGTCAGGTCGCGGGCGATCGCCAGACCGAGCCCAGTGCCCGGCTTCGCGTCGTCAAGTCTCGTGCCCACGTCGAACACGCGCATTCGGTGTTCCACTGGAATGCCGGGCCCGTCGTCCTCAACCGTGATCAAGACGGTGCTGTCGAGATCCTCGATCGAAATCACGACGCGGTCACGTGCCCATTTTGCCGCATTGTCGAGCAGGTTGCCGATGAGTTCGGTCAGATCGTTGGTGTCGCAGGCAACGACGACGTCCGCTGCTCCTTCGACTTCGAACCGCCGGTCGTGCCCTGGGCTGAATCGCGAGTAGGTATTGATGACGCTCCTCAAGACGTCTGCGACGACCGCAAACGCACCTGCATTCGCGATCGTGGAGGCCTTTGCGCGCGCCGTCTGGTAGTCGATGAGCAGCGCCATTCGCGAGCACTGCTCCGACAGAATCTGAGCGTGGATCTCCTGACCGGACGCTTTCAGCCGTGCTGCCTCCTCGTCGAGAATTGCCAGAGGTGTCTTCAGCGCGTGTGCAAAACTTCCTGCGAGTACGCGAGCGCGATCGACCATGTTGAGATTTGCCGCAATCATTCCGTTCAGCTCGGTGACGAGCGGCATGATTTCCTCCGGCAGGTCCTCAGGCAGCCTTGAGGTCTTGCCGCTACGCACGTCCACGATGGCGCGACTCATGCGCTGGAGCGGCCGCAGGCCGTAAGCGACCTGAGCGTAGGCGGTGCCAACCATGGCGAGGGCCATGATACCAAGCGTCGCTATCAGCGTCAGATTGAGGTGCTGCATCTCGTCACTAATCAGTCGCTCGTCTGCACCGACACGGATTTCGACGGGTTGCCCGAGGCGAGACGGCTCGCTGATGTTTCGGACCATGCGCATCGGCCCGGTCGGTCCCTCCACACTAAGCGCCGTGGAGGAGGGCAGGGAACCCTCGCGACTCTGGTCGGGCGTGAATGAAAGGAAAAGGTCATCCTGCAACGACGGCGAGCGCGCGCTTTCGCCGTTCTGCAGGATGACCTGCCAATACATTCCGGACCGGGCAGGGGAGAAACGCGGATCGCTCAGATCGCGGGCGATGAACAGCCGCTGCGTGGCGTCGAGTTCCACGAGATCGGCGAGCTCGCGGGCGTGATCCAGCAGGTCATGATCGAAGTGGGCCTCGACGACACGGCGAATGACGATCGAGAGCCCGAGCCCGCTGGCGAACAAGACGATGGAAATCCAGATCGCGGCGACCGCGAGCATCCGGGCTCGGAAGTTGCGGCTGAACATTGCTCTACCCGAAGCGATATCCCATGCCTCTGACGGTGCGAATGCAGTCACGCCCCAGCTTTCTCCTGAGCCGGGCAATGTAGACTTCGACCGTATTGGAGTCGCGATGGTCGCTGCTCGGATAGATGTGCTCCAGCAGCTCGGTCTGCGACACGATATGATCGGCGCGGCGCATGAGGAGTTCGAGAACGCGCAACTCGAGTGCAGTCAGGTCGACGATCTCCCCGTCCTTCTTGACCAGGCCGGCCGCCGCGTTGAACTCGATCTGCCGGAGGCGGAGCACGGCGTCCGGTCTGCTGGAGACCCGACGGAGCAGCGATTTGACCCGCGCAACGAGCTCCTGCGCCTTGAAGGGCTTTTCGAGATAGTCGTCCGCGCCTGCGTTCAGGCCATTGACACGCTCGACCCAGCCGCTGCGGGCGGACAGGATCAGCACCGGCAGCGTGTGCCCGGTATGACGCCAGCGTTGCAGCACGTCGAGGCCCGAAATGCACGGCAGTCCGAGGTCGAGGACCGCGGCATCATAGGGCTGGCTGTTGCCCAGCATCCAGCCCTGCTTGCCATCGGTGGCGAGATCCGCCTCGAAACCGGCATCGGCCAGGCTTTCCCTGATGCGCTCCGCGTAGATGGGCTCGTCCTCTATGAGCAGAATGCGCATTGCCATTCCTCCGGTTGCCGAACGGGTTCCGACGATGCGGACACGCTGATCGGGCCTCGAACGCTATGGATTGATCCCGAGCTCTCTGGCTGCGTCAGCGATGCGCGTGCGCTCCGGGACGTCCTCCGCAAAGACCGACAGTGCGCGTTGCAGCGACTGTTTCGCCGCCTCGACATCGCCCAGTACCACCCGCGAGCGGATCAACTTGATCCAGCCTTCTGCATCGCGCGGTGATTGCTCGAGTCGGCTCGCAAGGCCATCCACCATGCCCCGGATCATGAGGTTGCGGTCCTGTGTGGACATGCTTTCCGCCTTGCGGATGTCCTCGGCGCGGGGGCCGCGCGGCTCCGTCGGCTCGGTCGCGGAGGTCTTGCCGGAGCGCAGGAGTTCCTGCATGCGCTCGGCGGACAGGTTCGGCCGGGCAGGCGATGGCGAGCCGTCATCCTCTCCGAGCTCGCGACGAAGCGCGCCGAGCCGCTGCTTGAGATCGGGCAGCCACGGCTCGTTCGGATCGGCCTCCGATACGATCGCCGTCCAGTCGGCCATTGCACCCCGTTTGTCTCCCTCCTGTTCTTTCACGACGCCGATGAAGAAGCGGGCGCGCGCGTCCTTGGGATCCAGTTTGAGTGCTTCGTCGAAGTCCGCGCGGGCTTCGGACGTGACGGTGCCGTCCGCCGCCCGCACCAGCGCTTCGCCGCGTGCGCTGCGGTATTCTGCCGAGCCTGGCCGCAGCTCCATTGCGCGCGCATAGGCCTGTGCCGCCTCTGCAAAGCGCTCGATGTTGAACAGCGACCAGCCCAGCAGCCGCCATCCGTCGGCATCCTTGGGATTCCGCTCCAGTCTCGTCTGCACACGCTGGATCATCTCTTCGACCGGCGGCAGTCCGCTGCCCTGCTGCGGTCGGTCGCGACCGTCCTGGCTGGTCATCTGCTCCAGCGAGGCAATGGCCTGGGTGCCGGCGTCGGATCGCGCCTCGCCAACCGACCTCGCCGTCGTGCTGCTGGCGGTCTGGCCCGGTCCGGCCGCGGGGACATCCGGATTTCCGACAACCGCATACAGACCGACGGAGCCGAACACCACCGTCAGCGTGACGACACTGAGCGCAAATTTTCGTTCGGAGCTGGTGAGGGAGGGCGCCGGCGGCTGTTCGGCGGCCGCTGCGGCGAGAATGCGCCGCTTGATCTCGCTGGCCGCGTTCTCGCCATCCGACTCGTCGATCAGGCCGCGTGCGGTTTCGTTCTCGATCTCGCGGAGCTGGTCGTGGTGGACGGCAAGTCCCTGAGCCGAAGCCAACCGTCTCCGCTCGTAGCTGCGGATGAATGGCGTCGATATGAGCACGGCGGCCACGGAAATCATCGCCGTCAGGATCAGCCACAGCATCATGAAAGGCTCCGTCGATCGAGGATCGCCTCGATGGCTTCGAGTTCGTCGGCGCTGAGCGGAGCGACGTGCTCCGCCTCGGGCGCACTCGCATTGGCTGCCGCCCGGCGCACGTAGCGGCCGAAGCCGACGATGGCCGTGAGCAGGGCGAGCAGGGGACCGATCCACAGCGCGATGGTATTCCACTGCAAGGGAGGCTTGAGCAGGACGAAGTTGCCGTAGCGTGCGACCAGGAAGTCCACCGCCTGCCGGTCGCTGTCGCCGGCCTGCAGGCGATCGCGCAGCAGCACCCTCAGATCATGCGCCAATGGAGCGTTCGAGTCGTCAATGCTCTGATTTTGACAAACGACGCAGCGCAGCTCCTGGCCCAGCGCGCGCGCGCGCGCCTCCAGTCCCTCGTCGCGCAACATTTCGTCGGGAAGCACCGCACGAGATGGTGACCATGTCGCCGTCAGCACGAGCGAGCTGACGAGCAGCGCTTCGGCCGCGCGCTTGATCCGCCGGCAGTTCATGACTCGCTCCTGAGTGCCTTCAGCAGAGGTTCGAAATCGTCACGCCATACATCTTCGGTCAGCGGGCCGGGATAGCGGAAGCGGATGCGGCCGGCCCGATCGATCACGAAGGTTTCGGGAACGCCGGTCACGCCAAGATCGATGCCGGCCCGGCCGGACTCATCGGAGCCGACACGGGCATAGGGACTGCCATGCTTGGCAAGCCAACGTTTGCCGTCGTTCCGATCGTCCTTCCAGTTCAGCCCATAGATCGGGATCGCGGAGCTCTCTGCGAGCTTGAGCAGCATGGGATGCTCGACGCGGCATCCGGGGCACCAGGATGCGAAAACGTTGAGCAGGACCACGTCGCCCTGCAGGTCGGTATTGGCAAGACCGCCGCTCTTGCCGTCGAGCGACGCGAGCTGGAAACGCGGCGTCGGCTTGTCGATCAGGGTCGAGGGCATTCGCTGCGGATCGTTGGTCAGGCTGAAAGCCAGTCCAGCGGCCAGTGCGGCGAAAGCCACGAGAGGTATGAGATAGGGGAGGCGCGGCATATCTCGTCCTATTCAGCAGGAACGGCAGTCGGTACGGCCCGCATCGCCCGTCGCGGAGCACCGACACGAAATCTCCGGTCGGCCAGCGAGATGAAGCCGCCGAAAGCCATCATCAGTGCGCCGATCCAGACCAGCGGCACCAGAGGGTGATAGTAGCAGCGCACCGCCCACGCGCCCTTGTCGTCGGGATCACCGAGCGTCACGTAGACGTTCCAGATCAGGTTGGTTCGAATGCCGGCGGCGGTCGTCTGCTGCTGTCTGACGGGATAGAAGCGGCGCTCGCTGGAAAGCTGCGTGAACGGCTTGCCGTTCCGCGTGATGTCGAACGTGCCACGCTCGGCTTCGTAGTTGGGGCCTGGAAATTTTCCGATCGAGCGCAGCTTGATGTCGTAGCCCGCGAGCTGCAGGCTCTGGCCCGGCCGCAGCATCTGCACCTTCTCGCTGGCCCACGCGGTCATCCCGGTAATGCCTGCGACGGTGACGCCCATTCCCGCATGGGCCAGCACCAGGCCGTAGACCGCGAGCGGGGTGGTGCGCGCGAGGTTGAGCGAGGTCGCCAAGGGAGTCGTCATGCCGAGGCGGACGCGATGAGCCAGCACCATCAGCGAGCCGATCACGAGCCAGACGGCGATGCCGAAGAAGAACGCAACCAGGAAACGCTGTCCGAACGTCGCGACGAGGATCGCGACGGCAATGAATGCCGCAAGTCCCCCGGCCAGGCGGAGTCGTTGCAGGGCCGCAACGAGGAGATCGCGCTTCCATTTCAGAACCGGGCCGATCACCATGGCAAGCAGCAGCGGAACCATGATCGGAACGAACGTCAAGTTGTAGTAGGGAGGACCGACGGAGATCTTGTCGTTTCCGAGCATGTCGACGAGGAGCGGGTAGAACGTGCCGAGAAACACGGTGGCCACGGCTGCCGTGAGCAGCACATTGTTGAGGACGAGGCCGCTCTCGCGGCTGACGGCTGCGAACAGCGCACCGTGCTTCAGGCTTGGGGCCCTGATCGCATACAGCGTCAACGCCCCGCCGGTCGCCACCAGGATGAGCGCCAGGATGAATGCGCCACGCGACGGGTCCTGTGCGAAGGCATGAACGCTGGTGAGCACGCCGGACCTCACCAGGAAAGTCCCGATCAGGCTCAATGAGAAGGTCACGATCCCCAGCAGGATCGTCCAGCTCTGGAGGGCGCTCCGTCGTTCGACCACCAGGGCGGAATGCAGGAGCGCAGTCCCCGCAAGCCACGGCATGAAGGAGGCGTTCTCGACGGGGTCCCAGAACCACCAGCCGCCCCAGCCGAGCGTGTAGTACGCCCATGCGCTGCCCAGCGTGATTCCAATCGTGAGAAAGCACCAGGCCGCGAGCACCCACGGTCGGACCCAGCGGGCCCAGCTGGCATCGACCTTTCCCTCGATCAGCGCGGCGACCGAGAACGAGAACGCCATCGAGAAGCCGACGTAACCCAGATACAGAAACGGTGGATGAAAGGCGAGGCCAGGATCCTGCAAAATCGGATTCAGTCCGTTGCCTTCGAGGGGAGCATCGACCAGCCGCGCGAACGGATTCGACGTCGAGACGATGAACGCCAGAAAGCCGAGGCCGATCATGCCGTGCACGCCGAGAACGTTGCTCTGCAGCCGCTCCGGAAGGTTCGTTCCGAACAATGCAACTGCCGCGCCGAACAAGGAGAGGATCAGGACCCACAGCAGCATGGATCCCTCATGGTTTCCCCAGACTCCGGAGACCTTGTAGAGCAGCGGCTTCAGCGTGTGCGAATTCGCTGCGACGACCTGGACTGAAAAGTCGGAGTGGACGAACAGCGACGTCAGGCATGCGAATGCGATCGCGACGAACAGAAACTGAGTCAAGGCAGCGTGACGAACGAAGCCGGCGATCATCGCGGATTGGCGGCGCAGCGCTGCGAACGGAACGATCGACTGCACCAGCGATACGAGGAGCGCGAGAATGAGCGCAAACGATCCGACCTCCGCTGTCATGTGGTATCTCCGACTGCAGCGGATATTCCTGCAGCTAACTATCAAGTGTCTGTGATGCGCCGACAATCAATGCGCCGAATGAGGCATCATTCGTACGGAATGATGATGATCCATCGACGTGCATCGTAGTGTAACTGCAACTCATTCGCACTCACGGCCGGAGAACGGTATCATCGGGGCGTCTTGGTACTTAGTGTTATATTCGTTGAGATATAGCGTGCGAATCATCTGCCGCGCCGTCGAGCAGCGAACGCGACGTCGACCGCATGATAGGCAGGGTGGCGAAACGAAATCGTCCGCTATTCCAGAAGCTTGGCGATATCGCCGTGACCGCTGGCAGCGGCGATGTCGGTGGCACGTTCGCGGCGCTTGTTCCTCAACTGCTTTTCGGCACCGGCGGCGAGAAGGCTGTGCGCAATGCCGATATTCCCCTCATGGGCCGCCATCATCAGCGCGCTCATGCCCTGGCCGTTGCGCATGTTCGGGTCGGCCTTACGCCTGAGAAGCTCACTGACGACATCCGCAAGCCCGGCGCGCGCGGCGAGGATGAGAGCGGTATTTCCGCCTCTTGTCGCGCGTTTCGGGTCGGCCCCATGGTCCAACAGAAGCAGCGAGGCCGCGGCGCTGCGGCCCTCGATGGCATTCAGCAACGGCGTCTTGTCGTCGGTGTCCGCGCGGTTGACGTCCGCACCTGCGCGGATCAGTTGTCCGATCGCGTGCGTATTGCCATTGCCGGCCGCGTGCCAGAGTGCGGTGCGGCCCTGCCCATCGGCGGCGTTGAGGTCGGATCTCTGAACGAGTTGCCGATCGAGCGGGCCATTTGGGCACGACGCGACCGCGATCATGAGTGGGGTCCGGCCGTCTGCCAACGCGGGCAGCCTGCCGGAGGCGCCGTCGAGGAGCGCGGCGATAGCGGCGCCGTTGCAGCGGCTGAGCGCCATCAGTAGTGCGGTCGCGCCATCTGCACGCGCTGCAGAGGGGTCGGCCGCCTTGGTCAGCAGCAGTCTGATGATGTCTCCATGATCCTTGTCCGCTGCCAGCATCAATGGCGTGTCGCCGCGCCGATTGCTGGTGTTCGGATTGGCTCCCGAGGCGAGCAGGAGCTCCACCAGCCGAAGATGCCCGGCGGCCGCGGCGATCGCCAGAGGCGTATCGCCGTCCTCGTTGACCGCGTTGACGTCAGCCTTCGCAGCGATGAGCTGGCGCATCGGATCGAACTGGCCGCGCAGCGCGGCGTCGATGATGGCCGGATGGCCGTTTCGCATGGCGGCCTGCGCATCGAGCGTCGGGGGCGGCCTGCGCGCAGCTTCGCGCGCCGGCTCCCCGGCGCGCGGGCGCGCATTTCGGTTGACCATGTCGGCCAGCAACTGCTCGGCGGGCTGATAGCCGGCCGCCGCCGACTTGCGTAGCCAGTCCCGCGCCCGGTCGGGATCGGCCGGCGTTCCACGGCCCGCAAGCCACATCGCTGCGACATTATACTGCGCCTTGACGTGTCCCTTCCTTGCGCTTGCCTCCATCCATTTGAACGCCAGCGTGTCGTCTGCTCTGGTGCCGAGACCGGCGCGGTAAAGTGATGCAAGTCGGTACTGCGCCTCCGGATTGCCGGCGCTGGCGGCGCGCTCGAGCAGCTTCAGTGCGTCCTCGGGATGTCCGGCGCGGATCGCGGCATCGGCCGCCTGGCTCGCGGATGCTTCGGAGCTCACGCCGGCCGGCGTTTCGCCGGCCGGGGCGACCGACGGCACGGTCGAGCCGACGAGACAGATCAGGGGGATGATGACGTGAGAGGACTTAAGCCGTGCCATATTTCGTCTCGACCTCGATACCCATGCTCTTCAGGAATGCGGTGGGCAGAATGCCGCCGACGCACACGATGACGGCATCGTTTGGGATCGTGCTCGTGCTGCCATTGGCAACGATCTCGACGTCGTCATCGCCGATCCGTTTGACTGACGAATTGTAGATGACGCGGAGCCGGCCCGATTGGGCGGCTGCTTCCGTCCGTTGACGGTTCTTCAGCTTGGCGCGACCGAACGACTCGCTGCGATGCGACAGAGTCACCGTCGTTCCCGGCTCATCGGCGATGGAGCATGCGGCTTCCAATGCAGCGTCGCCGCCGCCGACGACGAGCACGTGCTGGCCGCGATACTGCTCGGGGTCGACCAGTCGATAGACGACCTTGGTCTGCTCTTCGCCTGGAGCCTCCAGCTTGCGCGGCGTTCCGCGGCGCCCGATCGCCAGGAGCACGGCATGCGTTCTGTAGCTGCCGCGGTTCGTCCTGACGTCGAAGCCTTCTCCGACTCGCGTGACAGCCTCGACGCGCTCGCCGACGTTCACCTTGAGGCGGGACTTGCGCACAATGCTCATGAAGAAGGCGATCAACTGCTCCTTGCTGAGCTCTCTGAAGTTGAACTTGCCCGCGAGCGGCAGCGTGAAAGGTGCCGTCATCACCAGCTTGCCGCGGGGAAAGTGCGCGACGGTGCCGCCGAGCGAGTCCTGCTCGAGCGTGACGAAGCGCAGCCGATGCTGCAGGCAGGCGAGACTGGCGGAGAGTCCGGCCGGACCGCAGCCGACGACCACGACGTCGAGCATATCGGACTTGCCGATGTTCTTGACCTTGCGGACGGAGTCGATCGCCTGGCGTCCCTGCTCGATGGCGTTGCGGACCAGCCCCATCCCGCCGAGCTCTCCGGCGATGAAGATGCCGGGCACGTTGGTCTGGAACGCCTCGTCCACGTTCGGAATGTCGATGCCGCGCGTTTCGGTGCCGAACACCAGCGTGATGGCGTTCACGGGGCACACCGCCTTGCAGGCGCCGTGTCCGATGCAATGCGAAGGCTCGACCAGCGACGCCTTGCCGCCGATCAGGCCGAGAATGTCGCCCTCCGGACACGCCCTGACGCATGAGCCACAGCCGATGCACAAGGCAGGATCGATGATGGGATGGAGCGATGCCGGCTCGAGAAGACCGGCGTCCTTGGCGGCCGAGAGCTTCGCGACGCTCTTTATTTCTTTCCGCTTGCGCACGGCCATGTAAGTGGCCCAGACGCCGAGCATTGGCGCGGCGTAGACAATCAGGAGATCGATCGCCATGTCGTCTCTCTCTTTCTTACGAACTAACAGCGGAAGATAGAGAGTCGCCGACCGCAAACTCCGCGTGAAAAGGTCGGATGCGGTGCTAGATGCAAATTCCTCTCAAGAGATGCCGACATAGAAATTCCAGAATGATCTGACGTCTTGGAGACCAGGATTGGATCATTCGTTGAACAGATGCCGTCGGCGGAAATATGGCTCGCACTGATTTCGGACTAATGACGTCGGTGTCGGAAGACGGAGAGGGTTGTTGCAAGTGGTTATCACTAAGTTCTCTCTCGACTGAGATCCGGGGCTCCGCGAACGGGTCTGGCTTCCGCCGATCCGGCATTCGGGATTCACAGGAAACGTCGAGGTCATGAGCAGAGCAGCGGTCGCTCGCGCGAGCGGCAATCCTCTTCGAGGAACCATTCCGGTCGTCATCACGGTCATCGTCCTCGGAGCGATTGCCGTCGGGTGGCTGCAGAAGGAGGAGGAGTATATTACGCCGGGCTCCGGCACCGGATACTGGCTCGGGATCTACGGCAGCGTCGCCATGCTGTCGCTGCTGGCCTATTCGATGCGTAAGCGCTTCAAGTCGCTGCGCGGCATCGGCTCGGTGCCGTTCTGGTTCAGGACCCACATGCTGCTCGGCGTCGTTGGTCCCGTGCTCATCCTATTCCATGCGAATTTCCAACTGGGGGCGCTCAACAGCAACGTGGCATTCTTCACCATGCTGATCGTGGCGATCAGCGGCGTGATCGGCCGTTACATCTATGGCAAGATCCATATGGGCCTCCATGGCGGGAGAGCGCGTGTCAAGGAGCTGCTCGCCGAGGCCGAGGCAATGCGAACGGAGCTCGGTGAGGAGATGCAGGCCGTCTCGTTCGTGTCGCGGGAGCTGGCTGCCTTCAGCAAGGGGCTCGACAACAAGGTGCCGCGAACTGCGCTGGGCAGCCTGCGGACCGGCGCGGTCATCGCAGCGCGGACGAGACGGCTGCGCGCCAATGTGGTTGCGGAAGCGCGCCGGCTCATTCGCGCCGAAGCCAAGCGCGCGCGATGGTCGTGGTCCGAGCGACGGCGTCGCGAGAAGCGAATCGAGGAGGTGGTGCGGCGTTACGCCGCCGCAGTGCGCAAGGCCGCTGAGCTGACGTTCTTCGAACGATTGTTTTCGCTGTGGCATGTGCTTCATCTGCCGCTGTTTTTTCTCATGCTGCTGGCGGGCGTCGTTCATGTCTGGGCCGTCCATCACTATTGACGGAGTTGCGTGATGCGGTGGCGTGTTGCGGTCGTTGTCGCCGTCCTGGCCGGCGTTGCCATGCTATCGGCCGGAGTTCGAGCACAGACGTTGCTGGAAAAGCTGGTCATGCCCGGCCCGCTGGCCGAGAAGCATGCCAAGCTCGAGAGCGAGTGCGGAAAGTGCCACGAAGCCTATACCCGGAAGGCACAGTCGGGCCTCTGCCTCGATTGCCACAAGGAGATTGCCGTGGATCGCAGGCAGCGTGAGCGCCTGCACGGACGCGACCAGGCGGCGCTGAGCCAGGAGTGCAGGCAGTGTCACACCGACCACAAGGGGCGTGGAACCGACATCGTCCAACTCGACAAGGAAACCTTCAACCACGACGTGACGAACTACCGGCTGGTCGATGCGCACAAGACCGTGCCTTGTGCGGGATGTCACGTCGCGAAGGTGAAGTTCCGCAACACGCCCTCGACCTGCTTCGAGTGTCACAAGGCGCTCGATCCGCATCGCGGCCGGCTTGGTGAACGCTGCGAGAACTGCCACACGGCGGTGAAATGGCGCGCGACCAAGGAGTTCGACCACACGAAGACCCGGTTTCCCCTCGTGGGCGCCCACAAGTCGGTCGCTTGTGCGACGTGCCACTCCGGCGAGCAATACAAGGATCTGCAGACGTCGTGCGGCTCGTGCCACCGTCTTCAGGACGTCCATGGCGGCCGCTTCGGCGACAAGTGCGAGACGTGTCACGATCAGGAGAAATGGAAGACGGTCCGCTTCAATCACGACAAGACCCGCTTCCCGCTGCGAAATGCGCATGCCAAGGTGAAGTGTGAGAGCTGCCATACGGGTGATCTCTATCGGGACAAACTCGCGACGTCATGCGTGTCCTGTCACCGCAAGCAGGATCCGCATCAGGGCAAGCTCGGCGAACGCTGCGAGACGTGCCACAGCGATGCGGGCTGGCGGAAGAAGCTCACCTTCGATCACGAGATTACGCGTTTTCCGTTGATAGGTCTGCACAAGTCGGTGCCTTGCGAGGAGTGCCACCGGACGCCGACCTACAAGAATACGCCGATGGCCTGCGAAAGCTGCCACAAGGATTTCCACCAGGGGAAGCTTGGAGGGCGGTGCGCCAGCTGTCACAATCCGAATGGGTGGCGGCTTTGGCGTTTCGATCACGCGCGGCAGACACGATTCCCGCTGGTCGGTGTCCACCAGAAGATCACGTGCGAGGCCTGTCACAAGGCCAAGTCGCCGCCGGATCTGAAGTTGCCGATGGATTGCTTCAGCTGTCATCGCAGCTCGGACGTGCACAATGGCACCTTCGGTCAGACGTGCGAGCGCTGCCATGTCGCAACGGGATGGCGCAACGTTCAGATCAGGAACTGATTCGAACGGCTGCGTTGGCCGCACACGGCGTCTGAGATCGTGTCGAGCTGACATCGGCTCGCAGCAGCTATCAGTTCGCATGCAGATCAATGGCTTGCATGATGAGCTTGCGGGACCATTGCGCGCGCGCGACGTCAGAAACCTTAACCTCCATTCAGCTTGAGTTCAGCTTGGCCCAGTTTTGGGCCAGCTTTGCGCGTCTCTGGAAGCCCTGTCGTAGGCGTAGCGAAGGCTGCGTGATCTGGCCGATGACTCCGTCGTCGCCCGATCGATGCAGCGCTCGATCAAGGGAGCACGGAGCGTTCCGAGTATTCGGTGGCTGGGGAAGACGTGCCGCCGGGCCGTAGGGGAAATCCGCAAGGGTGTCTTGGATTTGTCGGGGCGACCGCCGAGCAGCGGACGCTCAACGGTCTCGGCTGGATTGGGGTCGGCCGGTCTCCGTCGGATGTCCGGCTGGCGATCGAGTCGAGAGTGAAGAGCGGAGTTGGAGTTGAGCAGCTGCTACAGCAAGCTGGGGCTGGTGGCGCGAGCCTCGCACCGTATGGTGCAGTGGCTGCTCGCCTGTATGCTGCTCGCTCTCGTGTTGGCAGGGCATGCTGCCGCGCAGAGCTCATTCGACCATGTCTCGACAGGTTTTCCGCTGACCGGAAGCCATGTCGGGGTGGAGTGCTCGTCCTGTCACGTCGGCGGGCGGTTCAAGGGCACGCAGACGCAGTGCGCCAGTTGCCACAACGGCGCGCAGACGGCGGGCATGTCGGTCAACCACCCGATGTCCACGAGGCGATGTGAGAGCTGCCACCAGACCTCGACATGGAAGGACGTTCGGGCGATCGATCATACCCAGGCGAAGGCGTCATGTACGACCTGCCATAACGGCGTGATGGCACGGGGCAAGTCGAAGGATCACATCACGACGGCGGCGCCATGCGATGTGTGCCACAGGTCGACGGCGAGTTTTCGCATCAGAATGAAGATGGACCACGCCGGCATCGTCGCCGGTTGCGCCAACTGTCACAACGGGACGACGGCGCGCGGCAAGTCCAGCAACCATCTCCAGACCAATCTGCCGTGCGAGTCCTGTCACACCAGCACGGCGAGCTTCGGCGGCGCGGCGTTCAAGCACGCGGCGACCGACACCAACTGCGCCACCTGCCACAACGGCAAGACCGCGATGGGGATGACGACGCCGCCGCACATCCCGACCGGGACGCTGCAGTGCTCGAACTGCCACAGCAACACCGCGGCGAGCTTCGCCACCTACACCATGAACCACGCCGCGGTGGCGACCGCGCGCTGCGACAGCTGCCACAACGGCTCCTTCACCGGCCAGGGCACCAAGGGCGCCATGGGCACCGCGTCGTACCCGAACCACGTCGCCACCGGCGGTGCCGACTGCGTCAGCTGTCACGCCAAGGCGGCCTCGGGCGGCTTCACCAGCTGGGGCGGTGCGGCGTTCAAGCATGCCGCGACCGACACCAACTGCGCGACCTGCCACAACGGCAAGACCGCGATGGGGATGACCACGCCGCCGCACATCCCGACCGGGACGCTGCAGTGCTCGAACTGCCACAGCAACACCGCGGCGAGCTTCGCGACCTACACCATGAACCACGCCGCGGTGGCGACGGCGCGCTGCGACAGCTGCCACAACGGCAGCTACACCGGCCAGGGCACCAAGGGTGCCTTGGGCACCGCGTCGTACCCGAACCACGTCGCCACCGGCGGCGCCGACTGCGTCAGCTGTCACGCCAAGGCGGCCTCGGGCGGCTTCACCAGCTGGGGCGGCGCGGCGTTCAAGCACGCGGCGACCGACACCAACTGCGCGACCTGCCACAACGGCAAGACCGCGATGGGCATGACCACGCCGCCGCACATCCCGACCGGGACGCTGCAGTGCTCGAACTGTCACAGCAACACCGCGGCGAGCTTCGCCACCTACACCATGAACCACGCCGCGGTGGCGACGGCGCGCTGCGACAGCTGTCACAACGGCTCCTTCACCGGCCAGGGCACCAAGGGCGCCATGGGCACCGCGTCGTATCCGAACCACGTCGCCACCGGTGGCGCCGACTGCGTCAGCTGTCACGCCAAGGCGGCCAGCGGCGGATATGTGAGCTGGGGCGGCGCCGCGTTCAAGCATGCCGCGACCGACACCAACTGCGCGACCTGCCACAACGGCAAGACCGCGATGGGGATGACCACGCC
>NZ_JBNPTI010000019.1:0-82679 GCF_051167575.1 Bradyrhizobium sp. HKCCYLS3070
CCTCTTCAACGAAGCGCCTCATCGATTCCCCCAAAAGAATCACTGGAGAATCATAACAGCCGCGCAGCGTTTTCACATAGCCAGGGTCAAAAGCAGTCGAGCCGCCGACGACTGCGCCACGTCCGCGGCGTTCTGGCTAGCAGACATTCTCGATCTGGGCGCGATCATCGCCGGAGGCCGAGACCAAGGTTACCGTGGGGTGGAGAGGTTCACTCGCCGAATGCGACAATCGAAAGCCGCCGGAGGATGCCGGCGGCTTGATGTCGATGGGAGGCATGTGCGACGGCAATCGCGCCGCACCTGTCTTCTCTGGCGCTAACCGCCGCTTACTCCGCCGCCTCCTTGCGCGGCGGATCGAGGGCGCCGGAGTCGTGGATCTCGGCGACCTGGTGGTCGCTGAAGCCCAGCACCTGGCGCAGGATCTCGTCGGTGTGCTCGCCGAGCAGCGGCGAGCGCGTGACGTCGGCCGGGCTGTCCGACAGCTTGATCGGGTTGCCGACCGAGAGATACTTGCCGCGGGTCGGGTGGTCGACCTCGACCAGGGTGCCGGTCTTGCGCAGCGACTCGTCCTCGGCGATCTCCTTCATCGACAGGATCGGGCCGCAGGGGATGTCGAACTCGTTCAAGATGTCCATGGCCTCGAACTTGGTCTTGGTCATGGTCCACTGCTCGATCCGGCCGAAGATCTCGTTCAGGCGCGGCAGGCGGGCAGCGGGCTTGGCGTAGTTCGGGTCGGTCTTCCAGGTCGGCTCGCCGATCACGTCGCAGATCTTCTCCCAGACCGGAGCCTGGGTGATGAAGTAGATGTAGGCGTTCGGGTCGGTTTCCCAGCCCTTGCACTTCAGGATGCGACCGGGCTGGCCGCCGCCGGAATCATTGCCGGCGCGCGGCACGGCGTCGCCGAACGGCACGCCCTCGCCGAACTGGCTGTATTCCTTGAGCGGGCCGTGCTCGAGGCGCTGCTGGTCGCGCAGCTTGACGCGGCAGAGGTTCAAGACGCCGTCCTGCATCGCGGCGGTGACGCGCTGGCCACGGCCGGTGTGGGTGCGCTGATAGAGCGCGGTGACGATGCCGAGGGCGAGGTGCAGGCCGGTGCCGGAATCGCCGATCTGCGCGCCGGTGACCAGCGGCAGGCCGTCACGGAAGCCGGTGGTCGAGGCG
Organism: Bradyrhizobium sp. HKCCYLS3070; assembly: GCF_051167575.1. Classification (NCBI taxonomy): domain Bacteria; kingdom Pseudomonadati; phylum Pseudomonadota; class Alphaproteobacteria; order Hyphomicrobiales; family Nitrobacteraceae; genus Bradyrhizobium; species Bradyrhizobium sp. HKCCYLS3070. The sequence goes on from NZ_JBNPTI010000019.1 coordinate 1,162, forward strand.
GCGCCGCCGGTGCACTGCGCGACGTTCTCATAGACCTTGCAGTCCTCGTAGGGACCAGGGCCGAAGCCCTTGATCGAGGCGACGATCATCTTCGGGTTGATCGCCTGGATCTTCTCCCAGGGGAAGCCCATGCGATCGAGCACGCCGGGGCCGAAATTCTCGACCAGCACGTCGCACTTCTTGATCAGCTCGGTCAGAACCTCCTTGCCCTTGGGGTTCTTGGTGTCGAGCGTGATCGACCGCTTGTTGTGGTTCAGCATCGTGAAATAGAGGCTGTCCACGTTGGGAATGTCCTGAAGCTGGCCGCGGGTGATGTCACCCACGCCCGGCCGCTCGACCTTGATCACGTCGGCGCCGAACCAGGCCAGCAGCTGCGTGCAGGTCGGTCCGGACTGGACGTGGGTGAAATCGAGAATGCGAACGCCCTCGAGCGCCTTGGTCATGTCTTGCTCTCCGTAACGATTGGTCATCCCGCGACAGCGGGCATCTGATGTCCTTGCGGGTGGCCTTTACTTCTTCTTCGTCAGCACGCTCTGCGGATTGAGGTTGCCGATACGGCCGCTCTCGGATCCCGCAGCAGGATCGATCACGGCGTTGATCAAGGTCGGCTTGCCGGAATCCATCGCTTCGTTGACGGCGCGCTTCAGCTCGTCTGGCGAGGTCGCGTTGACGCCAACGCCGCCGAAGGCCTCCATCATCTTGTCATAGCGCGCGCCCTTGACGAACACGGTGGTCGCCGGGTCGTCGCCCGCCGAGTTCTGGTCGGTGCCGCGATAGATGCCGTCGTTGTTGAAGATAACGACGCAGATCGGAAGATTGTAGCGACAGATCGTCTCGACCTCCATGCCGGAGAAGCCGAAGGCGCTGTCGCCCTCGATCGCCAGCACCGGCTTACCGGTCTCGACGGCGGCGGCGATCGCCGAGCCCATGCCGATGCCCATGACACCCCAGGTGCCGACGTCGAGGCGCTTGCGCGGCTGGTACATGTCGATGACGCCGCGGGCGAGGTCGAGCGTGTTGGCGCCCTCGTTGACCAGGATCGCGTCCGGACGCTCCTTGATGATGGTGCGGAGCACGCCGAGCGCGCCGTGATAGTCCATCGGTGAGTTGTTGTTCATCAGCCGCGGCGCCATCTTGGCGACGTTGTCCTCGCGCTTCTTCTGCACCGCGCTCAGCCACTCGACCGAAGCCTTGGGCCAGTTGCTGCCCATCGCCTCGCTGAAAGCCGTGACGACCGAGCCGATGTCGCCGACCACGGGGGCCGCGATCTCGACGTTGGAGTCCATCTCCTTCGGCTCGATGTCGACCTGGATGAACTTCTTCGGCTGTTCGCCCCAGCTCTTGCCCTTGCCGTGCGACAACAGCCAGTTGAGGCGGGCGCCGATCAGCATGACGACGTCGGAGTCCTTCAGCACGGTCGAGCGCGCCGCGCCGGCGCACTGCGGATGCAGGTCGGGCAGCAGGCCCTTGGCCATGCTCATCGGCAGGAACGGCACGCCGCTCTTCTCGACGAAGGTCTTGATCGCCTCGTCGGCCTGCGCGTAGGCCGCGCCCTTGCCGAGGATGATCAGCGGACGTTTCGCGTTCTTCAACAGATCGAGCGCGCGCTTCACCGAGTCGGGCGAGGGGATCTGCGCCGGGGCCGGATCGATCACCTTGACCAGTGAGGCCGCGCCGGCTTGCGCGTTCATCACCTGGCCGAACAGCTTTGCCGGCAGGTCGAGATAGACGCCGCCCGGACGTCCCGAGACGGCGGCGCGGATCGCGCGGGCGAAGCCGATGCCGATGTCCTGGGCGTGCAGCACGCGGAACGCCGCCTTGCACAGCGGCTTGGCGATCGCGAGCTGATCCATCTCTTCATAGTCGCCCTGCTGAAGGTCGACGATCTCTCGCTCCGAGGAGCCCGAGACCAGGATCATCGGGAAGCAGTTCGTCGTCGCATGCGCGAGCGCAGTGAGTCCGTTGAGAAAGCCGGGAGCGGAGACGGTGAGGCAGACGCCCGGCTTCTTGGTGAGGAAGCCGGCGATCGCGGCGGCGTAGCCGGCGTTCTGCTCGTGACGGAAGGAGAGCACGCGGATGCCTTCAGCCTGCGCCATGCGACCGAGATCGGTGATCGGAATGCCCGGCACGTTGTAGATCGTGTCGATCCCGTTCAGCTTCATCGCGTCGATGACGAGATGAAAACCGTCCGTGAGCTCCTCGTGCGTGTCGGGTGCCTCGGTCTTAACAGCAGTCTGCGCCATGCGCCTCTCTCCCTGGTCGTCTACGAAGGCGCTTTGCGGCGTCTTCTTCTGTTTGAACCTGTCAGCTGAATAATTCCTGGCCGTGCGTCTCGACATAGGTCGCGAGGCCCAGCGTGTGATCACGGGCGCGCTTCTCGGCGAGCTCGGTGTTGCGTTCCTCCAGCGCCTCGATGATCGCGAGATGCTCGGGCAGGGAGGCCGCGATACGATCGGTGCGCCCGATCGTGAGCTGGCGATAGCCGCGCACGTGCAGCAGGATGTCGTTGGTCATGTCGACCAACACGGGCGATTCCGACAGCGAGATCAGCGCCTGATGAAACGCGATGTTCGCCTTGGAATACTCCTCGACGTGCTCCTGCGGCGGGCGGTCCTTGCCGAAGTCCTTGAAGTAGTCGCGCAGCGCCGAGATGTCCTTCTTGCGCGCGATCGTCGTGATCAGCCGCGCCGCCATGCTCTCAAGCGCCGCCCAGGCGCGGATCATGTCGACGATCTCGCTCTTGGTCCGGCGCACCACGACGATGCCACGGCGCGGCACGGTCTTCACGAAGCCGTCCTGCTCCAGCATCGCGATCGCTTCGCGAATGGGCGTGCGGCTGACACCGAGGCGCTCGGAGAGAGCGCGCTCGTCGAGCATGACAGGCTCGGGCGAGGCGTAGATGTCCATCTTCAGAATGGCTTCTTTCAAGGCCTCATAGGCCTTATTCTTGAAGCTCGTCTCCGGGGCGATGCGAGCGATCGCGATGTCGGCCTCGGCCATGATGGGCAATGCCTTGTTCGTTTTTTCTGTAGACAAGACCGTCTCCTCTCCTTGGGAGATGCTTGTTTACAGCATTTTGCGTCCAAGTTTTTTGGCATACCAGATGCCAGGATGTCAAGCTGCGAGCTTTTTCAGCGTGTCCACATCTTCGTCGCGCTTGACAAAGTTTGCGTCTGGCATACCAAATGCCATAAACGACCAGCAATCTCCAGGAGGAAGCCCCGATGTCTGACGCCATCCCGAATGCCAAGGCCACGATCCGAGACGTTCTCGATCGTGTGAAGGCGGATAAACGCACCAGCCTCACCGCGCCCGAAGGCAAGATCGTGTGCGACGCCTACGGCATTCCGGTGCCGAAGGAGGGTCTGGCGAAGTCTGCGGCCGAGGCGGCCAAGCTCGCGGGCGACATGGGTTTTCCGGTCGTGATGAAGATCGTCTCGCCGGACATTCTGCATAAGACGGAAGCCGGCGGCGTCATTGTCGGCGTCAAGACTGCCGACGATGCGAAGACAGCGTATGAGACCATTCTCGCGAATGCGAAGAAGTACAAGGCCGACGCCAAGATCGAAGGCATCCAGGTGCAGCAGATGCTGACCGGCGGTACCGAGGTGATCGTCGGTTCGATCACCGACGGTTCGTTCGGCAAGCTGGTGGCCTTCGGCCTCGGCGGCGTGCTGGTCGAGGTGCTGAAGGATGTGACATTCCGCCTCGCCCCCGCGACCAAGGACGATGCCCTGTCGATGCTCGACGGCATCCAAGCCCACGAAATGTTGAAGGGCGTGCGCGGCGGCGATGCCGTGAGCCGCGAGGCGCTGGCGGACGTCATCGTCAAGGTGTCGAAGCTGGTCAGCGATTTCCCTGAAATCGTCGAGCTCGACCTCAATCCGGTGTTCGCGACCAAGACCGGCGCGATTGCGGCCGACGTCCGCATCGTCGTCGATTTCGACTACAAGCCCCGTCCGGCGCCGCGCTCGAACGAGGAAATCGTCACCGCGATGAACCGCATCATGAAGCCCCAGGCGGTCGCCGTGATCGGCGCCTCCGCCGAGGACGGCAAGATCGGCAACTCCGTGATGAAGAACCTGATCAACGGCGGCTACAAGGGCCAGATCTACCCGATCCACCCGAAGGCCTCCGAGATCCTCGGCTACAAGGCCTACAAGAGCGTCAAGGACGTGCCCGGCGTGATCGACACGGCGGTGTTCGCGATCCCCGCCAAGTTCGTCGCCGGCGCGCTGACCGAATGCGGCGAGAAGCAGATCCCCGGCGCGGTGCTGATTCCCTCGGGCTTTGCCGAAGCCAACGAGCCGGAGCTGCAGGCTGAGATCGTCGAGATCGGCAAGAAGTACAATGTCCGCCTGATGGGGCCGAACATCTACGGCTTCTACTACACGCCGGCCAATCTCTGCGCGACCTTCTGCACCGCCTACGACGTCAAGGGCCACGCGGCGCTGTCGTCGCAGTCGGGCGGCATCGGCATGGCGATCATCGGTTTTTCGCGCTCGGCGAAAATGGGTGTGTCTGCCATCGTCGGCCTCGGCAACAAGTCCGATATCGACGAGGACGATCTGCTCGCCTTCTTCGAGCAGGACCCCAACACCAACCTGATCGCGCAGCACTGCGAGGACCTCAAGGACGGCCGCGCCTTTGCGGAAGCCGCCAAGCGCGTCTCCAAGAAGAAGCCGGTCATCGTGCTCAAGGCCGGCCGCACCTCGGCTGGCGCCAAGGCGGCCTCGTCGCACACCGGCGCGCTCGCCGGCAACGACAAGATCTATGAGGACGTGCTGAAGCAGTCGGGCGTCATCCGTGCCCGCTCGCTGCGCCAGCTGCTCGAGTTTGCCCGTGGCGTGCCGGTGCTGCCGACGCCGAAGGGTGAGAACGTCCTCATCATCACCGGCGCCGGCGGCTCGGGCGTGCTGCTGTCCGATGCCGTCGTCGACAACGGCCTGTCGCTGATGACCATGCCGCCGGATCTCGATGCCGCCTTCCGCAAGTTCATCCCGCCGTTCGGTGCCGCCGGCAACCCGGTCGACATCACCGGCGGCGAGCCGCCGATCACCTATGTGAACACGGTCAAGCTCGGCCTGTCGGACGAGCGCATCCACGCGCTGATCCTCGGCTACTGGCACACGATCGTGACCCCGCCGATGGTGTTCGCGCGCAACATGGTCGAGGTGAAGAAGGAGATGGAGGCCAAGGGCTTCGTCAAGCCGATCGTCGCCTCGCTCGCCGGCGACGTCGAGGTCGAGGAGGCCGCCGAATATCTCTACCAGAACGGCATCCCGGCCTATGCCTATTCGACCGAGCTGCCGGTCGAGGTGCTCGGCGCCAAGTACAAGTGGGCGCGCGGCGCGGGCCTGCTCTAAGTCAAATCGATGCGAATGCCGCTCCGGCGTCTCGCCGGGGCGGCACTTTCTTTGATAGCGTGACGAAGCAAGATCCGTCCGTCCGGCAACGGCGCCGCCTGTGAGGGCGGTGCAGAGAGGCGCCACGTGATCCGTCGCAAGACGATCGAGCCACGCGCGGATGCTGCGGCCGAACCCCGCGACGGCGGCGTGCAATCCGTCGGCCGCGCGCTCCAGATCCTGGAGATTCTCGCCGAAGACGACGAAGGTTATCGCCTCAGCGATCTCGCCGTCCGTGCCGGGCTTTCGACCTCGACCGTTCATCGCCTGCTGACCACGCTCGAGAAGCGCCGCTTCGTCCAGTTCGACCGCATGGAATCGAAATGGCACGTCGGCGCGCAGAGCTTTGCCGTCGGCGCGACCTTCACGCGTCGGCGCAATTTCGTCGCGTTGGCGATTCCCTATCTGCGAAGGCTGCGCGACCAGTCGCGCGAGACCGCCAATCTCGCCGTCGTCGACGATGAATCGCTGATGGTTCTGCTGCGGCTGGACAGCCGCGAGATCATGCGCTCGCTGACCAAGGTCGGGGGCCGCCTCGCCATGGTCGCCTCCGGCATGGGCAAGGCGGTGCTCGCGACCTATTCCGATGACGACGTCAACGGCATCATCCACCGCCAGGGCATGCCGCGCCTGACCGAGAAATCGATCATCCGCGCCAGCGACCTGTTCCGCGAGCTCGAGACCATCCGCCGCCAGGGCTACGCCGTCGACGACGAAGAGGCACGCCTCGGCCTGCGCTGCATCGCCGCCGTCGTCCACGATTCCTGCCGCGAGCCGGTGGCCGCCATCTCGGTCTCGGGCCTGGCGAGCCGGTTGACGGAGGATCGGGTGCCCGTGGTCGGAGGGATGGTGCGGGATATCGCGGCGGAGCTGACTGCGGCGCTCGGCGGCGTGACGCCACCGGCCGGAACGTTTCGGTAACAGGACGTTTCGGCAACGTGCAACGTTTCGATGACGGTGCATCTAACTCCAATGCACGGGCGGAGGGGTGAGTGCACCCTAGCCGGAATGATTCCCTCGTTCGTCCCTCGTTTGTCGTTCGGGGCGGCTTCTGTCCCGAATTCAGCTCAACCCTTTCCTCGCGTGCCGTTGAGCGATTTCGCGCTTCTGCTCGTTGCCGACATGCAATCTCTATGATACTCGGCTGATAGATATAATTTAAAGTTGTTGCGGCGCTTGCTAAGCTAAGCGGAGTCGGTGCGCCGACCGTCCCGCAAAACTGGAGCGTCGGGCGATGACAAATGTTGTTCGCCCTGAAGCCGGCCAACGTTCTGAAGCCGCGGCCTCATTGTGAAGGCCTTGCAAACGAAGGGAGCTCGATATGGTCACTCATGTGCGGACGAAATCGCGATCAACCAACCACGGCGACGACTTGACTGCGTGGCATCGACGAAGGAGGGGCGGGAGCATTCCGATCATCGGTGCCTTGGCCCTGGGCCTGTTATTTGCCTCCGAATCAGCATTCGCCCAGGCCCAGGCCCCAGGCCCGGGCACTTGCACAGCCGTCAAGCGTGCGCACCCGAAGGGACCTCATTGCGTCCTCACGCAAAACCATTGCATCAAACCCAACAAGCCGCACATGATGCTCACGGCAGCAGGCTGCAACTGCGTCTGCGCGCCGTAGCAGCAGTGAGCATTGCCGCGTTATGAAGGAGCGTCCATAAGGACGCTTCGGCACCGCCTGAGTTGCTGTCGAGCTCCCTTGGTCGTCGGCTCGAGCGTTGGGCAATCCGATGTTGCGGTCCGTCTCCGACGACAACGGGCATTTCGAGGGGAGGGAGGAGGGGGCTATTCACCCGCTGCTCAAGCCGTGGTCAGGGCTGCCGATCTATTTGGGCTTGTCGGGACGCGTGCATCGCGCAACCATCGCCGTGCATCGCCCAACACGTCCAGCGAGTTCGTGCCATGACCAAACTCACCCGCTTCTCGGTCGCCTCCCTGCACACCATGACGCGGCGGCTCGCCGACGTCGCATCGGGTCGCGCCGCATCCGATCTCGTCATCACCGGCGCCCGCGTGCTGTCGACCTATTCGGAGCGCATTCTCCCGAACCGCGAGCTGTGGATCACCGGCGGGCGCGTCGCGGCGGTGAAGCCGGCCGGGGCGCACAAGGCGATACCGAGCGGGTTCGCGATCTACGACGCGGCCGGCGGCATCATCGCGCCCGGCCTCGTCGATCCGCACATCCACATCGAATCCTCGATGGTGACGGCCTGCGCCTATGCGGAGGCCGCGCTGCTCAACGGCACCACGACGATCTTCTGCGACAGCCACGAGATCGGCAACGTCATGGACGTCGCCGGCGTTGAGGCGATGCTGGAGGATGCGCGGCAGGCGCCGCTGTCGATCTTCCTCACCGTGCCCTCGACCGTGCCGGCGACCTCGGCGGCGCTGGAGACGGCGGGCGGCGATCTCACGCCGGACAAGATCGCCGGCCTGTTCGATCGCTGGCCGGAGGCGGTCGCGCTCGGCGAGAAGATGGATTTCGTGCCGGTCTGCATGGGCGACGAGCGCAGCCATGCCATCCTTGCGGCGGCTTTGCAGCGCGGACGGCCGGTGTCCGGGCATGTCTATGGCCGCGAGTTCGTCGCGGCCTATGCCGCGAGCGGCGTCACCGATACGCATGAGGCGATCGACCGCGACATCGCCGACGACTTGCTCGATGCCGGCGTCTGGATTTTTCTGCGCGGTGGTCCGCCGACGACGCCGTGGCACAGCCTGCCGCAGGCGATCCGCACCGTCACCGAGCTCGGCGCCTCGCACAAGCGCACCGCCGTGTGCACCGACGATCGCGATGCCGACGATCTCATGCTGTTCGGCCTCGACTGGGTGGTGCGCGAGGCGGTGAAGGCGGGGATGTCGCCGGAGCAGGCGTGGTCGATGGGCTCGCTGCACGGCGCGACGCGCTTTGCGATGGATGGCGAGATCGGCGGTCTCGGCGGTGGCCGCCGCGCCGATCTGGTGCTGCTCGACGACGGCCTGAAGCCGCAATCGACCTGGTATGGCGGCGAGCTGGTGGTGGACAAAGGCAAGATCACGCCGCGTCTCGATCAGGCGCTGTCGCAGCGCTATCAGTACCCGAAGGCCGCCTATGCCACGGTGAAGCTGCCAAGACAGATGACGCTGACGCCGGAGCTGCCCACCAAGGCCTGCACCGTCAATGCGATCAAGACGGCGCTGCCCGGCATCACGCTGATCCACGACAAGGTCGCGATCGAGCCGGCCAACGATTGGGAGACGCTGTTTGCGCGCTACGGTCTCTGCTTCGTCGCCGTGATCGAGCGCCACGGCAAGTCGGCCGGCAATGTCGCGCACGGGCTCTTGAAGGACTTTGGCCTCAAGCGCGGCGCCGTCGCCTCCAGCGTCGGCCATGACAGCCACAACATCATCGTCGCCGGCACCAACGAGGCCGACATGCGGGCCGCCGTCGCCGCGATCGGCGCGCAGCAGGGCGGCGTCTGCGTCGTCGCCGATGGCAAGGTGCGGGCGATGGTTCCATTGCCGATCGCTGGCCTGTTGTCGGACAAGCGCGTCACCGAGGTCGCCGAGGAGGTGAAGCTGCTCAAGAAGGAATGGGCGGAAGCCGGCTGCACCATTCCCTACATGGGCTTCAATTTGATTCCTCTATCGGTCATTCCGGAAATTCGTATCACCGACAAGGGCCTCGTGCTGGTGCCGCAGATGGAGCTTGCGCCGCTGTTCGAATAGCACCATCGAACCGTCATGCTGTTAGGACATGTCAGCTGTTTGTCGTCCTAACTAACTGAGGCCACCCGTGTTTTGCCGAGCGTGCCGCATCGTGGGAAAAATCGACGACTGAATTGAGATCGCAGCCGTCAGCAGCGATCCTCGCGCATCAACCAAAAGAGGAAGCGCGAGATGGCGAAGATGCGGGCGATCGATGCTGCGGTGCGAATCTTGGAGAAGGAAGGCGTTGACTGCGCCTTCGGCGTTCCTGGCGCGGCGATCAATCCGCTGTATTCCGCGCTGCAGCGGCGCGGCTCGATCCGCCACATTCTCGCCCGCCACGTCGAGGGCGCCTCGCACATGGCCGAGGGATACACCCGCGCCAAGGCCGGCAACATCGGCGTGTGCATCGGCACCTCGGGCCCGGCCGGCACCGACATGATCACCGGGCTCTATTCGGCGATCGCAGACTCCATTCCAATCCTCTGCATCACCGGCCAGGCGCCGCGCGCGCGGCTCCACAAGGAGGATTTCCAGGCCGTCGACATCGAGCAGATCGCCAAGCCCGTGACCAAGTGGGCGGTGACGGTGCGCGAGCCCGGCCTCGTCCCGCGCGTGTTCAGCCAGGCTTTCCACATCATGCGCTCCGGCCGCCCGGGACCGGTGCTGATCGACCTGCCGCTCGACGTGCAGCTCGCCGAGATCGAGTTCGACGACGAGACCTACACGCTGCTGCCGGTCTACAAGCCCGCGGCGAGCCGCAAGCAGATCGAGAAGGCGCTGGAAATGCTCAATGCCGCCGAGCGGCCGCTGATCGTCGCCGGCGGCGGCATCATCAACGCCGATGCCAGTGATCTGCTCGTCACCTTCGCCGAGACCGTCAACGTGCCTGTGGTGCCGACCCTGATGGGCTGGGGCGCCATCCCCGACGATCATGTGCTGATGGCCGGCATGGTCGGCCTGCAGACCAGCCACCGCTACGGCAACGCCAACTTCCTGGAGAGCGACTTCGTGCTCGGCATCGGCAACCGCTGGGCCAACCGCCACACCGGATCGCTCGAGACCTACACCAAGGGGCGCAGCTTCGTGCATGTCGACATCGAGCCGACCCAGATCGGCCGCGTGTTCAATCCCGATCTCGGCATCGTTTCGGACGCCAAGGCGGCGCTCGAGCTGTTCATCACCGTCGCACGCGAGTGGCGCAAGGCGGGCAGACTGCGCGAACGGCAGGCGTGGCCGGCGGCGTGCCAGGATCGCAAGCGCACGATGCTCCGGCGCAGCGATTTCGATCAGGTGCCGATCAAGCCGCAGCGCGTCTATCATGAGATGAACAAGGCGTTCGGCCGCGACACCTGCTATGTCAGCGTCATCGGCCTGTCGCAGATCGGCGGCGCGCAGTTCCTCAGCGTCAACCATCCGCGCCACTGGATCAATGCGGGGCAGGCGGGGCCGCTCGGCTGGACCCTGCCGGCCGCGCTCGGCGTCCGCGCCGCCGATCCCAGGCGCGAGATCGTCGCGCTCTCCGGCGACTACGACTTCCAGTTCCTGATCGAGGAGCTCGCGGTCGGCGCGCAGTTCAACCTGCCTTACATCCACGTCGTCGTGAACAATGCCTATCTCGGCCTCATACGTCAGGCGCAACGCGGCTTCTCGATGGACTATCAGGTGCAGCTCTCGTTCGAGAACATCAACGCGCCGGAGGTCGGCGGCTATGGCGTCGACCACGTCGCGGTCGCGCAGGGCCTCGGCTGCAAGGCGATCCGCGTCACCGACCCGCGCCAGGCGCAGGCTGCGTTCGCGACCGCGCGCGAATGGATGGCGGAATACCAGGTGCCTGTCGTGGTCGAGTTCGTGCTCGAACGCGTCACCAACATCGCGATGGGTACCGAGATCGACAACGTCGTGGAGTTCGAAGAGGTGCTCGATCTGCCGGTCGACGAGACGCCGGCCGAGCCGGCGCGCACCTTGCAGCCGGCCTGACCGCAGCCATCGCACTCAGTCGAGGACCCATGACATGCCGCGCTTTGCCGCCAACCTCACGATGCTGTTCAACGAGCTGCCGTTCCTCGACCGCTTCGCCGCCGCCAAGGCGGCCGGCTTCGGCGGCGTCGAATACCTGTTCCCGTATGATTTCGACAAGGCCGAGCTGCGCGAGCAGCTCGCGCGTCACGGGCTGACGCAGGTGCTGCACAATCTGCCCGCCGGCAATTGGGCCGCGGGCGAGCGCGGCATCGCGATCCTGCCGGATCGTGTCGATGAATTCCGCGACGGCGTTCGCCGCGCCATCGAGTATGCGAAGGCGCTGGATTGCCGCCAGCTCAACTGCCTCGTCGGCATTGCGCCCGACGATGCCGATCCGCGCGAGCTCAACCAGGTGCTGGTCCGCAACCTGCGCTTCGCCGCGACCGCACTGAAAGCGCAGGGGATCAAGCTGCTGATCGAGCCGATCAACACGCTCGACATTCCCGGCTTTGTCCTCAACCGCACGGCACAAGCGCTTCAGCTGATCTCGGAGGTCGAGTCCGATAATCTGTTCGTCCAGTACGACATCTACCACATGCAGATCATGGAGGGCGATCTCGCCCGCACGATGCAGAAGCATCTCGCCCGCATCGCCCACATCCAGCTCGCCGACAATCCGGGCCGCCACGAGCCCGGCACCGGCGAGATCAACTACGCCTTCCTGTTCCGCCACCTCGATGCGATCGGCTATCCCGGCTGGATCGGCTGCGAGTACAAGCCGCAGACGACGACCGCGGAGGGACTTGGCTGGCTGACGGACCGGGCGATCGTTCCCGCGAACTGAGTTTACTACGTGCCATTCAGCCCGGGTTGGCCGCCGAGGAAGATGCCGCCGCTCCGGTCCCTTCACGCGAGGCTTATGGATTGCATCGAGCGCTACAGGATGGCGCAGCTTCAGTGTTGTAGCGCGTGAGTTTCACTCATGCCTTAGCAGCCACGACAGATGCCGTGAATTTTTGTGTCAATCTTCTTCTGCTCGTCGACCCACTCGGCAGGCCATTGTCCGCCTGCCCAAGGCAACTGCTTCCTGTTGGCAAAGTTGATGGGGACCGTAAAGGTGAAGCTATCGTCGCTCATCTCTGCGGGCGGCTCCGGAAATGGTTCCGCTCGCTCAATCATACTTAGGGCCGCCGTATCGAGTAGTTCGGAGCCGGCGCTTTCCACCAGTTCTCTGGAAATCAGTTTCCCCTGCCGATCAATGACAAACTTGACCTTGGCCGTGCCACTTTGACCGGCCGCCCCTGGCGGAAACGTTCTCTTGCTCACTAGCAGTATTACAATCTTCTTTTTCCACGCTTCGCGAGCGCTTGCCTGAGCGCCGACACTTTCTGTTTGCGCATATGAGAAAGACGCCGAAGCCAGTAGCAGTACGAACAGACCGGCCAGCGAAGGACTTCTAGCGTTCATAGGGAAATTTCATCACACGCGAAGATAATTCACAACCAAAAATTGCCGGTATGGCGCAGTTGCGCGAAGTGCCCGTCTCGTACGTCGCCAGCGTCGGCTGAAAAGGTCCGCGTTGGGCCAGGAGCGGCCGCGCGTTGTTCCTCAAACTGGGGCGTGCTTGCCAAGCTCGATAGTGCCCGCTATCGTCAACTCCAACATCAAGAGTTGGGCCGACGCCCAGCGCCAACCTGCTCCCCGAGCAAGGTGGCTTTCTTCCTTCGGAAGAAGATGTGGCCGGTCCGGCAACTAAACGGGACAAGCCACCACGGCGTCATGCGCTCCTCTCTTCGAAGAAGGGGACGAGAATGACTGTCGATAGAATCGAAATTGAGCCGGCCGATGCAAGGTCCCAGGACCTGATTGACCTCGTAACCGCGCTGGACGATTTCTTAAACAAGGTCTGCGGGGTGGAAAGGAATCACGGCTCTCCAATTGATCGGCTAGCGCACGACGACACGCAAATGTTTATCGCGCGGATTGCCGGACAAGCCGTTGGCTGTGCGGGGCTGCAGGTGTTCGCGGATGGTACCGGAGAGGTGAAGCGCATGTATGTCGTCACCGAGGTTCGGACAACTGGAATAGGCAGCAGGCTCTTGACGCGCGTCGTGGAAGCGGCACTGACCGCCAAGCTGCCGGTTCTGCGGTTGGAAACCACGGAATTTCTTCCCGATGCCCAGAGGCTCTATCGGGCGAAGGGGTTCGTTCCTTGCCCAGCGTATGGCCCTTACGTTTCCAACCCGATCAATTTGTACTTCGAGAGATGGCTGACGAAATGATCGTCGAGGGCGATGTGCCGACAAGGAATAGATGATCAAGTCTGCTTTTAGATTGCTCAAATTCCCATAGCGCTTGCCGCGCCAGCCCGCTCAACATGCGCGGTTTCCTCCCTTGGAGGCTTTCGGACGCCGGCCGCCCGAATATGCCGCGCCGCCAATTATGCGGCCGGCATCCGAAACCCTTCACAACAGGCGACATTGCTGCGCTGGCTTGGTATGCTGATTGAAGTTTTCGAAGCGGTGCCTGCGGAAATGGGGGTGTGGTTTGGAAGAACGGAACAGAATACTCTTGTTCGGCGGCACCAAGGGCGAGACGGCCATGTTCATGCTGTTTGACGAAAGCGATCATGCGCGCGCGCATTGTCGCCTTCGGTGCGAATATCGAGATAAGACCATTGAAAGCACTGCAACCGACTTCTTCCAAGCTCTCTGCGATGTTCGCAATCTATTAGCTCAAGATGGTCTCATCCCACTTTGCTACGGAGCAAGCCTGAACGTATATCCTTCAGGAATGGCGAGGGATATGGGGCAGGGCCTCAAGGCCTACAAGATGACGATGGGGCGGCACGCGCGAAGGGAAGACCTCGTCGATATATTTTCCGAAGGTCCCGATGTAGTACCTGCTTCAGTTGCCGCACAAGAGCAGTTTTGGCGTGACTGGCTCGTGTCGCCGCGCACCTAGGCGTAAGTTCCGGTACGGGTCAAATGCAACCATTGAGGACCTTGGTCGCCTGCCTCCGGTCGAGACCTGAAAGCGAGCCGAGCTTTCATCTGTTTGGACGGTTCGGGACGAACAGCCGACATCTTTAATGCGTCTTTTCATCTTCGATTTTGACCACCATGTGCTGCGCTAGGCCGGCGCCCGAGGAGCCGCGGAAAAAAATCTCCGGTTGCTTGTCGGCCTGGCCAACGGAGAATCGTCCTCGGAACGGACAACCGAGGGCATTGCGAGCGATGATCACTGTGTACGGAGAGGGCAGAGGCTTCCGTGTCGTCTGGTTGCTCGAAGAGATGGGGCTGCCGTACCGGCTTCGGGACGTGGATCTCCTGGCCGGGGTCGAGAACGACGCCGAGTTCCTGACGATCAATCCCGCCGGATTCATTCCGGCGATCCGCGATGGCGACGTCACGATGGTCGAGTCCGTTGCGATCATGGAGTACATCTTGGGACGCTATGGGCCGACAGCGCTGGCGCCCGCGGCACATGATGTTGCTTTTCCTGCCTATCAGCAGTTTCTCCACCTCGGTGAGGCGGGCCTCGCAGCCTCGCTTTATTTCGTTTCGGGAGCCCGGCACCTTGCGCCTGAAAGCGAGCGCAACAACTGGAGCGCGCGGCAGGCGATGGACGTGTTCACGACCCGATTGAGCCTGGTGACGCGACGGCTGGAGCGCGGGCCCTACATGGCCGGCGATGCGTTCACCGCGGCGGACATTTCGGTGGGCTACGCGCTCGAGATGGCGCGGAAGAACGTCGGTGTGGTGTTCGGTGATGCGGAGCAAGCATACATGACCCGGCTGCGAGTCCGCGCCGGCTACCAGCGGGCGCTGGAAATGTGCCAGGCCACGCGGCGCTGGTGGACCAGCTAGGTTGCGGAACGAGAGAGGCGAGTAGGTCGCCGACAATGTCTTCAACAGACGAAACGATCATTTGCATTCGACCGTCGCTCCGCGGCAGATGACGAGTGCTGGAAACCCATCCGAGGTCACCGATGTCATCTGTTGCGACCGTGTTTGCGCAATCCTTCTTCCACGGCACGCGCGCCGATCTGCGGCCGGGCGACCTGATTGCTGTCGGGTATCCGTCCAACTTCACCGAGGCGGAGCCGATGTCCTGGGTCTACTTCACGGCGACGCTGGATGCGGCGATCTGGGGCGCCGAGTTGGCTGCCGGTGACGGACGGGGACGGATCTACGTCGTCGAGCCCACAGGTCCGTTCGTTGACGACCCGAACCTGACGGACAAGAAGTTCCCGGGAAATCCGACGCGGTCTCATCGATCCCGCGCGCCGCTGCGCGTCATTGCCGAGGTCGTTCATTGGCAGGGGCACGCGCCGGATGTGGTGAGGCAGATGAAGGAGGGCGTTGCGCGCGCAATGACCGAAGGGCCGGGCATCATCGACTGAACGGCGCGGCGGCATCGCACTGCCGTCGATCCGTCGCGCCCGATGGCTGTTTGCGGATGCTGCGACGCGCTCGCCACGCGGCGCCCTCCGTCCAGAACATCGAAAAAGTCCGGTGGCAAGGTGCGTTCGAACTGGTGTCGACGCACGAAATCTCCTCCTCATGAGCCGAGCCTATCGCCGAGAGGCGAGGGTTGGACTTGGCGTCCATGATTGATCGGGGGCGCCGCTCGGCAGCGTCGCTCGCCTTTCGGCGACGGCATGGTTGAAGAGTTCGAGGACCAAGCCGAATGCCGCCAAGTCCTCTGGTTCGATGGCTCCATCGTCATAGCCCTTGAGTGTCTCGACGATGATCCCGTCGACCTCCCGTTGCCAGGTCAGCAGATCGTGTTCTGAGCCGGCATTGCGCACCTCCGAAACCACCGCAAGAATGCGGTTGCGGCCGCTGGTGTCGTCCTCCAGTTCATCCCGGTTCAGATAGCGGCGCAGCCATTCGGCGGCCGAACCGATGCCGGAAAGTACGAGCAAGGCGAACCAGAAATAGTCGCTGTACTTGTCCAGAAAGGTTCGCTCCGTGCCGTTGATCACCGCCGCGGCGCCTCGATGTACGGAAGGCTCGGTCTCCTTCTCGGTATCGGGCTTCGTGATGTGCGAAGCGCCGGCGAGGCCTTGCGTGATCGTGTCGCGGACCGCGAAAAGCTGCCGGTAGAAGGCCGCCGCCTTGGCTTCGGAAAGCTCCTTCTTGGCCAGGATCAGGTGATTGACGCTGATCGTGTCGACCTTGTCCTCCGGCCAGGCCGGTTTCGCGTTGAAGACGCTGGCTGGAATTTCCTCGGCCTCGTAGCGCGGATGCTTCAGGGCAATGGCCTCCGATGCTTCGATCGGTAGAAACGTCGGAGCTCCGCGTACTCGGGAGGTCGCGGTGATGGCGTCCACCGTGATCTTGCTGTCGAGCGGACCGACGGCGAGATACGCATCGAGGGTGGGGTCTTGCGCAAGCTTCTCGATCTCGTCTGTCCCGAATTGAGCCGTGGCAACCTTATCGGGTTGCACGCCGGACCCCTCCAGAATGGTCTGGAGCACAGCGACGTTTGCTCCGGTCCTCCCGATGATGCCGACCTTGTGACCTGCCAGATGGGCGATATCTCCGATCTTGCCGCCGGCCTTCTGCTTGGGCTCGCTGCCGCGTCGCCCGGAGGGCGACCACAGCACGACATAGTTCTTGCGCAGGACCGCCAGCGTTTGCGCGTCGGGCGGCATGCCGAGGTCACCGCGGCCGACCGCCAGATCGGTTCTGTCGGCGGCCAGCAGGGCCAGGGATTCAGCCGCTCCGCCGGTCGTGATCGGGGAGAGCCGGACGGTCCTGCTTTCCTCACCGAAGGCGTCGGCCATCGCCTGGACCACCTTGTGGTCGTCGCTCGCCGCCGGTCCGACGGCGATCCGGAGAGTCTCGGGTTGCAAGACGTAGAACAGGCCGGCCGCAGCGGCGCCAAAGGCGACAAATCCCAAGGCCAACACGATCAGCAGCCTTCGTTGACGGCGGTCGTGAGCACTCCTGACCACATCGGACGATGACATCAGCGGACCCCTTGAGAAAACGCGTGTCGGCTCCAAGCGCACTGGAACTTGGGCGAACCGGTGTCAACCCGGAATGTTCCGTCGGCTGGCGAGAGTTGATGAAAGCAAGCCTTGGTGGGTCGCTTGGGGTCAAAAGGGGCCCTGAGGCACTCCGGCGCCTACTTCCGATCGGGCCCGAGAGCGGACATTCTCAGCGCCACTCCGGAAGGTCCGGAAAGGGGCCACAAGCAGAAATCAGATTTGCGCCGTGACTTTTCGTTCTGCGCCGGAGCCCGGAGCGTATTATGAGCAGCGGCGGGTGCGAACGAGCGTCATCAAGGGCATTCGACCATGATCTTATTCTCGAACAGCAGGCCGACACGGACGTTCGCGCCGCCCTCCTTGAAGGAATCCTCGCTCGCACCCTGTGCCATCTTGCGGTCGCGATCGTTACCAATTGGCTTAGCTATCCACGCCTCGCAGTCGGCGGGGGCGCCCACGAGCTTGACCGGATGGTCCTTTGCCATCTGGAAATCGATGAAATACGAAGGATCAACTATCTCTAGAAGGAGACTTTTCGACTTCACAGGCGTCTTCAGCGGCAGCGTGAAATGGAGAGTCAGGCGGTCGCCCGCGTAGTCGAAGAAATAATCGATTGGCGCTTCAAACGTGAGCTTTCCGTTAGCCTTTAGAGATGTGAAATAGCTATGTTCCTTCAGCGCTTCGATGTTGATTTTCGCCAACGGCTGCAACTCTTCGCGGGTATAAACGCCATTGGTCTTGGTCTCCATGCCCAGCAGCGCATGGTTCGAAAAGTTATCGTCGAAGGTCCACGCGTGTCGTACGCCGGTGACGAAGCCGTCGGCCGCATAGACCAGCTCGCTTGTCGAGGTGACCCAAACATGCGGATGCGCCTCGGCCGCTCTGTCGCCAACCAGCAGCACACCGGTGAGCAGCGCAACCACGACCGATAAGACGTCCCTAGGCAGCCGCACGTTAGAGCTCCGAAAATGTTGAATACGACCGGTCCATCGGAGGCACCAACCGTTCTCTATCATATTGCGCTGCCGATGTCGCCGATGGGTCAAAACGCGCCCTCCACGCGCCCGACCGCTTGCTTCCGATTCGACCCTAACAACGGACCTCCCCCGCAGACGGGAAGGTCCGACATGGTCCGAAGCAGACATGGCAGCTTCACGAGTGAGCCCGTAATATCGCCGACAAAACGCAAGCTGCCGTTGAGGCGTAGAGCCGTCAAAATCACCGGCGTGTTTACAGTCCTCTAGCAATTCAAGACGCGGCTCGGCTTCAGAGTCGGGGTTTGAATCCGAGAACTCTTGGGTGGCCTCGAGCCCGGCCACTGCGGGATCGCCTCGTCATGGTGACCCGGCGCAGCATCATCCGTGGGCATTGGCTACCGTGGCTGGCCTCGTCCACCTTCCACATCGGTGGTGCAGGGCCGATACAGCGCTTGGAGTTGCCGGCCGCGGAGGTAGATCGCGCGCGCGGTCATGCCGCCGTGCCGCGTAATCCATTGCCTGACTGCGGGTGGGTAACGATCATAGAGCATCTGCGTGGCTTCAGGGTTGGGAATAGCCTTCCCATCGGGCCCAGGATTGTCGGCGACCCTGAAGCCGAATACGGCTCTTGGGGTCACGCAGATGCTGTCGTGGGGAATGTACGCCAGCACGAGCGTGCAGGCGCCGGCGCAGATCCCGTCGATGATGACGGACGCGCCGAAGTCGCGTAAAACTTTGAACCTGTCGATATAGTTTCCAATCCGTCCGCCCTGATCAAAAACAATGCGCACGGCAGCATGACTCGGTTGCATGCTCCCAAGCATGAACGCCGCGACCAGCGTCACCCTCACCAGCCTCATCTGTCCATCATCCGATCGACCGAACTCCATCGCCTTGCGCAATAACGGCTGCCGGTTCCACTTTGGTCAAGAGCTGTCTGCTGACCATTCCAAGATTTGCTCCGATGTGGCCTCCAGCGCGGACATCGCCGCCATCGACCGGGAAGGTCGTGACGAGCCAGAAGCGATCCGAAGGACAAGGGTTGCACGCGCTCGTCGGGCAAATCAGTCTGGGCACTTTGTGCTCACGTGGTTGAAACGAGCGCCGCCAGGGCTACGACACGCCGCATCGGACGAATCGAATTCGTCCACGAAATCAAGCTGATCTCGCGCACATCGCTGCGACGCCAAGAAATTGCTTTCCATTTTTCAGAAATCGTGCATGATGTGCGCATCCTGCCTCGCCGAGAGGGACGTTGCGCGCGATCGTCACGACACGTGGGGCAGGGATGCGGTGGCCGTGAGGTGTCGCAGCATGTGCTTGCGCATGCGGACGAACGACACATCACGGACGCGAAGTCGTGTGGTCCTGGCCTCCCGGTGCCGAGGTCAAGCGCGCGACGAGAGCTTAGCTCTCGCGCGAGCGACGGGGTCAATCAGCCGGTCCCCGAGGAGAGCGCGAAAGAAGCGTTAAGACCGCCGCGCAGGGAATGCCGGTTGATCGGCTTTGCCTGTGGTACCTGCCGCCTGCATTTTTTTCAGCAGGCGGGCCATGGGTGAGGCCTTCACCCGGCATTCCCTGCGCCCTCTCGATGTCATCGAAGGGCGATCGATCGCAGGACTCGGGGCGTGATCCGCCGCGAGAGTGCGAACCTGCGCGCGGTTGTTTGAAACGTGGATAGCAACTGAGCAATCTCTCCATCATCTCCGACGATGGTGAAGAGTTCGAGGCTTGGTTCCCTTGGCATGATGGTTCCCTTGGCATGATGAAGTTTCGGCCATTTGGAACCGGAACTGCAGGCGATCCCTTGGTGTTGAACGGCATCTCGAAAGCACTGGAGGAGAGACAATGATGAGAACCCGTCTTGCCGTTTCGCTGATCGCCACCTCGCTGCTGGCGTCGACCGCTGCGTTCGCCCAGTCCACGACCGTCGAAGGTGCCGCCAATGGTGCTGCGGCCGGCGGCGCCGTTGCCGGTCCGGTCGGCGCCATGGTTGGTGGCACGGTCGGCGCCGCCGTCGGTGCGGGCCTGGAGATTCCGAACGCGGTCATCAACTCGATCGAGGCCGAGCGCGCGCCGTCGGTGGTCGTCCATGAGCGTGTCGTGGTCGGCGAGCCGCTGCCCGCCACCGTCGAACTGCGTCCGGTACCGCGCTACACCGAGTATCGCTATGCCGTCGTGAACGATCGCCGCGTGATCGTCGATCCGCGCACCCGCCGCGTCATCAAGATCATCGAGTGATCTGACATTCTGACAGGCAGGGGCCTCGTCGCATCAGCGGCGGGGCCTCTTGTCATGCGGTTTGCGTGCGGATCTGTCGGATGAGCCAGTCGATGGCCGCGGACAGGCCGAATCCGATGCAGGCGGTCGCGGCGTCGACGACGAAGTCTTCCAGCCGTGCGTGACGCCCTGGCGCCAGGAACTGCGCGAGTTCGAGTGCACCGATCAGGATCACCGCAATCCCGGTGGTCAGCAGCCGATGACTGCGATAGGCGAGGCCGAACGCAAGGCCGATCAGGATGAAGGCGAGGGCGTGTTCGCCGTCCTGTCCAAGCTGCGAATGGGGCCTATAGCTGGGCGGGCCCAGCGTTGCGAAGGCAACGGCTGCGGCGAGCAGCCAGGCCGAGAGGCGGATCGCGATCTTCATGGACGCTGCTTAGCACGTTCCGGGCCACGAACCGGGGTCACGGTCGCTTGAGGCACCGGTTTAGTTAACGTGGCTCGGAAGCCGGAACATGGCCTTCTCATCGTACCGCGAACAGCTTTCGTCCGGCGCCTCAGATCGGCTGCCGGACTCCCAGACCCTGCATGAAGCGCTCGCGGATCTGTGCCGGATCGCGCCTGGTGGCGCCCACACCGGGCTTGTCGTCGATCTTCGCCGCAATCAGCACCGGGCCGGGCGCCTCGAACGTAACAGCGATCAAGCGTTCGAAATCTTCCTCGTCTGCGGCCCAATGGCTGGCGCCAATGCCGCAGCCGGCGGCAATGGCGACGATGTCGGCGTTCCGGGCCGGCGTCGGCTGGTTTCCGGTGATCTGGTAGACGCCATTGTCCATGACGATGATGGCCAAATTCTTCGGCGCCAGCGTCGCGATCGTGGTCAGGCAGCCCAGTTGCATCAGCAGCGAGCCGTCGCCCTCGAGCGCGAACACCCGGCGCTGCGGCTGCGCCAGGGCGACGCCGAGCGCGATCGGACAGGCAAGCCCCATGCTGCCGAGCATGTAGAAATTCTGCGGCCGCGGGCCCGCCGCCCACAGATCGAAATTGGTGTTGCCGATGCCGCCGATGACAGCTTCCTCGTGCTTGAGTTTCGCGACCAGCCGGCAGGTGAGGTCGGTGCGGTTCATGACCTTGGTGTTGCTGATGGTCGCGCTCATGCGAACACCTTTCCGCCGGTCAGCAGCGGCGACAGGATGAGCGCCACCGGCGCCTGTGTCGCCACCGCCTGCTTGATCGAGCGGTCCATGATGAATTCGAGCTCGTCGAGGCGCGTCATGGTGTGATGCTCCATCGCCAGCGCATCGAGCACCGGGCGCATGGTCCGGCACACCAGCGACTGGCCGTAGTTGAATTCGCCGAGCGTGCCACGCTCGGACACGATCATGATCAGCGGGATCTGGCAGGGCACGACCAGCGAGGCCAGCACGTTGGGCAAGGTCGCGAAGCCCGATGTCTGCATCAGGAGCGCGCCGCGGCGCCCGCCCATCCAGGCGCCTGCGAGAATGCCGACCGCTTCCTCCTCGCGCGCCGTCGCAAACGTCGTGAAGAACGGATCGTCGTGCAGGCTGTGGATCAGCGGCGTCAGGACGCGGTCGGGAACGTAGGGGATGAGGTCGACGGCGTTGCGCTTGAAGGTCTGCAGCACGATCTCGTGCCAATTCGGCACGGTGCTTGCGGATCGCGCCGCATCGGCATCGGCGGCCATTGCTGTTCCTCCGGTCGTCCCTGATGGGGGGCGCTGTTTGGCGCTGAGCTTGACGGCACCGGGACGATTGTCAACATGCCGGCCCGGCCGGTCAGGCATCCGCCTTTCAAGTCCGACATCAAGAACCAAGACACCAGGAGGTCGCCTGTTCATGGCCGCGAATTCCAAGCGCGTCTTCTACGTCAAATATCTGGCCCACCCGATCTTCAGCGAGCTGCTCGCCGCACGCCCCGACGTCCGGCTCGACCGGCTGGAGAACGAGAGCTCCGAGGCCGAGACGGCGCCGATCCTCGCGGCGGCTCACGCCTACCAGATCGGGGCGGCCCGCGACGAGCTCGCGCCGCGCTTCCATGTCGATGCAGACCTGCTGCGCCGCGCCCCAAACCTCCTCGTCGTGTCGAGCAACGGGGCTGGATACGACCCGGTCGACGTCGACGCCTGCACCGGGGCCGGCGTCCTCGTCGTGAACCAGTCCGGCGGCAACGCGCATTCGGTGGCCGAGCACACGCTCGGCATGATGCTGACCCTGTCGAAGCGCATCATCCAGTCCGACCGCCGGCTGCGGCGGGAGCGCGACGTCAACCGCAACGATCTGATCGGCAACGAGGTGCAGGGGCGGACGATCGGGATCGTCGGGCTTGGCCATGTCGGCCGCCGGGTTGCCGAGCTGTGCCGCGGCCTCCTCGGCATGGCGGTGCTGGCCTATGACCCGTATCTCTCGCCGGAGGAGATCGCGGCACGCGGCGCGGAGAAGGTGGAACTCGATGACCTGATGCGGCGCTCTGATTTCGTCTCGATCAACTGCCCGCTCACCAAGGAGAGCCGGGGCATGATCGGTGCCCGCGAGTTCGCACTGATGCAGCCGAGCGCCTATTTCGTCACCACCGCCCGCGGCTTCATCCATGACGAGGAGGCGCTGTTCACCGCCCTCAGCGAAAAGCGCATCGCCGGCGCCGGCCTCGACGTCTGGGCCAAGGAGCCGCCGCCGCCGGACCATCCGCTGCTCCAATTCGACAACGTGCTGGCGAGTCCCCATACGGCCGGCGTGACTCGCGAGGCGCGACAGAACATGGGCCGGATCGCCGCCGAGCAACTGCTCGCCACGCTCGACGGCGGGCGGCCGCCGCGCCTGATCAACCCCGAGGCCTGGCCGCGCTACAGCGCCCGTTTCCGCGAGGCATTCGGAGTGACACCCGCCTAGCCGCGAGAGGGGAATTGCGAGGAGAAGATTTCATGCGTCGCAAGCCGCGAGGTGGCGACAAATCTTCTCTCCCGGGCGGCTTCCGCGAAGTGGACATTGCTATTTTCCGAGCTGTCTCGACAGCACGATGGAGGCTGATCATTTTTCCTGTGGCGCCATGAGCTTAGGCCACGTTTTTCGCTCGGCGCGGAAGGGAAGTTGGTCCGATGCGGAGGCTGAACGCGATCCTGAAGTCGACCCACGGCCGCGTCCGTCGCGCCGTCTCGCAGTTCGTCGCAATCGCCGCGGCGAGCCTGCCTTCGGTCGGTGCCTGAGCGCCGGTTCCACGAGCTGCGTCAAATATTTGCATCGACCGCTTGATATCGGTCAACAGCGAGCTGGGAAGCGCGGTAACATCACCTCCGAGCACTCCGTGAGAGACGGGAGGTTGCATGTCGCGCTATGTCATCCATTTCATGAAGGACGTGCTGGGCGAGAACGGCCGCCAGTGCGAGATTTGCCAGAGCACGCTGGAGGTTGAGGCCGAGAGCGAAGACGAAGCCGCAGAGATCGCAAAGTCCCGGTTCTGCGAACAGCAGGAGCTGCGCGACTGGTCGCTGCATGCCGACCGCATCGAGGTGAAGGCGGCCGACTTTCCCTCCTGACCTTGCGGCTCAGCGGCGCAGCCCAGCCGGCGCGTCGCTGGCCCCGGGGCCCAGCGAGCGCTGCACCATCACGGTGTCGCACCAGCGGCCGTAACGGTAGGCGACGCCCGGAAGCAGCCCCACCCTGGCGAACCCGAAGCGCTCATGAATGCCGAGCGAGGCGACGTTGTCGGCGTCGATATAGCCGATCATCTGGCGATATCCGGCCGCTGCGGAAGCATCGATCAGCGCCTGCATCAGCAGCCGGCCGACACCACGGCCGAGATGCTCATGGTGGACATAGATCGAATGCTTGACCGCGAACCGATAGGCTGGCCGCTTCCTGAACAGGACGACATAGGCATAGCCCACGACCTCGCCGCGGAATGTCGCGACCAGATGTGGCAGCCGATGATTGCGCAGATTCTTGCGCCGCTGCTTGAGATCGTCCGGCTCGGGCGCCCCGGAACCGGCGGCGCTGTCCTCGACCCCGCGGCGGACGTGCCGCCGGTAGATCGAGAGCATGGCCTCGACATCTTCGTCGCGTGACGGCCTGACGAGGACCGGCGGCTCGGTCTCGCGAGCCGTGATCGCGCTGTCCATGGTTCGAATTACTCTGCGCAGACATAGGTATGGAGCCGGATCCGGCCGGACTCGTCGAGCTCCTTGTACAGCCCCTGGATCTCGACGTCGAAACCGGGATAGGCGTTGAACGCCCGCTCGAACATCTTGAGGTAATCGATCATCGGCTGGGCGCGTTCGGACAGCCGTTCGCCCGGAACGATGGTGGCGATGCCCGGCGGATAGACCACGAACGGCGTCGTCGCGATGCGCCCGGCGATCTGGTCGATCGGCAGGTAGTCGACCTCGTTTCGCATCAACGCACGCGCCGCCTCGCGCGGCGACATCGCGATCTCGGGCAAGTGCTGCGGCTGGAACTGCTTCGCCTGCAGCGCGCTCACCTCGGCCTCGCGGTAGAAGCGGTGCATCTCGGCGCAGAGGTCGCGCAGCCGCAGCATGCCGTAACGCGCAAAGCGCTTGCGGGTGAACTCCGGAATGGCGTCCTCCAGCAGCACGTTGTCGTCGTGGAGCCGCTTGAAGGCGACCAGACCGCTGATCAGGGTTCCGGCCTTGCTCGCCTCGACCCCCGGCGTCAGCAGGAAGAGCAACGAGTTGAGGTCGTTCTTCTCCGCCACGATGCGGTTCTCGCGCAGATATTGCGCGACGATCGGAGCCGGGATGCCGTGATCGGCATAGCCGCCGGTGGTGCGATCGAAGCCGGGGGTGAGCAGGGTCAGCTTGTTGGGGTCGGTCATGGTGAAGCCAGCGGCGAGATCCGGAAAGCCGTGCCATGCCGCCCCGGGCGCGAGCTGCCACAGCGCGGCATCGGTCGAGAGCTGGTCGGTCGAGAGCGCCTCCCAGGCCACGTCGTGGCTAGCCCCGGGATTGGCCGCATCGGGGATCGATACGCGATCCGGAACGAATGGCTCGAAGAACCAGCGCCGCGCCGGATCCTTCTCCTTCTCCTCGAATTCGCGGCGCATCGCCCGGATCTTCTTGCGCAACTCGATGCCGAGCCGGATCGTGTCGTCCCACAGCACCTCACCGGAGCGGCCCTTCATCATCTGTGCGCCGACGTCCAGCGAGGCGAACAGCGGGTAGAACGGCGATGTCGAGGCGTGCTGCATGAAGCTTTCGTTGAAGCGGCGATGCTCGATCCGCCGCCGCTGCCCCTTGATGTGGCGGTCCTTGACGTGGATCTGCGATGCCTGGGAGAAGCTCGCGAGCTGCTTGTGGGTCGATTGCGTGGCGATGATGCCGGGAGCGTCGGGCCCGAGATCGCCGAGGCCCATGGCGAAGCGGCCGGCGTAGAGCGGGTGGAATTTCATGAAGCCCGCCCAGGCCTCGTCGAACATGATGTAGTCGCAGAGGTGCCCGATCCGCTTCAGGATCATCTCGGCGCTGTGGATCGTGCCGTCATAGGTGCACTGCTCGACCACCGCGACGCGGAACGGGCGCGGCTTGCGCCAGGCGTCAGGATCCTTGACCAGCGGGTTGTCGCGGATCTGTTGCCGGAGGTGCTCCTCATCGAGCAGATCCCAGCGCATCGGGCCGATCAGGCCCCAGGGGTTGCGAACCGTTGGGACGTAGATCGGGACTCCGCCGGAGATCAGCAGCGCGCCGTGATGGGCGGCCTTGTGGTTGTTGCGGTCGAACAGCACGAGGTCGCCGTCGGTGACCAGGGCCCCGAGCACGACCTTGTTGGAGGTCGAGGTACCGTTGAGGACGAAATAGGTCTTCTCGGCGCCAAAGATCTGCGCCGCTTCCTTCTGCGCGCGCAGCGCCGGCCCCTCATGGGTCAGGAGATCGCCGAGATCGAGCACGGAATTGTCGAGGTCGTCCCGGAACACGGCCTCGCCGAGATGCTCGACGAAGACCCGGCCGATCGGGCTGCGGCTATAGAACACGCCGCCATTGTGCCCGGGGCAGGTCCAGAGCTGGTTGCCTTCCTCGGCGTAGTCGACGAGCGCGCCGAAGAATGGCGTCTTCAGTGTCTCGGCATATTGCTTCAGCCGGCTGACCAGGTTCTTGGCGATGAAGGCGGGCGTCTCCTCCGACAGGAAGACATAGCCGTCGATGAAGTCGAGCACCTCGACCGGCAGATCCTCGAACCGCTTGCGGCGGATCAGGAGGATGATCGGGAAGTCCAGTCCGCGACGGCGCATCAGGTTGATCAGCGACGCCGTCTTGCCTTCCAGGCCCTTCTTGCCCCAATCGACGACCATGCAGCCGATCGCGGCATCCGTCTGCACGGCGATCTCGGCGTCCTCCAGCTTGCGGGCGCGCACCACCTCGAAGCCCGAGCGCTGGATCTCCTCGATGATCTGGTTGAAGCGGACGCCCGCAAGGTCGTCGGTCTCGAAGACGGGCGCGGCGAACAGGAAGGTGAAACGGCGGAAGTATTCCATGAGAGTCTTTCGGGCTGCGTGGGCAGCCACCTGTCGTCACGTTCGATGACGGTTCGATGACAATAGGGCGCCTCACGGAGCTTGTCTCGGCCGCCTCGCAGTGGCAATCGTCCTGAACCCGAGTGATGCTGAAAGGATCCGTGGTGCTTCCCGAATGGATCAGCCTTGATTGTGTGGCCCCGTCCGAGCTCCATCGGCAGGCGGCGCTGGAACGCCAGGCCCAGTTGACCAAGCCGATTGGCGCCCTTGGGCGATTGGAGCAGGTGGCGGTCGAGCTGGCGGCGCTGCAGGCGTTGGAGCGGCCGGGGGCCGATAGGGTCCCGGTGGTGCTGTTCGCGGGGGACCATGGCATCGCGGCACGGGGCGTGTCGGCGTATCCGCCGGAAGTGACGGTGCAGATGCTGCACAACTTCGCGGCCGGTGGCGCGGCGATCTCGGTGCTGGTGCGCAGCCTGGGCTGTCCGCTCGAGGTGGTCGATGTCGGTACGCTGGCGGATGAGCCGGTGCCCGGTGTCGTCGTCGACAAGCCGCGGCGCGGCACGCGCGACTTCAGCACCGGGGCGGCGCTGACGCCGGAGGAGGTCGCGTTCGCGGCCGACGCCGGACGGCGCGCGGTGGCGCGGCAGGCCGATCACGCGCCGCAGCTCGTGATCTTCGGCGAGATGGGGATCGGCAACACGACGTCGGCGGCAGCCATCGCCGCCGCGCTGCTGTCATGCGCGCCCGCGGACATCGTCGGCAGTGGCACCGGGCTCGACGCCGCCGGGCGGGCGAGGAAGGCTGCGGTGATTGCCGATGCGTTGGGGCGACACGGGCTCACGGCGGGAGCGGCCGTCGCGGACGTCCTGGCTGCCGTCGGCGGCTTCGAGATCATTGCGATGGCCGGCGCGATCGTCGCCGCCGCGCAGCGGCGCTGGCCGGTGCTGGTCGACGGCTTCATCGTCTCGGTCGCGGCGCTGGTCGCCGTCCGCCTCAATCCCTCCTGCCGTCCGTGGCTGCTGTTCTCGCATCGCTCGGCCGAGCGCGGCCACGCCATCGTGCTCGACGCGCTCGGTGCCCGTCCGCTGATCGACCTCGATCTGCGGCTCGGCGAGGCCTCGGGCGCCGCCACTGCGCTGCCGATCATCCGATTGGCCTGCGCGCTCCACGGGGGCATGGCCACCTTTGCGGAGGCCGCCGTCTCGGGAGCCAAGTCCTGATGCGGATCGATCTGCTGCGGCACGGGACGACAGGACGGGACGGCCATCTCGACGGCCGCACCGACCCGCCGCTCAGCGAGCCCGGCTGGGATCAATTCCGGCGGCAGACGCGGAGTCGGATCTGGCGCAGCGTCGTCAGCTCGCCGTTGGCGCGCGCACGTGCGGCAGCGGAGGATTATGCCCGGCTGACCGGCTGCGCGCTGGACATCGAAGCGGATTGGAGCGAGCTCGATTTCGGCCTCTGGGACGGGCGGACGCATCGCGACATCGCCGCGGAGCCCGGAGGCGAAGCCTTGCTCGACACCTTCCATGCCGATGCTGAGGTCCGGGCGCCGGGCGGTGAGAGCTGGTCCGATTTGCAGGCGCGAGTGGCGCGCGCAACACATCGTATCCTTACCCGGCCCGAGCCTGCGCCGGTTCTGGTGGTTGCGCATGGCGGCGCCATGCGCGCAGCGCTCTCGCATCTGCTCGGCTGGCCGCTGCGCCAGCTGTGGAGCCTGCGCATCCGGCCCGGCACGCGGATCACGCTCGAAGCCGGGCAGGGCGGTGATGGTGTATCTTGGGGCGAAATCGTCGAGATCATCCAGCCATGAGTCTGCGTGAATTCTGGATCGCATTGCAGTTCCTGACACGGCTGCCGACACCGCGGGTCGCTGAGTCGCGACCGGACGATCTTGCACGGGCGTCGGTCTGGTTTCCGGCAGCCGGACTGGTGATTGGCGCCTGTCTGGCGCTGGTCGCCCGCCTTTTTCATGATGCCGATCCCTGGATCGTCGCGCTGACCGTGCTGGTCGCCTGGATCGGGATCACCGGCGCGCTGCATCTCGATGGGCTCGGCGACGTCGCCGACGCGTTCGGCGCCTCGCATGGCAGGCCGGAACGCTTCATCGCCGTGCTGGGCGATCCCCATGCCGGCAGCTTTGCCGTCGTCGCGATCAGCTTGCAGATCGCCGCCAAGCTGGTGCTGATCGCCGAGCTGGCGACGGGCCCGACGGCCTGGGCGCTGGTGCTGATCCCGGCCTGGGCACGCTGGGGGACTTTGATCTGCAATAAGACCCTGCTGTCGTTGAAGCCAGGGCTGGGGGCGAGCATCTCGAACAGCGTCGGCTGGAACGTCATCGTCGCCTGGGGCGGCGCGCTCGCGATCGGCGCGCTGGCCGGTGCGGTGCCGACGCTGATCGCGATCGCTCTGGTTCCGGGAATCGCGTTCTATTGGCAATGGCGGCTCGGCGGCATCACCGGCGATTGCCATGGCGCCAGCATCGAGGTCACGGAAACGCTGCTGCTTGCCGCCTGCGTTCTCGGCTAGGACGCGCTGCCGAGCGCCTGCGCCAGCCGCTGCCAGCCTGTCTCATGGCCCGGCAGGCCGAAGCGCAGCCAGCTTGTTTGAGCCGGAAAACGCCGGACATGGATGCCATGGCGGGCGAGCCGCTCGGCCAATGCGGCAGCATCCGTGCTCTCGACCAGTCTGAACAGCGGCGTTCCTCCAAGAGCCCTGGACGTAGGGGGGCCGTGAATCCTGCAGCCGGACGTGGTCAGCATCGTATCGAGGCGTTGTCCGTCTGACATCAGCCGCACGCGTGCCTCCTGCAGCCATCGGTCGTCAGCGAGAGCAAGCGAGCCAACCGCGAGCGCAGGTCCAGACACGGCCCATGGCCCCAACGCCCGGCGCAGTTGATCGGCCAGGTCCTGGCACGTGACGGCAAAACCGAGTCTCAATCCGGCCAGACCGTAAGCCTTTCCGAACGATCGCAACACCAGCGTGGCTGGCGGCAAATTCGGTATCAGGCTTGCCTCAACGGGACAGAAATCAGCAAAGGCTTCGTCCACCACGAGCAAACCGTTGCGACGGGCGAGAAACACGCCCAGCAAGTGGAGTGTGGCGCGTGGCATCAATCGCCCCGTGGGATTGTTCGGGTTGACCACAATGGCGACGTCTGCTTCGGCCAGTGCTTCGACCTTGTCGACCAGACGCACCTGGTGGCCGCAGCTGCGCCAGCAGAGCTCATGTTCTTCGTAGGTGGGCGCCAGCACGGCAACCGAACTTGGAGCGCGAAGACGCGGCAGGATCTGGAGCAGCGCCTGGGTGCCTGCGGCTGCAACGATCGATGCGGGTGTCCGCACGCCGTAGCGTGCGGCAGCAGCGGACAACAGCGCCTGCTCGTCGAGCTTGCTGGGCAACATTGCCCAGCTCTCAGCCGGGATCGCCGGCACGGGATAGGGGATCGGGTTGATTCCGGTCGACAGATCGATCCACGGCTGTGGCGCATCCGGATAGCGACGGCTGATCGCAGCGAGATCGCCGCCGTGAAGGATCGCTTCCGGCTCGTCCGCGCGCATGCTAGTCGCTCTGTCGTCCATCTCTTTCCTTTACATGTCTTTCCTTCAGCGGAGATCGATGTTCGTCTCTCTCGCGCTCACGGCGCTCCTCGTCGAGGCGGCGGTCGGTTATCCCCAGGTCCTGGTGCAGCGGATCGGTCATCCCGTGATGTGGGTGGGCGCGCTGATAGCATGGGGGGACCGCCGCTGGAACAGGGCAGCAGACGGCTTTGCCGCACGACGCGCGCGCGGCATTGCGCTCGTGTGCCTGCTCGTCGCGGGGATGATGGCCACCGGTCTCGCCGCAACATGGGTCATGCAGGCGCTCGTCGGCGAACCGGTCGCAACCATCATCCTTGGTGTGGCGGCAAGCAGCCTGCTGGCCCAGCGCAGTCTCGACACGCATGTCGCCGCGGTTGCAGAGGGACTGGGGCAGGAGGGGCTCGAGGGTGGCCGCCGAGCCGTCTCGATGATCGTCGGCCGCGATCCCGAGCGGCTGGATGAGGCCGGCGTCGCGCGGGCCGCGGTCGAGAGCCTGGCAGAAAACTTCTCCGATGGCGTCGTCGCACCCGTGTTCTGGCTCGTCGTCGGCGGGCTGCCGGGCATCCTGATCTACAAGGCTCTCAACACCGCCGACAGTATGATCGGTCATCTCTCGGACCGTCACCGCGCGTTCGGCTGGGCGGCGGCGCGGCTCGACGATCTCGTCAATCTTCCGGCCTCGCGCCTGTCCGCGCTGTGGATCGCAGCCGCCGCGGCCTGCATCCCGAGCGCCTCGGCTTCGGCCGCGGTGCGAGCCGTCGCACGCGATGCATCGAAGCACCGTTCGCCCAACGCCGGCTGGCCCGAAGCGGCGATGGCCGGTGCGCTCGGACTGCGCCTGGCGGGGCCGCGCGTCTATCACGGTCATCTCGTCACCGATGCCTGGATGGGCGACGGGCGCGCCGATCTCGACGCGTCCGACATCCGGCAGGCCTTGCGGCTGTATCGGCTGGCCTGTTTGGTTCAAGCCCTGGTCGTCGCAGGACTCGTCCTGGTCAGGATCCTGTAGCCGCCACGGGCGGCGCGGGCTTGCTCGCCAATGCCAGGATGCGGTCAACGTCGACGTAGCGCTCGAGATGCGCCGCGAGTGCATCCAACGTCGTGTCCACATCGATCTCATAGGAGAGGCCGCTGGTCGTCGCGCCGAGGCCGCGCAGCCAATGGCTGCGCAGGCCGTCGTCGGCGAACAGGCCATGCACGTAGCAGCCGGCTACCAGGCCATCAGGCGCGATGGCGCCATCGCGCCGGCCATCGGAGAAGGTGAGGAAGGAGCGCTGTGTCGCCCGTCCCTCCGTGCGGCCGATGTGCATCTCGTAGCCGCGGAACGAGAGCTTATCGTGCGTCAGCGTGCCCTGGACCTCGCGTAACGCCTTGTCATCGGTCAGTGTCGTTTCGACGTCGAGCAGGCCAAGTCCCGCGACGGAACCAGCTGCACCCTCGTGCCCATCCGGATCGCTGATCACGCGCCCCAGCATCTGATAGCCGCCGCAGATGCCGAGCACGCGGCCGTCGCGGCGAAGATGCGCGCGGAGATCAATGTCCCAGCCGACTTCACGCAAGGCGGCGAGATCGGCGATCGTCGCCTTCGAGCCCGGCAGGATCACCATCGATGCGTCGCCGGGGATCGGCGTGCCAGGCCGCAAGAACTGCAGATCGATTCCATCTTCCAGCCGCAACGGATCGAACTCGTCGAAATTGGAGATGCGCGGATAGGCGAGGATGACGACCTTCGGTCGCTGTCCTCCCGATGATCCGCGTTCAGCCAGGCCAAGCGCGTCCTCCGCCGGCAGGCGGCGCGCATCCGGAAAATGTGGAATGAGCCCGAGCGATGTCCACCCCGTCCGCTGCGCGATCTCGTTCATGCCCGACGCAAACAATGCGGGGTCGCCGCGAAACTTGTTGACGAGGAAACCCGCCACGCGCGCGGCATCGTCCGGCGGGATCACCGTCTTGGTGCCGACCAGGCTCGCAATCACGCCGCCCCGATCGATATCGCCGATCAGCACCACCGGAATCTGCGTCGCCTGCGCAAAGCCCATGTTGGCGATGTCGCCGCCGCGCAGGTTGATCTCGGAGGCGGAGCCTGCGCCTTCGACCAGCACGATGTCGGCATCCGCCGCGAGCTGATGGAAGCTGTCGAGCACGGCCGCCATCAGTTGCGGCTTCATCGCCTGATAGGCCGACGCCTTGGCGGTGCCGATGACGCGGCCCTGCACCACGACCTGCGACCCGATCTCGCTTTGTGGCTTCAGCAGCACCGGGTTCATGTGCACCGTCATCGGCCGCCGCGCCGCGCGCGCCTGCAGCGCCTGGGCACGGCCGATCTCGCCGCCATCAGCGGTGACGGCGGCGTTGTTCGACATGTTCTGCGGCTTGAACGGCGCCACCTTGAGGCCGCGCAATGTCAGCGCGCGCGCGAGCCCCGCGACGATCAGCGATTTGCCGACGTCGGAGCCGGTGCCCTGGAACATGATGGCCCGCGCGCTCATGAACTCAGTACTCGATGCCTTCCTGCGCCCTCACGCCGGCCGCGAAATGATGCTTCACGAGGTTCATCTCGGTGACGAGATCGGCGGCCTCGATTAGCTCCGGCTTGGCGTTGCGGCCGGTGACGACGACGTGCAGATCGGGACGGCGCCCTGCGAGCGTGGCGACGACGTCTGCGATATCAAGGTGATCGTAGCGCAGCGCGATGTTGAGCTCATCGAGGACGAGCAGCCGGATCGACGGATCCGCCATCAGCTCCTTAGCCTTCGCCCAGGCGCGCTCGGCCGCGGCGACGTCGCGCGCACGATCCTGCGTCTCCCACGTAAAGCCTTCCCCGAGCGTGTGCCACGACACCTGATCGCCGAACTTCTCGATCGCCTTGCGCTCGCCTGTTTCCCACGCACCTTTGCCGAACTGCACGACGCCGATGCGAAAGCCGCGGCCGAGTGCGCGCAGCATCAGGCCCCACGCCGCCGTCGATTTGCCCTTGCCCTTGCCGGTGTGAACGATCAGCAGGCCCTTCTCCACGGTCTTGGAGGCGACCTCGGCATCCTGCACCGCCTTGCGGTTCTCCATCTTCGCCTTGTGGCGTGAATCGTCGGCGCTTCCGGTCATCGGCATTTTCTCCTGGTCACTTCAACGTCAGCGGCAGTCCCGCCGCCATCAGGATCACGCGATCCGCTAAGGCCGCGATGTCCTGGTTCAGTCGCCCCTGGGCATCGCGAAAGGCGCGCGCGAGCGCGTTGTCCGGCACGATGCCCAATCCGACTTCGTTGGACACGGCCACGATCGGGCCATGCGCGTTCCTGAGCGCGTCGATCAGCTCGGCACATCTGGCCGGCACGTTCATGTCGGCGAGCATCACGTTGCTGAGCCAGAGCGTCAGGCAATCGATCAGCATCGGTACGCCCGATTCTCCGCTTGCCCGGACGAGGCCCGCGAGATCATGCGCCGTCTCCAGCGTCTTCCATCCCTTGGCGCGGCGCGCCTTGTGCTGGGCGATCCGGTCGGTCATTTCGGCGTCGAAGGCCTGCGCGGTCGCAACATAGGTCCAAGGCGCGGGAAGGGCGGTGACGAGGGCCTCGGCATGGCGGCTCTTGCCCGAGCGCGCACCGCCGAGCACCAGCGTCAGGCGCGGCAGGGCGGGATGCGGCGGGGCGGGGACCATGGGGACGATTCCGATTGACGGGCTTTGGTGCGACCCGTATCTAACAGATGACGGTTCTCCGAAAGGAGAGATTTAGGGAACACGGTGCGGGTTCTTGACCCAAGGCCGTGGCTGCCCCCGCAACTGTAATCGGCGAGTGTGAGGCCAAGACACCACTGGGAAACCGGGAAGGTGGCCCCATGCAGCGACCCGAAAGCCAGGAGACCTGCCGTCGAGATTGCTGTTGGCCGACCCGTCGCGCGGGGAGTCGCGATGCTGGTTCTGATCCCGCCGGGATGGGTGGGATGCCGTCGGATGCAGCGCATCGTCCGGTCCTCTGGGGAGCCGGCAAGCGACGGAGACGGCCATGAAGTTGACCCGTACCACGACCTTTGCAGCCGCGAGCCTGGTGCTGCTCGCCACCGATCCCGCCTTCGCGCATCACATGATGGGGGGCAAGCTGCCGCAGACGTTTGCACAGGGGATGCTGTCCGGCCTCGGCCATCCTGTCATCGGAATCGACCATCTGGCGGCGATCGTGGGCGCGGGCATCGTTGCAGCGCTTCTGGGCCGCGGCTTCGCGCCGGTGCTCGCCTTCACCACCGCGATGATCGCGGGCGTCGGCCTTCATGTGGCCAAGGCCAACATCCCGGCTGCCGAGCTGCTGGTCGGCCTGACCACCGTCGTGGTTGGGCTGGTGGTGGTGATGCGTGGCCGTTTCGGTGTGCTGCCCGTCGCCGGCCTGTTCGCCGTGACCGGTCTCGTCCATGGATATGCGCTGGGCGAATCGATCGTCGGGGCCGAGAACACCCCGCTCGGGGCCTATCTCGTCGGTCTGCTCGTGATCCAGACCATCATCGCCGCCGGCGCGTTCCTCGGCACAAGGCTGCTGTCGGCGAAGGCCAAGACGGCTGCGCCGCTGGCGCTGCGGCTCGCGGGCGCTGCCATCGTGCTGGTGGGTGGGGTCGCCGCGGCGACGGCGGCCGGCGTGATCGGCTGATTGATGACCGCATCGGAGACTGGTGAGACGACGCTGTTCGTCTGCGTCACTTGCCGTTCGCAGGGGACGGAACCTACGCCGCCTGATCAGCCGCGGGCCGGAGCCCGTTTGCTCGCCGCGATCGAGACGTTGCCGACCGCGCAGCGCGCCGGTGTCACCGTTGTCGGTGTCGAGTGTCTGTCGAACTGCAATCGTGCGTGCACGGTTGCGGTGACGGCGCCGGGCAAATGGACCTATGTGCTCGGCGCGCTCGATCCGGATCTGCATGCGCGGGATGTGCTGACATTTGCGCAACTGCATCAGCGCCATGACGCCGGTCTGCCGGCCTGGCGCGAGCGTCCCGAATACATTCGCAAGAACACCGTCGCGCGCGTGCCTGCGCTGTCTGCGCCACGCTGAAAACGAGAGCTCGCATCGCCATGACGAAGTCGTTCGCCAAGACGCCTTGCACCATCGTCACCGGTTTCCTCGGCGCCGGCAAGACCACGCTGGTGCGCAACCTGATCGAGACCGCGAACGGTCGCCGGCTTGCCATCATCGTCAACGAGTTCGGCGATGTCGGCATCGACGGCGACATCCTGAAAGGCTGCGGCGTGCCGGACTGTCCGGAGGATCGCATCGTCGAGCTGTCGAACGGCTGTCTGTGCTGCACCGTTGCCGATGATTTCGTGCCGGCGCTCAGGAGCCTGCTGGATCAGAAGGAGCCGCCCGAGCATATCGTGATCGAGACCTCGGGGCTGGCGCTGCCGAAGCCGCTGGTGCAGGCCTTCAACTGGCCGGAGATCGCGACGCGCGTCACCGTCGACGGCGTCGTTGCGGTCGTCGATGGTCCGGCGGTGGTCGCGGGACGCTTCGCCGATGATCCCGAAGCGCTCGCCGCGCAGCGCGCCACCGATGCGTCGCTCGATCACGACAATCCGCTGGAGGAGGTCTACGAGGACCAGCTGCTGTGCGCCGATCTCGTCGTGATGAACAAGAGCGACCTGATGAGCGAGGAGCAGCGCAAGGATGTCGCCGCCGAGATCGCGGCGAAGGTGCAGCGTGCCGTCAAGGTGATCGCGACGGAGCACGGCAGGCTGTCGGCTTCGGTGCTGCTCGGGCTCGGTGCCGCCGCGGAGGACGATCTCGCGGCCCGGCCGTCGCATCACGACAACGAGGCCGAGCACGATCACGACGATTTCGAGAGTTTCGTGCTCGACGTTCCGGCGCAGGCTTCGCCCGATGCGCTCGTCGACCGCATCGCGGCCGCCGTCGACGCACATGATGTGTTGCGGGTGAAAGGGTTCGTGGAAGTCGCCGGCAAGCCGCTGCGCCTCCTGGTGCAGGCCGTCGGCAGCCGCATCCAGCATCAGTTCGAGCGCCCGTGGCGCTCGGGCGAATCGCGGCAGGGGCGGCTGGTGATCATCGGCGAGCGCGGCCTCGATGCCGCTGCCATCCAGAGCCTGATCACAGGATAGTCACCGATGCACCTGCTGGCGACAACGGGCGCGGATCTCGACGACCTCGAACAGGCCGTGGATCTTGCACAGTCGCCGGCCGAGATCGTCGTGCTGTCGTTCTCGGACACCGACCTGTCGGCGCTGGCCGAAGCCTGGACCGTGTCGTCGGATGACCTGCCGAGCCTGCGCCTCGCCAGCTTGAAACGGCTGAAGCATCCGATGTCGGTCGATCTCTATGTCGACCGCGTCGTGCTGGGCGCGCGCGCCGTCGTCGTGCGCTGTCTCGGCGGGCTCGACTATTGGCGCTACGGGCTGGAGCGCATCGCATCGGTCTGCCGCAGCCGCCACATCCTGTTCGCGGCACTGCCGGGTGACGATCGCGCCGACGACAGGCTTGCTGAGCTCTCGACCTTGCCGCAGGACGCGACCTCGCGTCTCTACGGTTATCTGCACGAGGGCGGGGTCGGCAATGCGCGCGAGGCGCTGCGCTATCTCGCGACGCTGCTCGGGCGCGACGCGCAGTTTGCCGAACCGATCGCGATCGGTTCGATCGTCGGCTTCATGCCCGATCGCGGAGCCGTCGGCATCGATGATCTCTGCAGCCATGATGATGCGCGGCCGAGCGCGCTGATCGTGTTCTACCGTGCGAGCCTGCTCGCTGCCGATACGGCCGGGATTGCTGAGCTGATGCGGGCGATCGAAGCCAAAGGGCTGGCGGCAGTCGCGGTCGCGGTGACCAGCCTGAAGGATCCCAATATTGGGGATGCACTGGCGCGACTCGTCCAGCGCCGGCGTCCTGCGATCATTTTGAACGCCACCGCGTTCTCGGCGCTGCGCGACGGCGGCACCACGGTGCTCGACGTGGCCGATGCACCAGTTCTGCAAATCATCCAGGCGCAGAGCACGGAAGAGGCCTGGGCCTCGTCGGTGCGCGGACTGTCGCCGACGGACCTTGCGATGAATGTCGTGCTACCGGAGCTCGACGGCCGGCTGTTGGCGCGCCCGATTGCGTTCAAGGGCGAGGCGCCGGCGGATGAGCGTCTGCAGTTCAGCGCGATGCGCTATGTGCCTCAACAGGACCGCATTGCTTACGTCGCGCAACTGGCGGCGCGATGGGCGCAATTGCGGGGGCTGCCGGCCAGCGAGCGGCGCGTGGCGCTGGTACTCTCCGATTATCCGTCGCGCGGCGGGCGTTGCGGCTACGCCGTCGGTCTCGACACCAGCGCAAGCGCAGCCGCCATTGCGCGGTTGTTGGCGGAGGCGGGGTACGATATCGGCCGTGTAGCGCCGACTGCGGACGATATCGAAACGCTGCTGCGGGACGAGGCAGATCAGCTCGTGGTGCCGCTCGCGGCCTATCGGTGTGCTCTGGCGCCGTTGCCGGACGATCTGCAGCGTGCGCTACATGACATCTGGGGAGAGGCGGAAGCGGACCCCGCGTTCCGGGATGGCGCCTTCCATTTTCCGGTGCTGCGTGCGGGAGAACTCCTAATCTTGTTGCAACCGGATCGTGGCAGTCGCGCCGATCGCAAGTCCGGTTATCACGACACCAGCGTGCCGCCGCGGCACGCCTATGTCGCGCTCTATGCATATCTGCGAGAGGCCGAGCGGATCGATGCGCTGATCCATCTCGGTGCGCATGGCACGCTGGAATGGCTGCCGGGCAAGGCGCTGGCGCTGTCAAATGCCTGCTGGCCGGAGGCCGTGCTGGGCCCGCTGCCGGTGATCTACCCCTTCATCGTCAACAATCCCGGCGAAGCGATGCAGGCCAAGCGGCGGTTGTCGGCACTGACGCTCGGGCATCTGACGCCGCCGCTGTCGCAGGCCGGTCTGCACGGATCCCTGCTGGAGCTGGAGGGGCTGGTCGAGGAATATGCCGAGGCGGATGGCCTCGACAAACGCCGCCTGAAACTGCTCGAGGAGGAAATCGTCGCGCGGGCCTGGCAGGGCGGCCTGGCCGCCGATTGCGGGCTCGACCGTGCCATGACCGGACGCGAGGCGATCGCGCAGCTCGATGCGCAGCTCTGCGACATCAAGGAGCTCGCGGTGCGCGACCGCCTGCATGTGTTTGGGGAGGCGCCCGACACGGCGGCGACCGCCCTGCTGGCCGATGCGATCACGGCGGCGATGGGGCAGGCGGTGACGGTCGATCGCGCCGACATCGCCGCACGGATCGCCGCGAGCGCTGCGGCCGAGCGCAGCGCGTTGCTCGCCGCGCTCGATGGCCGGCGCGTTGCTGCCGGTCCCGCCGGAGCGCCGAGCCGCGGCCGTCTCGACGTGCTGCCCACGGGCCGCAATCTGACCGCGACCGATCCGCGCGCGATCCCGACCCGGACCGCGGCCCTGGTCGGCGTACGCGCGGCTGATGAGGTGATCCGGCGCTATTTGCAGGATCATGGCGACTACCCGCGCGCGCTCATGCTCGATCTCTGGGCGTCCGCATCGCTGCGCACGGGCGGCGACGATCTGGCCCAGGCCTTGGCTTATCTCGGCGCGCGGCCGCGCTGGGACCTCAACTCCAATCGGGTCACCGGCGTCGACGTGCTGCCGTTGGCGATGCTCGACCGCCCGCGCATCGATGCGACGCTGCGGATCTCGGGGCTGTTCCGCGACCTGTTCGAAGCGCAGATCGCGCTGTTTGATCTCGCCGTGCAGAAGGTGGCGTCACTCGACGAGGACGATGCCGACAATCCGCTGGCCGCGGCACGGCGGCGCGGCGAGAGCCTGGCGCGCGTGTTCGGCGGCGCGCCCGGCAGCTACGGCGCCGTTGCCGCCGACCTCGCGCTCGGGATGGACTGGACGAGCCGGTCGCAGCTCGGCGAAGCGTATCTTGAGAGCACCGCTTACAGTTTCGGCGGAGCGCATGACGGCGTGTCGGCCTCCGACACGTTCCGCGCCCGCGTCCGCAGCGCCGATGCCCTCGTGCATCCGCAGGACGATCGGGAGCGCGATCTGCTCGATGGCGAGGAGGTCGCCGACTTCGCCGGAGGCTTCGCCGCCGCTGCAGCGTCGCTCGGCGCGTCGCCCGTTCTGCTGCATCTCGACACCAGCCGTCCGGAGGCGCCCGCGGCGCGGAGCTTCAGCGAGGAGATTGCCCGCGTGGTGCGCGGCCGTCTCACCAATCCGCGCTGGATCTCGGGAATGCTCGCGCATGGCTACCGCGGCGTCGCCGAGATCGCGCAGGGCGTCGACGCGCTCTACGCCTTTGCGGCTACCTCCGACACCGTTGCCGAGCACCTGTTCGATCTGGCGCATGGCGCGCTGCTGCGTGACGAGGCCGTGCTGGACGGCATGACCGCACGCAATCCCGCGGCCGTCGCCGCGATCGTGGCGCGATTCGAAGATGCGCTGCGTCGGCAGCTGTGGGTGCCACGCCGAAATGCCGTCGCCGATGAGCTTGCGCATGCCCGCACGCGCCTGACGCAAGCGGAGAGCGCGTCATGACCGCC
This sequence comes from Bradyrhizobium sp. HKCCYLS3070, assembly GCF_051167575.1. Lineage (NCBI taxonomy): Bacteria > Pseudomonadati > Pseudomonadota > Alphaproteobacteria > Hyphomicrobiales > Nitrobacteraceae > Bradyrhizobium > Bradyrhizobium sp. HKCCYLS3070. The sequence continues at coordinate 40,994 of NZ_JBNPTI010000019.1, forward strand.
TCGGTCGAGATCAAGGGCTGGTGCCCGGGCGCGCGGCGGCCGATGCCGAGCGGCGACGGCCTCATCGTTCGTGTCCGGCCGCATGGCGGCGCGTTGCCGGTGTCGGCGCTGCGTGAGCTTGCCGAGGCCGCTCGGCGCTACGGCAACGGCCAGATCGACCTCACGCGCCGCGCCAATCTGCAAATTCGTGGCGTATCGTCCGAGACGCTCGCGCCGCTGTGGGAGCTGATGGCATCGCTCGGCCTGCTCGATGACAGCGCCGAGCTCGAGGCCATCCGCAACATCGTCGTCAACCCGCTGGCGGGACTCGACCCGGCCGAATGGGTCGACATGCGCCCCGTCGCCGCCGAGTTGGAGACGCTGCTGGCCTCGGATCAGGCGCTCCATGCGCTGCCGCCCAAGTTCGGCTTTGCGCTGGACGGCGGCGGCAGGCTGCCGCTGACCGGGCTCGCCGCGGATGTTCGTCTCGTCGCCTGTGGTGGTACTGAGGCGAGGCGGATCGCCGTCGGCATTGCCGGTTCGAACGACGATGTGTGGCTGGGAACGGCAGCCGTGACCGACGCGGCGTCGACGGCCGTTCACCTCGCGCGGCTGGTGCTGCAACACAGCCCGACGCAACGTTCCGCGACGTTGCAGCCGCAAGCGAGCGCTGCCATCCGCGCCGAACTGGGCCTCGATGTTTCAAACGCCGTCGCGACGGCGTCAGCAACCATTTCGCAGCGACGTTGCGGCGTCATCGCTCTGACGGATCAAACCTGCGCCGTCGGTCTCGGCGTGCCGTTCGGCCGTATTGATAGCGGCACGCTGGCGCGGCTTGCGGCCATGCTTGCGGTACACGATGTCGCCGAGGTCCGCTTGTCACCATGGCGCGCGCTGTATGTCGCCGCGGGTGCCGTGACCGCGGAGCAACTGGCGGCGGATGCCGCCCGGCTCGGCCTGGTCGTCGACGATGCCGATCCACTGATGCGCATCGACGCCTGCTCGGGCGTCGGCTGCTGTCCATCGACCGGATTGGCGACGCGACAGCATGCCGGCCTGCTCGCGGATGCGATGGCTCGGACCGGATTCAACGGCACGCTGCACGTCTCCGGCTGCGCCAAGGGCTGCGCACGCTCGGCAGCCGCGGACGTCGTGCTGGTCGGCGAGGGCAAAGGTTATCACGTCGTCCGCAACGGCACGGTGAAGAGCGAGCCCTGCGGCATGCTCGATCCCACCGAGATCGACGTCGACGGGCTGTTCGAAACGAAAGAAAAGGCCGATGTCTGAGCTGCGCGACTACATCAAGGACGGCGCCGAGATCTATCGCCGCTCGTTCGCGACCATCCGCGCCGAGGCCGATCTGTCGCGCTTCCGCGGACTGGAAGAGAAGATCGCCGTGCGTATCATCCATGCCTGCGGCATGGTCGAGATCACCTCCGACATCGCGATGTCCGAACATTTCGCCGCCGCGGCGCGGGAGGCGCTCGATCGTGGCGCGCCGATCCTGTGCGATGCCAAGATGGTGGCGCAGGGGATCACGCGGGCGCGGTTGCCGGCGAGGAACGAGATCATCTGCACGCTCGATGCGCACGAGGTGCCGGCGCTCGCCGCGCAGCTCGGCACGACCCGATCCGCAGCAGCGCTGGAGCTGTGGCGGCCGCATCTCGGCGGCGCCCTGGTGGCGATCGGCAATGCGCCGACGTCGTTGTTTCATCTGCTCGACATGCTCGATCAGGGCGCGCCGCGACCGGCGGCGGTGATCGGAACGGCTGTGGGGTTCGTGGGAGCCCGCGAGTCCAAGGAGGCGCTCGCGGCCGATGGTCGGGTACCGTATCTGGTCGTCAAGGGCCGCAAGGGCGGCAGCGCCATGGCGGTTGCGGCGGTGAATGCGATCGCGAGCGACGTCGAATGATCCTGCTCGACACCATCGCGGGCTCGGCCGATCCGGGTACGCTGTACGGCATCGGCGTCGGTCCGGGCGACGTTCGCTATCTGACCTTGCGCGCCGCTGGTCTGGTTCGGTCCGTCGACGTGGTGGCGTTCTTTGCCAAGCGCGGCATGGAAGGCAACGCGCGACGGATCGTAGCGCCGTTGATGGAATCCGGCCGCCACGAGCTGCGGCTCGAATATCCGGTCACGGAGGAATTGCCCGTCGCCGACTTGTCCTATCAGTCCCAGATCGCCGATTTCTACCGGCGCGCGTCGGAGAGCATCACCGCGCATCTGGCGGCGGGGCGATCGGTCGGTCTGCTGTCCGAAGGCGACCCGTTCTTCTACGGCTCGTTCATGCATATGTGGCGGCGGCTCGAGCGCGATCATCCGGTCGAGGTCGTCCCGGGCGTCACCGGCATGTCCGGCTGCTGGACCAAGGCCAATGTTCCCATCACCTGGGGCGACGATGTCCTGTCCGTGCTGCCGGGCACGCTGGGCGAGGACGTCCTGCATGACCGGCTGACGCGTTGCGAGGCCGCCGTCATCATGAAGGTCGGGCGCAACCTTGCTAAAGTGAAGCGCGCGATCATCAGCGCCGGATTGCTCGATCGCGCGCTCTATGTCGAGCGCGGCACGATGGAGGCGCAACGTGTCGCGCCGCTGGCCGAGGTCGAACTGGACCGCGGCCCCTATTTCTCGATGATCCTGATCCCCGGACAAGGGCGTCGGCTATGACGGGTACGCTGACGATCGTGGGCGTCGGCCCGGGGCGGGCCGAACTGATCACGCCGGCCGCCGCGGCCGCCATCGCAGGCGCGACCGATCTGATCGGCTATGGACCGTATCTCGACAGGGTGACCACGACGAGTCCGGGTCAAATCCGGCACGCCAGCGACAATCGCGTCGAGCTCGACCGCGCCCGCCACGCACTCGGGCTCGCAAGCGACGGCAAGCACGTCGCGGTGGTGTCGGGCGGTGATCCCGGCGTGTTCGCGATGGCCGCGGCGGTGTTCGAAGCGGTCGAGGCGGGACCGGCGGCGTGGCGTGACCTCGACATCCGCGTCGAGCCTGGTGTCACAGCCATGCTGGCGGCGGCGGCCGAGGTCGGGGCGCCGCTCGGTGGCGACTTCTGCGCGATCTCGCTGTCCGACAATCTCAAGAGCTGGACGACCATCCGCCGCCGCCTCGAGGCGGCTGCCGCCGCCGACTTCGTCATCGCGCTGTATAATCCGCTGTCCAAGGCGCGACCTCATCAGCTGGGCGAGGCGTTCGCGCTGTTGCGGCGGATCAAGCCGGAGTCGACCGTCGTCGTCATGGTGCGGGCCGCCGGCAGTGGTGATGTCCGACGGATCATCACCACCTTGGGCGAGGTCGATCCCGGCAAGGCGGACATGCGAACGCTCGTGCTGATCGGATCGACCGCCACGCGCCTGATCGCGCGCGAGGGAAAGGCGCCCTACGTCTATACGCTGCGCCGCGAGGTCGAGGGCGGCGCATGAGCCAGTCGTGCCTCCAGCCATTGCAACGCGGCTCGCGCGCCGTCCAGCGCGACGCCCTGCGGCTTGTCGGGTCGGGCGATCATCACCACGGGAATCGCGAGCCGCCGCGCGGCTGCGATTTTCGGATAGGTCGCGGCGCCTCCGGAGTTCTTCGACACCACGAAAGCGATGCGCTCCTGGATCAGAAAGGCTTCCTCTGTCGCCTCGTCGAACGGCCCGCGATCGTGGACGAAGCGAATGTCGGGCGGCAACGCGACGTCGCCAGGCGGATCGATGGTTCGCGCGACGTAGTGATGCTGCGAGGCTGCTGCGAAGGCTGCGAGCTCCAGGCGACCAAGGCTGAGGAACACACGCGCCGGATCTGCTCCGAGCGCGGAAGCCGCGTCGTCGGCACTGCTGACCTCGATCCAGCGGTCGCCGGCCTGACGTTGCCATGCCGCGCGCCGGATCGACGCCAGCGGCACCGACAGCGCATGGCAGGCTGCAACCGCATGTCGCGAGATCTGGTCGGCGTAGGGATGCGTGGCATCGACGACGGCGTCAATTGCATGATCGCGCAGCCAGGCTTCCAGTCCGGCGATGCCGCCGAAGCCGCCGATGCGCGTCGGCAGCGGCTGCGGTCTGGGCGAAGCGGTGCGGCCGGCGAGCGAAAGCGTCGCTGCGAACCGGTCGTCGCCGGCGAGCAGCTTCGCCAGCTCCGAAGCCTCGGTCGTCCCGCCGAGAATGAGGATGCGCATGCGGGGCAGGGTCCATGGTGAACTCGGCCGCAACTTGCAACGCGCAGCGCTGGCTGTCCATCGTCGGGATTGGCGAGGATGGTATTGACGGTCTCTCAACGGCTGCACGACGTCTCATCGCGCAGGCGGCGCTCGTGGTCGGCGGCGCGCGCCATCTCGAGCTTGCGGCGCCGTTGATTGCGGGGGAACGGCTGGCGTGGCCCAGCCCGCTGAAGCTCGCGTTCGACCAGATCGCGGCGCGACGGGGAGAGCCCGTCGTCGTTCTCGCAAGCGGCGATCCTTTCAACTACGGCGTCGGCAAGCAGCTGATGCAGCGTTTCGCGTCCGCCGAGATGCTTTGCGTCCCGCAGCCCTCGGCCTTCAGCCTCGCAGCGGCACGGCTCGGCTGGCCGCTGCAGGATGTGGCGCAGGTGACGCTGCACGGCCGCCCGCTCGAAGGGATCATCCGCCATCTCGCGCCGGCGGCGCGCATTCTGGCCCTGGCCTGGGACGGTTCCACTGCCGCACGGCTCGCCGCGCTGCTGACCTCACGCCGCATGGGACGCTCGCGCCTGACGGTGCTGGAAGCGATCGGCGGCGCGCACGAACGGGTGCGCAGCGCGTCGGCCGACGCGTTCGATCTCTCTGATATTCATCCGCTGACGACGATCGCGATCGATGTCGAAGCGGAGGTTGATGCGCCCGTGATCCCGCTGACCGCCGGTCTTGCCGATGACCTGTTCGAGCATGACGGCCAGTTGACCAAGCGCGAGGTCCGCGCCGTGACGTTGTCGGCCCTGGCGCCGCGTCCGGGCGAGCTGTTGTGGGACGTCGGGCTGGGCTCGGGTTCGGTGGCAATCGAGTGGCTGCTGCGTCATGGCTCGTTGCGCGCAATCGGCATCGAGGCGCGCCAGGACCGGGCCGACCGGGCGATGCGCAACGCGCTGGCGCTCGGCACTCCCGAGCTGACACTGGTGACGGGGCGCGCGCCAGCGGTGCTGGCGGATCTCGAAACGCCGGATGCGGTCTTCATCGGCGGCGGCATTTCGGAAGCGGGGGTGTTCGAAGCCGTCTGGTCGCGGCTGAAACCCGGCGGCCGCCTCGTCGCCAACGTGGTGTCGCTCGAAGGCGAGACGCGGCTGAGCGCGTTGTTCGGCCAGCATGGCGGTGAACTGATCCGCATCGCCGTTTCGCGCATCGAGCCGGTTGGCCGCATGCATGGCTGGCGGCAGGCCATGCCGATCACGCAGTGGCGGGTGACGAAGCCATGATCGCGCTCGGGATTGGTTGCCGGCGTGCCGCCGACGTCGCAGATATCGAGGCGGTCATCGCGCATGCGCTCTCGCTTGTGCGCCTCGCGCCCGCAGACGTGGCGGTGCTCGCCACTGCGGCTGACAAGGCCAGTGAGCCTGGCGTGATCTGCGCCGCGCAACGGCTTGGCCGTCCGCTCGTCGCCATCGCCTCTGCTGACATGGCGGCTGTTGCCGATCGCGCGATCACGCGGAGCGATCGCGTCAGGTGCTTGAAGGGTGTACCTTCGGTTGCCGAGACGGCGGCGCTCGCTGCCGCCGGCGTGAATGCCCGGCTGATCCTCGTGCGCGTCGCAAACGCCGTAGCGACCTGCGCGGTGGCGGAGGGCGACGGCGCCATTGTTGCGGAGCCTGCCTCATGACGGTGCATTTCGTTGGCGCGGGTCCAGGCGCGCCGGACCTGATCACCTTGCGCGGCCGCGACCTGATCGCGCGCTGCCCGGTGTGTCTCTATGCGGGCTCGCTGGTCCCTCGGGCGCTGCTCGATCATTGTCCACCCGGCGCGCGTATCGTCGACACGGCACCGATGTCGCTCGACGAGATCGTCGCCGAAATCGAGCGCGCCACGCTCGCGGGCGAAGATGTGGCGCGACTGCATTCCGGCGATCTCTCGATCTGGAGCGCGCTCGGCGAGCAATTGCGGCGCCTCGATGCGTTGCGGATCCCCTACACGATCACACCGGGCGTGCCGTCGTTCGCGGCGGCTGCCGCCGCGCTTGGCCGCGAACTGACCTTGCCGGGCCTCGCCCAATCGGTGGTGCTCACGCGGACGTCCGGCCGCGCGTCGGCCATGCCGGAGACGGAGCAGCTCTCGCTGTTCGCGCAGTCGCGCGCCACGCTCGCCATCCATCTCTCGATCCACGTTCTCGATAAAGTCGTTGACGAGCTGCGGCCGCATTACGGTGACGACTGTCCGGTGGCAATCGTCTATCGCGCGAGCTGGCCGGATCAGTTGGTCCTGACCGGCACGCTGGCGACGATCGTCGGACGAGCCGCGGCTTCCGCCGTGGAGCGGACCGCGCTGATCCTCGTGGGCCGCGCGCTCGCAGCCGAGGATTTTCGCGACAGCGCGCTGTACGATACCGGCTATCAGCGGCGCTTCCGCGGGAGGGGCGAATGAGCCGGTCCCTGACTTTGTCCCACCAGCCGGCCGTCACGGTCGAACACGGCGACGTCGAGGGCCATGTCGTTGTCGCCCAGCGCACGCCGCGCCGTCTTCCAGGCGGCGAGCGCGACGGCCTCGCCGGCGGGAAATCCGACCCGCTCGGCCTCCTGCAGCACCTGCAGCGCGGTGTTGGCCGTGCGCGCGCTCGTGACCAGCGTGGCCGGCGCCCCCGCGTCACGCAGCGTGTTCGCGAGCCAGCCGAGATCGACCTCGCCGGCGCGCGAATGCAGGTCGAGCAGGCCCTGGCCGAGCTTGGTCATCTTGGCGAAGCCGCCGGCCACGGTGACGCGGGCGACCGGATGCCGGCGCAGATATTTCAACATGCCGCCGGCGAAATCGCCCATGTCGATCAGCGCCGTCTCCGGCAGGCCATGGAGCTGCTGCACGGCCTTCTCGGACGTGCTTCCCGTCGCGCCGGCGATGTGCGGCAGGCCAGCCGCGCGCGCGACGTCGATACCGCGATAGATGGAGTGGATCCAGGCAGCACAACTGAACGGCACCACGATTCCCGTGGTGCCGAGGATCGACAGGCCGCCGACAATGCCGAGCCGCGGGTTCAGCGTCTTCCTGGCGAGCTCCTCGCCGCCGGGAATGGAGATCTCGACGGCCACATCGCGCGCCGCGCCGAGCGCGGCAGCGGCCTCATTGATCGCCGCCGCGATCATCTCGCGCGGCACCGGATTGATCGCAGGTTCTCCCGGCGGCAGCGGCAATCCCGGTCGCGTCACTGTGCCGACGCCGGGGCCGGCGCGGAACGCCACGCCGGAATTGTCTGCACCGCGCCGCAAAGTCGCTTTGACCAGCGCACCGTGCGTGACATCAGGATCGTCGCCGGCGTCCTTGACCACGCCCGCGGTTGCCTTGGTGCCGTCGGCCTCATGCATCGCGATCGCAAAGCCGACGCGACGTCCGCCGGGCAAGGCGATCTCGACCATGGCAGGACAGTTGCCCGTGATCAGCAGCTCGTAGGCGGCGCGCGCCGCAGCCGTGGCGCAGCTGCCGGTCGTCCAGCCACGCTTCAGCGGTTGGTTCGGCGGATCCGCAGTTTCCTTCATGTCCGTTCGCATAGCACATTTTGCCATGCCTCGGCGGCGTTGCGGCCATGACCATGGTGGCGCCCAACGGAATCATCGTCGCCGCGCCGCGTTCCGGCGCCGGCAAGACGACGGTCACGCTCGGGCTCTTGCGTGCGCTCAGCCGGCGCGGCGCGCGCGTGCAACCCTTCAAATGCGGCCCGGACTATATCGATCTTGCCTATCACACGGCCGCTGCAGGACGGACGAGCTACAATCTCGACGGCTGGGCGATGTCGGCGCGGCAACTGCTCGGGCTTGCCTGCAGCGTTGCCGCCGACGCCGATATCGCCATCATCGAGGGCGTCATGGGCCTGTTCGATGGTGCGTCACATCCCGGGCGCGCGGGCAGCGGCTCGGCCGCGGATCTCGCAGCCCTGACCGGCTGGCCAGTCGTGCTCGTTCTCGATGTCAGTGGGCAGACCGAGACGGCCGCCGCCGTCGCGCTCGGCTGCGCGCGTTTTCGCGACGATGTTCGCGTGGCCGGGGTGATCCTCAATCGGGTCGCGAGCGAGCGCCACCGAGCGCTCATCGAGCCGGCGTTCGCGGCTATCGGAATCAAGGTCCTCGGCGCTCTGGCGCGGGACGCGCAATTGACCTTGCCGGAACGTCATCTCGGCCTGGTCCAGGCCCAGGAGATCACGGCCATCGAGGTCCATCTCGAGCGTCTCGCGGCCAGCGTGACCGGATCGGTCGATCTCGACGCGCTGCTCGCTCTCGCGAACCCGATCCGCGCGCCCGATCTAGCGGCGCAGACATCCAGCCTCGGCCTCAAACCGCCCGGACAGCGCATCGCGTTCGCAGCAGATGCCGCCTTCTCGTTCAGCTATCCGCACCTCCTCCGGCACTGGCGCGCCCAGGCCGCGGAGACCATTCCGTTCTCGCCGTTGAACGACGAGGCTCCCGATCCCGCAGCCGACGCGGTCTGGCTGCCAGGCGGCTATCCCGAATTGCACGCGGGACGGTTGGCCTCGGCGCGGTCGTTCCTCGATGCGTTGCGCGCGATGGCGTTACGCGGCGTGCCGATCCACGGTGAGTGCGGCGGCTACATGACGCTGGGGACAGGACTCGAGGATGCTCACGGTGTCCGGCATGCGATGGCCGGGCTGCTGTCGCTGGAAACGTCGTTCGCGCGCCGCCGTCTGCATCTCGGCTATCGTCAAGCGACGCTCTTGGCCGACTGCAGTCTCGGCGGAAGAGGGGCCGTCGTTCACGGTCACGAATTCCACTATGCAACCATCCTGAGCGAGGCAGACGATCCGCTGATCGCGTGCCGCGATGCGTCGGGCGGCGTCGTCGCCGAGCGCGGCGCCCGGCGCGGGTCGGTGACCGGATCGTTCCTGCACGTCCTGAGCGGGGAGGGCGCATGAGCGAGCCAGGCCGAAGCCCTCCGCAGTTCGACGCGACATTCCGGCAGCGCTTTGCCGAGCTGGTGCGCTGGCGTCGCGACGTCCGCCGTTTCCGCGCCGATCCGGTCTCCCCAGAGCTGATCGAACAGTTGCTCGCGCTCGCGTCCCATGCGCCATCCGTCGGCTTCTGCCAGCCCTGGCGGTTCGTGCTCGTCGAGAGCCCTGAACGCCGCGCGACGGTCATCGAGAACTTCCAGCACGCGAACCAGGCCGCGCTCGCCGGCTATGATGGTGAGCGCCGCGCGCTCTATGCAAGGCTCAAGCTGGAAGGCTTGACGCAGGCGCCGGTCCATCTCGCAGTCTGTGCCGACGAGGGCGCTGCCACCGGTCATCGTCTCGGCCGCGCCACGATGCCGGAAACGCTCCGCTACTCGGTGGTGGCCGCGATCCAGACGTTCTGGCTGGCAGCGCGCGCGGAAGGTCTCGGCGTCGGCTGGGTGTCGATCCTGGACCCGGCGGCTGTCTGTCGTGAACTCGAGTTGCCGTCCGACTGGAGCCTAATTGCGTATCTCTGCGTCGGCTGGCCGCAGGAGGAGCATGACGATCCCGAGTTGGAACGTCACGGCTGGGAAACGCGGCTCGACCAGACCGTGATCAAGCCGCTCAAGCGCTAGTCACGATGCGAGCGCCAGCGCCGGTGCGTCAACCGTCATCGGCTCGCCGACAGCGTCCGCGGCGCGCATGAGCTGAAACCGTGTGCCGTGCAGGTTGAGGGTCAGTGGAATGCCGCGGAAATCGTCGTGAAAGGCGCGGATGCGGCGCGCCATTTCGGCCGGATCGATGTCGACGGGCATGTCGCACATGGCGGCGTACATCTGCCGGGTGCTCTTCGCGCCGCTCCAACCGGTGCCGAGTGCCGGCAGCCGGCCGGCATGGCAGGCGAGGTCGCGCGACATCCGCCAGAACAGATAGGCGAGCCGCACGAACGTCATCTGCTCCAAGCCGCGGACATCCACGCCTCGCGGGATGTCGAACGTCTCGACACCGACGATCGCGCCGCAGTCGACCCGGGCCTCCATCGCATGGGCCGTCGCGCCGAAGCGCGTCGCACCGTCGTACATCGCGAAATGGGCCGGTGCCCAGCCGGGATAATCCGGCGGGCCCGGATGAAAATTGTAGGCGCCGTGGCCGACCGCCTGAAGGATGGCGGCGGGCACGATGACGCCGGTCGTGAAGGCAAGCAGGCGGGATCTGCCGAGCACGTCGCGCTCGATGGCTTCGATGTCCTGCAGGCTGACCGCGAAACGGAATGCGAGGGCAGGGTTGTGCGCCCGCAGGAGCTCCGACAATGCGAGCTGCTGGTCGCGGCTGCCGGTGAGAAGGATGATGGTGTCGAACATGATTTGTCCTGGCTGGCGTCAGTGGCGATGGGCGTTGAAGCTGGCGGGCCGGCGCGTCGCTTCCGAGGCGGCGGTGGCGGCGAACAGATCGGCCGGCAGTTCCTGACCGGGGATGATCTCGAGCACCATGTTGTCGGCCAGCAAAGCGGCCTCCCTCGCGATGCGAACCTCCGGCGGCCACGAGCACAGCGAAAGCTCGAGGCGGCCAAAGCCGCCGCAATCGGCGACGAAGGCGCTCGTCAGCCTCTCGATGCTGTCAGCCGTTGCGCGTGCGCTACTGCGTTCGACGTCGCGCAGGATGACCGTGATGCCCCGGTCGGACTTCACTCTCGAGCGCACCACGAGCAGCGACTCCAGCGCGCCGACGCGCCCAGCCCGCCGCGGCGACCGCGCCACCTCGGCGAAGTCCGGGTCGGGACCAAGATCAGCCTTGGTCGGCTTCAGATTGTGCACGATCGTCGCGTTGCGGACCCCGGCTTCCCCTGCAACGGCATGAAAGCTGCGGGGAAGCCAGACCGTGTCGAGCGCGATCTGAGACGTTACCGCACTCCAGGCCTGGTCGATCAGATAGCCGCCCCAGACATCGGGGTATGACGAGGCGATCTCGCGCCAGGTCGTCAGCATTGTCTCGGCCGCCTTGGAGCGACCGAAATAGAGGGTGCGCGGCGACATCTCCCAGCCGTTCCACTTATGGACGGCGAAGTCGCAGCCCGTCAGATGAGGAAGGTCCGGGGCGGCTTGAAACATCACGTCTGCCTCGACGTACAACAGCGGCTCGCGGTGACGCTGCCACATCCGCGCGATGAAGTCGGCCTTGTCGGCAGCGCTCAGACGCTCGCCGGGGCGTCGATCGATCGCCTCGATGTCGAATGGGAGCCCGAACCGCTGCAGCGAGCGTCTGAGATGATAGACGTGCAGGTCGCCGACCGTCGTTGGATGGCAGGACACGACACGCATCGCAGTTGCGGGTGCCGCCTCCGGAGCAGGCCAGTCGCGGCCGCCCCACCACAATTCATGCGGACCGTCGGCTGAGGTGCCGACGGTACCGAACGCGGTCAACTTGGATTTCAGGAAATCGAACGCAGGATTTTCGCCGAAGGGGATGACCACGGCGTCATACGTTGTCAGCGAGCCATGCAGCAGTTCGGCACCCGCGCCCGTTGGCGGGTCGAGCAGGACGACCGTACGGCCACGGCCAAGCGACGGACGGTCGCCGCAGTGAATCGGCGGCCCGAACGTCCGCGACAGCCATTGGAGACGACGACCTTGCTGCTGACCGAGCTTGACGCCAAGAGCGCGCAGGGCTTGCACCGGGTCGTCGTCAATGGTCTTCGGGTCTTGTCGCGTCATGCCGGGTCCTCCTGCACAATCAAACGGACCACGTCAGCCAATCAGGCGCGTCGATCGCGCATGTGCTTGCGCTGATGAATTGCGATGATGCGCGTAGGACGAGGCTCTCGACACGGAAAACGCGAACTTCGTTTCGCAATGTTGCCGGGCGCGCCGCTCGAAACCCCAACGGTTGAATCGACATCGTGATTGCAGAAGCGGAAGTACGTGCATTCGCGTCCGGTCTGATCAAGTTAACCAGCACTGACGTGAGCGATTGGGCGCGCAAAAGCGATCGCTGTGCGGATCCCGCGCTTCACGCTGATACGTTGAACGCAACTCCGCTCCGGAGAGTCTGTATCGATCGAAACATTCAGCAACATTCGGTGACGCTATGGACATCGATGGACATCCAGGCATGTGTCGATGGCGCGCGACGCATCACGTCGTTCGCTCCATTTTGTCGCGTCATCAGCAACTACAACGTACGAACGCGACAGATCAGGCGCGTCATGTCGCAAAAATCGTCACGCGATTCAAAAATCGCGTCTGCGGCAACTGACAGAGTCGAAAAATGAGATAATTTCGTCGAGGTGATTCGGAAAAAATTGCCGGGCGAGATGATCGTTTCGCAAGAATTCCGGACCTTGCGCGAGCGCGGATTTGGCGTGCGCGGTACGCATCCACGGATGCTGTTAGTAAGCGTTGCAGCTCGCGTTTTCTGCTGAATTCGTCTTCCGGAATGAAATCCCCGCCATGCCGAACATCGGCCTTTCCTCCTCAACGACCGTCGAGCGCTCGATCCGCGTGCGGCAGAATTTGCCTGTCCCTAGGCAAAACATTCCATCTAACTACCTGAAAAGTCACAAAAAATCTTCGCCTGCTTCTCTCGATCGCAGCGTTCAACGATCGGAAGCCGTCTGCGAACTGCGTAGTCGGCATTGCGGGTTGGAGATTCGGAAATGAGCTACGCGCTGGACGTCTGGGCCCCGGCCGATGGCGTATCTTCGAAGGAGCCGGAGGCGCCGGACGTTGCGACGCTGCTGTCGAGCGAGTCGGCCAGCACCGTTCCCGACTCCGCGCCGCCAGGCGAGGCTGCGATCTTTGACGAGGACAAGGATCTGCTCGACCGGCTGGCCACTGGAGAGGAGCTCGCATTTCGTCTCCTCGTCGAGCGCCACATCGACCGCGCCTATGCGATTGCGTTGCGCATCGTCGGCAATGCTGCCGATGCAGAGGACGTCGTGCAGGATACGATGTTGAAGGTCTGGACGCACCGGGGGCGGTGGCAGCACGGCCGCGCCAAATTCTCGACCTGGCTCTATCGCGTCGTCAGCAACCGCTGCATCGACATCCGGCGCAAGCCGCGGACCGAGAATGTCGATGTGGTGCCCGAGGTTGCGGACGGCAAGCCGGATGCAGTGAGCGTCATCGAGCGTGCGGAGCTCAGCGACCTCCTGGAGGGAGCGATGCAGCGGCTTCCGGAACAGCAACGGATCGCTGTGATCCTGTCGTATCACGAGAACATGAGCAACGGCGAGATCGCCGAGGTGATGGACACGACAGTGGCCGCCGTGGAGTCGCTGTTGAAACGGGGACGCCAGCATCTGCGCGACATGCTGCGGCGTCACGAGCGCGACATTCGCGGCGCCTTCACGGATTGCTAACCATAAAAATCCCGTCGCGGGAGAATTCCCGCCTGATTCCCGCAGGCGCTTCCGTTTGATCGGTCAGACGGGGCCGATCCGCACCGTCAGTCCTTCCACGATGCGGCGTGCTTTGCCGATCACTCAGGAGTCCTCACCGTGCCCGCAATTTCCACCAACATCGCCGCCAACTCCGCCGTCCGCTACCTGAACATCAACTCCAACCAGGAGACGAGCTCGCTCTCCAAGCTGTCGAGCGGTTCGCGCATCACGTCAGCCTCGGACGACGCGGCCGGTCTCGCCATTTCGACGCGCATCTCGTCGGACATCACCACGCTGCAGCAGGCCGCGACCAACACGGCGCAGGCGACGTCGATCCTGCAGACCGCGGATGGTGGCGCATCCAACATCAGCGACATCCTGGCGCGCATGAAGTCGCTGGCCTCCGAGTCCGCATCGGGCACCACGGTCGGAACCAGCCGCACCTACATCCAGTCGGAATTCTCGCAGCTCACCAGTGAAATCTCGTCGATCGCGACCGGAACGCGCTATAGCGGCCAGAGCCTGCTCGACGGCACCAGCACCTTCTCGTCGGGCGTCTCGGTCCTGGTCGGCTCGTCCGCGTCCGACACCATCAACATCACGCTGTCGGATCTCACCGCGAGCACGCTCGGCGTCTCGTCGCTCGACGTCAGCACCCAGACCGGCGCGACCGCAGCCTTGACCGCTCTCGACACCGCGATCGACACCGTGTCGAAGGCCCGCGCCGACATCGGCGCGCAGGAGTCGCGCTTCAACTTCTCGGCCGACTCGATCTCCACGCAGACGCAGAACCTGCAATCGGCCAATTCCGCGATCAAGGACGTCGACATCGCGTCCGAGCAGGCGAAGCTGTCGTCGGCGCAGGTGAAGACCCAGGCCGCGGTGTCGGCGGAAGCCGCCGCCAACCAGATCCCGCAGTACCTCCTGAAGCTGCTGGGCTGAGCCGTGATCTGCCGGGCCGGCGCCTCGCCGGTCCGGCTTTTTCCTTGGAGGACGACGACGGATGACGGTGAGCAGCGCAACCTCGAGCACGAGCAGCACGACGTCGTCGTCTTCATCATCGTCGACGAGCTCGAGCAGCTCGCTCACGACGTCGGGCACGAGCACGACGAGCACGATCGACTGGACCGCGCTGATCGAGTCCGCCGTCAATGCCAAGCTCACCCAGGCGACCCAGATCTCGACCAAGATCACGGCCAATGAGGCCAAGATCACGGCGTATCAGACGCTGCAGACCGCGCTGAAGACGCTGTCATCTGGATTGTCGTCACTGGCGACGTCGATGGTGAACTCGCTTGCGACCAACGCCTTCGCCACGCGGGCCGCCACCATCAGCGCGACCGGCGACGTCAGCGCCTCATCGGCTCTGTCGATGTCGGTGAGCAACGGAGCCGCGACCGGCAGCCACACGCTGACGATCAGCCAGGTCGCCACGGCTCACAAGGTGACGGGCGCGACGCAGTCGAGCCAGACCGCGGCACTCGGCTATTCCGGTACGTTCTCGCTCGGCCTGTCCGGGGGCAGCACGGCCGACATCACCATCACCAGCGGCATGTCGCTGCAGGATGTCGTCGACGCGATCAACGCCCAGAGCTCCACGACCAATGTCGAGGCGTCGATCGTCCAGGTATCGAGCGGGTCCTATCAGCTGGTGCTGACGGGAACCCAGGATGCCGCGGACATCACCTATGCAAGCTCGTCCGGGGACGACATCCTCAACAAGCTCGGGGTGACCGACAGCTCGGGAGCCTTCGCGACGGTGCTGCAGACGGCCCAGGCCGCGGAGTTCACGCTCGATGGGATCAGCCTGACGCGCGATACCAACGACATCACCGACGTTCTCAGTGGCGTCACCTTCGACCTGCTGCAGGCGACCCCGTCCGGAACGACGCTGACCGTCACGATCGGGACGGACACGAGCCAGATCTCGTCGGCATTGCAGACATTCGTTACCGACTACAATGCATTCCGCGATGCCGTGATCGCGCAGCAGACCACCAATTCAGACGGGACGGCGTCCTCGAGCTCCGTCCTGTTCGGTGACGGCACCATGCGCGACATCATGAATTCGCTTCAGGCCGTGCTCGGAACCTCGGTCGGCGGGTCGACGATGGCCGACCTTGGCCTGTCGTTCAACGAGAAGAACGAGCTCGAACTCGATACCAGCACGCTGTCGACGATCCTCAGCACCAATCTGAGCGGCGTGACGACGTTGTTGTCGGCGCAGACCAAGACCTCGTCGAGCCAGCTCAGCGTGGTCAATACCGGGTCGTCGCCGCAGTCGTTCACCCTTGATCTGACGGTGGATTCGTCGGGAAATCTTTCGGCGGCGTCCGTCGGTGGCGACAGCTCCCTGTTCACGGTGAGCGGCAACACGATCGTGGGCAATTCCGGGACGATCTATGCCGGGATGGCCTTCACCTATGCCGGCTCGACGTCGCAATCGATCACCGTGACCTCCACACAGGGGCTCGCGACCCAGATCTACCAGATCGCCAAGACCGCATCATCCAGCACGGGATCGCTGCAGACGCTGATCGATAATCTGACCTCGCAGGACGACACGATGCAGGCCAAGGTCGATGACATCAAGAGCTCGGCCTCCACGTTCCAGACGCAGCTTACGGCGCAGTACGCCAAATATCAGGCTGCGATCGAGAGCGCCAACAACACGCTCACTTATCTGAAAGCCCTTCTCAACGCGAGTTCGAGTAACTGATGACCCAGAATTCGATGGCGCAATTCGCAAGTCAGGCCTATCGCGGCGCTGCGGTGGCCGTTCCGCCGCTGCGGGCCGTCATCATGCTGCTCAACGGAGCGATGATGAGCTTGCAGAAGTCGCTGCAGGCGCAGGAGGCTCGCCGCTTCGAGGAGGGGCACACCCATGTGACCCGGGCGACGGCCATTCTGCGCGGATTGAGCCTTCACCTCGATCCGACGCGCGGCGGGCCGGTCGCCGACCAGCTGTTCGGAACCTACAACGCCCTGATCGTGGCCGCGCTGCGGGCCTACGGTCGACCTCACATGCGCGAGAATTTCCAGCGGATCACTGAAAGTCTGCTGGAACTGCGGGAGGCGTGGGAGGCTGTCGAGGCGGCAACCCGGGGAAAGCGAGCGGCCGGTGATTCGGCCAACCCTCGGTAGCTTTGGCGAATCAGGCCCCTGCCGCACCGCGGAAATCTTGGGAAACGGATCAGAAACGGGCTGCATTGTCTCCCGTTTCGGTATCCAGTGCGGCCTCGCGTGCATACGGCTCCCGAAAAGTACGGAGTTTTCCGTGTCCGGTTGCGGTCGATCGCCACAATTGCCGATATCAATTTCGTTCGCGGGCTGAATGCTTTATGACCAAGCTGGAAGCGCTGGATTGGGCGGACGATGGACGTCAGGGAATTCGAGGATCTGATCGGCAGGCTGGGTGAGGACATCTCGCGCTGGCCAGCGGAGCAGCGTCAGTCAGCTGCTGACCTGCTGGCATCCTCTCCCGAAGCCGATCGATTGCTGTCCGAGGCACGTCTTGTTCGTGAGGCGCTGTCGTCGCCGCCGGCGCGTGCACCCGCGGGCTTGACGTCGCGCATCCTTGCTGCGGCCCATCGCCTGACCCAAGAGGAAGCGGCAACCGCCCCGGCCGACGCCCACCAGCCTGGCTGAGCCCTAGCCAGGGCCGAGCTTGGGCGGCTACGCTTTGGCCGGTTGGACTTCGGCGCTGGAAGCGCAACACCATCGCATCAGTCATCTCGCTCAATCTGTCGAGCTCTCTTGCGCGCGAATCCGGGCGCCCGAGTGCGGCGACGGCGAACCGTCGCGCCGATGCAGATCGGAGCCTCGCACCAGGCGATTTTTGCCCACTCAGCGCAACCGCGCGGCGGCAAATTCTGCCGTCGGATCAACTAATTCGACCGACTAATTGTGCGCCTGGAATCGGCGTTCCGGCCGTTTGATCAGCAAACGCCTTCACGACCGCGTGGTCGTGCTGTGTCCCGCCGTCGTTCGCGGCGCGAGCCGGAGTTCTGCCATGACCGTTTCTGCCGCGAGTTCGTCGACTGCGACCACCTCATCGACCTCATCATCCAGCGACACATCTCGTACGACACTCAGCTCGACCGACTTTCTTCAGCTCCTGGTGAGCGAACTCCAGAACCAGGATCCGCTCAATGCGACCAGCGTGACCGACTTCATCAACCAGATGACGTCCTACGCCAACTACACCTCGCAGCAGTCGCTCAACAGCAGCATGACCTCGCTGGCCGGCTCGTTCTCGAGCCTGGTGACGCTGAATTCGGTGAACTACATCGGTCACACCGTCGAGGCCAAGAGTGACACCGCCGTTCTCTCGAACGGCTCGGCGACGTTCGGCTATTCGCTGTCGTCGGCGGCATCGAACGTTTCGATCTCGATCAAGGATTCCTCCGGAAGCACGGTCTGGACCGGCACCGGGACCGGCAACAAGGGCGCCAATTCGATCACCTGGGACGGCACCGATTCCAGCGGCAATCAGCTCAGCGACGGCGGCCAGTACACGATCTCCGTGACGGCGACGGACTCCGCGGGCACCTCGGTCCTCAACTACACGACGGTCACCGGGACCGTAACCGGCATCGACACCTCGACCAGCACGCCCTCGCTCACCGTCGGCGGCGTTCCTGTCAGCGCCAGCAACATCATCGGCGTCACCTCCTGACGGCATTACCCGGAGTACAATCATGAGTCTTTCTGGAGCCCTGTCATCGGCGATCTCGGCGCTCAATGCGCAGAGTTCGTCGCTCGCCATGATCAGCGACAACATCTCCAACGCCGATACGACCGGATACAAGACCACCTCCGGCCTGTTCGAGCAGCTGGTGACGGCATCGAGCAGTTCGAAAGCCTATTCCTCGGGGGGCGTCTCGGTCTCCGGCCGTGCCAACATCACGCAGCAGGGGCTGCTGGCCGCCACCACCAACGCGACCGACGTCGCAATCCAGGGCTCGGGTTTCTTCGTCGCGACCAACTCGACTTCGGCCGGAGGCGAGACTTTCTACACCCGCAACGGCGCGTTCACCACCGACAATGCCGGCTATCTCGAGAACGACGGCTACTATCTCGAAGGCTGGCGCACCGATGCAACCGGCAACGTGGTCGGCAACGGCCTCGAGCCGGTCAATACGAAGGTGGCGCTGACGAATGGTGGGGCGACGACCAAGACGTCGCTTGCGGCCAACCTGCCGGCCGATGCCGCGAGCGGAGACACCTTCAGCAGCTCGATGACCGTGTACGATTCGCTGGGGCAATCGCACGCGCTCAACGTCACCTGGACCAAGGGGGCGACGGCGAACGAATGGACCGCCGATTTCGCGCCGGCGACGGCGTCGGACGGCACCGTGACGAGCGGCACCTATACGATCGATTTCAACTCTGACGGCTCGCTGAACACGGTGTCCTCGACCAATCTCGGTATCACCTGGAACAACGGCGCCGCGGCGAGCTCGATCGCGCTCAGCTTCGGCACCACCGGCGGCGGTACCGACGGCCTGACCCAGTTGTCGTCCGGCAGCACGACGCCGAGCGTCTCCAACTTCAGCGCCAATTCCGATGGCATCTCGTTTGGCACGCTGAGCAGCATTTCGGTCGGCAAGAATGGTCTCGTCGAGGCGACCTATTCGAACGGACAGACGGTTCCGATCTACAAGCTCGCGGTGGCGACCTTCGCCGATCCCAATGGTCTCGTGGCGCATAGCAGCGGCATGTACACGTCGACGGCGACGTCGGGCAATGCGACCCTGCAGGCGTCCGGCGAGAATGGTGCAGGAACCATCTACGGCAGTGAGCTGGAATCGAGCACGACCGACACCACGGGCCAGTTCAGCAACATGATCTCGGCTCAGCAGGCCTATTCGGCGGCATCGCAGGTGATCTCGGCCGTCAACAAGATGTACGACACGCTGATTTCGTCGATGAGGTGATCATGGCCGACCTGAAGAGGGAGCGGCTCGGCGAGGGCGAGGCTCTGCTGAAGAGGCTGCAGCGGCTGAGACTGCGCGCTGCGACCGCCGGCAAGGACGACCGCGCGCAACTGCTGGCCTTGATCGACGATATCGAAACGGTCCGACGAAAGCTGCTGCGTGAATGCGCGCTGCTCGACGAAGAGCTCAAGGTCGCCACCGTGAGGGTGACGGCGCTGAATACCTACGCCCGTGTCGCGCAGATCAGCCGCCGACCGCAGCGTGAACAGTAGGATGGGAGCGACAGGATGAAACACGCAATTCAGGCCGATCAGCGGCCGGCCAGCGAAGATGAAGTGCGGACCTTGATCGCGCTGATCGACGAACTCATCGCGGTGGTGTCGGAGGAGAATGCGGAGCTTGCCAAAGGGCTCCCGGCCTCGCGTTCCAAGCAGCTCGACGACAAGAATCGGCTCGCCGGGCTGTTTGAGCAGCGGGTCGCCGAATGCGCCAGGCGAACGGCGAGCCTCGACGTCCGCGACCGTGTGCTGCGCGAGCAGCTCATGGAGCACATCTTCAACCTTCGTGGCGCGATGGACGAGAACCTCGTTCGGCTGCGGGCTGCGATCGAAGCCAGCAATCGTCGCATCGAGGCGGTGATGCAGGCGATCCGCGAGCAGATCGCGAATGCCTCGCCCTATGGCGCCGGTGGACGTCGTACCGCGCGTGCGACGTCCTGTGGAACCAACGTGAGGGCGTGATGGCCAGCCAACAGCGGGAGTAGGGCAATGTCGCTCGACATAGCACGGCTGGTCGCCTTCAGCGGCATCTCGGCCACGGAGCTGCAGATCAGCGTGGCGTCGTCGAACATCTCGAACGCCGACACGAAGGGGTATACGCAGAAGACGGCCAACCAGGTCACGAACGTGACCGGCGGAATCGGGACCGGCGTTTCCATTACCGGCATTTCGAGCAATGTCGACAAGCTGCTGCTGAAATCCTTGATCGGAGCCAATTCGGAGCTCGGCGCGGCCGACACCACGAACAACTATCTGACGCAACTGCAGCAGCTGTTCGGCAGCGCGTCCACATCCGGCACCTCGACGACGGGAACGTCGCTGGCAAACTCGCTGGCATCGCTGGAGTCCGCCTTGTCGTCGCTGGCGAGCTCGCCCAGCAGTGTTTCGCTGCAATCGGCAGTCGTCAGCGCGCTGGATGACTTCGCCAGCCAGCTGCGCAGCACGTCGAGCGGTGTGCAGACGTTGCGGGCCAACGCCGACAAGGACATCGCGTCGTCGGTTCAGAGCGCCAACGACGACCTGCAACAGATCGCCGATCTCAATGTCGAGATCCGCAAGATGGCGGCGTCCGGCCAATCGACCGCCGATCTCGAGGACGAGCGCAATGCCGCGTTGCAGGACCTTTCGTCCTATATGAACGTCAGCTACTACGCGGCGTCGGACGGCGACCTTCAGGTCTATACCTCGTCGGGGCGAGCTCTCGTCGACAGCTCGGCGCACACGCTTAGCTATACGGCCTCGGCGAATGTCTCGGCGGCGTCGAGCTATGCGTCCGGCGGCTTCAGCGGCATCATGGTCGACGGCGTCGACGTCACGTCGCAGATCACGTCGGGCAAGATCGGTTCGCTGGTCACGTTGCGGGACGAGACCCTGCCGGCCGCGCAGACCCAGCTCGATCAGCTGGCCTCGCAGCTGAAATCGTCGCTGAATGCGATCACCAATGGCGCATCGGCCGTTCCACCTCCGACCGCTCTGACCGGGTCGGCGAGCGTCAGCAGTACGACGGCCCTGTCGGCGTCCGGAACGGTCCGCATCGCCGTGGCTGACCAGAGCGGCAATCTCGTTTCGTACGAGGATCTCGACCTGTCGTCCTATGCGACGGTGGGCGATCTGGTCACGGCGCTCAACGGCATCTCCGGGGTCTCCGCCTCGATCGATTCCAGCGGACACCTGTCGATCAGCGCCACGTCGTCGTCGAACGGCATCGCGATCAACGACATGACCAGCGCGGTCGGCGGCAGCGGCTTCTCCGACTATTTCGGCATGAATGACCTCGTCACCGGCACGAGCGCCGCCAATTTTGCCGTCAACAGCAGCATCCTGAGCGGCGCGGCCGGTCTGCCCACCGGCACGCTCGACGGCTCCGCGACGTTGATGACCGGCAGCCAGGTGCTGACGGCCGGCTCGGCGACGGTCATCGACGCGCTCGTTGACAAGCTGACCGGCTCGACCAGCTTCGCGTCGGCTGGCGGCCTGAGCGCAACGACCGGCTCGTTCGCCGACTACGCCGCGGCGATCGTCGCCAATGTCGCCAGCAAGGCGTCGCAGGCCTCCACTGCCTACACCGCGAAGTCGACGGCCCAGTCGAGCTATGCCAGTTCGCTGTCCTCGCAATCGGGCGTCAACCTCGACGAGGAGACGGCGCGGCTGAGCTCGCTTCAGAACAAATACGCTGCCGCCTCGCAGCTGATCTCCGTGGTCAACAGCATGTTCTCGTCGCTGCTCACTGCCGTGCAATCGACCTAGTCCGGAGTGCACATCATGACGATGCGGATTGCGACATTCTCGAACTCCGACCAGATGATCACGGGCGCGCTGCGGACGCAGGCGACCATGGCCAACCTCCAGGTGCAGGAGGCCTCGGGGCTGAAGGCCGAGTATCTCGCCGGTTACGGCGCCGACACCCAGCACGTCGTCAATCTGCAGGTCTCCGTCGCGCGGGCGCAGTCCTACATCGACGCTGCGACTCTGGCGGACAGCAAAGTGCAGGTCATGTACTCTGCCGTGGGGCAGGTGTCGGACATCGTCAGTCAGCTGCGCACGGCCCTGAGCGCTGCGAGCTCCGGCAGCAGCACGGGAACCACGTCCGCGATCAGCAGTGCGCAGCAGTTGCTGCAGCAGATGTCGGGCATTCTGAACACCCAGTACGACGGGCAATATCTGTTCGGCGGTGCGCGGACCGCGACGGCGGCGGTCGATACGTCGAGCTTCGCTTCCGGCACGGGATCGTTGACCACGACGGATACCAGCTATTTTCAGGGCGACAGCGAGCTTGCCACGGTCCGGGTTTCCGATGGGCAGTCGGTCACCTATGGCGTTACTGCCGACAACCCGGCGTTCGAGGAAGTCATGCGGGTCCTGAAGTTCGTGGCCAACAGCTCGACCCTGTCCGGAACCGACATCACCTCCGCGCTGTCGCTTGCCGATCAGGCGGTCGACGATGTCGCCACGGTACAGGCCAAGCTCTCCGATGCGGCGTCCCGGATCGAGAGCGCGAAGTCGCAGCAGACCGATTACAAGAGCTATGCCGAGAGCCTGGCGACCGACCTGACCAGCGTCGATGTGGCGGCGGTGACCGCCCAGCTCTCGACTTATCAAGCCCAGCTCACGGCGAGTTATACCGCCATCTCCAAGATCCAGAGCCTGAACCTGGCCAGTTACCTGCGTTGAGCCCCGACTTATCGCGCGGCGATGCAGGGCGCAGGGACCCGAGCAGAGCCGGATCTGCCGGGCGGGCATAGACCTTGCCGGCGGCCGGCCTTGGGATCCGCATTCCCAGCCGATTGAAACCATGCGCCGCGCCGGAGGTTTGTTGACGGGCATCTCGTCGGCGGAACTCTCATGGACCAGATAACTCAGCCTCGAAGCGACGGCCATGGCTTGCGGCCCGTGGCGGACAATGTGTGGATCGTCGACGGCGGCCGGATTCGGGCCGCCGGACTGCCGCTCTCCGTGCGCATGACGGTGATCCGCCTGTCGAGCGGTGATCTGCTGCTGCACTCGCCCACGCGCTTCACTCATGCGCTGCGGGAGGAGCTGGAGCAGCTGGGACCCATCAAATATCTGCTCGCGCCCAACGTCGCGCACTGGATGTTCCTGCCGGACTGGCAGGCGGCCCTGCCGAATGCGCAGGTCTTCGCTGCGCCGGGCTTGGCAGAGCGCCAGCAGGTTCGCCGCAGCGGCCTGCGTATCGATCGTGAGCTGACCGATGTCACGCCGGACGAATGGTCCGCAGATATCCAGTTGGTGCTCGTTGCCGCACCGATGTTCACCGAAGTGGAGCTGTTTCACGGGCCGAGCCGCACACTCGTCCTGACAGACCTCGTGCAGAACCTGGCACCGGAAGGTCTGGGCATCGTGGCGCGGACCGCGGCGAATCTGCTCGGGATCACCGCGCCTGATGGCAAGGCACCGACCCATCTGCGGATGCTGCTGCGGCTCGGCGGCCGTGCCGTCCGGCTCGCGGCGGCGCGGTTGATTGCGCTGGCGCCCGAACGCGTAATCTTTTCCCATGGCCGATGGTTCGACACCGGCGGCGCGCACCAGCTGCGCCGCGCGCTCGGCTGGCTGCTGGATGCCTCCCCCGAGGCGCGCCGGCTGATGCGTGATCTGAAGGGAACGCGCGTCGTGGTGACGGGCGCCTCGAGCGGCATCGGCCGGGCGACGGCACTCGCCTTGGCGCGGGAAGGGGCCAGCATCGTGCTGGCCGCGCGGCGCGTGGACGTTCTGAAAGATGTCGCGGCCGAATGCGAAACCCTTGGCGGGCGCGCCATCGCCGTCGGCACCGACGTGACCGATGCAGCCGCGGTCATGCACTTGGCCGATCAGGCCGTGCAGACGTTCGGTGGCATCGATGTCTGGATCAACAACGCCGGAACCGGGGTGTTCGGCGCCTATCAGGACGCCGACATCGCGCTCCACCGTAAGACCATCGAGGTCAATCTGCTGGGGACGATGAACGGTGCCTATGCGGTTCTGCCGGTCTTCCTGCGGCAGCAGCGCGGAACCTTGATCAACAACATCTCGCTCGGCGGATGGGCTCCGACTCCGTTCGCCGCCGCCTACACCGCCAGCAAGTTCGGCCTCCGCGGCTTCTCGGCGAGCTTGCGTCAGGAACTCGCCGGTCACAAGGATATCCACGTCTGCAGCGTATTCCCCGCGATGGTCGACACGCCCGGCTTCGTGCATGGCGCCAACATGTCCGGCCGCAATCTCGGTCCAGGACCGCTGCTGTATCGGCCCGAGGACGTCGCCGAGACGTTCTTGCAGTTGATCCGCGCTCCTCACGACGAAGTCGCCGTCGGCTGGCCGGCGCGGCTCGGGCAGATCTCCTATGCCCTGGCGCGCTGGCCGACCGAGCGACTCCTGAGCACGGCGTTCCGTTTCCTGTTGTCGCGCGCGAAGGGCGCACCACGCAGCACAGGTGCCGTGTTGGCGCCGATCGCCGCTGGCACCGCGGTGAGCGGCGGCTGGCTCGTGCGCAAGAAGCTGCCGCCGGCCGGGCAGCTCAGCAGAATTGGATTGGCACTTGGGCTCGGAGGCATCGCGTTGGTTGCTCTTGCGCGCGCCCGCCGGCCTTCGCGGCCATCGCGCCGACATATTACCCGCTGATCCCCGGGGGCGTCCATGCTCGGCAAGCTCGATTGGTCGGCGATCCCCTTTGGCCAGCCCATCCCGCTCGTGGCCGCAGGCCTCGTGCTGGTGGCGATCCTCGGTGTCCTCGTATGGGTCTTGGCGAAGGGGTACTTCCCTTATCTCTGGCGTGAATGGATCACCAGCGTCGATCACAAGCGGATCGGCGTGATGTACATGCTGCTCGCCTTCATGATGCTGCTGCGTGGCGGCACCGATGCGATCATGATGCGAACGCAGCAGGCGGTGGCGTTTCATTCCAACGGCTATCTTCCGCCGGAGCACTACAACCAGATCTTCTCCGCCCACGGCACTATCATGATCTTCTTCGTGGCGATGCCGTTCGTGATCGGGCTGATGAATCTGGTCGTGCCGCTGCAGCTCGGGGTACGGGATGTCGCCTTTCCCACGCTGAACTCCGTCGGCTTCTGGCTCACGGCCACCGGCGCGCTGCTGGTCAACGTGTCCCTCGTGGTCGGCGAGTTCGCGCGCACCGGCTGGCTGCCGTTCCCGCCCTTGTCGGAGTTGACCTACTCGCCGGGAGTCGGCGTGGACTATTACATCTGGGCGCTGGAGATCTCCGGCGTCGGGACCCTGGTCAGCGGCATCAACCTGGTCACCACCGTCCTCAAGCTGCGCACCCGGGGCATGAGCTATCTGCGCATGCCGATGTTCTGCTGGACCACGCTGGCAACGAACCTGCTGATCGTCGCGGCGTTTCCGATCCTCACGGCGACGCTGACGATGCTGATGCTCGACCGCTATTTCGGCTTCCACTTTTTCACCAACGAGGCCGGCGGCAACATGATGATGTTCATGAACCTGATCTGGGCCTGGGGGCATCCCGAGGTCTACATCCTGGTTCTGCCGGCGTTCGGGATCTACTCCGAGGTGGTCGCGACGTTCTCGAGCAAGTCGCTGTTCGGCTATCGCTCGATGGTGTTGGCGACCATGGCGATCTGCGTCATCTCCTTCATGGTCTGGCTGCATCATTTCTTCACGATGGGCGCGGGCCCCGACGTGAACGCGATCTTCGGCATTGCCAGCATGATCATCGCGGTGCCCACGGGCGTGAAGATCTATAATTGGCTGTTCACGATGTATGGCGGGCGGGTGCGCTTCACGACGCCCATGCTGTGGTCGGTCGGCTTCATGATCACCTTCATGATCGGCGGGCTGACCGGCGTGCTTGTCGCGGTGCCGCCGGCGGATTTCCTGCTGCACAACAGCCTGTTCCTAGTCGCCCATTTCCACAACGTCATCATCGGCGGCGTGCTGTTCGGGGTGTTCGCGGGTGTCACTTACTGGTTTCCAAAGGCGTTCGGCTTCCGGCTGTATGAGAGCTGGGGCAAGGCGGCGTTCTGGTTCACCCTCATTGGCTTCTACGTGACCTTCATGCCGCTCTATGTCGTCGGCCTGCTCGGCATGACCCGACGGATGCAGCACTACGATGTCGCGGAATGGCGTCCCTGGCTTGCGGTTGCGACGTTCGGCACGGCGCTGCTCGCGATCGGCGTCATTCTTCAGATTCTCCAACTGGTCTTCAGCATCCGCGATCGCGATCTCCTGCGCGACACGACCGGCGACCCCTGGGACGGCCGCTCGCTCGAATGGGCCACGTCCTCACCGCCGCCGGTGTTCAATTTTGCGGTGCTGCCGAATGTGACGGGGCAGGATGCGTATTGGCGGATCAAGGAAAATGCAAAAGACCAGCAGCCCCATACGCGGGAAAAGGACTATCAGGACATCGAGCTGCCAAAAAACTCCCCCACGGGATTCGTCTGCGCCTTCTTCGCCACGGTCATGGGCTTCGCGCTGATCTGGCACATCTGGTGGATGGTGGCGCTCGGCGCAATGGGCGCGTTGGCGACATTCGTCGTGTTTGCCTGGCGCGATCACGACGAGTACGTCATCCCTGCGGCGGAGGTCGCCCGGATCGATCGGGGCATCATCGAAGCGCGGCAGGGATTGTCGTCGTCAGCGGCTGCCGGGGCCTGAGACCCATCGAAGGGAAGCTGCCGGTGCGTCGGGCCAGCCGCACGCACCGGCGAATTCACATCACCAGCGATGATGGGCGCGGATCACGCCATGGCCGTGGCGGTGATGGCCCCAACCCGGACCGCGGTAATAGCCGTAGCTGTGGCGCCACGGCCGCGGGCCATAGGAATAGCCGTAGCTGCGATAGATCGGGCGCGGCACGTAGCTGTAGCCGTAGCCGTAGCCGCCGTAATAGGGGCGGTAGGCCGGGTAGTAGCCGCCATAGCCGTAGGGATAGGCAGCGTAGCGATACCCGCCGTAGTAGGGATAGGGCGCGTAGCCGCCATAGTAGGAGGGGGCGGCGATCGCCGATCCGATCAGGGCACCCGCCAACAGCCCCGCGCCGATTGCGGCACCGCCGCCCCAGCCGCCATGCCAGCCGCCGTAGCGGACCTGGACGGCATTCGAGCTTTCGGCGCCCGGTTTGGCGGCTGCCGACAGCGACGTCAGCGGCGCAGCCGATACCGAGTGCAGCGTGGATACAGAAAGTGCGCCGGCGATGGCGAGCGTCGCGGCGGCTTTGAAGGTGACCATCCTGATGTCTCCCGTTGATTCAGGCTCATACTCAACCGGACGAGACGAACTTCGTTGCATTTGTCGCAGCGGACGTTTTGTCACGCGCCATGGGTCCAGGCGGCGGCCGATGCCGGAGACCGGCATCGGCCTTGATGTCGCTACGGGCAGGAATGGCGCAGGCCGTCATTGCCGAGATAGGTGCCGGAGCCCGGGTCGTAGGACCGGAAGCGCTGGGCGCAATAGGCCTGGGCGTTGGCGGCCTCGGCGCGGCTGTTGGCGATGGCGCCACCGATGATCGCGCCGGCCGCGAGACCGCCCAGGGCGGCGGCACCCGCACCGTAGCCGTGGCGATGCCCGCCATAGCGATGGCCGTAATAGCCGTGGCGATGACCGTAGCCGCCGCGCCAGTGGCGATATTGCACCTGCTGCAGCTCGGTCGCGTTCTGCGTGGCGGCGGCCGGCGCCGGGTGGTTCGGCAGCAACGGCGCGGCGGCGAGCGGCGATGCGGCCGCGAGCGACATCGTTCCGATGGTGGCGACCGTCAAGAGTTTGCGCAGATCCATCTGCGTGCTCCTTTCTGTTCGTTGTGCCGGAGGGCAACGGCTCGCCGTCGCCCTCCGTTCCGCGCTGCAAAGGAGCATGTCGGCGGCACGAGGTCGCAGCAAAGAGCGAACCGTGACCGCAAGCTACTCGATCAGCGCGTCGAGCAGCGCATCCGGACATTCCGTCATCATCGTATGCCCCGCGCCGGGCAGCACGATGGTGCGCGATTGCGCGATTGCAGCCGCCAGCGCCTTGCCGGCCTTCAGCGGCGTCATCATGTCCTTCTCGCCGAGGATCAGCCGCGTCGGAACCTTGATCCTGGCCGCCGCTGCCAGCGCATCCTGATAGGCGTTGCAGGCGGAGAGATCGTTGAACAGCACGCCCGGCGCGCAGCGCTCCAGGGTCGCCTGCGCGCCGCCATGCATCCACAGCCCGGGCGCGCGGCTGCCGCCGAGCTCGGCGGCAAAACCGAGGCCCCAGATCGAGACCATGTCGATGGCGGCGTGATCGTTGGCTTCGGCGGCCTTCAGGAGGTCAGGTCCGACCGTCATCGCTGCCGCGGTGCCGATCAGGCTGAGCGCCGACACGCGATCGGGATGGCGCGCCGCGGCATTCAGCGCAATCAGCGACCCCATCGAATGCCCGATCAGGTGAGCGGGCTTCGCGTTCACCGCCTGCAACAGCGCGACGATCCAATCCGCCATGGCGGTGATGGTCGGCAGCGCCGGCCCCGTCGAGCGGCCATGGCCCGGCAGATCGGGCGCCAGCACGGCAAAGCCGTGATGGGCGAACCAGCGGCTGTGCAGCGCCCAGACCGAATGATCGAAGCCGGCGCCATGGATGAAGACGACGGCGGGCAGGGACGAATCGAACTCGCGGCCGCCCGTGGCAGCGAAGACCTCATGATCTCCGATCGACAGTTGCATGGGCTCACACCTTCTGCGAGGCGCGCAGCGCCTGTCCGAGATCGTCGATGATGTCGCCGGCCGCCTCGATGCCGACCGAGAGCCGGATCAGCTCCTCGCCGATTCCGGCCGCGGCGAGCTGGGCTGCGTCCATCTGCTGATGCGTGGTCGAGGCGGGGTGGATCACCAGCGTCTTGGCGTCGCCGACATTGGCGAGATGGCTGATCAGCTTCAGGCTCTCGATGAACTTGCGCCCCGCGGGACGTCCGCCCTTGATGCCGAACGAGATGATCGAGCCGGCGCCGCGCGGCAACAGCTCCTTGGCGAGCGCATGGTCCGGATGCGTCTCGAGCGAAGGATGCAGCACCCAGTCGACGGCCTTGTTGGCGGTCAGCGCCTCCAGCACCGCGCGGGTGTTGGTGACGTGCCGCTCCATGCGCAGATGCAGCGTCTCGACGCCCTGCAGCAGATGGAACGCGTTGGTCGGCGACAGGCAGGCGCCGAAATCGCGCAGGCCTTCGGTCCGCGCGCGCATGATGAAGGCGGCCGCGCCGAACTGCTCGTCGAAGACGATGCCATGATAGCCGGCATAGGGCTCGGTGAGCTGCGGGAACTTGGCCGAGGCGCGCCAGTCGAACCGGCCGCCATCGATGATCGCGCCGCCGATCGCGATGCCATGGCCGCCGAGCCACTTGGTCGCGGAGTGCATCACGATGTCGGCGCCCTGGGAAATCGGCTGGCTCAGATAGGGCGTGGCGAAGGTGTTGTCGATCAGGAGCGGCACGCCGGCCGCGTGCGCGATCGCCGAGACCTTGGGGATGTCCAGCACCTCGAGGCCGGGGTTGCCGAGGGTCTCGCCGATCAGGAGCCGCGTGTTCGGCTTGATCGCAGCGCGGAAACCGTCGTGATCCCTGGGCTTGACGAAGCTCGTGGTGATGCCGAAGCGCGGCAGCGTGTGCGCGAGCAGGTTGATGGTGCCGCCATAGAGCGAGGAGGAGGCCACGATGTGATCGCCCGCATTCAGAAGCGTGGCGATGGCCAGATGCAGCGCCGCCTGGCCGCTCGCGGTGCAGACCGCGCCGACGCCGCCTTCGAGCGCGGCGAGCCGCTCTTCGAGCACGGCCGTGGTCGGGTTGGAGATGCGGGTATAGATGTGGCCGGCGCGTTCGAGATTGAACAGCGCCGCGGCGTGCTCGGTGTCGTCGAACACATAGGACGTGGTCTGATAGATCGGCACCGCGCGGGCGCCGGTCGCGGGATCCGGGTGCTGGCCCGCGTGCAGGCTCAGGGTCTCGAAGGCGGGCGGTTTCGGCGGCGGCATGCGGATCAACTCTCCTCAAGCAGATCGCATCTTCTGCCACAGATTTCGCGGTCCGTCAGGAGCGGCGCGGCGCGCCGCCCCTGCGACATCGATCAGCCGCCGAAGCGCTGCGGGAACAGGCCGGCCGAGGCGATCTCGGCGATGGACAGGCGTGCGCTCGGCTTCTCGCGCTCCTTCAGCATGGCCGGCAGCTTTTCGCCATCGCCCTTGCGGCCGACCGCGATCGCGATCTCCACGGCGAAACCGTCGGGTACCCCGAGCGCTGCCTGTGCGGCGGCGACGTCGAAGCCGCTCATGCCATGGGTGATCCAGCCGGACAACGCGGCCTGGTTGGCGAAATTGGCCCAGGCCGCGCCGGCATCGAAGGAATGCGTGCGCGTCGGTGCCGGCTCGGTCTTGCCCGCCGGGATGAAGGTCTTCTTCGACAGCACGTAGACGATCGCCGCGGCATGCTGCGCCCAGCCGCGGTTGAACTCGACCAGCGGCGCCAGGAAGGTGTCGAACTCGGCCGAGCCGCGCAGCGCGTAGAGGAAGCGCCAGGGCTGCGAGTTGTAGGAGGAGGGCGCCCAGCGTGCCGCCTCGATGAAGGTCAGGAGCTCCGTCTCGGGAAGCGCCTCGTCGCTGAAGCCGCGCGGCGACCAGCGATCGACGAAGATGCGATGCGCCGGATGCTCGGTGATGCGGCCGGTCGGCGGGGGAAGATGGGCAGTCACGGGTGGTCTCCTTCGTTCAGGCTCGTCGTCGGGCCTCGTGCCGCGCTTCGCTGCCGGGCACAATCTCGGCTCCTGTGTGGCTCACGGCGCTTTGGGAGTCCAGATCGCCAACGCCGATGTGTCCACCTTCGCCGGCAGCACGCGCTCCGCCAGGAAAGCATCCGCGATCTTCTGCTGTTCCGACAGGCCGGCCGCGGTGACCGCGCCGACCTGGTAGGAGCGGTGGCTGTTGGCCTCCTCGACGGTGGCGGCATCGATGCCCCACAGGGCAGCGAGCTGGCTCGCCGCGGCGGCCGGATTGGCCTTCACCCATTTGCCGGTTTCGACGAGCTTGCCGTAGATGACGTTGAGGGCGTCGCCATGCCCGGCGGCGTAGTCGGCGGATGCGAGATAGTAGCGCTTGTAGCTGGCAAGCCCGTCGCTGCCGTCCGCGAGCACGCGCGCCCCTGACTGGCGGATGGTGCTGGTCAGGAACGGATCCCACGCGACCCAGGCATCGACATTGTTGCTGACGAAAGCGGTCCTGCCGTCGGCGGGCGGCAGATAGGCGGGGGTGATGTCCTTGAAGGTGAGACCCGCTTTGGCGAGCGCGGCGAGCAGCAGATAGTGGCTGCCGGCGCCCTTGGTCACCGCGATCTTCCTGCCTTTCAGCTCAGCGAGCGTCTTGGCCGGCGAAGCCGTTGCCACGAGGATCGCCTGCGCCGACGGCGAGGCGGCCTCCTCGGCGACATAAGCGAGCCTCGCGCCCGCGGCCTGCGCGAACACCGGGACGGTATCGGCGACATCGGCGCCGACATCGATGCTGCCGATGTTGATCGCTTCCAGCAGCGGCAGGCCGCTGGAGAATTCGTGCCACGACACCTTGATGCCGAGCGGCGCCAGCGCCTTCTCCAACTCGCCATGGGTTTTGAGGAGGGCGATCAGGGTCGAGGATCTCTGATAGCCGATGCGCAGCGTCTCGGCTGCGTCGGCTTGCGACGTGGCGAGCGCGCCGAGCAGGGCCGCGGCCATCATCAGGACGCCGCGACGGACGAGATGCAAGGGCCGCGCGCGACGCAGGCCGCTGAAGGACGGTGTCATTCGGCAATCTCCCAAACAGGCGGTTGCATGCAATTGTCCAGGATCATTCGCAGGATCGTCAGCCCTGCGCAATTTTGCAGATCTGTTCATATGGAGAGGAAAGTTTCTCATGTGCCCATGCCGCGAGAAGTTTTGTTTTCTTGGCGCGCGAGATCTGACGAGACAGCCGTTCGCATCCTCGCCACGCGCAGAGCGTCCGAGAGATGTCTGCCGTTCGTCCCTCCATCGAGAGAGGGCACAGGGAAGGCCGGGCGTCGACTGACACCCATGGCCCGCGTGCAAAAAAGGAAGCACGCGGCGGTTACCACAGGATCAGCCGGACATCCGGCCTTCCCTGCGCAACGGGCTTACGGCTTATACGCGTTCTCCCCGGCGCGCCGAGCTTTCTGGCCACCGTCGCCTGCGCGAAGCCGAGCCTCGTCGCAGACTTGATACTAGCATCGGAGTATCAGGACCACGCGATTTCGCCGTCCGGCTCCCATCGTTCGTCCGCGCGCTTGACGCACGCTGCGACGAGAACCGGCCATCGCATCCCGCACCAACGTTTCGTGACGTTCGCGAAGCGCCCCTCTCGATCGGGCGGGATGGGGTGATACAATCATGAATTCTGAAAAAAAGAAACAAGAATATTTTTCGTGGCGGGACTGGACAGGGCAAATCAGCCTGAGAATGCGGGCGAATTCTGTTTCGTCGTGCACGCGCGAGGAGAAGCCATTGGCTCGTCACGCAAGCCCTGGGGCTTCGGCATATCACGCCCCTCTGCCGCGACGGCATGGCAGGGCCTCGGCCCGGCCATGACGTCTTAGCGCCTCTCCGCAGCGGTCTGGGCGGGCATGTCCGATCGAACTGCCGGCCGAAATGAAGCGCGGGAGCTCACGAGCGGATTTGGCCGAAGCCCGCAGACTTGCGCGGTGCGCCGAGCCGGCAGCCATGGGGGGCAGGAGCCGCGGAGTGGGCACGTTCGGGAGGACAGCCCGTGACTAAGGCAGACCTCTGCGATCGAGCCGGCGGCATCCGCATTCAGCCTTTCTCGGACGCCCAGGAGTGAGGCGGATGATTAAGTGTCGTCATCCCGGTTTACTCTGATCCCGTTGATGACCATGACGCCGGTTGGCGGATCGAAGCTAGTGTTTGGTGCCCACTCTTCCTTGGCGAACGCCATTTCTCGCTCTAGGTAGCTAAAGATGCGGGCGGGTAAGTTGATGGACGTGCCTGCGATCATCTTGGCCGCTTCATCTGCACTATCGTAACGCCCTATGACGGCTTTCCCGAGATCAATCGTTAAAACGTTCATTGCGTCATAGAGGTCGCGCGCCATTGGAGTTCTCCAGCCTAGTGTTGGGGGACCTTTCGACCGAAGCAACGTTAGCCTGTGACGGTCACGTTGACGACGATTTCATTTAGAACCCCAGGGACCAGATTGGCCCTTTGGCTTCTTCCCGACGGAAGCAACTCGGCGTCTCAGATCGGACCGATTTGAGCCGATTTGCTGTTTCCAACTAGACCACCAGGCCAACGGCATCCGCTGATCGTTACGCATATACGGCACGAACATTCGATCTAGCGTCTCGAAGCTCTCGTCGACCATGTCGAATACGTTGACGAACTCCTCCTCCGAGAGGTTTTGCCGGAAGCCGAGGCTGCCATCACCCCGGTGCATTGCTAGACGCAGCGTGTCGAGGTACTCGTCGACTTCCGGCCCGAAATAGAAGCGGGCTCGCCTCATCGTCTGGATGAATCTTTTGTGCAATTCGACCGGAAAGTTTCCACTTCCGGAAAACTCAGCGACCATCGATACGATGTCTTCGTAAATTTCGAGGCGGTTTTCGAGAGCATCGACGGCGATCTTCTGTTTCGCGGTAAGCCACTGCATCGCGGAGATCAGAACGGCGGCAATCGCAACAATTGTCGTGATGACGGCCATGGGTTCCTCCAACCAGGTAAACCTGCCGCTAAATCGCCAAGCGTTCAAGGCGGTGATTTGGAGTCCGATAATCGCCCTTAACAGACACTCCCGGACTCTGATGATAGGTCCGTTGTTGGCTGCGGGCCCCCGACCGGCGGCGCTGCATCAAGTTAGCGGCGATCTGGGATACGACGGCATCAAGTCAACGTAGTGTCGCGGCAGCCCGTGGCCGTGCAGAGGTTCCCAGTTTGCGTGGGAGAGGCGTGGTGCGCGGGACAAGCCCGCGCATGGCGGGAGTGCCCCGAGAGGCCGCTTGACCGGAGACGCGCCGGCTCTAGGACTACCCGGCCTTACGTTTGTGAGGCTTGTTCGCGGTGGAGAGGTACGCACAGAACATGTCGGCCATCGCATCGGCATAGGCCGATATCTCGGCCCGGCTGCGCGGTGTCTCCGAGAAGTGCTTGCCGACCTGGCCGAGCGTCGTCTTGATCAGGTCGGCGACCCGCGCGCGCTCGGCCTCTCCGGCACCAGGCAGCACCTCGCGCATGAAGGCGAGCATGGCGCGGCGGCCACTGGCCCTGGCCTGGCGTGCCTCGGGCGCGTCGCGATAGAGCGGGGCGGCGTCGTCGAGCGCGCCACGCACCGCGGCTTCGTCGCACTCCGATTGCAGGAACGCGTGAACGAGCGCGCGCAATCGCGTCAGAGGCGGACGGCGCGTGTCCTCCAGAATGCCGTGCAGCAGTTTCGTCGTCTGCTGCCACTCGTCGCTCTGCAGCCTGAACAGGATCGCCGCCTTGTTCGGGAAGTACTGATAGAGCGAGCCGACGCTGACGCCGGCCTTCTCGGCGACACGGGCCGTGGTGAAACGTTGCGCGCCTTCCTTGGTCAAAACCTGAACAGCCGCCTGCAGAATGGCCGCGACGAGGTCGGCCGAGCGTGCCTGTTGCGGCAGTTTTCGCGGGGAAATCGGGGCTTTTCGAGCCGGGGCCATGGAGCGTTCCGAAATGCGATTAGCGAATGCGAATGATTATTCGTATTCTGACTTCGACGCAAACGACACGCATCGAGACCACGGAGAATATCAATGCTCACCCTGACCACCCAGCCGGTGGCGCCGCTGCTGGACCGCCTGCTTGCCGAGGCCACGTTGCTGCGGCCGGAGACGAGCCCGATCTTCGCCGGCATGGCCGAACGGGGCGCGCAACTGATGCGCAGCCGGTCCGGCCATGTCGAGCTCTACACGCAGCTCAAGGACTTTCCGTTGCCCGTGTCGCGCGACACCGGCATGCTGCTCTACATGCTGGCGCGCGGCGTCGGTGCGCGATCGATCGTCGAATTCGGCACCTCGTTCGGCATCTCGACGCTGTTCCTCGCCGCGGCGCTGCGCGACAATGGCGGCGGCCGGCTGATCACCACGGAGTTCGAGCCGTCCAAGGTCGCCCGTGCCCGTGCCAACCTCGCGGAGGGCGGCCTGGCCGATCTGGTCGAGATCCGCCAGGGCGACGCCCTGCAGACGCTGAGCGCCGATCTGCCGGAGACCATCGATCTCGTGCTGCTCGACGGCGCCAAGCCGCTGTATGGCGATATCCTGGCGCTGCTCGAGAGCCGGCTCAGCGCCGGCGCGTTCATCGTCGCTGACAATGCCGACCACAGCCCCGACTACCTCGCCTACGTCCGTTCGCCTGATAACGGCTATCTGTCGGTGCCGTTCGGCGACGAAGTCGAATTGTCGATGCGGATCGGGTGAGCGCCGGCGACGAACGGCGGACGCCCGCCACCCCATAGGCGAATGGGCCTGGAGTTGACCTTTGGCCGACGATTGTTCACGAGGAGAGCTTCGTCATCTGAGCAACCGTCCTCATGCCCCGCATCCTCCTGATCAATCCCAACAGTTCGGCCACGACCACCGCGATGATGGTGTCGATTGCGGCCGCCTGCTGCGCCGGCCGGGCTGAGGTGGTCGGCGCGACCGCGACGCGGGCGCCGGCCATGATCGTTGATGCCGAGGCGCTTGCGGCCTCGGCCGCGGAAGTGGTCGAGATCGCGCGCGAACACCTCGGCGCGTGCGACGGCATCATTGTCGCTGCCTACGGCGATCCCGGTGCGGATGAGATCCGGGCGTCGTGCTCACTGCCGGTCGTCGGGATCGGGGAGGCGTCGATGCGTGAGGCCGCGCAAAGCGGGCGGCGCTTCGGCGTCGCCACGGTGACGCCGGCGCTGGTCGTGAGCATCGCAGATGTCGCCGGGAAACTCGGACTGTCGGCGCAGTTCACCGGGACGCGGCTGACCCAGGGCGATCCGGCCGCGCTCGCCGCCGATCCGGCGCGGCTTGCGTCGGCTTTGGCTGCGGCCGCGCGCGCCTGCATCGCGGACGACAATGCGCAAGCCGTGATCATCGGCGGCGGACCGCTGGCGCAGGCCGCCGATCGGCTGCAGCGGCAATTCGCCGTGCCGATCATCAAGCCGATCGCGGCAGCGGTGACGCAACTGATGCAGCGCTTATCGGCCTGAGCCGCCTCGGCTCGGCCGGACCCATCATGGCCGGTAGCTCGCGGCCGGATGCGGTGCCGTGAGCCGGGCGCGGCCGAACAGCTTTTCGCGCAGCGTTCCCGGCTGGTAGGCCTGCTTGTAGCGGCCGCGCCGGGTCAGCTCCGGCACCAGCATGTCCGCGACATCGGCAAAACTCTCCGGCGACAGCGCAAAGGCGAGGTTGAGGCCGTCGACGCCGGTCTGCTCGATCCAGCTCTCGATGAGATCGGCGACCTTCGCCGGTGAGCCGACGAACACCGGGCCGATACCGCCGATGCCGACATGCTCGGCAACCTCGCGCACGGTCCACACCCGGTCCGGATCGGCCCGCGTGACGTTGTCCATCGCACTGCGGCCGGCATCGTTGAGCACGTGGCGGACCTGCTGGTCGAGGTCGTAGGTCGAGAAGTCGACGCCGGTCCAGCCCGACATCAAGGTCAGCGACGCCTCGTGGTCGATGTAGCGGCGATAGTCGGCGAACTTCGCCTCGGCCGCCGCATCGGTTTCGCCGAGCACGACGGTGGCGATGCTGAAGATGACGATGTCGCTGCCCGCGCGACCCGCGTCGGCGGCGGCCTGGCGGATCGCGGCGACGCGCGGCGCGATGATCTTGGCGGACGGGCCGGACATGAACACGCATTCGGCATGCCGGCCGGCGAACACGCGGCCGCGCGGCGAGGTGCCGGCTTGATACAGCACCGGCGTTCGCTGCGGCGACGGCTCGCAGAGATGGATGGCGTCGAGCTGGTAGTTCTCGCCGCGATGGCTGACACGGTGAACCTTCGTGGGATCGGTGAACACGCCGCTTGTCCGGTCGCGCTTGCCGGCGTCGTCCTCCCAGCTGCCTTCCCACAGTCTGTAGACGACCTCCATGTACTCGTCGGCGACGTCGTAGCGATCGTCATGCGCGGTCTGGCGCTCCCTGCCCATGCCGCGTGCGGCGCTGTCGAGATAGCCGGTGACGATGTTCCAGCCGATGCGGCCCTCGGTGAGATGATCGAGCGTCGACATCCGCCGCGCGAACGGGTAGGGCGGCTCATAGGACAAGGTGCAGGTGACGCCGAAGCCGAGATGGGAGGTCGCGGCGGCCATCGCCGAGATCAGCATCATCGGATCGTTCACCGGCACCTGGATGGCGTGGCGGAGCGCCGCGTCGGGGTTGCCGCCATAGACATCGTAGACGCCGAGCACGTCGGCGAGAAACAGTCCGTCGAAGCGGCCGCGCTCCAAGGTCTTGGCGAGGTCGAGCCAATAGGGCAGGCGATTGTAGTCGGAGGAACGGTCACGCGGATGCCGCCACAGGCCGGGCGACTGGTGCCCGACGCAGTTCATCGCAAACGCATTCAACCTGATGTCCGCAGCCATGATGTCCCTCGACGCTTCCTTGACACCCATCAGATGGCACGCTTCGGCTGACGTTTTCAATCGCACCCATGCGCACGGCCGCTTGCGGCGGGCGCAGGCTTGGCTATGGTCGGAAGCGATCGAGCGTGCCGCGAAGCAACGACGATGCGTGACGGGCCTTGGCCCGCAGGTGTGAGGACGACCGTGATGACGATCCGTGTGACGGCGCTGACCGCGGTCTTGCTGACGACGTCGGCCATGGCGTCCGCGCATGCGGAGGATTTCAAGGCGAGCTGCGCCACGTTGGCTCAGGGCTTCTCCGGCAGCGGCCGCATCGTCACGGCGGAATTCGTCGCTGCGGGCGGCGTGCAACTGGCGCCGCCCGCGCCTGCGGGCGCGACCGCACCTGCGCCGGATCACTGCCTGGTCCGGGGCAAGATCAACGAGCGTACCGGCATCGACGGCAAGCCCTATGCTGTCGGCTACGAGCTGCGATTGCCTGCGACGTGGAATGGCAAGGTCGTCTTTCAGGGCGGCGGCGGCGTCGACGGCGTGCTGCGCCCGGCGCTCGGCCTGCTCACCGGCACCACGCCGCCCAACGGACTCTCGAACGGCTATGCCGTGGCCTCGACCGACGCAGGCCATCTCGAGGAGCCGGGGCCGCTCGGGCCCTATCTGTTCGGCCTCGATCCGCAGGCGCGGCGCGACAAGGGCTACAGCTCGATTCCGCCGGTGGCTGCTGCCGCCAAGGCCGCGGCCGAGAAGCTGTACGGCAAGGCGCCGCGCCGGTCCTACTTCGCCGGCTGCTCCAACGGCGGCCGCCAGGCGATGGCGGTGACGCAGCGATTCCCGGAGCTGTTCGACGGCGTCATCGCCGGCGCGCCGGCCTATCGCGTGCCGCTGGCCGGCATCGATGTGATCGCGCAGGAGCAGGCGCTGCTGGCGATCGCGCCGCCCGGCCCGGACGGCAAGGCCGATGTCGGCAGCGCGCTGAGCGACGAGGACCTGAAGCTGGTGGCCGATGCCGTGACCGCGTCGTGCGATGGCGCCGACGGCGCCAAGGATGGCATGGTGCAGGACGTCATGGCCTGCCGCTTCGATCCGGCCGCGCTCGCCTGCAAGGAGGGCCAGAACTCGCAGTGCCTGCCTGTCCCCAAGCTGAAAGCCGTCAAGCTGATGTTCGACGGCAGCCGTAATTCCATGGGCGGATTGATCTATGCGCGCTGGCCGTATGATCCCGGCCTCGCCGCGCCCGGCTGGCGCGCCTGGAAGCTCGGTACGCCCAAGGCGAGTCCGCCCAATGCGCGCAACCTCACGCTCATTCCCGGCGGCGTCGCCTATGATTTCATGAGCCCGCCGGAGACGCCGGAGGATCTCGTCGCCTGGGTGCGCAACTTCGATCTCGACCGCGATCCGCGGAAGGTGATGAAGGGCGCCGGCGGCTTCGACGCCGGCATGGAATATGAGGCCGCGACCTCGACCGATCTCGACGCCTTCAAGGCGAAGGGCGGCAAGATGCTGTTCTATCACGGCACGGCCGATCCGATCTTCTCGGCGCTCGACACCGTCGACTATGTCGATCAGCTCAAGACCAAATACGGCGCCGATGCCGACGGTTTCGCACGGCTGTTCCTGGTTCCCGGCATGAACCATTGCGGCGGCGGACCCGCCACCGATCAGTTCGACCTGCTGACCGCGCTGGACCGATGGGTGGAGGGCACGGCCGCGGCGCCCGAGGCGATCCGGGCCACCGCGCGGCGCGCGCCCGATGTGCCATGGCCCGGGCGCACACGCGATCTCTGCGCGTTCCCGAAGGTGCTGACCTACAAGGGCAGCGGCAGCCTCGAGGATGCGGCGAATTTCGAGTGCCGCTGATGGGCAAGCCCGGCGCTCGCTGCCTTGCGGCGCGCACGATTGCTTGAGGACGGGTTGACGTTCGGCGTCCGCGTGCCGACTTGAACGACCGTCGAGCGGCCTGTGCTGCCCGGCGGTTCCCCCCTCAGGTCTCGAAGTTCCTCATGGTTGCCGTCAAGACGCGAGCCTTCTGCATCCTGCGCGAATTCGAACGGGCGCAGACCGAGCTGGTCGGCAAGGCTGTGGCGCTGAGCGACGGCAAGGCCGGAACAGTGGAGTACGTCCATCTTGACGAACTCCACGGTCTGCGCATCACCATCGGTGGCCATGACGGCCGCTGGCCGGTGTCGACCATCAAGTTCGCGCAGGCCTGAGTGGCATTGCCTCGTCCACTTAGGTCGCGCAACGACGTGCTGGACTGGCTCCGGACGCTGCGGCGAAAGCGCATGCTCGTTCTGCCCAGCCGCGCGCATCAGCCGATGGGATCGGGGCGGGCAGAGACCGCCCCCGGTCCACGCATCCCAGCCGTGCGAAGGAGCCGTCGGCGGCGCTGCGGCTAGCCTCGATGCTCCCGGCGCGGCCGGCCGCTGCTGCTCTGCCGCCCGGACGACGTTGGTCACGGCCGATTCACTTATGTTGATGCGCGCGGCAGCTCCTGATCTAGAGTCATCGATGCGCATCAATGAAACTGGATGCAATCCCGCATGGACGTAGAAGGTCAAAAGAAGCGGCGCCGGCGTGTCAAGCAGACGATGTCGTTGGGTGAGCGGTTGCTGGAGATGGCGCGCGAAGCGCGAGACAGGGCGAAACGTCTGCCCCCGGGCATCGAGCAGGCCAGGCAGCTGCGGCGCGCCCGCGAGGCCGAAGCGATCGTCGAGCTCGATCGCTTCCTGACGGCTCCGGCACGCAGCACTCCGCCGCGATCGCGTTGACGCCGTCTCGCGCCGGCCTCGGACGATGCGGCGCCGCGGAGGTCACCACGCAGCAGGTCACCAGACAACAATGTCGACCAGGCAACAATGCCGCGGCTGCTTTTGCTGCATGCGGGCTCGAATTGATGCTGGCATCGCTGCAACGACGCGCTCGACAGGATCGACGTCCCAAGCGACTGTAACGTCCGTGCGTTGGGCAAGTCAGTCCAGAGACGCGAGCACGATCAACCAATTCCAAGCCCGCGCTGATTGAAGCATGTTTGGTTGGTGGCGAGGGCGCCCTCGTCGGGCTGGTGGTATTTCCGGAGCTTGCGGCAACAGGGCTGACCGATCCGGCCGGGACGGCCGAGCCATTCCCCGCCGCGTCACCGCTAGGCTTGCGAATATCGCCGATCGTATCACTGGCGTCACTTCCGTGCTCGCGGTGGCGAGACCAATGCCAGTTCGCATTCGCGAATGTGTGCGACGCCGCGAACTTCGATCCCGGGCTCAGCGACCCGTTCGGTCCGGAACCATTGGCGTTTCCGCGCCGCGCCGCGATCGTCGCAGGCGGGGGAGGGGATCGCGACCCTCGAAATCGGCACCAGCAATCTCGACAGCGTCTGTCCGACCAACCTTGTCCGGCGGAAGGATCTCGTCCTGATGCCCATGCCGCACTCGCATCGTGCGCTGGTGCAACCGAAGGCGACAATTCCTGACGCTGCGCGCGCCCGCCGCTCCAAAATGGAACAGAAACGGCGTGTGAGGAGGCCGAGCGTGGGCGGCGACAGCGCTATCCACATTTCTGCACAGCCGTCGCAAAAAGTTCTTGCGCGGGATGCGGCATCGCACTATCTCACCACCACGCCAGCCGGACATCACTGATGACTGAGGCCCCCGACTTTCGGGACCAACGTTGTTTTCTTTGATGTTTCTTCTTCCGACTGGCTCCTGAGTTTTTCTTCAGAAAGGCTCTTGACGGTCTCTCAAAATCAGCTATGTGAAGCGCCCCGGCAATCGGGACTTCCACGGTGAAAGAGACCAAAGAAGTTGATGCACTAATTAGTTCGAAGCGAACTAACAAGTGCGGGCTGTTTGACAAGTGAAGATGAAGAAAGAGAAACGTGGACGGCGGAGTCCTTGCGGGTCTCGGGATTGAAGGCTTCGGCTTTTGGTTCTGGGATCGGACGAGAAGACTTCGGCGGACAATGTTTCAAAGGTAACACCATGGTATTTG
>NZ_JBNPTI010000020.1:0-68993 GCF_051167575.1 Bradyrhizobium sp. HKCCYLS3070
TGCCCATCGCAACCTCCTCATCGAGTGTTGCGACGACCAATTGAATCCGCCCCCGGCCTTCCCTGCGCGATGGTCTTAACAGCTGCTTCGCGCTCTCCCTGGGGACCGGCTGTGTTGCCCCCATCGTCGGCGTGATGCGCTTCCGCACCATCATCCGGCTTGACCTCAGCATCGGGAGGCCAGGACCACGCGATTTGACTGTCCGCATCGGATCGTTCGTCGGCGCGACACCGCGCTGCGACCCGCTACGGCCACCGCATCCCTGCCTCGCGTCTCGTGACGACCGCGCGTACGCCCCTCATCGATGAGGCAGGATGAACGCAGTAGAGCATATTTCTGGAAAAACGAAAGCAAAATTTTTGTCGGTCGTCCGGACAGTCTGATCCGCCCGGTATCACGACCACCGTCATTCCGGGGCAAGGCCGAGAGGCCTTGAACCCGGAATCTCGATATTGTCTTGCGTCCGTTCTGAACGACTTTGAGATTCCGGGTTCAATCGTCAACACGCCGCCGCTCCGCGCCTGCGCATCGACGATTGCCCCGGAATGACGGAGAATGGCGACGGCCCAACCTTCTCATGATGCGCTCAAGCTCACGGAAACCTTGTGTTTCGCTTTCCTCCGCTTGCAATCCGGTGCGGCCCCTTCCAGCTGACGAGCAGAGGCCGTATGACGGCCCGACGCAACGGAATGAGACATGAGCACAGCGATCGAATTCGGCCTGGACACGTTCGGCGACGTCACCCGCAACGCGGAGGGCGCGATGGCCGCCCATGCCCAGGTGATCCGCGACGTCGTCGCGGAGGCGGTGCTGGCCGACCAGCTCGGGCTCGACTTCATCGGGCTCGGCGAGCACCATCGCGGCGATTTCGCGATCTCGGCGCCGGAGGTGGCGCTGGCGGCGATCGCGGCGCGCACGAGCCGCATCAAGCTCGGCTCGGCGGTGACGGTGCTGAGCTCGGATGACCCGATCCGCGTGTTCCAGCGCTTCTCGACGCTCGACGCGGTGTCGAACGGCCGAGCCGAGGTCATCCTCGGCCGCGGCTCGTTCACCGAGTCCTTCCCGCTGTTCGGCTTCGATCTCAAGG
Organism: Bradyrhizobium sp. HKCCYLS3070; assembly: GCF_051167575.1. Lineage (NCBI taxonomy): Bacteria > Pseudomonadati > Pseudomonadota > Alphaproteobacteria > Hyphomicrobiales > Nitrobacteraceae > Bradyrhizobium > Bradyrhizobium sp. HKCCYLS3070. Next base: position 1,088 of record NZ_JBNPTI010000020.1, read on the forward strand.
ACTACGAGGCGCTGTTCGAGGAGAAGCTCGATCTGTTCGTCAGCCTGCTGCCGCAGCAGCCACTGACCTGGCAGGGCCGGTTGCGCCCGCCGCTCAGGGATCAACTGGTCTATCCGCCGGTCGAGCGTGGACGGCTGAGGGCCTGGATCGGCGTCGGCGGCAGTCCCGAGTCCGTGGTGCGCGCCGCGCATTACGAGCTGCCGCTGATGCTCGCGATCATCGGCGGCGACCCGAAACGGTTCGCGCCCTATGTCGAGCTGTACCATCGCGCGCTCAAGCAGTTCGGCCGCGAGACGAAGCCGATCGGCGTGCATTCGCCGGGCTATGTCGCCGACACCGACGAAGTGGCGCGCGAGGAGCTGTGGCCGGACTACAAGACCATGCGCGACCGCATCGGCCGCGAGCGAGGCTGGCCGCCGATGGGCCGCGACGAGTTCGTCCAGGAGGCCGATCACGGCTCGCTCTATGTCGGCTCGCCGGAGACCGTGGCGCAGAAGATCGCCGCGACGATCAAGGCGCTCGGCCTGGCGCGGTTTCAGCTGAAATACTCAGCCGGTCCGCTGCCGCATGCGAAACTGATGCGGAGCATCGAGCTGTATGGCAAGGTGGTGGTGCCGAGGGTGAGGGAGTTGCTGGCGGAGCAGTAGGTCGGCTGCGCGGTCCTTCACCATGTCCGCAACCGCGCCTGGCCCTTGCATCACGGGACCTGGATCAAAGGCGCGAGCAAAACGGCTCGTTCAGGACAATCCAAGCGAGCCGATTAATAGAGCCTTCGTGACACGCATCGTAAGCTCGATCTCGCGCGTGCCTGCTCCGATCAACGGGGCGCAATCCGATCGGTTGCCCGGAGGCAGACGACAAGCTCGCGAGCCTGGGAACGAACTGATGTTGCTGAAGATCGTCGCGGTGGTCTACGGACTCTGGTTCGTCCAGGCCGCGTTGGAGCCCGGCTTCTACGACACGCCGTCTCACATGGCGAGCTCGACGCTCGCGCTCGGCGGATTGCTCGCGCTGTTCGATCACGCCTTCAGGATGGGCTGGCTGTCCGCCAACATCTGGCGGATCGTTGCGCTTGTCTACGTCGCCGACGGCCTGGTCCACGTGGTCCCGAACGCCAAGGCCCTGATCGAGGCACAACGTTTCGAGGTGCTGGCGGGCGCTGCGGCGATCAGCTTCGTTTTCCAACTCCCGATGCTCTTCAGCTTGTGGCGATTGTCGTTTCCGTCCACGCGCTCGGATCAGACCGGTCTCGCACGCATGGCCATGCGATAAGCGTCAGGCCCTGTCAGCCTTCGACATCGCTCACCGCCTCATACCAGCCCGGGCAACAACGGCCCGCGCTCACCTGCCGCCAGCCGCGCAAGCTCCCCGGCCGTCCGCGCCAGCACACCGTCCCAAGCCATGGGCTTCTCCTGCCTGAACAGCCGCATGGTCGGATACCACGGGGTGTCGGCGCGATCGCGCAACCAGCGCCAGTCGAGCGCATAGGGCAAGAGCACCCAGACCGGACGGCCGAGCGCGCCGGCGAGATGCGCCACCGACGTGTCGACGGAGATGACGAGATCGAGCGCGGCAACGGCGGCCGCGGTCTCGGCGAAGTCGCTCAGCAACGGCGCGAGATCGATGACGTCGGTGCCAAGCTCGGCGAGCCCTAGCGCATCGTCCGGCCGCGGCTCCTTCTGCAAGGAATAGAGCTGCACGCCCGGCATCACCAGCCGCGGCAGCACCGCCTGCGCGGTGAGCGAGCGCTGGCGGTCGCCCTTGTGCCTGGGATTGCCGGCCCAGACGACGCCGACCTTCAACGACGGCGCGCGCCCGAGCACGTTGCGCCACGCGGCCATCTTGATCGGATCGGCCGCGAGATAAGGCACCTCGGCCGGGATCGTCTCCAGCGTGGTGCCGAAGATGCGCGGCAGATCCATCAGCGGTGCCTGCAGGTCGAATGGCGGCAGCGGCGCGCCGCGTGGCACCACGGTCACGCCCTCCAGACGGCGCAGCAGCGGCGCGATCGCCGGCTGCACCTGCAGCACGACCGGTCCCCCCATCATCCTGACGCGATCGATGTAGCGCACGAATTGCAGCGCATCGCCGATGCCATATTCGGCGAACAGCAGCAGCGTGCGTCCGTCGAGCGGCGCGCCCTGCCATTCCGGCGCGTCGAAGCGCGGCATGCCCGCGGAGAGGTCCGGACAGTCGCGGCCCCAGCGATGCTCCGCAAAGCCGTTCACGAGGTCGCCGCACATCAGCAGGAAATGCGCGTGATTGTAGCGGGCGAGCGCATTGTCGGGCGCCAGCGCGATCGCACGATGCGAGGCGGCCAGCGCCGCGTCGATGTCGCCCGCGTTGCGCAGCGCCACCGCGAGGTTGGCGTGACCCTTGGCGTAACCAGGATCGGAGGCGACGGCGCGGCGATGCGCCGCGACGGCCTCGATGGTCTCGCCGCGCATCTCATGGATGATGCCCAGATTGGTATGCGCCGGGGCGTGATCGGGCTGCAGCGCCAGCGCGTGCTCGCAGGCGGCAATCGCCGCATCGAGCTGGCCTGTCCCGCACAGGCAGGCTGCGAGATTGCTGAGCACGACCACATCGGTGGGATCGAGCATGGCGGCGCGCCGATAGGCCTCGACGGCTTCGGCCGGGCGGTCGGCCTCATGCAGCGCGTGCCCGAGCAGCCGTGCAGCGTTGGCATCGCCGGGCGCGAGATCGCAGGCCTGACGATACTGGACCGCGGCCTCGGCAAAGGCGCGCTGCTTGTAGAGCACGTCGCCGAGGGCGAGGTGGAGGCCCGCATCGGCCGGCTGCGCCGCCAGCGCATGCAGATAGGCCGGCACGGCTTCGTCATATCTGGCCTGGTCGGCGAGCACATGCGCCAGCGCCCGGCATGCACCGGGATAGGAGGGCTCGCGCTCGAGCAACGCGCGATAGGCCGCTTCCGCCTCGGCAAGCCGCCCCTGCCGGTTGAAGGCGAGCGCGAGATTCCAGCGCGCGTGCAACAGCGCCGGATCGAGCGCCAGCGCGTGGCGATAGGCGGCCTCGGCCTCGGCGAAGCGCGACAGCTCGAGCAGCGCGCTGCCGAGCCTGCTGTGAATCGCCGCATCGAGCGGCCGCAAAGCCGCTGCGCGCGCGAACGCATCGGCGGCGCCCTTGCGCTCGCCTTTCACGGCGAGCGCATCGCCGAGCGTGACATAGGCCGGCGCATGGTGGGGATCGCGGGCGAAGACGCGCCCGAGCAGCTCCGCACCCTCCGCCATGCCGCCGTCGGCGAAGGCGAGGATCGCGGACAGATGCAGCGCCGGCAGATGATCCGGCACCGCTTGGAGGATGTCGCTGCACAGCGCCTTGGCCGGACCGGCGCGCCCCGCATTGTAATGATCAGCCGCCTCGATCAGCAGCTGGTCGACAGCCACAGCCCCCATGATGTCCCCACCTCTCGCACTCGAATGCAAGCTTCAACGTGCGGCCGGGCGATTCCAGGCGAGACTCCAGGCCGAGCCGGCTCAGCCTGCCACCACCTCCATCCGCATGGCCGCCTCGCGGGCGCGCTCGACGTCGGGCGTGCGATAGGCCGCCTCCGGAATGGTGCCCAGCCGCGACTCGTGAAGGCGCGCGCCCAGGCCATAGAACTGCTGGAAGCTCATGATCAGCGGCCGCCATTTGTCCGGGTCGATGCGGTCACGCGTACCGTCCATCAGGATGGCCTCATCGACATGGACCCGCTGCACCCGTACCTCGAAGCACTGGATGTGCCCCTTCAGGATCGCGTCGTCGGCGGCGATGCCATGCACTGACTCGATGCGGGCTTCGAGCTGCACCGCGCATTCGGCGACGCGCGGAGCCGCAACGGTTTCCGACGCCGTTGCGGTCAGCCCGGCGGCGGCGAACTTGTCGGACACGTGGCGGTAGCCCTTGCGCTGCTTCATCGCCGGCACCGGGTCCGATCCCGTGGTCAGCGCCAGGCGATCGACGGCGGCGACGAGATCGACCGACGGCAGGTTCAGCACGCACTCGCCGGTGCGGCGCATGTTCTGCGGCGTCTTCGATCCGGCGGCGAGGCCCAGCATGCAGCGCCAGCCGAGCCAGAATGCCGACGACATCGGCGCGAGATTGAAGCCGCCGTCCTCGTTGACGGTGCTGATGAGGACGACCGGCGTCCCGAAATAGAGGATGCCCGGCTCGATGGTCGTATGCATGGAAGGCGCTCCAGGGTGATGCATCTCGGCGGCGATTGCGCGCGCCGCGCGGACGGGGCTCAAGCCGCCGTCTCACCCGGAGAAGTTCCTCGATGGCAGCGACGCGCTCCACCCGATTCCCGAACGGGCCGGATCAAGCGCGCCCTGGGTTTGATCTGGAGATGTCTGCGCGTGCAAGGCTGCGGCAGATGGCGATCCCGGCATGACTCGAACATGCGACCTACGGTTTAGGAAACCGCCGCTCTATCCAGCTGAGCTACGGGACCGGAGCCTGCACCGAAGTGCACCTGCTTCGCCGCCTCCATAGCAGACCCGGCCACCGACCGGAAGCCTCTCCGGTCGGAGCCTGGACCGGGCGGCCGACCGGGGCACAACGACGCTCGGATCCCCTGACGGGACGACGACGGGAACGCAGCCGCGCGATCCCGGTTAGAGCGGGGCCGCTCATGCCCGATCACACCCCAGTTTGGGAGGGGCGGTTTGACTATCCGGACGGCAGCCGATGGTCTAAGAGAACGGCGCCAATCTGGAACCCGGCCTCGGGATTGCCGTATTGGTCGTGCCTGAGCGCATCTCGTGGCCGGCCAGGCGTCCGGCGCCACGAGATCCGCTCGATCCAGCGCGCCTGCCCATTTCAGCCGAGGGACACAGACAAGTCGATGCTCATCCGGTCGGTCATTTCAGGCGTGTTCGCAAGCTTCCTCTCCATCGCCGCCGCAAGCGCGCAGGACACCCGCCACCTGCTGGAGTCGAAGGAGTCGCTCTACAACAACATCTATGTCTATGAGCAGGCGCCCTACCGCAGCATGACGTTCGGTCACAACCGGCGCATCTATACCGAGAGCGTCTACAACACCCAGGACGAGCTCGATCTGCCGGTCGACTATACCCGCTTCATGACCGCGAGCGTCATGTACGCAAAGAATGTCGGCTCGGTCCTGGAGATCGGCTTCGGCGGCGGCCGCACCGCCTGGTACCTGCACCGCTTCCTGCCCAAGGTGCAGGTGACGTCGGTCGAGCTCGACCCGACCGTGCTGGAGCTCGCCAAGAAATATTTCGGCATCAAGGAGGAGCCGAACTTCCACGTCGCCAACCGCGACGGCCGGCTGTTCGTGCAGGAATCCAAGGAGCGCTACGACATCATCCTGATCGACGCCTATCGCGGGCCGTTCGTGCCGTTCCACCTGCTGACCAAGGAATTCTACCAGCTCGTCAAGGAGCATCTCGCCGAGGGCGGCGTGGTGGCGCAGAACGTCGAGCCGTCGACCATGCTGTTCGACGCCGCGGTCAAGACCATCCACAGCGTGTTCCCGCAGGTCGACTTCTACGAGGCCGGCGGCAACATCGTGATGGTCGCCTATCCCGGCGACGAGCGGAAGCCCGAGGATCTCGCCGCGACAGCGCAGGAGCGCGACAAGGAATTCGGCTTCCGCTACAAGCTCGCCGACATGCTGGCGCAGCGCAAGCGCATCGACATCGATAACGGCCAGGTGATCGACGCCAAGGCCAAGGTGCTGACCGACGACTTCGCGCCGGTCGAGGCGCTGAAGAGCATCGAGCGCCACAACAAGAAGCTGCCATGAGCGCGCCGGTGTCCCGCGCCGGCATGCTGGCGATCTATCTCTGTTCGTTCCTGGTCGGCTGCGTGCTGATGGGCTTCGAGATGCTCGGCAGCCGCTACCTCAACCCGTATTTCGGCAGCGGCATCGGCGCCTGGGCCAGCCTGATCTCGACCGTGCTGTGCGCGCTCGCGATCGGCTATTTCGCCGGCAGCGCCATCGTCGACCGGCAGCCGACGACGCGCACCATCGGCACCATGATCCTGATCGCCGCCGCCTACATGGCGCTGGTTCCGGCGACCGCCGACACCGTCATGGCCGACATCCTCGACAGCATCGGCGACGGACCGATGGCGACGCTGATGGCCTCGACCGCGCTGCTGCTGGTGCCGCTGACCCTGCTCGGCACCTTCTCGCCGATCGCCGTCAGCCTGTTGACGCGCTCGGCCGGCGAGGCCGGCCGTGTCGCCGGATTGGTCTATGGCGTCTCGACCATCGGCAACGTCGTCGGCACGCTCGTCACGACGTTCGCGCTGATTCCGACGATCGGCTCGCGCGCGATCACCTATTATTTCGCCGTGGCGCTGGCTGGCTGCGCCGGCATCCTGTTCATTCCCTTCGGCAAGAAGACGTCCTGATTTTCATCATTGAAGAGCTTTGCGGATGACTGAGTTCTGGCCTCGCCTCGCCGCCACCGCGACAGCGGCCGTATTGCTGCTGATATCGCCGACCGCCTACGCCGCGGACGCGCAGATCGAATTGTGGGACGGTCAGCGCGCAATGGCTGTCATCGCCGATCTGCTGCGGTTCACGCCGCGATCGATGGGCGAGCCGGGACATCAGAAAACGATCGACTACATCAAGGCAGCGATGGCCAAGAGCGCGGCGGACGCCGTGCTCACGCAGAGCTTCACCGCCAAGGGCGATGACGGCAAGGCGATCCCGCTGACCAACATCATCGCCCGCTTCCAGGTGCAGAACCCGCGGCGCGTCATCGTCGCCACCCATTACGACAGCATCATCAAGGCCTATCGCGATCCCAAATCGCCGGACGCACCGATGCCGGGCGCCAACAACTCCGCCTCGGCGGTGGCGCTGCTGCTCGAGACCGCACGCGTGCTGTCGCTGTCGCCGAAGCCCGACGTCGGCATCGACATGATCTTCTTCGACGGCGAGGAGGGGCCGAAATCGCTCGGCGCCGGCGATCCGACCTGGCGCCCGCTGGGCTCGCCGCATTTCGCGGCCAACCTGAAGACCTATTATCCGACGCACAAGCCGGAGAAGGCAGTCGATTTCGACATGGTCTGCGACAAGGATCTCAAGCTGCAGCCGGAGCCGTCGTCGCTGGCCTCGGCGTTGCCCGAGGTCAAGAGGTTCTGGAGCATCGGCAGCCGTATCGCGCCATCGGCGTTCTCGCCGGAGCCCACGGCGTATCCGATCAGCGACGACCACACGGCGCTGCAGCAGGCCGGCATTCCGAGCTTCCTCGTCATCGACTTCGACTACGAGCCCTATTTCAACACCACGCAGGATACGATCGAGCAGTGCTCGGCGCAGAGCCTGGAGACCGTCGGCCGCACCCTGCTGCGCTACCTCTATACGCCTTGATACGCCCGAGCTGCGGCAGGCGCCGCGCTCAGGCCGCCCGCGGCCGCGCCGTCACCGCGTCCGACGCGACTGCCGATGCGCGCGCCAGCAGACCCGGCACCAGCGCCTCGGCCGCCTCCGCGCCCGAGATCACCACGGCCTCGACGCCCGCTCCGGCATTGCCGCCGCCGGCGATGACGAGATTGCGCACCGGCGCCTTGGCGCCCTTCAGCCGTCCCGACTGCGCCACGCCATAGATCGCGCCGGCGCTGGCGAGATCATAGCGTGCATAGGTCACCGGGCTGGCGTCGGTCCGATAGACGATATGCCTGGACAAGTCGGGAATGACGGTCGCGGCAGCGGCAACCATGGCATCGCCGAGCTGCTGCTTGCGGGCCTCGTAGTCCGGCGAGCGCCGCCACGCCTTCCAGTCGTCGCCGCCCTCGCCCGGAAACCAGCGCGTGGCCTGATCGTGCGGCACGAGGGTGATGATCGTCATCGTGGCATGGCCTTCGGGCGCCGCCGACGGGTCGAGCTTGGACATCACGGCAAGGCCGATTCCCATCGGCGTATCGAGATGCGTGGCGGGCGCGATGTCGGGCACGATGTCGAGGCCGAGATGCACCGAGAAGCACGACGTCGCCGGCGCGAGGGTGCGGGCACGCTCGCGAAAACCGGCGGGCAGATCGTCGGGACTCAGAAGCTCGGTGAAGGTACGGCCGAGATCGGCATTCGAGACCACCGCCTGCGCGCGGACCGTGCGGCCGTTGCCGAGCACGACGCCAACGGCGCGGCCCTCCTCGACCAGGATGCGGGTGACCCTGGATTTCAGATGCACCTCGCCATCCCTGGCGGTGACCGCCTCGGCGAGCACGTCCGCGAGGCGGCCGGAGCCGCCGACCGGATAGAAGCCACCCTTGAAATAGTAGCCGAAGATCGGGACCATCTGGGCGCAGCTCAGCGTCTCGCTGCCGTCGCCGAGATAGCCCGACAGCGCATTGAGATAGGCGATCAGTTCGGGATCGGAGACATGGGCGGCGACGAGCTCGTCGAACGGGCGGTTCATCCACCTGAACGCCTGCGGATGCTTGCGCGGGAAGGCCAGCATCTCCTCCAATGTGGCGGGCATGCCGGGAATGCCGCTGCGACCCTGCCCCGTCGCGTACATGCTTTCGAAAATGGCATGGATGGTGTCGAACAGCCGGGTGAGCCCGTCCGCGCTGGCGGGAAACATCTCGCAGAGCAGTCGGACATAAGCACGCCAGTCCTCTGGCACGTCGATGCGGCGGCCGGCGAGTCGGTAGGAGTGCGTGACCCGCCGCCACTGGATGCGGTCGGCGACGCCGAGCCGGCGCAGCACGCTGTCGACAGGCCCGCCCGGCCAGACGCCGGAGAAATCGTGCGGCCCTGCATCGAAGCGATACAGCACCGGCTTGTTGTCGTGGTGAGCCTTGCGAAGATAAGTGTGGCAGAAGCCGCCGGGCACCACGTGGTGATCGAACACCTTCACCTTCAACCCGGACTCCGCGAGCAGGGCGGCGGCCGTCAGCCCGCCGATTCCGGCGCCGATCACCGCGACGTCGCAGTCGACGCCGGCCGCGGGGGTGAAGCCCGGTGCCGGCCAATGGCACTCCTCGCGCGCGGCCCGCATGCGCAGCAAGGCCTGGCGAATTGCGAAGCGCGGGCCGAAGATCGAGATCAGCGCGCCGCCGACGACGATCATCGTCGCGATCCAGGAGGCGACGCCGGCCCAGCGGCACAGGCCGAGGACCAGGAACAGGACGCCCCAGAGCCCGGTCATCATCATGTTGATCAGGTGGAATTGGGGCGTCGAGGCGCTGTCGGCATAGGCCGAGCGGGAATAGTCCGCGGTCCAGGGACGGCCGACGGCGAGCGAAGCGAAGCTGATGAGGCCGAGCCCTGCGAAGGACAGCCACAGCGCGTTGCCGGCCGTCCAATTCGGCGCGACGTCGTTGGCGATCGCCAGCACGACGAAAAGGGCGAGGCTTCCGAGCTCCAGCAGCGCGAGCTCGCTCCGGGAGGCTCGCCAGACGTTGGCGGCGAGCGCCAGGGCCAGCGCGGACCACACCGCCCATGCCGGCTGATGCCAGGCCAGCAGGGTCCAGAACGCGACGAACGGCAACAGCGCCAGCTTGACCGTGAGGAACACTTTCATCGCAGCCTCTCCTCCGCACCGGGCGGCGCAGCTCATCTTTCCATTGTCAAGATATTCATAGGAGCGCTTGCCTGGTCTCGTCAACACCAATCTTTCCAACGTCAAGATTAGTTTCGTCAACTACGGCGGGATGAAAATGGTGGAAAAATGCTGCGTATCGTTCCGGCGCCACAGCAAGGCGCGATTCACGAACGGCGCTGCCGTCATTGCCGGCCCGACTGTGGCAACGAGATCACGGAACCACGGCAGATAAAGAAGAAAGTCTCAATTTACGCAGCATTGGAGTCACACCCCGCCGCAAAATGGCGACAATCTCCCGTCATCTGAGGCGGGGAGCCGCTGAGGATTACCGTTCGTGTACCCACCCCGCCTGCCAGTACTGGTCTTTGCAGCGATCACCTGCCTGCCTGCCGTGCAACCTCAACGCGCGCATGCGGAATGGTGGAGCCGCTCCCCGACGGATTTCGAGGAGTGTGCCGACGCTGCCGAGAAGTCCGCCTCCAAGGAGGAGAAGACGGCGGCGCTGGCGCAATGCAACGCGAAATTTGCCGGGAGACGGAAGCCGGGCGGCGGCTACGTCTATTACGACTTCATGCAGGATCGCAGCTTCGACATCGCCGGCCCCAATCCCACGGCCGAAGAGCAGAAGTTCATCGACCAGCAGTATACGCAATACCTCGAGCGCCAGCGCCACGCCAACATGAGTTCGGCGATGATGTCGCGGCCGCAAACGCAGGACCTCCAGCCCTCGCTCCGGGACATGACGGCGCGGGCCGCGATCGAGCCGCCGAAGCCGGCCATGCCGGCCCCGCCGCCGCAACGGCCGAACAAGCCCCCGGCCGCGACCGCGCAGGGCGGATTGCCACCGCCGGCGTCGAACGTGGAGGCACGCGCCCGCATCAAGGCAGCGCAATGCGCCAAGGACGGCTGGCGCCGCGATTCGTTCTCGTGCAACTTTCCAGTCCTGTCGGAGAAGCTCGACGAGCTGAAGCGGATGTTCACCGGCCCGAGCCAGGCCGCAGCCGCACCGCCCGGAGCCAAGGCGCCGAAACGGGCCGAAGCCCGGAACTGAGCCGCGCGCGACACGTTCCCCTGTGCGACGAATCTGACCGCGGCTTGTAACGCCGCGTGCAAGCCCATAGGTTTGTCGGCGCGGGGCGCAGGAGCAGGTCATGGGTCTACTCGATATCCTCAACGGCATGCAGAACGGCCCGAGCGGGCCGAGTCATCCGACCACGCAGAAGAACGGCGGCATGTCGCCGATGACGATGGCGATCCTCGCTTTGCTGGCGTGGAAAGCGGTGAAGCATTTCTCGCAGAATGGACAGCAGCCGAACGCGGCGCCTGCGCCAGTCCCGCCGCCCCAGCCGACCGGGAATCAAGGCGGACCGCTCGGCGGTGCGCTTGGTGGCGGCCTCGGCAACATCATCGCCGGCGGCCTGGGCGGCCTGCTTGCGGGCGGCGCGGCCGGCAGCGTGTTGTCGGGCGGGCTCGGCGATCTCCTGCGCCAGTTCCAGGACAAAGGCCATGGCGACACCGCGAACTCCTGGGTCTCCCCCGGCGAGAACAAGCCGATCTCGCCCGGCGATCTCGCCAATGCGCTCGGCGCCGATCAGATCGATCAGCTCACCGCGCAGAGCGGGCTGTCGCGCGACGAGCTGTTGAACGGGCTGAGCCAGTACCTGCCGAAAGTGATCGATCAGCTCACGCCGGACGGTCGGCTGCCGACCGAGCATGAGTTGGCGGGCCGGATCTGACGCTCCGCGATCGTTGACGGGAAGGACGAGACTCATGCTGCACATTCTGATCGTCGGGCTGGTCGCCGGCTTCCTGGCGCGGCTTCTATCGCCGGGTCCCAACAATCCCTCCGGCTTCATCCTGACCATCGTGCTCGGAATCGTCGGCGCGTTCATCGCCACCGCCATCGGGCAGGCCATCGGCCATTACAGCCCCGACCAGGGCGCGGGCTACGTGACCGCAACCCTCGGCGCGATCGTGGTGCTGTTCATCTGGAACAGGCTGGTCGCGAGCGGCACGATCCGCGATTTCAATCGGTAACGGCCTCGCGCCACGTCATCGCGAGCCACCACAGCGGCCGCTCGCCATGACGATTTCACCCCAACAGATGCATCCCCGCATCCATGCGCACGACCTCGCCGGTCATGTGGCCTGACGCCGGGCTCGCCAGGAACGCCACGAGCTGCGCGATGTCCTCAGCGGATGAAGCCGCGCGCAGCGGCACCCGCGCGACCACCGCATCGCGCACCTGCTTGGCACCGGCCTCGCCGCGGCCCTTGGTGAACCAGGGCGTATCGATGTAGCCGGGGCAGACGGTGTTGACGCGGATCGCAGGCGCCAGGGCGCGCGCCAGCGATAGCGTCATCGTGTTCAGCGCGCCCTTGCTGGCGGCGTAGGCGACCGACGAGCCGATGCCGCTGATGCCGGCTACCGACGAGACGTTGACGACCGCGGACGCACGCGCCGTCGCCTTGGCCGCCGCTTCCAGCAGCGGCCGCGCGGCGCGCACCATCTGGAAGGGGCCGATGGTGTTGACTGCGAAGATGCGCTGGAAATCCTCCGCCGAAAGGCCATCGAGCTGATCGTGCGGCACGTGCTTGGTGGTGCCGGCATTGTTGACGAGGGCATCCAGCCGGCCCCAAGCCGCAGCGGCGGCGACGATCTTGCGGCAATCCTCATCGCGCGACACGTCGCCTTGAATGACGACGACCTCGACTCCTTCCTTGCGGCAGAGATCAGCGGTCTGCTCGGCTTCACTCTTGCTGTTCGAATAGTTCACGACGATGCGCATGCCGGCCTTCGCCAGCAGCAACGCGGTCGCGGCTCCGAGGCCGGACGCCGACCCCGTCACGACCGCGCACAGACCTTCAGCCATTCCGCACCTCCCTGTTTGCCTTGCTTCTTCTTAGCCAACATCGCTGCATCTGCAAAATCGGCACAATCTCCGCAGCGCGGAAATCGCTCGCCTCCATGCGGCGAGCGGACGGGGCCCTGCAGCGGGCTACGCTTGTCAGGGCCGTCGCTTGCGCTCATCATGCCGGCAAAACATCGCCGGCGCGCGCAGGACATGGCGCGCCGAGACCGACGACAACGAGGGCGAGGAGCGCTGTGGCGGAAGCTGAGAACATCGTCGTTGCGACCGCGGAAAGGATCTTCGCCGATCTCGCCGACCCGCAGACGATCAACCACGACAAGGACGGCCGCTGGACGGCGCCGCTGTGGCGGGCGCTGAGCGAGGCCGGCCTGACGCTCGCCTGGGTGGGCGAGGAGTTCGGCGGCGCCGGCACTGACCTCGCCGATGGCTTTGAGATCATCAATGCCGCCGGCCGTTTTGCGATTGCGGTGCCGCTGGCCGAGACGCTGCTCGCGGGCTGGCTGCTGCAACAAGGCGGCATTGCCTCCCCCGACGGCGCCATGACGATCGCGCCGGCTCATCCGAGGGACCGGATCACGCTCGACACTGACGGCACCTTGTCCGGCCGTGCCCGCGGCGTGCCGTTCGCAAGGACGGCGCAGCACGTTGCCGTGCTCGCCGAGGGCGGAGACGGCGTGTCGATCGCGCTGGTCGAGACCGCGCGGCTGCGCATCGACGCGGGCCTCAACCTCGCCAACGATCCCAGCGACACGGTGACGTTCGACAAGATCATGCCGCTGGCATGCCGGCCGGCACCGGCCGGCTTCGACGGCACCACCTTGATGCTGATGGCCGGCGTCGCCCGCGGACTGCAGATCGCCGGCGCGCTGGATCGGCTGCTCGCGATCAGCGTCAACTATGCGGGTGAGCGCGTCGCCTTCGAGAAGCCGATCGGCAAATTCCAGGCGGTGCAGCACAACCTGGCACGGCTGGCCGGTGAGAGCGCCGCCGCGAGCGCGGCCGCGACATCCGCCGCGGATGCGATCGCGCGGGCCGCCGCATTCGACGAGGCGGTGTTTCTCGAAGCCGCCGCGGCCAAGATCCGCTGCGCCGAGGCCGCCGAGAAGGGCGCGGCGATCGCGCATCAGGTCCACGGAGCCATCGGCTTCACCACCGAGCACATCCTGCACCGCTTCTCGCTGCGCGCGCTGGCCTGGCGCGACGATTTCGGCTCCGAGAGTCATTGGGCCGTCGAGCTCGGCAAGCGCGTCGCTGCGCGCGGCGCCGATGAGCTGTGGCCGCTGGTCGCCTCGCGCTGACCACGAAGAGGATTGTTGCATGAGCGCACTTCGTTTCGATCCGATCCGGCTGCCGAGGGAATGCGAGGAGCTGCGCAAGGAGGTGCGCGCCTTCCTCGCTGATGAGATCGCGGCCGGCACCTTCAACCCGTACCAGCCCAAGCGCGAGGACGCCGACGCGCGCGAGTTTGCAGCCCGCGTCGGCGCGCGCGGCTGGATCGGCATGACCTGGCCGAAGCAATATGGCGGCCACGAGCGCTCGTTCCTGGAGCGCTACGTCGTGACCGAGGAAATGCGCGTCGCCAACGCGCCGGTCAGGCGCTTCTTCGTCGCCGACCGGCAGAGCGGGCCGATCCTGCTGCGTTACGCGCCCGAGCATATCAAGATGGACATCCTGCCGCGCATCTGCCGCGGCGAGCTGTGCTTCGCGATCGGCATGAGCGAGCCGAACTCGGGCTCCGACCTGTTCGCCGCCAAGACACGCGCGACGAAGACCGAGGGCGGCTGGCTGATCAACGGCTCGAAGATCTGGACCACGTCGGCGCACATGGCCGACTACATGATCGCGATCTTCCGCACCTCGCCGTCGACCAAGGAGAACAGGCGTCATGGCTTGACGCAGTTCCTGGTGAACATGAAAACGCCCGGCATCAAGGTGAACCCGATCGGGCAGATCACCGGGCAGAAGGAGTTCAACGAGGTCGTCTTCACCGACGCCTTCGTGCCGGACGATCATCAGCTCGGCGAGATCGACGGCGCCTGGAAGCAAGCGACCTCCGAGCTCGCCTATGAGCGCTCGGGACCGGAGCGCTTCCTCGAAACCTATTACGTGCTGACCGAGCTGGTGCGCGCGGTCGGTCCCACCCCCGACACGCGCAGCGCGGAGGGCATCGGCCGGCTGGTGGCTCAGCTGCACACGATGCGGCGGATGTCGGTGTCGGTCGCCGGCATGCTGCAGGCCGGCAAGGAGCCGGTGGTCGAGGCCTCGATCGTCAAGGACGTCGGCACGATCTGGGAGCAGCAGCTGCCGCACCGCGTCCGCGACCTCGCCGCGTTCGTCGAGGAGAACGCAGGAAATCGCGAAACCTTGGAGAACCAGCTGACCTTTGCGATGCAGACCGCGCCGAAGCTGACGATCCAGGGCGGCACCACCGAGGTGCTGCGCGGCATCATCGCGCGCGGGCTGGGATTAAGGTGAGGGTCGACGACACGCCGCGATCGTCGCAGCCGCGCCCACGGGCAAGTAGCTCCGTCATCGCGAGCGCAGCGAAGCGATCCAGGACCGCACCAACAGTCTGGATTGCTTCGCTGCGCTCGCAATGACGCTGGAGAAGCAGAATCGGAGACCCACCATGACCCACTTCCCTGACATCGGCGTCGAGATCCACGGCCATGTCGGCCTGATCGAGATTCGCCGGCCGCCGCTCAATTTCTTCGACATTGCGCTGATCAACCAGATCGCCGACGCGCTCGAAGGCTTCGACCGCGACATCGAGATCCGCGCCTCGGTGCTGGCGGCGCAGGGCAAGGCGTTCTGCGCCGGCGCCAATTTCACCGATCCGGCGCGCCAGGCGCAGGAAGCGGCCGGCGCCAAAGGCGATCCGGCCGACAGCCTCGGGGCGATCAACCATCTCTACATGCAGGCGGTGCGGATCTTCCGCTGCAAGAAGCCGGTGGTCGCCGCCGTGCACGGCGCCGCAATCGGCGGCGGGCTCGGCCTCGCCGTCTCGGCCGACTTCCGCGTCACCTGTCCGGAAGCGCGCTTCTCCGCCAATTTCACCAAGCTCGGCTTCCATCCCGGCTTCGGGCTGACGGTGACGCTGCCGGAACTGGTCGGCAAGAACAACGCCGAGCTGATGTTCTACACCAGCCGCCGCGTCACCGGCGAGGAAGCGCTGAGGATGGGCCTCGCCAATGAATGCGTGCCGCAGGACCAGGTGCGGACGGCTGCGATGAAGCTCGCCGCGGAAATCGCCGAATGCTCGCCGCTCGGCCTGCTGTCGACCCGCGCCACGATGCGCGCCAATCTCGCCGACCGTGTGATGGCAGCAACCGAGCACGAGCTCGCCGAACAGACCCGGCTGCGCGCGACCGAGGATTTCAAGGAAGGCGTCAAGGCAACGGAGGAGCGGCGCTTCGCGAACTTCAAGGGGCGGTGACGAACCGCGAGCTTCGATCGACGTCATGGCCGGGCTCGTCCCGGCCATGACGTCTTGATACGAGGAAAGACGAACGTGGATGCCCGGTCAAGCTCGGGCATGCCGATCGACTAATTGGCGACCGCCCCCTGCAACGCGAAGGCAACACCGCCAATTGTGAAGCAACCGCCTGAAACCGCATAGCCACGGGCGCGCGCAGCGTCGGCCACACGTGCAGCATCGGCGACGCGGAACGTCAGGCCGCTCATGAGTTCGCGCTCGCCGGGTTCGACACGGATACGGGCGTTCGGCAAGTACAACTGCTCAACACCATCGCTGCCGGCCGCCGGCACCACATCGAGAATGCGCCCCCAATGTGCGGCAAGTGAAGCCGGCGCGGGGCTCTGCAGCACCACCTCGGTCAGCGCCGACGTCACGTCGCTGCGGATCGCTCGCGCCCAATCCGGCCCGGCGGGCGGATACGGGCCGAGCACATCGTCGCTGCCCTCGGTGTGATTGAGCTCGATGAAGGCGGCGCGGCAGTCGCGGGGATGCAGTTGCACCCCATGATAGGGCGGATGATCGATGACGTTGGCGGTCCGCACACCCATCTCGTTGGCACGGGCGGCACGGCCATCGGGATCATCGCAGGCGAAGATCGCCATGTAGCCGCCGCGGCCGCCGGTCTTGTCCAGGAAGCGTCCCGCCGCGGTGTCCTCGCGGGTCGGCGCGATCACCTCGAGCAGGATCGGCCCGACCGGCAGCAGCGCATTCTCCAGCCCGTATTTGCCGACATGCGGATCGCGGTAGCAGACCTCCAGCCCCATGATCGCGGCGATATCCGAGACCACCGGCTCGAGCCGGGGCGCGACCAGGCAGATCTGACGGAGGTGAAGGTAAGCCATCGCAGCCCTCTTTGCGGAATCCCCTGTTCACACGAGCCCGCGGCGTCATTGCGAGCGACGCGAAGCAATCCAGAGCTCAGGCCATAACCCTGGGTTGCTTCGCTCGCAATGACGGAGAACGCGGAGCTATCGGCCCTGAAACACCGGCGCGCGCTTCTCGACGAAGGCTTTCGCCGCCTCCTTGTGATCCTCGGTGTCGCTGCAGCGCGAGTGATGCATCGCCTCGGCGTCGAAGCAGGCCTCCAGCGTCATCGTCTCGGCATTGTTGATGTTGCGCTTGATGTAGCCGAGCGTCACGCTCGGCCCCTGCGCCAGCGACATCGCCAGCGCGCGCGTGGCCGCTTCGACCTCGGCGTCGGGCACAACCTTGGTGACCATGCCCAGGGTGAGCGCCTCCTGCGCCGTCAGGACCGGCGAGGTCAGATACAGCTCCCGTGCCTTGGCGCTGCCGAGCAGTTGGGTGAGGAAATAGGTGCCGCCGAAATCGCCCGACAGCCCGACCTTGGCGAAGGCCGTCGTGATCTTGGCCGACTCGCCGGCCACCCGCAGATCGCAGGCCAGCGCGATCGACAGGCCGGCGCCGGCGGCCGCGCCGTCGATCTGCGCCACCACCGGCTTCTGCATCTGGTGCAGCAGCCGCGACACCTCCATGCGCTCGCGCAAGGTCGTCACCTTGGTCTCGAACGAGGGCGCGGTCTTGGCTTCGGCCATCGCCTTGACGTCGCCGCCGACGCAGAACGTGCCGCCGGCGCCCTTGAGCAGCACCGCGCGCACATCCGGATCATTGGCCGCACGATGCGCCGCCTCGACCAGGCCCTTGGTCAAGTCGCTGTTGAGCGCGTTGCGCCGCTCCGGCCGGTTCATCGTGATCGTGAGCAGGCCGGACTCGAGGTGCTGCAGAACTGTGGTGTTGGTGGTCATGGCCGGCGCTCCTTGTTGTTTCCCGGTGTTATGTCTCCGTCATTCCAGGGCGACGCGTCAGCGTCGAACCCGGAATCCCGAGCTGATGGACTCACATCGAGGTTCCGGGTTCAACGCTGCGCGTTGCCCCGGAACGACGGATGTCGCGGCAGAGTTTGCGCCTTGCTCAGGCGCGCCCCGGAATGCCATCGCCCCGGCCGTCACTTCTTCACCAGCGGGCAGCGCGACGCTTCCAGCGGCTGGAACGCCTCGTTGCCAGACACGGTCGCGAGCAGCTTGTAGTCGTCGGACCTGGTCTTCGATTCCGATGGCTTCTTGACCTCGAACAGATACATGTCGTGCACCATGCGGCCGTCCTCGCGGATGCGGCCGCCCTTGGCGAACATGTCGTTGATCGGGGTCGCCCGCATCAGCTTCATGACGGCGTCCGCATCCGTGGTGCCCGCGGCCTTCACGGCTTTCAGATAGTGCGTGACGGAGGAATACACGCCGGCCTGGGCCGAGGTCGGCACGCGCTTGGTGCGCTCCATGAAGCGCTTGGTGAAGGCGCGGGTGTCGTCGTTGAGATCCCAGTAGAACGCTTCCGCGACCAGCAGCCCCTGCGCCGTCTCGAGCCCGACGCTGTCGATGTCGGAGACGAAGGCGAGCAGCGGCGACAGCTTCTGGCCGCCCTTGGTGAGGCCGAATTCGGCGGCCTGCTTGATCGCGTTGATGGTGTCGCCGCCGGCATTGGCGAGCCCGATCACCTTGGCCTTGGAGGCCTGCGCCTGCAGCAGAAAGGAGGAGAAGTCCGAGGTGTTGAGCGGATGACGCACGCTGCCGAGCACCTTGCCGCCCGACTTCACCACCACGGCGGTGGTGTCCTTTTCCAGATCCTGGCCGAACGCGTAGTCCGCCGTCAGGAAGAACCAGCTGTCGAGGCCAGACTTCACCGCCGCCAGGCCCGTGACGTTGGCCTGCGCAAAAGTGTCGAACACGTAGTGCACGGTGTACGGGCCGCAGGCCTCGTTGGAGAGCCTGACAGAGCCGGGACCATTGAAGATGATGATCTTGTTGCGCGCCTTGGCGATCTCGCCGGCGGCCAGCGCGGTGGCGGAGGCTGCGACATCCCAGATCATCTCGACGCCCTGGTTGTCGAGCATGTCGCGCGCGATGTTGGCGGCGAGATCAGCCTTGTTGAGATGGTCGGCCGCGATCACCTCGATCTTGCGGCCCAGCACCTCGCCGCCGAAATCCTCCACCGCCATCTTCGCCGCGGTCTCGCTGCCGGGACCGGTGATGTCGGCGTAGAGGCTCGACATGTCGAGAATGCCGCCGATCTTCAGCGGCGGCTTGCTCTGCGCATGCGCCACGCCTGCGGACAACGTCAGCGCCGACGCCAGCATGAACAACGACGCCGCCGCGCCGCGGATGGTTCTGCTCATCGATATCCTCCCTGCCGGGCGCATCGCTACATGGCGACGGCCTCTTTGATAGTTCGCATCATGGCGCACGCTTTCGCATGCGGCAAGCGCTCAGCACGCTCATCAAAAGCGTCGCCGGTCGCCGCTTTCCGCTCAGTGGAATGGAAATTTCGTGCGATGATGCAGCATGACGAGAGAGCGCAGGATGCGGAGCAGACGGAGGCTGATTGCGCTCGGCGCGAGCGTCGCGACCATCGCGATGATGTCGGCGAGTCACGCCACACCGTGCATGTTCGCGGAGCTCGGCGAAGGCCACGTCAGCGAGATCATCGATGCACGCAGCTTCCGTCTCGACGACGGTCGCGAGGTCAGGCTCGCCGGCATCGAGGTGCCGCCGGAGGAGCAGCGCGCGACGTCGATGGATGCGTTGGGCGTGCTGCTGCGCGGCCGCGACGTCGTGCTGCGCGGAGAGGACGACACCCCTGACCGCTATGGCCGGCAGCGGGCCTTCGCGTTCGTGGCCGGCGCAGACCAGCCAGTGCAGAGCGAGCTGCTCCGGCAGGGCGCCGTGCTGCGCGGGGTCGACCTGCCCGACCGGGATTGCGCCCTCAGCCTGGGCGCGGCGGAAGCCGAGGCACGCAGCGCCGGGCGCGGCCTCTGGAAGATTGGGACCGTCATAAAAAACACGGAAAGTCCAGACGATATTTTGTCTCGCGTAGGGCTATTTACGGTTGTCGAAGGGAAGGTGTTGTCCGTACGACAGACGGGGACAACAACTTATCTGAACTTCGCTCGTAGCTGGACACGGGGCTTCGCGGTGATTATTCCAAAGCGTATGATGGCGGTATTGGAAGGTGCCGGTATCGACGTCAAATCACTTGCGAATCGGCAGGTTCGCGTGCGCGGTTGGGTTGAGGCGCATGCGGGTCCGAGACTGGAACTGACACAGACTGCCCAGATCGAGATTTTGAGCGGGAATTGACCGCTGAGGTACGTGAGTAGCGACGTGAACCTGTCTGTTCGAAAGCGCATGACGGTGATGAACTGCGGTTCGCGGATCGCACCGGCGCTGCTGTGCCTGGGACTGGCGTTGGCCGGTTGCAGCGACATGGGCAAGTTGCAGCAGGCGACGGCGCCGATGCCGACGCCGCGGCCGAAGCCGGCGATGGTGCAGACGACGCCGGCGAGTGATCGCGAGCACGAGCGCATTCTAGCAACCTATGGCGGCGCCTATGAGGATCCCCAGCTCGAGGGCCTGATCGGCAAGATCGTCGACCGGCTCGTGGCCGTGTCCGATCGCCCCGACCAGGGCTACAAGGTCACGATCCTGAATTCCGGTGCGGTCAACGCCTTCGCGCTGCCGACCGGCCAGCTCTACGTGACACGCGGCTTGATTGCGCTCGCCAACGACACCTCCGAATTGTCGTCGGTGCTGAGCCACGAGATGGCGCACGTGCTGGCGCGCCATGCCGCGATCCGCGAGGACCAGGCGCGGCAGGCCGCCGTGGTGACCCGCGTCGTCTCAGACATGGGCAACGATCCGGACCTGACGGCGCTGGCGCTCGCCAAGACCAAGCTGACGATGGCGAGCTTCTCGCGCACTCAGGAGTTCGAGGCCGACGGCATCGGCGTCGGCATCTCCGCCAAGGCGAAGTTCGATCCCTACGGCGCGGCGCGCTTCCTGAGCTCGATGGAGCGCAATGCCGAGTTGAAGGCCGGTAAAGTCGCAATCGACCCGCGCGCGCAGGACTTCCTGTCGTCGCATCCGGCGACGCCGGAGCGGGTGCAGAACGCCGCCGCCATCGCCAAGCAATACGTCTCCCCCGAGGCCAGGGAGCATGACCGCGAGACCTACTTGGCTGCAGTCGACAACATCGTCTACGGCGAGGACCCGAGCGAGGGCTTCGTGCGCGGCCGGCGCTTCCTGCATCCGAAGCTCGGCTTCACCTTCCAGGCGCCGGAGAACTTCACGCTCGACAACACCGCGCAGGCGGTGATCGGCGTGCGCGAAGGCGGCGCGCAGGCGATGCGCTTCGACGTGGTGCGCGTGCCGGCCCAGCAGACGCTCGGCGACTATCTGAATTCCGGCTGGATGGAGAACGTCGACAAGTCGGCGACCGAGGAGCTGACGATCAACGGCTTCCCGGCGGCCTCGACCACGGCGAGCGGCGATCCCTGGCAGTTCAAGGTCTACGCGTTGCGCGTCGGCAGCGACGTCTACCGCTTCATCTTCGCCTCGCGGCAGAAATCCACCGAGAGCGAGCGCAATGCGCGGGAGACGGTGAACTCGTTCCGCCGGCTCAGCCTGGAGGAGATCCAGTCGGCCCGGCCGCTGCGCATCAAGGTGATCACCGTGCAGCCGGGCGATACCGTCGAATCGCTTGCGCACCGCATGACCGGCGTCGACCGCCCGGTCGAGCGCTTCCGCGTTCTCAACGGCCTCGACGCCCGCGCCCAGGTCAAGGTCCGCGACCGCGTCAAGATCGTGGTGGAGTGACGGGGCTGCGGCGGCTCAGCTCGGCCAGCTTTCCGGAGGACGTCGTTCCAGCTGGGAAGTAGGAAAAACCGGCTCACGGCGCCGAATGTAGCCTATCATCTTTACGAGACGAGCAAGCGCGCCGACATCGCAGCCGGAGCCGTGGCCGACCACGAATTCGTCGAGGCGATGTAGAACATCCTGCTCTTCCGCACTGCCTATGGCCACCGGCTGGAGATCGTCCGGGTCCTGCTGTCCGTCGTGGACGAACAGCTCCCGGTGGTGCAGCCCCTCAGCATCGGGCATCCTCGATCGCTGCAGCCAGAGCGCGATCGGCTGACCGTCCACGGTCTCGAAACGGGCATCGTATGAACCGCCGTCGCGATACACGTCGACGAATACGAGCTCAGCAAGAGGGCTGGATGCCAGTCCAAGCACCGGATTTGACATGGCGTCCCCCTATGTCGAGGCAAAGCATGGGACGCCCGCTGCGCAGACACCCCCGCAGCTGACGATCCAAGAACAGTAGCGGGACGTCGTCAAGGCGACACGCCCAAACAAAAAAGCCCGACCTTGCGGCCGGGCTTTCGTAAGCAACTAATTCGAAAACGCAAACGGTCGATCAGGCGGCCTCGTCGGCCACGGCGGTGTCGTCGCCATCGATGTCGTCACCCTCGCCTTCCGCATCACCTTCGGCGACCGCATCGGCTTCGGTCTTGGCACCGCGGCGCGGGCTCTTGGCGAGCTGCGTCTCGATCTCCTTGACGGCCTCGGTCTCGGTCGAGTGCTGCACGACGGCGATCTCGCGCGACAGACGGTCGAGCGCCGCTTCGTAGAGCTGGCGTTCGCTGTAGGACTGCTCGGGCTGCGACTCCGAACGGTAGAGATCGCGCACGACCTCCGCGATCGCGACGATGTCGCCCGAATTGATCTTCGCTTCGTATTCCTGGGCGCGACGCGACCACATGGTGCGCTTGACGCGGGCACGGCCCTTCAGGGTCTCCAGCGCCTTCTTCACCAGCGCCGGGTCGGACAGCTTGCGCATCCCGACATTGGCGACCTTGGCGGTCGGCACCCGCAGCGTCATCTTGTCCTTGATGAAGTTGATGACGAACAGCTCGAGCTTGGCGCCCGCGATCTCCTGCTCCTCGATGGCCAGGATCTGGCCGACGCCGTGAGCCGGATAGACGACGAATTCGTTGGTCTTGAAGCCCTGGCGCTGGGTCGGCAGCTTCTTTTCCTCGACGCGCGGCGCGGCCGCGGCGGGAACAGCCGGCTTGGCGGCGACGGCGGGCTTGGCAACAGGGGCAGCGGCCGCGGGAACGGCGGTCTTGGTGGCAGCCTTGGGCGCAGCGGCGGCCTTGGCAGGCGCAGCCTTGGCAACAGAGTCCTTTGCAAGAGTGGTCTTCGCGGCGGATGCTTTCGCGGCAGTCTTGGCAGTCTTTTCAGGCATTGCGCTTCTTTTGTTCTTGGTGGACTTGGCAGCCGAGGCCTTCGCGGCAGCCCGAATCTCCTTTACAGGAGCCCGGGCACGGCCCTTGGAAACGCTGCGGCTGGCCGCGGCGGCTTTTTTTGTACTCTTGGAAGCACTCTTTTTACGCGTTTTCTGTGACACAGCCTGCGCGCGGAACTGCCACGCCCCTGTTTGATGTTGCGGGAACCTAAAAGGGCGGCCAAAAAAGGTTACGCATGGCCGGGTTCGGCTCTGAGAATGTGCTATATATAGCACATTTGCCGCAAAAATCAATGATTTAGAGGCCGCAGGGGCGGTATTGTGACGGATCCACGAAGTTAGGGTTAAGTGCAACGTGCCGGAATGGAACAACTCATGCAGCGGTTCCCGCTCACCGCATGAGGTGTTCTAGGCCATTGTTTCCGCGCAACGATTTCGATCGGCGCGATGGCGCCCCGCAGGACGGGGCGCGCTGGTGCCGCGCAGGTAGCGAGACGACCGTCAGTCTCCGGCGCCGGGCTTCGACGAAAAATATTTCTGGAACTTTCCATCCTCGCCGTCGTGCTCCTTGGCGTCGGCCGGCGGGTCTTTCTTCTGGGTGATGTTGGGCCAGGACTTGGCATATTCGGCGTTCACGCCCAGCCACTTCTCCAGCCCCGGCTCGGTATCCGGCTTGATCGCGTCGGCCGGGCATTCCGGCTCGCACACGCCGCAATCGATGCATTCGTCCGGATGAATGACCAGCATGTTGTCGCCCTCGTAGAAGCAGTCTACCGGGCAGACCTCGACGCAATCGGTGTATTTGCACTTGATACAGTTTTCGGTGACGACGTAAGTCATCCAAGGCTCCGGAACGGATCGACAATTCGGCTGGCTTGGACTAGCGCAGGACGTGGTGTGCCGCAAGTGAAGCGGGGCGAAGAACTGAACCGGACATTGCTCTGGCGCAATCGATCAGGATCGTCCGCCATCCAGATCATCGTACAGTCCGCGCACCGAGGCAGCATCGCCGCGACGCTCGGCAAAGCCGGTCACCTTGAGAACGCGCACGCTGCGATCGAGCGCGATGGTCAGCACATCACCGGTCTTCACCCCATGGCCCGGCGAGGTCTCGCGCACACCATTGACCCGGACGTGCCCCGACGACACCAGCGCCGCGGCGCTGGTGCGCGCCTTCACCAGCCGCGCATGCCACAGCCATTTGTCGAGGCGCTGGCGCTCTGACGGGGTGTCGGACGTCGGCGTTGTCCTTCCAACCAATCTTGCCAACCGATCTTGCCGCTCAGTCCTTGCGGTTGTTCCCCGCGAGTTGCTCCTTGAGCGCGGCGAGCTTGGCGAACGGCGAATTGGGATCGACCGGACGGTCGCGATCCCGGCCGCCGCCGCTGCTCGATGCGTAGGGCCGCAGCGCCGGGCCGCTGTCGCGCTTGTCGCGCCCCCCCTTGCCGAAGTCGCGGCCGCCGCGCCCCTCGCGGTCACCGCCGAACTTGCCACCCTTGTTGCGATCACGGTTCTGGTCGCGCCCCTTGGCATCATGATCGCGGCGCGGCCCGCGATCCTCGCGCGCCGGAGCCGATGCGCCCTCGGCTGGTGGAGCCGCACCAGCCTCCGGCGGGCCCTTGCGGAAGTCCTTGCCGAACTCCTTCATCCGGTCGCGCCGGCCATGGCCGCGGTGATGGCGCTCACGCGCCTCGCCGCCCTCGGCCGGAGCGGTCCCGGCCGGTGCCTGACCGCCGCCGGCAGCCTGCCCGCGCTCATGCTGCGGACGGTTGGGCCGGCCGCGATGATGATGGTCGTGGCGCGGCCGGCGCTCCTCCGAGCGCCCGCCCGGCCGCCAGACCTCGACCAGGACGGGCTCGGCAGCAGGCGCGGCCTCGGCGGGAGAAGCCTCGGTAGCGGTCGATCCAGCAGCAGTTTCCGCCGCGGCAGCTTCAGCCGAAGCGTCGCCGATGCTCGTTGCCTCGTTCGCGACGGCCTCGGCGGCTTCGGGCTGCGGCGCATCCGCAGCGACGGCGGTTTCCGCCTCGGCGACGCCGCTTTCGGCGGCCGTCTCGGCCCCGGACGCCTCGTCCGCCACATCCGGCGTGACGAAATCGACGGTTGGCAGCGATGCCAGGGCCGACACCGACGCGGTTTCCGCCTGCTCCTCACCAACCACCGCGGGCACGGCGACGGCCTGCTCGGTCACCGGAGCGACGGCGGCCTCCGCGACGGTGGGAACCTGCTCGTCGGCCGGCTCGCCGGCGACAACTGCGAGGTCCCCGCCCGGCACGGCCTGCGCATCTGCCGGCTCAGCCGGAGCGGCTTCCGCAGCGGCAGCCTCCGCGACGGCAGCAGCCTCGACGGGCTTCTCAATCGGCTTGGGCGGCAGCGGCGGGCGCTTCTCCATGCGATAGCCGAGCGCGCGCAGGATCGAGGCGAAGTCCTCGCCGGCCGAGCCGGTGAGCGAGGTCATCGCCTGCGTCACCACGAAGCCACGGCCGTCGAAGGCGCCGGCCGGCTTTTCGCCCGGTGCATTGTCGCGCCAGGCCAGGGCGGGACGAATCAGGTCGGCCAGCCGCTCCAGGATGTCGACGCGCACGGCGCGCTCGCCCGCCTGCTTGTAGCCGAGCACGCGATAGGCATCGCGCGGCAGCGCCTTGTCGACCGGGAACGAGGTCCGGCCCGAGCTCGCCAGATGCTGCGCGCCGGTCAGGGCGGACATGTCGACATTGCCCTGCTTCTCGGCCCACAGCAGCGCAGCGAGCGCGCGCGCGGCGGGCTTGAGCAGCGCCGGGACGTAGATGTGGTAGGCACCGAAGCGGACGCCGTACTTGCGCAAGGTGGCGCGCGACGGCTGGTCCAGATCCTTCATCTCGGCGGCGATCTTGGCGCGCTCGATGACGCCGAGCGCCTCCACCAGCTGGAACGCGATGCCGCGGCCGATGCCGGTGATGTCCTCGGCCTTGGACAACTCGAACAGCGGGCCGAGCAGCTTCTCGATATGCGTCTTCAGCCACAGATCGAGCCGCGCCTGGACCTTGTCGCGCGCAGCACCGGTCAGCCGCTCGTCGGCGATGATGCGCAGGCGCGGATGCAGCGCGTCGTCGGCCGCGACCAGCTTGGCGACCGCGTCGCCGGTCCAGCGCACCGTGCCGTCGGCGGTGAGCACGATGTGCTCGTCGGGCGCGCTGGACAGCTTCTCGGCGCGCGCCTCGATCTCGCCGGCCAGCGCCTTCTGGGCAGCAGCCTGCAAGGCCTTGGCCTCCGAGCCGGCTTCGGCGGCGTCGGGCGCGAAGGTGAATCCATCCAGGCGGCCGATCGCGTGCCCTTCAACGATCACTTCGCCGGTCTTGCCGATTTCCGTATTCAAAACACTGTTCTCCCGCAGGCGCCGCATCAATACACTGGTACGACGATCAACGAAACGCTCCGTGAGCCGTTCATGAAGGGCGTCTGACAATTTATTTTCGAGTTCGCGGGTAATCCCCTGCCAATAATCAGGGTCGCGCAGCCAGTCGGGCCGGTTGGCCACGAAGGTCCAGGTACGGATCTGTGCAATCCGCCCCGACAGCGTATCGATGTCGCCATCGACGCGGTCGGCCTGATCGACCTGGGCCGCGTACCAGGCGTCCGGAATACGCCCCTTCTGCATCAGGAAGCCGAACACGGTGGTCACCAGCTCCGCATGGGCGGCCGGCGACAGCCTGCGATAGTCGGGAATCTGGCAGGTTTCCCACAGACGCTCGACCGCGGCCGCGCCGTGAGCGATGTCGCGCACCTCGGCATCGCGCGCGGCGTGATCGAGCACGCGCAGGTCCTCCGCAATCGGCGCGCGCGTCAGCGCCTCATGCGCCGGCGCGACCGCCAGCGAGACCTGAAGCGCGCTCAAGGACGCGAAATCAAGCCGGGAGTTGCGCCATTGCAGCACCTTCACGGTATCGAAGGCATGGTTCTGGAGCGCATTGACCAGCTCGGGCTCGAATGGCGCACAACGTCCGGTGGTGCCGAACGTGCCATTGCGCGTCGCGCGTCCGGCACGGCCGGCGATCTGGGCAAATTCCGACGGCGTGAGCCGGCGGAACTGATAGCCGTCATATTTGCGGTCGGACGCGAAGGCGACGTGATCGACGTCGAGGTTGAGCCCCATGCCGACCGCATCGGTGGCGACGAGATAGTCGACGTCACCGTTCTGGAACATCGCCACCTGCGCGTTGCGGGTTCGCGGCGACAGCGATCCCAGCACGACAGCGGCGCCGCCATGCTGGCGGCGGATCAGCTCGGCGATGGCGTAGACCTCGTCGGCCGAGAACGCCACGATGGCGGTCCGGCGCGGCTGTCGCGTGATCTTGCGATCACCGGCGAATTCGAGTTGCGACAATCGTGGCCGCGTCACCATCGACGCGCCCGGCAGCAGACGCTCGATGATGGGACGCATCGTCGCAGCACCCAGCAGCAGCGTCTCGTCGCGACCGCGGCGATTGAGGATGCGGTCGGTGAAGACGTGGCCGCGCTCGAGATCGGACGCGATCTGGATCTCGTCGACGGCCAGGAACGACACGTCGAGATCCCTGGGCATCGCTTCGACGGTCGACACCCAGTAGCGCGGATTTTTCGGCTTGATCTTCTCCTCGCCGGTGATCAGCGCGACGGCCTCGCTGCCGACGCGATCGGCGATCTTGTTGTAGACCTCACGCGCGAGCAGCCGCAGCGGCAGTCCGATGATGCCGGAGGAATGCGCGAGCATGCGCTCGATCGCCAGATGCGTCTTGCCGGTGTTGGTGGGGCCGAGCACGGCGGTGACGCCGCTTCCGGGAGCGCGGTCGGACGTGCGCTCGAAAGGCGAGGCAGCCGAAGAGGACGAAAAAGCCATTCGTTAAATGTGGGTCTCGAAGCCGGCGTTGGAAGCGCGCCGTTCACGCGCGACGGATGCGGAATAATCGTGTGTCTGGAGAGGCTGCGATGCTGACCCCTGTCTCACATTGTGACGCATATAGTGACGCAGCTTAAGCTTCGGAACGCCTTGAGAACGAATCGCGAAGGAATCGCTGACTCCGTCGGCTTTCCGGCTTCGTTCACCGCAACATCTCGCGCTCTGCCATCAAGCCAGCACTAGATCAAGTTTTCGCGGGCTCCACAAGCAACGCTTTCGCGATGGAACTGGCGCGCGTTCAGCGCATCCCGAGTCGAATCAGAATCAGGGAAGAGTCAAACGGATTCACGCGCAGCAGACAGTATCGATAGGGGGTCCCGACAAATCGGAGCTCATGAGCCCGTCAGTCCGGAGATCATGCAGCGCGAACCCCGAATCTCCATCGGATTCAAGCGACAGCGGACGGCATGCCGTCAGGCCTTCACGCCACGGCCGCTGACGGGGCTGCGCCGCAACGACGAGATTCCGATGTGGAGGAGCAGCGAAACGACGCACTACTGGGTCTTGGCGACGTGCGGCGCCGCCTGGGTGATGAACGACGTCGCTTCCAGCATCGCGGTCCCCAGCGGGGTCGGGATCACCATCTTGAACGGCACCAGCACACGGGTGCCGGCGATCGGCACGAAGAAGATCTCCATGTTGCGGGCCTGAGCCAGATATTTGATGACCGGCCGGTCCGGGATGTAGCCCGCGACTGGCGTGAAGTAGATCGCGCAGACCAGGGCCGGGCCACGATAACCCTTGTCTGCCTTGACGTTCTCCATGCGCTTGTAGTCGAGCTTGAGCTCGTAGCGCATGCGGCCGTCGAACACGGGCGCAGCGCCGCGGCACGAGTCCGGCGACAGCAGCTCGCCGTTGCCCGGCACGCGCACCAGAGAGGCCGTCATCGGATCGAGCACGCCACGCTTGTGGGCATCCGTCACCGGAATGCGGTCGGGATCGACCGGAGGCGCCGGCTCGATGGCGAAGTCCTTCACAGTACCGTTCTGCAGATTGATGCGGATCTGCTCGGATTTCTTTCCCGTCGTGGTCGAGGCCTGGTAGCTCTGGCCGACCAGGGCGCCGTTGACGACGCGCCCCTGCACCGAGCCGGTGCCTGATCCTTGCGAGAAGCTCTTGAGCAGGCCGGCGGTGCCGCCCTGAGCCGCGGCACCATACTGATCATCCCCGATCTCGACCGCCCAGGTACCCTTGCCGACGGGGATGCCAGCCAGGGAAGCCTCGTATTGAGCGTCCAACCGAGCCTGCGCCTGGGCGTTTTGCGCCAGCAACAACAGGCAGAGCGCTGCCCCGGCCGCGGCCAGGCGACAGCAGAGAAATGAGGGAACCGAGATGATGGTCACGTGACGAATGATCCTACCGATCCGCCTGCCTGAGCGCCGGACCGATCCGACGCGCCATCCTTGCTACTTAAGCCAAAAACGCCTTCAAACAACGCGAACCGTCCGACAATGGCGGTTTGTCCAGCGCTTTGCAGCTGAACAGCACTCAGACCGTCATCCGCAGCTCTGCCGGAACCGAGCCGCGAACCTCCGACCGCGCCAGCATGCCGCCATTCCGGCATTTCGGACTGTTCGCGGGATATCCATCCATCACGTCCGAATGCGCCCTTTATATGGTCTAAACTATCGGCTATACTATTGATTATACGCCTGCTTTTCTGCTGGTTGGCGATTTCGGCCCGACCAGGAGGATGCACGGGTCGCGCCCTTCGGGTTCGCCGGCCCGGCTCCCTCTATTCGCTGCGGCCTTCAAAACCTTGACGAAAAGCCGCATCCCCCCTATACGACCGCATCTCCCAGAGACGAGCTGGACGAGTTTTGGACCCCCGCGGCCCGCCGACACAGGCGGACGAAGGGTGCGGGGATGAGAGAGGATTTATTGCCATGTCGCGGCGCTGTGAACTGACGGCCAAGGGTCCCCAGGTTGGCCACAAGGTCAGCCACTCCAACATCAAGACCAAGCGGCGCTTCCTGCCGAACCTGTGCAACGTGACCTTCATCTCGGATGCACTCGGCCGCAACGTGCGCCTGCGCGTCTCCACCAACGCGCTCAAGAGCGTCGACCACAATGGCGGCCTCGATGCCTATCTGCTCAAGGCCAACGCCGCGACCCTGTCGCCGCGCGCGCTGGAGCTGAAGCGCGCCATCGAGAAGAAGGCGGCGGACGCTGCCCCGGTCGCCAAGGCGAGCTGAGAGAGCAAGCCGAAATTCAGGATTGATGCAGAAGCCGGACGCGTCACGGGCGCGGCTTCAAGCTGAACGAGATGTCGAAACGGCCGGGTCGAGAGATCCGGCCGTTTTGCTTGCGGATGCCGTGACCAACTGACAACTCTGGACACGGGCAGCAGGCGTGGGGCGGCAGGACTGGTCGGGTGATCATCCGTTCGTACAACGGCGCCCCGCAGTCACTTCGCGATGTCCGCCGCGCCGCGCGCAACAGCGACCCAGACGAAGTGCCATAGGGAACCGACCTCCCCAACACCAGCCGGATGCTCTACACTCGTTGCGGTAGCATTATTGCGGACATTCCTTTGCCATGAAGAATATTGTCATCTGCTGCGACGGCACCGGCAACGAGATCAGCGAGAACATCTCGAACGTGCTCAAGCTTTATCGGTGCCTGCGCAAGACCGACAAGACGACACCGCATCAGGTCGTGTTCTACGATCCCGGCGTCGGCACGTTGACGCAGCCCGACAGCTGGCATCGCTTCAAGGCCAATTTCAACATGGTGCTGGGGCTCGCGACGGGCTACGGCCTCGACGACAACGTCATCAACGCCTACTCTTTCCTGGCCACGCAGTACCAGGACGGCGATCGCATCTTCCTGTTCGGCTTCTCGCGGGGCGCCTACACCGTGCGCGTGCTCGCCGGGCTGATCCACAAGATCGGGCTGATCTCGCCGGGCCAGATCAATCTCGTCGGCCCGGGCGTGATCGCCTACAAGAAGTATTCCTCCGACAATCCGAAGGCCGGGCGCGGCATCACCAAGGAGCTCGAGAGCACCGAGGAGGACGGGCCGATCCCGGAGAGCCGCGCCGACCAGGCCGCGCAGTTCGCGCGGATCACCTCGACGCGCTGGCCGACGATCCATTTCGTCGGCGTGTGGGACACGGTGGCGAGCGTGATCGTGCCGCGCACCGACCGGCTGTTTGCGCTGCCGAGCCTCGAGGAGCTCGCCTTCACGATCGAGAACCCGAGCGTGAAGATCTTCCGTCAGGCTGCGGCGATCGACGAGCGCCGCTGCATGTTCCGGCTGAAGCCGTGGGGGATGCCGCAGACCTTCACGCCGAACCGCTTCAACAAGGCGCAGGCGCGACCGCAGGACGCCAAACAGGTGTGGTTCGCCGGCGTGCATTCCGACGTCGGCGGCGGCTATCCCGAGGTGCGGTCGGCGGCTTCGAAATATCCGCTGCTGTGGATGATCGACGAGGCGGTCGAGGCCGGGCTGACGGTCAATCCGCGCACGGTGAATCAGCTCGCCTGGGGCGTGCAGCGCAAGAACAGTCCGTTCTCCTATGTGGCGCCGAGCGTCCAGGGCCCCCTGCACGATTCGATGACGCCGGCCTGGCGGCTGCTGGAATGGCTGCCGAAGAGCGCGACGTACAAGGAGTGGCCGGAGCGCAAGGCGCATTTCGGATTGTACGTTCCGAATTGCGAGCCGCGCTTCATTCCCGAGGGCGCGTTCATCCACGAGAGCGTGCTGATGCGGATCGCAGAATCGCAGGACTACCGGCCCGTCAATCTGCCCGCGTCCTATGAGCGCGTCCCGCTTCCGGTCAAACAGAAGGCGGAGTAGCAACGGCGCGTTGCGCGTCGGGCAGCGTCTTCAGAGGCCCGCGTGTGGCGGATCGCCTCAGATCATGCGCAGATGGATGACGCCGTCGGTCACCTCGCCACGGGCGAACTGCTCGCGCGCCATCTGCTCGAACGCCGTGCGGTTTCGCTGCAGATAGGCGAACGCCTGGTTGCGGGTGCAAAAGCAGGTCTCGAGATGACAGACCTGCCGCGTGGCGCCGATTGCGAGCGCGAATGCGATCGTCTGGCCTCCACGCTGCGTCTCGTCCTTGGCGATGCGAACGTCTGTAGCTGTCGACTTGGCCACGTCAGCCTCCTCGGTACGAAGGTCGGGTCTGTACGCGGGACGCGGTTGAGACGTAATGATCAGGCATGGATCGCCCGTCTGTTCGAGCACCGGCAACGGATCTGAAGTTCCGATAGTTCCACCGGGCAGCCGACGTCGGAAGGCGAGACGAAACCGCCCTAGCGAGCGACCTTCTTCCGCCGCTTCGGCGCAGGCGCCGCGTCAGAACCCGCTTGCGCAGCTTCCGCTTCCTTGGCGAGCCGCAACACGCGCAGCCGCTCCATGTTCTTGCGGACCGCGGTCGCGCGCTGATCCCATTCGGCGCGCGCCTTCGCCCCGTCCTCGGCGGCGACGCGCTGGCGCTCCGACCGCGCAATGCTTTCGGGGGAGCGTTCTGACATCTTCTTGGTGGCCATCGACTGATCCTTCCGGAAACGCGGGTTACCGTCGAGACGCAGAAAGCCCGCTCAATACAGGATCGAGCGGGCAAACCGGCCATTTCAGTACATCCGTGAAATGGCCCAAGACGTCAGAGACGTCAGATCAGTGCGATCAGACCAGCGCGAGATTTTCTGCGCTGGTTTTACCGCGCATCTTGTCCGTCTTGACCTCAAAACTGACTTTCTGGCCTTCAGCCAG
The DNA here is from genome assembly GCF_051167575.1 of Bradyrhizobium sp. HKCCYLS3070. NCBI lineage: Bacteria > Pseudomonadati > Pseudomonadota > Alphaproteobacteria > Hyphomicrobiales > Nitrobacteraceae > Bradyrhizobium > Bradyrhizobium sp. HKCCYLS3070. The sequence goes on from NZ_JBNPTI010000020.1 coordinate 33,703, forward strand.
ACCGGCGAGACCAGCGCGTTCAACAGCGCTGATGTGAACGAACACGTCGTTCCCGCCATCCTGCGGCTGAATGAAACCAAAGCCCTTCTGGCCATTGAACCACTTGACCGTACCCTGCATGTCTATCTCCAAATCATTCACCGCGCGACCATCACGCGATCTCATTCAACTGAGCGATGACTTTTGGAAATAGCCCACAGGCACATTCAGAAAGGCACAGCGGCTAATCGAACTACCTCAAGGTAGAGATTTTCTCGGGGATTACAAGGCCGCGCGGCAAATATAGTTTGCCGAGGGCCGGAACCGTTGAGTCGGCTCGCGCTGGCAATATCAGCAGATTGCCCCTATCTTCACAGCACCATCGGTAACGGCATGGCCATCGATGGCTGAGAGACACTCGTGCTCCCGCCTTCCGACGAAGGGGATCACCGTGTCTCGCACGTATCGTGACTCATAACATTGTGAGCAACACGTTTCATTGACGCCGCTCTGCTGAGCGCGCCGTTCGCCCCGCCGCAGCGCCGCTCGGCTTTGCCAACCGAATTTCATCGATAGAGATGAAGACAAGGAGGACACTTTTGCAGGTTCTTGTTCGTGACAACGACGTCGAGAAGGCGTTGCGCATCCTGAAGCGGAAGATGCAGCGCGAAGGCGTATTCCGCGAGATGAAGCGCCGCAGATCCTATGAGAAGCCATCGGAGCGCAAGACGCGCGAGAAATCCGATGCGATCAGGCGCCATCGCAAAGTCGCGCGCAAGCAGGCCATCCGCGAAGGGTTGCTGCCGGCGCCGGTCAAGAAGGTACCCGCAGCGCGGCCGGGCGCGCTCCCCTCAACGACCTCGACGCACACCGATCGTGAACGGCCGCGGGACCAGCTTACCGCTACGCCCCCGCGCAGCTGAGCAAGCGACGGCATGCCCGCCGAAATCGACGGGAAGAGGCTGGCGGTTCACGCCAGCTTCTTCGGCTGTTTGCCGGCGCCGTCAGCCGCTTCACGCGCCAATCGCTCGGCCTTCAGTCGCTCGCGGTTCTGATCGAAGGCGCTCTGCGCCTTTTCATAATCGCTTCTCGTCGGCTCGGCCGGCTTGAAGGCTTTTTGAGCCTCGCGCACGGCGGCCGTTGGCTTGCGCTCCGACATGATGAGAGTCCTCGTTGGGATGGTGAACGCCGCTGCGACATCCTGTCGAGACTGGCGCAGCACGGCACGGTTCAATGAAGGCCGCGGGTAGAGGGAGCACGAGCCCGCTGTCTTGGCGCGTACCAGCTCGGGCGACCACCCTGCGGCCCCATCGGGGTCCAGTCTTATTATAATCCAAATACGCCGAAGATGTTGCAAGCATTTGAACCCGACCCGGCACGATGCTCCATGGTTCCGACCGGCGGCCGGCTTACGCAAATCACGCCGTACCGTGCTTGCGGCCGGGAACGGCAGCGAGCAGCTCGCGCGTATAGGCGTGTTCGGGATTGGCGAACAGCGCCGCGGTCGGCTTCAGCTCGACGATCTCGCCCTTTTGCATGACGGCGATCCGATCGCAGATCTGCGCGGCCACCCGCAGGTCATGCGTGATGAACAGCATCGACAGACCAAGGCGCGCCTTCAAATCTTCCAGGAGCCGCAACACCTGCGCCTGGACTGACACATCGAGCGCCGACACTGCTTCGTCCGCGACGATGATCTCCGGATCCAGCGCGAGCGCGCGCGCAATGCCGATGCGCTGACGCTGGCCGCCCGAGAACTCGTGCGGATAGCGGCCGATGGCGCCGGCGTCGAGCCCGACCATGCCGAGCAGATCCTGGGCGCGCTTCAGCGCCGCGTCGAGCGGCGTGCCGTGCGCGACCATGCCGTCGGCAATGATGCGGCCGACCTTGCGGCGCGGGTTGAGCGAGGCGAACGGGTCCTGGAAAATCATCTGGATGCGGTGACGCTGCGCGCGCAAGGCGCGCCCCTCCAGCGCCGTGAGATCGACATCGCCGATCCGCACCGTGCCGCGATCGGCCTCGATCAGCCGCATCACCAGACGCGCAACGGATGACTTCCCCGAGCCGGACTCGCCGACGAGTCCGAGCGTCTCGCCCTGGTGGATCGCGAAATTGACCGCATGCGCGGCGCGCGTCTCGCGCTTCGGGCGGAACCAGCCGGTCGGCGTCACATAGGTCTTGTCGAGGCCGATCACCTCCACCGCCCGAGGCGCAGCCTCGCGTGATTGACGCGGTGGCGGGTCGAACGACGGCACGGCCGCGAGCAGCGCCTTGGTGTAGTCGTGCTGCGGCTGGCCGAGCACGGCGGCGGCCGTGCCCTCCTCCACCACCTTGCCATGGCGCAGAACGACGACCTGGTCGGCGATGTCGGCGACGACGCCGAAATCATGGGTGATGAACATCACCGCCATGTTGTGGCTGGCCTGCAGGTTGCGGATCAGCTTGAGGATCTGCGCCTGCGTCGTCACGTCGAGCGCGGTGGTTGGCTCGTCCGCGACGAGCACCGCAGGCTCGAGCGCGAGCGCCATCGCGATCATCGCACGCTGGCGCTGGCCGCCGGAGAGCTGATGAGGATAGGCGCGGATGATCCGTTCGGGATCGGGCAGGCCGACCTCGCGCGCCAGCGCCAGCGCCTTGGCGCGGCGCTCGCGGGGGCTCAGCAGATCATGCGCCTCGAACACCTCCATCAGTTGCTCGCCGATCCGCATCAAGGGATTGAGCGCGGTCATCGGCTCCTGGAACACCATCGCGATGCGGCGGCCGCGCAGATCGCGCCAGCCGTCCTCATCGACGGCAAGCAGGTCGCGCCCCTCGAAGCGCATCTCGCCGCTCTCCACTTTCACCGTATCGGGCAGCAGCCCGAGCAGCGCATGCGCGCACATCGACTTGCCCGAGCCGGATTCGCCGACCACGCAGACGATCCTGCCCGCGGTAAGATCGAAGGAGACGCCGTCGACGGCGTGGGCGCGCTCGGCGCCCGGCGGCAAAGCGATACGGAGGTTGCGGATGGCAACGACGGGATCAGCCACGGCTCACCTGCCCTCGCGCGACAGGCGCGGGTTGAGCGCATCGTTCAGGCCCTCGCCGATCAAATTGAGGCCAAGCACCGACAACAGGATCGCGACGCCGGGAAACACGGTGATCCACCACGCCTGACGAATGACGGTGCGGCCGGCGCCGACCATATAGCCCCAGGAGATCAGGTTGGGATCGCCGAGGCCGAGGAACGACAGCGAGGACTCCAGGAGGATCGCGGTCGCGACCATCAGCGAGGCCAGCACGATGACAGGCGACAGCGCGTTGGGCAGGATCTCGCGCCAGATGATCCAGGCATTGCTCTGGCCGGTGACGACCGCAGCCTGGACATATTCGCGGGTCCGCAGGCTCAGCACCTCGCCGCGGACCAGGCGCGCCACCGGCGGCCAGCTGACGAGGCCGATCGCGGCGATGATCGAATAGATCGACGGCTGCAGGATCGCGACCAGCACGATCGCGAGCGCAAAGCTCGGGATGGTCTGGAAGAACTCGGTGAAGCGCATCAGCGCGTCATCGACCCGGCCGCCGAAATAGCCGGCGATGGCGCCGAGCGGCACGCCGACGATCAACGCCACCAATGTCGAGACGAGGCCGACCAGCAGCGAGACGCGCGCGCCGAAGATCAGGCCGGCGAGCACGTCGCGGCCGAGCGCATCGGTGCCGAGCGGGACCTTCGACAGCGTGAACGGCGGAACGAACGGCCGCTGCGCCATGCGCCACGGCGAGTTGGGAAAGTAGAACGGGCCGGCCACCGCGACGACGATCGCCAGTGCGAGAATGATCAGCCCGATGATGCCGCTCGGGCTGCGCAGCATGGTTCGCCAGAACTGCCTCATGACGCGTACTCGATGCGCGGATCGACCAGGCGATAGACGAGGTCGGTGACGAGGTTGAAGATCAGCACCATCGCCGAGGAGACCACGAACACACCGAGCAGGAGATTGTAGTCGCGCTGGATCAGCGCGTCATACGTCAGCCGGCCGATGCCGGGCCACGCGAACACGGTCTCGGTCAATACCGCGCCGCCGACCAGCGTGCCGGCGTGGACGCCGGCCAAGGTCACCACCGGCAGCAGCGCGTTGCGCAGCACGTGGCGGCGCAGGATGACGCCGTCACGCAGGCCCTTGGCGCGCGCGGTCTTGACGAAGTCGAGCCGCTTGACCTCGAGCATCGAAGCGCGGGTCATGCGGGTGTAGGTCGCCATGAAGAACAGGCCGAGCGTCGCGGCCGGCATCGCGAGATGTGCGACGACGTCGAGCGCGTGGCGGACTCCCGTATAGCCGGCACCGACCGTTTCATAGCCGAAGCTCGGCAACCAATCGACCCAGACCGAGAACAGCAGGATCGCGATCAGCGCGATCCAGAACAGCGGCGTCGCGTAGAAGATCAACGCGAGCACGGTAATTGCAGTATCGAGGATCGTGCCGGCGAAGCGCGCGGCGAGCGCGCCGAACAGGATGCCGAGACCGAGCGAGATCGCGAACGCCGTGAGCGTCAGCAGCAGGGTCGCCGGCAATCGTTCGGCGATCAGCCTGGCGACCGGCGCCTGCTGACGGAACGAGAAGCCGAGATCCAGGCTGGCGATACCCTTGACGTAGATGAGGAGCTGCTCCGGCAGCGGACGGTCGAGGCCGAATTTTTCGCGCAACTGCGCCACGAAGATCTGGTCCGAGGCACCGGCCTCGCCGGCCATGACCACGGCCGGATCGCCCGGCGCCAGCCGGATCAGGAAGAAATTCAGCACGATGATGGCGAGAAGGACGATGACGCCTTTCACGACGCGCTGGGCGATGAGGGAGAGCATGAAAGGTCCGTGAAGGTCAGCTCGGCGGGACAGCGAAACACCGGAGCGGGGGTCATGGCCGCGCCCCGGAGTGCACCACTATTTGTCGAGCCAAGCGTCTCGGAAGCCGTCGTTGACGCCGATGCCGGTGGTGATCAGGTTCTTCACCTTGCACTTGGTGATGGTCGGGAACTGGAGCTCGAGCAGCCAGGCCACCGGCACGTCCTCAGCCAGGATCTTCTGCACCTTGTCATAGGCCTCCTTGCGTTTGGCGTCGGTCGGCGCCGTGGCGCCCTCCGCGAACAGCTTGTCGACCTCCGGGTTCGAATAGCCCTCGACATTGTTGAAGAGCTGGCCCTTGGCGATCGCCGAGGTGATGTAGTTGCGGGACACGCCGAGCGCGGGATCGCCGTACTGATACAGATAGGTGAAGGCGATGTCGTAGTCCCACTCCATGATCTTCTGGTTGCCGCCGGGCACGTCGGTCGCGATCGTCTCGATGTTCATGCCGACGTCCTGAAGGTTCTGCTTCACCGCCTCGCCCCAGCGCTGCCAGGTCTCGCCATAGGCGAGCGGCAGCATGCGAATCTTCTCGCCCTTGTAGCCGGCCTCCTTGAGCAGCGCCTTGGCCTTGGCCGGGTCGTACGGATATCTCGGCACGTCGTCGGAATAGAACTTGATGGTCGATGCCGAAGGTCCGGTTGCGACCTTGCCGAGGCCGTTCCAGATCACGTCCTTGGCGAAGTCGCGATCGATGGCATACATGATGGCCTGGCGCACCTTCTTGTTGGCCAGGATCGGGTGGCGGTTGTTGAGCCACATCCACGACAGCGGCGAGAAGAACTCCCAGCCGGCCCCGGTGACGCAGGCGCCCGACAGCTTGGAGACGCGCGGCACGTCGAAATTCTCGATCGAGCCGCCCGGCAGCACGTCGACCTTGCCGGTCTCGAAGGCAACCGCGCGCGCGGCGGCGTCGGGAATGATCTGCCAGTAGACCTCGTCGAGATAGGGCCTGCCCTTCTCATGGTAGTTCGGATTTTTCACCATCCGGATGAAGGATCCCTTCTGCCATTCCTTGAACATGAAGGGGCCGGTGCCAACAGGCGCGTTGTTGTTCGGATTGGTCTTGTAGTCGGTGCCTTCATACAGGTGCTTCGGCACCATCGGCATCGAGCCGACCTCGAAGATGCCGATGAAGGGACCGAACGGCTCCTTCAGCCTGAACACCACCGTGAGATCATCCGGCGCCTCGACCTTCTCGACAATTGCGAGGTTGTTGCGAGCGCGCGCATGCGTCTGCTTCAGCATGTCGATCGAGAACAGCACGTCGGCCGACGTGAACGGCTTGCCGTCGTGCCAGGTCACGCCCTTCTTGAGCTTGAAGGTGTAGACCTTGGCATCCGGGCTGATGGTCCAGCTCTCGGCGAGGCCGGGCAGCGGCTCCAGCTTGGGACTGTAGCGCAGCAGGCCTTCGAAGATGTTGCCGGACACCATCTGCGTCGGGCCGTTCTGGACCATCGCCAGCATCAGGCCGGGCGGCTCGGGCTGGATCACCGCGTTGACCACGCCGCCGACCTTCGGCTCCTCCGCTTGCGCCGCGGACAGTCCGCAGCCAATGACCACACCCAGCAGCACCCGTTTCAACATGATGAACTTCCCAAATGTCATTGCCGGCCGCGATGCATCAAGCGCGCCAAGGTGCGCGATATCGCCATGCAGCTTCTGATGTGATGCCTGCTCTGGGCGCATGGACTGTTGGATCGTCCGCGCGCAGCGCTGTAGAACGGCTCCAATACGACTGCGGGCAACGCTTTGGAAACGTCGCCAGGACCTGTGTCGGTCGCGCAATGCGCCCACGAACGACGTGGCATCACAGGTCGAGCCCCTGATGCAGGAGCTCACACGACCGCGATCGCCGCCGCAAGATGAAACTCGCGACAGCGTTAGCCCAAAAATTGAACAGGGAAAATCAGCGCCGCAGACGGGCGATCGCGCCGGAAACGATCTGCATGATCACGCCGATGATCCAGCCGACCATGATCAGCGACGTCCAGACGATGTGCGGATCCTCGCGCAGGATGATGATGGCAACGGCGAAGAACGCCGTGAGGGTTGCGAGGAAGGTCCCGAAGGCGCTCAGAAATTCGGCCGTATCGATCTTCGCCTCCGGCGAGTTCTCCTCATGAGGATGAAAAGGCAGTTGCGGCGTGTCGATGCCGAGATAGAAGCCCAGTGCCCCAGACAGCATCATCACGATCAGGAAGCCCTGCGTGGTCAGCAACGGAACGCTGGAGCCGACATGGGCCCCGACGAAGACGCCGCAGGCGGCGCCCGCCAGAGCCAGACCCGAGCGTTCGAGGATATGGGCAAACTTCCTGACGCGAAACCGCATGACCTGCCCCCAATGTCAGACCGCCACACGCATGCGGCGGATTCGGCGCCTGGATCCGTCCTAACGGCAAGACCGTCACCCAAACGTCAAATCTGAAGCTGCACTCGCGCGAAAATTTTAGCTACATTTCTTTTGACGCCAGCATTGCCCGAAAGGGAGGGTCAATGCTGGCGCCAAGAGACTAGGCGGCCTTGGTGAGGCCGGCATTGAGGTGGCTCAATCTCGGCATCACCTCCTGCTTCAACAGGCGCAGCGAGTTGTGCCAGGCTTCCGGCTTGTGCTTGTAGTCGAAGCCGAACACGCACAGGGTGCCGAAGCCGCCGACCTCATGCCAGATCTTCTCGATCTTCTCGGTCACCGTCGCCGGCGAGCCGACGATCCAGTTGCGCCTGGCGCAATAGTCCACCGTCACGTCGGAATCGGGCACGTCGGGTGAGTGCTTCAGATAGTCCTTGAAGCCGAAATGACCGAGCAGGGGCAGGAAGTACTCGCCCATCATCCGTCCCATCATGTCGCCGGAGGACAAACGCCAGGCTTCCTCGTCCGTATCGGCGACGAACACCTCGCGCACCAGCCGCCAATCGCTGCGGCTGGGCTTGCGACCGGACTTGGCGGCGCCGGCCTCGACCGAGTCCCAGTGCGACGACACATAGGCGGGGTTGAGGTTGAGGCTCATCGGGATGAAGCCACGCTCACCGGCGAGCTTCAGCGTATCGGAGTTCTTCGACAGGCCGGCGACGCCGATCGGCGGATGCGGCGCCTGCACCGGCTTGATGTGCGGCTTGAGGAAGTCGAACATCACGTCGGGCTTGGTCACCGTCCAGTACTTGCCCTTGTACGTCCATGGCGCGTCCTCGGACCACATCTTCAGGATGATCTCCAGCGCCTCGCGCGTCATCTCGCGGTTCTGGCCGCTCATGCCGTCGACGTTGAACATCGCCCAGTCGCTCGGCAGGCCGGATGCGGCAATGCCGAAATTGAGCCGGCCGTCGGAGAGGTGATCGAGCATCGCGACGCGATTGGCGAGCTCGGCCGGGTGATGATAGGGCAGCAGGAAACCGCCGGGCCCGAGCCGGATGTTCTTGGTTTCACGGAAGGCCTGCGCCAGAATCAGGTCGGGCGCCGGATGCGGCTCCCAGGGCGCGGTGTGATGCTCGCCGATCCAGGCTTCCTGATAGCCGAGCTCGTCGAGCCACCGCAGGACCTGCAGATCCCATTCCTGCCCCTCCTTCAATCCGCACTCCGGCGGATGCGAGGGCATCGTGAAATATCCGATTTCCATGGCGCTTTCCTCTCGCGTTTGTATTGCGGCGCATCTTCGTGATGCGCTCATCGTCACGCGAGACGAAACACGACCAGACGAGTCGGCATCGCCGCACGTGGTCTGCGAAGTCTAGCACTTCGTCGGACAGCGACAATCGTCAGCCGTGTCGCGGGCGGAATGATGACCGCAGAATTTTGCAGCGCTGATGCGCAACATTGCGGTCATCAATTGCACGTCAGCGTGCGCCGAACGTCGTCTTGCCGAACAGCTCCTTCTGCGTCGACGGCTGCGAGCGCCAATATTGCGGAGGTGCGGCGACTTGTCCGCCGAGCTCCGCTGCCGCGTGCCAGCCCCAGCGCGGGTCATAGAGCATGCCGCGGGCCAGCGCGACCATGTCGGCCTTGCCCGAGGCCACGATCTCCTCGGCCTGCTGCGCCTGCGTGATGAGACCGACCGCGATGGTGGGAAGCCCCGTCGCCTGTTTCACGGCCGCGGCGAACGGTACCTGATAGCCGGGTCCGAGCGTGATCTTCTGCAACGGCGACACGCCGCCCGAGGAGACGTCGATCCAATCGGCGCCGCGGTGCTTCAGCGCTTGCGCAAATATGATGGTCTGATCGAGATCCCAGCCGCCGTCGACCCAGTCGGTGGCCGAGACACGCATGCCGACCGGCTTGTCCGCAGGGAAGACGGCGCGCACCGCATCGTAAACTTCGAGTGGAAAGCGCATGCGATTCTCCAGAGACCCGCCATAGCTGTCGGTGCGCTGGTTGGCGATCGGCGACAGAAACTGATGCAACAGATAGCCATGCGCGCCGTGGAGCTCGATCGCGTCGATGCCGAGCCGCGCCGCCCGCTGCGATGCGGAAACGAACGCATCGCGAATGCGGGCCAGGCCCGCGAGATCGAGCGCCTCCGGCGCGAGCTCGCCCTCCTTGTGCGGCAAGGCCGACGGCGCGACCGTCTGCCATCCGCCGTCCGCGAGCGGAATCTGCTGTCCGCCATCCCACGGCTTGTGGCTGGAGCCCTTGCGGCCGGCATGGGCGAGCTGCATCGCAACCGCAGCCTTCGAATGTTTGCGAACCGAGGCCAGGATCGGCTTCAGCGCAGCTTCCGTCACGTCGTCCCACAACCCGAGACAGCCGGGAGTGATGCGCCCGATCGGCTCGACATGCGTCGCCTCGATGCAGAACATCGCCGCGCCCGACAGCGCCAGCGTGTTGACGTGGGTGAAGTGCCAGTCATTGGCCGCGCCATTATCGGCCGAGTACTGGCACATCGGCGACACCATGATGCGGTTGGCGAGTTCGAGACTGCGCAGCTTGATCGGAGTGAACAGGGCGCTCATGCTGAGTTCCAGGCTGTGACCGTTGACGCGATGATCTGATGGCCGCGAGTGTCGATCATGGACGAGCCGCGGTCAACGCGAGCCGCCGCAGCGGTGTCGCAGCTCACTCCATCAGCGTGAACTGCAGCAGGAGCGTGCGCTGGATCATCGAGAAGTTGTCGTCGGACACCAGCGTCAGCACGGTCTCGCCCTCCGGCGTCACATGCGCATCGATGCCCTCGAGATTGTCGATCTCCTGGCCGAGATCGGCGGAGAAGATCGCCGGACCATCGACCAGCGCGCCCGGCGCAATCTGCGCCAGCGTCAGCCGGCGGATTCGAATGCCGACCCCGTTGAACAGCGAGAACTTGCGTTCGAGTACCAGAAGATCGCCCGACGGCAGCAGCACGGCATCGCTGACATCGAAGTCGTTGCTGCGAACGATGCTGAACTGTCCCGCGGCCGGTCCGCCGATCAGGAAGGCCAGCAGATTGCCGTTCGGGTCCAGACCGCGCTCGGAGAGCGCGATCAGGGTGCCGGCGAGCGGCAGGCCCTTCGGCACGACCACCAACGCCTCCAGTCCCTTGTTGTGGGGTAGCCGCTTGGCGGCCGGCGGCAGCGGCACGATCTCGCCGCGCGCGCCGGTTCCACCCTTGGCGAAGTCGTAGCGCAAGAGCTGGTTGACGCGTTCGAGGCCGACATAGACGATGTCTCCATCGCGCGCGAGCGACTCGGAATCATACCAACCGCGATCGGTGATGGGACGTCCGTCCAGACCAAGCAGCGGCGCCGCTTCGACATCGGCGAGCCCCGCGATCTCGCGGCCGGAATAGGCAATGCGGCCAGTGAACCAGCCGCCCTTGTCGCTGACCGCGAGGAAGCGTTCACCCTTGGCATCGAGCCGGATGCCGGACAGGCCGCCAAAGCCGGGAAAGGACGAGGTCAGCGCCACGCCGCTGCGATATTGCAGCATCCCGAAGCGCAGATGCGTCCGATCGCGGAGGTCGAACGAGGGCAGCGGTCGCGCGTTGACCTCGATCTTGACCGCCGATGTGACGGAGTGCTCGTCAATGGTGACGCGTCTGCGAACCGGCGCCGGCGCAAGCTGCGCAACAGCCGTCCTGGACCATGCGAATGCCGACACTCCGCCGATGGTCAGCGCAAGAAAGCGCCTGCGGTCAGCAATCGCCTGCAGCGACATCGTTAGCGGAGCCCCCTCCCCCACCTCCTCCGAGCCGGAGGAGGGACGCAGCCGGCCGACGGCCGCTTACGAATGCAGCCTGCGCTTTTGCCCCGGCGCAGGCTGCGGTGCGGCGTGGGTCTCCGTGAACAATTCGGCGAGCTTCTCGGTGATGGCGCCACCGAGCTCCTCGGCATCGACGATGGTCACCGCGCGACGGTAGTAACGCGTGACGTCGTGGCCGATGCCGATCGCGATCAGCTCGACCGGCGAGCGGGTCTCGATCTCCTCGATGATGTGGCGCAGATGCCGCTCGAGATAGTTACCGGGATTGACCGACAGCGTGGAGTCATCGACCGGCGCACCGTCCGAGATCATCATCAGGATCTTGCGCTGCTCGGCACGCCCGAGCAGGCGCTTGTGCGCCCAGTCGAGCGCCTCGCCGTCGATGTTCTCTTTCAACAACCCCTCGCGCATCATCAGACCGAGATTCTTGCGCGCCCGCCGCCACGGCGCATCGGCCGATTTGTAGATGATGTGGCGGAGGTCGTTGAGGCGGCCGGGATTGGCCGGCTTGCCGGCGGCAAGCCACGCCTCGCGCGACTGTCCGCCCTTCCACGCCCGCGTCGTGAAGCCGAGGATCTCGACCTTGACGCCGCAGCGCTCCAGCGTGCGCGCGAGAATGTCGGCGCAGGTCGCGGCCACCGTGATCGGCCGCCCACGCATCGAGCCGGAATTGTCGAGCAGCAGCGTCACCACGGTGTCGCGGAAGGTCGCTTCCTTCTCGCGCATGAACGACAACGGCTGATAGGGGTCGATGACGACGCGCGACAGCCGCGCCGGATCGAGGATGCCCTCCTCGAGATCGAACTCCCAGGCGCGGTTCTGCTGCGCCATCAGCCGGCGCTGCAGCCGGTTGGCGAGCCGCGCCACGATGCCCTGCAGATGCGCGAGCTGCTTGTCGAGATAGGAGCGCAACCGCTCCAGCTCGTCATGGTCGCACAGGTCTTCCGCGGCAATGACCTCGTCGAATTTCGGCGCGAAGGCGTGATATTCGGGGCCGCGCGGCTCGTTGGCGCCGCCGCGGTTCGGACGCGTCGCCTCGCCCGGCGTCTCGTCGTCGCCGAGTTCGCCGTCGTCGAGCGTGTCAGACGCCGAGGCCTGGGCCGCCTCCATCGCGCTCTCCGACATCTCGTCCGACGTCGTCTGCGCCTGGTCGGCGCTCATCTCCTGGGCAGCGTCGGAATCCGGCGAGCCCTCGGCGCCGGACTGCTCATTGTCGCCATCGCGATTGTCGTCGTTGTCCTCGTCCTCTTCCGAATCCGCGTTGCGCTCGTCGCCGAGATCCAGCGCCGAGAGCAGATCGTGAACCAGGTCGCCGAACTTGGCCTGGTCCTCGGTGAAACGGCCGAGCTCATCGAGACGCTGGCCGATCCTGTCCTCCAGGAACGGACGCCAGAGATCGACCACCTTGCGCGCCGCGTTCGGCGGCGCCATGCCGGTCAGCCGCTCGCGCACCAGCATCGCCAGCGCATCCGACAGCGGTGCGTCGGCGCGGTCGGTGATCTCGTCATACTTGCCGCGATGGAAATGGTCGTCGAGCATCGCCGTGAGATTCTTGGCGACGCCGGCCATGCGTTTTGCACCGATCGCCTCGACACGCGCCTGCTCGACCGCCTCGAACACGCCACGCGCCTGCGGATTGCCCGGGATCAGCTTGCGATGGATCTTCGGATCATGGCAGGCGAGCTTCAGCGCGATCGAGTCGGCATGGCCGCGCACGACGGCGGCGTCGCGCTTGGTCATCTTGCGCGCCGGCTCCGGCAGCCGGGCCTTGCCCGGCGCGAGGCCGGGACGCTCGGCCGCGAAGGAGACTTCGAGCTCAGGCGCCCTGGCGATCGCGCGCAGGCACCCCGTGACCGACCTCTTGAAAGGTTCGGTCGGTGCTTCCTTGACGCCAGGACGGGGCTTGTTGCTCGGTGTGGTCATCTGATTCCTGCGGCTATCGTCCCGGCGAACGCCAGGCCCGATAACCACCGGCGTTCGTTTGTTCGCACTCGCTCTTCCGTATCACCCGACGAGAGAGGCCGCGGCGTATGGGTCCCGGCCCGAGGCCAGAACGACGCCGGTGTGTCAGCTCAGCGCCACGTTGATGGAGGATTCCGGCAGCTCCGCATTGAAGCAGCGCTGATAGAATTCCGCGACCAGCGGACGCTCGAGCTCGTCGCACTTGTTGAGGAACGTCACACGGAAGGCGAAGCCGATGTCGCTGAAGATCTCGGCGTTCTCGGCCCAGGTGATCACCGTGCGCGGGCTCATCACCGTCGACAGATCGCCATTGGCGAAGGCGTTGCGCGTGAGGTCGGCGAGCCGCACCATCTTGTTGACGGTGTCGCGGCCCTGTGGGTTCTGATAGTGCTTGGCCTTGGCCAGCACGATCTCGACCTCCTCGTCATGGGCGAGGTAGTTGAGCGTGGTGACGATCGACCAGCGATCCATCTGGCCCTGGTTGATCTGCTGGGTTCCGTGATAGAGGCCCGAAGTGTCGCCGAGCCCGATGGTGTTGGCGGTCGCGAACAGACGGAACGCCGGGTGCGGCTTGATGACCTTGTTCTGGTCGAGCAGGGTCAGGCGGCCCGACACTTCGAGCACGCGCTGGATCACGAACATCACGTCGGGGCGGCCGGCATCATATTCGTCGAACACCAGTGCGACGTTGTGCTGCAGCGCCCAGGGCAGGATGCCGTCGCGAAATTCGGTGACCTGCTTGCCGTCCTTCACCACGATCGCGTCCTTGCCGACGAGGTCGATGCGGCTGATATGGCTGTCGAGGTTGACGCGCACGCAGGGCCAGTTGAGTCGCGCCGCGACCTGCTCGATATGGGTCGACTTGCCCGTCCCGTGGTAACCAGTCACCATCACGCGGCGGTTCTTGGCGAAGCCAGCCAGGATCGCAAGGGTGGTGGCGCGGTCGAAGCGGTAGTCGGCGTCGACTTCGGGAACATGCGGGTCGCTTGCGGAAAAGGCCGGCACCTCAAGGTCGCTGTCGATCCCGAACACCTGCCGCACCGACACCTTCATGTCGGGCACACCGGTCATCTCCTGCGCATTGGTCGTAGCGGCGGTCGTCATTCATCCTCCGAGGTCCCGGGCATTCCCGAAACCAGATTTCATGTTTGGCTGCGGTTGAAGGGCTTCGACGCCAGCCTAGCAGAGAGCACGCGCGGGCAGAAGCCTAAGCCTTGATCAAAGTTCCGTCGTTATATCATCGAGATAGGCATGAGTGGCCGTTTTCGAAAGGCTGCCCTGCGAATCGTGCCACCTTTTCGCCCACCGGCTCTTCCCAGGATCTCGACGTGGCACCCCGAGCCGGGGTTCCTACTTATCGAGGAGCTCCCCGCCCACCCTCTGCACCAACAGGAACCGCGTGGCCCATCTGCTCGATCCCCTCATTGCCTTCGTCTCAGCGCATGCGGGACTGGCTTATCTCACCCTGTTTCTGGCCGCCCTGCTGGAGGCGATCCCGATCGTGGGCTCGGTGGTTCCAGGCACGACCATCATCCTGGCGCTGAGCGCATTGATTCCGGGCGGCGAGCTGACCCTGCAATGGGTGCTGGCGGCGGCGATCCTGGGCGCGGTGCTGGGGGACGGCGGGGCGTTCTGGGTCGGCCATCGCAGGCAGCGCGAGATCTTGACGAGCTGGCCGTTCTCGAACTATCCGCGCCTGGTGGCGCAGAGCGAGGCCCTGTTCCACCGTTTCGGCACCCTGGCGATCTTCTTCGCCCGCTTTATCGCGCCGATCCGCGCCGTCGTACCGATCACGGCCGGCGCGCTCGACATCCCTCCGCCCCGCTTCTACGCCGTGAACATCCCTGCCATCGTGCTGTGGGCCTGCGCCCATGTCCTGCCCGGAGTATTCGCCGTGCAGCTGTTGCACCGTTATGGCGGCATTCCGCATCATAGCCATATCGCCAAGTCCACCTGGATCATCGCGACTGTCGCGGGCACGATCGTGGTCTGGCTCGTGCTGTGGCTCGTGCGGAAGCGACGCGAAACGCAGCTGGCGGCCGGCACGGCGGAATAGGCGGACGGCGGTCGCTAGAGCGTCTCCAGGGTAGCGCCGCGCCCCGGGATGGGTCCGGTGTAGCGGGCGCGCGGCCGGATCAGGCGGCCGAACTGCAGCTGCTCGCAGGCATGGGCGATCCAGCCGACGCAGCGCGCCATCGCGAACAGCGCCAGCTCGCTTCCCGCGGGCAGCCGCAGGCTGTGAACCAGCACGGCCAGCGCGTAATCGATGTTCACGAATTCACCGGTCGCTTCCGCGATCCGCTCGGGCACCTCGCGGGTGAATTTGCGCGGCGCACCGGCGCGCGTCAGCGCCTCCAGGAGCGAGATGGCGCGAGGGTCGCCGTGCTTGTAAACGCCGTGGCCGAAGCCGGCGAAGCGCTCGCCGAGCGCCACCCGCTCGCGGATCAGCGGCGCGACATCGCGATCGATGAGTGCCTTCACCAGTTGCGACGCCAGGACGCCGGCGCCGCCGTGCTGCGGTCCCTTGAGCGCCGCAAGACCCGCGATGACGGCATCGTAGAGGCTGAGGCCCGTCGACGCCGCACAGCGGACGGTGAAGGTCGACGCGTTCAGCTCATGATCGGCCAGCAGCACCAGGGTGCGACGGATCAGGTCCGGCGCATGTTCATGTCCGGGCACCCAGCTCCGCGCGACCTGAACATGGAGCGGATCGGCTGACGCTGGCTGGTTCAACATGGTTGCGACCACAAGCCGAACGATGCGCGCGCCGACCAGCGCCCGACCGTCGGGAGCGCGGTTGAAAGCCGCGGGATCAGCATGTGTCGCCAGCGCCAGTACCGCGATGGCGCGGTCGATCGGCGCCGCGCGCCGCGCAGCATCGGCGATGAAACCCATCTCCTCCGACACGGCCGGAAGGTTGCCTGGCGCAAACGGATCGAGCGCGGTCACGTCCCACAGCAGCGTCGCAGCATGCTCCAGCGTGCCGCGCACGGCCAGGTCGACGCAATTGACGCCGCGATAGATCGGACCGGCTTCGGTGATCGTCGACACGGCGGAATCGAACACGGGGAGGTCCGCATCGAAGCTACGGAAGGCGCGCGGCTCGGGGGCCGGTGCGCGCCTTTCCTTCAGGGCTCGGATGTCCTCGGCGCGATAGCGGTTGCTGCGCGAATTCGGAGACGGCTCGGAGCGGACCAGTCCGCGGCTGACATAGGCGTAGAGGGTGGCCGGCGAGATCGCGAGTTCCGCCGAAGCTTCACGAGCAGATAGGTAAAGACCGCTGTCTTTTTTCATATTGATCAGCTTAATCAAGATTGATCAAGTTGTCGACTGGGCGGATCTTGTCAGCGTGATCATTCTCGAAGGAGACCCTCGCCATGACCATCCAGCTCGGCAAGACCCCGATCGGCCTCGACGGCATCGCCGCCGCCGAGACCGTGCTCAGCCACGTCGACGGCCAGCAGGGGGAGCTCATCATCGCCGGAGCGCGTGTGGCCGATCTCGCCGCCGCCAGCGGCTTCGAGGGCGTGACCGCCCGGCTATGGAGCGCGGCGACGAAGCGCACCGTCGGCGAGGCCGAGGTCCGCGCCAGCCTTGGCCGTGCCCGCGAGCGTGCCTTTGCCCGGCTGCCCGAGCTGCTCGCCGCGACCTCCGGCCTGTCGATCATCGACGGCTTCCGCGCCGCCGTCGCGGCGCTGCGGTCCGAACCCGGGCTCGACGACGAAGCCACGATCGTCGGCGCCTGCCCGGTGATCGCCGGCGCCCTGGTCCAGCGCGCCCAGGGAACACAGCCGATCGCGCCCGACCCTGACGCCGGTCACGCCGCAGACACGTTGCGGATGGTCCGCGGCGACACGCCCGAGAGCGGCGAGGTGGCGGCGCTGGACACGTATCTCGTCACCGTCAGCGATCACGGCATGAACGCCTCGACCTTCGCCGCGCGCGTCGTCGCCTCGACCCAGGCCGACCTGTTCGCGTCAGTCACCGCCGGCTATTGCGCGCTCACCGGCCCGCTGCATGGCGGCGCGCCGGAGCCGGTGCTGGAGATGCTCAACGCGATCGGCACGCGCGACAACATCAGGCCGTGGGTCGACGCGGCGCTCGGCCGTGGCGAGCGGCTGATGGGGTTCGGGCATCGGATCTATCGCGTGCGCGATCCGCGGGCCGACGTGCTCAAGGGCGCGATCGAGCGGCTGGCGGGCAGCGGGGCTGATCTGCCTTTTGCGAGCGAGGTAGAGGCTTACATTCGCCAAGCGCTGCGGCGGAAGAATCCGGAGCGCGTGCTCGACACCAATGTCGAGTTCTTCACCGCCATCCTGCTCGATGCGCTGAAGATTCCGCGCCAGGCGTTCACGCCGATCTTCGCGGTGGCGCGTGCCGCCGGCTGGACGGCGCATGCCCGCGAGCAACAGCGCACCGGGCGGTTGATCCGGCCGAGCTCGGCCTATATCGGGCCGAAGCCCTGATACCTTCAACATACCTTCAACGCGACGTGCGGCAGCCTCGCGCGCTGCCGCGCGTCAGCCCTTCACCACCGTCTTCAGGTAGTTGTAGGCCTTGATGATCTCGATCAGGCGATCCTCGGTGGAGCGGTCGCCGCCATTGGCATCGGGATGGTGCTGCTTCACCAGCGCCTTGTACTTGACCTTGACATCCTCGAGCGTCGCGTCGGGACCGAGGCCCATCACCTGCAGCGCCTTGCGCTCGGCGTTGAAGACCTTGCGCGTCTCGGCCTTGGGAGCCGAGCGCGGATCCGGACGCCAACTGCCGCGGCCGTTGATCTCGGCGAATACGCTGAACGGATCGGCGGCATCGCCGAGATCGCCCTCGGCGCTGCCGGTGCCGCGCTTGGCCGACGTGTTGGCACCCATCTTCCAGGTCGGGCGGTGTCCGGTCAGCGCATCCTTCTGATAGCGCGCGACCGCTTCGGCGTTCATCCCCGAGAAGAAATTGTAGGACTGGTTGTACTCGCGCACGTGATCGAGACAGAAGTGCCAATACTCGCGCGCGTTCTCGCGTCCCTTGGGCGCGCGATGCGAGCCCTTGTTCTTGCAGTCCGGCCACTGACAGGGCTGGGCCTCCTCGCGCACCACCGGCTGCCGCGCAGCCTGCTTCTTGGGCTTGATGCGGATGGAGTCGAAGAATTTGTTTGAATCGATCGGCATGGCGGACTTTGACTACGCAACGCGAAAAGCTTCAAGTCTTGACATTGCGAATACCTCAGGCGGGGACCGCCGATTGACGAAAAATAATTTGATGCGTATTTCCAGAGACCATGCGGACCCGAGATGCTATCATCAAAAAGTTGCGCGAAGCTTTCTCGCCCGAAAGCCTCGATGTTCAAGACGAATCACATCTGCATGAAGGCCATATGGGCCATCAGCCGAGCGGTGAGACCCATTTCCGCGTGTATATTGTGTCGCAGGCCTTCGCCGGCAAGAGCCGTGTCGATCGCCACCGCCTGATCAACGCCGCATTGGCAGCGGAACTTGCCGGCTCGGTGCACGCGCTCGCGCTGCATGCGAAGGCGCCGGGCGAGGCTTGATCCCCAATTAGAACGCCGTGCCCGCACGGCGCGGCCGCGCCTCCTCGGTTTCGCCGCGCGGCACCGGTACGATACGCAGCGCGGTGATGCGATTGCGCTCCCGGCGCAGCACGCGAAAGCGGAAGCCGTGGAACGTGAAGCTCTGGCCGCGCTCGGGGATCGAACGCGCCTCGTGAATGACGAGACCGGCAACTGTCGTTGCTTCCTCATCGGGCAGCGTCCAGTCCATCGCGCGATTGAGATCGCGGATCGGCACTGAGCCATCGACGACGACGGACCCGTCCGGCTGCAGGCGCACACCCGCGACCTGCACATCTTGCTCGTCGGAGATGTCGCCGACGATCTCCTCCAGAATATCCTCCAGCGTGACGATGCCTTCGACCTCGCCATACTCGTCGACCACGAGCGCGAAATGCGTCTTGCGCCGGCGGAACGCCTTGAGCTGTTCCGACACGGAGCGCATCTCCGGTACGAACCACGGCGGGAGCGCCAGTGAAGCAACGTCGATGTGCGACACATCGCCCTCGGCGGCGCGGATCGCACGCAGCAGGTCCTTCGCATGCAGCACGCCGATGATGTTCTCCGGCGTGCCGCGCCACAGCGGGATGCGTGTGTACTCGGTGGCGAGCACCTCGCGCACCAGTTCCTCCTGCGGCAGGTCCGCATTCACCATCACCATTTCGGTGCGGTGGACCATCACGTCGGACACCTGCAATTCGCGCAGATCGAGTAGGCCGCCGAGCATGTCGCGGTCCTGCTTCTCGACCTTGCCTTCATGATGCAACAGATCGACCGCGCCGCGCAGGCGTTCGGTCGGCGACAGGATCGGCTGATTGGCCCCGACCTTGAAGCCGATCAGCCGCATCAGCCCGCGCACGATCGCCTCGATCACGGCAAGCACCGGACCGAGCACGAACACAGTCGCGCGCATCGGCCTGGCGACCGCGAGCGAGACGCGATCCGGCGCATTGATCGCGATCGTCTTCGGCAGCACCTCGGCAAAGATCACGACCAGCGCGGTCATCACGCCGGTCGCGTAGAGCACGCCGACCTCACCGAACCAGGCGGTAAAAATACCGGTCGCCAGCGCGGAGGCGCCGATATTGGCGATGTTGTTGCCGAGCAGCAGGGCCCCGATCAGCCGTTCGCGCATGTCGAACAGGCTCGACACCACATCGGCATCGCGATTGCCCTGCTTCGACAGCCGCAGCATCGAGGCGCGGGAGGCACCGGTCAGCGCGGTCTCGCTCAGCGCAAAGAAGGCCGAGGCGGCGAGGAGGAGGATGACGACGGAGAGTGTGAACCAGTCCATGACGCCGATGTCGCTCTGTAGGGAGGCCGCCGATGATCCGTTGGCACTGCTCAATACGGCGTAAAGCCCGGGATCAGCTTCTGCTGCGCAATTTGGCCTGGAGAAAGTCGCGGACGCGCGCCGGATCGACGTCCTTCGCGATGACGGCGCGGCCGATGGCTTCCATCAGGATGAAGGTGAGCTTGCCGCGCTTGACCTTCTTGTCCTGCGCCATCAAGGCCAAGAGCCGATCGGCGTCGCCGATCCCCTCCTGGGCGAAGCCGGCGATGTCCTGCAGATGGGTCGGCAGACCGACCGCGGCAAGGTGACGCTCGATCCTGACGACGTCGTCGGGCGGCAGCATGCCGAGCTCGGCCGAGAACTGCGCCGCCAGCACCATGCCGACCGCGACGCCCTCGCCGTGGAACAGCCGGTCGGAGAAGCCGGTCACGGCCTCCAGCGCATGGCCGAAGGTGTGGCCGAGATTGAGCAGCGCCCGGTCGCCGGTCTCGCGCTCGTCGCGGGCGACGATCGCCGCCTTGGCGCGACAGGAGGTCGCGACCGCGTGCTCACGCGCCGCACCGCCCTTGACGATGTCGGCATGGTTGGCCTCGAGCCAGGCGAAGAAGCTGGCATCGCCGAGCAGGCCGTATTTGGCGACCTCGGCATAGCCGGCGCGGAACTGGCGCGGCGACAGGGTGTCGAGCACGGCCGTGTCGGCGATCACCAGCACCGGCTGGTGGAAGGCGCCGAGCAGGTTCTTGCCCTGGGGCGAATTGATGCCGGTCTTGCCGCCGACGGAGGAATCGACCTGCGCCAGCAGCGAGGTCGGCACCTGCACGAAATCGACGCCGCGGCGCAGGATGGCGGCCGCGAAGCCGGCGAGATCCCCGACCACCCCGCCGCCGAGCGCGATGACGAGATCGTTGCGCTCGATCCTGGCAGCGATCAGCGCCTCGCTGACCTTCTCCAGGCCGGCATAGGTCTTGGAGCCCTCGCCCTCATCGACCACAATCGTGGACGCCGGGATGCCCGCCTCCGCCAGGATCGCTTCGGCCGGCTTCAGCCAATGCGCGGCCACGGTACGGTCGGTGACGATGGCGGTGCGCACGCCGGGCCGCAGCGCCGCGATCCGCTGGCCGAGTGAAGCCAGCACGCCGCGGCCGATGACGATGTCATAGGCGCGCTCGCCGAGCGCGACGTCGACGATGATCGGATCGGAATGCTTCAGTGGTGCTGTCATCGGAGCGCGCCCATCGCCTGCGGAGGATCGGGTTGAACTGGATCGGGTTGTGGTCCGGCCGGCCCCGCCTCGGTCTCCGGTGGCGAGAAGAACGCCTGCAGCGCCTCCATGCAGTCCTCGACAACGCGATCATGCGGCACATCGCGCGAGCAGATCGTGAGATCGGCAAGCTGGTAGACCGGCTCGCGCTCGACGAGCAGGCGAGCGACCGTGCCTTCCGGATCGGCGGTCTGCAGCAGCGGCCGGTCGGCCCGCCGCCGGACGCGGCGCATGATCACGTCGGCATCGGCCTTGAGCCACACCGAGACCGCCTTCTCCTGGATGCGCCGCCGCGTCTCCTCGCGCATGAAGGCGCCGCCACCGGTTGCCAGCACGGCCGGACCATTTTCGAGCAGGCGGGCGATCACCCTGGCCTCGCCGTTGCGGAAATAGTCCTCGCCGCGCGACTCGAAGATTTCCGGTATGGTCATGCCGGCCGCGGTCTCGATCTCGGTGTCCGCATCGACGAAGGGCAGCCGCAACCGCGCCGCGAGCCGCCGGCCCACGGTCGACTTGCCGACACCCATCATGCCGACCAGCACGATCAGCCGCTTGCCGAGGCCTGCGAGAATCGCGGCCTCCGGAGCGGCTGGGCTGGGTGCGGGTTGCGTCGTGTCGGTCATCTCCAGGCTTCTAACCCAGCCCCTGCTGCTTTCAAAGGCATCCTGTTCCGTCCCCCCGAGCCAAGGCGAGCTGCCCGGTCTGCCCGACGGGCTTGCAAGGCCGATGCGAACATGTTGGATGAAACTGTTCCCTTTCTGGTGGCCTGCGCGACCGACATGCCCAGCCTGTTCCGCTTCCTGACCGTCATCGCCGTCATCGTCGGCGTGGTCTATGGCGCGATCTACGCGCTGGCGAATTTCGTCAATCCGAAGCCGCGCGAGATGACGGTGACGATCCCGCCCGACAGGTTCCAGAAGAGATGAGCGGCGCCGCTGCGACGAACCGAAAAGCCACAGGGCATTGATTAAGAATTTTGCGGTTGTCTGAGGCGGCCGGGCGCCGCGATATCGGCCAGATTTGCAGTCACCGCTCGCCGTGCCGGCACGAATACCTCGTAGTGATTCGATCGCCTCGGACGCAGCGGATTTCACGACATGAAGGTCAAGGCCTCCGACGCCGGGCTGATGAGCCTGTTCCTCGACATGATGGCCGCCGAGCAGGGCGCCGGTCAGAACACGCTGGACGCCTATCGCCGCGACCTCACCGATCTCTCCGAATTTCTCGGCGGCAAGGCCAACGGCTTCGCCACGGCCGACACCCAGGCCTTGCGCGACTATCTCGCCGATCTCGACACCAGGGGTTTCAAATCCTCCAGCGTGGCGCGGCGGCTGTCGGCGATGCGGCACCTGTTTCGCTTCCTGCTGAGCGAGCGCATCCGCAGCGACGATCCCGCTGCCATCCTGTCGGGCCCGAAACGCGGCCGGCCGCTGCCCAAGGTGCTGTCGATCGGCGATGTCGACCGGATGCTGACCCGCGCCAAGGAGCTGAGCGAGGGCGCGGACGCTTCGCCGGCGCAGCGGCTGCGCGCGCTTCGCCTGTATTGCCTGCTCGAGGTGCTCTACGCGACCGGCCTGCGCGTCTCCGAGCTGGTAGCGCTGCCGCGCACCGCGGCGCGCAACGACGCCCGCATGATCGTGGTGCGCGGCAAGGGCAACAAGGAGCGGCTGGTGCCGCTGAACCAGGCCTCGCGCCAGGCGATGGCCGACTATCTTGCCGCGCTGGATGCGCTGAAGCCCGAGAAGAAGGCCAGTGCGACATTCGGCAAATGGCTGTTTCCGTCGTTCGGCGAGAGCGGCCACCTCACCCGCCAGCACTTCGCCCGCGACCTCAAGGAGCTCGCGGTGGCGAGCGGCCTGCCGGCCCGGCTGGTGTCGCCGCACGTGCTGCGCCACGCCTTCGCCAGCCATCTGCTGCACAACGGCGCCGACCTGCGCATCGTCCAGACCCTGCTCGGCCACACCGACATCTCGACCACCCAGATCTACACCCACGTGGTCGAGGAGCGGCTCAAGAGCCTGGTGCGCGACCTGCACCCGCTGGCCGAGACCTGACCTCGCTTCACACCTTCCCGAAACCAAATCCGCCGGCGTGACGCCCGGCCGGCTTGACTTCGCGCCCGTCTGCCCCGAAAGAGCGCCATCCTGCCCGCGATCCCGGCGCGATGCCTGGAGGCTGGGCACCGATCGTACCCTAAGCTCCTGAAGTCCTTCGGCTTCAGGTCCGAAGGCCGAACCGATTTCGTCTCCCAGCGCTCTTCCTTCAGCTCTTCCATGCCGGATCCCATGCGCAGCTACCTCGATTTCGAAAAGCCCGTTGCCGAGCTCGATTCCAAGGTCGATGAACTCCGGGCGATGGCCGCCTCCGGCACCGACATCGGCGAGGAGGTCAGCCGGATCGAGGAGAAGGCCGGCCAGGCGCTGGCCGAGCTCTACGCCAATCTGACGCCCTGGCAGAAGACGATGGTCGCGCGCCACCCGCAGCGGCCGCATTTCACCGATTTCGTCAGCGGGCTGATCACCGAGTTCACGCCGCTGGCCGGTGACCGCAAGTTCGGCGAGGACGCCGCCTTGCTCGGCGGCTTCGGCCGCTTCCGCGGCGAGCCGATCTGCGTGATGGGCCAGGAAAAGGGCGCCACCACCGAGTCCCGCCTCAAGCACAATTTCGGCATGGCCCGCCCGGAAGGCTACCGCAAGGCGGTCCGCCTGATGGAGATGGCCGAACGCTTCGGCATCCCGGTGCTGTCGCTGGTCGATTCCGCCGGCGCCTATCCCGGCATCGGCGCCGAGGAGCGCGGCCAGGCCGAGGCCATCGCCCGCTCGACCGACGCCTGCCTGGCGCTCGGCGTCCCCAACATCGCGATCATCACCGGCGAGGGCATGTCGGGCGGCGCCATCGCGCTGACCACCGCCAACCGGGTGCTGATGCTGGAGCACGCGATCTACAGCGTGATCTCGCCGGAGGCCGCCTCCTCGATCCTGTGGCGCGACGGCACCAAGGCGCAGGAAGCCGCCAACAGCATGAAGATCACCGCCCAGGACATGCTGCGTTTCGGCGTGGTCGACACCATCCTCAAGGAGCCGGTCGGCGGCGCCCACCGCGATCCCGCGGCGATGATCGCCGCCACCGGCGAGGCCATCGCCTTGGCGCTCGACGAGCTGAAGGGCCTCGACGCCGACGCCATCCGCAAACAGCGCCGGCAGAAGTTCATCGAGATCGGCCGCAAGCTCGGCTGATCGGGCCGGAGCCGAGCTCCCGGCGCTCGCGGTTTTGTGAGTCTTTCCAGCCGTTTGGCCGCATTTCGGCCCCGCCGGCGGGGTCTGCTGTTTAGGAGTTGTTGACCAAAGCGGCCGGGGCCTTTCGGCATCACCGGAGCGCGGGTTGCGAGGCTTGGGGTCAAAGGCTACAATTTTAATCAATGGTTTGACGGCATGACGCAGGGTCGACCCGTGATTTATCCAGCTTTCGGGCCGATCGCGTGAGATGAGACTGGGGTGTTGCGGCATGCCGGGTTTGCGGGGAGCTTTGCTTTGATCAACCGCGCTTTCGTCCGGGTTCTGATGACCTCGGCGGTGTTGGCCGCCGGCGCGCTGCTGACGGGTTGCAACAGCGATCAGGTCGCGCTCGCCACCAACGCCAAGGCCAACCAGCCGGTGCCGCCGAAGCTCGTCGCGACGATGGGCGAGAAGGACATGGATCTGCAGTCGCCGATCCTGGTCCGCGTGTTCAAGCAGGAAGCCGAGCTCGAGGTCTGGAAGCAGGACCGCTCGGGCAAGTTCGCGCTGCTCAAGACCTATCCGATCTGCCGCTGGTCCGGCGATCTCGGACCGAAGGTGCGCGAGGGCGACCGCCAGGCGCCGGAGGGCTTCTACTCGATCAATCCGAGCCAGATGAACCCGCAATCGGCCTACTATCTGTCCTTCAACACCGGCTATCCGAACGCGTTCGACAAGGCGCTCGGCCGCACCGGCTCGCAGCTGATGGTGCATGGCGACTGCTCCTCGCGCGGCTGCTTCGCGATGACCGACGAGCAGATCGCCGAGATCTATGCGCTCGGGCGCGAGTCCTTCTTCGGCGGCCAGCGCGCCTTCCAGTTCCAGGCCTATCCGTTCCGGATGACGCCGGTGAACATGGCCAGGCACCGCAACAATCCGAACATGCCGTTCTGGCGCATGATCAAGGAAGGCTACGACCATTTCGAGGTCACCCGGCAGGAGCCGAAGGTCGACTTCTGCGAGAAGAAGTACGTCTTCGACGCCCAGAAGCCGCCGGGCGCGACGCATGATCCGGTGTTCGACGCCTCCGCCAAGTGCCCGGCCTACGTCGTGCCCGACGAGATCACCGCCGCCGTGCGCGACAAGCAGCAGGCGGACGAGGCGGAATATGCCAAGCTCGTCGCCAAGGGCACGCCGGTCGCCAAGCTCAACACCGGCATCGATGGCGGCATGAACCCCATCTTCGCCAGCCGTGTGCCAGGGGCCTCCACCGGCCTGTCCGACGCCGGCGAAGCGCCGGGCCTGTCGCTCGCCAATTTCACGCCGGCGCCAGGCACGATCCCCGGTCATGTCAACCCGCCGCGCGCGCCCGGCGCCGACGAGGTCGCCGCGATGCCGGCCGGTGCGGCTCCGGCTCCCGCAGTGGCGCCCTCCACCCGGGTGGCGGCCGTCAGTGCGCCGGAGAAGCCGAGCTTCATGTCGAGCCTCGCCCGCAAGGTCGGGATCGGCGGCAATGCCGCGGCCGACACCAAGGCTGCGACCGCGAAGCCCGAGAGCAAGACCGCGGAGGCCAGGCCCTCGGAGATCAAGCCCGCCGAGATCAAGCCTGCGCCCAAGCCGGTCGCGGCGAAGCCCGCCGAGACCCGGCAGGCCGCCGCGCGGCCGCCGTTCAAGCCCGCCGCCGGCGACGCGCCCGCCACCACGGCCTCGGCCCCCGCGCAGACCCAGACCGCGCTGGTCTCCGGCGCCGTGCCAGTGCTGCAGTCGAACTCGTTCGACAGCCGGTTCGCAGGATTCAAATAGCAAGCCGTCCATCGAGCGCCGCTTTTTTTGCGAGACACCGAGTCCGCCGGACGCTAGCCGCGCGCTCGGGTGCCACCCTCCCCTGGAGGGGGAGGGTGGCACCGCGTTTGTGGTGCCGTCGTGGTCAGCAATCTCAAACTGCATTTGGGGACGCGCGTCATTGTCCTCGCGACGCTCTTCGCGTCCGAGTGATGCATCGATCTCACCCTCTTCCGAAGCGAGGGTGCAGGGAAGGCCGGACCTCGACTGAGGCCCGTGGCCCGCCTGCGAAAAAATGCAGGCGGCAGGTACCACAGGTCCAGCCGGACGATCCGGCCCTCCCTGCGCGATAGTTTTAACGGCTGCTTCGCGATCTCCCTGGGGACCGGGCTGTCTTGCCCCCATCACCGGCGAGATGCGCGGGGCATCATCAGCCGGCTTGACCTCAGCATCGGGAGGTCAGGACCACGCGACTTGACCGTGCGAGCCGATGTTGTTCGTCCGCGCGAATGATCACGCTGCAAACCGGCCCGCCCATCACGTCCCGCACTCCACGCTTCGTGACGACCGCGCAGCGCCCCTCGTCGATGAGGCGGGACGGACGGAATAGATCACGAAATTCCGAAATTTGGAAGCGGCATATTTTTGCTGATGGGACTGGACAGCCCAAATCAGCTTGAACGCGCGGGCAAATTCAGTTTTTCCGCGCAGCGCGTTTCTCATCGCTGCGAGGCATGGACCCGCCCGCCGCACGCGGGATGCAGGACCGAATCGCCCGACGGGCAGAGGCGCCAGCGTCGGCGCCCAAGCCTTCATGGCCGGGCCGGCCGGTTGACGGCTGGAATATCATGTCATATTAAAAGTTACATGAGACCCAACAGCCAGTTGTCCGGCATCCTGCACGTCCTGCTCCACATGGCGGAGCACGACGGTCCGGTCACGTCCGAGGCCCTCGCAGCGATGATGCAGACCAATCCGGTCGTGATCCGGAGAATCATGGCGGGCCTCCGGGACAGCGGCTATGTGCGCTCCGAGAAAGGCCATGGCGGCGGCTGGACGCTCGCCTGCGATCTGGCGACCGTCACCCTGCGCGACGTCTACGATTCACTCGGGCGTCCATCGCTGTTCGCCATCGGCCATCGGAGCGAGACTCCCGACTGCCTCGTCGAGCAGGCGGTCAATGCGGCGCTCGACACCTCCATCCGGGCCGCCGAGACCTTGCTGCTGTCCCGTCTCGGCGCCATCACGCTGGCGGCGCTGAGCGCTGATTTCCACGACCGCCTCGAACGACGCAAGCGACCTCGCAAAGGAGACATTTGTCATGCCGGCTGACATTGCCGACGGCGCTCAGCAGTTCATCCGCGCGTTTTCCGATCCCGAATTCGTCGCGCGCTACACGGATGGTCCACGGCGCTTCGTGCCCGGTCTCGACGGGCTGCACCGGATGACGGCGGTCCTGCTGGCCGAGCGGGCGCCCGAACATGCGAGGGTGCTCGTGCTGGGCGCGGGCGGCGGGCTCGAGCTCACCGCGTTGGCGGAAGCGCAACCATCGTGGACCTTCGTCGGCGTCGATCCGGCGCCGCAGATGCTGCGACTCGCCGAACGCACGCTCGGCGCGCGGACGAGCCGGGTCGAACTGATCGAGGGCACCATCGACGATGCGCCGGCCGGCCCGTTCGACGCGGCGACATGCCTGCTGACGCTGCATTTTCTGCCAGCACCGGAACGGTTGCGGACAGTCCGCGCCGTGCACGACCGGCTCCACCCTGGAGCGCCTTTCGTGGTGGCCCATAGCTGCCTGCCCAACGAGCCCGTCGAGAGGTCGCTGTGGCTGAATCGGTACGCGGCCTATGCCGTTGCGTCCGGCACAGACCCCGAGCAGGCCAGGACGATGCGCGCGACCGTCGATGCCAGCGTCAACATGCTGAGCCCAGCGGAGGATGAAGCCATCCTGCGTGACGGCGGCTTTCGCGATGCCCGTCCATTCTTCACAGCGCTGACCTGGCATGGCTGGATCGGCCACGCCTGAACCGCCGCTGAGCATCACCGATGCCCCCTGAACGAACGCGATCAGGGCCTGCTAATTAGTTGCCCGGCCTGCGCCGGCATCCACGCATGTCCCTCCCCGCGGCCCCCGAAGAGGTGGATGACGCGGCTTGCGGACAGGCTTCGCGCCGGAGCCGTGCCACGTCTCAGCCTGCGTGATGTCGCGCACGGAGCGCCGGGACGCGATCTGCGACAAACGGCGCGTCACCCGAGGCGAGGTGACGCAACCGAGAGGAGCAGGTCATGAGCTTTTGGGATGATATCGGAGATGCCGTCAGTTCCGCCGTGGACGACGTGAAGGACGTCGCGAAGGATGTGGCGGGTGCGGTCGGCGGTGCGGCGGGCGCCGTGGTCGATACGGTCGAGCACGTCGCCGGCGATGCGGCCCATGCCGTGGGCAGCGTGGTGCATGGCATCGGCGCGCTCGGCGGCGAGGCCATCCATACCGTGGGCGGCGTACTCGGCGCGATCGGGCACGGTGCCGAGGCTATCGGCGGCGGCCTGCTTCACACCGTAGGCGACGTCGCGTCGACCGTGGTCCATGTCGGCGGCGACGTCCTCCATACCGGGATCAACGTCGCCGGCGACGTGGCGTCCGGGGTCGGCCACCTGGTACATGGCGACATCGACGGCGTCATCAACGACGTCAAGCATATCGGCGGCGACATCGTCGACGGCGGGCTCAAGGTCGGTGGCGACGTGGCGCATGGCGCCCTCGACGTCGCCGGCGACCTCGCACACACCGCGGTCGGCCTCGGCGAGGCCGGGCTGGAGGCGGCCGGCGCAGTCGGCCACGGCGCGCTCGGCATGGCCGGCACCATCGTCGGAACGGCCGGCGAGGTCGGCATGGACGCGCTCGACGCTGCAGGCGCCGTGGTGAAGGGCGGCTTCGACGCCGGCGTAGCGGTGGCCGACGGCGCCATCGGCGTGGTCACCGACACGGCGTCGGCGGCGGGCCACCTGATCGGCGGACCGATCGGCGAGGCGATCTCCGGCATCGCCCACGGCGCCGATGCGGTCGGCACCGGCATCGTCGATGGCGTCGGCCATTTCGTCGGTGAGGGTCTCAACGGGCTGGCACAGACCGCCGGCGAGTTGAGCCACTCTCTGGGGCAGCAGCTCGACGCGATCGGCCACGACCTTGGCTCGCTGGTCAACGACCTCAGCCATGGCGATCTCGGCGCCGTGATCAGTGACGTGTTCAAGCTGGCCCAGGACGGCCTGCGCAGCGACGGCAGCATCCAGATCGCTCATGCGGGACAGGACGGCGGCAGCCATGGCGGGTTCTGGGACTCGATCGCGCAGGCGATCCATCAGTCCAGCGACAACGTCCAGGGCGGCCAGGGCCCCGGCCCCGGCTTCCCCGGCCCGTTGCACGGCGAGGGCTCGTCGCACAACCCGATCATCGTCGACAATTTCGGCGACCATGGCCATGCGGGCAACACCGGCATCGTACCGCCGAATTTCGACCACGCGCCGGTGGCCGTGCACGACGCGCCGCACGCCGACTACAGCCACATCGTCCAGATGGACGACGCGCATCACTTCGCGATGCATGGCTGAGGCACCGCCGCTCGGCCGGCAAGCATCCCGCCGTGATCGTCACGGCGGGATGTCGCGTCAGGATCGATCGGCGTCGTGCTGGACGATGGCCGGCGGTGCACCGGTCGCCTGCGCGCGATCTCGCGGCAGGGGATCGTTCATCGCCGAGAGCGCGCATAGCGCCAGCGAGCCCCACACGGCGGCGCTGAAATACAGCGACATCCAGGCGATCTCTTCCTTCCAGTGCTCGAACTCGTGGGTGACGGTCCAACGCGTGGCGGAGTCGCGCAGACCGGCGAGCGGATGCAGGAGTGGCGTGCCGGCGGCGCGCTCGATGCGCCAGCGCTTCACATACATCGGGACGTCGATCACGACCAGGAAGGCGAGATAGCAGGCGATGCCGACGAGGCCCGCGATCAGGAGGCCGCGCACCAAGCCGTCGAACTCCGGCAGCAGCCGGCCGAGGCCGATGCCGACGAACAGGAAGGCCACCGCCCACAGCGAGTTCTCGATCGCGTTGTAGAGGAAATTCCGGGTGACGACGGCGTACCAGGAACAGATCTCGGCGACGACGATCAGCGGCACGATGATGCGGGCCATGTTGACCGCGGTCTCGGCATCGGCGATCGCGCCGAGCTGCGCGAGGATGATGGCCCACTGCGCCGCGAAGGCGATCTCGGCGATGGTCGCGACGGTGCGGCCGATGAACACGCTCGACAGCCAGCTGTCGACCAGGCAGATGCGCTGCACGTCGGCGCGCGGCAGCACCGAGCGGAAGGCGCAGCCGAACACATAGGCCGCCGACAGCGCCAGCATCGAACTGGTCTGGGACGCCTGACCCGACGAACTGCTGCCGCCGTTGAGCTGGCGGTACAGGATGAACCAGAACACGATGTTGGCGAGGCTGACGAGCGTCAGCATCGCCCACCACAGGGCGACCGGGTTCGACAGGGCTCGCGACTGCGCACGCATCCGGGCACTCCAAATTTCATGTGAACGACATCGGATCGTATTAATTCCGTCATGGAGCGGCAACCCATTCCGGCCACGGAGGATCGCAAAAGGCCGTGTGCCGGCGAGCCCTGCGGCCTGCACTGGGAGTTTCGTCACGATGTCCCGAGTTCCCTGCAGCGGGGCGGCCCTTGCGCCTCGATGGTCGGATTCCAAACCCCTTGCATGGATCGGCACGGGCGGAGGTGCTGCCCGCGTTGACGCTTCGCTAACCGCGAATCGCGCGTGCCAAAACCGGTCCCGCCGCGGACCGTAGCTCGGCTGAGCGAGGGTACATTGCCGATGTTGACGATCCTGTCCTGCCTGCCCGCCGATCATGATCTGCGCTACGTCGCCGCCGCACTGCTCGTCTGCGTGCTCGGCTCGATTCTGTCCATGCGGCTGCTCGCGCGGGTCCGTCGCAACGCCGGCCTCCGCCGCTTCCATCTGCTGTTTCTGGCCGGCCTCGTGGCCGGTGGCACGGTCTGGACCACGCACTTCGCCGCGGTCCTCGGCTACGACACGCCAGGATACCGCTCGTTCGAGCCGGCGATGACCTTCGCCTCGCTCGGACTGGCGGTGGCCTTT
Source organism: Bradyrhizobium sp. HKCCYLS3070 (assembly GCF_051167575.1). Taxonomy (NCBI): domain Bacteria; kingdom Pseudomonadati; phylum Pseudomonadota; class Alphaproteobacteria; order Hyphomicrobiales; family Nitrobacteraceae; genus Bradyrhizobium; species Bradyrhizobium sp. HKCCYLS3070. The sequence continues at coordinate 64,973 of NZ_JBNPTI010000020.1, forward strand.
GCGTGGCTCGGCTTCTTCATCACGACACGCACCCAGCGCGGCCCGCTGATCGAGGCCGGCGGCGCGGTGTTCGGCTTCGGCATCGCCGCCATGCATTACAGCGGCATGAGCGCGCTCAAGCTCGACGGCGTGCTGACCTGGAACGTGCCGATGGTTTGGCTCTCGATCGCGCTCGCGATGGGCTTCGGTGCCGTCGCGGCGAACCGCATCGCGCGTCCCGTCACCCGCTTCTGCAAATATGGCAGCTCGCTCGCGATGGTGCTTGCGATCCTGAGCCTGCACTTCACCGGCATGCTCGCGTTGACCCTGGCCCCCATGGCGGCCAGCAGCGCGCCGGTGCAGTCGCTGTCGGACAGCCTGATGCTGGTCACGGTCGTCACCGGCATCGGCCTGATCATGGCGATGGCCGCCTCGGCCTACATGATCGACATGCAGGCGACGCAGGAAGCGGTCGAAGGCTATCGGCAATTGGCGCTGCAGGACCCGCTGACCGGCCTGCCGAACCGCAGCGGCCTCGGCCAGCGGCTCGCGCCGCTGCTGACCGAGGGCGACGAGACCGCGCATCTGGCGGTGCTCGCGATCGACCTCGATCGCTTCAAGGACGTCAACGACGCGCACGGCCATGCCGCGGGCGATGCGGTGCTGACGGTGATCGCACAGCGTATTGCATCGACGCTGCAGCCGGGCGAGTTCCTGGCGCGAATCGGCGGCGACGAGTTCGTCGCCGTCAAGAGCGAGATCTTCGCGCGCACCGAGGCGGCGAAGTTCGCCGAGCGGATGCGCGCGCTGGTGCTGGCGCCCGTCGAGTGGGAGGAGCGCAGCCTCTCGGTCGGCTGCAGCATCGGCATCGCGCTGCATCCCGACCACGGGCTGACCTCGGACGAGCTTCTTACCCGCGCCGATCTCGCGATGTACCGCGCCAAGAGTCTCGGCCAGGGCAAGATCTGCACCTATGAGCCGTCGATGGACGAGGCCAGCCGGCGCCGCGCCGAGCTCGCGATCGACCTCAAGCGCGCGCTGGTGCGCAACGAGTTCGAGCTGCACTACCAGGTGCAGAACGACACGCAGAGCGGCGGCATCGTCGGCTTCGAGGCGCTGCTGCGGTGGAACCATCCGGTGAAGGGCCGCGTGCCGCCGAACGATTTCATTCCGATGGCCGAACAAACGGGGCTGATCGTCGACATCGGCGACTGGGTGCTGCGCACCGCCTGCGCCACCGCCGCGACCTGGAGCCAGCCGTTCAAGGTCGCCGTCAACGTCGCGCCGATGCAGCTCAACCACGACCTGCCGAAGCGTGTCGCCGAGGTGCTGCGCGAGACTGGATTGGCGCCGGAGCGGCTGGAGATCGAGCTGACCGAGACCGGTATCATCGCCGACCGCCAGCACGCGCTGCAGGTGATGCAGGCCTTGAAGGCGATCGGCGTCACCGTGGCGATGGACGATTTCGGCACCGGCTATTCGTCGCTGTCGACCCTGCAGGTGTTTCCATTCGACAAGATCAAGGTCGACAAGAGCTTCATCCAGTCGGTCGAGACCAGCGTGCACGCCGCGGCCATCGTCAAGGCGACCCTGCTGCTCGGGCGCAGCCTCAACATTCCCGTGCTCGCCGAAGGCGTCGAGACCGAACAGCATCTCGCCTTCCTGCGCGAGGAAGGCTGCAGCAGCGTACAGGGCTTCCTGTTCGGCAAGCCGATGCCGCAGGAGGCGATCAGCCGGATGATTCGTGAGGTCGGAGGTACGCCGGCGGCTGCCGTCGGCGTGCATGCCAAGAAGGCTGCGGCCGCGTGACGGCAGATCTTGTCATCGTGATTGCCTTGCGGCTGAACTGAACAGGCGGCCGCGAATGTGACGGCTCACCCTCCCCTGGAGGGGGAGGGTCGATCGCACGCGAAGCGGGCGAGCGGGGTGGGGTGATGTCTCCACGCGCCGGCTCCAGAGGAGAGATCACCCCACCCCGCCTCACGCGCCGCTTCGCGCCCCGTGAGGCGACCCTCCCCTCCAGGGGAGGGTGACCGCGGCACGCAGCCCGGCCAAGCTCGGCGCAGCGTTACTCAGAACGTTCGGATGATCTTGAAGTCGAGCCCGTCGGCCGCGGCGAGATGCATCGCCATGCCGGCGCGGCCCTGCCGGATCGTCACCTCGCCGCGCGCGCCGGAATAGACGATGTTGCGGCCGGCGGCAGCGAGCGGTCGCAGGGACAGCGAGCCGGCGCGCTCGGCGGCCGCCTTGAGAAAGCGCAGGCCCTCGTAGTTCGACTGGCCGACCGATCCGACCGGCGGCGCATCGGCGCCGAACATCGCGGTGTAGCGGCTCATGAACGCGTCATTGGCCTTGGAGCCGATGCAACTGAAATAGCCGGAGGCCGAATACAGGTTCTCGGTGTTGTCGGCGCCGATGCCGAGCAGCACCGTTTCGTCCACCGCGCCGGCGAGACGCAGGGTGGTCGCGGCGAGGCCCGACTCGCCGAAGGCGCGATTGAAGGTAATGCTGTCGGTGCCGATCAGCGAGATCAGCACGACGTCGGGCCTGGCGGCGCGGATCCGCGCCAGATGCGCCTCGTGGTCATCCTCGCCCACCGGCACGAACTCCTCGCCGACCACCTGGCCGCCGGCCTCGGTGATGAAGGTCTTGGTCTGGAGGTGCGACTGCCACGGCCAGACATAGTCGCTGCCGATCAGATACCAGCGCCGGGCGCGCTTGTTCTCCGCCAGCCAGTGGATGGCGGGGCGCGTCTGGCTGTGCGGCGTCTCGCCGATCGCCATCACGCCGGGCGTGCGCTCGCCGCCTTCATAGACCGGCGTATACACATACGGGATGCGCCCGCGGGTGAGCCGGCGCAGCGCCAGCCTCACCGCGCTGATATGCGAGCCCATGACCACGTCGATGTCGTCGAATTCGAGCGCGTCCCTCGCGCGCTCGGCCACCTCGTCCGCCGGCCCGCCGGAATCGTAGAACGACAACTCGATCTCGCGCCCGAGAATGCCACCGTGGCGGTTGATGTCGGACACCGCGAGCAGCGCGCTGTTGGTCGCGGCCGGCCCCCAGATGCCGGGTGACCCGGAGAAGGTGAGGAAGTTGCCGATGCGCAGCCTGTTCTGGGAGCCGCGCCGCTGGATACGGTCAGGATCGAAGGGGGCGAGTGCAGGAAGGCCGGCCCGCCGGGGCGGGCTCCTGAACAGCAGGGATGGCGGCAGACGGAGACGCCCGGCCGTGACAGATCCTGTCGAGAGCACACCCACTCCTTGGCCGCAACCGTGCCTGGCCCATTGTGGGCCGGCGGTCATACGCCGTCAAAATCAGCACGCGTTCGGCAAATATCCTATTCGAAAATGTTGAATGTTCAAGAATTGGGATGCATATAGATCGGGCAGCTACTGCCGGACATTCATTCAAGTCGGGACCGCAAGCGAAGTTCACCGTGGCCAAACCGCCCCATCCCAACAGCCCCCTCACCGAACATCTCGCCTACCTGCTCGCGCAGGCCAACCGGGAGATCAACCGGCAGCTGGAGTCGCGCCTGAGCACCGAGGGCGTGCCCGTCGAGCAGTGGCGCATCCTCAAGGTGCTCTCCGACGGCGAGGGGCACTCGATGGGCGATCTCGCCGACGCGGTCCTGCTGAACCACCCGACCCTGACCAAGATGATCGACCGCATGGTCTCCGACTCGCTGGTCTACCGCCGCCAGGACGCCCACGACCGGCGCAAGGTGCTGATGTTCATCAGCGATCATGGCAAGGCGCTATGCAAGCGGCTGAACTCGCTGGCCGCCAGCCAGGAGGCGCACATCCTGGAGAACTACGGCGACAAGGCCACCGGCGAGCTGAAGCGGCTCTTGGAAAATCTGATCGACGCGGCGAGCTGAGGCACGCTGCGCGGCCGACATCAGGGCTAAGCTCTATCCTCCCGTCATTGCGAGCGCAGTGTTCAGCCCGGGGACATAGCTGACACCTGTTCGGGGACATAGTTGACAGTTTTGGGGTCGCGCAGATCAATCGCTGCGATCTGATGTGCGGCAAAGAAA
>NZ_JBNPTI010000021.1:0-67526 GCF_051167575.1 Bradyrhizobium sp. HKCCYLS3070
CAGGACGTGTTCATGCCGGAGCGGGTGACGCGGGTGCCGCTGTCATCGGCGGAGATCGCCGGGGTCCTGAACCTGCGCGGCCGCATCGTGACCGTCGTCGACATGCGGGCGCGGCTCGGCCTTGCCCGCGCCGAGGACGGCAAGCCGCCTATGGCGGTCGGCGTCGATCTGCGCGGCGAGTCCTATGGTCTCCTGATCGACCAGATCGGCGAGGTGCTGCGGCTGTCCGAGGAGGGCCGGGAGGAGAACCCCGTCAATCTCGACCCGCGCATGGCGAAATTCGCCGGCGGCGTGCACCGCCTCGACGGCCAGCTGATGGTCATTCTCGACGTCGATCGCGTGCTCGAGCTCCTGCCGAAGGCGGCAATCGCCGCTTAGCCCGTCAACCGTCGCATAGGGGAAACAACAATGAAGAGCTGTCTGGTCGTGGATGACTCCAGCGTCGTGCGCAAGATCGCACGCCGTATCCTGGAGGAGTTGGGCTTCTCCGTCGTCGAGGCGGAGGATGGCGAGCGGGCGCTCGAGATCTGCACCAAGAGCCTGCCGGACGCCATTCTGCTCGACTGGAACATGCCCGTCATGGACGGTTATGATTTCCTCGGGCGCCTGCGCCGGCTGCCGGGCGGCGAAGGCCCCAAGGTGGTGTTCTGCACCACCGAAAACGACATCGATCACATTTCGCGCGCGCTGAACGCCGGCGCCAACGAATACATCATGAAGCCGTTCGACAAAGAGATTGTGGCCGCCAAATTCCAGGAAGTTGGTCTCATCCAGGCGCTGTCAGCCGAATCCGCCTGATCCCTTCGTCTGCCCAGAAGAGGCCGCCCGTGAACCAGCCTGATTATGAGTTCCTGCGCAAGCTGCTTCGAGACAAGTCCGGTCTCGATCTGTCTGCCGACAAGCAATATCTGATCGAGAGCCGCCTGCTTCCGCTCGCGCGCAAGGCCGGCCTGGCCAGCATCAGCGATCTCGTCCAGAAGCTGAAGGACGGGTCGAGCGCCTTGATCAGCCAGGTCGTCGAAGCGATGACGACCAACGAGACGTTCTTCTTCCGCGACAAGGTCCCGTTCGATCATTTTCGCGACGTGATCATGCCGGAGCTCCTCAAGGCGCGCGCCAACCGCAAGTCGATCCGGATCTGGTGCGCTGCTTGCTCGACCGGCCAGGAGCCGTATTCGCTGGCGATGTCGCTCAAGGAGATGGGATCTGCGCTCAGTGGATGGCGCATCGAGATCATCGCCACCGATCTGTCGCAGGAGGTGCTGGAGAAATCGAAGGCCGGCCTCTACAGCCAGTTCGAGGTGCAGCGCGGGCTGCCGATCCAGCTTCTGGTCAAATATTTCAAGCAGGCAGGCGAACTCTGGCAGATCAATTCCGACGTGCGCGGCATGGTCCAGCATCGCCAGCTCAATCTGCTGCACGACTTCTCACAGCTCGGCACGTTCGACGTCGTGTTCTGCCGCAACGTGCTGATCTATTTCGATCAGGACACCAAGATCAACATCTTCGGCCGGCTCGCCAAGCAGATGGAGCCGGACGGCTTCCTCGTACTCGGTGCGGCGGAGACCGTCGTCGGCCTCACCGACGTGTTCAAGCCGCTCGCGGACCGGCGTGGCCTGTATCGCCCGAGCGGGATCGCTTCCGCGGCGAAGGCGTCCGCTCCGGGAATGCCCAGGATCGCGGCCGCGGGCAACTAGATGTTCCCGCAGCCCAATAGAGCAGGACGCGAAGATGTCTGACGACAACAAAGGTACGGAGCGCGTCACCTTCAGCCGTGGTTACGATGTCTGCATCATGGGCATCGACGGGACCTGGCGCAGGGACTGCCAGCTCAACGCCATCTCGGACACCGACGCGGTGCTGACGGTCGAGGGATCGATCCAGGGATTGAATCTGAAAGAGTTCTTTCTGCTGCTGTCCTCGACGGGGCTCGCCTACCGCCGCTGCGAGCTGGTCCGGGTCAACGGCTCCGAGATGGACATCCAGTTCATCAAGGGAAAGAACAAGAAGAAACGTGGCAACGCTTCCGCCGGCCAGGAAACGACCGTCAACTAGTTCGCCTTGCGGCAGCACGGCGCATTGCTCGCCCGCCGCTCGGGAAACTTCCGCGCGCGGAGCGACGAGGAGACGCGCCGGCCCGGGTCCTGCGCAAGTCCTAAGACGCGTGGCCTTTTTTCCGAGAGCCGCTTTACGTCGCCGCAGGGTCGGACGTGTATGACAACGACGTCGGTCAAATTTTCCAGGGACGGCCAATGCCGGTCATGAGTTCGGAACTTGCATCCAGCCGGTCGGAGCGCGCCGATGATGGCGAACGGCGCGCGCTGCAGCTCTTGGTCGTCGACGACGACGCCGCGCAGCGGACGCTGATCGCGCTGGCGGCCAAGCAGGCCGGCCACGCCGTGACGGTCGCGGCCACGTGCAGCGATGCGATCCGCGAGGTGCGCAACAACCGCTTTGACTGCGTGACGCTCGATCTCATGCTCGAGGATGGCGAGGGGACCGAGGTCCTCAAGGTCATCGCAGATACCCGCTTCGCCGGTTCCGTGATCGTGATCAGCGGCATGGATGCGGCAAAGCGAATTGAGGCCCGGCTGTTCGCGCGCTCGCTCGGGATCGACCTGCAGAGCCTGCCGAAGCCAGTCGATCTGGCAGCGTTGCGCATCTGCCTGGCGAATCTCGGCAAGACTGTGCTCGGCCTGCCCGTGGTTCACACCTGGGGCGGCGTCGCCGCCGAAAGTGTTGCCGCGAAGCATCGGTCCTGACAGAGCTGCATCGGCGCAAGCCGCGGTCCAGGGCGCAAAATCCTATGCAACGTCCGAATCCCGCCGATCTCTGATCAAAACGAGGGCAAGGCCGGCTGACGGCTGTACGTCTTGTGTCAAATGCCGTGCAGATTTTCGTGGGCTGAGGGCCGTGCACGCGTCCGCCGCCGAGCATGTCTGTGGGCGTGGTGCACGTGGGCAACGCCGATGCGATCAGAGTTTGATGTCGATCATGACGCTGTCGGCGTTGATGTGTTTTTGCAAGGCAGCATGCTGCCCGAGACGACTGCCTTGAGATCGTGTCCAGATCATGGTCTCGTGAAGGCGATCACCGATCTGCAGCTACTACTTGTGGGTTAGGATCATAAACCGTACAAATACGGGTGCCCAAAGCACCCGACGAGTATGGTATCATAAGACGCGCTTTCATTGTTTCTTCTCCTTTGCAAGAGCAATCGCCCATGGCCGAACAAACAGCTTCCCGCGGTGAGATTTTTGTCGTCGATGACGACCCAGCCGTGCGCGACACCCTCTCGATGGTCTTGTCGGCAGGTGGGTATGAAGTGATCTGTTTTGCGGACGGCGCCGCGCTCCTGGCGGTGGCGCGGAGCAGGACACCGGCCTGTATCCTGCTCGACGTGCACATCCCCGGAAAGTCCGGTCTCGACATTCTCAGGGAACTGCACGGCGAGGACTATCCGGCTCCGATCTTCATGATCTCGGGCCAGGGCGACATCCCGATGGCCGTCAATGCGATCAAGAACGGGGCGCTCGACTTCATCGAGAAGCCGTTCCGCGGCAGTGAGATCGTGGCCCGTCTGAACGAGGCGATCGGCGCGTTCGCGCGGCGGCAGAAGGAAAATGCCTCGCCGAAGATCGGCTCGCTGCATTTCCCCGGCCGCGAGCCGCTGACGCGGCGCGAGCGCGAGGTCCTGGAACAATTCACGGCGGGGGCCTCGAACAAGGAGGCGGGGCGCACGCTGGGCATCAGCCCGCGCACGATCGAGGATCACCGCGCCAACATCATGAAGAAGCTCGGCGCGCGCAACGCGGCCGATCTGATCCGCATCGTGATGACGGCGTCGCGCGCCAATTGAGCCGATGGCCGGGCCGCCCGCACGGGGCCTCAAGCTGGAGTAGCGGCAACCGCAAGCGCCAGGCCGCGTTGGTCGGGCCGCATTGGCCAAGCCTCGTTTTTCAAGCCTGGTTTTTCAAGCCTCGGTCGCGGCGAGCGCCTTGCGGATCATCTTGGCGAGCTCGGATTTGCGGTACGGCTTCGGCAGCAGAAGAATTCCTTCGTCGAGCCGGCCGTGATGCACCACGGCATTCTCGGTGTAGCCGGAGGTGAACAGGACCCGCTGCGTCGGACGAATCCGCTGGATCTCGGATGCGAGCTGGCGGCCGTTCATCGTCCCCGGCATGATGATGTCGGTGAAGAGCAGATCGAACGGCTCTCCGGCATTGGTGATCGCCAGCGCTTCGGCGGCATTGGCCGCCTCCAGCGTCGCATAGCCCAGTGCATGGAGCTGGGCGAGAACGTAGCCGCGCACCAGCCGGTCGTCCTCCACCACCAGGATCGTCTCCTGGCCGCCCTGGATCGCCGGCGCGTCGCCCGAGGGCTGCGTGATCGCTTCTTCGCTGCCCGGCGGCAGGTACATCCGGATCGTGGTGCCGTGGCCCTCTTCGCTGTAGATCCTGATGTGGCCGGCCGATTGCTTCACGAAGCCGTACACCATCGACAATCCGAGCCCCGTCCCCTTGCCCGGCCCCTTCGAGGTGAAGAACGGATTGAACACCTTGTCGATGATGGCGGCGGGAATGCCGCTGCCACTGTCGCTCACCGCGATCATCGCATAGCGACCGGGCCGCACGTCGTCGTAGAGACTTGCGTAGTTCTCGTCGAGGTCGGCCCAGCCGGTCTCCAGGATGAGCTTGCCGCCATTCGGCATCGCGTCGCGGGCATTGAGCGCGAGGTTGATGACCGCCGTGGCGAGCTGGTTCGGATCGACATGCGCCACGCAGGTCTCGTCCTGGAAGACGGACTCGATCTCGATCTGCTCTCCGAGCGTCGGCCGCAGCAGCTTGGCCGTGTCGATCATCAGCGTGTTGACGTCGACCTCGCGCGGCTGCAGCGGCTGCCGGCGCGCAAAGGCGAGCAGATGCTGGGTGAGATCGGCCCCGCGCGCGGCGGCCTCGTCGATCATCCTGGTGATCGCGGCGAGCTGCGGCTCCTTGGCCACGGCCGCGGCGAGAATCTCGATCGTGCCGGTGATCACGGTGAGGATGTTGTTGAAGTCGTGCGCGATGCCGCCGGTGAGCTGGCCGATCGCTTCCATCTTCTCGGACTGGCGGATCCGCTCCTCGGTCGCGATCTTGTCGGTGAGGTCGCGGAAGAAGCCGTTCAGCACGAACCCGTTGCGGGTCTTCAGCGCGGTCACGCTGAGCTCGGCCTTGAACTCGCGGCCATCGCGCCGCTTCACCATGACCTCGCGTCGGCGGCCGACGCCGAGTGCGCTCGCTTGTCCGGTCATCAGGATGCGGCCGAGCGCGGCGCGCAGCTCCTCGCCGACGTCCCCGACCGTGATCACGTCGAAGACGTCCTTGCCGATGATCTCGGCGCGCGACCAGCCGAAGATCTTCTCGGCCTGGGAGTTCCAGTTGAGAATGGCCCCGTTGTCGTCGACCTGGACGAAGGCATCGAGCGCGGTCTCGACGATGTTGCGGGCGAGCTGTTCGCTCTCCCGGAGCGTCTCCTGCGCCAGCCGGCTCTCGGTCATGTCGCGGCCGATGAAGAAGTGGCGCTGCACCGGCTCCGACCAGTTCGAGGTCCAGGACAGCGTCACCACGCGGCCGTCCTTGTGGACGTAGCGGCAGTCGGAGGTGCGCGCCCGAAGGCCGAGGCGCGAGGCGCGAAGCTCCTCGCGTGCTTTGGGTAGATCGTCCGGGTGGATGAAATCCGCGCCGCTGCGGCCGATCATCTCCGCCGGCGTATAGCCGAGAATCGCCTCCACACTCGGTGAGACCTGAACCAGGATGCCATTGCGGTCGGTGATGAGGATCAGGTCCTGCGACGTCTCGAAGATGCGCCGCCGTTCCTCGGTCTGCTGGCGCAGCGCCAGTTCGGTCCGGCGGCTCTCGGTGACGTCGCGTGCGATCTTGGAGGCGCCGATGATCTGGCCCGTCGGTGATTTGATCGGCGAGACGCTGAGCGAGACCTGGACCAGCTCACCGTCCTTGCGGATCCGCACCGTCTCGAAATGCTGGATCCGCTCGCCGCGGGCCATGCGCGCCAGAAGGTCCTGGGCCTCGGCCATGCGCTCGGGCGGCACGAGGAAATCCGCAAGGCGGCCCACGGCCTCCTCGGCGGAGTAGCCCAGCATGGCCTCGGCTGCCGGATTCCAGGCGGTGATGGTGCCGTCCAGCGACAGCGTCACGATCGCGTCGTTCGACGATTCCACCGCGGCACTGTAGAGCCGTTCGCGGGCGGCGAAATGGTCGCGCGCTGCTTCGGTCAGGTAATGCTCCTGGACCTCGCGCTCGAGCTCGGCGGTCTTGGTGCGAACCTCGTCCAGCACGCGGGCGAAGGCGCGCGCCAGCACGCCGGTCTCGCCGACCGCCTCGAGCGGGATATTCACCGCCTCGCCGCGCCCCACGCCCTCGACGGCCTGGGTCAGTTGGTTGATCGGCCGCGTCAGCGAGCGCGCGACCACGAAGGCGAGCGCGGCCGCGCACAGCATCGCGATCAGGCCGACCTCGATCGCCGTCTTGCGGATGGCGAGGGCGGGCGCCATGAAGGCGGTGTTCGGGATCGTCTCGATCACCGCCACCCATTCCTGTCCCGCGAGCAGCGCCGGCGCGAAGGCGACACCGCCGGGACGATCGGCTTCGTCGTGCAGGATCTGCGCGAAACCCTCGGCGCTGCCGGTCGCGCCGGCGAGCGTCGGAAAATCGTCCTGCCATCGCGTCGATCGGCCGCGTTTCGAGGCGAATTCCCGGTCTGATTCGGGATGGAAGAGATAGTCGCCGCGGGCGTTCACGACATAGAGCTGCGCGCCCGGGCGGGCCGCCGTGCGCAGATGCGCGAAGATCGGGCGCATGTCGAGATCGACCATCAGGATCGCGTACGGCTTGCCGTCCGGCGCGAACACCGGCGTGCCGACGCACAGCATCGGCACGCCTGTCTTGGGGTCCGTCGTGTTGCCGTCGAGAATGATCGGCGAGAGCCGGATGCCGCCGGGCGGCAGGCTCAGCGTCTCCTTGATGTAGTTGCGCTCGCCGCGCGTGATCAGCTCGTTCTCCGGAACGATCCGCACCGTGTTGCCCGGCCCGAGCCGGTCGACCCGGATCAGCTCGCGATAATCGTTCTCGATCCCGACCAGGCGGATCATCGCGTAGGTCGGCTTGGCCTGCAGCTCGGCGAAGTAGCGCGTTGCGACCCGCTCGCGCCACGACTGCGCCGGCAGCCCTTCGCGGGGATCGGGAGCCCCCGTCTTCAGCGTGCGCATCAACGTCGCCAGATTCGGCGAGGCGCGATAGCCGTTGATGTCATTCCGGGCGCTGCCGACATAGTTTTCGAGCTCGGTCGCCATCAGCCGCGAATGCGACTCGATTCGATCGAGCGCGCGCGGCAACAGCGCCCGCTCGAGGCTGCGATAGCCGAGCCAGCCGACGGCGAACACCGCGATCGCGACCAGCAGGATCATCGCGATCGCCAGCCGCGTCGTCAGCGTGAGGCGGCCGCCGAACCGCGGCGCCTCGCTCGCGCGCTGCGCGCCGCTGAGCAGGAGCCCTTCGGTTCGGCCGTCAGGATTTCGGAACAGCATCTTGGCCTGGCCGGGGTCGAGCAGCCCGATCGCCTGCCGATGCCAGGCATTCGGAAACCATCGTCAGGAGGGCTGCCGGTTTGAATGGCTTGGGCAATGCGGACACCGCTCCCAGCCTGGTGGCCATGGTAAGATAGTCGGGCTCGGTCACCGAGGTCGGGGTGTGGGCACGTCCCGAGGTCATGATGATCGGAACGCCCGGCGTGTGCTTGAGGATCAAGCGCATCGCCTCCAGCCCGTCCATGCCCGGCATGAAGATGTCCAGGATCACCAAGTCAAAGCTCTCGCTCTTGAAGCGGACGAGTGCCTTCTGGCCGTCGCCGGCGATGCCGACGACGTGACCGGCCCGTTCGAGCACGCGCTGAATTGTCAGCTGCATGAGCGGATCGTCGTCCACGACCAGAATCTTCGCCACGCTCCGCATCTCCCGATTGGCTGGCAGCAAGACCAACGGTCAGTTGTAAGGTTTTGCCCAATTCGCGGCGCGCCGCAAGCGTTTCGCCGGGCAAGTCACATGCAGGATGGGGCGCGGTGATCGATGTCCTGTACGGGACAAGGGTGGACTATCCGGGCGCCGGGCCTGCATTCGAGGCGCTCGCGCCGTAGTTGCATGGCACGGAGCGCTTCACAATCGCCTCGTCCTCGCGCCGAATGCACAATATTTGAGCACATGTGTGAGGGTTTGCGATCCCAGGTGGCGCGACAGACGGTGCGGACCAGCACGGGACGAAGTGGCCACAGACGACATGCCGGCGTGCGGCGTGACACCGCTCACGTCCTCCGATTGGGCGGGGCCGCTAGCCACTGAGATAGTCTGGCCAGCGGCCGCGAATGGTCGCGAGGTCGCTCAGCGTCCCGGTCAGGTGCTCGCGCAGATGCGTCTGCGCGTCGTCCGGCCGGCCGGCGGCGATCGCATCGACGATCTGCTTGTGATGGCGCAGGATCGTCTGCGCCTTGCCGGGCGAGGGCAGATGCAGCCGGCGCAACCGGTCGATGTGACCGCTGCGGCTGCGCACCAGGGTCCATAGCTCGTGCTTGTCCGCGGCGGTGTAGAGCCGCTCGTGAAATGCGTTGTCGACCACCGTGAATGACGCGAAGTCGCCGTCCTTGGCGAATCGCCGCTGCTGGGCGATCAGAGCATGGAGTTCGTCGATCGGCGCCGCCGCAGGCCGCAGCGCGAGCAGGCGCACGATCTCGAGCTCCAGCGCCTGGCGCAGGAATTGCGCCTGCTGCGCCCGACCAACATCGATGCGGCTGACCAGGGTCGCATGCTGCGGGAACACGTCGACGAGGCCTTCCTCGGCGAGGCGCATCAGCGCGTCGCGGATCGGCGTCGAGCTGAGGCCGAACTCGGCCTGCAGCGCCGGCCGCGACAATGGCGCTCCCGGTGGGAGCGCGAGGGCGATGATCTGGTCGCGCAACCGCTCGAAGACCTGCGGTGCCGCGCGCCGGCTCGGATCGAGCCGTTCGGGCGGGAGAACCGCAGCAGGCGTCGCGGGCAATGCCATTTGGTGGGACGTCCGGCTCGAATGTCGCAGGGGGAGAACAGCCCTTGTCAGAGATGCACTAATGCATTAGTGCATCTCTCCGCCGGCCGTCAAGAAGGAGCCGGCACGCGAGGAGGGATGTCCCATGTTCGAGAAGTTCGCGCGCTCGGCCGCACGAGCCGCCGGCCTGCTGGCCACGCTGCTGGTCGCGGCGGCCTGGAATGACGCCGCGCAGGCCCAGCAGAAGACCGAAATCTCGCTGTCGCGCCAGCCTGGCATCTTCTACATGCCGAGCCACATCATCGAGAAGAACAAGCTGATCGAGAAGCATGCGGCCGCGCTCGGCGTGCCCGGCGTCACCACCAAATGGCTGACCTTCTCCGGCGGCGGCGCGCAGACCGATGCGCTGTTGTCGGGCAGCGTCGACATCCTCAACACCGGCACCGGCAATCTGCTGCTGTTGTGGGATCGTACCCGCGGCGGCGTGAAGGGCATCGTCGCCACCTCGGCGCAGCCGATGACCCTGATCAGCCGCGATCCCAACATCAAGTCGATCAAGGACTTCGGTCCCAGTGACAAGATCGCCGTGCCGACCGTCAAGGTCTCGACCCAGTCCATCGTGCTGCAGATCGCGGCCGCCGAGGCGTTTGGCGCCGATCAGTGGAACAAGCTCGACGCGAACACCGTGCAGCTCGGTCACCCCGACGCCTATACGGCGCTGTCGAACCCGCAGCACGAGGTGCACAATCATTTCTCGATCCCGCCCTACACGTTCCTCGAATTGAAGAACGTGCCCGGCGCGCATGTCGTGATGAATTCGCCCGACGTCATGGGCGGACCGCTGAGCCAGGCGCAGTTCTTCACCACCACGAAGTTCGCCGACGCCAATCCGAAGATCATCCAGGCGGTGCGCGATGCGACCAAGGAAGCGCAGGACCTGATCCGCAGCGATACCAGGACGGCGGTCGAGATCTACAAGGAGATCACCGGCGACAAGACCTCGGTCGATGACCTGCTCGCCTGGCTCAAGGAGCCCGGAATGATGGAATGGAATCTGGAGCCGCAGGGCACCATGAAGTTCGCGGCCCATCTCGCCAAGATCGGCACCATCAAGACCCAGCCCAAGGCCTGGACCGATTATTATCTCCCCGTCGCGCATGATCTGAAGGGCAACTGATGTCCGCGCTGCTCGACGTCGATGGCGTCACCCTGCGCTACAAGACCTCCAGCGCGGTGATCACCGCGACGGAGCGGGTCGGCTTCTCCGTCGACCGCTCCGATCGCTTCGTGCTGCTGGGACCGTCCGGTTGCGGCAAGTCGACCTTGCTGAAGGCGGTCGGTGGCTACATCAAGCCGAGCGAGGGCCGGATGCGCATCAACGGCCGCGAGATCACCGGTCCTGGTGCTGACCGCATGATGATCTTCCAGGAGTTCGACCAGCTGCTGCCGTGGAAGACCGTGCTCGCCAACGTGATGTTCCCGCTGCTGACGGCGCGGCGCATGCCGCGCAAGGAGGCCGAGAGCCGCGCCCGCACCTATATCGAGAAAGTCGGGCTGACGCGCGTCGTCGATGCCTATCCGCACACGCTGTCGGGCGGCATGAAGCAGCGCGTCGCGATCGCCCGGGGCATGGCGATGGAGCCGGACATCCTGCTGATGGACGAGCCGTTCGCCGCGCTCGATGCGCTGACGCGGCGCACCTGCCAGGACGAGCTGCTGCAGTTGTGGAACGAGACGAAATTCACCGTCTTGTTCGTGACGCATTCGATCGCCGAAGCCATCAAGATCGGCAACCGCATTCTGCTGCTGTCGCCGCATCCCGGCCGCGTCAAGGCCGAGGTGGTCGACGTCGACAAGGTCTCGGCCGAGGACGGCAGCGCGGCGCGCCTGGAGAAGCAGATCCATGATCTCTTGTTCTCCGAACCTGCAACGACGCATTGAGGACGGCGCCCATGGCTGAAGCCAAGATCATCCTGCGCGATACGTCGGCCGCGAGCGCCGCGCCTGCAGATGTCGCGCGCAAGCTCGGCGTGCTCGAGCTGCTGTGGAACGACGGCTTCGTGCGCAAGAGCCTGATCATTGTCTTGCTCGCCGCGATCTGGCAGGCCTATGGCAGCTATCTCGACAATCCCCTGCTGTTCCCGACCTTCTCCGACACCATCGCGGCGCTGTGGGAGAAGGTCCGCGACGGCACCATCCCGATGCGCGTCTGGACCTCGCTGAAGGTGCTGTTCATGGGCTATGCCGCAGGCATCGTTCTCGCGGCGATCCTGACTGTGCTCGCGATCTCGACCCGCATCGGCACCGATTTCCTCGAGACGATCACGGCGATGTTCAATCCCTTGCCGGCGATCGCGCTGCTGCCGCTGGCGCTGATCTGGTTCGGGCTCGGCAGCGGCAGTCTCGTCTTCGTGCTGATCCATTCGGTGCTGTGGCCCGTCGCGCTCAACACCCATTCCGGCTTCAAAAGCGTCTCGAACACGCTGCGCATGGTCGGGCGCAACTACGGTCTCAGCGGCTTCTCCTATGTGATCCGAATCCTGATTCCGGCGGCGTTCGGCGCCATCCTCACGGGTTTGAAGATCGGCTGGGCCTTCGCCTGGCGCACCCTGATCGCGGCCGAGCTGGTGTTCGGTGTCTCCTCGGGGCAGGGCGGCCTCGGCTGGTTCATCTTCGAGAACCGCAATCTGCTCGAGATCCCCGCGGTGTTCGCTGGCCTGCTGACCGTGATCCTGATCGGTCTCGTGGTCGAGAACCTGATCTTCCGCACCATCGAGCGCAAGACCGTGCTGACCTGGGGAACGCAATCATGAGCCACAAGAAGAGCCCCGATCAGCTGCGCAGCGCGCGCTGGTTCGCGCCCGACGATCTCCGTTCCTTCGGCCACCGCTCGCGGGTGATGCAGATGGGCTATGCCCAGGAGGAGTGGAAGGGCCGTCCGGTCATCGCCATCGTCAACACCTGGTCCGACGCGCAGCCCTGCCACATGCACTTCAAGCAGCGCGTCGACGACGTCAAGCGCGGCGTGCTGATGGCCGGCGGTTTCCCGATCGAGCTGCCTGCGCTGTCGCTGTCGGAGTCGCTGTTGAAGCCGACCACGATGCTCTATCGCAACATGCTGGCGATGGATGTCGAGGAGCTCTTGCGCGGCCACCCCGTCGATGGCGTCGTGCTGATGGGCGGCTGCGACAAGACCACGCCGGCGCTGCTGCTCGGCGCCACCAGCATGAACCTGCCGGCGATCTATCTCCCGGCCGGGCCGATGCTGCGCGGCAACTGGAAGGGCAAGACGCTCGGCTCCGGCTCCGACGCCTGGAAGTACTGGGACGAGCGCCGCGCGGGCAAGCTGTCGGACGCTGATTGGAACGCGATGGAAGCCGGCATCGCCCGCAGCCACGGCACCTGCATGACCATGGGGACGGCCTCGACCATGACCGCGATCGCGGAAGCGATCGGCATGACCTTGCCCGGCGCCTCGTCGATTCCGGCTGCCGATGCCGAGCACATCCGCATGAGCTCGGAATGCGGCCGCCGCGTCGTCGAGATGGTGTGGGAGGACCTGACGCCATCGAAGATCCAGACCCATCAGGCGTTCGAGAATGCGATCGCGGTCGCCATGGCGATGGGCTGCTCGACCAACGCCATCATCCATGTGATCGCGCAGGCGCGCCGCGCCGGCGCCGATATCGGCCTTGATGATTTCGAGGCCGCCAGCCGCAAGGTGCCGGTGCTCGCCAATGTCCGGCCGAGCGGCGACGCCTATCTGATGGAGGATTTCTACTACGCGGGCGGGCTGCCCGGCCTGATGAGCAGGATGAAAGAGCATCTCCATCTGGATTGCATGACCGTCAACGGCCGCACGCTGGGCGACAACATCACAGGCGCCGGCGTCTACAATGACGACGTCATCCGTCCGCAGTCGAACCCGATCTATCGCGAAGGTGCGCTCGCCGTGCTCAAGGGCAACCTTGCGCCGGACGGCTGCGTCATCAAGCCTTCTGCCTGCGATCCGCGCTTCCTCAGGCACACCGGCCCGGCGCTGGTGTTCGACGACTATCCCTCGATGAAGAAGGCGATCGACGATCCAGATCTCGACGTCACGGCCGATCACGTCCTGATCCTGCGCAATGCCGGCCCGCAGGGCGGGCCGGGCATGCCGGAATGGGGCATGCTGCCGATCCCGACCAAGCTGGTGAAGCAGGGCGTCCGCGACATGGTGCGGCTGTCGGATGCGCGCATGAGCGGCACGAGCTATGGCGCCTGCATCCTGCATGTCGCGCCCGAGTCCTACGTCGGCGGCCCGTTGGCGCTGGTGAAGAATGGCGACCTGATCACGCTGGACGTCGCCGCGCGCACCATCAATCTCGACGTGCCCGAGGATGAACTGGCGCGCCGCCGCGCCGCCTGGACTCCGCCGGCCCCGCGCTTCGAGCGCGGCTATGGCTGGATGTTCGCCCGCCACATCAAGCAGGCCAATGACGGCTGCGATTTCGACTTCCTCGAGACCGGCTTCGGCGCCGCAGTCGGCGAGCCAGCGATTTATTAGTTCACCCGTCATTCCGGGGCGCCGCGGAGCGGCGAGCCCGGAATCCATAACCACGATCGGGAGTATGGATTCCGGGCTCGCGCTCCGCGCGCCCCGGAATGACGACCGGAGAGAGCAGGACATGACCAAACTCAGCACCGCCACCCGCAACAAGCTCAAGACCGTCTCGACGGCCACGGTCGCTACCGCGCTGTTCAAGCGCGGCCTGCGCATCCAGTGCATCCAGAACGTCCATCCGCTCAGCCCGGCGCAGCCGACCATGGTCGGCGAGGCCTTCACCTTGCGCTACATCCCAGCGCGCGAGGATCTCAACACCATCGAGGTGTTTCGCGACCGCGGCCATCCGCAGCGCAAGGCCGTCGAGGATTGCCCGCCCGGCGCCGTGCTGGTGATGGACAGCCGCAAGGACGCGCGCGCCGCTTCGGCCGGCGCAATTCTCGTGAGCCGCCTGCAGCAGCGCGGCGTCGCCGGCGTCGTCACCGACGGCGGCTTCCGTGACGCCGCCGACATTGCCAAGCTCGGCATCCCCGCCTTCCACCAGCGTCCGAGCGCGCCGACCAATCTCACCCTGCATCATGCGATCGAGATCAACGGCCCGATCGCCTGCGGCGACGCGCCGGTGTTTCCCGGTGACGTCATCCTCGGCGATTCCGACGGCGTCATCGTGATCCCCGCCCATCTCGCCGACGAGATCGCGGACGAGACGTTCGAGATGACCGCGTTCGAGGATTTCGTTACCGAGGAAGTTGCCAAGGGCCGCTCGATCCTCGGCCTCTATCCGGCGACGGATCCGCAGACGCCCGCCGACTTCGCGGCGTGGCGCGCGAAGAACAACAGGTAGCCGCTACGTCCTCGGCTGTCGTTGCGGATGCGACGCCGATTGCGAGGCGAGATTGGCCCCATACTCCGCTGTCGTCCCGGCCTTGAGCCGGCAACTGTTATGTTGATGGAGTGATCGCATAAGGTTTTCGGTCGCGCATCATGGCATTCAGGATGGTTAGAAGCTTCCTGGCGACGGCGATGAGGGCGAGCTTGGCGGGTTTACCGGCTTGGCGCAGACGGTTGTAAAAGATCTTGAAGCGATCGGCGCGGCGGACGGCGTTGAGGGCGGCCATGTAGAGGGCGTCGCGGACACGCTTCCGGCCGCCGCCGATCTTGCGCTTGCCACGATACGCCCCGCTATCGCGATTGAAGGGAGCCAGGCCCGCAAGAGCGGCTACCTCCTTTGGCCCGAGATGGCCGAGTTCCGGCATCTGGGTGATGAGTTGCATGCAGGCGACGGGTCCCACACCGGGCACGGAGCGCATCAGCTGTGCCTGCTCCGCAAGCACCGGCTCGGCTTTGATGAGCGCGTTGATCTCGGCCTCGATCTCGACGATCTCGTCATTGAGGACCTCGATCAGGCGGCTGATGCGTTCGGCCATGGCGCGGTCCTCGGCCTCGCTGCGGCGGTTCTTTTCCTGGGCGCGCATGGCAACCAGTTGATCCCGCCGTTTTGCAAGCCTGGCGAGGGCGCTTTGGGCAGGCGTCATGGCCTGCTCGGTGGCTGGCTGCATGGCGCGCCCAAAGGCTGCCAGCGTTCGCGCGTCGATCGGATCGGTCTTGGCGAGTTGGCCGCTGGCGCGGGCGAAATCGCGAGCTCGAGCCGGGTTGATCCGCGCAAAGCGGATGCCCGCCCGACGCAGGGCCTCGCGCAGTTCGAGGTCGTAGACACCCGTGGCCTCAAAGACCACCAGAACATCGCATCCCCAACGCGCCACCAGCTGTGTGATGGCCTGTGGCCCGTTGGCGATGCGCTCCGGCGCCCCCACGGCTTCATCAAAAATATCGAGATAGGGTTTGCAAACGTCGATTCCGACGCAACGAAAAGGTACGATCACGGTGCCTGTCCCTGTGATGCGAGGTCTGTTGGCGCAGCCTCGTGCAACTGTTCAGGTTGATAAATGGAACGGGCGGGAGACCGAGCCGGCTCACGGCGTCTAGCGCCAAGGACCCAACGGCTTCCCGCCCACCATCATCATGGCAGACTTTCCAGACACAGGGACCCATAACCACAGGCGGTTGTGATGACGAGGGACGTAGCTCCAGCGCGCTCAACAATTGCCGCCGGTGGTTATGGGTCCCTGCGTTCGCAGGGACGACATTGGTGTTCAGGCGCGATCATGGCTCAAACGCTCCGATCTGCCAGACCCACCGCCCATAGCGCGAACGCGTAGACGATCGCGACCTCGTCCAGCCGGTTGAAGCGGCCGGAGGCGCCGCCGTGGCCGGCGCCCATGTTGGTGCGCAGGAGGACCGGCCCGCCGCCGGTCATCGTCGCGCGCAGCCGCGCGATCCACTTTGCAGGCTCCCAATAGGTGACGCGCGGGTCGGTCAGTCCGGCCATCGCGAGGATCGCGGGATACTCCTTGGCGGCGACGTTGTCGTAGGGCGAGTAGGACAGGATGGTGCGGAAATCCTTCTCGCTCTCGATCGGGTTGCCCCATTCGGGCCATTCCGGCGGCGTCAGCGGCAGGGTATCGTCGAGCATCGTGTTCAGCACGTCGACGAACGGCACCTCGGCGACGATGCCGGCGAACAGCTCGCCCGCGCGGTTGGCGACCGCGCCCATCAGCATGCCACCGGCGCTGCCGCCATGGCCGACGATGCGCCTGGCGCTGGTGTAGTTCGCCGCGATCAGCGCCCGTGCACAGGCAGCGAAGTCGTCGAAACTGTTGGTCTTCTTCTCGCGCTTGCCGTCGAGATACCAGCCCCAGCCCTTGTCGGTGCCGCCGCGGATATGGGCGATGGCGTAGACGAAGCCGCGGTCGACCAGCGACAGCCGGTTGGCCGAGAACGAGGCCGGCATCGCATGGCCATAGGAGCCGTAGCCATAGAGCAGCAGCGGCGCCGAGCCATCGGCGTTGAGGTCGCGCCGGTGCAGCAGCGACACCGGCACCTCGGCGCCGTCCTCCGCCTTGGCCATGATGCGCGTGGTGACGTAGTCGGCCGGATTGTGCCCGGACGGAATCTCCTGGCGCTTGCGCAAGGTCTTCGCGCGCGTCACCATGTCGTAGTCCCACACCTCCGACGGCGTCGTCATCGACGAATAGGCAAAGCGCAGATTGGTGGTGTCGAACTCGTAGGAGCCCATCGCGTCGAGCGAATAGGCGCCTTCGTCGAAGGCGATCGCGTGCTCCTCGCCGGATGCGAGATCGCGGATGACGATCGACGGCAGCGCATTGGCTCGCTCCAGCCGCACCAGGTGCCCGGCATACAGATCGTGGTCGAGCACGTAGATGCCGGCGCGGTGCGGAATGAGGTCGCGCCAGTTGGCGCGCTCGGGCGCAGACAGCGGCGCGGTGACGATCTTGAAGTCGATGGCGCCGTCGGCATTGGTCAGGATGAACAGCTCATCGCCGCGATCGGCGATCGAATATTGCACGCCGTTCTCGCGCGCGGCCACGAGGCGTGGCGGCGCCTCGGGAGCGTCGAGATCGATCAACCGTTGTTCGGACGTCTCGTGGTCGCCGCCGGCGATGACGCAGAACCGGCCCGACGTCGACTCGTGCACATGGGTGAACCAGCCCGTGTCCTTCTCCTCGTACACCAGCGCGTCTTCGGCCTGCCTGGTGCCGAGCTTATGCCGCCACACCTGCATCGGGCGGTGATTGTCGTCGAGCTTGACGTAGAAGAAGCTCTTGCAATCGCGTGACCACACCACACCGCCGTCGGTCTCCTCGACCACGTCGTCGAGATCGTTGCCGCTATCCCAGTCGCGGACGCGGATGGTGAAATATTCGGAGCCCTTGGTGTCGGCGCTCCAGGCGACGCGCTTGTGGTCGTGCGAATGCCTGCTGCCGCCGAACTTGAAATAGTCGTGGCCTCGCGCCAGCGCATCGCCATCGAGCCCGATCGTCTCCGCCCCGCCGTTGCGCGGCGTCCGGCAGAACAACTCGTGCTGGCCGCCCTCGCGATACTTGCGGAAATAGGCGTAGGGCCCGTCCGGCGACGGCACCGAGGAATCGTCCTCCTTGATGCGGCCGCGCATCTCCGCGACGAGCTTCTTCTGCAGCGGTGAGGTGTGGCCGAGCACGGATTCCGCATAGGCGTTCTCGGCCTCGAGATAGGCGCGGATATCAGCATCCAGCAGCGACGGATCGTGCAGCACCTCCTGCCACCGCGCGTCTTTCAGCCACGCATAGTCGTCGCTTACGGTGATGCCGTGACGGGTGAAGCTGTGCGGATGGCGCGGCGCCACCGGCGCCTTGGTGCTCAAGTCGGTCATGTCGTCCTTTACGGGGTCACGCTCTCGCCGAGCCATTGGATCGCGGCGTCGAGGCCGCCGCGGCCGTGCGGAATCTTCAACGCCACCAGCGCCATTTCGATCACGCCGAGCGTGCCCAGCACCATCGGCGCGTTGACATGGCCCATATGGGCGATGCGGAACGCCTGGCCCTGGAGATCGCCGATCCCGGTGCCGAGCACGACGCCGCACTGCTCCTTGCAGTAGGTCTGCAACACGGCCGGATCATAACCTTCGCCGACCAGCACAGTGGTCACGGTGTTGGAGCGCTCGGCGGCGTCTGCGATGTTGAAGCCGATCACCTGGCCCTCGCTCCACTTCGCCACCGCGCGGCGCACGGCCTCGGCCAACAGCTCATGGCGGCGGAAGGCGTGCGGCAGCCCTTCGGCGAACAGCATGTCCATGGCCTGGCGCAGTGCGAACAGCAGATGCACCGGCGCGGTGCCGCCATATTTGCGATAGTGCTCGGTGCCCTCGCGCTCGCTCCAGTCCCAATAGGGCGTGCGCATGTTGGCGCGCTTGTGCGCCTCGAGCGCGCGGTCATTGGCGGCGACGAAGCCGAGACCCGGCGGCGTCATCAGGCCTTTCTGCGAGCCGGACATCGCGACGTCGATGCCCCAGGCATCCATCTCGAACGGCATGCAGCCGAGCGAGGCCACGGTGTCGACCATGTAGAGTGCCGGATGGCCCGCGGCCTTGATGGCGCGGCCGATCGCCTCGACGTCGTTGACGACGCCGGACGCCGTATCGATCTGCGCCACCACGATCGCCTTGATGCTGTGCTCCTTGTCGGCGCGCAGCCGCGCCTCGACCTCGGCCGGCCGCACCGCGCGGCGCCAGTCGCCGCGGAGCACTTCGACCTCGGCGCCCATCGCGCGCGCCGCATTGCCCCAGCCGATCGCGAAGCGGCCGCTCTCCAGCACCAGCACCTTGTCGCCGCGCGCCAGCACGTTGGAGAGCACCGCCTCCCAGGCGCCGTGACCGTTGGCGATGTAGATGTAGGTCTTGCCCTTGGTGGCGAACAGCCGGCCGAGATCGGACATGATGCCGTCGGTCAGCTCGACCATCTGCTTGGAGTAGATGTCGAGCGCGGGGCGGTGCATCGCCTGCAGCACCTCGTCGGGCATCGTGGTGGGTCCCGGGATGGCCAGAAACTCCCGGCCCGCGCGAACGGTCATTGTCAGTGTCCTCGGCGATGTGGTTTGGCGGTTGAGGGTGGTGACGGGCTCTCGCACACGGCCGGCCCATGGTCGTTTTACGTGGCGCGGCGCATTAAGAAAAGCCGGAGAAGCCGGGGGGCTGGCATGCCCCGGCAGGCCGGCGGGTCGGGCCGTCAGCGCCTCGTTTCGCGGCAGCCGGCGGCCTCGGCCTCCTCGACCGAGCAGAACCAGCGGGTGCCCTTGGCGACGTGCATCTTGATCTGCGCGTACCAGCGGCTCTGCGGCGTGTGATAGATGCACTCGCCGGCGCCGTTGACATTGCCCTTGATGGTGCAGTCCGGCGAGGGCGCGACCGGGCCCGAGGCCGAGGCGAGCAGGATTTTGCGCGCGCCCTCCGGCGGGTTGGTGGCCCCGAGGATCGCAGTCTTCTTGTTGCGCACGCGCCAGTCCCATGGCGCGATGAACGCGCCCTGCCACATGCCGGCCTTGGCTGCGCGCGCCTCCGCCTCGTCGGGCTCGTAGTCATGCGAGAGGGTGCGATAGGCCAGCGCCCAGCCGCTGCGCACCAGCCATTTCTGGATGTCCTCGCCATCGACGTCGCAGCGCGCGACCTGGCGGCCGCGGCGGTCGATCGAGCGCGGATGGCAGGTCCAGCTCTTGCCGTCGACGTACTTGATCAGCTCGTCACGCGCCGCCACGCCGCAGGTCCAGCGCTCGCCGTTCTTGTTGAGGCAGAGCTGATCCACGGAGGGCGCGTCGATGCCGCCGAGCCGGATGCGGGTGGTCCCGATCGTGATCCCATCGGCCTCACGGATCTTGGGAATCCCGGTGATGTCGGCCGCGGACGCGACGGAGGGCAGCAGCAGGAGGAGCGCAAGCAAAGCTGGTTTCATCGACATCAACGGGCGCGGGTCGTCCTTGGGGATGGGAAGGCTGGAGCAATTGTGCGGCGGATCGGCCCGCGGTTCCAGCGCCGTGATTGGCTGAGCCGCTCAACTTCGCGCGATGGCGCGCTGAGAGAAGGGCGACTCGAGCTATCACCTCGACGGCAGTGCGCTCCCCTCCCGCAAGGGGGGAGCCGACCGCCATCACTCCCTCACCGCACGACGACCCGCCGCGCCAGCGCCAGGCCCATCAGCACGAAGGCCGAGGTGACCTCGGGGCCGCCGACCAGGATGCGGGTCGGGGTCTTCATCTTGTTCCATTCATAGGCGCGGTACGGATGCCGCCGGCCACCCTCGCCGAACGACGTCACGATGCAATGCACCGCGGGCGCGAAGCTCGCCGCAGCGCCGCCGAGATGGCCGAGCGCGATCAGCGCCAGCGCGGCGTCGAACGGGTTCATCTCGCGGCCGACCAACTCGTCCTCGACATAGGCCAGCACGCGCAGGCGAATGAGCTCGAACGCGCCGTCGGGATCGATCGCCTGCCGCGCCGCCGGCGGCAGCGCCATGAAGGCGTGGTAGCAGCGGCCGAAATAGGCGCAGTACAGCTCCGGCAGATAATAGATGTGCGAGCGGGGGTCGGCGAAGGCGCCGCTCAGCACCAGCCGCTGCTGGAAGCCGACGATCCGCCTGACGACGTCGAGCCGGGCTTGCGTCTCCAGGATCTGCCAGCGCCCGAGATTGCGGAACGATACCTCGAGCACGTCGAGGTTCAACGTCGGATCGAGATCATTGCCGTAGGGCCGCTCGCCGGCCAGGCTGTCGATCCAGGTCGCGACACCGCCTTCATAGTCGATGTTGTCGTTGATCGGCACCGTCACGCGCGGCTCGTTGCCGCCGGCGCGCACCTGGTAGCCCGCATAGAAATCCAGCAGCGGTTGGCTCAACATCGGATCGTCCGAGCCGGCCTGCGTCGCCGCCGAGAACGAGCACGCCGTGGTGTCGCAATCCGGCACGTAGATGCCGAAGCCGAGGTCCTGCTTGATCTGGGTGAAGAAGCGCGAGAAGCGCGGATGCGGCGGCGGCGCCAGCGCGGTGACGACATTGTAGCTCTTGCCGTCGGCGCCGCGCACCTCCTCGCGGCTGATGGTCAGGCAGAACTCGACCATGGCGGCGATGGCGCTGCGCGCCGCGCTTGTCTGCTCCGATGACGCGAGGCCCGTCTCCAGATAGCTCAGCAGCGCCTCGGTGAAGAACGCGTCGTAATAGGCCGAGCGGTGGCGGATCTGCACCGGCTCCCACATCGGCTCGGCGATGCCGCGCCACGGCGGATTGATCACCGCGGCCGCCGGCGATCGCGCGATGAAGACGCGGGCGAGGTTGAACAGCAAGGTCGAGTTCTTGTAGCCGCGGGCGTCGAGCCCCTGCAGCGCCATCTTGACCTCGCGGCCCTTCATGTCGGGATCGCCGATCAGGTTGAAGGCGGCATAGGTCGGGATGAAGCCATTGCGGCTGAACGAGCCGAGCAGGTCGGCGCCACAGGCCCGGATCACGCGATCGACCTCGCCGGCCGGCGGCATGGCCGCCGCCGCAGTCCGGCGCGGCGGGGCAGGGTGGTGCAAGGCGACGCTGTCGACCAGATCGGCGACGGGGCGGCCGACCTGCTCCCAATCCGGCGTCGGATTGTCGCGGGCAAGAACCAGCGCGTCGCGCAGCGCATTGAGAACAGCGGGATCGTTCAACTCGGGCAGGCCGGCACGGCGCAGCAATGCGCGCAGCGCCGGGTTCCCGAGCGCGGTCCGGTAGAATTTCGACAGATGCGGGTCGCCGCTGCCGGGCCGGCGCAGGATGGGATCGCAGACCTCGTACAGCGAGGGCCCATCCTTCCGGGCCGTCAGTGCGCGACAGGCCGCGCCGGCGAAATACTGGAAACTCAAGCGAGGACTCGCGGGTTGTCGAAGGCGGGACGAGCGGCATGCGTTGCTCGAGACGCCCGGCAAACGGCGCGTCACGCGCATGCATTGGGCAAACTGACACGCTGGACGGCCAAAGACAACGTGACGGCGGTCGCGGCGCGGGAGGCGGATTTGGCGGCAATGTGGTCTCCCGGCGGTCCGTCCGGGGCCGTTTGGAGATCGCCGTCATGGTTAAATTTGCGTTTCTCTTCAAGCGCTTGAAAAGTCAATGGTGTTCCGATGTTGCTTGGGACGCGGGTTCGGGTTAAGCCTTTCTTCGTTGCGGCGCCGCAATTTGCGCGCATTGAGACGACACATCGTCTCGCAACCCCTCAAACCTCAGAGGCGCCGGCGCGACCAAAGGGTGCACCCCTTTGGTATCGACGGGCAGGCTCGGACCAGGATTGACGTGATGACCGCAAGGCAGCCTTCTCTTTCCCGCCGATCGGCCGTGATCGCCGCCGCGCTTCTCTGCACGGTGTCGCTCGCGATCGGCGCGCATGCTGCCCTGAACAAGCGTTCGCTCGAGGCGCCCAAGGCCGCGGCCTCCGAGCAGAGCAGCGTGGCGACCGGCAACGGCGCGCGCCTCGCGCTCGTGATCGGCAATGGTCACTATCCCGACGCCAACGCGCCGCTCGTCCAGCCGATCAACGATGCCCGTGCACTGACCGGCGCGCTGCGCCGCGACGGCTTCGACGTCGATGTCGTCGAGGATGCCAACAAGGACGACATGGCCCGCGCGGTCGAGCGCCTCAAGGCCAGGATCAAGCCCGACTCGGTCGTGATGCTGTTCTTCGGCGGCTACGCCATCCAGGCCGGACGCGAGAGCTACATGATCCCGGTCGACGCCAAGATCTGGCGGGAAGCCGACGTACGCCGCGACGGCACCAGCATCGAGCGCCTGCTCGATACCGTCCGCGAGCAGGGCGCGCGCGCCAAGCTGGTGGTGATCGACGCCGCCCGCCGCAATCCCTATGAGCGCCGCTTCCGCGCCTATTCGCACGGCCTGGCGCCGATCAATGCGCCGGCCAACGCCCTGATCCTGTCGTCGGCGACGCCGGGCAAGGTGCTGGACGATCCGAAGGGCCAGAACAGCGTGCTGGTCACCGAGTTGCTGAACCAGCTCGGCAAGAGCCCGAGCGCCGAGACCGTGTTCAACAAGACTCGCAACGCCATCGCCCGCAGCTCCGACGGCGAGCAGGTGCCGACCGTGTCGTCCTCGCTGGTCGAGGACATCCGCTTCAGTGCCGACGTCGCCAACGCCGGCAGCTGAGCTTAGCCTGTCCCGCGCCTGAGATGCTCCGCCCTCTCGGCGGCCTCCCACCCTCCCCTGGAGGGGGAGGGTCGCCTCACGGCGAGCGAAGCGAACCGTGGGGCGGGGTGGGGTGATCTCTCCACTTGCACCGTCATCCCTGGCTCCACCCCACCCCGCCGCACGACGCTGGCGCGCCGCGCGACGACCCTCCCCCTCCAGGGGAGGGTGGGGCCGCGTGCCCCTCAGACCCCTGCGGCGTCGCGTCTTTCAATTGCTCGCCATCACCGGCCGGACCGGGTCGCCCTCGCGCAGCAGCGCGCCGGCGCGGGTGACGACGACGTCGCCCTCGGCGAGGCCGTCGCGGATCTCGACCTGGCCGCCGGCCATCAGGCCGATCTCGACCCGCTTGGTCTCGATCCGCTGAGCCCGGACCACCTGCACCACCGTGCCGTCGGGATCGTACAGCACGGCGGTCAGCGGCACCGCAACGCCGCAGCTCTGGCCGATCTTGATCACGGCGCGGCCGAACGAATTGACCAGCAACCGCGCCGTGCCGGTGATGCCGATGAAGGCCTGGCCGAGCTGGCTGTTCGGCTCGACGGTCGGCGCCACCCTTCGGATCTTGCCCTCGACCTCGCCGGCCCCGACGATGCGGATCCGCGCCGTCTGGTTGACCGCGAGCTTGCCGAGCTGGGCTGATGGCACCAGGCCGACGAGATCATATTCGTTGCGGGCGAGAATCGAGAACAGCGCCTCGCCGCGACCGGAGGCGAACGCCCCGATGGTGGCGCTCGACGACAGGATGGTGCCCGCGACCGGCGCCTGGATCATGATCGTGCCGCCCTCCGGCGGCGTCAGCCGCGCCAGGTTCTGTCCGGCCGTGACGGTGTCGCCGGCATCGACCAGCACCTCCGCGACCTTCAGGCCGGGACGATCGGGCCTGACGGCCGTCTCGTCGCGCGCCAGCACCATGCCGGACACCTCGACCGTGTTGTCGAAGCAGGCCTTGGTCGCCTTGAGCACGCTGACCGCGGCGCCCTTCGGCGCGCCGTCATCGGCTGCCGCAGCCTGGATCATCGCCAGCAGGCCGGCGGCGGCGAGCATCGGCATCCGGCGCATCGTGGCGGCAATTGCGGCATGTCCCATCCGAAACCGATCCTCGCGAACCCAATTCATTGCACGGCTGTCGCCGGGATAGCAGACGCACCGCCGCCGGGCCAGCCGACCCGCGTCCCTGGTAGTCGCGCCAGGATGCCGCGACGTTCAGCCGATGGTGCCGAACTTCTCGGCCGGGTCCACGTTGACGCTGCCGAATGTCAGCCGTCTTTCACCTGGGACTCACGACCATGCTTCGGCTCTGGATACCGCTTCTGCTCTGCGCCCTCGGCGTCACGCCTGCGCTCTCCGCCGAGCTCACCGCCGACGCCGTCAACAGCGCCGAGCTGCGCAAGCGGCCGCCGGCCGAGGAGAAGATGTATCCGGTGGCGATCCGCGCCCAGGTGCTGCTCGATCGCGCGCATGTCTCTCCCGGCGAGATCGACGGCCGCTTCGGCGACAATGCGCGCAAGGCGCTCGCCGCGTTCGCGCGCACCAAGGCGCTTGCCGGTGATGCGAAGCTGACGCCCGAGCTGTGGGAGGCGCTGCTGCGCGGCGACCAGGCGCCGGCGATCGTCTCCTACACGATCACCCGTGACGATGTGAAGGGGCCGTTCCTGAAGAAGCTGCCACAGCACATGGAGGACATGAAGGACCTGCCGGCGCTCGGCTACACCTCGCCGCGCGAGGCGCTGGCCGAGAAATTCCACATGAGCGAGGCGCTGCTGTCGGCGCTCAATCCGAAGGCCAGCTTCGACAAGGAGGGCGAGCAGATCGCCGTCGCCAATGTGATCAGGCCGGACGAGAAGGCGCCGGACATCATGCGGCTCGACATCAGCAAGGACGCCGGCACGGTGCAGGCGTTCGACCGGGACGGCAAGCTGGTGGCGGTGTTTCCCGCTACGGTCGGCAGCGACGAAAAGCCGACGCCCGACGGCACCTTCAAGGTCACCTCGCGGGATGCCGATCCCAACTACCGCTACAATCCGGACTACGAGTTCAAGGGCGTCAAGTCGCGCAAGCCGTTCACCATCAAGCCCGGCCCGAACAACCCGGTCGGCGCCTATTGGATCGGCCTGTCGGTCGGCAACGGCTACGGCATCCACGGCACGGCCGAGCCGTCCAAGGTCGGCAAGTCGGAGTCGCATGGCTGCGTGCGGCTGACCAATTGGGACGTGCGATTCCTCGGCGACCACCTGGCGAAGAAGGCGAAGGTGGAGCTGCATTGAATGTTCACAATCATTCCGGGGCGGTTGGATTGCTTCGTCGCTTCGCTCCTCGCAATGACGGAGCACGTCAATCTGCATCTGCGCGTAGCGGCCAATTTATTCAGTCATCTCAACTTGATCTGGGCCGTCCAGATGTTCGGTAAAAAAGAAATCGCTTGTGCCGTCGGGCAAATCAGGTGGAGACTTCCGCCCGTCCCGCCTCATTGAAGAGGGGCGCTTTCGCGAACGTCACGACGCGTTGAGGTGGGATGCGATGGCCGCGGCGGGGCGCAGCGTGAGAGCACGCGGACGTACGCCATGCTGCGGACGGTGAAGTCGCAGGGTCCTGGCCTCCCGACGCTGAGGTCCGCGCGGCGCGCGTGATGCGCGCGTCGTCGCCACGGTGACAAACAAGCCGGTCACCGAGGAGACTGCGTATAAATCGTAAAGCCATCGCGCAGGGAGGGCCGGGTCATTCCGGCTGTACCTGTGGTTCTGCCGCCTGCATTTTTTCTCGCAGGCGGACCGCAGGCCTCAGCCGAGGCCTGGCTCTCCCTGCGCCCTCTGTTCAGAAGAGGGTGTCTCGATGAGTAAAGCTCGGACGCGAAACGCGCCGCGAGACCGAAGTGTCATGTTCGCGCGGCGCTTCGTCGATTCAGGTGTCATCACCCGCTTCGGGCTAAACATCGAGCCGGGCGATGACGGCGAAGAAAATCAGCACCGCCTCGGGATGGCGGAAACGATGCTCATTCCTGTCACGTCACTTGGTCCTGCCGCGCCGCTATCTCGCAAACGACCGAGACGGCGCCACATGCAGTGCGTAGGCATCGGCCGCCTCGCTCACGCGCGGATAGAGTTCGGTCACCAGCGGATCGTGGCCCGGAATGAATCGATCCGGATGCCCGGCGAGGCGCTCGATGATCTCCCAGCCCTGGATCATGTCGCCGATGTTGAGCACGATCGGAAACGGGCTGCGGCGCTGCAGGTTGGCGTAGTAATGCGCGGCGTCGGAGGCGAGCACGACCGGGCCGCGCGCGGTGTCGACGCGCACCACCTGCAGCCCGTCGGAATGGCCGCCGACCCGGTGCACGGTGACGCCCGGCGCGACCTCACCGTCGCCGTTGTGGAAGGTGACGCGCTCGCCATAGACGTGGCGCACCATCGTGGTGACGTGCTCGACCGTGAACGGGTAGCGCAGCATGCCGTTGCACATGCAGCGTCCGGTCGCATACGCCATCTCGCGCTCCTGCAGGTGAAAGCGCGCGTTCGGGAAGCGGTCGAGATTGCCGGCGTGATCGTAGTGCAGATGGGTCACGATGATGTCGCGGATGTCGGCCGCCGCGACGCCGAAGGAAGCGAGCGCATCGATCGGATCGCGCGTCAGGGTGCGATGGCGGATCTCGGCCTCCGCGGCGTTGAAGCCGGTGTCGACCAGGATGTCGCGCCCGTCACGGCGGATCAGCCACACGAAATAGTCGAGGTCCTGCGCCGTGCTGTCGTGCGGATCGGGCTGCAGGAAGTTCATGTGCGGCGTGCGCGGCGACATCGTCGCGTAGCGCAGCGCGTAGATCTCGGCGGCGTTCCCCATGATGGCCTTCTCGTTGGTTGGGCGCGGCAACCATCGAGCCATCGGCACGGATCGAGGTCAATCGCATCGAGGTCAATCGCGGTGCTCGTCGAACCGGACGCTGCGCTGCCGCGACACAGCGTGAGGCATCTCACATTTCAAGCCATTGGGATCGTTGCATGGTCCGCTCGTGTCATGGCCCGCAGCTCGCAAGAGGCTCCTGCGGGCGGTCGCCGCCTCAGACGATTCGTCAACCTCTGCAAGCGGTTGACGTGCCGTCACGGCGATTTGATAATGCCTGACGCGTGGGATATGGTCGCCGCGGCGCAAGCTGGACGGCGCCTGATTGCTGACCGCTGGACCGCCATCGTGATGACTTTCCGCCTGCTGTTGCCGCTCGGCCTGATGTTCTCCGTCGCGTTTTCGGCCGTTGTCTCCGGGCCCGCGCACGCGGCCGGCGACCGCTTCGCCCTGGTGATTGGCAATGCGAAATATCCGGATGCCGAGGCGCCGCTCAAGGAACCGGTCAACGATGCCCGCGATCTCACCGACGAGTTGAAGCGTGACGGTTTCAGCGTCGAGACGCTGGAAAATGCCGGCGGCGACGCGATGCGCCGCGGCCTCGATCGGCTCTATGGCAAGATCAAGCCGGGCTCGGTGGCGCTGCTGTTCTTCTCCGGCTACGGCATCCAGTCGAGCCGACAGAGCTACATGATCCCGGTCGATGCGCAGATCTGGCAGGAGGCCGACGTGCGGCGCGACGGCATCGGCCTCGAGCAGGTGCTGCAGGAGATCAACAGCCGCGGCGCCGGCGTGAAGATCGCGCTGCTCGATGCCTCCCGGCGCAATCCCTATGAGCGCAGGTTCCGCACCGCCTCGGCCGGCCTCGCGCCGGTCATCGCACCGAGCGGTACTTTGGTGATGTACTCGGCGGCGCTGTCCGCTGTCGTGACGGATGGCGGGCGCGATCGCAGCCTGTTCGTGCAGGAGCTCCTGAAGGAGATCCGCGTTCCGGACCTCACCGCCGAGGAGACGCTGAACCGCACCCGCGTCGGCGTCACCCGCGCCTCGCGCAGCGAGCAGGTGCCGTGGATCTCGTCGTCGTTGGCGGAGGACTTCTCCTTCGTGCCGGGCAATGGCGGCGTCAGGCCGCCGCCGGCCGAGAGCAATGCCGCGCCGGCGCCTGCACCTGTACCTGCGCCGACCCCGACGCAGGTCGTGGTGGCGCCGCCGGTGCCGTCGCCGCTGCCGCCGGCTCCGCCCGCGCCGCAGCCGACGCCGGTGCAGAAGGTGGACACCCCGTCGCCCGCGCCGGTTGCTCCGGCGCCGCCGGCGCCCGCGCCATCTCCCGTGATCGCGAACGTCGCGCCCGCCGCGCCTGCTGCGCCCGCGGCCCCAGCAGCGCCCGCGCAGGATCCGTTCGCCGACGATCCGACGATCAAGAGCCTGAGCGCCAAGATCGCGGCCAATCCGGAGGATGCCGGCGCGCTGTACCGACGCGGCCAGGTGTATGCGAGCAAGGGCGCCTACGCGCAGGCGATCCGCGATTTCGACGACACCATCCGAATCAATCCAAAGGACGTCGAGGCGCTCAACAACCGCTGCTGGGCGCGCACCGTCGTCGGCGAGCTGCAACCTGCGCTGCGCGACTGCAACGAGGCGCTGCGGCTGCGGCCGAATTTCGTCGACGCGCTCGATAGCCGCGGGCTGGTCAACCTCAAGAGCGGCGCGGTCAAGAACGCCATCGCCGATTTCGATGCGGCGCTGAAGATCAACCCGCGGCTGACGTCGTCATTGTACGGCCGCGGTCTCGCCAAACAGCGTAACGGCGCCGCGCAGGAGGGGGCGCTCGACATCGCCAACGCCAAGGCGATGGACCCCAACATCGTCCGCGAGTTCGAAGCCTACGGCGTGCGCTGATTTGTTGCGCGCGTCGGCCGGCCGGCTCGAACCATGCGGCAGGCCGGACCGACATAACAGCGAACAGCCGGGTGTCGCGCCGGGCGCGGCGGAGACCGGGACGATCAGTTCGCGTGAGGAGGGATTGGCAATGACCGCACCGAAAACGAATTCGACGATGACCGCCGGCCTGACGGCTCTCCTGGCCGCGACGGTCCTGAGCGCGGCCGCGTCGCTGAGCGCGATGCCGGCCTTCGCCGCCGATGATGTCAGTGAGGATCAGATCGTCCGCGCCCTGGCCGGGCCGAAGAGGCCGCTGACCCGGGGACTGTCGATGTCGCCGCCGTCGGAGGCCACACCCGCGGTCGCGCCGGAGCAGGACAAGTTCCTGCAGAGCATTCGCGGCCGCTCGACGCGGTCGCTGTCCACTGCCGAGCGCGAGGAGATCGCGGCGGTCGCCAAGACCAAGCCGAACATCGACCTCGAGATCACCTTCGACTACAACTCCGCCAACATCAGCCAGAAGTCGCTGCCGTCGGTGCAGGCGCTCGGCCGGGCGCTGACCAACGCCGAGCTGAAAGGGTCGACCTTCGTCGTCGCCGGTCATACCGATGCCGCCGGTGGCGAGGCCTACAATCAGGATCTCTCCGAGCGCCGCGCCGATTCGATCAAGCGCTATCTGGTCGAGAAGTTCGGCATCGCCGGCGCCGACCTGGTGACGGTGGGCTATGGCAAGAGCAAGCTGAAGGATCCGAGCCAGCCGCTCGCCGAGGTGAATCGCCGCGTTCAGGTCGTCAACATGCAGAGCAAGACGGCGGCGGCCAAGTAGCGCCGCGTCCATCAAGCGCCGTCGGAGGTCGCGTGGCCGGAGATCGAGGTGGCCGGATGCGTCCCGCAGGATTGCGGGGCGCATCGCCTTGTCGGAGCGCCCCGTGCCAAATTCGCAGCATCCATAACCCGCATCTCGCGCCGACCGGATCACCCTGCCGATGAAGCTGCCAAAATCCCTCAAGTCCGCGGCCAGTGCGGTCGTCTTCGTGGCCCTGTTCGCCGGCTATTACTGGTATGAGCATCGTCCCCATCACACCGCCGAGGAGCCGCCGATGCAGGCCCAGGTGCTGGTGACCAAGGCGGTGAAGGCCTGCTTCTCAGATCTCGTGCGCGTCACCGGCTTCGTCGTGGCCCGCCGCGAAGCGGTGGTCGGCGCCGATCAGGAAGGCTCGCGGGTCATCGACGTCCTGGTCAAGGAGGGCGACACCGTTACCGAGAACCAGGAGCTGGCGCGCCTGACGCCGTCACCGCCGCAGCCGGGAGCGCCGGCGGCGGCCGCGAACCGGCCGGCGTCGCTGCGTGCGCCGGCCGCAGGACTCGTCACCGAGGTCCGCACGATCGCCGGTGCGCCGGCCTCGCCGCAGGCCGGTCCGATGTTCCGCATCGCCGTGAACAACGAGCTGGAGCTCGACGCCGAAGTTCCGAGCGTTCATCTCCTGAAGCTCGGCACGGGCGCGCCGGTGCGCATCACTCGCGACAACCTACCCGACATTGTCGGCCGCCTGCGCGTGGTGGCGCCGCAGGTCGACCGGACCACGCAGCTGGGCCATGTGCGCATCGCGCTGACCAGCAATCCGTCGCTCAAGCCCGGCATGTTTGCGCGCGCCAATATCGATGCCCGGCGGAGCTGCGGCGTCGCCGTGCCCAATACGGCGATCGATCATCTCACCATCCAGGTCGTGAAGGGCAACACGATCGAGACCCGCCGGGTGCGGGTCGGCCTGGTGTCGGATACGGCGAGCGAGATCCTCGACGGGCTGACAGAGGGAGAAATCGTGGTGGCCGACGCTGGCAGCTCGCTGCACGATGGCGACCAGATCAAGACCATGTTTGCCGAAGACATCGATCGCACGCGGGTACGCTGATGGCACTGAACATTTCGGCATGGTCGATCAGGAACCCGCTGCCGTCGATCCTCTTCTCCATCATCCTGCTGATCCTGGGCTGGATGAGCTTCACCAAGCTCGCGGTCACCCGGCTGCCGAACGCCGACATTCCGGTGATCTCGGTCGCGGTGGCGCAGTTCGGCGCGGCGCCGTCGGAGCTTGAATCCCAGGTCACAAAGATCATCGAGGACGGCGTCTCCGGCGTCGAGGGCGCGCGCCACATCCAGTCGCTGATCACCGACGGCCTGTCGGTGACGACGATTACGTTCGCGCTCGAGACCAACACCGATCGCGCCATCAACGACGTCAAGGACGCCGTCACCCGCGTTCGTTCCGACTTGCCGCAGAACGTCACCGAGCCGCTGATCTCGCGCGTCGACAAGATCGGCCTGCCGATCGTCACCTATGCGGCGATCTCACCGGGCAAGACCCCGGAGCAGCTGTCGTTCTTCGTCGACGACGTGGTCAAGCGCGAGCTGCAGGGCGTGCGCGGCGTCAGCCAGGTCGAGCGCATCGGCGGCGTCGAGCGCGAGATTCTGGTCTCGCTCGATCCCGACCGGCTGCAGGCCATGGGTCTCACCGCCGTCAATGTCAGCCAGAGTCTGCGCGGCACCAATGTGGACGTCGCCGGCGGCCGCGCCGAGATCGGCAAGAACGACCAGGCGATCCGCACGCTTGCCGGCGCCAAGACGCTGAACGAGCTGTCCAACACGATGATTCCCTTGTTCGGCGGCGGCGAGGTCCGGCTCGCCGATCTCGGGACGGTCACCGACACGATCGCCGATCGCCGCACCTTTGCGCGCTTCAACGGCGAGCCGGTGGTCGCGCTCGGCATCAAGCGCGCCAAGGGCGCCAGCGATGTGGTCGTCGCCGCCGCGGTTCAGAAGCGCATCGACCAGGTCCGGGCCGCCCATCCCGATGTCGAGCTGAAGCTGATCGATACGTCGGTCGATTTCACCAAGGGCAATTACGAAGCGGCGATCTCGACCCTGTTCGAGGGCGCGATCCTGGCCGTCATCATCGTGCTCTTGTTCCTGCGCGACTTCAGGGCCACGGTGATCGCGGCGATCTCGCTGCCGCTGTCGATCTTTCCGGCCTTCTGGGCGATGGATATTCTCGGCTTCTCGCTGAACATGGTGTCGTTCCTGGCGATCACGTTGTCGACCGGCATTCTCGTCGACGACGCCATCGTCGAGATCGAGAACATCGTGCGCCACATGCGGATGGGGAAGTCGCCCTATCGCGCGGCGCTCGATGCCGCCGACGAGATCGGGCTCGCGGTCATCGCGATCAGCCTCACCATCATCGCGATCTTTGCGCCGGCGAGCTTCATGTCCGGCATCGCCGGACAGTTCTTCAAGCAGTTCGGCATCACCGTCTCGGTGCAGGTGTTCTTCTCGCTGCTGGCGGCGCGCTTCGTCACGCCGATGCTGGCGGCCTACTTCCTCAAGGATCACAAGCACGACGATCCGCCGCCGGGGTTCATCCTGCGTGCCTATCAGCGCATCGTGACGTGGTCGGTAAAGCACTACTTTGTCACGGTGCTGCTCGGCATCGGGATCTTCGCTGCCTCGATCTGGAGCACGACGCTGCTGTCGCAAGGGTTCTTGCCGGCGCAGGACGCGGCGCGATCGCTGCTCGCGATCGAGCTGCCGCCAGGCGCGCAGCTCGCCTACACCGAGAAGGTCACCGAGGACATCGTCGCGCGCCTGCGCAAGCGGCCCGAAGTCCGCAGCGTGTTCGTCGACGGCGGCCGGCTTCAGGGCGCGATGGAGGTTCGTCGCGCCGGAATGATCGTCAACTACACGCCGAAGACCGAGCGCAAGATCACCCAGAAAGAGCTCGAGCTCGAGATCACCAAGGATCTCGAAACCATTCCGGACATCCGTTTCTGGTTCACCGACGAAAATGGTCTGCGCCCGATCAAGCTGGTGCTGACGGGCTCGGATCCCAAGCTGGTCGACAACGTTGCGAGCGAGCTCGCCTCGCAGATGAGGCGGATTCCGATCATCTCCAACGTGGTGTCGGACACTTCGCTCGACCGGCCGGAGTTGCGGGTGCAGCCGCGCGCGGATCTGGCGGCACGTCTGGGCGTGTCGACCGAAAGCCTGTCGCAGACGATCCGCGTCGCCACGATCGGAGATGTTGGACCTGCGCTGGCGAAGTATGACGCCGGCGGCCGGCTGGTCCCGATCCGGGTGCAACTCGAGGACGCGGCGCGCAGCGACGTGAAGATCCTCGAACAGTTGCGGGTGCCGCTCGGCCAGTACGGCGAAAAGGGCGGCGTGCCGCTGGCCGTCGTCGCCGACATCAAGCTCGACCAGGGCCCGACCAGCATCAGCCGCTACGATCGCGGGCGGCAGGCCACCGTCGCCGCCGACCTCGTCGGACTTGCGGCGCTCGGCGACGCAACCAAGCAGATCGACGAGCTGCCGGTCAGAAAGAGCATGCCGGCCAGCGTCAAGCTGATCCCGTCCGATGATGCCGAGAGCCTGAACGAGCTGGCGTCGGGCTTCATCACGGCGATCACGGCGGGCTTGATGATCGTCTACGCCGTGCTGGTGCTGCTGTTCGGCACGTTCCTGCAGCCGATCACGATCCTGTTCTCGCTGCCGCTGTCGATCGGCGGCGCGATCGCCGCGCTGATGCTGACGGGCAAGCAGCTCACCATACCGGTCTATATCGGCATGATGATGCTGATGGGCATCGTCACCAAGAACGCGATCATGCTGGTGGAATTCGCGGTCGAGGCGATCCATGCCGGCGTCAGGCGTGACGAGGCGATCATCGATGCCGGCATGAAGCGGGCCCGTCCGATCGTGATGACCACGATCGCGATGGTCGCCGGCATGATGCCGAGCGCGCTCGCGGTCGGTGCCGGCGGCGAATTCCGCTCGCCGATGGCGCTGGCGGTGATCGGCGGGCTGGTGTTCTCGACCGTGCTGTCGCTGTTGTTTGTGCCGGCGATGTTCCTGGTGATGGACGATGTCGGCGCATTGTTCGCCCGCCTTGGCCGCAAGCTGATCGTCTCTTCCGGCGATGCCGCCGACGAGGCGCAGTCCGGCCATGGGCCGGAGGCGGCGCATCAGTCAAAGCCGCCGTCGGCGATGTCGCCGGCTGCGGAATGAGATGACGTGCCGGAACGAGCTGTTTCAGTTCGCGGTCGAGGGCATGCGGCGGCGCGCGCTGAGATCCTGGCCCCCGCTCGGGGCGCCGTCGACTGGCGCGGCGGTCTCAGGCGGCACGATCAGGGCAACGAAGCCCTGGCTGGCGCCCTCCAGGCCGAACAGCTTGGTCCGGAGCGTGAAATCGGCCCGCACCGAACGTCGCGCCAGCGCCGCCGCGGCTTGCATGCCGGAGATGCAGGAGATGTCGGTGTCGTAGCACAGCGCCGCCCAGCCCTGCGCAGTCAGCGCTTCGGACAGAGGTTGCAGCTCATGCGGGTGCACCAGCGCCAACTCATAGTGCGGATGGTCGGGACTGTAGAACGCTGCGGCAAAGGCGAGGCCGTCATCGCCGCCGACGGCGGGAAGGACGCCGTTCGATGCCGTCTGCCACAGGCGGTCCAGCTCGGTCACGGCCGGCTCATAGAAGTTGCGACCCTCGTTCAACGGAACGTAGTTCCGGTACACTGCATGGAAGGGCGCTACGACGGTGGCCGCGAATGCGGCGATTGCGATCGTCGCAGCGGCGAGATTGATCGTGATGTCGCGGGGGGCGTGATAGCTCGCGCCACACACGATCACGATGACGAACAGGAAGATGCCCTGCAGGCCCCACAGCGGCGGCATGTCGGTGCCGAACACGATCGAGACCAGTGCGGGGAACACCACGGTCCCGATGCTGATCATCGCCAGCAGCCGGAGTCCGGAGTCGAGGCTGAGCGCATCGTTCAGCACGCGGGTGGGGCGAGGCCGCGTCATGGCGAGCCATATGAGGCCGGGGATACCGGCGATGCCGGCCATCGCCAACAGGAAGCCGCTGCCCTCGACCAGGGCGGCCACGGCGGTCTTGCCGACGTGATGCTCGATTGCATGCGAGAACGGCTGGGCGCCGGTCGTGGCCAGCCAATAGATATGAGGCGCCAGCGCGACCAGGCCGGACAGCGCCGCGATCCACGGCGCGGGCGAGGTGAAATAGGCCCGACGCTCGCCGTGGCACAACGCTGCGACCGCAAAGCTCGCGATCAGGAAGACCGAGTAGTACTTGCCGAGCATCGCGAGCGCCCCGGTCAGGCCGACCGCGATGGCCCAGCCGACGTGACGCGTCTCGAACGAGCGCAGGAAACACCAGGTCGCCAGCGGCCAGCTCGACAGCAGCACGGCGTTGGCGTTGAAGCGCTGCGCATGCAGTTGATAGACCGGCAGCAGCATGAGCAACAGCAGCACGACCAGCCGCTTGTCACCGCGCGCGAAACGCCGGGTGATGAGGTCGACGGCGAAGAGGCCGACGGCTGCGTTGGTCAGCGCCAGCAGGTTGAACGACCAGTTGGTCAGCGGAAACACGGTGGTCCAGGCCCACGCCGCCCAGCCCATCAGCGGCGGATGCTTGGTCGAACCCCAGTCGAAGCTGCGTCCAAGCGACCAGGTCTCGATCACGTCCTGGTGGAGATCGCCCCCGAGATAGGCGATCGAGAAATACACCATCCAGACCGCGACGAACCCGACGATCAAGGCCGGAACGGCCCAGCCGTCCTCCACGGCGTCGATCCAGACCGCGAGAGCTCTGCGCCAACGGCCAACAGAACCACTGGCCTCGATGGCGATTGCCGGCAACGCAAGACTCATGACGTCACTTCCAACCACGCTTGCCTGGCGCGCAAAGCTCCACCCCGCGCGCCGCCGCGCGCGAGCAAATGGAACTCTCCGCTGCCGGATTGAACCCTGTTAGAATTGTTAAAAAGAGTTCATGTCGCAAATTGTGAGGCGTGGTGGCCCAATTGCGATCATGTTTGGCCGATGCTGATACCAAACGATGCACGGCGGGCGGTTCCCGCCATGGACCGGACCCGCAATCGACAAATTTGCGGTGAGCGACGCTGCGCGCTCGGCCAATTAGTCGTTGCGTGCGATCGTGTTCAGCTTGGTCAGGTCATGCAGAAGGATGCGGCCGCGTTGCAGATCCAGGATCTTGTCCTTGCGCCAGGCCTGCAACTGGCGGTTCACGCTTTCACGCGCCGCGCCAACGAAGACGCCAAGCTGTTCCTGCGAGATATGAACCTCGGAGCCGAAATCCTCCGCCAGGGCGCACAGCCGGCGTGCCAGCCGGACCGGCAGCGGCTGCAGCACCGATTCCTCCATTCGCTCGCTCTGCCAGCGGATGCGCTGGCACAGCAGCTGAATGATCCTGATCGCCACCTTGGGCTCGCGTTCCAGGAAGCTGAGGAAATCCTCGCGGCGAAGCACGAACAGTTCGGTCGCTTCACCGGCGGTGGCGTCGGCCGTGCGCTCCTGCCCGTCGAGCACGGCGACCTCGCCGAACAGATCGCCGGGCCCCATGAAGTTGAGCGTCAGCCGGCTGCCGTCGGTGGCACCGGTCTCGATGCGAATCTGGCCGCGCCGCACCCCAAACAGGGCATTGCCGGGGTCGCCCTTCTGGAACAGCACCTCGCCCGACGACAGATGCTGGGTGTGGCAGAGGCTCGAGATTCGCTGCAGCTCGTCCGCGCCGAGGTCGGCGAACATCGGGTTCATCTTCAGAATGACCGCAAATTCGGCCTGCTTGCTCATCACTATACCTTCGGCAACGGTTCAAAGCCTCAGTTACAGAAACCCCCCGGGCGGAAGTGTGTCATAAGTCACATAATGACGCACGGGCTTCCGACTATTTTGGTCGCTCTGGGAGCGGTCTTCGTTCCGAGAAAATTTCGGATTGAACCGGGTCGGCATTGCCGCACGCTAACCCGTGGAGACCGCTCGCGCCTCGCGCTTGGGACATCGACATGAAGGCATTGAAGATCGCAGGCGGTTTGATTGGCGCCGTCATCGTCGTGCTCGCTCTAGCGCTGGCTTTTGGACTTCCGGCGAGCTTCCTCACGGTCGCGATCCAGGACCGCGTCGAGCGTGACACCGGCTATCGCCTGAGCATCGCCGGCTCGGCGAGCGTCAGCCTGTGGCCGTCGCTGCATGCGACCCTGACGGACATCACCCTGCAGGATCCAAAGGAGCGGGACGGCAACAATCGGCTGACGATCGGCAAGCTGCAGGCCGACATGGCGCTGTCGAGCCTGTGGTCCGGCCGGCCCGACATCGGCGAGATCATCATCGACAAGCCCACACTTTATCTGCCGCTGCTGCGCGAACGGCTGCGGGACAATGCGCCGCGCAGCCGTGCCTCGGCGAAGTCGGAAGCGGCGCCTGCGGTCCGGATCGAACGGGTCACCGTCAGGGACGGCGCCGTCGTCCTCTCCAACCCGCGCGACCGCGTCGAGAATCGGCTCGAGGGCATCGGCGCGACGGCGTCTCTGTCCGATGGCAAGGTCAAGATCACGGGTACGGCCCGGGCCGGCGACCGTCCGGTGACCTTCGACCTCACAGCGGCCGCGCCCGCGCTGCCTATTGAGCGCCAGACGCTGCCGGTCGATTTCAAAATCGACATGGCTTCTGCATTCCGCGGGAGTCTTTCCGGCCGCGCCGACGTTCGGCTGAATGGCCCGGTGGTGATGATCAACGGCCTCAGCGGCACGCTTGGCGACGGCGATTTCAACGGCTGGGCCTCGGTCGATCTCGCGAGCAAGCCGCTGGTGAAGGTCGATCTCGACGTTCGCCGGCTCGACTTGGGAGCGCCTGCCGCGCAGGGCTCTGCCGGCGCGTCGGGATGGAGCACGGCGGCAATCGACTTGCGGGGTCTGAACTACGTCGACGCGCGCGTGAAGCTGTCGGCGACGGATGTCGTTCTCTCCGGGACTCGCCTCGGGCCGCTCGATCTCGAAGCCTCGCTGGCCGGCGGCCTGCTGAAGGCGACCGTCGCCAATCTCGGCGCCTATGAGGGGCAGGCCAGTGGCGAGGTCGTGATCGACGCCTCCACGGGCAATCCGGCCTATGCGATGCACTGTGATCTCGTCGGCATCCGGGCGCTGCCGCTGCTCTCGAGCGTCGCCGGATTCGACAAGCTCGATGCGCGGATGCAGGGCAAGCTGGCCTTGCGCTCCAGCGGCGCCAGCCAGCAGGCTCTCATGAGCAACCTGAGCGGCTCGGCGTTCCTGCTGTTCCAGGACGGCGCGATCCGCGGCATCAACGTTGCGCAGATGATCCGCTCACTGACGTCGAATCCGCTGTCGGGATGGCAGGATTCGAAGGAACTGACGACCGATCTCACGCAGCTCTCGGCCTCGTTTCAGGTCGAGCGGGGACAGGCCGCCACCAGTGACCTCAACCTGGTCGGACCGCTGGTCAAGGTCGCCGGTACGGGGACGATCGATCTGGGGAATCGGGCGCTGGCGATGCGGGTCGAGCCGAAGCTCGTGATGACGACCGAGGGGCAGGGCCGCACCTCGGAGCCGATAGGCCTCGGGATTCCCGTCGTCATCGACGGCCCCTGGAGTCAGCCGCGCTTTTACCCCGACATGGCCGGCATCCTCGACAATCCGGATGCTGCCTACGCCAGGCTCAAGCAGATGGGCCAGG
Organism: Bradyrhizobium sp. HKCCYLS3070; assembly: GCF_051167575.1. Classification (NCBI taxonomy): domain Bacteria; kingdom Pseudomonadati; phylum Pseudomonadota; class Alphaproteobacteria; order Hyphomicrobiales; family Nitrobacteraceae; genus Bradyrhizobium; species Bradyrhizobium sp. HKCCYLS3070. The sequence continues at coordinate 38,489 of NZ_JBNPTI010000021.1, forward strand.
GCCTGTTCGGCAAGGACGGGATCGGGCTGAACAATTTGATCAACGACATCGGCGGCCTCATCGGAAATTCTGCGCCCACCGGTGCTGCTGGTCCGAACGGCGCGCCGTCAACGGCAGCCCCGAATGCGCAGGCCCCGGCGGCCGGCCAATCCGACCTGCTCGGCGGCGATCTCGGATCGGCGATCGGCAATCTGATTCAGCAAGGACTGCAGGCCGCGCAGCCGCCAGCCAAGAGCCGCGGCCGTACGCTGGTTGCGCCTCAGGACGGTGCTGTTTCTCGGCCTCCGGGCGACGACGGCCGGGGCGCGGCGGAGGCAGCTCCCGCCGAGCCCTTGCAGGAGGGTGTGCAGGACAGCCAGCCGATGAACGACGTTCTGAAGCGCATCTTCAATAGGTAATATATAGCCGCGATCGACCGAGCCTGCGGAGAATCTCCTCGAGCGGTGCATGCGATTCAGGGCCAGCCGAGCAATAACGAGTTGGCGCGGGGCGCCGGCATGGTCGCCGCTGTGCATGCCATTCTGTGCTAAACGGGTGCCGGCGACGGACCGTCTCGCACCCGAGCGGTCCCGCCTCCAAAGTGTTGCTGCCGCGAGGACGGCAGCGGACGCGCTTGTCCGGGGCTGACCTCGGCGATGATGCGCGTGAGGGGTCCGGATGAACGAGGTCGAGAACAGAGGCTGGTCGTTGCGGCAGGGCCTGTTCGCCAAATACGTCGTGTCGCTGGTCGGGCTCGTCGTGTTCGTCCTGGCCGTGAATGGCGCGACCGAAACCTGGATCAGCTATCAGTCCACCAAGGCGAGCCTGACCGCCGCCATGGCCGAAAAGGCCAACGCCAGCGCCCGGCGGATCGATCAGGCGCTCTCGGATCTGCAGCGACAGATCAGCTGGGTGACGCGGGCGAGCGCCAATACGCTGGAGCTCCGCCGCGCCGACTATGTACAACTGCTGAGTCAGGCGCCGGCTGTGCGGCAGCTGTATCAGCTCGACGGCCAGGGCCGGGAACAGCTCCGCGTGTCGCGCACCTCGATCTCGTTTGCCTCGGGCAACGACTTGTCACGCGATCTGCGCTTCACCGACACCGTCACGCACGGAAGCAATTTCTCCGCCGTGACCTTCAAGGGCGCGCAGCCGATGATGTCGATCTCGGTCGCGCATTCCGGCTTCAATGCCGGTGTGACCGTGGCCGACATCGACCTCGACTTTCTCGAAGACTTCATGACCGAGGCGCAGATCGGCAAGGTCGGCACCGCCTACGTGGTCGATCCGCGGGGCCAGGTGTTGGCGAGCTCGGCGAGGGGACCGGCGGTCGGTCAGGACCTCTCCAAGCTGCCGCAGGTCGCGGCGGTGCTCACGCCGGATGGCGAGCCGCTGGCCTCCGGCACCGACGGCGAGGGGCACGCGGTGCTCTCGGCGGCCGCGACGCTGCCCAAGCTCGGCTGGGCCGTGTTCTTCGAGCAGTCCACGGCTCACGCGCTGGCGCCGATCCGCGATCAGCTGTTGCGCGGTGCGCTGTTGATCGCGCTCGGCCTTGCGGTTGCGATCCTCGCGGGCTCGGTGCTGGCGCGACGCATGCTCATCCCGATCACCGCGTTGCGCGCCGGCGCGCGCAAGCTCGGCGCCGGCGATTTCGCCCAGCGCATCGAGGTGAGGACGCATGACGAACTGGAGGAGCTCGCCGATCAGTTCAACAGCATGGCCGGCCAGCTCGCGCAGTCCTATGCCGTGCTGGAAGCCAAGGTCGAGGAACGCACGCGGGATCTGGCCCAGTCGATCAATGAGCTGAAGGTGCTCGAGGAGGTTGGCCGCGCGGTGGCCTCCTCGCTCGATCTCAATGCGGTGCTGCCGACGGTGGCGGCCCGGGCGCTGGAGATCACCAAGACCGACGCCGTGCTGATCTATTCCTATGAGGCCGCCGAACGCCGCTTCAGGCTGGTGGAGGCCAAGGGCGTCGACCGGGACGGCCCGCACAATGTGCTGGACGAGCGGACGAGCCTGCTCTCCGACTCCGTGCGCAGCGGCGAGCCGATCGCGATCGCCGAGCTGGAAAACGCGCCCGATCACCCGCTGCGCGACGTCGCGGTCGCCGCCGGCTTTCACGCCGTGCTGTTCACGCCGCTGGTCGATCAGCAGGGCGTGCTCGGCGCGCTCGTGGTGCTCCGCCGGTCGGCCGGTACGTTCCCGCCGAACCTGATCGGACTGATGCGAACGTTCGCCAACCAGGCCGTGCTGGCGATGCGCAACGCACGACTGTTCACCGAGGTCGATCAGAAGGGCCGCGAGCTGGCGCTGACCCACGCGACGGTGCAGCAGCAGGCCGAAAAGCTCACCGAGCAGACCGAGCAGCTGCGCGAATGGAACAAGTCGCTCGAGGAGCGCGTCGAGAAGCAACTGGCGGAGATCGAGCGGATCAGGCGGCTGGAGCGCTTCCTGGCGCCGCAGGTGGCGCAGATCATCGCGTCGTCGGACGGCCATGATGCGCTGCTGGAAAGCCACCGCCGCGAGGTCACGGTGGTGTTCTGCGATCTGCGCGGCTTCACAGCGTTTACCGAGACGACCGAGCCCGAAGAGGCGATGAACGTGCTCCGTGAATATCACGCCGCGCTGGGCAAGCTCATCTTCAAATATGAGGGCACGCTCGATCGCTATGCCGGCGACGGCGTGATGATCCTGTTCAATGCGCCAATCCCGTTCGAGGACCACACGACGCGCGCGGTGAAGATGGCGCTCGAAATGCGCGACGAGATCGGCCAATTGACGGAGCGCTGGAAAAATCGCGGCCACAGCCTGGGGTTCGGCGTCGGCATCGCACTGGGATATGCGACGCTCGGCCAGGTCGGCTTCGAGCACCGGCTCGAATACGCCGCGATCGGCAGCGTCACCAATCTCGCCTCGCGGCTGTGCGACGAGGCCAAGGCAGGCCAAGTGATCGTGTCGCGCCGGGTGTTCGGCGTCGTCGAACAGTCGGTCGATGCCAGGCCGATCGATGACCTGCATCTCAAGGGCTTCAATCACCCGGTGCTGGCGATGGAGATCTTGCGCTGGCGGGGGGAGGGCGCCGACGTGGTCGAAGTCGAGGAGCGGCGGCGATCGTCGGCGACTAACAAGTAGGGCCGGCAAAGGCGCGTGGCGCCTTGCTCGTCGTCGACGGCAGTCTCGCGCGCCCCCGTGCCCATCGCTGTCATTTGACGAAGGATGGTGGGCACCGGTCGCCTTCGGCGCTTTACCCACCCGACGAAGCTCGGCTCAATAGGCCTGCTTCGCATCGGCCTCCTCGCTGGTCTGGATCAGATCGAGGCTTGCCTCGATCTTGCCGATCAGGCGGTCGAACGTCTTGCGCTCGTCGGCGGACAGGCATGCCATGATTTCGCGCTCGCGCTGCTGCAAACGCGGGATCAGCTCCTCGTACAGCGTCTTGCCCTTACGTGTCAGGCGCAGACGGAACTCGCGGCGATCCTCGGCGTTCTCGACGCGCTCGATCAGCCGCCGCTCCAGCAACGACGTCACGGCCCGGCTGATGGTCGATTTGTGCGTGCGGGTGCACGCTGCGACATATTGCGCGCTGCAGGCCTCGCGGCGGAAGCCGAGCGTCGCCAGCACGCGCCATTCCGGAATGTCGAGCCCGTAGCGCTCCCGATATTCGACGGCGAGCGCCGCGCTGACCTCGGCGGCCAGACGGTTGAGCCGGAATGGCGCGAACTTGAACAGGTCGAGCCGCTCGTCGTCCTGCGGCACTGCGGCATTTCGGTCATCCTCGACCGGCTTCGCCTGCCGCCTGGACGCCGCGGTAGATGGCTTCGCCAAGATCGCGCTCCGATTTTTGAGTTGACGCGGCCGAAGCCGTCGGCTTTAGAATAGTTGCAGGTGAGACTATCTGGCAAGACGGCCAGATGCCTCGCCCGAGGAAATGTCGGTCGCTTCGAAAGTCGTCGCTTCGAAAGTCCAAGAAAACCACAAGGCGAGCAAGCCATGGTGCAGGCCAATCCGGGGCAGGGCGCGAGCCAGGCGAAGGTTCAGTTCGGCTATCATCGGCACGAAGACCAGGATCAGGCCACGCCGGCCGCGCATCCGGTCGTCGTCGTGGGTGCGGGTCCCGTCGGGCTGTCGTTTGCCATCGATCTTGCGCAGCGCGGCCATGCGGTCGTGGTGCTCGATGATGCCGACCGGATCGGCGAGGGCTCGCGCGCGATCTGCTTCTCCAAGCGCTCGCTGGAATATTGGGATCGCCTCGGCGTTGGCGACCGGATGGTCGACAAGGGCGTGGTGTGGAACGTCGGCCGCATCTTTCACGGTCCGTCCGAGCTCTATCAGTTCAACCTGCTGCCGGAGCCCGGGCACAAGCGGCCGGCCTTCATCAACCTGCAGCAGTTCTACGCCGAGGCCTATCTGGTCGATCGCGTCAACGCGCTGCCGGCGATCTCGCTGCGCTGGCGCAACAAGGTCACCGCGCTCGAACAGCGCAACGATCATGTCGTGCTGACGATCGAGACGCCGGACGGCCCCTATCGGCTGTCGGCGCAATATGTGATCGCCTGCGACGGCGCGCGCTCGTCGCTGCGCCAGATGGTCGGCGCGGGTTTTTCCGGCAAGGTGTTCGAGGATCAGTTCCTGATCGCCGACGTCAGGATGACGGCCGAATTCCCCACCGAGCGCTGGTTCTGGTTCGATCCGCCGTTCCATGCCGGGCGCTCGGCGCTGTTGCACCGGCAGCCGGACAATGTCTGGCGCATCGACCTGCAGCTCAGCCGCTATGCCGATCCCAACGTCGAGAAGCAGCCGGAGAATGTGCGGCCCCGGATCGCGCGCATGCTCGGCCATGATCAGTTCGAATTCGAATGGATCTCGCTCTACAAATTCCAGTGCCGGCGCATGGAGCGCTTCATTCATGGTCGCGTCGTCTTCGCTGGCGATTCCGCCCATCAGGTCTCGCCGTTCGGCGCGCGCGGTGCCAATTCGGGGCTCGAGGATGCCGAGAATCTGGCCTGGAAGCTCGATCGCGTGCTGCGCGGAACCTCGCCCGCGACGCTGCTCGAAACCTACCATCTGGAGCGAAGCGCGGCCGCCGACGAAAACATTCGCGAATCCACGCGGGCGACGGATTTCATGGCGCCGAATTCGCACCAGGAAGCGCGGCTGCGCAAGGTGGTGCTCGCGCTCGCCAGGGACACCGAATTCGGCAAGCGCATGGTCAATGGCGGCCGGCTGTCGGTTCCCTCGGTCTACCAGACGCCGTTGTCGACCGAAGACGACGAGGCCTGGCACAGTGGCCCTCGTCCGGGAACATCGATGCCGGATGCGCCCCTCGAGACGGCAGACGGACGGCACCTTCACCTTACCGATGCATTCAATGCTCAGGGCCGGCGCTTCACCCTGCTGTCTTTTGCCAATGGTGAGGCGATCGATGTACCCGACGATGTCGGTGTCGTCAGCATCGGCGGTCCGAATGGACTTGCCGATAGCGAGGGCTTCGCGGGCAGGCGTTACGGTGCCGAACCCGGCACCTCCTATCTGCTGCGTCCGGATGGCTATGTCGCGGCGCGCTTCCGCCACCCGCGCCGCGCCGCGATCGCGGCGGCGGTCGCCCGCGCCTCCGGCCTGAACTGAGGAAGCCGCAACGATGACGCTCTCGACCGCCTCCAATTTCGCCAAGCCCGACGATGCCTTCCGCGCCATTGTCGAAGCGCATCGGGGCCTCTCGGACCTCGAAAGCGCCGATCTCGATGCGGCATTGGTCCTGATCCTCGCCAATCACATCGGTGACATCGGTGTGCTGGGCGAGGCGATCGCGCTGGCGAAACGCAGCATGGCGGATGCCGGCCAACAGCAACAACAGCAGCAGCAATAGGCTGCTGCGCACACAAGGAATGAAGTGATGGCGAAGGGTTTCGCATCGACCACGGATCTCGCCGAGAAGAAGGTCACCTTCTCGGAGATCGGCCCGGATCTCTATGCTTTCACGGCGGAGGGCGATCCGAACTCTGCGGTGATCGTCGGCGACGACGGCTGCATCGTGTTCGACGCGCAGGCGACGCCGGCGATGGCCAACAAGGTGATCGAGCGGGTCAAGACCGTCACCGACAAGCCGATCAAATATGTCGTGCTGTCGCACTACCACGCCGTGCGCGTGCTCGGCGCCTCGGCCTATCATGCGCAGGGCATCGTCGCCTCGCAGGAGACGCACCGGCTGATCGTCGAGCGCGGCCAGCAGGATTGGGACTCCGAATACGGCCGTTTCCCGCGCCTGTTCCAGGACGCCGAGAGCATTCCCGGCCTGACCTGGCCGACCCTGACCTTCGAGGGCGAGATGACGATCCATCTCGGCAAGCGCGAGGTGCAGCTGATCCAACTCGGCGCGGGCCACACCTCCGGCGACATCGTCGCCTGGGTGCCGGACGCCGAGGTGATGTTCTCCGGCGATCTCATCGAATATCACTCGGCCTGTTATTGCGGCGATGCCTATTTGCGCGAATGGCCGTCGACCTTGAACGAGATCCGCGACTTCAATCCCAAGGCGATCGCGCCCGGTCGCGGCGATGCGCTGAAGGGCGAGGCCACCGTGCGCGAGGCGATCGCCATGACGCGCGACTTCGTCACGTCGCTGTATGGCGCGGCCGAGATGTCGGTCGCGAAGGGACGCAGCCTGAAGGAGTCGATGGCGGCGACGCGCGAGGTGATGGATCCGAAATTCTCGAGCTTCGCCATCTACGAGCACTGCCTGCCGTTCAACGTGTCGCGCGCCTATGACGAGGCCAGCGGCATCGACGATCCCGTGATCTGGACCGCCGAGCGCGACCGCGAGATGTGGGCCCGCCTGCAAGGAGAAGGATGATGAACGTCAACACATCGCCTGACCAGCTCAACCGCGCCACCGGGCAGGTGACGCCGGGCTACATGTCCGGCTTCGGCAATTCGTTCGAGACCGAGGCGCTGCCCGGCGCGCTGCCGATCGGGCGCAACTCGCCGCAGCGCTGCGCCTACGGGCTCTATGCCGAGCAACTCTCGGGTTCGCCGTTCACCGCGCCGCGCGGGTCCAACGAGCGCTCCTGGCTGTATCGCATCCGTCCGTCGGTGAAGCATTCCGGCCGCTTCGCCAAGGTCGATGCCGGGCTGTGGCGCACCGCGCCCTGCCACGAGCAGGAGATCACGGTGCAGCAACTGCGCTGGGATCCGACACCGTTGCCATCGGGCGATGTGACGTTCCTGCAGGGCGTGCAGACCATGACGACGGCCGGCGACGCCGCGACGCAGGCCGGCATGGCCGCGCATGTCTACGTCATCACCAAGTCGATGGTCGACCAGCATTTCTACAATGCCGACGGCGAGCTGATGTTCGTCCTGCAGCAGGGGCGCCTCAAGCTCGTCACCGAGTTCGGCCGCATCGATGCGGAGCCCGGCGAGATCGTCGTGATCCCGCGCGGCGTCAAGTTCCGGGTCGAGATCCCGGCGGGGCCGGCGCGCGGCTATCTCTGCGAGAACTATGGCGGCGCCTTCACGCTGCCGGAGCGCGGACCGATCGGCGCCAACTGCCTCGCCAATGCCCGCGACTTCCTGACGCCGGTCGCCTCCTACGAGGACAAGGACACCCCGACCGAGCTCTACGTCAAGTGGGGCGGCGCGCTGTTCAAGACCGAGCTCGAACATTCTCCGATCGACGTCGTCGCCTGGCACGGCAACTACGCGCCCTACAAATACGACCTGCGCACCTTCTCGCCGGTCGGCGCCATCGGCTTCGACCATCCCGATCCGTCCATCTTCACCGTGCTGACCTCGCCGTCGGAGACGGCCGGCACCGCCAACATCGACTTCGTGATCTTCCCCGAGCGCTGGATGGTGGCCGACAACACCTTCCGTCCGCCGTGGTATCACATGAACATCATGTCGGAGTTCATGGGGCTGATCTACGGCGTCTACGACGCCAAGCCGCAGGGCTTTGTGCCGGGTGGCATGAGCCTGCACAACTGCATGCTGCCGCACGGGCCGGATCGCGAGGCGTTCGATCACGCCAGCAATGGCGAGTTGAAGCCGGTCAAGCTCACAGGCACCATGGCCTTCATGTTCGAAACTCGCTTTCCCCAGCGCATCACGAAGCATGCGGCGGAGTCCGGCACCTTGCAGCCGGACTATGCCGATTGCTGGAACGGGCTCGAAAAGCGCTTCGATCCGAACCGGCCGTAGCCACGACCTCCGCCGTCATTCCGGGGCGCCGCGCAGCGGCGAGCCCGGAATCCATAACCACGATCGGCCGTGGGGATGCAAAGCTCGGCCACAACCACTGTGCCCCACACATCTGCCCGTTGCTATGGATTCCGGGCTCGCGCTGCGCGCGCCCCGGAATGACGAGCGGAGACATGGTCCGAACTCAGGAAGACAACTGTGCCCCACCCCAACGATCCCTCGCTCCGCTCCTTCATCCCGGTCGATCCGTCTTCCGACTTCCCGATCCAGAACCTGCCCTACGGCGTGTTCTCCGCCGCCGACTCGCCGAAGCCGCGCGTCGGCGTGGCGATCGGCGACGTCGTCCTCGACCTCGCGGTGCTCGAGGACGAAGGCCTGCTCGATCTGGCGCCGGCCTATGAGGTGTTCGCGCAATCCTCGCTGAATGCCTTCATGGCGCTCGGCCCCGCCGTGTGGTCGAAGACGCGGGCTGCGATCAGCGCCCTCTTGCGCCAGGACAATCCGCGGCTGCGCGACGACAAGCCGTTGCGTAGCCGGGCGCTGCTGCCGCGCTCCGACGTTACGCTGCATCTGCCGTTCCATGTCGCCGGCTACACGGATTTCTATTCGTCGAAGGAGCACGCCACCAATGTCGGCGTCATGTTCCGCGGCAAGGACAATGCGCTGCAGCCGAACTGGCTGCACATGCCGATCGGCTATAACGGCCGCGCGTCGACCGTGGTCGTGTCGGGCACCCGAGTGCGTCGGCCGCGCGGACAGCTGAAGCCGCCGGGCGCCGACGTGCCGAGCTTCGGTCCATGCAAGCGGCTCGATTTCGAGCTGGAGATGGGCGTCGTCATCGGCCAGTCCTCGCCGCTCGGCGAGATGCTGACCGAGGCGCAGGCGGGGGCGATGATCTTCGGCTTCGTGCTGCTCAACGACTGGAGCGCGCGCGACATCCAGCAATGGGAATATGTGCCCCTCGGCCCGTTCCAGGCCAAGGCGTTTGCGACGTCGATCAGCCCGTGGGTGGTGACGCGGGAGGCGCTGGAGCCGTTCCGCGTGTCGGGGCCAACGCAGGATCCAACGCCGCTGCCCTACCTGCAGCAGAAGGAGGCGCAGAACTACGATCTCTCCCTCGACGTGGCCTTGCGCGCCTCCGGCAGCAACGCCGCGCAGACCATCGCGCAGACCAATTTCAAGTACATGTACTGGTCGAGCGTGCAGCAGCTGATGCACCATGCCTCGTCCGGCTGTGCCATGAGTGTCGGCGATCTCCTGGGGAGCGGCACCATCTCCGGTCCGGAAAAGCACCAGCGCGGCAGCCTGCTGGAGATCAGTTGGAACGGCACCGAGCCGGTCGAGCTCGCCGGTGGCGTGAAGCGCTCGTTCTTGGAGGACGGTGACTCCCTCATCATGCACGGCTGGTGCCAGGGGCAGGGCTATCGCGTCGGCTTCGGCGAGGTCGAAGGCACGATCGTGGCGGCGGAGTAGGCGTCACTGCGAGCGTAGCGAAGCAATCCAGAGTCGTGTCCGCAGCCCTGGATTGCTTCGCTGCGCTCGCTATGACGAAGATCTAGCGGTCCTCTGGCATAACGTCCTTCACACCAGCCACGAATGCCGCAACGTCCTCCGCCGCATATTTCAGATGCACGCGCGTGTCGGACGGCCGTTGCTTCGTCACGCAAGCTCCCGACCGCCACTCGCGGCTGGGCCGGATCGGCCTGGGCGCAAAGCCGCCGCCGCAGTTCGGGCAGACATTGAACAGCTTGGTCTCGACGCAGTCGGCGCAGAACGTGCATTCGTAGGAGCAGATGCGCGCATCTGTTGCCGAGGGCGGCAGGTCCTTGTCGCAATATTCGCAATTGGGCCGAAGCTGCAGGGCCATGGTCGTCTCGCAGATCAGGGGACACGGTCACTGTCGCAAAAGCGCTGGCGATGTTGAAGGACGCATTTCCCTCGATTTGCGCCGCAGACGCTCAGTCGGTCGATAGCGAAGCCAGCGGCAGCTTCGCGCTCTCCTTGAGGCGGTCGAGCACGATCGAGGAGCGGACATGCGCCACGCTCTGGTGCGGCATCAGCACGTTGTTGACGATGTCGGACAAGCTCTTGAGATCGCGCAGCACCACCTTGAGCAGATAGTCGGAATCGCCGGTCAGCGCGTAGGCCTCCTGGATGTCGTCGACGCGGTTGACCAGCGTGCGAAACTTCTGCGCGTTGTCGGGCGAATGCGTCGCCAGGGTGATCTGGATGAAGGCAATCAGCTCGAAGCCGAGCGCCTGGCTGGCGAGCTGCGCGCGATACCCCGCGATCACGCCGTCCTGCTCCAGCCGCATCCGGCGCCGCGAGCACTGCGAGGCCGACAGGCCGGCGATGTCGGCCAGCTCCTGGTTTGTGAGCCGGCCGTCGTCCTGCAGCGCGGCCAGGATACGGAGATCGAAGCTGTCGACCGAAATCATGCGCCATTTCCTCTGGTCGTGCATGGATCGTGCATATCCAGGCGAAAATGACAATGGTTTGCATGCCCTGTGCGCGGAATTCGGGAGATGATCGGTCCATCAAGCTGAAGGAGCTTCCCCCGATGGGTCCATTTCCGCACGATGCGCCTCCTGCCACCATCTCCGCCGACAACCCGATGGGCACGGACGGCTTCGAGTTCGTCGAATATGCGCACCCCGAAGCAAGCGAGCTGCACGCGCTGTTCAAGCTGATGGGCTTCGCCGCGGTCGCGCGCCACAAGACCAAGGCGATCACGCTGTATCGCCAGGGCGACATCAACTATCTCGTCAACGAGGAGCCCGGCAGCCACGGCCACGACTTCGTCGCCGCGCACGGGCCGTGTGCGCCGTCGATGGCGTTCCGCGTCGTCGATGCGAAGAAGGCCTATGCGCGGGCGATCGCGCTCGGTGCTGAGCCGGCCGATCTGCCGCCGGCTCAGAAGACGCTCGACGTGCCCGCGCTCAAGGGCATCGGCGGCAGCCTGCTGTATCTGGTCGATCGCTACGGCGCCAAGGGCTCGGCCTATGATCTCGAATTCGAGTGGACCGGCGCGCGCGACCCGCGCCCCGCAGGCTCCGGCCTGTACTACATCGATCATCTGACCCACAATGTACATCGCGGCCGCATGGACGTCTGGGCCGGCTTCTACGAAAAACTGTTCAACTTCCGCCAGATCCGCTTCTTCGACATCGAGGGCCGCGCCTCTGGCCTGTTCTCGCGCGCGCTGACCAGCCCCGACGGCAAGATTCGGATTCCGATCAACGAGGATGCCGGCGATTCCGGGCAGATCGAGGAGTATCTCAAGATCTATCGCGGTGAAGGCATCCAGCACATTGCTTGCGGCGCCCGCGACATCTACGCCACCGTCGAGGGCCTGCGCGCATCAGGCCTGCCGTTCATGCCGTCGCCGCCCGACACCTATTTCGAGCGCATCGAGTCTCGCCTGCCCAAACATGGCGAGGACCTCGCCCGGCTGCAGAGAAACGGCATCCTGATCGATGGCGAAGGAGTCGTCGCCGGTGGTCACACCAAGGTGTTGCTGCAGATCTTCTCGGCCAATGCGGTCGGGCCGATCTTCTTCGAGTTCATCCAGCGCAAGGGCGACGACGGCTTTGGCGAAGGCAACTTCAAGGCGCTGTTCGAGTCGATCGAGGAAGACCAGATCCGCCGCGGCGTGCTGAAGGTGGAGGCGGCGGAGTAGGCGAAGGAAGCAGGCCGTCATTGCGGGAAGCGGAGCGACGAGCAATCCAGACTTCCGTCTGTCCCTGGAATGCTTGGCTTCGCTGGCAATGACGGCGTGATTGGAGGCAGTTTGCCGCCAAACTCTCAACTGTCGTTCCGGGCAAGCCCGACGGCGCGTAAGCGGCGTTGGGCACCGACTCGGGACCCATACCGCAGGGTGCGTCGATGAGGCACGGCGACAGATAATCGTCGTCTCAGGACGGCCGGTGGTTATGGGTCCCCGCGTTCGCGGGGACGACACTGAGATTGAGGCGACGGCGTAGCCAACTCGTTGACATCGGAACAGTCGAGCAGCGCTCGATCGGCGCTGCTGCAGCGATCGAGCTTTACCGCCCTGCCTGCCAAGCGCTTACCACAGCGCCGATCTCCGTCACCTCCGGCTCGCGGATATTCGACGGCGTCCGCGAGAACCTTGGCGCCGGCGCGGGCTGCGTCACGCCGTGCCGCTCGACGAACACGCCACGCGCGGCCATGTGCGCATGCTTCGGCGCCTCCGACATCGTCAGCACCGGCGCGAAGCAGATGTCGGTGCCCTCCATGATCGCGCACCATTCCTCGCGCGTCTTGCTCTTGAACACCGCGACCAGCTTCTCCTTCAGCGCCGGCCAGGCGCGCGGGTCCATCTGCGCGTCGAAGGCGGGATCGGAGAGGTCGGCATGCTGCCGCAGCAGCGCGTAGAACTGTGGCTCGATCGAGCCGATGGAGATGAAGTTGCCACAGGCGCATTCGTAGACGCCGTAGAAGTGCGCGCCGCCGTCGAGGAAGTTGCGCTCGCGCCCCTCGGTCCAGCGGCCCATCGCGGTGAGGTCGAAGAACATCGCGAGCAGCGAGGCCGCGCCGTCGCACATCGCGGTATCCACCACCTGCCCCTTACCGGACTTCGAGGCTTCGAGCAGTGCGGCAAGCACACCGACGACCAGATAGAGCGCGCCGCCGCCGAAATCCCCGACCAGGTTGAGCGGCGGCACCGGCCGCTCCCTGGGTCCGATCGCGGCCAGCGCGCCGGTAATCGAGATGTAGTTGATGTCGTGACCGGCCGCATGCGCCAGCGGTCCGTCCTGGCCCCAGCCGGTCATGCGGCCGTAGACGAGCCTCGGATTACGCGCGAGCACGACCTCGGGGCCGAGGCCGAGCCGCTCCATCACGCCGGGCCGGAAACCCTCGATCAGCGCGTCGGCACCGGCGAGCAGATCGAGCACCTGGGGGATGACCCCCTTGTCCTTGAGATCGAGCTCGATCACCTTGCGGCCGCGGCCGGCGACCGACTTCATGGTCTTGCGCGCACCGACGCGATCGAGCGTCACCACCTCCGCGCCCATGTCGGCCAGCAGCATACAGGCGAACGGACCCGGTCCAATGCCGGCGAACTCGACGATGCGGAAGCCCGCGAGCGGTCCGGTGGCGCGGGTCTCGGTCTGTGGTGCGGTCTTGTCGAGCACGTTTGTCTTGTCCCTGCGGTGCTTCGGCGCGTGATGAGGTCGATCGGACAAAGATGGTCGCCGTGACCTTCACCCTCCGCCTCTAGGGGAGGGTGGGTGTGCTTGGCTGCTGTCCGCATCAATCAAACATCATCACGCGCGCGATGCGTTTCCTGATCCTTTGATTGTCCCGCGTGCATCAGGCCAACGCAAGCGCGCCGTATGTCGCAAAGCAAAACGGCGCGCATCGCTGCGCGCCGTGTGGAATTTGATCTGCCGTTGCGCGGAATGATCCGCGCCGCGGACTTAGCCCGCGGCTTGCACCGCGCGCTGCGCCATCACCTTCACCAGATTGGCACGGTAATCGGCGGAGCCGTGGATGTCGCTCAAGAGGCCTGACGCCGACACCGTGACCCCGTCGATCGCCGAGGCCGACCAGTTCGACTTCAGCGCCGCCTCGATCGCCGGCACCCGCATCACGCCGCTCTGCGAAGCGCCGGTGGCCGCAACGCGGACGTCGCCGCCCTTCGTCTTTGTGACGAACACGCCAGTGAGCGCGAAACGCGACGCCGGGTGGCGCATCTTGGCGTAGCCGGCCTTTTCCGGCACCGGGAACGACACCTCGGTGATGATCTCGCCGTCCTCCAGCGCCGTCGTGAACAGGCCCTTGAAGAAATCATCCGCCGAGATCGACCGCTTGTTCGTCTTCACGGTGGCGCCGAGCGAGATCAGCGCCGCCGGGAAATCCGCCGCCGGATCGTTGTTCGCGATCGAGCCGCCAATCGTGCCGCGGGCGCGCACCGCGGGATCGCCGAGCACCGAGGTGAGATGGGCGATCGCGGGGATCGCCTTCTTCACATCGGCATTGGTCATGATGTCGTAGTAGGTCGTCGCGGCCTTGATGACGAGCGTGTCGCCCGACAACTGCACCCCGATCAGGTCCTTGATCTTGCCGATGTCGATGACATCGGACGGAGCAGCAAGGCGCTGCTTCATCACCGGGATCAAGGTGTGACCGCCGGCAAGGAACTTGGCTTCGCTGCCCTTGGCGAACAGCGCCGCCGCCTCGTCGACCGAGGAGGCACGATGATAAGTCGTCTGATACATGGTTGCTCCTCCGTTCGATCAGGCGTTGCCGTGGATCGCGTGCCAGACGCGGTCCGGCGTCGCCGGCATTTCCAGCTTGTTGTTGCCGATCGCATCCGTGATCGCGTTGATCACGGCGGCGGATGCGCCGATCGCGCCGGCCTCGCCGCAGCCCTTCACGCCGAGCGGATTACCCGGGCACAGGGTCGTGGTGTGGCTCAGCTTGAAGGACGGCACGTCGTCGGCACGCGGCATCGCGTAGTCCATGAACGATGCCGTCACCGGCTGGCCGTTGCTGTCATAGATCGCGTGCTCGAGCAGCGCCTGGCCGATGCCCTGGACCAGACCGCCATGGACCTGGCCCTCGACGATCATCGGGTTGATCAGCCGGCCGAAATCGTCCGCCGCGACGAAGTTGACGAACGACGTCTTGCCGGTGGCCTCGTCGACCTCGAGCTCGCAGATATAGGTGCCGGCCGGGAAGGTGAAGTTGGTCGGATCGTAGAACGCAGTCTCCTTCAATCCGGGCTCCATGCCGTCCGGCAGGTTGTGCGCGGTGTAGGCAGCGAGCGCGACCATCGGCAGCGCGATCGACTTGTCGGTGCCGGTCACCTTGAACTCGCCGTTCTCGATGACGATGTCGCCTTCCGAGGCCTCCAGCGCATGCGCTGCGATCTTCTTGGCCTTGGCCTCGACCTTCTCCATCGCCTTGAGGATCGCGGTGAGGCCGACTGCGGCCGAGCGCGAGCCGTAGGTGCCCATGCCGAACTGCACCTTGTCGGTGTCGCCATGAACGATCGAGACTTGGCTGATCGGCACGCCCAGGCGCTCGGCGATCAGCTGGCAGAAGGTGGTCTCGTGGCCCTGGCCGTGGCTGTGTGATCCGGTGAGCACCTCGATGGTGCCGACCGGGTTGACGCGGATCTCGGCCGATTCCCACAGACCGACGCCGGCGCCAAGGCTGCCGACTGCCTTCGACGGCGCGATGCCGCAGGCCTCGATGTAGCAGGAGAAGCCGAGGCCGCGCAGCTTGCCCTGCGCCTTGGCGGCCGCCTTGCGCGCCGGGAAGCCGGCGTAGTCGATCGCCTTCAGCGCCGCGTCGAGCGAGGCGTTGAAGTCGCCGGTGTCGTAGGCCATGATCACGGGGGTCTGGTGCGGGAACTGGGTGATGAAGTTCTTGCGCCGCAGCTCGGCCGGATCGACCTTGAGCTGACGCGCTGCGGTCTCCATCAGCCGCTCCAGCAGGTAGCTCGCCTCAGGGCGTCCGGCGCCACGATAGGCGTCGACCGGCGTGGTGTTGGTGTAGACGCCCATCACCTCGGCATAGATCGCCGGGATGTTGTACTGGCCCGACAGCAGGGTCGCGTACAGATAGGTCGGCACCGAGGACGAGAACAGCGACATGTAGGCGCCGAAATTGGCGTGGGTCTTGACCCGCAGCCCCAGGATCTTGTTGTCGGCATCGAGCGCCATCTCGGCCTTGGAGATGTGGTCGCGGCCGTGCGCGTCGGTCAGGAACGCCTCGGTGCGATCGCCGGTCCACTTCACCGGACGGCCGACCTTCTTGGAGGCCCACAGCGCCACCATCTCCTCGGGATAGATGAAGATCTTGGAGCCGAAGCCGCCGCCGACGTCGGGCGCGATGACGCGCAGCTTGTGTTCTGGTGCGATGTTGTAGAACGCCGACAGCACCAGGCGAGCGACGTGCGGGTTCTGCGACGTCGTATAGAGCGTGAAATGCTCCTCGGCCGCATCGTACTCGGCGATCGCCGCGCGCGGCTCCATCGCGTTCGGCGCCAGCCGGTTGTTGGTCAATTCCAGGGTGACGACGTTGGCGGCCTTGGCGAAGGCGGCGTTGACCGCCCCCTCGTCGCCAATATGCCAGTCATAGACGACGTTGCCGGGGGCCTCCGGGTGAAGCTGCGGCGCGCCGGGCTTCAGCGCGGAGGGCATGTCGGCGACCGCCGGCAGCTCCTCATATTCGACCACGACGGCCTCGGCGGCGTCGCGGGCGAGGTTCTTGCTCTCGGCGATCACGACCGCCACGGCCTGGCCGACGAATCGCACGGTCTCCGGCGCCATCGCCGGCCATGCGCCCATCCTCATCGGCGAGCCGTCCTTCGAGGTGATGGCCCAGCCGCAGATCAGGTTGCCGACCTTGTCGTCGACGATCTGCCTGCCCGTGAGCACCGCGACCACGCCGGGCATTGCCTCGGCGGCCGAGGAGTCGATGCTCTTGACCTTGGCGTGCGCGTGCGGGCTGCGGATGAAATGGGCAAAGGTCATGCCCAACAGCTTGACGTCGTCGACGTAACGGCCCTTGCCGGTGATGAAACGCTTGTCCTCCTTGCGGACGACGCTGGCGCCAATGCCTTCCATACCCATGCGAATCTCTCCCCTACCGGAGTTCTATTGTCCCGCCGCGGCCATCGCGCGCAGCGGTCGTGGTCTCGGTATTGCGGTAAACGGCGGCTCTCGCCGGCCTCATTCGGCAGCTTGCGCGACCTTCATCCGTCCGGCAGCGTCGAGCACGGCCTTGACGATGTTGTGATAGCCGGTGCAGCGGCAGATGTTGCCTTCCAGCTCCTCGCGCACCGTGCTCTCGTCGAGCTCGCCTCCGTGGCGGTGCACAATGTCGATGGCCGACATGATCATCCCCGGCGTGCAATAACCGCATTGCAGGCCGTGATTGTCGCGGAAGGCCGCCTGCATCGGGTGCAGCTCGTCACCCTTGGCGATGCCTTCGATGGTGGTGACGTTGGCGCCCGCGGCCTGGCCGGCCAGCACGGTGCAGGATTTCACGGCACGGCCGTCGATATGGACGACGCAGGCGCCGCATTGGCTGGTGTCACAGCCGACATGGGTGCCGGTGAGGTTCAGATGATCCCGCAGGAGGTGAACGAGCAGGGTGCGATCCTCGGCCTCGACCGAGACCGCCTTGCCGTTCACCGTCAGTTTGACTGTCGACACGAGTAACCTCCCGATGAATTTTTCTTATTCTGATTAGAAACAGCGCCCTCAGGACTTTGCAACTCGAATTTTCGTCTCTGATGTCATTGCGACGTCTTGCGCGCGGCCCCGGCGATTCGGTCGCATGTGGCACGCCATGCGAGGCGGCACCGGCGCGGGTGAGCGCAGGCCGCAGGCCGATGCCGCCCATTTACCGCCCCTTAGCCATTGTGACGTAGTTTTGATCACGCTCTGGTGCGTTGCTGCCGGGCAGTTGGTTTCTGGCCAATATAAAGAATGGCGTGTCGGGGGTGGGAATGTCTGCGCAGCTTGCGCCGCAGTCGCGGCGTGCCAATTTTCTGACCCTGCGATTTCGCGGCAAGATCTTCCTGGGCTTTGCCGTGGTGCTGGCCATCTCCGCCGTCAGCATCGGCTTCTCCTATCTGGGGTTCGAGCGGGTCGCCGCAGCGGTGGCGGCCTATCGCAGCAGCGTTGCGGAAGCCGACACCACCCGCACCATCGATCGCGAGCTGGTCTCGTACCAGGCTCTCGCCCGATACTATGCCCTGACCGGCAAAGCCGACGACGAGGCGGCGGCCACCGCTGCCCAGCAGGCGCTCCAGGCCGCGATCGACAAATCGATGGCTGCGACCGGTGCCGAGCGGCGGGCCCAGGTCGGCAAGCTGCAGGCGCAGTTTCAGGCCTTCGCCAAGACATTCTCGAGCATCGTTGCCCTGACCCGCGAGAACGCGAAGCTGGCGACCGACCAGATCGGCATCATCGGCAACAAGATCCGCTTCAAGTTCGATGATCTGGCGGACACCGCCGCGCTCGCCGGCCTGCCGTCCGTGCAGACGACGGCCAAGGACCTCACCGGCCAGTACCTGACCGTGTCCGCGCTGGTCGGGACCTACATCGCCAAGCCCGATGCCAAGACGGCCGACGGCGCCATCGCGCGCACGCGCTTCCTGGAAACCTCGCTGGTGACGATCTATGCCAATGACGAGAAGATCACCCAGCGCGTCGCCGAGCTCGGCGACCTGATCAAGCAGTACCGCGCCGCCTTCATCAAGCTGTCGGAGAACATGAAAGCGCTCGGCAAGCTCGAACAGGAGATGGGCGTCGTCGGGACCGAGATCATCGCGCTGTCGAACGGGCTGAAATCCGAGGTCGCCTCCGACCAGCAGCGCATCGAGGCCGCCGCCAACACCACCATCGCGGACATCGAGCGGCTGATCGCGATGCTGGCGATCGGCGGGCTGACGCTCGGCGCCGTGCTGGCGCTGATGCTCGGCAACGGCATTTCCAGGCCGATGATCACGATGTGCAAGGCGATGCGCGAGCTCGCCTCGGGCAATTTCGACGTCCGGCTGCCCGGCCTCGGGCGCGCCGATGAGATCGGCGAGATGGCGGCCGCCGTCGAGGAGTTCAAGGTCCAGGCGGTGGCCAAGGCCGAGCGCGACGCCGCGACGCAGGACGCCCAGAACAAGGCTGCGGGCGCCGCGCGCCGGGCCGAGCTCATCCGCTTCGCCGACGAGTTCGAGACCGCCGTCGGCTCGATCGTGTCCAACGTCTCGAGCTCGGCCGAGCACCTCGAGCAGGCGGCTTCGACCCTGACGCGCACCGCCGAGACCACGCAGTCGCTGGCGAGCCGCGTGAGCGGCACCTCCGACCAGGCCACGGGCCGCATCCACTCGGTGGCGAGCGCGACCGACGAGCTGTCGGCCTCGGTCAACGAGATCGGCCGCCAGGTCCGCGAGTCCAGCCGCATCGCGGAGTCAGCCGTGGCCCAGGCCGAGGAGACCGACGGGCGCATCGGCAAGCTGTCGCGCGCGGCGCAGGAGATCGGCGACGTCGTCAAGCTGATCACCGCGATCGCCGAGCAGACCAACCTGCTGGCGCTGAACGCGACCATCGAGGCCGCCCGCGCCGGCGATGCCGGCCGCGGGTTTGCGGTGGTGGCTTCCGAGGTCAAGTCGTTGGCCGAGCAGACCGCCAAGGCGACCGACGACATCTCCAACCACATCTCCGGCATGCAGGCGGCGACCCAGGAGTCGGTGACGGCGATCAAGCAGATCGGCGGCACCATCCGCCAGATCTCGACCATCGCCTCGTCGATCGCGACCGCGGTCGAGCAGCAGGGCGGCGCGACCCAGGAGATCGCCAGGAACGTGCAGAGCGTCGCGGCAGGCACGCAGGCCGCGGCAGCCGATATCACCCAGGTCAATCGCGGCGCGACCCAGACCGGCGAGGCCTCGGAGGAGGTGCTGCGCTCGGCCCAGTCGCTGTCCTCGGAAAGCGCCCGCCTGCGCGCGGAGCTCAACCGCTTCATGGCGAACATCCGCGCGGCGTGAGTTTTGCGGCGACAGGCTGGTCTTCACGCCGCTCGCAGATGCGTTGGCGAGCCCGCGGCCAACCCCTCCGCTGTCATCCCGGCGAACGCCGGGATCCATACGCCGCGGCAGATGTGTCGCGGGCGGTATCGATCGCGTGCCCCAATCTTGCACCACGCGGTATGGATCCCGGATCGCGCTCGCTCCGCCCGCTTGCCCGGGACGACAGCTGAAATGAGGCGCGCCTGGGCCTCACCCAGGAAACGCTGCGCCCCCCCGGGGCGGGTCGAGCGCCGAACCCCGCCCCACTTCCGGGAACCCAGCGCGCGGCGAGACGTTGGGTCGCAGCGGCAGGGTTTCATTGCCGCATTTGCTTCATCCTCTCGGTCGAGCATGCGGTGCGACCCGCGCCGTCGCATTGGGATTCCATGGCACCCCGACAGGCATCCTTTCCGCACCTCCGCGTCATCACGTCAGCGCCGCAATCCAGCGCGCCGCCGGGCGACACGGCTGGCCAGGATCGAATCATCGAAACCAACATCCCCGCCCGGCTCGACGACCTCCGCTGGAGCGCCTTTCACACCCGCGTCGTGCTGGCGCTCGGCATCACCTGGGTGCTCGATGGGCTCGAGGTGACGCTCGCCGGCGCCTTGTCGGGCGCACTCAAGCAGAGCCCGGCGCTGCATTTCTCCAATCTCGAGATCGGGCTTGCCAACAGCGCCTATCTCGCCGGCGCCGTGCTCGGCGCGCTCGGCTTCGGCTGGCTGACCGACCGCATCGGCCGCCGGAAGCTGTTCTTCATCACGCTCGCGCTCTATCTGTCCGCGACGGCCGCCACCGCCTTGTCGTGGAATGTCGCGACCTACGCGCTGTTTCGCTTCCTGACCGGCGCCGGCATCGGCGGTGAGTATACCGCGATCAATTCGACGATCCAGGAGCTGGTGCCGGCGCGCTATCGCGGCTGGACCGATCTCATGATCAACGGCAGCTTCTGGCTGGGGGCCGCGCTCGGCGCCGTCGGCGCCATCGTGCTGCTTGATCCTGATGTCGCCGGCCCGGATGTCGGCTGGCGGCTGGCCTACGGCATCGGCGCCTGTCTCGGCCTGGTCGTGCTGGTCATGCGGATGTGGATTCCGGAAAGTCCGCGCTGGCTGATGATTCACGGCCATCCCGAAGAGGCGCATCGGATCGTGGCGGAGATCGAACGCGACGTCACCGGCCACGACCGCGAGGCGCACGCAAAGGAATTGCCGAGGATGCGGCTGCGGATGCGTAGCCACACGCCGCTACGAGAGGTCGCGCATACGCTGTTCTCGGTCTATCGTCAGCGCTCGCTGGTCGGGCTGACGCTGATGATCGCCCAGGCGTTCTTCTACAACGCGATCTTCTTCACCTTCGCGCTGGTGCTGACCGACTTCTACGGCATTAAGTCCGATCATGTCGGCTGGTACATCCTGCCCTTCGCGGCCGGCAACGTGCTCGGGCCGCTGCTGCTCGGCCGTCTGTTCGACACGCTCGGCCGCCGCGCCATGATCACCTTCACCTATGGCGTCTCCGGCGTGCTGCTCGCGCTCACCGGCTATCTGTTCTCGATCGGAGTGCTGAGCGCCGCGACACAGACCGCGGCCTGGATGGTGATCTTCTTCTTCGCGTCACCGGCGGCGAGCGCCGCCTATCTCACCGTGTCGGAGAATTTTCCGCTGGAAGTGCGCGCGCTCGCGATCGCGCTGTTCTACGCCATCGGCACCGGGATCGGCGGCGTGGCGGGACCCGCGCTGTTCGGCGCGCTGCTCGACAGCGGGGCGCGCGGCGCGGTGTTCGGCGGCTATCTGTTCGGTGCCGCGCTGATGCTGATGGCGGCGCTCGTCGCCTGGCGCTATGCCATCGCGGCCGAGCGCAAATCGCTCGAGCAGGTGGCGCGCCCGCTCGCTGTCATGGAGTAGATGATGATGTCCGACAACTCCGATCTGATCGGTTCTCCTGCGGCGGAGCCCGCCGAGATCGTTCCGACGCCGGTGAGTCTCGTGCCGCATCTTCGCGAGGTGGCGATCCTGCTCGATATCGACGGCACCCTGCTCGATCTTGCGCCGACACCGCGCGAGGTGTGGGTCCCGCCGGGCCTTGCCGAGGCACTGAACGCGTTGCTGCAACGAACCTCCGGCGCGCTGGCGCTGGTCTCGGGCCGCTCGCTCAACGACATCGATCTCATCTTCGCGCCGGAGGTCTACCCCGCCGTCGGCGGTCATGGCGCGGAGATGCGGCTCGGCGGCGGCGGTGAGGCGGATGCGATCAAGGCGCCGCCGCTGGACAAGGAGCTGAAGCGCAGGCTCGCTGCGATCGCCAAGCTCAGCCCCGGCATTCTGCTCGAGGACAAGGGGTACTCGCTGGCGCTGCACTATCGCCTCGCGCCGCAGGCGGAGAAGGCGATCTACGAGGAGGTGTCGCGCATCCGCGCCGAGTTGCCGGAGGCGCCGATCGAGGTGCTGCCCGGAAAATGTGTGTGCGAGATCAAGCATGCCGGCTTCACCAAGGCGAGCGGCGTGCGCGAGCTGATGCGGCACGCGCCCTTCAAGGGACGCAAGCCGTTCTTCATCGGCGACGACGTCACCGACGAGACGGTGTTCGCGATCATGCCCGATTTCGCCGGCCTGTCGTTCTCGGTCGGCCGTCGGGCGCTCGGTGTCGACGGACATTTCGACGCTCCGGACGACGTGCGCGCGTTCCTGGCGCGCCTCGCCGACGGCGGAACTAATTCATCGACCTAGCGGTCCGCGCAGTGGCTCGGTATCGCCGCGTTATTAGTTCCATCCGCCATGCATTCGCATGTTGCATGCGTCGCTCTTGATTAGAAACGTTCTGACTTGATTGACGCTGTGATTACACCGCGCGAATGCCCGAATTTGGTTTCATTTGGTTGAAAGGGTGGCCTGGAACCATATTGATGAACAGCTGTTAACCGACATGACCAACAGGAGGGAGCTGTGAACCTCGTCGTGGTTTCGAATCGGGTGGCACGTGGCAAAGCCAACGAGCCAATGACCGGCGGACTTGCGGCAGCATTGCTGCCCATCGTGGAGAAATCGGGGGCAGTTTGGGTGGGATCTTCGGGACGTGTGCGCGACGGCGCGCAGACGGAACCGATCGCGGAGATCGAGCAGATCGGTGAAGGCGCGCTCGCGCTGCTGGATCTGCCGGCTGCGCACTATGCCGGCTACTACGAAGGCTTCGCCAATTCGGCGCTGTGGCCGGCGCTGCATTCACGCAGCGATCTGATCAGCGTCTCGCATGATGATTATCGGTCCTATCGCGAGGTCAACGCCTTCGTGGCGCGCGCGCTGCTCCGGTTCCAGAAGCAGGACACCTTGTTCTGGATCCAGGACTATCACTTCCTGTCGCTCGGCGCGGAGTTGCGCACGCTCGGTGTCAAGAGCCCGATCGGTTTCTTCCTGCACACGCCGTGGCCCGCCCGCAGCGTCATCGACAGCGTGCCGAATCACCGCGATCTCGTCACCGCGATGCTCGCCTATGATCTAATCGGCTTCCAGACCGAGGACGATCGCGAGAACTTCACCGCCTGCATCCGCGCCGATCTCGGCTTGCAGGTGCGTGACGGCGTGGTCAGGTCGCTGCACGGCCGCACACGTCTGGCGGTGTTCCCGATCGGCATCGATGCCGACAAGTTTGCGCAGCAGGCGGCGAAGGCGGTGGCGCATCCGGACGTGTCGCGGCTGCGCCGCAGCCTGAATGGCGAGAAGCTCGCCATCGGCGTCGACCGGCTCGACTACTCCAAGGGCCTCGTCAACCGCATCAACGCGTTCGACCGGATGTGGACGATGCACCCGAGCCTGCTGCGCGCCGCGTCGCTGCTGCAGATCGCAACGCCGTCGCGCGAATCGATCGAGGCCTATGGCAATCTGCAGAGCGAGGTCGCGCGCCTCGTCAGCGAGGTCAATGGCCGCCATGGCGAGGTCGACTGGACGCCGATCCGCTACCTCAACAAGGGCTATGGTCAGGGCGTGCTGGCCGGCCTCTATCGCAGCGCCCAGGTCGGCGTCGTCACGCCGCTGCACGACGGCATGAACCTGGTGGCGAAGGAGTATGTCGCCGCGCAGAGCCCGGTCGATCCCGGCGTGCTGGTGTTGTCGAAATTCGCCGGCGCCGCCAACGAGCTCGACGCGGCGCTGATCGTCAATCCGCATGACATCGACGGCATGGCGCGGACGATCGCGATGGCGCTGTCGATGCCGCTCAACGAGCGCCGCATGCGCTATGAGATCATGATGACGAAGCTGCGCCGCCATTCGATCCAGCAATGGTTTGCCGACTTCGTCGAGACCCTGCAGGACGGTGACTCGGCCGAGGTCGAGATCGAGCCTCTGCCTGCAGCGCCGGCGGGTTTTCTGGCCGGCCGCATGCTGTCGCCCGGCGCGCGCTATCACTGAACCGGGCGTTACACCTCGCCGCCGCGCGGCGGCGAGGCTCAATGGCAGTAGGAGACGCCGTCGAGCACGGCGCAGCGCAGCTTGTTTGGCGAACTCGGATTGTCCATCGGCACCATCCCGTTGCCCTGTCCGACGAACACGCCGGGTCCCACCACCACCGATGCCTTGTTGCCGACGATGACGGACGGGTGCGGCTTCAGGCTGGACTTGGTCCCGTCCGGCCACAGGATCGCATCGCCCTGCCAGATCCCCTTGCGGCCGTCGTCGCAGGTCACGTCGACGCCCTGCTTGGTGCATTGATCGGCGCGCGCCGGGCCGGCGGCAGTCAGGCTGAATGCTGCCGCCAGCAGCACGGCGAGACGGGCAGGGGTGGATGACGGCATCGCGAGGTCCCTCATGCGCAGCCGGACCGACGGGCTGCAAATCAGTGGTCGTGC
Organism: Bradyrhizobium sp. HKCCYLS3070; assembly: GCF_051167575.1. NCBI lineage: Bacteria > Pseudomonadati > Pseudomonadota > Alphaproteobacteria > Hyphomicrobiales > Nitrobacteraceae > Bradyrhizobium > Bradyrhizobium sp. HKCCYLS3070. Next base: position 63,049 of record NZ_JBNPTI010000021.1, read on the forward strand.
CGGCCGGCCAGCCGGTTCATCGATCGGCCGGCGCGCGGCAGCGGCCCCCGACCGAGCCCGCAACCAGGGCGGATTGATGATTTTTATCAGCGATTTGGGGGAAATTTGCCGCCGGAGCCCCCGCCCGGCTTGCAAAACGCCGCCGACCCCGCCAAGAGAGGGCCGCCGGAGAGATGGCCGAGTGGCTTAAGGCGCACGCTTGGAAAGCGTGTGTGCGGGAAACCGTACCGTGGGTTCGAATCCCACTCTCTCCGCCAGTCACCCATCCCAGCCATTCCGTTCAGTTGCGAGAAGATGAAATCGCTGCGGGCCGTCAGCCCTCCGGCCTCTTCCGCACGAGCGTGCGCGGGGGCACGCCATATCGACGGCGGAAGAGGCGGCTAAAATGCGAGGGGTCGTTGAAGCCCCAGCGCAGGGCAATGTCGGTGATGCTCTCGGCTCGGCGCGCGGCTTGGAGGTCGCGGCGGCAGCGGTTGAGGCGGCGCTGGCGGATGCATTCCGAGGGCGTGGTGCCGTGCTCGGCGAACAACAATTGTACGGAGCGGACGGATAGTCCGAAGTGGGCGGCGATCTCGGCGCTGTCGAGATCGGGGTCGTGCAGCTGTGCGTCGATGTAGCTCATGATGCGCGCGAACCGCGCGGATGAGCGGCGCGGTGCAGCGTCGCGGCGCACGAGGCGCACAGCCCTGGCGACGATCTCGAGCCCGGTATCGACGGCGGCATGGGCCTCGCGGTCGTCCATCTCGGCCAGCGTGCCGGCGAAGCCCTCGAAGTAACCGGACACGGCGGCGCCGAAGCCGTGCCGGCCGGGCAGATGCAGGGGGCCGCGTCCGATCAGGTCGGGGTGAAAATTCCGGATCACGGCTTCAGGGCAGGCGATCATCATCTTGCGCAGCGGACTGAGCGTGGCGAAGGCGAGCGTCTCGCGCGTGTTCCAGACGATCACGTCGCCCGCTTCGAACAGCACCGTGCCCGTTGAGTCCTCGCCGCGCTCCCGGCCTTCGATCACGGTCATCACGACCACCAGACCGGCATCGGAAGCGCGGCGCATCCCGGCGCAGCCCTGTGCGACCTGCGCTTCGATCACGAGAGCATCGCCTAGCTGCCTCAACTGCTGACGGAGCGAGATGGCCTCGTGAATGGTCCAGCCGAGCAGTGGGTCGAGGGACGTCGTGGGCGCGGTCAGCGAGGCAAACCCTTGCACGTTCGGCATCTGCAACGCTTTCCCTTGGCCGCCCGGAGGCCCTCGCTTGCGGCGGCTGCGTACGCCCGCGTTTCGCCGTCGTCCGGGTTCGCTTTCGCTGCCGTCCGGGACGTCGGTGCCGCGCTTGGACTAGAGCCTAGGCTGTGACCGCCGTGCAGACAAGGCGGAGAGACGAGAGCAAAGGGAGGTTGCAATGGTCGGTTCGGATCTGCGGGCTGGGTTCGAGAAGGTGGCCTTCAAGGCCGACGATGGTACGGTGCTGCGCGGCTGGCACGTGCCGCCGCAGGGGGACGCGCCGACAGCGCCCATCGTCGTGCTTCATCACGGCTTCAGCGGGCTCAAGGAAAGCTATCTCGACAAATATGCCGCCGCGTTCAGCGCAGCCGGTCTCGGCGCGCTGGTCTATGATCCCCGCAATTTTGGCGAGAGCGAAGGGCGCGTCCGGCAGGAGATCGACCCGATGCAGCAGCTGGCCGACTACCGCGATGCCATCACCTTCGCAATGACCCTGCCGCGCGTCGATCCCAGAAGGATCGGCGCTTGGGGCTCCAGTTATGGCGGCGGTGTCGCCATCCAGGCGGCGGCGATCGATCAGCGCATCCGCTGCGTGGCAGTGCAGGTCTCGTTCCTCAGCGGCGGCGCGATCTGGAGCCACATTCCGGCGGAGACGAAGGCGCAGCTGTCGCAGCTGTTCGTAGGCGAGCGATTGGCCCGTGCCGCGGGCGAGCCGCCGATGACCATGCAGGTTGTGGCGCAGGATCCGGCGACGACGCCGTGCATCCTGGGGACATTGGACGCCTACGACTGGTGCATGGAGGCGGCGAAGATCTCGCCGCTGTGGCGCAACGAGGTTACCGTGCGCAGCCTGGAGCTCACCTTCAGCTTCGAGCCGGTCGCCTTCTTGCATCGCATCGCGCCGCGGCCCCTGATGTTGATCGCGGCCGAGGGCGACATGCTGATGCCGATCGAGGCGTCGCGGGAGGCGTTCGCGCGCGCCGGCGAGCCAAAACAGTTTGTCAGTTTGCCTTGCGGGCATTTCGCGCCCTATGTCGAGCACTTCGAACGATCATCCTCGGCTGCGCGTGACTGGTTCCGATCACACCTCCTTCAGACGCGCGAAGCTTGAGCTCCGCCGATAGGGTGGGGCTATCGCATATGAGGCGACAAGCTGTGGCGAGCGCTCGTTTCGCGGCCATCCTTCGCGATGGCCGCCTAAGGCGGCCTCTCGGGATGAGGGTCTTTTTCGCGGCCCTCATGGTGAGGAGCGCCGCTCTGCGGCGCGTTAGGCGATGCTCTTGCTTCGCCTTGAGACCCATGGGGGCTGACGATCGGCTGCTCCCGTGCGGCGCTGCTCATGCTGTTCCTGCTCGGGCCGGCGGCCGTGCGTGCAGTTGCCGGCACTGGCACGCCGGCGGCCGTGCGTGCAGTTGCCGGCACTGGCACGAGCACCCCGCCGGTGGCGGGGCCGCAATTCCGAAACAGCGGGGCTGATTCGGCGCGAATGCTCTAGAATTAGGATTGCAACGCGCGCCGCGCGTCACCTCCGTGCAGTGCCCCCGTCCGAAATGCCCTCCGTCATCGCCGACCCCTCCCTCCTGCGCGTCCTGATCGTGCTCGCCATCACCCAGCTGATCGCCTGGGGCACGCTCAGCCTGCCGGCGGTGATCGGCCGGGCCATGGCGGCGGATCTGGAGATGGAGCTGACGGCGATCTTCGCCAGCACGACGGTGCTGTACATGTCGATGGGGCTGTGCTCGCCGCTGCTGGCGCGACCGTTCGTCAAGCATGGCGGGCGGCGGGTGATGATCGCGGGCACTCTGCTGGCGGCGCCGGGCTACGCGCTGCTGTCTGCGGCGCAGGGGCCGCTCTCTTATTATGCCGCCTGGCTGCTGCTCGGCGTGGCCGGCAGCGCCACCCTCTCGACCGCCTCCTACATCGTGCTCAACGAGATCGCGGGCCTGCGCGCGCGCAGCGCCATCGGCGCGCTGATGCTGGTCACGGGCCTGTCGAGCAGCATCTTCTGGCCGGTCACCTCGGCCCTCTCCGCGCATATCGGCTGGCGCAGCACCTGTCTCGTCTATGCCGGCCTGCTGCTGCTGGTCTCGCTGCCGCTGTTCGTGTTCCTGCTGCCGCGGCGCGTCCATGATCATCTGCCGCCGTCGTCGGATCCGCCGGCGTCGGCTCCCGCATCGACGCCGTCGCGCGGCACGTTCTATCTGCTGGTCGGCGCCTCCGGCCTCAACGCCTTCGTCGCGTTCGGGATGGGGGCCGTGCTGATCGAGCTCCTGAAGGCCAAAGGCCTGTCGGCGGCCGAGGCGGTCGGTTTCGGCTCGATGCTGGGCGTGATCCAGATCAGCGCCCGCGCCATCGATTTTCTCGGCGGCGGCCGCTGGGACGGCATCAGCACCGCGATCGTCGCCGGACTGGCGCTGCCGGTGGCGATGCTGCTGCTGATGCTGAGCGACGGCTCGCACGCCGCGATCGGCGGCTTCATCCTGATCTACGGGCTCGGCAGCGGCGCGCTCGCCGTGGCGCGAGCCACGATGCCGCTGGTGTTCTACGACAAGGCGGCGTTCGCCAAGGCGTCCGCCCAAATCGGACTGCCGCTCAACCTGCTGTCGGCGGTGTCGGCGCCCATCCTCGTCGAGCTCTTGACCCGCTACGGCAGCAAAGCGCCGCTGGCGCTGAGCCTGGCCTGCTCGTGCGCGGCGGTGGTCATCCTGTTGTTGCTGCGGCAGCGCCGGCCGGCGCGCGCGGCGGTCTCTCCCTGAGGCGTTCGACCGAGTCGCCCGTCGGGCCGGACATGGGCTCGCCGGGAGCGCCGCGACATGCCGCATTCCCCCTGCGCCGAAACACGAAGTTCATTCGCCGTCTCAACGACATCGGCGCAATCGCGCCCGCTTGCGCAAATTTTGTTCTTTCGTTTTATCGGAATTCGTGCTTCTCTCTGATTGTCCCGCCTCATCGACGAGGGGCGCTGCGCATCGTCAGGAGCGTTGGGGTGGGATGTGATGGACGGGCAGGCGCCGACTGACGAGCGGCGCCGGCACGGACGGTCAAGTCGCATGGTCCTGGCATCCCGACGCTGATGCCTGCGCGGCGTGCCATTGGCGCGTTGCCGCAAACGGGGGCAAGAACGCCGGTCCCCGGGGAGAGTGCGAAGCAGCCGTAACACCATTGCGCAGGGAAGGCCGGGGCGGCGGGCTCAAGCGGTGGTCGCAACACCAAGTGTTTTCATTCGTGACAGCAGCTCGTCAAGCGCTTCTGCTGGAGT
>NZ_JBNPTI010000022.1:0-65660 GCF_051167575.1 Bradyrhizobium sp. HKCCYLS3070
CACCTGCAATCCGCGTCGGGATCTGGCGCTGCGCTATGCCGAGAGCTCCGCGCCAGCTCCCGCCGCTACGACCGCCCAGATGGGCACATCAAACCGCCCGAACGAACTCAGATCTGGATAAAACTTGGGGGCAAGGTCACCCGGAACGACGTAGCGCGAATGTAACTCGTCGCTTCCAGCGCAAGTCCGCCGTAACCGCTGCTACGATTGTTGCCGATGTAAAGGTTATCCCTCCAAGACGTAGGAAGCTCTTATGAGCAGGAAATCTGCAGACGCAGAACCGCAGATTGCGTCCGCCCAACTACGTACCTTTCTTCCAAGGATTCCATCCGGACCTACACGCCTTCGAATTATAGGCCTTCTCGTACAAGCGGCGCACGTCATCTGTGAGGGGCCGAATTTCCATAAGATCGACCTTGATCTGATTGGGTTGTGGATCCGCAACTGGCTGTTTATCGAAATGTACTACAGCCTCGTAGGCATCGGGACCTTTCGCAAAGAGCACCCCCACGACGTTTGGATCAGCATCGTTATCCGAGTAGATCGATCGTTCGAAACACCCCGCTTGATCAAACTTCTTTAGCAGCAACGCGTTGACCATGTCCGTCGGGAAGATTTGGCGCGGTCCGCCCGAAACAAAGAGACTACTCTGATCATTCACCCTGAATGGCCGTTCATCATCTCCATCCTTAGCTTGGCCTACGAACTCTGTAATGGATGATTGAATTGCATCGCGCTGATCCTCCCCATACTTTATGAGGATACTAAGAGCGACAAGATACCGATTAAAGTATTTCTCTATTGGCCGAAGCTTCAAAAGCTGACCGCCCGAACTTCCACCCCCCTGATCGAATCCCGGTGGTAGCTTGAGGTGGTAATCGGCAAGATGCACCTTCTCACTTTCTTGGAAGCAGTCTGGACTCTTCTTGGTTGCGAATTTATCCAAACTGTCCAGTACATAGGCGAGCTTTGCCAACGAAACATCATTGGGCTGCAGAATATCAGAGGCGGCTTGCGTCAGCTTACTGCATGCGGAAACCCCCAATCCTGCCGGGGACGCCAAAATGGCCTGCACGTCGCTGGAGATGGGATTGGACGCGAAATATTCACGCAAGCTTTGGACGGAAGTTGACGCTTTTGGTTTGACCGGCAACGTAAGAATTTGAGCGCTCTCGAGGACTGCACCTCCGTTGGGTTGACGAACAACGCGCTGATCGAGAAGCGAATTCTTATAGGCTAACGTGACGTTGAGCTTAAACGGATAGGACGGGACATTTGGTGCCCGAAAATAGTATTGGAAGCCAATCCATCGGTCGTTCTCATATTTTAGAACTGCCTTTCTCGACAGCGCTTTTGAGACCTGAAACTGCGCTAGCTTAGCTTTTAAGTCGTCGATCGTGTTCCTGTACGTCGCACTTGCCATAACGTCCACGACGGAGAACGCAGGGCCGCCCAACAGGGACGAAAGCTTCCCGGCAACATCGAAAAGTTCACCTATTAGTTTGACGTCTATGTCCGACGTCTTCGCGTGCAAAATATCCAACCCCACTTCGATTTCGTCGTCGAATGGTCGGTAGAAAGTGGAGCTGCCGTTAAATCGGAACGAGTCGCTGATCTTCTTTATATTGAAGCCATTCTCATACTCGAACGATACGATCGGCTCGGTCCAGAAGAGTTCGCCGCTTGCTTTGGACCGTGCCGACAGGGTGACCACGTAGGTGCGCTTGTCTTTAACGAACAAAGTTCTCGCCCAGTCCAATATCGATTGCTTAAAGAGATCGATCGAATTTCCGTCGGCATCTCCGTAGTAGGTCTCGTTCGGACTACCTGCTATTTTTCGACCCACAAAATCGTATTCGACCCGAACGTATCCGGTCCCCACGTTCTGGCCGGTCAACTTGAAAAAGCGGAAGCTCGTGTTTGCTACTTTGTCTGCTACGGACTGATCCGCGATCGTGTCATCGCTCGCGAGGTCTTCAGGTGACCGGAGGTCGGATCCGCTGGGCACCTCCTCTTTGCACCAAGGATTTATCGAGCAAAGGAACCCTGCATTGGCGGAAGTCGCAAAAATTACAAAAATGAAAGAAGAAAAAGCAATCCCCAGCACTCGCCGAGACGAAAGAACCATCACTCTCCCCCCACCATCAGCCAAACGGCCATAAGCTACTAACTTTTCTTGCTCGCGACAATCGATTTGTCTCAATCTGACAACCCCTACTCGAACAGACGAAATTGAGTATCCGGGCGCCTCGGCGTCCACTCCACCCGATTACGAGCGTGCGAAAGACCTCCGGATCGGGCTATCAAGGCTTGCGAAAAGCGCAAATGACCGACGGGCCGGCATAGACTCAGCGCGCAATTGGTACCCCGCGTCGAGTTCGCTGCGGTAGCTTCTGACAGGTTCAAAATCGTTACGGCGCTACTCTGCCTCCTTTGGGCTTGGGAACGGGACACGGCCGAGCGACGACTCACTGGGTGGAAAGCCTGGCGAAAGTGTCCTTCGCGTCTGCAATAACTGGGAATGGACTTGGTTGCTGATCGCTGCATTGGGGACTTGCGATCCGAACGCATGAAGGTATCTTCTTCGGAATTGCAAACTGATTGTTTAACAACCACGAGGCATGCGTCCGCTCCCATACGCAGAATTGCTCGTTGGCAAGAAGGAGTATGAACAATGCTCAATCGACGAAGCCTTGTCTTGGGATTGTCAGGGGCTTGCTTGGCAACAAGTGTGAAGGCGCTCAATGATACGTGGGAAGCGCTGCTGACGGATGCGATTACCACGAGCAATCCTGTTACGCTCGGAAGGATCATGCTTCCAAAGGATTCGCCGCTTTGGCAACAAGCTCAGGATCAGCTTGACGCCGCGGCCAAGCAGAAGGTTCCGTATCGGATTGCAAAGTATTTCGTAACATCTCTGCCTGCGCAGTTTCAGACGGCATGGCCCGAGCCAGACAAAGCGCATCCGACCGTCGCGAACCCTCTTATCGTTCTCTTCTTCCTTTCGACGGGACTGAAACCAGCCGGCGATACTACCCCTTGGTGTTCAGCATTCCTAAATTGGTGCCTCCAGCATGCTTCGCCTAGCTTCGATGGGACAAAGGACGCTGGCTCGCAGTCCTTCATCCAAAACAATTGGGGCGAAGAAGTGTGGCACCGCGGGGATATATGGCCACCCAAGAATGCTGGACGCGGAGATGTAGCCGTATTTACTGAAAAGTCCGATCCCGCTCATGGGCATGTTGCGTTCTTTGATGGGCCTACGCCGGGGCAACCTGACCACATCGATGTGTTAGGTGGCAATCAGTTCAATAAGGCCGGTCTTCATACCTTTAGTGTTAAGTCGCTCAACATTCATGCAGGCTTAGAACTTGCATCGATTCGAACAGCAGAGGGTTTGCGTAATGTTTAAAGCAACGAGGCGCAGACTCGCTGGCTTCTTGGCTGCGTCTCTTGTCTGCGGAAGCTCACCAGCCGTTGCAAAGAGCAGCATGGCCTGGACAACGCCGCCCGCTTACGAAACCAACGGCGACGATGATTCATCTTTTGAAATTGTTGATAGTTCTGGTCAGAAGAGAAGAATATACGATCAGAGCTACGCCGTGATGATTGTTGAGGGGCGCTACACGAAAGGCTGGACTTCCCCGGAGAAGGAAGCCGAGCGCAGTTCGGCGCTTCTAAGGGATGCGCTCGAAAAGCGAGGCTTTCATGTTTTCCTCTGGAAGAATCTGACTGGCGCGCAGCTACAAACAAATCTCAACGAAATAGTTGCGAACATCGGATATCAGAACGATGCGCGACTTTTCTTCTACTATTTCGGCCATGGGACCTCAGTCGGGACGCCCGATGATACCGAAGGGCCTCGCACATTTCTTGTCCCCACCGATGCCCCTGATCAGAACGTTGACCTGCCGGGTTTTTACCGCACCGCTGTCCCCATTTCCCGCCTCCGAGGAATGGCCGGCGACATGACGCTCAAGCACGCATTCTTTGCTTTGGAAGCTTGCCGTGCAGGGGGAATTCTCTCAACGCTTGCTGCGCCGCCGGCACCTAACCCAAATGGCTACCTATTTGGCCCTACTGTGAAGAAACATGTCAGGCAGTTTTTGACGGCCGGTAATGAGAATGAAGATGTTCCGTCTGGCACGTTCACATCGCTTCTCCTGGGAGCGTTTGACGAAGGCGCTCGCACCGGTGATGGATATCTTTATACATCGGATGTCATTTCCTACGTGTCCAAAAACGCTCCGCGATACACTAAAGATTTTCCTTTAGACCCGTCCTACTTCTCCATTCCTCCGTCTGGGGGCGGCGATATGATTATAGGACGAGCGTCGTCTCCCCCTTCAAACGAAAAGCAGGCGCCGAAGCCGTCGAGTCCATCTTATCTTGCCTGCCGTATTCCGGAGAATGGAATTGAGAGTTGGGGCATCGACCAACCATGGGCCGCGCAATCGGCTTGGCTCGGCGGCGGCAATAATCAATCCAGTGTCTGTGATGGGCTTGCAGCAGCTTGGATGCAAGCGCATCCCGGTCACAGCATCCAAGTCACTTCGATGGGCGAAGAATCCAACAGGGACATATTTCAGCATGTCCAGTATCGCTATTTTTGCAAGGGCACTGAAAAAGCCAACCCTATCTATAAACTAGCGCGTTCGGCGTCGTGCGGTGTCGATCCGGGTACCCAACCTCGCTTTGTCAACAGCGAAACGGTCTATTTGGAATCTGGAGGCACATCCGATAACCGCAGTGATGCGTGCAAGCCGCATCAAACGGAAGTATGTGTGTCGCCCAGCTCGAGCAGTAACGGGATAATTCCTGGATCGGCGCGCTTCGATGTCGTCGAGCGCGGTGGCCGCGTGTATGTCGACGGCAACCCTGCTAACAGCGACCCTATCGGAACGTCCAATATTGGCTGGTTCACTAGCCCAGACAAGAATACTCCGACAAAAATTTGTGCCACTGTCTATGCTCGGACCAGCGCTTGCGAGACGAAGGTCTTCATCAAAGGAAGGCTTGTTGTTCAAGAAATTATTTCAGCGCAATGAGGCTTTGTCGTACCTCGTCTTTGATTTGCGTCTTTTTCGACCGCTCGCTTGCACCCATGAGAAGAAATGCGCGCTCCGCCCAGAGACACTCCATACACGCCAGCCCCTGTGACAGAACCAATTTATCATTCGCAGCGAGCTACACCGCCTTGCGGCGCGTTGCTCCGCACGATATCCCGGACAGTCTCATATCGCTTGTAATAGTCTGCATGAGTTCTCTTGCCGTCGAAGGTCTGCCACATCATTTTATCCAAGAGCGCGTCCTCGGCTTTGACTACATCGCCACAATTAGATAGATTCTTTCCGCTCTCGGATTCCTTGGCTTTGACTTGAACGCTGCCTCCACTGCCATTTTGATTTTCGTAGTCAGCATAGAGTATTCGCGCGAGCATGCTCTTTTGAAATAGACCCGGCAAAGCATTCGTCTTCGCAACCTGCTCTTGGAGATATTTGATAAGGCGATTGTTATATTCAGTCGTCCCCTCTTTGCTCCTTAAGCCAAGCGTCATGCCAGGGCTAGCTTTGTAGGTTATATCAAGCGCCCGTAGCGTTTCGAGCTTCATAGGAAGATTGACACAGGCCTGCATCTTTCGGGCCGTATCCAGCGCAGAATCTTCGTGTTTGGATAGATAAGCGGACAGCACTTCCCAGAAGATGCCTACTTCCGCTGGACTGTTCGCGCCAATGTCTATCTGGTGGGCTCCGAAGCTTAACCCACTCGAACCGAAAACGGCATCGCTAACCCCGTAAATGGGATCGGAAACGCGAATGCTGCCGCCCTCTATTTCGAGACCCACTTCATTCTTGGCAACCGACTTAAACAGAAGCCAGCTCTCTAACTGCTTATCTATGCCACGGGATCGTAGTTCCGCCACAAGGGATTTCGCGTCGGCAAGGCGCTTGTCAGCTGGACTATCCTTTCTTGGGTTTCGAAAGCGCCGAAGCCATTCCTGCATAAATTGATCTGATTTCGCGATATTTCTAGTTACGCAATAGCTCTCAGTTCGTCCCGACGCCATGCACGCCTCTTTTTGAGAGTCCAGCTCCGAAAGAACTTCGCCGAGAACATTCTTTCCGGATACAGCGACCGGCAACAAAGCGAACTGAGGATCTGTTACCAAATCGGAGATCCGCGCCTTGCGACTCTCAATGTCACCGGGTCGGATGATAACGGACGACCAGTATGCGGTTTTATCGCGCCGCGTTGAAAACCTGATCTCGGTGGTATCGGATCCTTGATCGTATTTGGCATCAACACATGCAATTCTTGTTTGCACAGCGTTACAAGCAAAATCGGTCTTGTTGGTCAGAAGCAAAGGAATGAACCGCGCGCACCGGTGTCCTGGCAACTGCAGCCGGATCACAGCACTTGGTGATAGGTTCTGCTTGAGCGTCTTCGACGCAAGTCCGCAAGCTGAAGTCTCGGCGATTGGTTTATAGCCAAGGCTCCCGTTGCAACTATCGCTATCCGATTCTAGGATGAGAGTTGCGCTCTCCTCCGGTTCAATCCCGCTGGACGACGCTGGCAACAGCCCCGAACTATTCAACTCGGCTTCGAGGGCAGTTTCACCACAGCTGCCGCGCCAGTAATTGCGTAGCGACTTGTCCTCGGCTTGGAGAAGCTTAATACACTGATTCATCCGGGCGTTGCGCTCAGAATTCTCCGATGCGCGAGAAGAAGAGCCCATGTGAGATACAATAAGTAGCGCCGCAACCACCAACGCCTGCCTGCGCATCGTCGCCCCCCCTGTAGTTGCAGAAATGATACTCAATTACCTGCGCGGGGCAAGGGCCTTTTCGGAACGCAAGGAGGCATGCTAGCTTAGCACTCTATCTTCGTGCAGGCTGAAATCCATCGCGCTGCACTAATTTAGCCGCCGATCACATCAGGCGTCCCGAAGTGATGGATTAATTCCCTTAGTGCTTCTTGATATGAGCCTAAGCGCCGTTTGAGCGGGGCACTCCGTACGAGCTGGGTCGGTTCTAATCGCCGCTGCACATGGTGACCTGTGACAGAATGGGTAACTCTGGGTAAGATTCAAGGTAGGTTCTTTCACACCCGGAGGAGGCTACCTGATGGCCCTCTCGCCATTTGCAATCGACCGCGCCAAGCCAAAACAGAAAGCCTACAAACTCTGACGGCGACGGCTTGTATCTTTTCGTGCAACCCGACGGCAGCAAGTGGTGGCGCTTCCGCTACCAGTTCGACCGCAAGGAGAAGATGCTTTCGTTTGGCACCAATCTTGAAGTCTCGCTCGCTTCCGCGCGTGACAAGCGTGCCGGCGCACGCACGCTGATAGCGAAGGGAATCGATCCGTCAGAACAGCGCAAAGCCGACAAGTTGGCTGCTGAAATCGCCGCGAACAATACGTTTGCTGCGGCCGCACAAGATTACCTCGATAAACTCGAACAAGAAGGCAAGTCACCGGCCACGGTTAAGAAGAACAAGTGGCTGCTTGAGGACTTGGCCTCCCCTCTTACGAAGCGTCCTCTCACGGAGATCAAGCCTGCCGAGATACTAACGCTCCTAAAGGCCTTAGAACGCGATGGCAAGCGCGAAACGGCCCACCGGCTTAGGGGGACTATCGGAAGCGTCTTTCGCTTCGCTATAGCGAACCTAAAGGCCGAGACAGATCCTACCTATTCCCACGGGGCGCACTGCTACAACCCCAGGTACAGCACCGCGCGGTAATCACCGACGAGCTACAGCTCGGAGGCCTCATGCGTTCGGTCGAACAGTACAAGGGCCGGGCCGTGGTCGGCCCCGCTCTACAGTTCATCACCTATACGTTGTGTCGCCCCGGCGAGGTTCGACTTATGCGCAAGAACGAGGTGCAGTGGGTCAAGGTAGATCTCGTAGGCATCCAGGCCGAGATCGCCGGCGAGCGAGGTGGCCTCGGTCGCCGAGGGCCACTGGCGATGGAAATAGTCGAGGACGTATTGCTCCACTCTGTCGCGCGTCGTCGTCATGGCTTCCTCCGGGATTGAGGGATTGGGACCGCGCGCTGACGGACGAAACCTGCAGGACGCGGCCTGCAGGTTTCATCTGCCGCTCGCCGCATCACTTGCCGAACAGAGGACCGACGGACGGAAGAATGACCGCCGTGACCGTTCCCTTCGCGCCGTCCGCAGACGGCTTGCCGAAGCCGAGGTTTGCAGGCGACGGGAAATTGCCTGGCGACCCTCCGCCTGTGCCCTTGCACCAGCCATTGGCCGGCGCGCCCTGGCCTCCGGGGCCCGGATTGCCCGGGCTGCCGCCCCGACCTGGGAGTCCGGCCCTCCCGCCGACATTGTTGATCCGCGAATAGCTCAGGACTTCGTAGGCAGGTCTGGTCGTGACGAAGATGAGATCGGCACCTTGTCCCCCAGCGCCGGCGTCACCGCCGCGTCCTCCGGGACCGGCAGCGCCTCCCGTCCCGCCGGGGCCGCCACCCTCCTTGCAGTCGAACAGGCTCGTAGCGCCCTCCTTGCCGTTTCCGGCCCGGCCGCCGTTGCCGCCTTTCCCCCCGGTCCCACCATCGCCGCCGTCAATGCCGCGGAAGAGAAGGACGAGGTTGAGAAGACCAGCCGGGATCGGCCCTTTCGGATCGGAGAGTTCTCCGGCGACCAGATAGACGTCGGGCAGTTGCCGGGTCTGTCCGGCCACGGCAGGCCCGCCAGGGCCGCCGGGGTAACCGGGATTGCCAGTCCGGTTGGTCTCGCCGGGATTGTCGGCGCCATTGGGACCTGCGGGGCCGTCACTGCCGACGGCGGCCACGGCCTGCGGATCGCGCTGGATGATGCTGTAGGTGTCCGGGTTGGCGAACTTGATGCGTTGCGCGGCCACCACGATGTAGGGATAGTTCAATCCGGTCAGCGTCAGCTTTGCCCCCGCCGCGAAGGAAATCTCATCCGCCTTGATGATCTGCTGCGCGAATTTCTCCTCGCCGCTGATCGGAATCAGCGTCTGCGTCAGCGGAGCCGCCTTGATCGCGGCCGCGATGTCGGGCGGCAGTGAGCCTGTCGGAATCTGCTGTTGCGCCAGAGCGACGCTGGGCAACAGCATGGCGGAGCAGGCCATCAGTCGAAGACTCTTCATCTGCAATCTCCTCACGTCATCATGATTGTTTGAAGCAGCGTCCCGCTTTCGAGACGCCGCGCCTGGACGGCGAGCAGTCATCCATGTCGCCGAACAGCGCCTAGCGAGATCCCGGAATCGGGAAGCGGACGTTTCCCTCGGCGCTGTTCCGGGTCACGTTGCCGCCGAGCGAGACATCGCGGTTGACGTTGAGCCGCGGCTCGTTGGTGGAAGGATCACGGCTGATGTTCGGATAGTTGGTCGGAGGCGGGGCTGGAGCGCGGAAGTTCTGCAACCGCTCGCTGTCGGTCTGTTGATGCGGCTGATAGGTCGGCACCAGGTCCTTGAGGTTCTGACCGGAGGCCTGGGACATCAGCAAGGGCGAGATGATCAAGCCCATCACGATACGGATATTGGATCTGCGCATTGAATCCTCCTGTGTCTCGTTTGCACGGGAGGAACTATGCCGAGGTGGTGTGAGACGATCGTCAGGACATCGCAAGAGCATCGTCAAAAATGCATCGGAACGACGCCATCTGCACTCACGCACTTGCGCTATCGCGCGCGTCGGCAAGGGCGCAGCGCAAGAGGCATCGGATCCGGGCTGGGAGTCGAGGCGCGCGCCTGTGCTGGCTCACTGTCTGCCAGCATGCTGCAATTGCGCGGCGGCGAACCAGGGAGTCGGGCTCAGCGCAAGTTTGGGCTGCGCGGATAGGTCCGCGGCGGCAGGCCGGGGTGGCCGCTCGCACGCAGGATGAAACTGCCGATACGGGCATGGTCACACGGCGAAGCGGCCACCGCGTCCTGCTTGATCGGCTCGAGCACGGCGGCGCCCGGCGGCGGGACGTCGGAGCTGGCCACGGGACCGTCGGTCACCGCAAGCGACGCAAGCACCGGGCCCGGTTGCAGCGATGCGAGATAATCTGCGAGCCGACGCACGAGTTGCGGCGCTGCCACGCTGGTGCCGCGCATCGCCACCACCGAACCGCTCCGGGTACCGGCCGCGAGCACGCCCCAATGCGCGGGCCCCTGGTCGGCGATGGCAGCACAATCGGGCTCGGCGCGCCCCGGCGTCGGACCGCTCGCCGTATAATCCGTCGGCTGGCCCGCGGCATCGACGGCGCCGACCACGAGCGCGCCCGCACCGGTCGCGAGCGCCGACAGTGTGTCCTCGCGAGTCATGGGGCAGCCGCTGCTGTCCGGATCGCTGTAGCTGCCATCCAGCGCCGCACGCTGATAGCCCCCTGCATGATCGAAATAGGACTGACGTCCATGCTGCACGTAGCCCAGCGGGGTATCGTCGCGCTGGATGTAGAGATGTGCGGTCAGCGGCGCCTCCGATCCGTTGGTGACGGAAAGCCGCCAGCGTCCGGCCGGCGCTGGATGCCTCACGCTCCAGCGCGCGGTGGTCGGATTGACCGACAGATGAAAGCGGACGCGATCGGGCTGGCCGGCCACCTTGGCCAGGTGGCCATTGATGGCGGCGATCGGCTTGCCGTCATCCTCCAGCACCTGCACATCGCCATCACCGAATCCATCGATCATGCGCGGCACATCGCCGGGCGGCGTCAGGCTGACGCCGACGCGCGGCCATTGCTGCGCGATCGCTTCGCCGTCGAGCCAGATCTCGAGATGATTGGACGTACCGTCATCCGGCAGCATGATCCAATCGATCTGATCGGAGGCGCCGGGCTGCACAACCATCCGGCCCGTCGTCCGCTCGCGATAGCTGTTGCCGGCCGGCAGCACCAGATAGGTCGGGCCGCCGCGTTGGTTGCGACGCTCGATCATCCGCGACAGAGCCTGCTCGATCTCGTGGCTGCCGTTCTTGGGGCCGGCCGCGATGCCATAGCTGAAATTGATGACGAGCGGCAGCTTCGGGTTGATCCGGTCGGCCCACAGCATGATCTGGCGCGCCCCCTGCAGCACGTAGCTCGCCATGGTAACGCCGGTCGTATCGCTGGACACCGGCGACGGCAGCTGCACCGCCAACAGAGGCCGCTTGCTGCCGATATCCTCCGCGGTCGGATCGTAGCCGCCGGAGAGATCGAGGATGTGTGTGCCGTGCGAGACGCGTTGCGCCAGCGGCTTGCGTTGTTCATTGCCGAAATCGGTCATGCCGAACGCGCGATAGATGTCGGCCTCGCTCGCATTCGCCGCAAACAGCGCGTCGAGCTCCTCGCCGGTGAGCCGCTGCCCGGCGGCAACGCCGAAATCCTTGGTCCGGCGCTCGACATCCTGCAGCCAGATCGCTCGGATGCGCGATCTGCCGCTCCTGCTGCGAAAACGGCGGTTGGCAAAGGCGATGCCGTCATCGATGACGCCGATAGCGACCTGCCGCGTCAAATCCGTCAACGGCTTGCCGAGATCGGTCGGCGCGGCGATGCCAGAGTCGAAGCGCAGGCCTGGAATCGGCGGGCCGACATGGATCGCCGTGAAGAGACCGTTGGCGGCAGTGCGATTGGCGATGTCTTCGGGCCGGTAGATGAAGAACTGCACATCGCGCGGATCGTCCGGCGGCGGGACGCGACCGATGCGGATGTCGTCGATCAGCTTCGTCAGCAGATCGAATTCGTCGGCCGACATGCGGATGGTCAGCGCGTCAGCAGGCTCGTCCGGCTCGCGGCCGGCGGCCACGATGGCGGCCAACTGGCCGAGATGGGCCACATAGCTGCCGTTGGCCTCCGGCAGCAGTTGGATCTGCACGCTGCACCAGTCCAGCCTCTTGCCGAGTGGCCTGTTGCGCAACTCCCAGTCCAGATAGGGATTGGCTCGTTCGGCCCGATCTCCTCGCCAGTCTCTCATGCGCCTGTCCTTTCGTGTCAGCCGACGATCAGGCGGCACTCGGCGAGCGCCTGCGTCCAGAGATGCTGCAAGATCGGCGAGGCTGGAACGGTCGATGGCGTGCCGGCCTCGATGATCGCGCCGCCGCCACCCTGCTCGCTGGCGACGTTCGCAGCAGCCGTTCGCCTGTAGGACATCGCCAGCACATCGTCGTAGCGGAAATCGTCGTTGAACCCCCGCCCGTCGAACTTGCGCATCGTGACCTGGCCGCAGCCAGAGCAGCGCGCAATGAACAGCTCCGCCAAGGTCCAGCCCAGCACCATACCGGCCACGCTGTCGACCGGAAAATGCACGCCGGCGACCGTCCGGTTGATGGCAATGCGCTCGGCGTGGCGCATCAGCTGCACGAACACTGGATCGGTCGCATCGACATCGTCTCGCCCGGTCCTAGCCTTGCGCATGAGCGCATTGATCACGAAGGCCGCAGCAAAGGATTCCGTGGCATGGCCGCTCGGCAGCGACCCATGCCCCGGCGTCTGGATCATCGGCTGTATCTGCGGTGAGTATTCGATTGGGCGCCGGCAGGTAAGCGCATGCTTGACCCGCATTTCGATCGTGGTCGTCACCTGCAGGATCAGCGCCAGCAGCTCGGCGGTGTGCGGGCTGCGGCTCGGATTCCAGTATCCGACCAGGCCCAAGAAGCTGGTGAAATCGTGCAGCTCGGCCAGGATCTCGCTACTGCGTTCCATCCGGAGCGCGGCATAGTTGAACACCCAAGCCGCTTGTTCGGCGAAGTCCGAGGCATTGGGACGGATCATGTGCACGATCGGCGTGAACGTCTCATCGCTGCGGCCACGGTACTGAAGCGAGATCGAGGTCTCGCCTTCGTCATAGACAAGGCCCGACAACAGCTCGCCAGCGAAGATGCGCAGTCGCACGTCGCGCGACCAGCGATCGAGCGCCTCTGGCCCGGCAGTATAGTGATCAGGCGTGTGTGACGGCTGGTTCCAGTAGCCGACGACGCCCTCCCGGCTGGTAATCAGCGCGCGTGCGCGCGATGAGGCGCGGACACGGCGGCCCTCGCCGCTCTCACCGCTTTCGCCGCTTTCGCCGCTCTCACCACTTTCGCCGCTTTCTCCGCTCTCACCGCTTAGCCATGCCATCTGCCGCCTCCCTGCCTGGCCCGGCGGACTTGCTCCGCCCGTTACCACTGAATGGTCGTTTTGACGGCACGCGCGGTCAAGCCGCGGGCCTTCGAAATGACGGCGTTTCACGGATTTTTCACGTTGACAGCAAGGGTGTTGGAGACTTCACTACTCAATCATTGGTTTCCGTATTTTCACGACTGATTACATCATGGTTGTGGGCGACGAATGTGAGCTCCGATCCAAAATTGCTGATCAAGCTTCTTGGTCCGTTCCGCGTGGTCAAGGCTTCTGGCGAGGATTGCACGCCTAGAGGACGCAAGGCTTGCGCCCTCATTGCGATGTTGGCGCTGGCGCGTGAGCACAAGCGGTCGCGGGTCTGGATCCAGGACAGGCTCTGGGGGAGCCGCGGCAAGGAGCAAGGCGCGGCCAGCCTTCGCCAAAGCCTGACCGAAATCCGCAAGGCGCTGGCCGACTGCCGCTCTCTGCTGTGCGCCGACAGCTTCGTCATTTCGCTCGATCCAAAGCTATTTGAGACCGACATCGCCCGTTACGCTACCGCGTCACCACTGCAGGAGATGGCGCCTCCCCAAGGTGAGCTTCTTGAAGGCTTTGACATTGCAGAGGAGGAGTTCGAGGATTGGCTGCGCGAGGAGCGTGCGCGATTCCAGATGCACGTCGCGCCGTCGCCTGACCTCCGCCACGCTGCCAATCTCGCGACCGATCTTGCAGCGCACCTGCAGCCCGCCGATGAGCGGCCCTCGCGAAACCGAATCGTCCTGATCCCCGGCTGCCGGACAGGCCCGTCGGATACTGCGGTCGTGACGGACAGCCTCGTCGATTCCATCGCCAAGACGATCAAGGAACTGGGCGTAGCCACGATCCAAGACCGGCGCGACATGAGCGCGTCGGCGGCCTGGCCGGCGGACATTTTGCCTGGCGATGGCCCGATTGGTGACGATGGCTCCTCGGCCGGCACGCTCTCCCTGCGTTCTGATGTGTTCGGATCTGACACGAGCAAGATCGTTCGGCTCGCGCTGTTGCAGCGCCCTGCCAACACGCTGGCATGGTCGTCGACATTGCAGATCAACGGCGAGGGTACGCTCGACCTGAACGACACCAATGTGATGAGAACCATCAACCTGGTGGTCAACTTCGCCGTCGATCAACTCGCTCATATCAAGGATGGCGCTCCGAGGTCTGCCTCCCATCTATGCTATGCTGGTATCCTGCGCCTGTTTCGACTTGGCAGAGCCAACTTCGAGTCCGCCGACAAGCTGTTCGCGGCTGCTTTCGCGGCCGAGCCACGCGGCATCTATCTCGCGTGGCGCGCCTATTTGCGCACCTTCATGCTCGCCGAGCGCCAATTCAACTGCCGCCAGACGCTTGAGGCGGAGGCTTTCGATCTGATGTACCGGGCGCTGGAGCTCGAACCCTACAACTCCTATGTTGCTGGCCTGAGCGCGCATGTCCATTCCATGATGCGACGCTCGTATGTTGCCGCCTATGAGCTGGCCGAGCGAGCCATTCAACTGAACCACGCCAACCCGATCGCCTGGGCCTGCCTGGGAATCGCAAAGAGCTATCTCGGCAAACCAGAGGACGGCTTCCAGCACACATTGCTTGCCCGTACGATCGCTGGTGCGGCACCTTTCCGTTTTCAGCTCGATGCCCTGAGCTGCATTGCGGGGACCATGGCGGGAGAACTCGACAAGGCCGTCCATCTTGCAGAAGCCAGCCATGCTCTTGCTCCGACCTTTGCTCCACCCTTGCGATATTTGTCAGCTCTCTATGCCCATAATGGGCACCGTGAGCTTTCTTTCGAGATGGTTCGCAAGCTGCAGACAACGGAGCCGGACTTCTCATATGACAAGCTGAGGGATAAAGCCTACCCCGCGGCTGGCCTGCATCGAACGTCAATCATCAACTCGCTGCCAGCCCGACAGTTCTAGCGGCGTCACACTTCATCCGAGAGACCATGGAGCGGCGATCCACGAGCGCCTGACGGTCTAGAAGAGCCTCGCGTTGAGGCAATCAGCTCCGCTGGCGTGCTCAATCCGCATGTCGTTCCCGCAAACCCGAACATGCATCGTCGCTGGAAGCGATTCATTTCGCTGCCGCATTTCACGGCTTCTGGATCTCGCCAGCTTGCAGGAATGCTCGCGAAACAGGGCCTTGAAACCTTCCGTCGGCCGCTCTTAGACTACCTCCAGTCTGGCTAACTGCAATGGGGTTGCCGCGGGTGAGTACCCATGACCAAGAATAGTTGTGTCAACCTCGCGCTATTCGCGACGCAGCAAAAGCTTCTTTTTGCGGACTTCTTCAAGCTTTACCAGACTGTCGCACAGCCCTGCCGGATCTTCGTGATCGCGGCGGACGTCAACGCGGTCGCGCGGGTCGAGAAGCTCGCAAAGCGCATCAACAAGACCGGATTCGTCGAGGGCAAGAGCTTTGTCGAGATGGCGCTGCTGCGGGTGCCGATCTCGTTTCGAGATGTCGCAGGCCGAATCGAGAGGTGGGTGGCACCAACCCGCAAACAAGGTCCTGCCCTGCTCGTCGTCGACATGAGCTGGGGCCTCGAGACCAACTCGGCGACGGCCAATTTCGAGGGTTGGCCCGCACTTGCGGAAACGCTCACCCAGCAGTCCGAGGTCTCGATCGCCTCTCTCTATAACCGCCGGGTGCTGATCGACGAGCAGTTGCTCGTCGCGCTGCGCGGCCATCCGCAGATCCTCACCAGCGCCGGACTCGTGGACAATCCGCATTGGCTGCCGTCGCGGCTGCAGACGCGCGGCGCATTGCGCGAGCAGGTCGATTTCTGGCTCGGCGCGATCGCGCCGGAGTTGCGGATCGGGACATCGGTGGCCGCGCTGCACGCAGCCGAAGGCGCCGACCCCATGTGGCTGTTGCGGCGATCGGCGGAAGAGCCCAGTACAGTTCATCTCGACAGCCGCGACCGCTGGAAGATCCGCTGCTTCGGACGCTTGCGGATCTATCGCAACGACGGCAGCCAGGTGAACTGGGACCCGCCCGGCGGAGCGACCCGCAAGACTAAGACCCTGTTCGCCTATCTGCTGCAGAAGGGCGGCCATGGCGCAGCCACCGACGAGCTTGCGGATCTGCTCTGGCCCAACGCCGAGGACATTGAGGCTGCGCGCAACCGCCTCTATCACACCGTGCGCTATCTGCGGCTGGCGCTCGGCCAGCCCAACGGACGCGACGAGACGCGCAACTATGTCCGGCGCGAGGGATCGCGCTACGTGCTGGTGCCCCCGGAGCGCAGCTGGCTCGACATCTCGACCTTCGAACAGCTCTGCCGTCAGTCCCAGGGTCACATCAAGGCCGGCGCGAGCGACGAGGCGCTGATCTGTCTGCAGGCGGCGGACCGTCTGTACACCGGAGACCTGTTCGAGGACATTCCGGTCGAGTACGCCGACGATGGCGAGCGCGACTGGTGCTGGAGCAAGCGCTATTGGCTGCGCGACATGTTCTTCAAGGTGCAACGCGACGCGGCACGGATCTATCTCGAACGCAACGACCACTCGGCCGCGCTCGCGCATTGCCAGAAGGCGCTGGCGATCGACCCCTTGTGCGAGATGGCGCATGCCGAGGCAATGCAGGTGTTCAAGGCGCAAGGCCGACGCGAGGCGATCGACCGCCAGTTCAAGCTGTACCTCGACTCGCTCAAGCATTTCGACAACCGGCCGAAGAGCGCCTCGCTTCAGGAGCTGCACCGCAAGCTCACGGCGTGAGGCCGCTCGTTCGCGACCGGCTCGGTCACACGACCTTTGCCGGCCAAGCCATGCGCCATGGGGGGTGCCGCCGCCAGCAGAATTGACGATTTATCTCAATTTGCCATAGAGTTAGGGGCTAAAGAAAACCCAAAGGCCGCCGCTTAGAGTGAGCCCATGACAACGTCGCCGGCAAAGGCGGCGAATGGGAGGACGACATGCCAGGTTCGGCAGCTCAGCTGGCGCGGTGCCCCTATAGCGACGCCGCCAAAGACTTCGATCCCTTCGAGATGCGCGATCCGTTCCCGTTCTATGAATGGGCCCGCGCCGAGGCGCCGGTCTTCTTCTCCGACGAGCTGAAATACTACGTCGTCGCGCGCCACGCCGACATCAAGGCCGTGTTCGACGACTGGCGCACATTCTCCTCGGAGAACGCCCAGGCCCCGCTTCGCGCGATGTGCGAGGAAGGCAAGCGCATCATGCGCGAGGGCGGCTTCACCGCCTATTCCGGCCTGTCGGCGCGGGTACCGCCCGATCACACCCGCATCCGCAAGCTGGTCCAGGGCTGCTTCGGGCCGCGTCGGTTCAGGGCGATCGAGCCGGAGATCAAGGCGATCGTCAACCAGGCGATCGATGCCTTCGCCGATCGCGGACATGCCGACTTCTTCCGCGAGTTCGCCTATGATGTGCCGGCGCTGGTGCTGTTCAAGCTGGTCGGCATTCCCAATATGGACGTGCCGCGCGTGAAGTCCTGGGCGGTGAGCCGCGCGCTGCTGACCTGGGGCGACCTCAGCGACGACGAGCAGATCGTGCATGCGCGCAACATGGTCGAATACTGGACCTACTGCCGCGCGCTGGTGCGTCAGCGCCACGATGATCCGACCGACGATCTGCCCGGCGATCTGGTCCGACTGCAGAAGGACGGCGCCGAGATCAGCGACGAGGAGATCGCCGGCGTGCTCTACAGCGCACTGTTCGCCGGCCACGAGACCACGACGACCTTGATGGCCAACGGCATGCGCGAGCTGCTGCAGCGGCGCGACAACTGGGAAGCCATCATCGCCGAGCCGCAGCTCATTCCGAATGCGGTCGAGGAGTGCTTGCGCTTCAGCCCGTCGATCGTGGCCTGGCGCCGGCGCGCCCTGAAGGACACCCAGATCGGCGGCGTGCCGGTGCCGAAGGATTCCAATATCCTGCTGCTCATCGGCTCCGCCAATCGCGACGAGGCGGTGTTCTCCGCGCCGACCCGTTTCGACGTCCGGCGCACCGACGCGAGAAGCCATCTGGCCTTCGGCTACGGCATTCACACCTGCGTCGGCCAGCAGCTGGCCCGCATCGAGTTCGCGATCGCGCTCGGCGAGCTGACCCGCAGGCTTCCTGGTCTCCGGCTCGCTGCCGACCAGACCATCGACTTCGTTCACAACATCTCGTTCCGCGTGCCGACGGCGCTTCGGATCGAGTGGGACGTGGCCTGACACGACGATCGTCATTGGGCCGCGTTTCACAAGCAACAACAAGTCCGGAGCCGATCCGGGCCATAAGGTGGGGAACAGACGCATGGGCGCCAACGCAGCCGCATCCTTCATCGTGCCATTCGAAGCCGCACGCGAGGACGACTTCCCGCGCATCGGCGGCAAATGCGCGAGCCTGGCGCGCATGATCGCACAGGGCGTGCGCGTTCCCGCGGGATTTGCGGTCGCGACCGACGCCTACGCCCTTCATCTTCGAAGCAACGGACTCGAGGCGACGATCAGCGAGCGCCTCTCGCGGATCGTGCTCGACGATGTCGATGACGAAGAGAAGTTGTCGCACGAGATCCGCGACGCAATCATGGCACAGCCGATGCCGGGCGCGGTCGAGCAGGCGATCCGCGAGGCGTATCGCCGGATGTCGCCCGACGGTCAGTTGCCGGTGGCGGTGCGCTCGTCGGCGACCGCCGAGGACCTGCCCGACGCCAGCTTCGCCGGCCAGCAGGATACCTATCTCTGGGTGGTCGGCGAGGACGCCGTGGTCGAGAAGGTCAAGGCGTGCTGGGCCAGCCTCTTCAACGCGCGCGCGATCTCCTACCGTGCCGAGAACGGGCTCGGCCAGATCGACGTGCTGATGTCGGTCGGCGTCCAGAAGATGGTCAACGCCGCCGCCGCGGGCGTGGCGATGACGCTGGATCCGATCAACGGCGACCGCACCAAGATCGTGATCGATTCCGCCTTCGGGCTCGGCGAGCCGGTGGTCTCCGGCGAAATCACGCCCGACAATTTCGTCGTGGAGAAGGTGCTTCTGCAGGTCATCAAGCACCGCATCGCCGAGAAGGATTTCGAACTCGTCGCCGATCGCGCCGAGCGCCGGACCGTCGAGCGCGTGATCGCGCCGGAGCGCCGCACCCTGCCCTCCCTGACCAATGCCCAGGTGCTCGCCGTCGCCAGGCTCGCCAAGTCGCTCGAGCGCAGCATGGGCTGTCCGCAGGACGTCGAATGGGCGATCGACGCCGATCTCCCTGAAGACGAGAACCTCGTGGCGCTGCAGAGCCGGCCGGAGACCGTCTGGAGCCAGAAGAAGAAGCAGTCGACCGCGATCTACGAGACCGGGATTGCGGGTGTACTTGGAACGCTGCTGGCCCCGGTCCAGGCCAAGCGGTGAGCATCACGACAACAAGCAACAGAGAAACCGAGGGGAAACGACAATGACGGCGCATGCGAAATTCCCAAGTCCCTATGACCTGAAGACGCCGGTCGGCGCCGAGGGCTGGGAGAAGCTCTATCCCTATTATCTCCAGTTCCAGAACAGCCTGCGCGACAAGGAGGACGGCAAGTTCTGGTTCTGCGACTCGCAGCACTGGCCGAGCCCGTTCAAGCCGTTCGACGCCGTCACCGTCGAGTTCGCCGTCAAATGCCTCGGCCAGTACAACACCCGGCATTATCTGATCCCCCCGGCGAACGGCGTCGAGTACCGCATTCACAACGGCTATTGCTACATGAGCCCGGTGGCGGTGGCGCCCGAGCTGATCGCTGGTCGCGTACCGCATTTCATGGAGCGCGCCGGCTACTACTTCCAGAATTGGGACCGCCTGCTGGCGAACTGGGACAAGAAGGTCCGCGCCAACATCGCCGATCTCGAGGCGCTCAATTTCGAGCCGCTGCCCGAAGCCGTGCCGCTGGAGTGGATCACGGCGGGTGTCGGCCTCGACAACACCTACGCGCTGATGGAGACCTACGACCGGGCGATCCAGCTGCTCTACAAGACCTGGCAGTACCATTTCGAGTTCTTGAATCTCGGCTACGCCGCCTATCTCGACTTCTTCAGCTTCATGAAGGGGCAATTCCCCACCATTCCCGATCAGGCGATCGCCAAGATGGTGCAGGGCGTGGAAGTCGACCTGTTCCGTCCGGACGACGAGTTGAAGAAGCTCGCCAAGCTCGCCGTGAAGCTCGGTGTCGCCGATGCCCTGAAGAGCGGATCGGTCGACGAGGCGCTGGCCGCGGTCGGCCGTGCGCCGAACGGCGCCGAATGGCTGACGGCCTGGAACGAGGCGCAGAATCCCTGGTTCAACTTCACCTCCGGCAACGGCTTCTACTCGACCGACAAGTACTGGATCGAGCATCTCGACATCCCGCTCGGCTATGTCAGGGACTACGTCGTCCGCGTGCAGCGGGGAGAGGAGATCGACCGGCCGACGGACGCCATTGCCAAAGAGCGCGACCGCATCACGTCCGAATATGCCGAGATGCTCGATGCCGACGCTCGCGCCGCCTTCGAGGGCAAGCTCGGGCTCGCCCGGACCGTGTTCCCCTATGTCGAGAACCACAATTTCTACATCGAGCATTGGTCGATGAGCGTATTCTGGCGCAAGATGCGTGAACTCGGCGCCATCTTCCGCGATGCCGGCTTCTGGAAGGACGCCGACGACCTGTTCTATCTGAACCGTCAGGAAGTCCGCGACGCGCTGTTCGACTACGGCAATGGCTGGGCCGTCGGCGCACCGGCGATCGGTCCGACCTATTGGCCGCCCGAGATCGAGCGGCGGAAAACGATCCTGGCTGCGCTCGCGACGACGCCGCCGCAGCCCGCGCTCAACAATCCGCCCGATGTCATCACCGAGCCGTTCACGATCATGCTGTGGGGCATCACCACGGAGAGCATCGGCCGCTGGCTCGATGGCGCCGCCAACACCACCAAGCTGTCCGGCATGGCCGCTTCCCCCGGCCTCGTCGAGGGCCGCGCCCGCGTGGTGCGCTCCGCCGATGAGCTCGGCCAGATCCAGCAGGGCGAAATCCTGGTCGCGCCGGTCACAGCGCCGAGCTGGGCGCCGATCTTCGGCAAGATCAACGCGATCGTCACCGACATCGGCGGCATGATGTCCCACGCCGCGATCGTGTGCCGCGAATACGGTCTGCCCGCCGTCACCGGCACGGGACGCGCCAGCTCCTCGATCAAGAACGGACAGATGCTGCGCGTCAACGGCTCGACCGGCGAAGTGACCATCCTGTCCTGACCCAATCGAGAGAGGCCGGCGGCGCCGGCCTCTCTCCGCATATGGAACATTGCAATGCTCGATAGGTCCGATGTCGGCAACCGCTATGACGAAGTCTGGCGCATCAGCGAGCCGTACATGCGCGCGCGCAAGAACGACGTCCACATTCCCCTGTCCTATGCGTATGCGCGCAAGCTGCTCGCTCAATATCCGGACGCAGACGAGGACATCGTTTCGCTCGCAATCATCCTGCACGACATCGGCTGGTACACGATCGACATGAAGGACATCATCGAGAAGGGATTCGGTCCCAACATGATGCAGTCCGATGTGCGCTTTCTCCACGAAAGCGAAGGCGTCCGCATGTCACGCGACGTCCTCGAACAGGCGGATTGGCCGGAAGACATCAT
This sequence comes from Bradyrhizobium sp. HKCCYLS3070, assembly GCF_051167575.1. Classification (NCBI taxonomy): domain Bacteria; kingdom Pseudomonadati; phylum Pseudomonadota; class Alphaproteobacteria; order Hyphomicrobiales; family Nitrobacteraceae; genus Bradyrhizobium; species Bradyrhizobium sp. HKCCYLS3070. The sequence goes on from NZ_JBNPTI010000022.1 coordinate 21,644, forward strand.
CGTCGCGGTCGGCGAGATCATCGACGGCCACGACACTCGCCCCTACCCGCGCTCACTGAACGACCGGATCGTGCGCGACGCCGACAAGCTGTGGCGCTACACGACCACCGGCGTTGCGGTGGCCTGCGACTGGTTCAAGATGACGCCGCGCCAATATGCGTCGCGCCTGACGACCCAGCTCGCCGTGCTCGAGACTGAAGCCGGACGACTCATGGCTGAGGAGGCGCTGGGCGAGACCCGGGCCGCGCTGATGCTCGACCTGATCTGAACGAGAGGTCGCGGACATGGACATGTTCATCGATGGCCGCTGGGTTGCAGCCCAAAGCGGAGCGACCTTCGACGTTGTCGATCCGGCAACGGGCGAGACGGTCGACAGCGTTCCGGAGGCCGGGCGCGCGGATGTCGATGCCGCCATCAACGCGGCCGACATCGCATTCCAATCGTGGAAAACGACGCCCGTGGCAGAGCGCGCCCGCCTGCAGAGGAACGCGGCGCGGCTGATGCGCGAGAGTGCCGGTGAGCTCGGTCGCCTGCTGACCAGGGAGCTTGGCCGTCCGCTGGCGGGAGCCGTCAGCGAAATTCAGCGCTCGGCCGAACTGCTCGACGTCTATGCCGAGGAAGGCCTGCGCCTGCACGCCGAGATGCCGCTGACGGGTGTGGCCGGCGAAAAGATCGTCATCACCCGCGAGCCGGTCGGCGTCGTCGTCGCGATCACGCCCTTCAACTATCCCGTGACGCTGCTCTGCTTCAAGCTCGGCGCCGCGCTGATGGCCGGTTGCACCGTCGTCGCCAAGCCCGCCGAGGACACGCCGCTGTCGACACTGCGGCTCGCCGAGATCTTCCATGCCGCCGGCTTTGCCCAGGGCTGCTTCAATGTCGTCACCGGCCGCGGCCCCGACCTCGGCATGCAGATGATCGCGCATCCGACGCCACGCAAGATTGCGTTCACCGGCGGCACCCGGGCCGGAAAGGCGATTGCCGCCGCAGCCGCGGGAACGATGAAGCGGGTCACGCTCGAGCTCGGCGGCCAGTGCCCGGCCATCGTCTGCGCCGACGCCGATATCGGCGCCGCCGCGGCTGCGATCGCCCGTCACGCCTTCGCCAATTCCGGCCAGTTCTGCTACCGCGTCAATCGCGTCTATGTCGAGCGCCCCATCTACGCGGCCTTTCTCGCTGCGCTCGCCGACAAGGTCGCGCAGCTCGACGTCGGCAACGGCCTGACCTCGAGTTGCGCGCTGGGACCGCTCATCAACGAGAAGATCTACCGCAACAGCGAGCGGCAGATCGCCGATGCCCGTGCCAATGGCGCAACCGTGCTGACCGGCGGCGTCCGGTTGACGGGCGGACTCTACGACAAGGGCTGGTTCCTGCCGCCGACCGTGATCGCCGATGCGCCCCCCTCCGCGCTCGTCATGACCGAGGAAACGTTCGGCCCCGTGCTTGGTGTCGCCCCGTTCGACGAACGTAGCGAGGCGCTGCGGCTCGCGAATGCGACGGTCTATGGACTGGCCGCCTTCGTGTTCTCGCGCAACCTGGCGACAGGACTGACGCTGGCCGAGCGCCTCGAAGCCGGCTCCGTGTGGGTCAACGACATCCAGCGCTCGAGCCAGCGCGCGCCGTTCGGCGGCATGAAGCAGAGCGGAATCGGCCGCGAGAAGGGCCGCTACGGCATCGAGGACTATCTCGAATACAAGACGATCTATCTCAGCTACGACGCGGAGCTGCGCTGATGCATTTTCTGCGCGACCAGGATCTGCCGATCTGGCTCGCGGCGCGGCCGTGGCTGGACGTGCGCTCCAACGACGAGCATACGCTGATCTCCTATCGTCTCGGCCAGGCGCTGCTGCGGATCCATCCCGACGCGGACGCCGCCGTGGTGCTGCCGGCGATCCTCATGCACGACGTCGGCTGGAAGAAATTCCCGCCCGAGCAGCTCGCCGCCGCCGTCGGCCCCAATCCCAGATATCCCGAGCTGCAACGTGCCCACGAAATCGAAGGCGTGAAGATCGCAGCCGAGGCGTTCGCACGGCTGGCGATCCCCGGGCTAAGAGTCGAGACCATCCTGGCGATCATCGACGGCCACGACACCCGAAAGACGGCGATCTCGCATGAAGATGCGCTGATGAAAGACGCCGACAAGCTGTGGCGCTTCACCGGCCATGGGGTCGCGACGATCGGCGGCTGGTTCGATACGCCGCCGAAGGAGACGCTCGCGATGCTGGAAAGCTTCGTGCTGCCGTCGATGCTGACCGAGGCCGGCACCACCATGGCCCGGGCGCTGATCGCCGAGGGCACGGCGTCTGCGTTCATGGCGGATCTGCTGCACATCGAGGTTGCCACATGAGTCCGATCCAACTGCAAGGCAAGCGCGTCATCGTCACCGGCGCGGCCGGCGGGCTGGGCCGCGGATTCGCGCTCGCCTTTGCTGCGGCCGGCGCCGAGGTCGTCGCCGCCGACATCCGTCTCGGCGGCGCCGACGACACCGCGCGGCTGATCCGCGACCGCGGCGGCAAGGCGCACGCGGCGGAGGTCGACGTCGCGAACGAGACGTCCACCGCGGCGCTGGCGCAATTCGCGCTGGCGCGCATGAGCGGCCTCGACGTGCTGGTCAACAATGCCGCGATCTATGCCGGGCTCGAACGCCGCGGCTTCGAGGCAATCCCGGAGGCCGAGTGGGACCGGGTGATGCGCGTCAACATCAAGGGCGTATGGATGATGAGCAAGGCGGCCGCGCCACTGCTGCGACGCGCCGGCGGTGGCGCGATCGTCAACGTCTCGTCGGCCACCGTCATGAGCGGCTCGCCGATGTGGCTGCACTACGTCTCGTCGAAAGGCGCCGTCATTGCGATGACGCGTGCGCTGGCGCGCGAGCTCGGCGACGACAAGATCACGGTCAACGTCATCGCGCCCGGCTTCACGCTCACCGAGGCCAGCCTCGGCCTGATGGAGAACGCCGCCGAATATGGCGTGTCCCGCGGTGCCCTGAAGCGCGCGGCCGACGTCGACGACATGGTCGGCGGCGCGCTGTTCTTCGCGTCGCCGGCCGCGACCTTCATCACCGGTCAGACCCTGATCATCGACGGCGGCCGGCAGTTCATCTAGGGACACGCAACGACCCATGCCCAGAATCACCTTCATCGAGCCCGACGGCACCGTGCGCCTTGTCGAGGCCGAGCCCGGCGAGAGCGCCATGCAGGCGGCGAAGCGCAATGGTGTCGATGGCATCATCGGCGAATGCGGCGGGTCCTGCATCTGCGCCACGTGCCATTGCCACGTTGACAAGGCATGGCTGGAGCGCGTCGGCTCCGCCGGCGACATCGAGGTCGACCTGCTCGAATTCGAGGCCACCGACGTGCGCCCGGAGAGCCGCCTCGCGTGCCAGATCTCGATCACCGACGCGCTCGACGGTCTGGTGCTGCAGGTCGTCGGCCTCAGCCGCTGAACGGCCGGAGGGTTGCACCGGTCTTTGATCACGCCGCACGCATCATCGGCGGTGGGACGATGACGGGCATCGAGCTGCTCGCTTGAACAGATCGACCCGCTTGGTCGATACGGCCGCGCCGATCCTCGCCGCCGCTTTCCCTTCGCATCGCATCATCTCGTCGCTTGCGCAGCAGCAGGAATGCGGTCGACTACGCTCACAATCGCGCCCGAATACGCCCGATGTTCATGCGCACCCGCGGCCTAAAGAAAAACCAAAGAATGCGGCCTACACTGGATCCTACAACATCGCGCGACGATCTATCAGGTCTAACCGCCTGACTCGTACGCCATCGCCACGCGCCGCACAACGTTCGCCCGTTCAAGGGCGGCAGCGGACCGCAACGAAGAGCAACGAACGCGATCACAGAGCTCGGGAGGAGCAACGCATGCCGAAGCTGCAGCGGCGGGACTATTACGACACGGCCCGCGACATGAACTGGGCCTTCTCCTATGTCAGCGAGGAGGAGGTCTTTCCCGAGGAGCTGTCCAAGAGCTTCGGCATCCACGGCGAGCAGTGGTGGGACTGGGACGAGCCGTACAAGCTGACCTATCGCGAGTACGTCCACAACCAGGCCGGCAAGGACGACGGCATCTACTCGATCCGCTCGACGATCGCGCGCTCCAATCTGTACGACAATCTCGATGCCGGCTGGAAGTCGGCGATCAAGGCGCATTACGGCGCCATTCCGGTTCCGGAATATTTCGCCTCGATCGGCGAGGCGCGCATGGCCCGGTTCGGCCGCGCTGCTGCCTGGCGCAACATGGCCACCTTCGGCACCCTCGACGAATGCCGCCACGGCCAGGCGCAGATCTACTTCCCCTATTGCCTGCTCGGAAAGGACCCGCAATTCGACTGGGCCCACAAGGCGATGCACACCAACGAGTGGGGCGTGATCGCGGCGCGCAGCCTGTTCGACGACATGTTCACCGCCAATGATGCGGTGTCGACGGCGATCCAGCTGACCTTCACCTTCGAGACCGGCTTCACCAACCTGCAGTTCCTCGGCATGGCCTCGGATGCGCTGCATGTCGGCGACATCGAGTTCGGTGCGCTGATTTCCTCGATCCAGACCGACGAGGCGCGGCATTCGCAGCAGGGCGAGCCGACCTTGAAGATCATGATCAACAACGGCAAGAAGGCCGAGGCACAGAACATGGTCGACCAGATGTTCTGGCGATCGTGGAAGCTGTTCGCGCTGCTGACCGGCATCTCCATGGACTACTACACGCCACTGGAAAGCCGGACGATGTCGTTCAAGGAGTTCATGCAGGACTGGATCTGCCGGCAGTTCATGGACCAGTTCAAGGACCTCGGCATGAACGTGCCATGGTACTGGGAAAAGCACTTCCTGCCCGAGCTCGACTGGGTCCATCACGCCTATCACATGGGCGTCTGGTTCTGGCGGCCGACGGTGTGGTGGAATCCCGACGCGGGCGTGTCCGCGGCCGAGCGCGACTGGCTCGAGCAGAAATATCCCGGCTGGAACGATCGCTTCGGCAAGCTGTGGGACGTGATCGGCGACAATGTCCGCACCGGCCAGATCGAGAAGACCTATCCGGCGACGCTACCCGTCGTCTGCAACTGCTGCCACATTCCGATCTGCAGCCCGAGCATCGGCCAGGCGCCGCGGATCACCACGCACAATGGTCGCAAGCTGAACTTCTGCTGCGAAGTCTGCGAATGGGTGTGGAAGAGCCAGCCCGAGCGCTACGACACCCACCTCTCGATCGTCGACCGCTTCCTGGCCGGACACATCCAGCCGCCGACCCTGGAAGGCGCGCTGCAATATATGGGCATCACGCCCGATGTCGCCGGCAATGACGCGCAGAGCTACGCCTGGAATGGCGCGTCTCGCCTCGCGGCCGAATGATCCGCCCAGCATGAATTGACAGGCGCCGCTTACGAGCGACGCCCCCACCCGACACGACCACAGATATAACAACAAATCTGGGAGGTAAGCGTGGCCCTGTTCCCGCTCCAAGCCAACTTCCGCGGTGACTTCGTCGTCCTGCTGATCCCCGTCGACGACGGCGATAGCATGAGCATCGTGGCCGACAAGGTCGCCCAGCACGCGGTCGGACTGCGCGTCGCCGAGAAGAACGCCTCGAAATGCGTCTACTACAACGGTCGCGAGCTGCCGTCCGCGATGACGGTGGCGCAGTCCGGAATCCAGCCGATGGATTGGATCGAGGTGGCCTATGTCTGACGATGCCGACGTGACGTGGAGGCAGGTCGCGACCTTGGACGACCTTTGGGAAGGTGATTTCATCGGCGTCGAGGTCGACGGCGAGGAAGTGATCGTGATGCACCTTCCTGGCGGCGAGTTGCGTTGCTTCCAGGGCATGTGCCCGCACCAGGAGATCCTGCTGGCGGACGGCAAGGTCGATTTCGAAGCCGGCACCATCACCTGCTCGGCCCATGAGTGGGAGTTCAGCATGGATGACGGCCGCGGCCTCAACCCGCGCGACTGCCGCCTCTTCCGCTACGCGGTGAAGAAGGACGGCGAAGCGATTCTGGTCGGCGTGCCCAACGACGGACGGCTGCGCCGCCTCCGCCACAAGACCGAGCAGGACGCATAGGACAAGCCCATGACCACGACAGCAGCACCGAAACTGGTCGGCCCCGTCATCAGGGGCGTCGACGAGGACATCATCGACGCCGTGATCGCGGCGAGCGAGCAGGACAATCCGGACGTCGAGATCGTAATCGAGGACCGCGGCGGCTATGTCCGCGTCCAGGCCGACCGGAATTTCCGCCTGACGCAGAAGAGCATGCAGGCGGCGCTGGGGCGGCCATTCCGGCTCGCCGAGATCGAGCCGAGCCTGGTGTCGTTCGGCGGACGGCTCGAGTCGATGGACGACGAATGGGTCTGGACCATCCACACATAACAAATTCCGGGAGGATACGTCATGACCGCGATGACCGCGAAGTCGGCTGCGCGCAAGCAGAAGAAGACCTGGAGCCTGTGGACCGAGCGCCGGCTGCCGTCGGAATACGAGGCCGTCACCTACAAGTTCCACAGCCACTTCCGCCGCGCGCCGGCACCGTTCGAGCTGTCCGAGAACTGGTCGATCAACCAGTTCTATCTCAGGAATCGCGAAGGCTCGAGGCTCACGCTGGACGATTGGGAGGGCTATCGCGATCCCCTCACCTACACCTATCGCCGCTATGTCACTGACCAGAAGGATCGCGAGGTCTATTGCGACAACCTGATCGACGAGTTCGAGCGCCAGGACAGCTATCGCAAGCTGTCTGCGCCGTGGCTCGACTTCCTCGGCCAGGCCTATCTGCCGGTGCGTTTCCCGGGACACGCGATGCAGATGAGCGCGGCCTATGTCGCGCAGATGGCGCCGTCGGCGTTCGTGACCAACACCCTCTACTTCCAGATGGGCAACGAGATGCGGCGGGTGCAGCGCCAGGCCTATCTGGCCAAGGCGCTCGCGCTCGACACCGGCCGCCCGGAGCTCGCCGACAGCAACATTGCCCGTACCGTCTGGACGCAGGCGCCGCAATGGCAGGGCCTGCGCGAGCTGATCGAGAAGCAGCTGATCGCCTACGATTGGGGCGAAGCGTTCGTCTCCCGCAATCTGGTGCTGCGGCCGATCTTCGATCACGCCTTCAACCGCGAGATCGCCGATCTGGCGCGCACGAACGACGACGACCTGCTGGCGCTGCTGCACGACGACTTCCGCAACTACGACGAAGCCTATGCGGTCGAGACCACCAAGACCCTGGTGCGCTACGCCACCGGCAAGGTCCCGGAGCACGCGGTTCTGCTGCGGGAGTGGGTCGCGAAGTGGATGCCGCTCGGCGAACGCGCCGCGCGCGGCCTCAGCGAGGCACTTTCGACCGCGCCCGGCGCCGACGATGCACGGGCGATCCTGGAGCGGACCATGACGGCCCAGGCGAGGCTGATCGCGGATTGCGGCTTGTAGTCTGGCAGACGCGGTCGGCGTGCTGCGCCGACCGCCCAAGCCGAAAGGATGGCGTGGATGACCCGGCAACTCCGCATCGAGCCCGACGGTGTCGCGATCGACGCGGCCGGCCATGACACCATCCTGCAGGCAGCGCGACGCGGGGGCGTCGCGCTGCCTTACGAATGCGGCTGGGGCAGTTGCGGCGCCTGCAAGGTGACGCTCATCGACGGCCAGGTCGATCTGATCTTTCCCGGCGCGCCGGCGGTCAATCCGCGCGACGCACGACGCAACCGCATCCTGGCCTGTCAGTCCCGCGCGATCTCGGACGTCACGATCGCCCGCGGTCCCGGCGACTGGTCCGCGCCGACGCCGCGATGCGTCGAGCAACAGGCGATCCTGCGCGGCATCGACGATCTCGCGCCGGAGATCCGCCAATTCAGCTTCGAGACGGCCGAGCCGATCGACTTCCGGCCGGGTCAGTATGCGATCCTGCATCTCGGCGAAGGGCTGCGGCGCTGCTACTCGATGTGCAACCTGCCGGGCAGCAACGTCCTGCAGTTCATTGCCAAGCGCTACGATGGCGGCACGGGCAGCAACGCGCTCGCCGCGTTGATCCCAGGCGCGCAGATCACCATCGAGGCGCCGTTCGGCGCCTGCACGCTGCGTCGACAGCCGGGCCGCAAGGTGTTCGTGGCGGGAGGCACCGGCATCGCGCCGATCCTGGCGATGCTGCGCGAGGCTGCGGCTGCGCGCCTCGATTTCGGATCGCCCGCGGACGTCATCTACGGCGCCCGTACACCGGCGGATCTCGCCGCTGATGACATGCTGGCGGCGGCGATCGCGCAAACGCCCCGGGCGCGCTACCTGCCCGTGGTCGAGCACGCGCCGTCCGGCTGGCCGCATGCGGCCGGCTTCGTCACCGATGTAATCCAGGGCGCAGTCCTGGATCCCGCGACGGCCGAGTTCTACGTCGCCGGCCCGCCGGTCATGGTGAACGCGGTCAGGTCGCTGCTGCGCGCCGCCGATGTTCCGATCACGCAGGTTCATTATGACAGCTTCGGCTAGGGCAGGCTTGCGTAGTGCTGCACCCGTCTGGGCGATGGCGCCTGGACTGCGCCGCCTCGCCACACGTCCCGGCAGCGCGCCGCGGCTCGCACCGACATGGCCTTGCCACCAGCTCGGCGACACGTCGCCCGCCGGATACGCCGCACAGCTCGTGTCCTGCGCCTGCGCGCTGGCTGGCGTCGAAGAGGTGCGTGCGCCGATGAACGCCGCAGGCCGCGCCTTCGTGCTCGATGACATCCATGCCATGGGCCAGCCGGAGGCCTTCGTGTTCGCGCCGGTGTGGCTCATCGTTCGCCCCGACGGGTCGCTGCACCTGACCTTGCGGCCGGAATGGGCGCAGAAGGTGGCGGCCAAGGGCTGGGGCACGGTGCATCCGTTCGCACGCTACATGGCCGGCGCCGTGCCGCCGCAGAGCCTCGTGGTCTACGCGCCGCGCGATCAAAGCGAGCTGGCGGTTGCTGCGCGGATCATCGCGGCCGCGCACTGCTACGCGAGCGGCCGCATCGGCGACGTCGCATTGCCCGACAGCCGGTGGTGAGCGATGACGGAGCTCTCGGCCATGACCAATGAAGGCGACATCAGGCGGTTTCGCATACGGCTGGAACGTCCGGAGGGGACGTTCACATTCGACGCCATATCTGACGAATATCTGCTGTACAGCATGATCGACGCCGGCATCGAGACGCCCTACATCTGCGAGCAGGGCTGGTGCCTCGCATGCGCCGCGCGCTTGGTGTCGGGCAACGTCGACCGCTCCGATGCGCTGACGGTCTACCCTCAGGACGCTGAAGCCGGCTTTCTGCTGCTGTGTTCGACCAAGCCCTGCTCGGATCTGGTCCTGATGCTCGACGAGCGCCAGACCCGACGGGACATGATGCAACACCGGATCGAGCACAATCAGTTGGCGCGAGCCTATCCGCCCGGCGCACGGCTCCGGTTTCGCCGCGGACGCGCTAAGGCGCGAGTCGACGCGTGCACCCGTTCAGCAACAGGATCTCGAACAGATGAGCCGGCGACATCCGCTCAGATGGGGCTGATTGGATCAAAACCCAAATAGCCTCGTTTCAAGCGCCTCGCTTTCATTTCGGGGCCCGAGGAGGGCACACAGGACCGTTTCGACTTGAGTGGCGCATCCCTCGTCATTCGTCCAGCAGATCCAAGAACTGTTCGACCCGTCGTAAAGCAGGTTCATCGCTGCGCCCGGGATAGACGACGCGATCGCCCTCGCGCTGCAATGACCGCGAGCGTAATTTACCGATCCTCCCTGCGAGCATCGTTGCAGCAATCGCATCCGGGCCGACATCGAGACGCATGATCCCCCGTTGCCTGCAACTTATCCTGAGCTTGGCGACAGCAAAGAAATTGCTGGCCTCGGATGGCAGCTTACCGAATCGGCGGTGCGTTTCATCCTCGAGCTCCTCCAGCTCGTCATCACTCCGGCACCGAGCGGCTCGAGCGTAGATCTCCAGCCTGACCGCCTCCGATTGCACATAGCTCGAAGGAAGCAGCTCAGGAATGGGAAGATTCAACTCGGGGATCCAGAGGGCGGACATTCCATCGCGGTCTCCCTCCAGGGCAAGCGTAAGAAGGTGGCCGTAGAGCGTCGGTCCGAACACCTGCATGTGGCCGGATTGTCGATCGGAGCGCAGGTCGCCGCCGCCGCGGAGATCGAGGTCGCGAGCGCTGATCGCGAAGCCAGCGCCCGGACGGCTCAATTCCTCGAGAACGGAAAGCCGCTTTTCCGAGCGTTCGGAGCCACCTTCCGTCAGGAAATGTGCAAACGCCCGGATGCCGCCCCGTCCTACTCGCCCCCTGAGCTGATGCAATTGTGCCAGGCCGAATTTTTCGGGCCAGCACACAACGATGGTGTTCGCACGTGGGATATCGAGGCCACTTTCCACGATGTTGGTCGCAAGTAGTACATCGGCACGGCCTTCGACGAACCCCATCAACCTCTCGTCAATCTCGTCCGTTGGCATCTTGCCGTGAATAGCAATGATACGTAGTTCCGGCGCCAGCGCATGGATCCTGGCGAGCATGGGATCGAGATCCTGGATCCGCGGACAAACGACAAAACTCTGACCGTTACGTCTGTGCTCACGAACCAGCGCAGCGGCGATAGCGATGTCCGAAAGCGGTGCCACCTTGGTGGCAACCGGAACACGATGGACCGGCGGGGTTGCGATCACGCTGAGATCCCTCAAGCCCGTCAAGCCGGCCGCAAGTGTGCGGGGGATCGGCGTCGCACTCATCCAGAGCCGGTGGCCGTTCTTATTGAGGCCCGACAGCATGGCTTTCTCGGCAGCGCCGAAATGCTGCTCCTCGTCAATGATGATCAGGCCAAGTTCGGCAAATCTCACTTCCTTGGATGCGAGCGCGAGGGTCCCGACGACGACCCTGAGTTCTCCGCTCTTGAGGCGCTCCCTTACCTCTCGCGCTTCGGCGGTCGAGGCAACCCGCGACAGGTTTCCAACATCGATGCCAAGAGGCGCAAAGCGCTTGCGGAAGGTTTCGACATGCTGTCGTGCCAGCACTGTCGTCGGCACGACGATAGCGACCTGCTTTCCGGCCAGCACGGCGGCTGCCGCTGCGCGCAGCGCCACCTCGGTTTTGCCAAAGCCGACGTCTCCACAGACGATCCGGTCCATCGGGTGCCCCGATGCAAGATCATCCAGAACGTCGCGGATGGCCTTCGCCTGATCGGAGGTGGTGAAATAGGGAAACCGCGCGACGAACTTCTCATAGACAGCAGGGCGCGGCACGAGCTTCGGAGCCGGGCGCCGCCGGCGCTGACTCATCTGCTTGGCCAGCTCCTTTGCGACCACGTGAATCTCCGTCTCGGCAGCGGCTCGCCGCGGCCGCCACGAGCTGCCGTCGGCCTTGTCCAGCGAGGTGTCTCCGAGCTCAGCGGCGTAAGGCCAGATCAGCGCCAATTCTGCGAGAGGAACGAGAACGGCGTCGTTTCCGGCAAATACCAACCTGACCATCTCGCGCGCCGAAAGATCTCCCGTGCCCATGGATCTCAGGCCGCCAAGGCGTGCGAGTCCACGTTGCAGATGAACGACCACGGATCCGAGTTCGGGGAGATCTCCCGAATCGAAGCCGGGCGTCCATGCCCAGTTCATCGGTTGCGGTTGGTGTGCCCTGCTGCCGAGCACGTCGGCAGCAGTGATGACCACGAGCGGCTTCTTTCCAGGAACGACAAAGCCCGCATCGAAGCCTGCCAACAATGCGGCCTGCTGCCTGCCCCTTGCGGTCGCGCGCGTCCAATCGGGCACACATTCGGCCTTGATAGCGCTCATCCGGGCCATCACACGCAAATCAGCTTCGACCGCAGCGACGAAAAGCACACGTGCGCTTCCGCGCTGGGCTTCCTCGATAAATGCACGGAGCGCCTTCCGCGGAGAGGCTGTCTTGTAGAACTCTGGCGTCGCACGATACGGAGTGGTTGGCGGCAACACAGTGATCTTCTTGGCCGCCAGCTCCCATTCGCGTCGGCTGAGATAGGCACGGTCACGCTCACTGCGGGCGGCCGCATCCTCGATCGTGCTCAACCAGGTGTCGGCGTGCCTGGGCACGGTGCTGTCGGCGATCCATTTGGCGCGTGCGCAATAGTCCAATAGGCTGGACCTTCTTCGAGCCCGGCCCGTGAACGCTAGCCGCTCGGACATCGGGTCAATCAGGAGTTCCTTCGTTTCGGAAATCACCTCCTGGTCTATCGGATTGATCGCTGCAATACGCCGGATTCTCCCTCCGGAATGCTCTATCCTAAAAGGTCCGAACGCGCCGGCCGGGAAGATCTCGAAGGTGTTGCCGTGAAACAAAACTCCACCGGGATAATCCGGACTGTCGTCCAGGTCGTACCCGAGAGCTTTCAGACGGGCCTCAAGGTCTTCCTCGGAAAAGACGGCCCCGGTCCGAAGGGGAAATCCGATACGAGACCAGTTCGCAGGCAACGGCAGGAGCTCCATTATGGCCTCCGCCGTCGCGATCAGCAGGATCGGCTTCTTTGCCCTGGCAAGGCGTCTCAAGACGGAGCTCCGCCGGCCCGCGATATCACGTGAAGGCTCAAGCTGATCGAACGGAAGCGTGTTCAAACGGGGATAGACGAGCACATCACAGGCCGGCTCGATAACTGGGATGATCGAACCCAACAGCTCGGCTCGGCTCTCATTTTCGGCGAGAAACACAAGTCCGCCCCGGCCCGAAGCGCGCCATTGCGCCGTAAGATACAGCGCCAACATGCCCAGCGGCGACGAGGAGGAAATGCCAGTCCGAATCGGAGCCTTCGTTGTTGCCGCAACAGATGTCTTCTTCCGCGGGGCGGCCTTTGGTGACGCGGAGCGCTTTGCTGATGTGTTCTTGCGCGGCGTTGAGCCACGGGGCGTACGAAGAGCAGTGGTCACTGAATTCTCGTGCTGAATTGACGAATGCGAGGCAAGCCTGCGAATCTTTGTCGAGCTTTAGCGGATTCGACGGCTTCAAGGGATCCAAACTTCGGAGTGTCGATCACCGTTCTCCCCTTAAGTGCGACGGTGTCACCAACCAGCACCATCGTCGCGCTCCACGTGGCAGACTGGGGTGCCATGACAACTATGACGCAGAGATTCGTTCTTGAATGACCATGGTACGAGCGCCGTGATAAGCGTGATTACCGCCTTGGTGACTGGGCTGCACAGAATTCACGAGCCCGGCTGAGACGGCCTGCGGTGGGACTACCCATCACCAGGTTTGAGCAGAGCCTGCGGTTGCCCATGCTATAAGCGATCCCGCGTGATCTCTGCCCTTATGGCTAAGGGCTTCTGCCGAAGCTGCTGAAGCCGCAACGTACAATAACGCAGTAACCCTCGATTCGGCACAATCAAGGCGAACTTCTCCGCGCTCAATCTTGAACGGCGTTCCTCGTGCTCGCTCTCCGTTGCTCCTATGTCATGAAGGAAGCGCTGAGGTTGAGAACGGGTCTTCGGATATTCACACTTGCTGGCCGCTACGTAATCTTGTGGCGCCGGGCGTCTGCCGTCGCGTGAGAAATTCCCGACTTGGCAATGACGCGCGCCCGTTCAACCCTCAATCGCCGGCGGCCGCGCCACCGCTATATGTCGGCGGTGACGTTTCATGCGTTCATGCCTTTCGCTTCGGAAGGATCGCGTCGAAAGCGAGCTTGCTCGACCGCTCGCCGCGATCGGTCTCCTTGCGGATGCCGAGCCAGACGAAAGTGCGGCCGTTGTACCAGCGCGTGCGCTGGAAGCTCTGGGTGACACGAATGCCCGCGCGCGGCACCTCCTCCTCATGGAGATTGTAGCCCTGCTGCTGCGGGAGGTCGAGACCGTGGCGCAGCAGATCGGTGCGAGGTTCGACGCGCACCGGCGGATCCGGGTCACGGTCGATGACCCGCAGCATTGCGGCGCGACGCAGCTGGATCTCGCGGCTGTCGTTGTCGATGTGCACCGGGATGAATGGGATCCAGTTCTCCGGCATCTCGCTCATCAGCCGATAGCGGATCGCGGCGTCGTTCTCGATCGGCGGCGCAGGTGCTGGGTCCGGCGGCAGGCTCTCCTCCACCAGGCGACGGAAATAGCGGCGGGTGTCGAGCGCGGCGCTGCGCCCGCTCTTGCTGTCGCCCGAAGCCAACATCACCCGCGACTCGACACCCCACACCATGTTGGCCATCTCGTCGCGGAACAGTTCCACCGACTCCAGCGGCTCGCTCTCCTGGATCTTCGGCACGCTGGGCACGATGAACAGGCTGAGATCGGCGGGAATGTCGTTGCTCCCCTTCGTCGCCAGTGTAAACATCGACCAGCGTTGCCAATCGGCGTCCGTGCCCTTGCCCGCGGCTTCAACCCAGATCCGCTCGCCGAAGACGTTGGTCACGCTCATGCCGGCGACCCGGGTAATCGCCCCGGCCGGCACAGTGAACGGCATCAGGAACCAATCGTTGGCGTAGACGAGGCCGAATTCGATCAGCAGCAGCTTGTTGACGTCCGTCGTCTCCGGATCGATGTCGCCGAAATTCGTTCGTCCCTCCTCAAAGGTCCACCAGCGTGTGTTCGGCATGCCGTCGAACTGGATCGGCGCCGGGATGAACGATGCCGTAAAGGTCGTCTCGACGGCGGCCGGCGGCGGCGCGTCCGCCAGGTCACCGAGTCCTGCGCCGGAGGCGTCGACGTCGAAGTTGTACCAGTCGAGATGCCCCTGGAAGTATTCGTCGGCGACCACGAGCTTCTCGCCGCCCGCCTTGGGCGCCGACGCTGCAAAGGCGTATTCGAGGCGATCGGGCAGCCAGGCATCGGCGGCACCCGCGGCGGGCTGGTAGAACGCCTCCCGGTACCAGCCAAGGAATTCCGCCTCCGCCGTCTCGATCGCAGCGGTGCTGGCTGGATTGCCGAGCACGACGAGGTCGTGCGCGTGATTGCCGGGCGCGGCCGTCAGATGCTCGACGAGGTCGTAGCCGTCCATCGACCGGCCGGCCAGCGCCGCCATCGTCTGCCAGGCTTCGCGATGGGCGGCGACCGGCGCATCGGCCTTGAGCGCCGGATCTGGCATGGCGACCGGCAGCGCCGCTATGAATTGCTGGGCAAGCCCCGGCTCGATGCCGGCGACGAGCTTCAGCCAGCGCCGGCCCAGGGCGATGCGGAGATCGAACGCGATCTTCTGGCCGGCGAGACGGAACGGGATCGGCCGCCGCTCGACCTTGGCTTCGAGCGGTACGTCGTCCGCAAACGCTTCCGGCGGATTGCCGGCCGCGCGGTATTTCGTCAGTTCGGTGGTCTCGATGTGCACCTTGGCGACGACGGGCGAGCCGGCGTCGTCGCCCTGAAACTCGCCCATCTGCCACTGCTTCGTCAGCAGCCACAGCGGATCACGGACCTCGGCCTTGAGCGCGCGGTCGAAATCGTGCGTGCGTGGACGGCCCTCGAGCCTGTTCCACAACGTGATGGTGGGCAGCTTCACCTTGCCGGAGAACACGGCGGAGAGGTTCTGAACCGCGACATAGTCAGCCATTGCCCGTCTCCGTCTCGGCCAGCACCGCGGCGAGGTTGTTGTTGAAAGCGAAGTTGAGCGAGGCCGTGATCGGATGGAAGGCCACGGCGGACACCAGCGCCGGCAGGAAGCGGGCATAGGCGGTCGTGTCGACGTGGTCGGGCTCGATCGCGCGCTTCTTGGCGAGGTCCATCGTCTCGCGTACCGTGTCGACGAGATCCTGCCACTGCCACGAGCCGACAAATTTCGGCGGCAGCGCCAGCAGCAGAGTCTGCGGCGGTTCGGCGTTTGGCCGGTCGAAGTGGAACGCCAGACCGGTATCCTCGGTCGGACGCGGGATCACTTCGGTCCACTCGTCGAGCAACAGCCCGAGTTGCCGCCGCGCCGGATCGAAGCTTTCGGCGAAATGCGCGGTATAGAGCAGCTTGTCCTCGTCGATCACGAACGGCTTTCCGTCGGCATCGGTCTCCGGGAATTCGAGTCCGAGCCACGGCAACTCGGGGCGATGCGGAAATTGCAGCGCCTGCAGCGCGACGCCCGCCCCCGTGAACGCGTCGGCGAGATGCTGCGAAGCTTCCAGATCGTGCAGCTTCGACCGCACCCGCGCGACACCCGTGAACCAGTCGTCGAGCGGAAAGCGGCGTCCGATCGTCGTCTTGAGGAACCCGAGAATGGTCTCGTCCGCCTGCGCCCCCGCGCCCCAGGCGTTGCTCCATTCGCCGGCCTGCGCCGCTGGCAGACCGAAATCCGGAACGATCTTGAAATCTTCGCCGAACAGCAGCTTCGCCGCGGCGGTCAATGCCTCGATCTTGTTCTTCGCCTCCGCCGCGGCATCGTATTGATCGAGCCGGGCCTGGATCGCCGGCAGCCGCGTCGTCAGTTCGAGCGCGAGCGCGGCGGTGCGCTTCGCCATGTCCTCTGCGAGGGCGACGATCGCCGTGCGCTGTGCCGCGATGTCGATCGCCGCCGCGTCGAACGCGGCGTTCGCAGCCTTCGACGCCTCGATGCCGTCATGCAGGGCGGCGAGATCGGACGCATTGTCGTAGAGCATGATCAGAACGGCGCGCTGTCCAACGAAGGCGGCGCGCTTGCCGCTCATGAGATCGTCGCGGAAATCGTCCGGCTGCGCCGGTAGAGGGTCGGTCGCCGCGGTCGCGATCAGCTTTTCGGCCACCCGCAGCGCCAGGAACTTCGCCGCGTCCGGCGCGCCGGAATCAGCGTCGTAGGCGAGTATGCGTGCGTCGAACTCGGCGAGTTGCCTGGTCCATCGAGCGATGTAGCCGGCGAGTGCGGCGTGCAACTGGGAGAAGATCCGCCGCCGGTCGGCGTAGACGGCACCGGTACCGGTCTGCAACGCCGCGAATGGACCGAGACCCTGCATCAACGATACGAAGCCGGTGATCGTCTGCTCGATCTCCGTGGCGATCTGAGCCTCCTGCTTGGCGTCGAGGCGGGCCTGCAGCGCCGTGCGGAAGGCGTCGAGATCCGCAAGCCGCGCGGCGAGCAGATCGCGCGGCAGCGTTGCCCGCTCGCGCGCGAGCGCCGCGTCGAGATCGACCGCCTCGTTCGCCTCGCCGGCCATCGCCATGTCGCTCGCCTTGAGCGGACGTGAACGCAGTAGCAGGCTTCTGAGATGCCGCACCAACGCCGACAGTTCGAACAGCGGCACATGCCCGGCGATCGCCGCAATCCTCTCGCGGTAGGCGATCGTCAGCATTGCGTCCGGGCGCGGTGCATGGACGGCGATCACATGCGCTTCGATCAGATCGTCGAGCGCCTTGGCGGCTGGATCGTTGTCCGGATCGAGCAGATACAGCAGGTCGATCGGCAGCAGGCCGAGATCGGCCTGCGTCACGTTGTAGGTGACGGAGGAGAGATCGAGCGGGTCGGTGACCGTCACCGAGCAGGCGACTGCTGCCGGCGGCGGCAAAATGCCCGCGAGCCAGGCGTTGAGCGCGGGCTCCGCCTTCGCCCGCGGCGATGTCAGCGCGCCGTCGTTCGGGTCGAGCCCGGCCTTGAGATGCAGCGCCACCCGATGGGTCAGCGTCACCCCCGACCGCGGCGTGCGCACCACGTCGGGGGTCGCCGGGAATTTTCCCTTGGAGTAGGTGTCGAGCACGGCGCCGGCGCGGTCGTAGTTGCCCTGCACCACCTGATGCACGCTCTCTGCCATCGCGAGGTCGGCGACCGCGTCGGCGATGTCGGCAATCCGCGCGGCCTCGGCGGTGATCGCCGCGGCCTGCTGCGGGCTCGCCGCCGGGAGGTCGGCATCGTGGCCGAACGGGTAGCTGCTCACGCCGCTGGTCTTGATGTGCTCGACCAAAGCAAGGCCGTCGATGACGTTGCGTGCCTCCACCCGGTTGATCCGCAGTCGCCGACCGAACGCGTCGAGCCGGCCGGTACGCGTCGGAGTCAGCCGGTCGCCGACCAGCGGGAACACCTTGCGGAGGTCGTAGATGAACCCGTCCACTTCGACGTCGTGGCGGTCGTGCAGGCCGCGCTCGAACTGGTAGCCGAGCAGCGCGCCGAGGCTCTGCTCGCCCTTCATTCCCTCGATGATCGACAGCGCGATGCGGACTCGTTCCGAGCTGAGATTGACGGCGAGGCTGCCGGGATTGTCGGGCGTGGCGTTGGACAGATAGCCGTTGCGCAGCACCGCGGCGGTCACCGCTTGGTTCAGCGACGGCGCGTGGATGTAGCCCTGGTTGCTGCGGTCGCGCATCAGCGGCGGCGCATCCGGATCGGCGAAGATCGCCGCGAGGTTTGCCGGCAGTTCGACCGCCGTCAGCTTCTTGAACTCCGGCTTGACGTTCTCGAGCCAGCCATAGGCGCCGAGATAGATTCCGGTCTTCGCCTCGCCGGCCGGTGCGCCCGGCTGGGCGGTCCCCCGGCCGGCACCGTACGGATAGCGCATCCGTTCCAGTTGGCGGCTCATGATGCCGCCGTACCAGGCGTCGAACCGGTAGGTGCAGAGGTCGAGATGCTCGACGAACACCCGTTCAAGAACCGCCGTCGGGGACCTCTTCAGCCATTCGAGCGCATCGAGCTGGCGCTTGAGATACGCGGTGGCGACCATCGAGGTCAGCACCGTCGGGATGAACTCGCCGACCGTCCTCAGTCCCGTTCCGGTGACCGCGGCGTCGCTGCGGTGGAGGTAGCGCCAGCGGCTGCCGCCGGCCGCAGCCGGCACGGCGAGGCTCGCCTCCTCGACCTGAAAGAACTTCGGCTCGCGCCGCGCCGCCTTCAGCTCGGTCTCGCCGATCAGCCCGGCATTGAAGAACAGGCGGATGCTGGTCTCGACGAAGCTCAGGTCGAGCGCGTGATGCAGCATGAGATACAGCAGCGCGTTCGGGCGCTGGGTGAAGCCCTGCTGCAGCCGCAGCGCGTCGTGGGAGGTCGCCGCAGCCTTGATCAGCCAGCCGATGTAGTTGTCGCCGCCGGCGGTGTAGGCGCGGATCTGCTCGGTCTCCGACAATGGACGGTCGTCGATCAGCGGGCCCTTGAGCTGGTTGGGCGCCTTGAGAAAGAGTTTCTCGAGGATGTCCGGTACCTCGATCCCCTCGGGCGGCGTGTAGCCGAGCTGCTTCAGCAGATCGAGCCCGCTTCCGACATAGCCCGCGGCGAGCAGGAGCGCGACCAAGGCGCCGCCCGCCCCCTGCATCGCGAGGCGGTTGTACAGTTCCTTGAAGCTTTCGGCGAAGCGCTGCTGGAATTCCACCGATCCAGCGTGGAGGCCGAGGACATCGAGCAATATCTGATGACGGTCGCCGCCCGGCTTGCCGATGTAGGACACCCGCGACATCAGCGGCTCGAGGTCGGCCTCGACCTTGCGCAGCAACTGATACAACCGCGTCAGGAACCGCAATTCCGGATCGTCCGGCGCGTGCGCGGCCCCGACTGCGACGTTCGACCCCGCGAAGATCCACTGGATGCGCGAGCGCGGCGTCGCCGGCAGGATGCCGTAGGGCTGACGACCGACGCGGATCGTGGGCATCGGCCCGCGTGCCGACACGTGCCGGACGAAGAAGTCGCGGGTCCGCTCCGCCGTCGAATCGTCGAAGACCGGATGAAGCATGCTCTCCATGAAGTAACCGAGCGTAGCCGGCCACAGTGCCGTGTTCATGGCGCGGGCGTCGTTGACGTCGTGGCGATGGTAGAAGGGGATCGCCGCCAGCGCGGCCGGATCGAGACCGAGCGTGGCGGCGAGGCAGCGTCCGTCTGTCCGCTCGAACCATCCGTCGGGCTCCAGGGGCGGAGTGCCGAAGTAGTGATCGAAGCTGACGTCGGAATCCTCGCGCCAGCTGTAGGCGGCGCCCTCGCCCTCGACGTTGTTGGTCGGCTGGCCCTGCGGAAGGATCGAGAACCCGGCCTTCGACTGATGATGATGGGCGAACAACTGCTCCAGCGCGACCCGGCCGGCGTCTGCATCGGCCCCGAGCCGCACACCGAGCACCATCAACTGATCGAAGCCGCGGCGGAAGGCGGGCGGCGTTAGCGGCACCCGGAATCCCATGCCGATCTCGACGGCGCGGTCGAAGTTGCGCACCCATTCGAGCTCCGGACCGAACGTGATGTCGTCGCCGTCGTGCGCGACCGACGCGTCGTCCGTTCCGGTCGGCGACGGCGTGACCGGCAGCGGCGACGGAATCGGTTTTCCGAGTTGCTCGAGTTCGAGCGTTCCGCCGTTGTAGCCGAGCAGGACGAGGCGATCAGGCAAGGTCCGCGCGGTCGCGGGCTGCGACCAACCGGTCTCGCGCATCGGCGTGGCGTCCGCGGCGGGAAACTCCAGATACGCGGCGATGACTGCGGTGGTCGCGCGGTCCGCGCCCTCGGGCGGCGCGTCGGCGAGATTCCGCGGCCGGTACGCCTCACGGACCGCCGCGGCGCGCTCGGCCCCGAGCGCGTTATCGAGCGCGGCGATCGCGTCCGTCTGCGCGGCCACATCCGTGCCGGCGCGCCACAGCGCGGTCCAGAATGCGCTGACCGCACCTCGCTCGGGATCGGCCAGCGGCGCGCTGGTCACCACCGTCAGGATCACGGTCGGCACGCCTTCCACCCTGGCCGGTCGCGCCGCCTCGTTGAGCGGGCGATGAGTCTGGGTCACGTAGTAGGACCGCCCCGAGCCCTGTCCGCTCACGAGCGTTCGCCAGGCGGCCCGCTCCCCGGCGGGGTCGTGGTTCGCCCGCCAGACGTCGGCCCAATAGGCCTGGGCGCGCTTCACCTCGTCTTCCGACAACGCCTCCTCGAAGCTGTCGACGGCCATGTCGTCCGGATAAACCCGGACCCACAGCTCGTCGCGGTCGCCGCCGAATTCCGCCGCCTGCTTGAAGCGCGTTTCGATCCGCAGCGGCATCAGCAGGATCGGCGTCTGATCGGACAGCAGGCCGATGTTGCGGCGTGGGTCGGTGAAGTTCGCGAACAGCCCGCTATTGCGGACCACTTCGTCCTTCGCCGCCTTCAGCGCACCGCCCAGCCGCTCGATCTCGGAGGCCGCCGCCTTGGTCTCCTTGTCGATCGCCGCCAGCGCCGGATCATCGGCGCCCTTGCTGATTCGCTCGGCCCGTGCGCGGTCGCGGATCAGCCGCGCGCGGGTGTGGCGAAGCCGGCCGATCTCGCGCGACGTCGCATCGGCCGCGGCGCGCGACGCTTCCAGCTCCTTGCGGATATCATCGAACTCGGACATTTCGCCTCCGCCGCCCCCTGTCGTGTCCGCTGCGCGATCAGTTCGGCAGCATCTCGCTGCCGTGCACCGCGACCAGCACGGGAACCTGGTAGAGGATGTAGGCGAGCTCCGCGGAGTTGCTGTCCGGATGCCAGCGTAGCGCCTTGTCCTCGTCGTACTGTTGTTTCTTCTCCTGCAGCTCCGGCGCCACCGGATCGTCCAGGGTGAGGGTCGGCCCGCCCGGCCTGATCTGCAGAAAGCCCTTGTCGGCGTCGGACAGCACGTCAGGCCAGGCGAGGTCGTTCCAGACGTTGAGCGGCCCGTCGCGAGAAATATCGAGGCCGAAGCGCGGCTCGCCGGGCCGCTCCTTGATGACGAAGAACCAGCCCGGCGCCGTCGAATTGCCGCGGCCGGTACCTCCCTTTGCCTCCTTCGAGGTCAGGTCGAAGCCAATGAAGGTGATGTCGGGATCGACCTTGGCTTCGTAGAGCGGCGTGCGCAGGCGGTCTTCCACCGGACCGTCGGTCTCCAGCACCCGCTCGACGCGGGGATTGATCGCGCCGCCGTCGTCGCGCTGCCAGCGCGCCTTCTGGGCGTAGATCACCGCGGTGGGATATTTCTTCAGCAGCTCGCCGCGGATGACGAGGACGACTTCCTCCTCGTTCTCGCCCGGCTTCTCGCGATGGTCGTGATCGCCGAGCTTGGAGAACAGCGACCAGGTGTGGAGCGGCGGAATATCGCGGAGCTTTTCGCGCAGTTCGTCCTTCGACAGGCCCTCCCGGTCGATCACGCCGCTCGGGTCCCAGAACTGGCGGAAGCAGCTGCCGCGCTGGTCGGTGGGATATTCGCGCCACAGCAGCTCGCGGGCGAATTCATGGTTGAGGCCGACCATGTAGGCCTCGATGAAACGCTGATTGGTCTCGAGCAGCGTGATCGTGTTCTGCGGAATCTTGTCGATGTTCGGCAGGAAGTGCTCGTCGGACAGGCCGAGAAGCGGCTTGTACATCGGCAGGTCGATTTCCGGATATGCCATCACAGGCTTGAACACTTCCGGCTGCAGCAGCGTCGCGATCCCGTTGATGGCCAGCACTCGCGGCGGAATGGTGATCGAGGAGAAGGTGAAGGCGGGCACCGTCTTGTCGGGATCAATCGCAGCGAAGGTCGACGCTCCGAGCGCGGCGATGTCGATCGGCTTGCGCAACGGCGGCTTGCCGAGATCGGCGCTGACCGTGAGCAGCCGGTTGAGATCCTTGAGGGCCAGTTTGAAGCGCGCCGCCTCCGGGCT
Source organism: Bradyrhizobium sp. HKCCYLS3070 (assembly GCF_051167575.1). Lineage (NCBI taxonomy): Bacteria > Pseudomonadati > Pseudomonadota > Alphaproteobacteria > Hyphomicrobiales > Nitrobacteraceae > Bradyrhizobium > Bradyrhizobium sp. HKCCYLS3070. Next base: position 44,041 of record NZ_JBNPTI010000022.1, read on the forward strand.
GTCGGCGGACGAAGCGCCGCCGACAGGCTCAGGCGCGGCGGGATCGGGATCGCGGATGGTGAACGACGGAAAGCCCGGCAGCGCGTCGATGATCTCGGGCGAAGCCCCTTGCGGCAACACGCCGGTCGCGATGCCGGCCTGCTTCTCCAGCCGCACCAGCCATCGGAACAGCGCCAGCGCCGCTGCCGCGACCACGATCGCGAGCGGGACGGCGACGGCCAGCAGCAGCACGGCGAGCAGCAGCAGAACGACCAGTAGGACCCACTTCGCCCAGCGGTGCTTGGTGAGCCAGTTGGTCAGCTCCGCGGGCAGCGACTTCGGCTGAAGCTGCGCGGCGACATCCTCCACCACCGGCAAGGCTTCCGGGGTGACCCGCGGCGGCGCCGCGCTGACCTCGCCGCGATTGATCTTCTCCAGCAGCTCTTCGGCGCCTTTCGGCGAGTCGAAGCCGAGCGTCGCCGCGAGCTGGTCGCGCGGCCGGACCGCGCGCCGGAACGGCGCGGACAGCGCCGCGCGGGGCACCGTGCTTTCCTTGAGCCGATGGCGCAGCGTGAAGCCGTCGGCGATCACCCGGCGCTGCACCGGCGCCATCATTGTCAGCCCGCGTTCCGCACTGAGATCCTTCAGCGGCCCGAGATGGCGCGCATGCCAGATCGCGGCCGCGGCCTTGGCGAATTGCGCCAGCCTGATCCGCCGGTTCGCCGCAAGGATGTCGCCGACCTGGTCCCAGGCGGCGTCCATATAGGCCTCCTGATTCTTCTGCACGACCGCCGTGCCGAACGCGGCGGGAACGCGAAACCGCGGGTCCAGATTGAGCTCGTGCACCCAGTTGCGCGGCTGCGGCGCGTCGCTGCCGTCCGCCTCCTCAAGCAGCCGTTCGGTGAGCGCGTGCCAGCGGCCGTACAGCGGCGGCGTGATCACCGGGTCGGGCGCGCCTTCGCGGGCATAGTCGTCGGTCAGGTTGACGAAGCCCGCCAGCGCCTTCTCGAATTCGTGCGCGTAGGGTTCGTCCCAGCCCTCGTAGGCCGAAGCTTCCGCCTCCTGCGCGCCGGTCAGCGCCTCGTCCGGTACCTTGAGCGCGCCGCCGAGCCGCAGCACCCCGTGGAGCCCGGCGACCGCGATGGGGGGCATCCCGGAGCCGGGCGTCTGCGTGTCCATGTCGCGGCGGCCGAGCCGCGAGTCCGGCGGACGCGGCTTCAACAGGCGGACGAGGTACTCGAAATCGCCCACCGTCCCAGTCTTGAAGTACCACCGCTTGTACACCGGATGCAGCGTCGGGAACGGCCGGTCGGTATAGTCCACCCAGGCCGACAGGGTGGCGAAGAGTGCGGGATTCGCCGCCGGCGCGATTCCGAGGCCGGCGAGACGGCCGCTCTCGAAGGTCGGCACCACGAACGCATGGTAGGACGTATTCGGCTTCAACTGACGTGGCGACAGGACGCGCGAATAGGCGTAGTCCGGATTGCTGGCCAGCAGGCTCTCCAGTCGCGCCCTCGCCTGGTCCGCATTGGTCGATTCCACCACGCCGTCCTGCTGGATCAGGTCGCGGTTGACGTGGACGTGCGCCCAGGCCCAAAGCTGGTCGGCGGGCGGAAATACCGAGACCGGATCGCCCGTCACCTCGATCGCCGGCAGCGGCCGCGCCGACGACACCGCGACTTCCTTGAACTCCTCCACCTCGAGCACCAGGAGTGCGAGCCACGGGCGCAGCCGGTGGCGCGACTCGTCCGGCGCCGCTGGCGTGTAGCGCCACGGAAAATCCTCGTCGTAGAACTCAACGAAGGGCAGGTAGTTCGGCTCGAAATTGGTGATCCAGTCGCGCGGCTCCACCTTCACCACCGCCATCGGATCGATGCCGACGATGTCCCCGGGACCATAGAGCGCGACATCGCGCGAAATCGTCGCCGTCAGATCCGTGTCGCCCTGGACCGGTCGCCCGGCCAGCGACAAGTCGACCTTGATCGTCGCGCGCAGCGCCACCGAGTGGTCGTTGTCGGACGCCGTGATGCTGTTCGCCACGCCGAGCCGCAGCCAGGGCAGGAAGGAATAGGTGCCGATCGTGTCGCTCATCCCGCTCCTCCCCGCCGCCTCGCCGGATCGCCCGCCATCATCGTGCCTCCGCTACGCTGCGCGCTTCATCTCGTGCGGGCGCACGATATGGACCTCGCTTGCGAAGTTCGGATTGCGCCGCGTCTCCGCCGCCATGAATTCGCCGGCGCTGGCGCGCGATTGGAACGACGCAGGCGCGCCGGCGATCGGCGAATTGTCGGCCAGGCTCACCACCACATAGGACGCCTGATCGACCGCGATCTTGTCGTCGAATACGTGCTTCAGATCGCGCGACTTCGCCGAGATCTCGGACCGCGCCACGGCGTTGTTGGCCAGGAAGTGCGTGAACAGCCCGGAGATGAGCGTGACGAAGCGCCGGCGTGCCCGCTTGAAATTGTTGTCGACGATGATCTCTTCGTAGCGGGCGATGCGCTTGGTGACATAGCTGGTCTTTGCCTGGTTGCCAGTGACCGACAGCTCCAGCCCCGCCTCCTCGGCCTCGTAGTCGGAAGCGCTGAGCTTCTCGCCGTCCTTGAGGTCCTTGAACTGGGCGATCGCGAACGACTCCCGGATGGTGGCGCGCTTCTCGATGCCCGACGTCGCGGTCGCGACCGAGAAGTAATTGGCGTCGTCCGGGCGCTGCGCGCCGATCTTGTCGAGGGTGATGCCGAGCGGGATCGCACGCTGGGTGATCTTGAGCGAACCGACCGGATGCAGGACAAGATCGGAGCCCGCGTCCACGGTCTTGAGCGTCACCAACAGCCTGCTGCTGTTCTGCAGCGCGGCAGTCCAATTCTCCGCCTTCGAGTATTCCGCCACCAGCAGGGGCAGCACGGAGACCGGCGGCAGGCTGGTGTCCTCCTTGTCGCCCCAGGTGTGGGAGAAGTCGACGTCGACGTCCCAGAACAGCAGCGAGATGCTCCCGGTGCCCTCGACGTGCCAGGGCGATGTGCCTTCGAGCGAGCCGCGGAAGCGGATACTGAACAGCCCCGCGCCGAACAGCTTCACCGACAGCGAGGCAGAGATCGTGATGATGAAATAGAACGGCGAGAACTGGAACAGCGCGTCGAAGGCGAGATGGCCCTCGATGTTGGCGATCGAGACGCCGAAATACAGCTCCGCATGTGCGCCGAACTGCACGGTGTTCGACGTCACCGCGAAATAGGCGTCGACCCGGATGCGGGCCACTGGCGTGTTGAGAATGTTGATCGCGATCCGGGGGATCGGCGGGAACGGCAGCGCCGGTGGATTGTAGGCCGGGTGGAAGCCGCCGACGGAGACGATGAAAGTGGCGTCGCCGCCGAACGACGCGAGCACGCCCATGCCGCCGTCGAGCGGCATGAAGATCACGCGGGATTCGTACAGGATGGCGAAGAACCAGCCGCGCTTCTTGTCGAACTCGATCGCGCCCATGAAGGCGACCTGGATGATGATGAGCGGCAGCCGCTCGTCCGGGATCGCCACCGTCAACTTGCCGATGATGGCTATGTTGCCGGGAATCTCGATGATGATCCCGAGCGACAGGCTGATCAGCGTCGGCGTGCCCCAGCCCAACTTCGCCATCGGGCCGATGAGGAAGGTCCCCTGCTCTGGCGGGAAGAAGGTGCGGAGATCGGAGATGATCCGGTGCGCGTTGGCGACGACGTCGTGCGGGAACAGCACCGAGTCCAGCGAGCCGGCGCGCACGCCGTTGACTAGCGCGTCGAGGTCCATCGAGCGGTTGAGCCCGACCAGTCCGCCGACTCCCAGCAGGGTGAAGCCGAAACCGAGCTGCAATCCGGGATTGAACTCGACCGCGATGATAGCGATGAAGGAAAAGCCCTTTGACCCGTCCGGCATCTTGGTGGTGATGACGCCGATTGCCGTCACCGAGAGGAAGTCGAGGATCTTCAGTTCCAGCGCGCCGGCATATTCGCCGCGGTCCGGATCGATGAAGAGATAGCCGCCGCCCTTCACCGCCCCGGCATCGATCGACAGCCCGACGCCGTTCGGTGGCTTGAAGCCGAAGGATAGATCGATCGGGCCGAGGTTGCCGCCGCTCCCCGGAAAAGCGAGATCGGTCCGCAGCCCGATGTTTTCCACCACCGCGACCAGCGGACCGAGCGCCGCCTTCAGCGTCGCGCCGATATCGATCGGGAGGCCGTCAGCCGACGGTGTCACCGCGAGCGTGAGTCCCTGCACCTGGATCGGACCGAGGTCGATATGCGCTGGGATCTGGATCTCGAGATGCGAGGTGCCGCGGAAATACACGCCGCGCGGATAGGCGACGCCGAGGCCGAGATCGAACTCGAACCGCGTCGAGATGCCCGACAGGATGGTCGAGATGAAGCCGTCCGAGCCGGACGCGTCGAGGACGAAAGCGAGGCCCTTGAGGTCCGCCTCGGCGAACACCTCGACGTCCTTGCCCGCCACCAGTGTGAAACCGCCGGCACCGCTCACCGATTGGTATTCGAGCCGCGTGCCCTCGCCGGTGCCAAGAACGATGGTCGGGCTGCCGGAGATGGCGGAGTATTCCACTTCGACGCGCGCGGTGCCCTTGGCCGACGTCGGCGCGCCGCTGCCTGCGAAGCCGATCACCATGTCGATGCCGCTGCCCGGCCGCACCATCAGGCCGACACCGCCGGTGAGATCGAGGTCGCTCGAGATCGTCACCGCGATCGTCGGCCCGAGCTGCATCCGCACCGACAGCAGCCCGCTGAACGACGGCAGCAGCGCGAAGCCCGGCTTCTTGCTCCCGGACTTTGGCAGCGGGAACAGTCCGAGCTCGGCCGATAGCCGTCCCGCGTCGCGCGCCCGCTCGAAGAACACCAAGCGGAGCCGCTTGCGCACGGCGGCACGCCCGATCGGAGGGCCGCCTTCGAGCGCGCGCGCGACCCGATCCGGCACCTCCACCATCCGGACGTCGAGCCCGAGCCCGGCCGCGAGGCTGTCGATCTGCCGCGCGAAGCTGGAGAAGTCGAAGCTGTCGGTGCCCCAGCCGAAGGCGTTCTCGAACAGTGTCACCGGGTCGGAGACGATCTTCGGCAGGTCCGGGAAGCTGAACCTGTAGTCGATGTAGTCCGGGCGGTTACCGGCGGGCGCGGTATAGCGGGTGCGGATGACGCCGAGCGCCTGCAGCGCGAAACCGATGCCCGGATGATGGTTGCGCAGATAGGTGATGAAGAGATAGCCGACGAGCTGCCCCGGAAACTCGCCCTTGAAATTATCGGCGTTCAGCGTCGCCGAAAATGCACCGCCGGGCGCCGAGACGAGGTCGTCGATCGCCTGCACGACGCCGGCGATCGCCTCGATGGTCTTGAAGGCGTCTTCGAGCGAGCCGGACACGACCGTCGCCTCGCCGTCGGACGCCACTTCGCCGTCGAGCGACAGCCCGCCGCCGACCAGCGCCTGGAGCCGATCGAACAGCAGCTGCAAGTCGACCGCGAGATCGGCGATCGGCTTCGGAATCACGTCGGAATCCCAGCCCAGCTTGAGCAGCAGGCCCTGGAACGCGGCCGGCGACTCCACCGCCGCCCGCAGCGGCAGCAGCAGCTTGCCGATCTCGGCGACGATCGTTTCGAGGGCACCCGGTTCAGCCATTTTTCTTGGCCTCCGGATAGAATTCGCGGTCGACGACGTCGTGCAGCGCGGGATCGACGCGGTTGGTGATCAGCCATTTGCAGACATGGCAAAAGGTGCCGCTGTTGTTCCGCATCTTGCAGTCGCCAGCCGGACGATAGACCAGCCCGGTGAAGTTGTATGCGCCTTCGTACAGGCCGACCAGCCGCTGCGCCTTGCATGGCGGCTTGAAATTCGGGATGTCCTTCGGGTCGTCGCCCTCGTCGTTCACATGAGCGAAGTCGGGATCCTTGTTGAGCGGCAGATGGTTGCCTGCGATGAAGTCGCGCACCTTCTTTTCCACCACATAGACCAGCGCGTCCGCATCGTCGCGGCGCGGCACGAACAGCAGCGAGCCTTTCGGAAACACGGGAAACGGCGCCGGCGGCAATTCCAGCCCGCCGAGCCGGATCGAGCCGAGGTTCTGGTCGATGTCGCCGATGTCGAGTCTGACGAGATAATCGGAATCGGTGAACGTGAGCGGCAGTTGCCGGCCGATCGCCGTGATCTGGATGCGGCGGAGAAACGCCTGGCGGCCGGCCGCCTTCGCCTGCACCCAGCGCGGGATCTGGCGCGGGTCGATCCTGACCTCGATCGAGCCACCCTGCTGGGTCGAAGCCTGGGTCAGCCTGGCCGAAAGCTGGACCCTGAGAAGTTCGAACCATTTCACCTTGGACGGATCGACCAGACGGGAGTGATTGGCGGCGTAGCTCGGATCCTGAAAGATGTCGGCGAGCGCGACGATGTTGTCCTGCTCGCTCGAAGCGGTCGCATTGTCTTCGGCGCTCGTCTCGTATTCGTCGCCGAGATTGAAGGAATGGCCGAATTCGTGCGCGACCGTGTCGATGATATCGGTGAGGTCGGCGTCGATGTCGCTGGCAGGCTTGCGCCGCATCACCTTCTTCGTCGCCGTGTTGGTCGCCGGATATTCGAAGTCGAGCGTCTTCAGGCTCTGCAACGAATTGGCGGTCACGGTCGACTGGTTGAAATTGGTGCCGCCGATCATGTCCTCGTTGGTGATCATGGCGATCAGGCCGCGGCTGCGCTTGAAGGTGCCGTCCGGTATCCACTCGGCGCCGAGCGCGGTATGCGGCGACGACCCGAGCCGCAGTCCGGACAGGTAGGCCATGATCGGCGCCGCAACGTTCGCGCGGCCGTTCCGAGCGAGCTCCGGCGGATGCCGGCGCGGATCCGGGGCAAGGTGCCGGGTGACGCTGGCCGGCTTGAAGAACTGATAGGCGCGGGCGATCAGTGGCGCGAGGTTGGCATCGCCCGCCGCATCCGCCGCCGGCATCGTCAAAGCGGCCCCGGACTTCGCCGACCGGTCGCCCCAGCGGGAGCCGAGCATCAGGCCGTAGAAAGTGTCACGTGCCTCCAGGATGCCGAGCGATTTCTGCTTCCTCCACGCTTCGATCAGGGTGTCGTTGACCTTCGCCGCATCGTAGTTGGGCAGCGACTGACCCGCCCAGCGCGCCTTCAATTGCGCCGGCGTCGCAGTCTCGTTGCGGAGCGGCAGGCCGACGCGGGCCACGAGCTCGTCGACCTCGTAGATGCTCTTGTCGTCCGAAACGCTGTAATTCCACGGAATCGGTCCGCCCCTGCTAAGCTCCGAGGTCTCCTCGTCGTTGACGCGCCAGCCGCAGGTCACCGCCTGCTCTTCCGACGCCTGGAACGCCTTGAATACGTTGAAACTGCCCGCGAGCGTGCCGTAGGGCTCGTGGCGCTTCTGCGAGAACAGACCGTCCGCCGCTTCCTGCACGATCTTGTCGAACTTGTCCTTCTCGGACGCGCGAAAGCCTTCGGCGAGGAACAGGATGTTGTGCATCTCGGCGGCATTGGCGAGGTCGCCGGCGCGCACCGTTGAGATGTTGTCGCGGATCTTGGCGTAGTCGACCACCTTCACCGGCAGGCTCTGGTTGACACCGAGGAAGCTGCCGTCGAGCTGGGCCGCCCCCTCGCTCACGCCCCTCAACCGTCCCTCATTGTTCGTATTTGCCACCACGAAGGTACCGGGACTTGCCGAGCTGAGCGTGACGAAGCCGTGCCCGGTGATGTCGCCGACGAGATCGGTCCCGGTCGGATCGTCGCTGAACAGCGCGCACAGCGTCGGCTGGCTGTGGGCGACCGTCGGATGCAGCGCCGTGGTGATCGAGGAGTTGCCGAACCACCAGCCGAGCACATCGTCGTGCACCTGGATACGCGCGACGATGTAGCCGGGGCCGTATTCGATCACCACGAGGTTGGTGCCGACGTCGTCGCCGGTGATGGTGCGCGCCGCAGGATCGATCGTCACGAAGCTGGTCAGCCGGGACCCGACCGGGTTGTACGGCGCCAGGATTCGAAAATTGCAGTCCGCGGTGACGTCGGTCAGCGTGTAGGTCGTCGAGCCGTTCGGCAGATCCTGGTCGAACACGCGGAACGGCAGCACCTTGGTCGCGGGCTTCTTCAGCGCGACGTGCATGTCGCAATGCGGATAGACGATGAGAGGCATGCCGGCACAACCCTCTCAGCCAGCAGAACTATTGGGAAGCCCGTCGTTCCCATCGGAAATCTGGCATCACGAAGATTGTACACCCAAGCCTTCTCAATACAACCTCAACGTGATACTGTTTCGATATCCTTCTGCAATCGTCGTTTGCCGAGTGGAGCTCTCCATCACTGGGGCCAATCCTGCTGCATATGCCGGCGGCGTAGACCATCTCGTTGTCATCGTTCACAGATGAACACGAACGCTCCGTGGTTTCCGATGAGAAGCGATTGGAAGGCGCTGGGTTCGTCGCTGTCCCCGCGGGGTACGAGACCGATGCGTGACCCGGTTTCTGACCGCGTCACGCCTCTTGAGACGCACTGCGACTGACCGCGTCTCCTATCCATGGGTTCGGCCCGACGCTGCTCGGCGTTGTCACGGGCGCCGACAGGCATCGTCACGTCACTCAGATGTCAAACAGCCACTTGCGGTCGGTTCAGGCGTGCGCGCGCGGTCTCGCGGCTCGATGAGTCCGAGGAATGCGTTGGTCGCGCGCGTCTCGAAACACGAGAGGCGCAGGGAGAACCGGACCTCGACTGAGGCCCGTGGCCCGCCTGCGAAAAAAAATGCAGGCGGCAGGTACCACAGGTCCAGCCGGACGACCCGGCCCTCCCTGCGCGATCAGTTTTAACGGTGTCCTTCGTGCTCTCCTTGGGGACCGGGCTTTCTTGCCCCCATCGCCCGCGTGACGCTTGCGCATCAACAGCAGGCTTGACCTCAGCATCGGGAGGCCGGGACCACACGACTTCGCCGTCCGCGACGCAAGCGCTCGTCTGGCGCAGCATCCACGTCCATCGCAGCCCACCTCCACGTATCGTGACGACGCGTACGCCCTCTGCATGAGGCGGGATGAACGGAGTAAAGCATGATTTCCGATAAAAAGAACGAGGGATTTTTGGCCAGCGTCGAGCGGCCCGGCGATCGCATCCAAGAACCCGGGTTTCCGCCCAGATATCTTTCCACCGTCATAGCCTGGCTCCGTCCCGGCCATTCACTTCGACCAACATGATTGAACGACGTGCATGCCCGAGCCTTCGCCGAGTCGAGGCGGTTGCGGCCGCGCAGGAAGGACGGAGCCCGGTATGACAAGCAACTCATTCGCAGATTCTCTTGGTGCACCGCGCGTGAACCCCGCGTATCACGCCGCAGCATTGCCAATCTCATCGATTGAGCGCAGGCTCCCCTTCCTAAGCGCGCAAGTCGCATTACGGCACCAGCCGCATCAGGGGAGAGACGCATGAAGGAACCGGGCCTCGACGGCCGCCACCGCGACAAGGATGGCGAGATCAGCAGGAAGCATGGCAACACGCTGGTCGGCACGTTGCGCAAGATCTACGGAAAGTCGTTCGCGGCCGGTTATCCGGATTCGACCAAACTCAGCGACGTGCTGCTTCAGCTCAACGAGACCTCGCTGAGCCAGCTGCGTAGGGATCACGGCACCGGGCATCTGGAGCACAAGATCAAGGAGGCGTCGAAATGATCGGCAGCGTGCATCGCACGTTGCCGTCACCTGCTGGACCCACGCAAGATGGGGGATGCTGACCGAGACTGACGGCACATCGCCGACCAGTGCCTCGCCCTTGACCGTCAAACCTCAGTCAGCCGACCTCAGGACGTCGGCGAACTGCTGCTCGAACCTTTTCTGCTGTCCCGTGCTCGGAAAATAGACCGGGCGGCCGGCGTTGATCACGTTGAAGCCGTCCTTTGTCAGTCGAGGCTCCAGAATCCGGCAGACGTTTGCCTTGATCAAGATCAGGGGAACGCCGCGATCCGACACAAGGCTGGATAGGTCCGCGACGAGCAGCGGGTAATCGTCTTCGATCAACGCATTCCTATCCTGACTCGCGTCTTTCGGCAGCTTGTCCACTTGCTGGTAGGTCGCATCGACCAGCACCCATCCCTTGCGCTGAAATTGTCGCAGCCCCTCTTCTTTCGTCGCAGGGGTGGCTCCCATCTGGCGCATGAGGGCCGTGAACAACGGCTCGCTGATCGAGCCGGCCGAGTCATAGAAGTATTTTCCTGAGGCCGGCGGCGATTCCGCGACGATGACAAGCTTGGCGACGTCCGGCTCATAGCGGCGTCTCAGCCCGAGATAATAATCTCGCCCCCTCGCCAACATCGACGATGCACCTCCACCGCACGAATTCGCAACACGGCGATCACTGACGTCACTGAACGTTCGTTTAGCATCAAGCGCCAACGATGGCAGCAAGGTCTGCAACACGCCGTCTGGAAAAGAATGCTGTCCAGCGGCGACGGGAAGGCCAGCGCTGCTTTCCCGTCGCTGAACGAAAGTGCCCGGCTTGTTACTTCCCCATGCTTCCCGCCTGGTTCGTGCCCGGGCCGACATTGCCCTGGCTCGACGAGGTGGAATCGCGGCCGGACTTCATGTTGCTGCCGGTGGTCTGCGACGAGGTGGTCGACGTCGCGGCGTTGTGCTTCTTGTGGTGCTTCGCTTGCGCGGCGAGCGGGACGGCGGCGAGGGTGGCGGCGACGAGGGTGGCAATGGCAAGCTGGGTCTTCTTCATGGATCCGATCTCCATCCGGTTGAACTCCACGCCGCCCAACCCGGCTGCGACATCACAGTTCCTGCCGGGGGATCAAGCGTTGTTGTTCGATTCCGACGGCGCGCGTGAAGGTGCGATGCAGCAGCGTCAGGCCGGCGCTTGCATGGGCACGGCGCCAGGCTGCGACACCGGCTTGGGAAACGGCCGGAAGGTCATCATCATCATGACAGCGCCGAGGCCCATCACCCACGAGCCGACATAGAGCCAAGTGTAGCTCGCAAAGCTGTCGTAGATCAGGCCGCCGGCCAGGGGGCTGGTCGCCATGCCGAGGCTGCCGGCCATCGCCGTGCCGCCGATCACCGTGCCCATGATGCCTTGCGGAAAATTGTCACGCGCGATCGCGGCGTAGAGCGGCATGGTGCCGGCATAGAGGAAGCCGAAGGTGGCCGCGACCGCATAGAACGCGGCGAGGTCGCGCACGACCACATAGGAGAGCGCGCCGAACGCCTGCGCGAGCAGGCCGAGAACGAGCACGCGCTTGGCGCCGAAGCGGTCGCCGAGCAGGCCGAAGGCGATGCGGCCGCCGAGCCCGGCGAGCCCCTCGATGCTGTAGATCGTCACCGCCGCCATCAGCGGGATGCCGCAGGTGACGGCGTAGCTCACGGTGTGGATGATGGGGCCGGAATGCGTGGCGCAGCAGAAGAAGTTGGTGGCGAGCAGGATCAGGAACTGCGGCGAGCGCAGCGCCGCCGATCGCGTCATCTCGGCCGGCCCGGCGGCGGGACCCGACGCGACGGCGTCGCCGGGCGCGGACGATGGCGGACGGCCCACGAGCAGCGACGTGGGAATCATGATGGCGGCCACGATCGCGGCGATGCACTGCATCGCGGTCCGCCAGTCGTAGCTGGAGACGAGCCAGGCCGCGAGCGGCGACATCGTCATCGGCGCCACGCCCATGCCGGCCGAGACCAGCGACACCGCGAGGCTGCGATGGGTGTCGAACCAGCCGGTGACGGTCGCCATGACCGGCGGGAAGATCGCCGCCGTCGCGATGCCTGCGATCAGGCCGAACAGCAGTTGGAACGCCAACAGCGAGGATGTCAGGCTTGCCAGCAGCAGGCTGACGGCGAGCAGGATCGATCCGATCAGCAGCACGGGACGCGGGCCGATGCGGTCGGACAGCGTGCCCCAGCCCATGCTGGTGACGGCCATCGCCAGGAAGCCGATCGTCATCGCGGTGGAGATCCCCGCGACCGACCACCCGGTCTCGGCGGCCATCGGCTTGAGGAACACGGGCAGCGAGAACAGGCCGCCGACGGCGACGCAGCCGAGCACGCCCCCGGCCGCCACGATCACCCAGCGATAGTACGATGTGCTCATCCGCCGTCTCCTTCCCGATTGTTCGGTTGGAAGACGATCGGGACAAGGCCGAGACGACACGCGGCGATCGGATTTTTTCGCGGGCTGTGGGGCCGGCGCCTCACACCGGCGTCATGCCGTGCTGGCGCTTGGTTTCGGCGGTCTCCTCCGAGACCAGATATTCGATGAAGGCGCGCGCGGCCTCGGCGTGCGCGCCGGCCTTGCACAAGGCGGCAGCGAACACCGTGCCCGGCTGCAGCGCGTCCGGCAGCAGGCCGACGATGTCGATGCCGGGCGCGCCGAGCATTTCGCTGAGCTGCTGGAAGCCGACCTCGACCTCGCCGTCGGCGAGCAGCCTAGCGACGGGAATGCCGGGCTTGGCCTGGACCAGGCGCGAAGTGCCCTCGCTCTCCAGGCCCCAGTCGCGGGCGAGCTTCTGCACATACGTGCCGCTCGGGCCGGTGGAGATGCCGATCGCCCTGGCGTTCTCCATCGCCCTGCGCACGGCGGCCTCGTCGAGCGGATCGGGCTTGGGGCTGCCGGCGCGCACCGCCATCGCCATCGGCGATTCCGCGATTTCGATGATGCTGCCGGGAACGAGATGGCCGTCGCTTTCAAGCTTCTGCAGCGCATCGGAGGCGAGCACGGCGAAGTCGAACGCTTCGCCGGCGCGGATGCGCTTGGCGGCATCGACGCCGCCGACGGATTCGATCGTGATCACCTCGCCGGTCGCCTCCTCATAGGCGGCGGCGAGCTCAGCGAGGATCTGCCTCGTCGCCATCGAGGAAATGCCGGCGGCGGTCACGCTCATGATCTGCTCCGTTCAACGATGTCGATGACGACGCCGCAAAGGCGGACGCGCACGTCTCGGATATGGCAAGCGCGGCGGCGGAGCAAGATGGTCGTCACTTCGGCACGTTGCGCTCCAGGTCCTCCAGCCACGCGGTGGCGTTGCCGTCGGACGGGGCGCGCCAGTCGCCGCGCGGCGACAGGGCGCCGCCGGCCACCACCTTCGGGCCGTTCGGCATCGCCGAACGCTTGAACTGGCTGAAAGCGAAGAAGCGCTTGAGGAACACCTCCAGCCACTTCCTGATCTCGGGAAGTGTATAGGCGTGGCGCTTGTCGGCAGGGAAATGCGGCGGCCAGGCGCCGTCGCCGACATTCTTCCAGGCGTGATGCGCCATGAAGGCGATCTTCGACGGGCGCATGCCGTAGCGCAGCGTGTAGAACAAATTGAAGTCCTGCAGCTCATAGGGGCCGATCGTGGCCTGGGTGCTCTGCGGCGTCTCGCCCTCCTTCACCGGGACCAGCTCCGGCGAAATCTCGGCCGACAGCACTGCCTCGAGCGTGCGGTCGACATCGGCCGAGAACTGATGCGAGGCGATGACCCAGCGGATGAGATGCTGGATCAGGGTCTTCGGCACGCCGGCATTGACGTTGTAGTGCGCCATCTGATCGCCGACGCCATAGGTGCACCAGCCCAGCGCCAGCTCGGAGAGATCGCCGGTGCCGAGCACGAGGCCGCCGCGGTCGTTGGCGAGGCGGAACAGATAGTCGGTGCGCAGCCCGGCCTGCACGTTCTCGAAGGTGACGTCGTAGACCTGTTCGCCGCGGCCGAAGGGATGGCCGATGTCCTTCAGCATCTGCGTCGCCGCGGGGCGGATGTCGAGTTCGGCGGCGCTGACTTGAAGCGACGACATCAGCGCATGCGCGTAGGACTTGCTCTGCGCGCCCGTGGCGAAGCCGGGCATCGTATAGGCCAGGATGTTGGTGCGGGGAAGGCCGAGCAGGTCGATCGCCTTCGCCGCGACGATCAGCGCATGCGTGGAATCGAGCCCGCCGGAGACGCCCATCACGATGCGCTTGGTGCCGGTGGCGCGCAGCCGCTGCGTCAGGCCGGCGACCTGGATGTTGTAGGCCTCGTAGCAGTCCTGATCGAGCCGCGCGGCATCGCTCGGCACGAACGGAAAGCGCTCGATGCTGCGCATGAAGCCGATGTCGCCCTCGGCCGGCTGCAGCTCGAAGCCGATGCGGCGCCAGTGCATGCCGGCGCCTTGCGCGCGCGCATTGTCGTCGAACGTGCCCATCAGCGCCCGCTCCTGGCGCAGCAGATCGAGATCGACGTCGGCGAAGATGGTCTGTCCGGTCTGGCGGAAGCGCTCGCTCTCGGCGAGCAGCACGCCATTCTCGAAGATCGAGGTCTGGCCGTCCCAGGCAAGATCCGTGGTGGATTCGCCGACGCCCGCCGCCGCATAGACATAGGCCGCGAGGCAGCGCGCCGAGGTCGAGCGGCACAACAGTGAGCGGGACTCGGCACGGCCGACCGTGATCGGGCTGCCCGAGAGATTGGCGAGCACGGTGGCGCCGGCGAGCGCGAGCTCGGACGCCGGCGTCACCGGGATCCACATGTCCTCGCAGATCTCGACGCCGATGACGAGGCCGGCGACATCCGCGGCGGCGAACAGAAGGTCGGTGCCGAACGGCGCCATGGTCTCGGCGACCTCGATCATCTCGCCGCGGATGCCGGCGCCGGAGGCGAAGTGGCGGCCTTCGTAGAATTCGCGATAGGTCGGCAGGTAGCTCTTGGGAATAACGCCGAGCACCTCGCCGCGGTGGATCACGACGGCGCAATTATAGACACGATGCGCAAAGCGCAGCGGCGCACCGACGATCAGGACGGGCATCAGGTCGTGCGAGGCTTCGACGAGGGTGAGCAGCCCGCGCTGGACGGCGTCGAGCAGCGGGTCCTGCTTGACGAGGTCCTCGATCGCGTAGCCGGACAGACAGAGCTCCGGAAACACCGCGACCGCCGCGCCCTGGTCATGGCAGGCGCGCGCCGCGGCCAGGATCGCCGCCGCATTGGCGGTCGGGTTGGCGACGCTCGAGGCGGTGACGCAGGCAGCGACGCGGGCAAAGCCGTGGCGGTAGATCGAATGGAAATTCATCGTGGCAGTCCATCTCCTGTCGCCTGATCATACGACATGGACCATGACGGGAGCCATAACAAGCGCGGCAGGTCAGCACCGCCCCGTCCGCAGGGTGACTCCGCGCGCGTCATTTGAATTGCGCGGGCCACCCGGTGCCGGGTAACTCGAAGGCTCGCTCCTTCGCGCAAGTCCAGGTGAACGGCATCCATGAACCTCTTCATCATCGGCTTCGGCTACACCGCCCAGCGCTTCGTCGAGCTGCACCGTGGCGCGTTCGCCCGCATCGGCGGCACGGTCCGCAGCGCCGACAAGCGCGCGCGACTGGCGCATGATGACATCGACCTGTTCGACGGCACGGCCCCCGCGGCCGCGACGCTGGCGAAGGCGGCGCAGGCCGACGTCGTGCTGATCTCGGTGCCGCCTGGAGGAGGCGGCGACCCGGCGCTGGCCGCATTCGGCGACGCCATCACGGCGGGGCGCGCGCGGCACGTGGTCTACCTCTCGACCGTCGGCGTCTATGGCGACCATCAGGGCGGCTGGATCGATGAGGACACGCCGCTGGCGCCCGAGCACGACCGGGTGCAGGCCCGGGTCCGCGTCGAGCAGGACTGGCGCGCGCGGATCGGTGACCGGCTCGCGGTGCTCCGGCTCGGCGGCATCTACGGGCCGGGCCGCAACGCGCTGGTCGAGCTGCGGGCCGGGCGGGCGCGGCGCATCGTCAAGCCGGGACAGGTGTTCAACCGTATCCATGTCGATGACGCGGCCAGCGCGATCATGGGCGCGATCCAGCGCGGGTCAGGCGGCGCCTGGAACATCGTCGACGACGAGCCTGCGCCGCCGCAGGACGTCATCGCCTATGCCGCTGCGTTGATGGGCATCGCCCCGCCGCCGGAACTTCCGTTCGACCGCGCCGAGCTGTCGCCGATGGCGCGCAGCTTCTATGCCAGCAACCGGCGCATCCGGAATATCCGCGCCAGGCAGGAGCTCGGCGTCGGCTTCGCCTACCCGACCTATCGCGCCGGGCTCGAGGCGCTATGGGCCGCCGGCGAAGGGCGCTGACGCGAGATTTCCGCCGCCGGGCGGGAAACCTTTCACGCCACTGACGATTGCAGCGAACAGAGATTGTCATGCGGGTTTGACGCGGCTGCACGTCGCGCAGCCCTCACGGATCAAAGGATGTTCGACATGCAAGGCGATCAACCCATCAGCTGGCTGATGTTCTTCACGCTCGCGGCCGCGATCATCATCGCCGCCGGCGCGTTCCTGGCCTTCCTGCGGTCGCGGCACAACCGAGAGATCGCGGCGGTGGCGCTCGAGGGAGACGGCCGGGGCCGCGGCGTGGCCCCGTCAGGCGCCCTGCCCGAGCTCGGCGGCCTGTTCGTGCTCGCGCTGGTGGTCGCCGGCCTGCTGGTTGCCGGCTATCAGAGCGGCGGCGCGACGCGCTTCGCCGGCGGCGACAAGCCGACGCCAGTGCCGTCAGCGCCGACCAACACCGACCGCGGCACCACGGTCGGCGCCGGCGCCGCGATCACCCCGCCGGAAGCCCCGACCATGACCCAGCCGGCACGGCCCGGCCCGGACCTGCGTACCGCGCCCGCATCGTCGCCGACGGGAGCCGGCCCCGAGAGCGGCGGGCATCCGGAGGCCAATCCCCCGGCGAGGTGAAAAAGCGCCTCTCGAAAGCAAGAAGGCCGCGCAATGCGCGGCCTTCTTGATGTTCACTCCAAGTTTGATGTTCACGCCGGGAGGATCCCCCCCCCCCGATCAGATCGCGGCTGCGACCTTGTCGAGGCCGATGGTGCGCGCAAGCCGCCGCACTTCGTCCTTCTGATCCTCGCGCAACTGCCATAGCAGCGGCATCGCGGCTGACTTCAGCTGTTGCACCTCATCCGAATCCGGATCGAGCGCCACCGCGCCCGGCTTCGCCGCGCCCTGGCGTCCGGCGTGGATCTTGCGGGCGACGGCGCGCAGCGCCGTCTCGACCGCCGGCCAATAATATTCCTGGCTCGACGAGAGCCGCAGCCGCTCCTTGATGCCTGCGATCTGGCCGTCCGACAGCAACGAATAGGCCTTCTGCACCTCCGGCTTCAGCGGCGCCGGGGCCGGCTCGCTCCTGGCGAGAATCTTGGACTTCGGCACCATCGGCTCGGCAGCGACGACCGCGGCAGCCGACGCCTTTGCCATCTCCGGCTCGGACGGCGCATAGGCATAGGCCTGACGCAGCGTCGCCTTCGACGGGGCACTCGGCTGCTGCACCTCGGGGGTCGCAAGTGTGACCATCGCCAGGCGGTCGCCCTTGGCTTCACGATTGGAGAGCGGGCTCTTCGCCACCACCGGCGGCATCATCGCACCGGCCGAAGGCACGCTGTCCTGCATCAGGACGCTCGTCACGGCCGCGCCTGCAATCAGCACGCCCAGCAAAGCGACAAAAGCGATCGACTTCGTCACGCAATTCTCCGTATCCCGGCGGAAAGCCGCACTTTGCCGAAAAGTGGGAGTTAATTAAGGCTTTACGATGCCACAGAAACACAGAGGCCACCATTCTGCCCTGTGAACATGACGGACATTTTTTTTCACGCCGCCGAAGACAGCTCGGCCGGCATCAGCAGATCGTACGCGGCCTGGATGTCGGCAACGATGTCGGAGGCTTCCCAAAGCGCGGCCGGTTCCACCGAATGCAAGCTGATGGTCCAGTTCCCGCCGCGGGCGGTGCGGGGAACGCTCATGATGTCGAACTGGACGTTGCGGCATAGCGGATGCCGCTGCAGAGCATGCCCGACGCGGATCCGGATCTCCTCGAGCGTCACCCGCTCTTTGTCCTGCCGTAGCCCGATGCCCATCGCACGATTCCGCCAAGTTCAAGCTCCGCGGATTGTGGGACCCGATGGTTAATGGTGCCTTAAGGACACACATCACGTTTTCTCATGGCCGGAGGCCACCCGCGCCGCCGTACTCATCAGCCGTGCGCGCCACCAGCACGGCGACCGACGGGATGTCGGTGACCCCCGAGGTCGCGTGCCCGGCGCTCCAGATGTCGCGCCAGCGTTTCGGCCGCGCCTCGCGCGCAGCGATGTCGATGTCACTGCCGATCTCGATCGCGCCGCGCGCCGGCAAGGCTTCGGGATCGAGCCCGGCCGCGACGATCGACGGCCGGAGCATGCTGGTCGGCAGGCCGGTGAAGGCCGAGGTGAGCAGCACGTCGTCGGCCGAGCTCGCGACCAGCATCGACTTGTACCGGTCATCGGCAAGGCTTTCGCGCGTGGCGATGAACTTCGTGCCCATGTAGGCGAGATCGCAGCCGAGCACCTCGGCCGCCCGCAACGCCACGCCGTCGCTGATGCCGCCGGCGAGCACGATCGGCCCGGCGAAGAACGCCCTGATCGCGCGCACGAAGGCGAATGGATTGAGCCAGCCGGTCTGGCCGCCCGCCCCGGCCGTGAGCAGCACCAGGCCATCTGCGCCGGCCTCGACCGCGCGCTCTGCATGACGGATCGAGGCGACGTCAGCGAACACCAGCGCGCCCGCATCATGCAAGGGCGCAACAACCTTTGCCGGCGAGCCGACCGAGGTAATCACGATCTCCGGGCGGCGCCGCAACAGCACCGCGAGATCGTCCTGCAGCCGCGCGTTGGAGTGATGCACGATCAGATTCGGGCAGACCGGCGCGGCCGCCGCCCCGCTCGCATCGCTGCTGCGCGCAAGCCGATCGGCAATCTGGAGCAGCCAGGCGTCGAGCTCGTCGGGGGTTCGACAATTGACCGTCGGGAACGCGCCGATCACGCCGTTGGTGCAGGCCGTGCTCACCAGCTCGATTCCCGACACCAGGAACATCGGCGCTGCGATCAGCGGCAGGCGCAGCCGCGCCCGCAGCCCGTCCCATCGAGTGTCCTGCACGGCGCGTCCCTCCCCGATCCTTGTTGGGCTCAGGGATAACGGCGCCGCCGCGTGCGATCAATCGTCGCCGAAGAAGCTGAAGCGCGGCCCCTCCATGCCGACCGGCTGCGCCGCATAGGCACGCGGCGTCGTATCCTCACGCACGGCCTGCTCGACCGCGCGCAGATCCTGCTCGCGGCGCTGGCGCCGGCGCTCGACATATTGCCGGTGCCGCTCGGTGCGGCGCTGCTCCGCGACGCGCTTGCGCTCCGCCCCGCGCGCCTTGAGATCCGCGTCCTCGGCCTTCGCTGCGGCCTTGTCCTGTCCCTTCTCCTGAACGTCCTCGGCGGTACCGGCCTGCGTGCTGGCCGGCGCCGAAGAGGCGGCGGGCACAGCCGTCGCGTCCGGCACGGCAGCCTGCGGCGAGGGCGAGGGATTGGGCGATACCGGCGTCGCCGGCCCCGTCTCCGCTGCTGCGGGCGCCACCTTGATCGGCGTGGTCGCGGCCGCCTGCGTTGCCGCAAGATACGAGGTGGTCGTCGGACTTGGCGACGGCGTCTCCGGCACGGAACGCGCGAGCTTGGCCTGCTCGAACACCTGCGAACTCGGATGCATGCCCTCCGCGATCATGAGCCCGCCGCCGAGACCGGCCGCGACGGCGATGGCGACCGTTCCGGCTCCCGCGAAAAAAGCTGTCGAGGTGCGCATGGCCTTGCTCCACTATTGTTCGGCCGGGCAACGCGGCGCGCGCAGCGATGTTCCGAGGACGACAAGCGCGCCTTGAGCATGATGGGCTTTCTGATAGCGTCGGCAACAAGCCCCGCGACGCCATAACGATCGCGGCATCTCGGGAGGATCGTCCATGAGCCCACAGCTTCATTCGTTTCCGGTCGTCTGCGAGCAGACCCTGCTCACGCTGTCGCGTCATCCGTCGCGCACCGCCTTCAGCTGGCCGGACGGATCGCTGACCTATCAGGGCGCGATCGACCTGATCGGCCGCATGCAGAACGTGTTCATGCGGCTCGGCCTGCCGCCGGGAACACGCGTCGCGTTCCTCAGCGCGAACCGCGCCGATGCCTGGTGCGCCGGCACGGCGGCGCAGCTGTCGCGGCTCGCCATCACCTGGCTGCATCCGCTGGGCTCGCTCGACGATCAGCTGTTCCAGCTCGCCGATTCCGAATCGCAGGTGCTGGTGATCGATGCCGCCGCGTTCCACGACCGCGGCGGCGAACTGGCCGCGCGCTCGGGCGGCCTGCGCCACGTGTTCACGCTGGGCGCAGCCGGCTATGGCGTCGATCTCCTCGCCGCGATCGAGCAGTCAGGCCACGCCAGCGCGCGCAACTTCGCCACGCCCGAGGACATCGCGACCTTGAACTACACCGGCGGCACCACCGGAAAGTCGAAGGGCGCGCTGCGCCATCACCGGGAATATGGCGGCTTCGCCACCGCGATCCTCGCCGATTTCGAGATCCCGGAGCGCGCCCGCTATCTGACGGTCGCCCCGATCAGCCATGTCGCCGGCACCAAGGTGCTGCCGACCCTGATGCGCGGCGGCACCGTGCACATGCTGAAGAGCTTCGATCCGGAGGCCGTGCTCGCGACCATCGCGCGCGAGCACATCAACTTCACGCTGTTCGTGCCGACGATGATCTACGTGCTGCTCGATCATCCCGCGTTAGCTAAGACAGATCTCTCCTCGCTCGAGCTCGTACTGTACGGCGCCTCGGCGATGTCGCCGACGCGGCTGGTCGAAGGCATCGAGCGCATCGGCCCGGTGTTCTCGCAGCTCTATGGCCAGACCGAATGCTATCCCGTCTCGGT
The DNA here is from genome assembly GCF_051167575.1 of Bradyrhizobium sp. HKCCYLS3070. Classification (NCBI taxonomy): domain Bacteria; kingdom Pseudomonadati; phylum Pseudomonadota; class Alphaproteobacteria; order Hyphomicrobiales; family Nitrobacteraceae; genus Bradyrhizobium; species Bradyrhizobium sp. HKCCYLS3070. The sequence continues at coordinate 64,701 of NZ_JBNPTI010000022.1, forward strand.
GCTGCGGAAGGCCGATCATGATCCGAAGCAGCCGGAGCTGTTCCTGTCCTGCGGCTTCCCGATCGCGGCCTGCGAGGTCAAGATTCTCGATGACCACGATCAGGAGGTCGCGCTGGGCGAGGCCGGCGAGATCTGCGTGCGCGCACCGCATGTGATGGCGGAGTATTGGCAGCGGCCGGACATCACCGCCGAGACCTTGAAGAACGGCTGGCTGCACACCGGCGACATCGCCCGCCGCGACGAGCGCGGCTACATGTACATCCTCGACCGCAAGAAGGACATGATCGTCTCCGGCGGCTTCAACATCTTCCCGCGCGAGATCGAGGACGTGCTGACGCAGCATGCCGACGTGGCGATGTGCGCAGTGGTCGGCGTGCCCGACGACAAATGGGGCGAGGCGGTCACCGCGATCGTGGTGCCGCGCGCCGGCGCGCAGATCGACGCGAGCGAGCTGATCGAGCTCGTGAAGGCGCGCAAGGGCTCGGCCCATGCGCCCAAGAGCATCTCGTTCGTCAAGGAGCTGCCGATGACCGGCGTCGGCAAGGTCGACAAGAAGGTGCTGCGCGCACGGTTCTGGGAGGGCCGCGGGCGGATGGTGGGGTAGCGGCATCATCAGCTCCCTCGATCGCCACCGTCATTGCGAGGCGCTCTTGCGCCGAAGCAATCCAGGGCCGCGGATGAGGCCCTGGATTGCTTCGCTCCGCTCGCAACGACGGCAATCCAGACTCGCGGCTTTGCAATGCCGATGGAAGCTCTCGCCCGTAGCCGCCGCGCTCCGCTGTCGTCCCGGGCAAGTGAAGCGCGACCCGGGATCCATAACCACAGGGCAGCGTCGTAAGCGCTGACGTCGCGACCCGCGTGCCTCGACCGTCGTCTTATGATCATGGGTCCCTGTGTCTGGAAAGTCTGCCATGATGATGGTGGGCGGGAAGCCGTTGGGTCCTTGGCGCTAGACGCCGT
>NZ_JBNPTI010000023.1:0-59819 GCF_051167575.1 Bradyrhizobium sp. HKCCYLS3070
GGCTGCGCTTCATGTCCTGGTCCTTGTCGTGGGCCAGAACGAACTCAAAACTGGATTAAGCCCAGGGGGCAAGGTCAAGCTTTGACGTTACCCAACGCGACCCGTATGACATCTGCTATTACAACCAATTCGCTGGCGGCAATTAATACGTCACCGGTACTTGCGATATGAATTTCCGGCTCGAAATTTCTCATTCCGCGCAAAGCAGATTCAGACGCAATCTCTACGGCCTGCTCAAGGGTATATCTGTGCATCCCTTGCCCAACTTCTTGTCGCACGAACCATTCAGACACGCTCTCGATTTCCGCCTGGATAGTAGCCGACGCGTCCCCAATAGCCGCACTCAGTTCCGCAACAGCGGGGCACTCGGCCATCAGAGGGTAGATCTTAGCTCTCAGCTGCTCAAAGAGCGTCGCAATCTTCGACTTAGTATCTACACGCAGTCTTTCTCGGGCTCGCTCCAGCGACGGATTAAGTGTCACCCAAAAGAGCGCAAGACAAGTGCGCGCGAAGTCTTCCACTTCTAGTCGCTGCTGCACCACACTGCGTAGCAGATGCAGCATGGGCGCCGTGAGCGTGAATTCGAACAAACCGCCCGGATGCTCCTTCGAGCGAATGTGAAAGTCCTCAGCTCTAAGGGCGACCAATATCCTATCGAAACTTTCGGAAAATTCGTTTAGATACGCCTCCAACTCCAAGCTTACTTCAATTGGACACTCTTCACTCACCTCAGTCCAACGAGTGTTCTTCTCATACCTTCCAGTCCTTGAGTCTATTTGGGTAATCAATGACTTTCGCTCAAGAGGGTTACGCAAATAGCTAGTCAACGATTCATGGCGAACGCGCTTGCTTAGATAACTGTCCAACCCGTAACTACTGTCATTAATAAATCGATCGGAGATCTGGGACACCATACGAATAAGAATATCGTCTGCCTCACTCTTAGGAATCTCAAAGTACGCCTTGTTGAACTCGTCTGCCTTGAAGAATCCTCGCATGAGAGTATCGTAATTGTCCGCTACGCCGACACCTGCCTTTACAAGATCGCAATATCTACGAAACGTCTCTCCAAGCTCTCTCGACGCCCAAAATACCAATGCATCCTGATCGACATGTATTCGACTGCTGTCGACGACGCGTAGACCGCTCTTAACGACTCTCTGATGTTCGGATACAAATATCTCATCTTGATACAAATCACTATTTTTTGGATCGAGCTCCGACAGAGCTCGACAAATATTTACCCGCTCGTCCTCCACTATCTGAGAGCTCGAAAGCGTTGGCAACATGTCCAGAACGGTTGCAGTGCATACCGACTGAAGAAAATAAACTATCCTCTCTGGACCGACATCGCCCGCAGCCTGAGCTATCTGAGACGGGACCGCCAACGAATGTGCTGCCAGGAATTTCTGAACGGCGAAACGCTTAGCGGTCGAGTCCCTGTCATCACCAGTAACCCTCCAGATGAGATCAATGACAATAGGAATTGCTATATTTGCACTGTATTGCCTAAGTCGTCGCCACGTATCACCTGCCGCGAGCTCTCGGAGGGGCAAAACCTGTGATGACAGCCCCTTCAAGAGCACCAAGTCCACTATAACATCGGCAACCATGCCTAGCTCATCGGTTTCCAGCAACCGATTGACGAGATGAAGCGCACAACGGTTCTCAACAAAATCCGGAAGCTTACTTTCTTTTATTTCAGACCAGATACTAGGCCACTCGCGAGACGCTGGATCGTTGATCCTATCAATATGAGCGAGCGCTATACTAAGGTAAGGATCCAGGTTTTTGCTGATGCCAGTTCGATCACCCAGCAAGTAGCCTAAATACTCAATCGTTAGCCCGCTTCTTCCATCTATCAATTGCTTGACTTGATCGTTTCCAACCTTAACGAGGTCGAATATGCCCAACAGAGAGCGAGGATCATTCGAAGCGGAATTGAGCAACCGCTTAAGCGACCACGATAACGCTCGGTCGTTCAGAGACCTCGAATCCCATAGCACGAAGGCGGAAATGGCGCGGACGGAGGGCAGAAACGACCAATTGACCGCAAACTTTTGCAGATCTGCGTTAGCTCTTTCATATTCGCTACCCTTACGTAACAAGACAGCGAGATTTCGAGTTTGATGACCGAGCATCAGCTTCCCACCGCTGAGGCTCAATTCAAGCTTAGAGGCAGCCCTGACTGTTGCGATCGATATTAAGTCGTTCGAATTAAGCTTTCCCTTTCGGAGCGAGTCGCGATTGACGCGCAGCGCCTCTCCAAGTCTACCCGCAAGCATGAGATCGCTTCCCAAAATCTTAGCCTGCTCCTCACCTTCGACCGACTTGTTTTCGCCTGTGACTAATAGAATCTGGCGGAGACGGAAATCGTCAACCCTCTTGGCGAGATCCCCTACGAGAGATCCTACAAGACTGACAAGATCCGCTGATGGAGCCTTGGATACGATCTCCTGGCACACGACCAAGAACGTTTCATACAGATCGATGTCAGCGCTACCGTGCTCAACCATTAGCAAATCGGCAAGTCGAGCGAGATTGACCGGCATCAGCCCCGCTATTTTAAATAGCAGGTATATTTTTACTGACGCAGAGTATTTCGTTTTCCTTATGATGCTTTCAAATTCCTCTGCAAATCGAGCCGGCGTAGCGTTTGGTTCATTTCGAACGCTGAGATAGTAGGAATAATATTCGGCTTGCCGCCGCCTGGAGATACTTCCAATCCGCTCTGCAAAACGCTTTTGAGATTCCAGTCCGGATACATATTGCTTCGTAGCAATCGTTGCCTCTATCAACCAAAGCGAATGCCCGAAGCGCTTCTCGATTTCCCCTAAGATGCTTTCGAGCATATCGGTTTGATCGGCCCAAACAGCCGCTTCGAATACGCGATGAACCCTTATTTGTTCTGAGATTTCTTTTGCGGTACCGCCAATATGCAGAGCCGCAAATAGAAGCTCGTCGCGAAGCGACCTTGGGCTTCGCTTCGGAAGAAATCCAAACTCTTCATACAATAGTGGCGCGGTGGAGAGAGAGGCCAATTGCGAGTTTATCAGGCTCCGCGTCCACTCGAAGAAGTCGGAGTAAACCGGTTGATCAAGCAATCTTCGACCATCAGCGAGAACCCGCCTTATTTTCATTCGCGTTTTAGACAACGAAGTCTGAGCGCCGGGGGACCTATTTTTTGCGGCGGCTAAATGACCTCTAACCCGATTTTGCAATCGCATCAATTCTGAGTTGGACAACGGGGAACCTTCGATTTCGAAATTCAACTTTAACTAGAGCTGCGCGAGCTACAAATCAAGCGACTAATAAGTTTAGTGCGGCGCACTATTTCTTTGCGTCCGAACGGACCGTCTTCGGGGGAAATAATCGCAAGAGAATAGCGGTTCAATCGAACCGCAATGTGCTTTTGGATTACGGTGCCACTGCACAAAACTCGAGGCACGCGGGGGACGAGATCCGGAGCGCCGACGAGATCGAGAGCGCCGCAGTTTCAAACGCATCTCACGCGGACGCCAGTTGCGAGATGACGAGGTCGAGCAGCGCCCGCAGCCGGGCGAGCCGGCGCAGATCGCGGTGATAGCCGACATAGGTGTCGCGCCCCGGCGGCTGCTCGCCGATGTCGACGGGCCGCAGGCCCGGCGTCGCGTCGCCGAGCGGCCGGGGCAGCACGGCGAGCCCCGCGCCTTGCGCTGATAGCATGGCCTGAACGTCGCGGTTGTTGCTGCGCATCGCGACCTCGGCCTTCGGCAGTCGCTTCGCCAGCCAGCGCGCATCGGGCATGTCGGCGAAGGCCGTGTCCATGGTGACGACCCTGATCCCCTGGCCATCGCCCTCGACGGCCTGCGGGCCGTCGAGCGGGCCGTACACGGCATAGGGGATGTGCAGGAGCCGGCGCGAGATCACCTCCGGCTCGTCGAACGCGCGGATGCGAAACACGAGATCGGCCTCGCGGCGGGGAAGACTGTAGAGCCGCGCGTCGGTCAAGAGCTCGACACAGACGCGCGGGTGCAGCCGGCCGAATTCGGCCAGAACCGGCGTCAGCATCAGGCGGCCGAACCAATCCGACGACGAGATCCTGAGAAAACCGTCGAGCTGCGCCTGCGCGCCCGCCAGGCGCCGCTCGAACGCGAGCGCCTCCTCCTCCATCCGCTCGGCGTGGGCCAACACCGCCGTGCCCTCGTGAGTCAGCACGAAGCCTTCGGCCGTGCGCTGAAACAGCGTCTGGCTCACGGCCGCTTCGAGCGCCGCCAGGCGGCGTCCCATGGTCGGCTGAGACAGGCCGAGCCGGCGCGCGGCCGCGCCGAGCGTGCCCTCGCGCGCGATGGCGAGGAAGATCCGCAGGTCGCTCCACTCCATGCGAGGCCTTTCGACGACGGGGGCGACGGACACGAGACGCCCATTCAAAACTGAATGGATTACATACGAACTCGATGATGTCCATTCATGGCACGACGGCCGATGATGCCGCCATCACAACAGGAGGTCGCCATGACCATCTCGATGAAGGCTGCCATTCTCCACGAAACCGGCGCGCCGCTGCGCGTCACCCCGATCAGCCGCCCCGCGCCGGGACCCGGCGAGGTCCTCGTCCGCATCGCCGCGGCGGGCACCAACCCGCTCGACGCCAAGATCCACGCCGGCCAGGCCGCCCATGCCAGGCACCCGGCCCCCGCCATCCTCGGCCTGGACATGGCCGGCACGGTCGAGGCCACGGGCGAAGGCGTCACCCGGTTTCGTCCGGGCGACGAGGTCTACGGCATGGTCGGCGGAGTCGGCGGCCACCCGGGAACGCTGGCCGAATATGTCAGCGCCGACGCGGATCTGCTCGCGGCCAAGCCGGCGAACCTCAGCTTGCGCGAGGCGGCCGTCCTGCCGCTGGTGACGATCACGGCCTGGGAAGGTCTGGTCGATCGCGTCGGCATCCGGCCGGGACAGACGCTGCTCGTCCTGGGCGGCGCCGGCGGTGTCGGTCACATCGTCGTCCAGCTCGGCCTCGCCTTCGGCGCAACGGTTTTCGCAACGGGACGTCCAGAGAGCCGGCCGGTGATCGAGCGCCTGGGCGCTGTTTTCATCGACCGCAACGAACCGATCGCCGACGCCGTCGAGCGCATCACGGCGGGCCGCGGCTTCGACATCGTCTACGACACGGTCGGCGCGCTCGACACAGCCTTCGCCGCGGTCGCGCGGTTCGGCCATGTCACCTCGTCGCTGGGCTGGGGTACCCATCCGCTGGCGCCGCTGTCGTTCAAGGGCGGCACCTATTCCGGCGTCTTCACGCTGCTGCCGCTGCTCGACGGCAAGGGACGGCGGCATCACGGCGAGATCCTCGCCCAGGCCGCACAGCTGGTGGAAGCCGGCAAGCTCACGCCGCTGCTCGACTCGCGCCGGTTCGCCCTCGAGGACGTCGGTGCGGCCTATGACGCGCTCAAGACGGGCGGCACCGGCAAGATCGCCATCGACATCGCGGCGGCATGAGCCGGCGCGACCCGCGAGCCTCACACGCAACGGCAATATCGAGGAATAGTCCGATGAGAGTCTGGTTCATCACAGGGGCCTCGCGCGGCTTCGGCGCGCTGGTCGCGCAGCAGGCGCTGGACAGAGGCGACGCCGTCGTGGCGACCGCCCGCAATCCGACGGCGATCGTCGATCGCATCGGGGCGCATCCCGACCTCCTGGCCCTCGCGCTCGACGTGACCAGGGAGAGCGAGGCGGTCGCGGCGGCGCAGGCGGCGATCGACCGCTTCGGCAGGATCGACGTGCTCCTCAACAACGCCGGCTTCGGCCTGATGGGCGCGGTCGAGGAAACCAGCCAAGAGGAGATCGAGGCCGTCTTCCGCACCAACGTGTTCGGACTCCTGGCCGTCACCCGCGCCATTCTGCCCCACATGCGCAAGGCACGGTCCGGCCGCATCCTCAACATCTCGTCGATCGGCGGCTATCGCGGCTCGGCCGGCTTCGGCGTCTATGGCGCGACCAAGTTCGCCGTCGAGGCGTTGTCGGAGGCGATGCGCGCCGAGCTCAAGCCGCTCGGCATCCATGTGACGGCGATCGAGCCGGGCTACTTCCGGACCGACTTCATGGACGCCTCGTCGCTGAAGGTCAGCCGCATCGTGATCCCCGATTACAGCGCGACGGCAGGTCGGGTCCGCGCGAACGCCGGCACCGTCAACGGCGCCCAGCCCGGCGATCCCGACAAGCTCGCGCGGGTGCTCGTCGACTTCGCCGGCGAGCCCGATCCGCCGGTGCGGTTACCACTGGGGGCCGACACCGTCGCGGCGATCGAGGCGAAGCACGCCTCCGACGCCGCCATCATCGCCCGATGGCGCGAGGTCGCGCTCTCGACGGGCTTCTGAGTGGGGACCACGGTGACGGTGCACCGGATCAAACGCTAAGGAGAGACGCCGTTTGATCACCCGTGCCGTCTCCCGCTGCTGTGACAATCGCGGCCGACCTCACGGCCAGACCGGCGCCCCCTCCAGTCCCGCCGTCTCCTCCAGCCCGCACATCAAATTCGCGTTCTGCACCGCCTGCCCGGCTGCGCCCTTGCCGAGATTGTCGACGACGCCGAGCGCGATCACCAGGTTGCGCTCGGGGTCGGCGGCGTAGCTGACGAAGGCGAGGTTGGAGCCGGTGGCCCATTTGGTCTGCGGCGGCTTGTCGGTGACACGGACGAAGGCGCTGTCGGCGTAGAAGCGGTGGGCGGCGTCGAGGCACTGCGCCGTCGTGGCGCGGCCGCGGGCGTAGATGGTGGCGAGGATGCCGCGGGTCATCGGCACCAGATGCGGCGTGAACACGAGGCCGGCGGCGCTGCCGCCGCTGATCCGCGCGATGGTGCTTTCGATCTCGGGCATGTGGACGTGCCGGAGCAGGCCGTAGGGGATCAGGTTCTCGTTGCTCTCGGCATAGCCGAATTTGCTGTCGCCGCCGCGGCCGGCGCCCGAGATGCCGGTCTTGGCGTCGATCACGATGTTGTCGGGCGAAATCAGTTTGTCGGCGAGCAGCGGCGCCAGCGGCGTCAGCGCCGCCGCCGGGAAGCAGCCGGGATTGGCGATGCGGGTCTTGCCTGCGATCTCCCTGGGCCAGACGTCGGCGAGGCCGTAGGTCCAGCCGTCGACGTAGCGGTGGTCGCCGCCGATGTCGACGATCTTCACGCTGCTTGGCACGCGCGCCAGCGCCTCCCGCGAGGCGCCGGTGGGGAGCGAGGCGAACAGCACGTCGAGCTGCGGCAGGCGCGCGGGGTCCCACTTCTCGATCACGAGATCGGCGAGCCTGGCCGGCACGCCGGGGAAGCGCTCCGCCAGCCGCTGGCCGGCGCTGCCCTCGCCCGCGGCGTAGACCAGCTCGAACGCCGGATGCCCCGCGACCAGGCGCATCGCCTCGCCGCCGCCAAAGCCGCTGATCCCGACAATGCCGACGCGAATGCTCATGGGGGTGTCCTGATGGTGAAGTGAGGGGATAGTTGAGTGACTTCGGGCTGGCGGAGCGCGACGCTCGCTCCTATTGCGACACCCATCTCGGTCGTGTCGCGTTGAGAATCGGCCTCATCTCGTCATCGATCTGCTCCGCAGATGAATTCCCGTCCGGGAAAATCGAAAGCGCCCCGACCGTGCTAGCCTCGCGCACTGATAGAAAGAACGCTTCCCGCATATAAGCAATCGCGTACAGACGAAAGTTGGTATCGAGGGCATCCAGGTGGCGACCAACCATCAACACAAGCTGCGATGCGGGAGCACCGGCCTCGGCTGCCTTGCGCAGCTCTCGAACCAGGGCATGGTCAAGACTCATCCCGCTATTTCCCGGTTGCCGTGACGCCGCACGAAGAGCGCTGCGCGGAGGCGGTAGATCGACGAACCGCCAATCTACAAAGATTTGCCCCTCACAGCCACGGCGCCGGCGTATCCATCGCGATCAGCTGCTCCACCTCGATCCGCGGGCGGATCACGGCGGCCTGGTCGCCCTTGACCAGCACCTCGGGCACCAGCGCGCGGGTGTTGTAGGTGCAGGCCTGGACGGCGCCGTAGGCGCCTGATGTCATGATGGCGAGGAGGTCGCCGGGCGCAGGCTCGGGCAGCGTGCGGTCGAGCGCGAGGTAGTCGCCGCTTTCGCAGACCGGGCCGACGACGTCGGCTGTGAACGACGGCGCACCGGGCGCGGGCTGGACCACCGGCAGGATGTCGTGATGCGCCTCGTACAAGGTCGGGCGGATCAGGTCGTTCATCGCGGCGTCGATGATGACGAAGTTCTTGGCCTCGCCGTGCTTCACGTAGATCACCTTGGCGACGAGGATGCCGGCATTGCCGACGATCATGCGGCCGGGCTCGAACATCAGGGTGCAGCCGAGATTGTGCGAGACGCGCTTGACCATCGCGGCATAGGCGGCGGGCTCCGGCGGCACCGCGCGGTCCATGTGATAGGGGATGCCGAGGCCGCCGCCGAAATCGACATGGGAGATGTCGTGGCCGTCGGCGCGCAGCGTCTGCACGAAGTCGGCGAGGATGCGGAACGCCGTCTCCATCGGGCCGAGATCGGTGATCTGGCTGCCGATATGGACGTCGACGCCGGTGACCTTGATGCCCTGCATCTTCGCCGCGCGGGCGTAGACGCGGCGCGCGTGCTCCAGCGGGATGCCGAACTTGTTCTCCGACTTGCCGGTCGAGATCTTGGCGTGGGTGCCGGCATCGACATCCGGGTTGACGCGCACGGAGATGCGGGCGGTGTGGCCGGTCTCGACCGCGAGGCGCGCCAGCAGATCGAGCTCGGGCTCGGATTCGATGTTGAGGCAGTGGATGTCGGCCGCGAGCGCGGCGCGCAGCTCGGCCTCGGTCTTGCCGACGCCGGAGAACACGATCTTGCGCGAGGGGATGCCGGCCGCCAGCGCGCGCTTCAGCTCGCCGCCGGAGACGACGTCGGCGCCGGCGCCGAGCTTGGCGAGCGTGCGCAGCACCGACTGGTTGGAGTTGGCCTTCATCGCGTAGCAGATCAGCACGTCCTGGCCGGCGAAGGCGTCCGCGAACACGCGGTAGTGCCGCTCCAGCGTGGCGGTGGAGTAGCAGTAGAACGGGGTGCCGACGGTGGCGGCGAGCTCGGCGAGATTGACGGCCTCGGCGTGCAGCACGCCGTCGCGGTAGTCGAAGTGGTTCATGGGTCAGGTCCGCGCACGGGGCCGCGAGAAGGTTGATTGTGGCGGCGAATTGCCGGGAAATGGGGTGGATTGTCAAACCCGCGCTGCCACCCTCCCCTGGAGGGGGAGGGTCGATCGCACGCGAAGCGGGCGAGCGGGGTGGGGTGAAGCCGCGAGGACGGTGCGCGTGGAGAGATCACCCCACCCCGCCTCGCGTTTCGCTGCGCTCAACGTGAGGGGACCCTCCCCCTCCAGGGGAGGGTGGCACCGACCGCTGATCGAGAGGGAGTTCGAGCTCTATTTGCTGTCGAGCAGCGGGTCGAGGATGAAGGGTTTCTTCTGGCCGCGGGTGGCGGCGGGGGCGGCGTCGGCGCCGTAGCCGGAGTTGAACAGGCCGGGCTTGTTGGCGGCATCCGTCGCGGTGTCGGCGGGAGCGGCCGACATCTGCGGCGCCGGCGGGGAGTTGGCCGGCAGGTCCAACGGACCCTTGCGGCCGCAGGCGGCCAGCAGAAGGGCTGAAGCGCCCAGGACGAGCAGGACCCGGGCGGCGGAGGTTGGACGGCGAGCGCGATTCACGTGTGAAATCCCCATGCGGGCGGCACCATACAGAGAATGCACCGGCCTGACGAGTGCGGGAGTGCCACGCCGGGCCGATCAAATTTCGAACGGGAGCCCTACTTTCGCTGTTTTTCCAGCCGCTTCAGCCAGGCTTTGGCCTGCGCGGCCACGTTCTTCGGCGCGGTGCCGCCGTAGCTGGTGCGGCTCTTCACCGAGGACTCGACCGAGAGCACGCCGAGCACCTCGGCTGATATCTTCGGCTCGACCTCCTGCATCGCCTTCAGCGGCAGCTCGTGCAGGGCGACGCCCTGCTTGGCGGCCAAGGCCACGATCCGGCCCGTGACGTGGTGGGCCTCGCGGAACGGCATCTTGAGGGTGCGCACCAGCCAGTCGGCGAGGTCGGTCGCGGTGGCGTAGCCCTCGCCGGCTGCGGCCTTCATGCGGGCCTCGTCCGGCACGAGGTCGAGCGCCATGCCGGTCATGGCGCGGATGGCGAGCGACAGCGCCGCGAACGCCTCCATCGCGCCCTGCTTATCCTCCTGCATGTCCTTCTGATAGGCGAGCGGCAGGCCCTTCATGACGATCAAGAGCCCGTTCAGCGCGCCGATGACGCGGCCGGTCTTGGCGCGCACCAGCTCGGCGGCGTCCGGGTTGCGCTTCTGCGGCATGATCGAGGAGCCGGTGGTGAACTTGTCCGACAGCTTGATCAGGCCGACCAGCGGCGAGGTCCAGATCACGATCTCCTCGGCGAAGCGCGACAGGTGCACGGCGCAGATCGAGGCGGCGGACAACGTCTCCAGCACGAAATCGCGGTCGGACACGGCGTCCAGCGAATTGGCCATCGGGCGCTCGAAGCCGAGTGCCTCGGCGGTGGCGTGGCGGTCGATCGGGAACGAGGTGCCGGCGAGCGCGGCGGCGCCCAGCGGCGATTCATTGAGCCGCTTGCGGGCATCGATGAAGCGGCCGCGGTCGCGCCCGGCCATCTCGACATAGGCGAGCAGATGGTGGCCGAAGGTGACGGGCTGGGCGGTCTGCAGATGGGTGAAGCCGGGCATGACCGTGCCGGCGTATTCGAGCGCGCGGGTGGCGAGCGCGTGCTGGTAGGCGGCGAGCGCCGCGTCGATGTCGTCGATGGTGTCGCGGACGAACAGGCGGAAGTCGGTCGCGACCTGGTCGTTGCGCGAGCGCGCGGTGTGCAGGCGGCCGGCGGCGGGGCCGATCAGCTCGGAGAGCCGGCTCTCGACATTCATATGGATGTCTTCCAGGGCCCGCTTGAACTCGAACGAACCCTTGGTGATCTCTGACAAAATCGTGTCTAGACCCTTAGCCATATTTTTCGCATCACCCGCGGTGATGATGCCCTGGGCGGCGAGCATGGCGGCGTGCGCCTTGGAAGCGGCGATATCCTGCGCGTAAAGGTGGCGATCGACGTCGATCGAGACGTTGATGTCCTCCATGATCTCGTCGGGACGCTCCGAGAACCGTCCGCCCCACATCGTGTTGCTCATGCCTGAACCGCTTCCAAGACCTTGCTGACCGCCGCTGGATGGGACACACCGTCCGGTATCCCGAAATTCGCGCCTCTGATAGCCGCAACCGACCCGAGATGACAAACGATAAGCCTGACCCGTCCCCTGCCCGCCCCGCATCCTCGCGGCGGACGCTGCTCGCGGCCGGTGCCGTGGCGGTGGTCGCCGTGGCCGGCATCGCGGCGGTGACCCTTGGCGGATTGCTGAAGGGACGGCCGGCGGGCGACCAGGCCTGTCAGGCGGCGGTCGACACCGCCAAGCGGATCGCACCGCTGATCAAGGGCGAGGTGGCGGCGCTGACGGCGGCAACAGTGCCGCTGCGGCTGCCGGATCTCGCCTTCGAGGACGGCACGGGGGCAGCGAAGAAGCTGTCGGATTTCCGCGGCAAGACGGTGCTATTGAACCTGTGGGCGACCTGGTGCGTGCCCTGCCGCAAGGAGATGCCGGCGCTGGACGGGCTGCAGGCCAAGCTCGGCAGCGACGCCTTCCAGGTGGTCGCGGTCAACATCGACACCCGCGACCCGGAGAAGCCGAAGACGTTCCTCGCCGACGCCAAGCTGACGCAGCTCACCTATTTCAGTGACCCGAAGGCCAAGGTGTTCCAGGATCTGAAGGCGGTCGGCCGCGCGCTGGGGATGCCGACCTCGGTGCTGGTCGACGGCAATGGCTGCGAGATCGCGACCATCGCGGGTCCCGCCGAGTGGGACAGCGCCGACGCGGTCAAGCTGATCCAGGCGGCGACATCGAAGGCCGCCGCGGGAATCTAATCGGGAGAACTCAGGCGGCGATGTTGAGGTTGCCGCCGACGCCGGGGCCGGCATTGGCGAGCGACAATGTCTGCTGCGCGCCGCCGAGCAGCGTCAGCACCGCATCCTTCTGGGCGTTCAGGTTCTGCTTCAGCACCGACGTGGCGACCTGCTGCTGTGTCGCACTCGCCTGCTGCGCCATGACCGCAGCCACCAAGCTCATGTCCATACGCGCTTACCTCGCTAGCGGCACGCTAACCGAGGAGCCTTAACGAAGCGTATCGGTCGAGCCCGGCGGCGGTAAAATCAGCGGGTCGGCACCGGCTTGGGGCCACGATAGTCGTAGAAGCCGCGCTGCGTCTTGCGACCGAGCCAGCCGGCCTCGACATATTTCACCAGCAGCGGGCACGGCCGGTATTTGGAATCCGCCAGCCCCTCGTGCAGCACCTGCATGATGGACAGACAGGTATCCAGACCGATGAAATCGGCCAGCTCGAGCGGCCCCATCGGGTGATGCGCGCCGAGCTTCATCGCCGCATCGATCGCCTCGACATTACCCACGCCCTCGTAGAGCGTGTAGATCGCCTCGTTGATCATCGGCAGCAGCACGCGGTTGACGATGAAGGCCGGGAAGTCCTCGGAAACGGCGACCTGCTTGCCGAGCCGGCCGACGAACTCCTTGGCCGCCTCGAAGGTGGCGTCGTCGGTGGCGATGCCGCGGATCAGCTCGACCAGCTCCATCAGCGGAACCGGGTTCATGAAATGAATGCCGATGAAGCGCTCGGGGCGATCGGTGCAGGCGGCGAGCCGGGTGATCGAGATCGACGAGGTGTTGGAGGCGATGATCGCCTCCGGCTTCAGCACCGCGCAGAGATCGTGGAAGATCTTGCGCTTGACGTCCTCCTTCTCGATCGCGGTCTCGATGACGAGATCGCAATCGGCGAGGCCATCGAGGGTTTCGCTGATCGAGATATGGCCGAGCGCCTGGTTGCGGGCGTCCTCGGAGATCACCTTCTTCGCGACCTGGCGGGTCAGATTGCCGTTGATGGTCGCCATGCCCGATTTCAACCGGTCGGCAGTGACGTCGTTGAGCACCACGTCGAGGCCGGCCAGCGCGGCAACGTGCGCGATGCCGTTGCCCATCTGTCCTGCGCCGATCACTCCGAGCTTGTTGATCTGAGCCATGTTGTCATCCACCCGAACGGCACGCCTGCTGCGCCCGCCCATGCCCTTGGAAGTGAGAACACCGGCCGCCGCGGTCCCACGCGGCCGGTGCCAGCAGCGTTATTTGCCGAGCTTGCCGAGCGCCTCGGTCAGCTCCGGAACCGCCTGGTAGAGATCGGCCACCAAACCGTAATCGGCCACCTGGAAGATCGGCGCGTCCTCGTCCTTGTTGATCGCGACGATCACCTTGGAGTCCTTCATGCCGGCCAGATGCTGAATGGCGCCTGAAATGCCGACCGCGACATACAGTTCCGGCGCGACCACCTTGCCGGTCTGGCCGACCTGCCAGTCGTTCGGCGCATAGCCGGCATCGACCGCGGCGCGCGAGGCGCCGACGCCGGCGCCGAGCTTGTCGGCGAGCGGCTCGATGTACTTGGCGAAGTTCTCGCGGCTCTGCATCGCGCGGCCGCCGGAGACGATGATCTTGGCCGAGGTCAGCTCGGGACGATCGCTCTTGGCGACCTCCTCGCCGACGAAGGTCGACAGCGCCGGATCGCCGGCGGCCGCCACGGTCTCGACCGACGCGCTGCCGCCCTCGCCTGCGGCGGCGAAGGTCGAGGTGCGCACGGTGATGACCTTCTTGGCGTCCTTCGACTTCACGGTCTGGATCGCGTTGCCGGCATAGATCGGCCGCTCGAACGTGTCGGGCGCGACGACCTTGATGATTTCCGACACCTGCATCACGTCGAGCAAAGCGGCGATGCGCGGCATCACGTTCTTGAAGCGCGAGGTCGCGGGCGCGACGATCGCGTCGTAGTTCGCGGCGAGCTTGACGACGAGGTCGGCGAGCGGCTCGGCGAGATCATGCGCGTAGGCCGCATCATCGGCGAGCAGCACCTTCTTGACACCGGCGAGCTTGGCGGCGGCTTCGGCCGCAGCCTTGGCGCCCTGGCCCGCGACCAGCACGTCGACATCGGCGCCGAGGGCTGTCGCCGCCGTCAGCGCCTTGTTGGTCGCGTCCTTGATGGATGCATTGTCGTGTTCGGCAATCAGCAGCGTGGCCATCAGAGCACCCCCGCCTCGGTCTTGAGTTTGTTGACGAGCTCGGCGACGTCCTTGACCTTGACGCCGGCCTTGCGGCCCGCCGGCTCGGTGGTCTTGAGCACTTCGAGCCGCGGCGTGAGATCGACACCGGTGTCGGCCGCCGTCTTCTCGGCGATCGGCTTCTTCTTCGCCTTCATGATGTTCGGCAGCGACGCGTAGCGCGGCTCGTTGAGGCGAAGGTCGGTGGTGACGATCGCCGGCCCCTTGAGCTTCACGGTCTGCAGGCCGCCGTCGACCTCGCGGGTGACCTTGAAATCGGAGCCCTCGACCTCGAGCTTGGAGGCGAAGGTCGCCTGCGCCCAGCCCAGCAGCGCGGCCAGCATCTGGCCGGTCTGGTTGGAATCGTCGTCGATCGCCTGCTTGCCGAGGATGATCAGACCCGGCTGCTCGTCCTGCGCCACGGCTTTGAGGATCTTCGCGACCGCCAGCGGTTCCACGTTGCCCTCGGCCTTGACCAGGATGCCGCGGTCGGCGCCCATCGCGAGCGCGGTGCGGATCGTCTCGGACGCCTGCGCGGGCCCGATCGAGACCACCACCACCTCGGTCGCCTTGCCGGCTTCCTTCAGCCGCAGCGCTTCCTCGACGGCGATCTCGTCGAACGGATTCATCGACATCTTGACGTTGGCGAGCTCAACGCCCGATCCGTCGCTCTTGACGCGGACCTTGACGTTGTAATCGACCACCCGCTTGACCGGCACCAGAACCTTCATCGATCCTCTTTCGCTCTAAATTGTCCGGGGTTGACCTTTCGGGCGCGGAACCTAAAGCCCCCGTACCCCCCGGTCAACGCGCGAGGGGGAAAAAACGCAGGCCCGCACGCCCCCGCGTTAACGGTTTTGCGGGTTAACGGTTTTGGCCCGGCACCCACAACACGTCGCCGGCGCCGTTCCGGTTTGCCGCCCGGCTGGCCACGAACAGGAAATCCGACAACCGGTTCATATAACGAATAGCGGCCTCGCTGACCGGCTCGTCAGGCTTGCCGGCGAGTTCCGTCATGATCCGTTCCGCCCTGCGGCAAATGGTACGCGCCACATGCAGATGCGCCGCCGCCGCAGTCCCTCCGGGCAGCACGAACGACGTCAGCGGCGAGAGCCGCTCGTTCAGCGTATCGATGTCGCGCTCCAGGCGGTCGACCTGGCTCGCGACGACGCGCAGCCGCTCCGCCTTGCCCTCGCGCTGCGGCACGGCGAGATCGGCGCCGAGGTCGAACAGATCGTTCTGGATCAGGCCGAGCATCGCATCGATCTCGGGCGCATCGGCCAGATGCAGCCGGACCACGCCGATCGCAGCGTTGGTCTCGTCAACGGTTCCATAGGCGGAGACGCGCAGATCGTACTTGGGACGCCGCTCGCCATTGCCGAGCGCGGTCGTACCGTCGTCACCTGTCCGTGTGTAGATGCGATTCAGGACCACCATGCTGCGTTCTCAACGTCCGTTTCTCGACGCCTCGGCGTCTCGGTCTCAGCGCCCCATTGCCCAGATCGCCGCCATGGCAACGACGATCGCGACGAACTGCAGGATCACCCGCCAGCGCATCAGCTTCTGCGACAGGTTCGGCGAGCCGCCGCGCGTCATGTTGACGAGGCCGAGAAACAGCACCAGGGCGACCGCGCCAACGGCGATGGGAAGGATGAATTTACCAAGAAGTGAAGCCATCGGTGCTAGATAACACCGCAAACGCAAGAGCGCCATGGCGGATCCGCGCAGCCGGCGCTGCAACTTCTGGCTTTTGGACCCGTAATATCGGATTGTACAAATCACGTTCTTTCGCGGAGTGCAGGGACAGGTGAAGGCGCTTCGCTACATCTTCCACGTCGTCATGGACGCGTTCTACACCTTCCTCGCCGACGACGGCTGGGCGATCGCCAGCCATATCGCGCTGTCGACCCTGATGGCGCTGTTTCCCTTCCTGATCGTCCTGACCTCGCTCGCCGGCTTTCTCGGCTCCAAGGACCTGGCCGACCAGGCCGCCACCTTGATGCTCGAGACTTGGCCGGCGCAGGTGGCGGATGCGCTGACCGGCGAGATCCACGACGTGCTGACCACGACCCGGACCGATGCGCTGACCATCGGCGCCGTGCTCGCGGTCTACTTCGCCTCGAACGGCGTCGAGGCGCTGCGGGTCGCGCTCAACCGCGCCTACGGCGTGATCGAACAGCGCCGCTGGTACTGGCTGCGGCTGGAATCGATCGGCTATACCCTGGTCGCCGCGTTCACGGCGCTGGCGATGTCGTTCCTGATCGTGCTCGGCCCGCTGATGCTCGCCACCGCCCGGCGCTACCTGCCGCTGGCGGTCGAAGCCAACGAGCGCTTCGTCAACCTGACGCGCTACGGCATCACCATCAGCGCGCTGGTCGTCGCGCTGTTCATCCTGCACGCCTGGCTGCCGGCGGGGCGGCGCAGCTTCATGCAGATCCTGCCCGGCATCGTCTTCACCTTCATCGCCTCGCTGGTGTCAGGGATCGTGTTCGGCCAGTACCTGGCGCGCTTCGCCAACAACTACGTCACGATGTATGCAGGGCTCGCATCGGTGATCATCGCACTGGTGTTCCTGTATTTCATCGCCGCGATCTTCGTGTATGGCGGCGAATTGAACGCTTCGATCATCAAGTCGCGGCTGCCGCGCGGCGTGTCGCTCCAAGAAGCGCAGTCGCTAGAGCCCGCGGCGAAACGGGCTTGAGCAGGAACGCGTCCGCGCCGGCAGCCCGCGAGGCCGCCTCGTCCTCGCCGCGTCCGGACACGCCGATGATCGGGATGGTCCCGTGGGGCGCGTCCAGCTTGCGAATGCGAGCAATCGCCTCGACGCCGTTGATGCCGGGCAGCACCATGTCCATCAGCACCGCATCGTAATTGCCGGCCGCGATCCGCTCCGGCGCCGCCTCGCCGCGGCCAATGAACTCGGCCTGGTGGCCGAGTTCATTGAGGATGGTGTTGAGCACCACGCGGCCGAACGGATTGTCCTCCACCCCGAGGATCCGCAGGGGCCGCGTCGGCGCGAGGGCGACACCATCTTCCGATCCGCCGGCGGTGGCGTGCGGTGTAGCCGCAACGGTCAGCGTCACCGTCAGGGTGAAGGTCGTGCCGCCGCCTTCATGCGGCGCCACTGCGACATCGCCGCCCATGGCGCGCGCCAGTTGCCGGACCGAGGACAGTCCGAGTCCGGCCCCGCCGAAGCGCGAGGCAATCGAAACATTGGCTTGGCTGAACGGCCGGAACAGCCGCTTGATCTCCTTCAGGGTCAGGCCGATGCCCGAATCCGAGACGTGGAAGGCGATCGCGGCGCTGCCCCTGCCCGCGCCTCGGCCTGCGCCCCTGCTCGGCTTGCCGCGACCGCCGCGGCGTGCCGGAACGACCTCCAGCGCCACGCCCCCCTGCTCGGTGAACTTCACCGCATTGTCGATCAGGTTCTCGAGCGCAGCGCGCAGCCGCACGGGGTCGCCGATCACGAGTCCCGGCAAGTCGTCGGAAACGTGGACCTTGACATCCAGCCCCTTGGCGGCGGCGCGGCCCGACAGCGAGTCTCCGGCGGCCCGCGCCAGCACGCGCAGATCGAACAGATCCTCACGCGGCAGCGCGCCGGTGGTCTCGTCCTTGGCGGCATCGACGAACAGGGTGGCGAGGCTCGACAGATGCTCCGCGCCGGCCTTGATCGTATCGACCCAGCGCCGCTCGCGCTCGCCAAGCTCGGAGGTGGCGAGCAGGTCGCTGATGGCGAGAATGCCAGTCAGCGGCGTGCGCACTTCATGGGCGAACACCGCCAGCGCGGCTTCGACGACTCCTGGTGATCCAGCGGCAGCCTTGGGCGCGGACTTCGCGGTCTCGGGCTTCCTCACTCCGGACTTGGCCGCGCTTCGCCGGCTCCCCGCCATCGCCGTGACCTGAGGAACGTGCTTCTTGAGCGGTCGCGCCTTGGTGCGCTCCTTGGCCGGCGCCGCCTTCGCGGCCCTGGTCTTCTGCGTTTGTGTCTTCGGCGCTTGTGCTGCGGACGACGGCATCCTCGGGGATGTCGTCCTGGAGGGCGCCTTTTCCGCGGGCGCTCTGGACGCGCCGGCGGACCTGGGCGCAGCCGGCTTGGCCGGTCGGGCCCGACGCCCCGTACTCATCTTCCGAACGCGCTTCATCATGGCCCCTGTGACATGAACTCCGAAAAACGAAGGGGCACTTGTACTGTCATGTCTCGTCGTGCCGCTTTCGATTGAAGCTCCCGATTACCCGCGCCATTGAGCAGCATGGCACGGTCGTTTCCGGGTGTCACGATGCCCCGGAGGTTGTCCCCGCCGGAAACGTGGGGAGACATCAGGGCTTGCGGCAGGACGCGGCTAGACCATGCCGATCCTGTGTCGGATTTCCGCCGGCGAGACGCCTTCCGCACGCAAGGCGCGCAATCCCGTCGCCCGGGAGGACTTGGACAGCTTGTGGCCCTGCTCGTCGCGAATCAGTTGGTGATGCCGATAGGCCGGAGCCGGCAGGCCGAGCAGGACCTGCAGCAGCCGGTGCACGCTGGTGGCATGAAACAGGTCCTGCCCACGCACCACCTCGGTCACCCCCTGCAGGGCATCGTCGAGCACGACGGAGAGGTGATAACTGGTCGGCGTCTCCTTGCGCGCCAGAACCACATCCCCCCAGGCCTCCGGCCTTGCTTCGACCCTGCCACTCTCGCCCGAAGGCCCGGCGCCATGCTCGTCCCAGGCCGGCCGGCCGGCGCGCGCGACCGCGGCGGCCATGTCGAGCCGCAAGGCATAGGGCGCGCCGCTGGCCATCAGTGCCGCACGGCGCGCCTCGGAGAGCGAGGTCGCCGTCCCCGGATAGAGCGGCGCGCCATCCGGATCGCGCGGCCAAGCCCCCTCTGCATCCCGTTGCGCGACCATCCGCGCGGCCTCGGCCCGGCTCTCGAAGCTCGGATAGACCAGCCCCATGCCCCGCAGCCGGTCCAGCGCAGCGCGGTACTCGGCAAGGTGCTCCGATTGCCGCCGCACCGGCTGCTCCCAGGCGATGCCGAGCCAGGCGAGGTCCTCATAGATCGCCTGCTCGAACTCGGGGCGGCAGCGGGTCGGATCGATGTCCTCGATGCGCAGCAGCAAGCGGCCGCCGCTCCGCTGCGCGCATTGGAAGTTCAACAGCGCCGAAAAAGCGTGGCCGAGATGCAGATAGCCGTTGGGGCTGGGGGCAAATCGGAAAACGGGTGGCATCATGATGAGTTCGACGCCACAGAGCCCTGCGCCTCTCCTGCCTGCGTTTCGCGTTCCAGACGCTCGACCACGGTCCGATAGAAGTGCTCTGCCTGCTGCATCATCTCGGCCGTACTGCTGCGGCATTCGCTGAAGGCCGACCGGGCCAGCTCGAACTCGGCATCGACGAACGCGGCCACCACGGGCGGCAGCGGTGCGATGCCGAGCTCGCGGGTCGAGGCTTTCCGCTGCATCAGCTCGGCCACCTCCGCCTGCAAGGCCGCGGGCGGATCGCACTCCGCCATCAAGGTCGGAAAATGCATCGGCGCCACCGCTTCCCTTGGGTGCAGGCGCAGCCAGCGCAGCGTCGCGGCTGGCCGCAGCGCGTAGAAGATCTTCTTCTGCGCAACCTCCGTGCCGTCGCCGAAATACGCGCGGCGTTGCCGTTCACCGAGATGCAGATAGTGCCGCGCCACGGCATCGCGGCTCGCCACGCTCCTGGCGAAGGCGAGAAAGTCATCACGAAACCAAGCGGAGCCACGATACACCACCGGCGACCGCAGCCATTCGATGATGACCGCATTGCCCTTCAGCAGCAGCTGTACCGCCTTGGCCAGGTCCCAGCCGTTGGCGTCGTAATCATCTTCGAGCGGAAACTCGATGACGTCGCGCACCGGCCATGGCTTGATATGATCGGCGGCGCGCCGCACATAGACGAAACGGCAATCATAGTCGCTGTCGGGCGAGGCAAAGCCCCAGGCGCGGCTGCCGCTCTCGATGGCGAGCGGCAGAAACACGCCGTACTCGGCAACGACGCGATCCAGCAGGGAGTCGATCCCGGCGACCTTGTGGCGGGCCATGTCGGAGGGGATGCTACGCAAGCTCATGAGAGTTCCAGCCGTGACTGATGCTGCCTTAGCCCTGGGCCTTCCTGCCGTCCACCCGGCGCGACATGGCCCAGCCTTGCGTTCGGCGACGCCATGACCCTTCACCTCGACAGCCAAGCCGTTCTCGAGGACGCGATCCGCGACCTGGTGAAGCAGGACGCGCGGCTGGCGCCCGTCCTCGAAGCGACCGGCATGCCGGCGCTCCGGAGGCGTGAGCCGGGCTTCGCCGGGATCGCCCACATCGTCTGCGGCCAGCAGCTCTCGACCGCGAGCGCGGCCGCGATCTGGGGCCGGCTGCAGGCGGCATTCGATCCGTTCGATGCCGACGCCGTCCGCCGCGCCCGCGCCGACCGGCTGGGACGGCTCGGCCTCTCTGCCGCCAAGATCAAGACGCTGAAGCACATCGCGCGCGAGCTCGGCGCCGGGCGGCTGAACCTCGACGTGCTCGCCAATGAGGACGCCGACGCCGCGCACGCCACCCTGACCGCCCTGCCCGGCATCGGGCCGTGGACCGCCGACGTCTACCTGCTGTTCTGCCTCGGCCATGGCGACGCCTGGCCGTCCGGCGACCTCGCCGTGCAGGAGGCGGTCAAGGTCGGGCTCGGGCTTGCGACGCGGCCTACGGCCAAGCAGATGATGCCGCTGGCCGAAGCGTGGCGCCCGCTGCGCGGCGCGGCGGCGCACCTGTGGTGGAGCTATTACCGCGTCGTCAAGAAGCGCGAGGGCGTGATCACGCCGGCGAACTAACAACTCCGGCGAACGCCGTTTCAAACAAAGTTGGGGTTGCAAAACGGTCATCGATGTCGGCCAGGATCGCGCCACGACGCACAGCAAACGAACGGCCGAGGTCTTCATCATGCAATCGTCCGATTTCATCGTCGCGCGCGGCGATCTGCAGCAGTGCAAGACGATCGCCACCGAGCTTCCCGATGGCGACGCGCTTCCTGCCGAGGCGCTGCTGGTGAAGGTCGACCGCTTCGCCTTCACCGCCAACAACATCACCTACGCGCTGCTCGGCGAGCAGTTGAAATATTGGCAACTGTTTCCCGCGCCCGACGGCTTCGGCATCATTCCCGTATGGGGCTTCGGCAACGTGATCGCGTCCCGCCATCCTGCCGTCGCCGAAGGCCAGCGCCTGTTCGGCTACTTCCCGATGGCGACGCATCTCGTCATCGAGGCCGCCGACGTCGGCAAGCGCGGCCTGCGCGACGCGGCCGCGCACCGCCAGGGCGTCGCGCCGGTCTACAACGCCTATGCGCGGGTGGGCGACGATCCCGCCTTTGCCGGACGGCAAGGCGATGATCAGGCGCTGCTGCGCCCGCTGTTCATGCTGTCGTTCCTGGTCGACGACTTTCTCGCCGAACAGGCCCATTTCGGCGCCACAACCGTCATCCTGTCCTCGGCCTCGAGCAAGACCGCGTTCGGACTCGCCCACCTCCTGCATACGCGGCGCAAGGGCATCCGCGTGATCGGGCTGACCTCGCCATCGAATGCCGCCTTCGTCCGCTCGCTCGGCTGCTACGACGAGGTCGTGACCTACGACGCGGTCGACATGCTCGACGCGAGGTCGCGCGCGGCGTTCGTCGACATGGCCGGCAACGCCAGCCTCCGCGCCGCGCTGCATCGGCACTACGGCGACAACCTCGTCTATTCCGGCCGCGTCGGGCTGACGCATCAGGACGGCAGCGATGACGCAGAGGTGCTTCCCGGTGCCCCGCCCACCTGGTTCTTCGCACCCGACCAGATCAGGAAGCGTGCCAGGGAATGGGGACCCGGCGGCATCGAAGGCCGGCTCGGCGCGGCGTGGCGGGACTTCGCTCCGCGGCTCGACGGCTGGCTCACGATCACGGAAGGACGCGGACCGGAGGCCGTACAGCGCGTCTATCTCGACACCTTGCAAGGTCATATTCCGCCGCATGAGGGCCACATGCTGACGATGGCGACGTAAGCAGGTTTTCACCCGCGACCAAACCCGTGTAGCGTTGTCCGGACCGAGGTTGCGCAGAGGCAGGGAGGCGAGGCGATGTCCATTCTCGGAACGGGCAATTACAGCTATCGCGTCGTCAAGGACTGGGCCAAGCTGCCCGAGGGCTGGGCGCTCACCGACGTCGCCTCGGTTGCCGTTGACAGCAAGGATCGCGTCTACGCCTTCAATCGCGGCGCCCATCCGATGATCGTGTTCGACCGCGACGGCAATTTCATCAAGAGCTGGGGCGAGGGCCTGTTCAGTCGCGCCCACGGCTTGTCGATCGACAGCGAGGACAATCTCTACTGCACCGACGATGGCGACCACACCGTGCGCAAATGCACGGATGACGGCAAGGTGCTGCTGACCATCGGCCTGCCGGAGCGTCCGGCGCCATTCATGAGCGGCGAGCCGTTCAACCGCTGCACCCACACCGCGCTGTCGCCCTCGGGCGAGATCTACGTTTCCGACGGCTACGGCAATGCGCGGGTCCACAAATACACACCCGACGGCCGGCTGATCCGCAGCTGGGGCGAGCCTGGCTCCGATCCCGGCCAGTTCAACATCGTTCACAACATCGCGACCGATGCCGACGGTTTTGTCTATGTCGCCGATCGCGAGAACCACCGCATCCAGATCTTCGACGGCGACGGCCGCTACGAGACGCAGTGGAACAATCTGCATCGGCCCTGCGCGCTGTGCGCCTGCGGCGCGGGGCGCAAGACCTTCATCATCGGCGAGCTCGGCCCCGGCATGCCGGTCAACCTCAACGTTCCCAATCTCGGACCGCGGCTGACCATCACCGACGCCACCGGCCAGCGCATCGCCCGGCTCGGCGGCGAGCACGGTCCGGGCCTGGAAACCGGCCGCTTCCTGGCCCCGCACGGCCTCGCCATTGACAGCCGCGGCGACATCTATGTCGGCGAGGTCGGCGTCTCCAACTGGAGCACGAGCTTCCCGGACCGGCCGATGCCGGACGAGGTCAGGATCCACCGCTGCCTGCAGAAGCTGGAGCGGGTCCCGGGCTGACCTTGGTCGTCCTGCTGGTCGTCGTCGCGCCGGAAGAGATGCAACTGATTTGCAGTGCGGCGATCGGGCGCTCTGCCACGGTTCTGACGCGCTTTGGACGGCAGCTCCAAAGGCGGGAGAAGCCATGTCAAGCCATTCTTGGGGCTTCACAATCCCGTCACGCTGCATGTAGTATGTCAGGGCATGCTGCTTCGCAGCCGTTATGGAGGCCAGGAGCGTTACTTGAACGCACATGTCTCGCAAGGCGGTTGGCCGGTGTTGGTGCTGAACGCGGACTTCCGGCCGCTGAGTTACTACCCGCTGTCTCTCTGGTCGTGGCAAGACGCGATCAAGGCAGTGTTTCTCGATCGCGTCAACATTGTCGAATACTACGACCGCGCGATCCGAAGTCCGTCCTTCGAAATCCAGCTGCCCAGCGTGGTTTCGCTGAAATCCTTCGTAAAGCCGTCGACGCATCCGGCCTTCACCCGCTTCAACGTCTTCCTCCGCGACCGTTTCGCCTGCCAGTACTGCCACTCCGGCGACGACCTGACCTTCGATCACGTCATCCCCCGCAGCAAGGGTGGCCAGACCACCTGGGAGAACGTCGTCGCCGCCTGCTCGCCCTGCAATCTGAAGAAGGGCAATCTGACGCCACAGCAGGCCAAGATGTTCCCCAAGCAGGCGCCCTATGCGCCAACCGTCCACCAGCTCCATCGCAACGGCCGGCTGTTCCCGCCGAACTACCTGCACGACAGCTGGCTCGACTATCTCTATTGGGACACCGAGCTCGATCCGTAGCGGATCGGCCCGTTGTCGGTGTTGATGCTGGACATCGCCCCGGCGGCGGCGACATGCTGCTCTCGCTGGAGTCTGCGAACGCCCGGCCGCCAGATCCGCAGGCCCGAACGGCCCGGCCGTCCGGCCATATATCGGACTGGATTAACTCCACTTTAGGTCCCTGTTCAGCATGCTCGCGCGTTGCCGCATGGGCCGCCGCCATGGCTGCCCGCTTCCGTCACCGATCCAGCAGGGCCGTCCGTTCCGCGCATGCAGACCGCAACCACCGAGTGCAAAGCGGCGGCGCTCGCGAAAGCCCAGGCAGCCAGCTCGCTGCAGAACATTTCCCTCACGATGTTCGCCAATGTGGCGATCGCAACGTCGCTGGCGCTGCTGCTGTATCTCAGGGAGGGCGGCACCCTCATCTTCTGGTGGCTGGGCGCAGCCATCGTCTTCGCCGCGTTCCGCGCCGGATGGGTGTCGTACCTGAAATCGTCCGGACGGATCGAGCGCGATCCACAGCGCGTGCTGCGCAATCTCACCATCATGGCTTTCGCCAGCGGCGTGCTGTGGGCGATCGTCCCGATCGCGCTGCCGGCCTTCTCCCACGCGCACAACGTCAACGACGTCGTCTTCATCATGGCCGGCACCACCACCGGAGCCATCATCCAGAGTCTCGCCTATTCGAGGATGGCGATCGCGTTCGGCGCGCCGCTGATGGGCGCGACCGTGCTGCGGATGCTGATCTCGGGCAGCGACGTCGACTACATCGTCGCGGTCGACGTCGCCTTCCTGACCTTCATGCTGTTCCGCGCAGCGCGGCTCGGCGAGCGCAACTTCATCGCGAGCCAGAAGACCGCCATCGAGGCGACCGTGCTGGCGGAATCCGTCGCCGAGGCCAACCACGCTTTGGAGCGTCTGGTTCGCACGGACTCGCTCACCGGGCTCGCCAATCGCAGCCATTTCCGCACCGTGGCCGCCGCGGCGTGCCGTTCCGGACGCGGGGTCGCATTCCTCCTGATCGACGTCGACAACTTCAAGACCATCAACGACGCGCGCGGCCACGATGCCGGCGACCGGGTCATTCAGGCCATCGCCGCGCTGCTGCAATCCGCCTGCCGCGGCGACGATCTGCCGGTCCGCCTGGGCGGCGACGAGTTCGTCGTCGTCATGCAGGGCGACGACGTGGCGAGCCGGTCCGTCGCACTCGCCGAATGGCTGATGGCCGCCCTTGCGCAGCCGCTCGCGATCGCGGGCCAGGTGCTGCCCGTGAGCTGCTCGATCGGCATCGCGGCGCATGCGGAAGGCCCGATCGATCTGGAAGAGCTCTCCGCCCGCGCCGACGTCGCGCTCTATCGCGCCAAGGACGACGGCCGCGCCTGCATGCGCGTGTTCGACGCCAAGATGCAGTCCGAGCTGACGCAGCAGCGCCGGCTCGATGCCGAGCTCCCCGCCGCGCTGGCCCGCCGCGAGCTCCACGTCGAATTCCAGCCCCAGGTCGCGATGGCCACGCAGGAGGTCATCGGCTTCGAGGCGCTGCTGCGCTGGAAGCACCCGAGCGCCGGACTGATCCCGCCGCCGGACATCGTGTCCGCGGCGATCCGATTGCGCCTGTCCGGCCAGCTCACGGAGTTCGTGGGCGAGCGCGTCTGCGCGTTCCTGCGCGCGCTCGACCGCAAGAAGGCGCACGGCATCCGGGTATCGATCAACGTCTCGCCGCGGGAATTCCCGCTTCACTCGCCGGCGCAGACCCTCAAGACCGTCTCCGAGCGCTACGGCGTCGATCCCCACCGGATCGAGATCGAGGTGACCGAAGAGGCGATGTTCGATCCCAAGCGCTGCGCCGACGAATTGAAGCTGATCGACCAATACGGCTTTGGTCTTGCGATCGACGATTTCGGCGTCGGCCATTCCTCGATCGCGAACCTGATGGCGGTCGAGATCGACACCATCAAGATCGACCGCTCCTTCATCCACGGCATCGCCGGCAACCGACGGGATCAGCAGCTCGTCGCCGCCATCACCGCGGTGGCGCTGCCGCTCGGCCACCGCATGATCGCCGAGGGCGTCGAGAGCGAGGCGGACGCCGAGTGCCTTCGCATGCTCGGCTGCTCCTACGGACAGGGCTGGCTGTATGGCAAGCCGATGAAGGAGGACGACGCCATCGCGTGGCTCGTCCAGCATCGCAGCGGTGCTGCTGCCGCGGTCGAGCGCTTGCCGCGCAGCGCGTAGGTGCTGCGCGGACGTCGCGCTCACGGATGGACCAGCACATCGGCAAGACCATGGGCAAGGCTCGGTCCGAAGGCGCCGGCCCAGGCGGCTGCGATGACGAGGACGAGGCCGGGGACGAGGCGCAGGGCGAAGGACGACCCGCCGCTGGTCCACGCCACCACGATCTTGCTGATCGTGTTCGCCGACAGCGCCGCGAGCACCGGAGCCACGGCATCGGCGGCGCCGATCTTGCCCGACGCGGCAAGCGCAGCCGCGGCCACCGCCGGCGCATGGGTATCGACGAGACCGGCGACGGCAGCGCTCGCCACCAGGCCGGCTTCGCCGAACGCCTCGCGCAACGCGGCCGAGAGCACCAGCACCGCAGAGATCGTCAGCGCCAGCAACAGCGCGCCCGGCAGGCTGAAGGCGTGTCCGGGCGGCAGGTCGGCGGAACCGCTCTGCCGCAAGCCGACGATCGTGAAGATCGCGCCGTAGATCGCCGCCGCCGCGCCGGCACAGAGCAGCGGGACCAGCAGCGCCTGCAGCGCGGGAAGGCTGGTGACGGCCAGCACCGCGGCGAGCTGGGCGATGGTCGCGACGGTCGACAATGCCGCGCCGGCGGCCGCGGCGCCGCCAAGCTCCGGCGCCTTGCGCGCCCGTGCGCCCATCGCGCCGATCGTGGCCGTGCTGGAGACGAAGCCCGAGGCGAAGCCGGACACGGCGAGCCCGCCGCGTGCGCCGAGCAGACGCATCGAGGCATGTCCGGCGGCACCGATCGCCATCATCAGGACGACGAGCGTCCAGATGCTGCGCAGGTTGAGCGCGCCGTACGGACCGATCGGCTGATCCGGGAGCAGAGGCAGCACGACCAGCGTGGCCGCGGCAAAGATCAGGCCGTCCTTGAGCTCGCTCTCGCTGAGCACCGAACGGACGAAGTCGTGCAGCACCGGCCGGGCCGCCAACAGCACCGCCAGCACGACGGCGACGCCCGCCGCCAGAGCAGGTTGCTCGGTGGCGAGGCCGCCGAGCAGGACGGTCAGGATCAGCGCCGCCTCCGAGGTCAGTCCCGGATCGTCGCTGCGCGAACGCCAATAGGCGATCGCCGTGAGGACCATGATTCCAGCGGTGACGACGGCCAGCAGCAGCTTGCCGCCGATCAGCATGCTCACCGCGCCGGCCAGCGACGCGACCGCAAAGGTCCGCAAGCCCGCGGGCGAGCGCCCGGGCCCCTCGCCCTTGCGGCGCTCGCGCTCCAAGCCGATCAGCAACCCGATGCCGAGCGCGACGACGATCGCGATGATCGCGGGACTGAGGCTCATGAGATCCGGCATCGACATGGTCCTACGTCAAACCGCCAGGTCTGCGCCGGGGGACATCGGGCAACCCGGTACATCGCCGCAAGGTTTCCCATCGGTCCGCTCAGGCCGCGACGAACGCGCTGACGATCATCAGCATACACGTGATGAGACCAAGTGCGGGGACCCATAGCGGCACCCGCACATGGGCGGCATCCGATCCGATGCGCCGGATGCGGATACGGAGCAGGCACAGATTGACGATGGCGAAGATCGTCAGCGTCGCGAGCGAGGTGCCTTCCGCCAGCCGCTCCAGCGGGAAGGCCAGCGCGAGGATCGCGACCGCCAGCATGACGAGGCCGGTTGCGATCAGCGGCGTTCCGGTGCGCGGATCGACGCGGCCGGCGATGCGCGGCAGGTCGCCCTGCCCCGCCATGCCATAGACGACGCGCGCCGTCATCGTCATCTGGGCGAGAACGGTGTTGAGCGTGGACACGATCGCAATCGCGGTGAAGGTGGCGGGGCTGATGCCTGCGACGGCATTGAACACCAGGCTGAGCGGCGCCGGAGAGGCCGACAGCACGCCCGGCGCCACGGCGGTCACCGCGATCGCAGCAATCAGCACATACAGCACGGAGGTGATCAGCAGCGTGAGCGCCATCGCCCACGGAATGCTTCGCTGCGGGCTCTTGGCCTCCTCCACGACGTTGGCGAGGTCCTCAAAGCCGACGAAGGCGAAGAACGCGAGCAGGCCGGCGAAGGTGATGCCGGAGAGAACGCCGAGATCGAGCGGCGGCGGCGTCAGCAAGGCAGGGCCGAACGCGACGCCGGAGTGAACGGCCGAGACGACGATCCACACCAGTCCGCCGGTCTCGATCAAGGTCAGCAGTCCGGCGAGCATCACCGATTCGAGAATGCCCCAGGACGCCACAATGCCGAGCGCGACCACGATGGCCGTCGCGATCAGCGGCGTCGGCAGATCGATCAGTTGCCGGATGTAGCCGGCGCCGCCGAGCGTCACCGCGGCCGCCGCGATGATGCCGGTGGCGAGCCGCAGCGAGCCGACCGCCGTCGAGAGCAGCCGCGACTTGAAGGCCGCGCGGACATAGGCGGCCTCGCCGGCGCTCACGGGATAGCGGGTCGCAAGCTCGGCATAGGAGGCGGCGGTGAACGCCATCACGAAGGCCGCCAGCGCAAAGGCCCAGGAGGAATGGACTCCTGCATGACCGGCGACCGCGCCGATCAGGACATAGATGCCGGCCCCGACGGTCACACCCGTGCCGTAGAGGACCAGCAGCGGCAGTCCGAGCCGCCGCCGCAAGCCAGATGGAGGCACGATTGGATCTTGCGGCACCACGACGTCCATTCTTGATCACAACGAACAACAGAGTTGTAGGGGCTTAAGGGAGCAAGCGCGAGCGCTCTTGATCCCGGTCAATCCGGAGCGCGCGCCCGCGGCCGGCTGCTGCGGCATTCGGCCGCCGGGCCTTCTTCGCGAGGCGCGTTCGCCTTCACGGCCATCGGCCAACTTGAGATGCGCCGCGTCGAGACATGACTTCGCGCTCTCGCGGCGCGATGGGCCCGAGCTGTGCTGATCGATCTCCTCTCGAAACGAGAGGGCGCAGGGAAGACCGAGCCTCGGCCGAGGCCCGTGGCCCCCGTGCGGAGAAAATGCACGGGGCAGGAACCACAGGTTCAGCCGGAGCGACCCGGCCTTCCCTGCGCGATGGTTTTCACGGCTGCTCCGCGCTCTCCCCGGGGACCGGCTTGTTTGCCCCCGTCGCTCGCAACCACGCACGAACGTGATCGCAAGCTTGGCGCCAGCTTCGGGGCGCCAGGACCACACGGCTTGACCGTCCGCCACGACATCAGTCGTCTTGCGCGCGAACGCGCCCGACCTCGCGACGGCCACCACTCCCCGCCCCCGCGTATCGTGACGACGCGTACGCCCCTCTCTGCATGAGGCGGGATGCGCGGGAGATAAGCATGATTTCCGGAAAAGCGAAACAGGAATATTTTTCGCAGGCGGGCTGGACACGAGCGGCAGATTGCGTTCGCCACCTCGATCGATTTGCCCGACGGGCAGCCCGGTACAACCTGCCTACGCCAATGCGATGGATTGCTCGTGCCCGTCCCGCCTTTCACCGCGGACGGCAGCAGCTTAGGATGCCATCGTCTCCACAATCCGGAACACGCGACGTGCCCGACTTCGAGCCGATCTACACCACGACCGGCGCCGAGAGCGTGGGCCGCTTCGTGGCAACACACTACGCGCTATCAGAGCCGCTCGCGTGCCGCCTGATGAACCGCGGCTTCAACGACGTCTATCTGATTACATCCGCAACGGGCGCACGCTACGTCTTCCGTCTGTCGCATCACCGCGCCCGCGGCCCGGCCGATGTCCGCACCGAGACCGACTTCCTCGCACATCTCGCGCGCTGCGGCGTGCCGGTGGCCGCGGCGGTTCCGGCGCGCGACGGCGCGCTGTTCGTACGCGGCGAGGCGGCGGAAGGCGGCCGCGAAGGCGTGCTGTTTCACGCCATCGAGGGACGGACCCCGGAGGTCGCATCGCAGAGCGACGCGCGCGCCAATGGCGTGACGCTTGCCCGAGTGCACGCGGCGGCGATGTCCTATCGGCCCGAAGCGCCGCTCTATCTTCTGGACCTCGACCATCTGCTGCACCGGCCGCTCGCGCGCGTTCAACAGCTCTGCAGTCTGATCGATGCCGATGATGGCCGCTTTCTCCAGGACATCGCGGAGCGAACCGCCGCACGGATCAAGGCGATGGAGGGCCTGACATGGACGCATTGTCACGGCGACTGCCACGGCTTCAATGCGCGCATCGGCGCCGGCGGCGAGGCCGTGTTCTTCGACTTCGACGACGGCGGTCCCGGCTATCTGGCCTATGACCTGGCCGTGTTCCTGTGGACCAAGCTGTCGTTCGGCCGGCGCTTCCATGCGGCGTGGCACGCCTTCGTCGACGGCTACCGCTCGGTCCGCCCGATCTCGGCCGCTGATTTCGAGGCCGCGCATGCCTTCGTGATCGTCAGGCACTTCTGGCTGATGGGCGAGCAGGCCAGCCGTTCGCGCGAATGGGGTAGCGAGAATGTCCGCTGGGTCACGCAGCAGCGGGAATTTCTCGAAGGCTGGGAGGCGCAGCAGCTTGCGACGCGCTTGCTATGAGCTTGGGCGGATCGGAGGGATTGAACCGGAGAGCTCCGGCGGCCGACGCATGATCCAGGCGTTCAGGCTTGCGGGGGTTGGGTCCTTTCCGCGGTGACGATGACGAGATTAACGTTTCGCAATCCTTCCGCCGCGACCGAAGCAGACGCAGCACGCCCGCATCGGAGATTTTGAGCCATGACAGACACGATCGTTCAGTCACGTCGGCTGGGCATCATCGGTTGCGTGATCGGGCTTGTTGCTCTGGTCGCGGCGGTTCTGCCGCATTGGGTGCTGCCGGTGATCGATCCGCCGCCGCCGATCGACCAGGTCATCGTCGATGTCGGACATCGCGTGAAGGAGCGCCTGATGGCGCGCATCAAGGGCGTCGACGACCAGGCGCCGGCGCGCGAGACGTCCTGGACCGACCGCCTGCACCAGCAATTGCCGGTGGCCGCGGTCTCGCTCGGTTTGCTTGCGATCATTCTCGGCGTCGTGGGTCAGTTGCGTCGCGAGGAGCGGCACGTCGCGGCGATGGCGACGACCCTGGGCGGCTGCGCGATCGCCGTGCAGCTTTCCTTCTTGCTGATGGGCGCGCTGATCGTGGTGGCCATCATCTATTTCCTCGGCGATTTCCTCGCGCTGTTCTGATCGCGAGGATGCACGTGCCTGGATCTGCCGGCTGCGGGCAGATGCGCCGTCGTCCATCTTCGATGCCACCCATTCTGTGCGAGCGCGGCGATGAATCCAGTGTGGTGCGCGGGGCCCTGGATTGCTTCGTCGCTGCGCTCCTCGCAATGACGGAGAGAAAGCGAGCTGCTCGAAAACGACGGGGCATCCGTGTCCTGTACGTCACAGCGGGACATCGGTTGAATGACGCACATTGCCAATATGATCGGGATGTGATTACTACGCGCTCCGGCGTTGAGCATTCGGCTCCGCCGCACAGGAGAGAGACGATGACTGCGATCATCCGTTGCTCCGCCAGGAGCCGCCGGGACTGATCCTCGCGTGAGGCGAGGTTTGGTCTGGCATGCGTGCGTCCGCGCGCGCAGATAGTCCCTGACCAGTTCTCCCTATCTTTCTCCAAGGTATTTACATGGGCAATTCCCATCGCGTGGACGGCTGTGCGCCGGTCCACGGCTTCTACTCGTCCAGCTCCTGGATCGAGGGCGCCGCTGCGCGCCAGCTCGAAACCGTGGCTGACATCTGTGGCGTGCGTGCTGTCGCCGGCATGCCGGATCTGCATCCCGGCAAGTTCGGTCCCGTCGGCTGCGCCATCCTCGCCGACCATATCCACCCGGCCTTCGTCGGCTCCGATGCGGGCTGCGGCATGGCGCTGTATCAGCTCGACCTCGCTTCGCGCCGGATTCGCGTCGACAAGGCGGCCGACCGGCTGCGCGACGTCGCCACACCCTATGACGGCGACATCGTGAGCGAGCTCGCAGCTCATCAGCTTGCGCCGTCCGACTTCGATGCGTCGCTCGGCACGATCGGCGGAGGCAATCACTTCTGTGAGCTGCAGGCGGTCGAGGAGGTGTTCGATCCGTCCTGCGGCATCGATCGCGACCGCGCCCATCTGCTGGTGCATTCGGGCTCGCGCGGCCTCGGCCATGCGCTGCTCGAACGGCAGATCGCCGACGGCCTCAAGCCGCTCGCGCCGGACAGTGGGGCTGGCCACGCCTATCTCGCAGCACATGATCACGCGCTGCGCTGGGCGTCGCTGAACCGGCAGGTCATCGCGCAGCGGGCCGCGACGGCCCTGCGCTGTGAGGCCGATCCGGTCTGCGCGTGCTCGCACAATTGCATCGAGCATCGTGCAGACGGCGTGTTGCACCGAAAGGGGGCTGCGCCGTCCGACCAGGGTCTCGTCGTCGTGCCGGGCTCGCGCGGCGCGCTGTCCTATCTGGTCGCGCCGCTCGCGTCAGCGCCAAAGGAGGCGTTGTGGTCGATCGCGCATGGCGCCGGTCGCAAGTTCGACCGGAGCTCGATGATCGGCCGTGTCGGCGCCACGCGATCGGATCGCGAGCGTCTCGCGCGCAATCCGTTCGGCGGCCGCGTGATCTGCGAGGACCGCGCGCTGCTCGCCGAGGAGGCGCCGGAGGCCTACAAGCCGATCGCCGGCGTGATCGCCGATCTCGAAGCATTCGGGCTGGCGCGCGTCGTCGCCAGCTTCCGCCCGCTGGTGACGGTGAAGAAGATCGCCGTCCAGCGGCCGCGCAGGGAGGACCGGCGATGAGACGGCTGCTCCTCACGGCGGGACGCGGTCCGGCCGAATGCCGGATCGCGGTCGCGCATGCGCTGCGGCGGCTCGCCGACGAGGCCGAGGCGGCGGACTGCGAATGCGCGATCGCGCGAGAGCAGATCGACGGGCATGGGCCGGCCAGCGCGATCGTCGTGCTGGACGGGCCGACGGCGG
This sequence comes from Bradyrhizobium sp. HKCCYLS3070, assembly GCF_051167575.1. Taxonomy (NCBI): domain Bacteria; kingdom Pseudomonadati; phylum Pseudomonadota; class Alphaproteobacteria; order Hyphomicrobiales; family Nitrobacteraceae; genus Bradyrhizobium; species Bradyrhizobium sp. HKCCYLS3070. Next base: position 33,125 of record NZ_JBNPTI010000023.1, read on the forward strand.
CCGACCTCGCGCGGCGCTGGACGCAGGGCTCGCTGCTCTGGGTGTGCCGCAGTCCGCTGCGGCCGCATCACGGCCGCAAGAACTGGTTCGTCGGCATCGTCGATCTGCCCCTGTCGGAGCGGATGGCGGCGTTGGCGGCCACCGACGTCCGGTTCGAGAGCTTCCGTGCCGGCGGGCCCGGCGGCCAGCACCAGAACAAGACCGAGAGCGCGGTGCGCGCGGTTCACGTGCCGACGGGGCTGGTCGCGATCGCGCGCGACGGCCGCTCCCAGCATCGCAACAAGGCGCTGGCGCTCGCGCGTCTCGCCGCATTGCTGGACGGCCGCGGGCGCCTGGCGGACGCCGGCGAGGCGCGCCTCATCCACGCGGCGCATGACCGCGTCGAACGTGGCGCAGCCGGGCTGCGCTTCGAGGGACCGGCATTCAGGCCGGCGGGATGATCACCGGACAGCGGGGGCGTCAGCGCCCCCGGCTGCACCTTCGACAGGCAGGATGCACAGTCATCTCTCCGCCAGACGACTGCCATGCGCGCCGCTCCGCACATTGGCGGATGACATCGCACCGCCGAACGGCTAAGCGGACCGCCCCCCCGGACGGAAACGAGACGAGCATGGCGGCAGCGGCCCATTGTGGCATCGACTTCGGCACTTCGAACACCACGGTCGGCCTCAGCAATTCCGCCTCCGCAGAGCTCATCCCCCTGGAGGGCGAGCAGCGGACCTTGCCGAGTGCGATGTTCTTCGATTTCGAGGATCACGGCACCCAGTTCGGGCGCAGCGCGATCGAGCGCTATCTGACCGGCCACGACGGCCGCTTCATGCGCGCGCTGAAGAGCATCCTCGGCACCGCGCTGATTCACGAGAAGACCTATATCCGGCAGAAGGCGGTGCCGTTTGCCGGTATCCTCGGCTTCTTCTTCGCGCATCTGAAGACGCGGATCGAGACGCGGCTCGGCAGGGAGATCAATCAGGTCGTGCTCGGCCGTCCCGTCCGCTTCGTCGACAAGGATGATGCGGCCGACGCGGAGGCGCAGAGCGCGCTGGAGGGCATCGCGCGGGACCAGGGTTTCAAGCACATCGCGTTCCAATACGAGCCGATCGCCGCCGCGCTCGACTACGAGCAGCAGGTCGCCCGCGAGGAGCTGGTGCTGATCGTCGACATCGGCGGCGGCACCTCGGACTTCTCGATCGTGCGCGTCTCGCCCGAGCGGCGCAGCAAGGCGCAGCGCGAGGACGACATCCTCGCCAATGGCGGCATCCACATCGGCGGCACCGATTTCGACCGGCTTCTCAGCCTGAAAAGCGTGATGCCGCATCTCGGCTACGGCAGCCTGACCGCCGACGGCAAGCGCAACCTGCCGACGCTGTACTATCACGAGCTCGCCACCTGGCACCGCATCAACCAGCTCTACAAGAGGGGCGTGATCGGCGAGCTGCGCCAGATCCGCTACGAGGCCGAGCGGCGCGATCTGGTCGACCGCTTCATCAAGGTGGTGGAGGAGCATCGCGGCCATACGCTCGCGATCGGCGTCGAGCAGGCAAAGATCGCGCTGACCGCGGCCAAGTCGCTGACCTCGGTGCTGTCGGAGAAGGACGACTGGGCGCGCATCCGCTTCACGCGCAAGGATTTCGACCGCGCCATCGGCGATTCCGTCGAGCGCGTCGTCGGCACGGTGACCAAGCTGCTCGACGATGCCGGCGTCGGGGCCGCTGCCATCAACACCATCTTCCTCACCGGCGGCTCGAGCATGGTGCCGGCACTGCGTCAGGCAATCCTGGCGCTGTTTCCGGCGGCGCGCATCGCCGAGACCGACCTGCTCGGCAGCGTCGGCATCGGGCTCGCGCTCGACGCGCGGCGCAAGTTCGGCTGAGCCTGCTCAGCGCGGTTCCGACGCCGAGGGCTGCGGATCCTGCACCCGGGGCGTCCGCGGCCGTGGCGCGGCGCGCGGCGGGGCCGGTGCTGATCCGGGAACGCGGGCTTGGCTGCGCTTGGCCCGAGCCGGCGGCGAGCCGGTCGCCGCCGTTCCTGCACCCGCCTGCTGTCCGTCGCGGATGATGCGCCAGGGTTCGGGATCGATCGGACGCGATTGCGGAGCAACGACTGCGGGCCGGCTGGCGCGGCGCCGCCGCGGCGGCTCGCTTGGCGCCGGCCGCGCGACCGGACGGACTACGTCGGATGTCGTCTCGGCGGCCGGCGGCGCATCGGCGGGCATTTCGATCGGGACTGCCGCCACGGCCGGCTCGGCCGCAACAGGCTCCGCTGGAACGGCGGGCTCAGGTTGAGGCGGCCTCTCGACCTGCACGATCGATCCCGTGGTCTCCTCGACCGGCCCCGACTGGAACATGTCATTCGGCAGCAGCACGCCCGCAATCGCGAGTGCGGCGGCAAGGCTTCTGCCGAGCGAGATCCGCGCAGGACGCTCGGGCGGCAGCGCGGCGCGGCTGATCATCCGGCGGCCGGCATCGACGCCGACCACCGCGACGAAGGCTGCGAAGCCGAGGCTGCCGCCGACGCTTGGCAGAACCGCCGCCGCCTGGACCAGCAACGCGGTCAGCGCCACCGCGGCGACCAGCGTCTGGACGACACCCCGCAAACGCTGCGGCGACGACATGCCGACGAAACAACCGGCAAAATACGCGTCGGACAGGCGGGCATCGTCCGGCGCGAGCTGCTGCAGGATGACGAGACCGGCACAGGCCAGTGCTGCCGAGACGAAGATGCGCGCCGGCCGCCCTGCGGCCGCAACCCGCGGCAGCCTCAGCGCCACCATCGTTGCGACCATTCCGACGCCGCACAGCGCCAGCATGAGCACCGAATGATTGAGACCCCTGTCGAAGCCCTGAAGGCTGGCGACGCGCACCGGTGCGCCGTCGGCGCCGAGCAGCGGCGCGAGGCTGAGGAACAGAAACGAGCCGATCGCCGCGAGCGCGCCGAAGCGGCCGCCATAGCCGCGCAACAGCACGACGCGCAGCCGCATTTCGATCGCGCAGACGCTGCAGAACACGAGGCCGCAAAACAGCGACAGCAGCAGGAAGGACCTATCGACTGGAAGCCCCGACCGCGCCACGCTCTCGCTCAACGCAACGATCGGCGTCATCCCGCTGAAGCTGCCGCCATAGACCGAGGAGGAGAAGGTCGTCGGCAGCAGATCTCTGGTTCTTGCCGTGATCAGGCCAGCGCAGAGCAGCAGGGTGGCGGTGACCGACGCGAGCGCCGGGGACAGGCCCGACGTGCACAGGTGCAGCGTCGCCAGACAACCGAGAAAAGCGCCGGCGAACGAGGCCAGCGGCACGACATTCAGCGACCGGCGCGGCCAGCGGCGAGAGCCGGGCTCGGACGGCCGGTCGAGCGCGCCATCGCGGTCCGCTGTCACGGCCCCGCCAACGTCGATGGGTCCGGCCGCCACTCCGGCGCGGGCTGCACCTCATGGCGGGCCACGATGCGCGGTCGCGCCGTCGCGTGCGGCACCACCCGTGCCTGTTGGCGCTTCAGCCGGGCAGCCAGCACGCCCGCTGGCCGACCATCGCGACCGATCCGCCGGGACGGCTCTGCGGACGCGGGCGACGCGGACTGCTGGACCGGCTCACTCGAGGGCCGCGGGGCGAGCGGATTGGCGCCCTCCGGATTCAGGATCTGAAGCGGCAGATCGGGCGCTGTGTCAGCGGCGAAGGCCGGCTCGCCGGGCGCCGTGCCGTCGCGCCGATCCTCGTCGTGTGAGGGCATCGTGGTCCGCGCCGGCGCAGCGGCTTTGTCCGCGTTCACCAACGGACCGTTGGGCTCCGCCACCGGCGGCTGAAACATCAGCTCGCTGGTGAGCAGCACCGCGAAGATAGCGAGTGTGGCGACGAATCCCCGCGTCCAGGCGAGGACGGTCTGCCACGGCGATTCGCCTGCCTCGACGAACAGACGAACCGCAGCATCCACGAAGATGACCGAGACGAAGGCGATGTATCCGAGGCTGCCGCCGACGCTCGGCAGGATGGGACCGGTGAGGATCAGCAGGCACGTCAGCAGCACCACCGCGGCCATCGCCTGCGGCAGGCTGCGGAGCCGCCGCAACGACGACATGCCGACGAAGCAACCGGCGGAATAGGCGTCGAGATCAGGGGCCTTGCTGGGCAGAAGCTGCAGCACCACGAGGCCGGCAAAGGCCACCGTCGCCGCAACGAAGATGCGTACCGCGCGGCGCGACCCTGCCACGGGCGCCCAGCGCAAGGCGGCCATCGTCGCCAGCATGCCGACCGAGCACAACGCGAAGGTGAGCGCGGTGCCGCCGAGCCCCTGCTCCAGCGCGCCGCGGCGCGCGATCGGAAACAGCTCGCCCTCGGCGCCAAGCAGCGGCGCGAGACCGACGAACAGGAACGAAGCGACCGCCGCCAGCGCGCCCAGTCGTCCACCATAGCCACGCGCGAGCCCCCCGCGCAGCCACATGTCGAGCGCACAGCCCAGACAGAACACCAGTCCACAGAACAGCGAGAGCAGAACGAAGGCGGCGTCGAGCGGCAGGCCGGCGCGAATGACGCTTGCGTTCAACAGCGCCACGGGAGTCATGCCGACGAAGCTGCCGCCATAGGCCGACGAGAAGAACGTGCTCGGCACCAGATCCGCGGTCCGTGTCAGGATCAGCGAGGCGCACAGCAGCAAAGCCGCCGCGGCCGAGGCAATCAGCGGCGACAGCCCGGTTGCACTCAGATGCAGGGTCATCAGACAGCCGAGGAACGCGGCGATGAACGACGCCAGCGGCGGGCAGCCGAGCTGGAACAGCTCCGAGCCGTAGAACGGCGCGGCCCGGCCGAGCTGCCGATCGCGCCATGTGCGCGGATCGAAGCTCTGCTCTGCCTGCAGACGACGTAACTGACGATCCGCCGCTTTGCGGTTCATATCCACGACACCCCGAATCGCGCCAGCCCAAGATCTGCGTGATGATCTCGCGGCAAGCGAATGGTTGACGTTCGGGCGCAACCCTGAGCCCGAGCCGGCGCAGTTTCCTGCGACGGTTGTACGCGCGCTGCATTCGTGCAGGCTGCGTGTGCTCGATTCATGCACTGCAATGCAACGTTGTGGAAGTATCGGGCTCCAGTCCGGGCGTGAAAGTTCCTGGCAACCTTAATGGCGGAGCGCGATGCGAAGTATCAATGACATGCGAGTTAGACGGCGTAGCAACCCCGGCTTGCAAACGAGCTTGGTAAACGACAGCATTGCGTCATGCTCACGCCCACGTTGCATACCGCCCGTCTGATCCTGCGCCCGCTGGCCCTCGCCGATGCGCCGGCGATCCAGCGTCAGTTCAACAACTGGAACGTTGTCCGCAACCTCGCAGCCGTCGTTCCGTGGCCCTATCCTCCCGACGGCGCCGAGACCTTCGTCAGGCTGCAGCTCGACAGGATCGCGGCCGGCGAGGAGCTGTATCAATGGGTGCTGGCGCTGCGCGACGGTGACGGCGAGGCCATCGGCAATATTCACTTCCGGCCGCGCATGGAGTCGATGAAGGGCCATCGCGGCTTCTGGCTCGCTGAGCCCTATTGGAATCGAGGGCTGATGAGCGAGGCGATCGCCGCCGTGAACGACTTCGCCTTCGGTCCGCTCGGGCTCGATCAGTTCACCGTCTGCAACGTCGCGAGCAACATCGCGTCACGGCGGGTCAAGCAGAAGACGGGCGCCGAGTTCGTCGGCTTCATCGAGGTCGCGCACCACAATGGCGAGACCCGCTCCGAGCAATGGATCGTGCGGCGGGAGACGTGGCTGCAACGCCGAGAAAGGCAACGCGCTCCCGCCTGAGATCGTCGGCGCTACGCGCTCGCCGTCACGTCGAGCACCGCCTGCGCAAACGCCTGCGGCGCCTCCTGCGGCAGGTTGTGGCCGATGCCGCCAGTGATCAGCCGGTGCTCGTAGCGGCCGGTGAACTTCCTGGCGTAGGCCTCGGGCGCCGGATGCGGCGCGCCGTTGGCATCGCCCTCCATCGTGATGGTGGGCACGGTGATGTCGGGAAAGGTCGCGAGCCTCGCCTCCAGCGCATCGTATTTCGCCTCACCCTGCGCGAGGCCGAGCCGCCAGCGATAGTTGTGCACGACGATGTCGACGTGATCGGGATTGTCGAAGGCGGCGGCGCTGCGCGCGAACGTGGCGTCGTCGAACGCCCATTTCGGCGAGGCCGTCTGCCAGATCAGCCTGGCGAAGTCGCGCCGGTTCTTGTCGTAGCCCTCGCGACCGCGCTCGGTCGCGAAGTAGAACTGGTACCACCATTGCAGCTCGGCGGCCGGCGGCAGCGGCATACGGCCGGCCTGCTGGCTGCCGATCAAATAGCCGCTGACCGAGACCATCGCCTTGCACCGCTCCGGCCACAGCGCCGCGATGATGTTGGCGGTGCGCGCGCCCCAGTCATAGCCGGCGAGGGTCGCGGTCCTGATCGCGAGCGCGTCCATCAGCGCGACGATGTCGGCGGCGACGGCGACCGGCTGGCCGCTGCGCAACGCGGTCGGCGACAGCAGCCGCGTCGTGCCGTAGCCGCGCAGATGCGGAATGATGACGCGATGGCCGGACGCGGCCAGCGCCGGCGCGACGTCGGCGAAGCTGTGGATGTCGTACGGCCAGCCGTGCAGCAGGATGACGACGGGGCCGTCGGCCGGACCTGTCTCGGCATAGCCGATGCTGATCTCGCCGGCCTCGACCTGCTTGATCGGTCCGAGCGACGTCCCAGCCCCCGGCCGGATCGCCGGCAGCTTCGACGCCGACTTGAAGCTCTGCGCCTGCCCGGCGCTGGAGCCGAGTTGAAAGGCCGCAACGGCGGTTCCGGCAAGGGTGAGGAAACGGCGGCGGCTGGCGTGAAGGATGGTCGGCATGGCGGAGGCTCCTGGTTCCGAGGTGCGGTCGTTGTGCGCCTTGCGCCCGCGCGGCGCTTGGAGGAGGCATTGATTTTTCCTTGAGGCCGGCTTGATTTTGCGGATCGCGTGACGCGAAGGTGAAACCGGCGGCCAGGACGGTGCCTGTGGTATATTGCTTCGACGATTTCGTGCTCGATCCCGGCCGCCGCGAGCTGCGCCGCGGCGACGACCTGGTCGCGATGGAGCCGCAGGTGTTCGACCTGCTCGCGTTCCTGATCAGGACGCGCGAGCGCGTCGTCAGCCGCGACGACATCCTCGCCGAGGTGTGGGGCGGCCGCATCGTCTCCGAGGCGACGCTGGCGAGCCGCATCAGCGCGGCGCGGAGCGCGATCGGCGACAGCGGCGAGGCGCAGCGGCTGATCCGCACCATTCCGCGCAAGGGCGTCCGCTTCGTCGGGGCGGTCCGTGAGCAGGCCGACGCGGTGCAGACGCCGGCCGTATCAGCCGCACCCGCCTTCGACGGCCCCGCCATCGCCGTGCTGCCCTTCACCAACATGAGCGGCGATCCCGAGCAGGACTATTTCGCCGATGGGATGGCCGAGGACATCATCACCGCGCTATCCCGTTGCAGCGGCCTCGCTGTGATCGCCCGCAACTCCTCCTTCATCTACAAGGGCAAGGCCGTCGATATCCGCACGGTCGGACGCGAGCTCGGCGTCGGCTACGTTCTCGAAGGCAGCGTGCGCCGCGCTGGGTCCCGCCTGCGCATCAACGGGCAGCTGATCGATGCGGCGTCCGGTGCGCATCTGTGGGCGGAGCGCTTCGACGGCCAGCTGGACGATGTGTTCGCGCTGCAGGACCGCATCACCGAGAGCATCGTGGCGGCGATCGAGCCGACGCTCGAGCTGGCGGAAGGCGAGCGGCGCCGCGCCACGCCGCCGCTGCATCCGGACGCCTACGATCTGCTGCTGCGCGCCGCCAGCCTGCGCGACGCTTTCACGTCCGACAGCCTCGCGGCGGCGACCGCGTGTCTGGACCAGGCGCTGGCGGTCGATCCCGCCTGCGCGCCCGCGATGGCGGCTTGGGCCTATTGCCAGGCGCTGCGCCACTTCCAGGGCTGGAGCGCGCCGGACGAGACCTATCGCACGGCCGCCGTGGCGCGGGCGTGGCAGGCGTGCGAGCATGCGCCCGGTGACGCGCAGGTGCTGTGGATGGCGGCCTTCGCGATCTGGAACATGGCCGAGGACATCGCCCCAGCACGGGAGCTGTTCCGCCGCTCGCTTGCCATCAACCCGAACTCGGCGATGGCGCTGACCTTGAGCGGCTGGATCGAGATCATGGCCGGACACACGGCTGCGGGACGCGCGATGATCGAACGGGCGCGGCGGCTGAATCCGCGCGATCCGCGGGGCTGGTTCGCAGCCGGAGCGCTCGCGATCTGTGCGGTGGCGGAGGACGATCTCGCTGGCGCCGTTCAATGGGCGGAGATCGCGCTGGCGCAGAACCGGCGTTTCGCCGTCGCGCTCCGCGTCCTGATCGTGGCCCTGGTCAGGACCGGAGAGATGTCGCGCGCCGGCGAGGTCGCGCGTCAGCTTCTGAGCCTCGAACCGCATCTCACCGTGTCCGAGTTCCTCGAACGGATCCCGTTTCCGGCCGGGACGCTCGCCACAACCTATGCGGAGGCGCTGCGCGCAGCCGGTGTGCCGCCATGACCCCGTTCGCGTGCAGTGGACCGTGCTGCAACTGAGATTTTCGACATAAACGGCAAAGTTGCGAAACTTGGCTAGACCTCGTTCATACTACCTTAGGTTCCATTCCGTAGTTTCGCGGGCATCGTTCGGCGGTCATATCGCCGGGCGGCGGAGGGAATTGATGAAGAAATTGCTTCTCAAATTTTACGAGGATGAATCGGGCGCAACCGCGATCGAGTACGGCCTGATTGCGGCCGGCATCGCGCTTGCGATCATCACCATACTCAACAAGCTCGGACTCACCCTGGAAGGCATCTTCACGACCCTGACCACGAAGCTGAACGGCGGCTGATCGATCGATTGTCTGCGATGGCGTTCTCAGGACCGGAGCAATCCGGTCGCCATGGTCGGACTGGCCGGGCCTCGCGCCCGGCCTTTGTCTCTTGATGAGCTCCATTCTTCGATGGAGCGGCGCCGCAACCGACCTATCAATGGGTCGTGCTGCGTCCAGCCTCCTCGCACGCGTTCATGCAGCGCCGGCAGGACTCGGCGCAGATCCGGCAATGGGCATGCATCTTGGCGTGCTTATCGCACTCCTCGGCACATAGTCGGCACGCCGCCGCGCAGGCCTCGAGCATGCGGCTGATCATCTCCTGGTCGGAGCCCGTGCGCCGCGTGGCAAGACGGCCGGTGACGTTGCAGACGTCGGCGCAATCGAGATTGAGCCGGATGCACTGCGTCAGCCTGGCGACGCTATTCTCTCCGAGACACGCATCGGCGCAGGAGGTGCAGATCTGAGCGCAGGAGTAGCACTCCTCGACGCAGCGGACGAGTGCGTCGTCAACTCGACCGCGGACGTGCGGGTGGGTTTCGATCATCTGTTGAGCGTGCATGGGAGCTCCTGTCCGTTGGCCCCCGCGAGCGACAATGAAGATCGGCTGCAAAGATTCTTATCGCCGCGCCGTTCGGTGCCTGACCTGTTCCCGTGGCGCGACCTCGATCGTCTTACGATCCGCGTGACGGAATTATCAGTCCGCCTAGCGTCACGGCTCCCCAGCCTTTCAGTCCTACCTCGGGCTCATCAGCGCCATTTCGCAGAACTGCCATCGGAAACCTGGCGGCGCGCGCGTATGGACGACCCGGTTCGGTTGAGGCACAACACCTCTCGTCACTGACGTCGGCGGCCGAAGCCGCAGACCAAGAATGGGCGCCCGTGCGAGGCAGCCGACGATGCGGAGGAATGGATGCTGATTCCGATGGCCGACGTGCCGCGCTGGTATGCGGAGCGCAAACCCGGGGACAGCGTCGCGCTCCGGCATGGCACCGATGTCCTGACCTGGGAGCAGCTCGAGCGCCGCGCCAATGCGCGTGCGCGCGCCTTCGCGGCCAAGGGCGTCAAGCCCGGCGACTTCGTCGCGATCGGCCTGCCCAACGGCAATGCGCTGTTCGAGACCAGCTTCGCGGTGTGGAAATGCGGCGCGACGCCGACGTCGCTGTCGTGGCGGCTGCCGCGCGGCGAGGCCGCCGCGGTGCTCGAGATCCTCAAGCCGTCACTGGTGGTCGGCGGCGAGGCCGACTGGAATGCGCCGAACGCGCTGCCGGCCGATTTCACGCCCGAGGGCTTTTCCGACGCGCCGCTCGCCGCGCCGGTGTCGCGCTATTGGAAAGCAATGACCTCGGGCGGCTCGACCGGACGGCCGAAGGTGATCCTCGATCACCAGCCTGCGGTAACCGACACCGCCGCCGAGCCGCCGCTCGGCATTCCGAAGGGCGCATCGCTGCTCAATCCCGGCCCACTCTATCACAACGCGCCCTTCATCGTGTCGCATTACGCGCTGTTCGCGGGCGGCAGCCTGACCGGGATGGTGAAGTTCGACGCCGAAGAGACGCTGCGGCTGATCCAGGCGCAGCACATTCAGTGGGTCAACTTCGTGCCGACGATGATGCACCGGATCTGGGCGCTGCCGGAGGCGGTCCGCAACAGCTACGATCTGTCGAGCCTGAAGATGGTGTTCCACATGGCCGCGCCGATGCCGCCATGGCTCAAGGAAAGATGGATCGAGTGGCTCGGGCCCGAGCGCGTCTACGAGCTCTATGGCGGCACCGAGCGCCAGGGCCGCACCATCATCTCCGGCACCGAATGGCTGCAGCACAAGGGCTCGGTCGGCAAGATCGACGAGTCCTGCAAACTGCGCATCCTCGATCCCCAAGGCAATGACGTCGCGCCGGGCGAAAGTGGCGAGATCTACTTCCTGCCTGCGGATGGTCCCGGCAGCACCTATCACTATCTCGGCGCCGAGCCGAAGCGCCGCGCCGACGGCTGGGAGTCGCTCGGTGACATCGGCCGGCTCGATGCCGACGGCTATCTCTATCTCGGCGATCGCCTCGCCGACATGATCCTGCGCGGCGGCGCCAACATCTATCCGGCCGAGGTCGAGGCGGCGCTGATGGCGCATCCCGACATCCGCTCCTGCGTCGTGGTCGGCCTGCCCGATCCAGAGCTTGGCCAGCGCGTGCATGCGATCGTGGAGATCGACCGCTCCAGGAATGCGCAGGGAATCGTCGACGGCATGAGCGCGTTCCTTGCCGACCGGCTCAGCCGCTACAAGCACCCCGAAAGCTACGAGCTGGTCGACGTCATGCTGCGCGACGATTCCGGCAAGGTCCGCCGCACCTTGCTGCGCGACGAGCGCGCGGAGTGGGTGAAGGATGGCCGCGACTTCCGTCTCGTGCCCACGCGGGCGCGCCCGGCGGCAGACTGACGGCACGGAAATTTTTCGAACGTTTACGATGCTGGCGTAGACTCCGTGAAGGGAAGGAGAGTCCGCGCCATGATGTCGAGACGACGGTTTCTGCGCGCCGCGGGTACGGCCGCGGCGCTGCCCTTGGCGCGGATGCCGCGGGCGCGGGCCGAGCTGCGCACCATCCTCAACGACGCCAGCCGGCTCAACCCGACGCCGGTCGCCAGGCATGTGGTGATCAGCAAGCCCACGATCGACGACCTGATCGCGCGGCTGCGCGCCGAGCTCAAGGAGGCGGCCGCGGCGAAACGCCCGGTGACCGCGGCCGTGGCCCGGCATTCGATGGGCGGCCAGAGCCTGCCGCGCGACGGCACGGCGATCACGCTCGACGGCGGCGCGATCGAGCTCGACACGGCGGCGAAGACCTATCGCACCGCGGCGGGCAACCGCTGGTGGGACGTGATCGCCGCGCTCGATCCCAAAGGCTTCTCGCCGGCCGTGATGCAGTCCAACAGCGATTTCGGCGTCGGCAGCACGTTCTGCGTCAATGCCCATGGCTGGCCGGTGCCGTATGGCCCGTTCGGCTCCACGGTGAAATCGATCCGCATGCTGCTCGCCGACGGCACCTTGGTGCAGTGCTCGCGCAACGAGAATGCCGAGCTGTTCGGGCTCGCGATGGGTGGCTACGGCCTGTTCGGCATCGTCGTCGATCTCGAGGTCGAGATGGTGCCGAACCTGCTGCTCGAGCCGCGCTTCGAGCGCATGGCGCCGGAGAAATTCGCCGAGCAGTTCACACGCAACATCGACGGCGACGCCAATGTGAAGATGGCCTATGGCCGAATGTCGGTGTCCCGCAAGGCGTTCTTCGACGACGCCCTGCTCGTCACCTTCCGCCCCGCCCCCGATGCTCCGGCGACCCTGCCCGCGGCAGTCAGCTCCGGCAAGCTCACCGGCGTCGCCAACACGATCTATCGCGCCCAGACCGGATGGGAGGTCGCCAAGGGCCTGCGCTGGTTCATGGAGACCCGGCTCGGCCCCGCCATCTCCGACAGCCGCTACACCCGCAACTCGCTGATGGCCGAGCCGGTCGCCAATCTGGCGCAGAAGGACATGCACCGCACCGACATCCTGCACGAATATTTCGTCGCGCCGGAGCGGTTCGGCGAGTTCCTCACCGCCTGCCGCGAGATCATTCCCAAGGCGCGCGCCGAATTCCTCAACGTCACCCTGCGCTACGTCGCCGAGGACAAGACACCCGCGCTCACGATCGCACCGGTGCGCCGGATCGCGGCCGTCATGTCGTTCTCGCAGGCGACCTCGCCCGAAGGCGAGATCGACATGCTGCGGACGACGGAAGCGCTGATCGACCGCATCACGGCGATTGGCGGCGCGTTCTATCTGCCCTATCGTCTGCACGCGCGCCGCGACCAGGTCGAGAAGGCCTATCCGGCGGCCGCGCGTTTCGTCGCCGCCAAGCGGCAGTATGATCCGAACCTCCTGTTCCGCAACGCGATGTGGGACGCCTATTTCGCATGAATACATCAGCAGCAGATGGCTTCGCATTGGACCGCTATCGCATCGCCGCGCTGGCGCTCGCCATGGCGCTCCTGTTCGCCGCCGCGACCGACTACATCCCGACCTTTATCGATGCGCAAGGCCGCGTGTTCGGCCTGTTCCAGCTCGACATCTACAAGGATGCGCTGCATGTCGCCTCCGGCCTGTGGGCGCTGGCGGCGATGCTGACCCGCCGCAGCGCGGTGTTCTTCCTGCGCGTGTTCGGCTCGCTGTATTTCCTCGACGGCGTGATGGGCGTGTTCACCGGCTCGGGCTATCTCGACCTCTCGATCGTCATCGACGGCATCCGCGACACCTCGTGGCTGGTGAAGGTCCTCTCCAGCCTGCCGCATCTCGCACTCGGCGCGATCGGCATCGCGGTCGGCTGGTCGCCGTGGCGTAGACAGGCTGCCCTCGCATGAGCCTGCGTCGTAAAGCGCTGTATCTTCTCGGCGTCGTTTTGGCAGCCGCGGCGATCGGCGTTGCCACCACCGTGATCAGCGTCGAGACGGTCTGCGTGGCCGACGTCCCGACCCCGATGGTAACCTCCTACTTCGGCATCACCGATCCCGCATATGCGCGATCACAGGGTGACAGCTTCCTGACCTTTCCTGAATGGTACATCGTCCACGCCTATGCGGACCTCGCTGCGGTGACCGGGCAGGCCTCGGAGTCCGACTTCCACTATCTATCGAGCGTCTCCGGCTTCTGGCGCAGCCTGTGCCGGGCCACGCGCCAGGCCGCAGGCTCCGGTCCCGCTACCTCGGAGCAGAAGCTGACGAACTACATCATCGGCTTCAGCTTCACCGCCGAGATGGCGCTCCAGGGCGCTTACGAGAAGAGCATCGGGGCGATCAGCTGGGAGACCACGGACGGCGTCAAGACCGCGGAGGACGCCTTCAACCTTGCCCTGCTGAAGGACTACGCTGCGTTCCTGTATCAGACACCCTGGTATCGGTATCCCTTCGTCGCCAAGCTCGATCAGTTCTGGCGCGAGACGCCCTTCGTGCCATCGTTCCGCGCCGTGGAGCGGCGCGTCTCGCTCAGCCTGCAATATGCCGGGCGCGCCGCCTATGCGGCCGTCATCGGCTATGTGGCGGGCTACGATCCGGCCGTGCTGACCATCCAGAGCGTCGTCACCGGCCTGCCTGCCGCCGAGCTTGCAGTCATTCCGGGCGTGAAGGTGATCCGCGAGGTCACGGACTCCAAAGGCATGAAGGGCGTGCTGGTGGAGACCGAGCGCTACGCCAAGTTCGATTCCTTCGCCAAGGAGCTCGGCCGTCATGACGGCGCCGCGTTCGGCGAAATCGCAGGCAATCATCGTATCCTGGTCACGATCGTGGTCCCTCCGGGCGACGGACGGCTGGCAGCTTTCGATGGGCTGCCTATATTCAGTGTCCCGATCCAGTCGCGCCCCGGTGCCCGTCGCATCGGCGTCGACGTACCGGTCCGGTCTTTGGTTCAGGACATCGGCCGTTTCGAAGCCGCGGGATATACGTTCGAGCATGCCTACGACTATTGACCGGCATCCCCCGTCCCGCGCCCTTCCCTTGAAGGGCGTGCTGGCCGTTGCCCTCGTCTGGTTTGCGGGCATGGCTGCCATGGCCCTGGTGATCAAGCCGGATGCGGTGGTCGTGTTCGGCCCGTCCGACCGTATGATCTCGGCGATCGTCGCCTCCGATGGAGCCTTGCTCGATGCCGGACGTTTCCACATCGCGGCCAAAACCGGAGCCACGACTGTCGGCAGCCTGTATGCTGCCGGAGCGTGGCTGGTCTGGCCCCTGATCGGCAGGGGCTGCGGCCGCGGGTAGTTGGGAAGCCAGTTCCTCCCGACGCCGATGCGGAGCCGGCGGAACTGGCGCAGCCGCCCAAAGATGTTAAGCTCGCGTTCACGCTGTGGCCGTCACGCGACACGAAGCAGAAGCTTGGTCGATGCACCCGGGGGTATCGACAGAGCAGGAGAACGAAATGCCTTCTTTGACCGAATGGAAAGTGCCGTCCGCCTTCCAGCCTCGCGCCGAAGACTATCAATATGATCTCGATCAAGCGCTGTCCTCGATCGTGGGCCTGCATGCCATCATTCCGTCCGACGCCTTCAGCGCGGAAACGCTGGGGACCGAGCGTGCCGGCAATGCCGTCGTCATCGACGACGGGCTGGTGCTGACCATCGGCTACCTGATCACCGAGGCCGAATCCGTCTGGCTGCACCCCAATGACGGACGCGTGGTCGAGGGCCATGTGCTCGGGTTCGACTTCACGACCGGCTTCGGCCTGGTGCAGGCGCTCGGATCGCTCGACCTGCCGGCGCTGCCGCTCGGCTCGTCGGCGGCAACCAAGGTCGGCGATCATGTCGTGCTCGGCGGCGCCGGCGGACGCACGCGATCGGTCGCGAGCCAGATCATCGCCAAGCAGGAATTCGCCGGCTATTGGGAATATCTGCTGGACGAGGCGATCTTCACCCACCCCGCCCATCCGAATTGGGGCGGCACCGGCCTGCTCTCGGCCAAGGGCGAACTGATCGGCATCGGGTCGCTGCAGTTGGAGCGCGAGCGCGACAGCAAGGACGAGCACGTCAACATGATCGTGCCGATCGACCTGTTGAAGCCGATCATCGATGATCTCAGGCGCTTCGGCCGTGTCAACAAGCCGGCACGCCCCTGGCTCGGCATGTACGCGACGGAGGTCGACGATCGCGTCGTCGTGATCGGCGTCTCCGACAACGGCCCGGCGGCCCGCGCCGAGCTCAAGGCGGGCGACGTGATCCTCGGCATCAACGGCGACAAGGTGACGAGCCAGAGCGAGTTCTATCGCAAGCTCTGGGCGCTCGGCGCAGCCGGCGTCGACGTGCCGCTGACGGTGCACCATGAGGGCGTCACCTTCGACGTCACCATCGCCTCGACCGACCGCGCCAAGCTGCTCAAGGCGCCGCGGCTGCACTGAGGCGACCGCGGGCCTGCGTTCACGCGTTGACGTGCCAGGCCGCCGCGATCTGGTCGTGCAGTTGCGCATCCGTCGGCAACTGTGATGCCACCGTGGGATCGAAAGTCGGATGCGCCTGGGCGTAGGTCGCCATGGCCTGGACGAGTTGCGAAACCTGGGTATCGATCTCGAGACCGCCGGCCTTGATCTCCTGCAGCTGATAGGAGCCGCCAAGGAACCAGTCGGCGACGGTGACCTGCTGATGGGTACCGAGAATGTCGATCTCGAGATCGTTGCCCGATTTGACGAACCAGAAATTGTCGGCCGTGTAGGTCGTTCCGAAATCGAGCGTGCCGGTCGGCTTCGACAGCGACGCTACGCCGTTGATGATGACGTCGTTGCCGTCGCCTTGCGCATAGACGTAGGTGGCGCCGACGCCGCCGACCAGGATGTTGTCGCCGGCCCCGCCCTTGAGCACGTCGCTGCCGCCGCCGCCGATCAGCAGGTCGTCATTGGCGGTGCCGAACAGCGTGTCGTTGCCGCCGCCCGCGATCAGCAGCGCACCGTCGGACGCAGCAATGATCGCGCCCGGCACCGGATCGAGCGCGACCGTGGTCGCCGCATCGCTCAGTGTTGCGCTGAGCCAGTCGAGATTGTCGGTCTTGCCGCCCCACAGCACGCCGATCGCCAGGTCGATCAGGCCAGCGTCCTCACTGTCGAAACTCGCGACGGCATCGATCAGCGCGAGCTTGCCCAGGACGTCGACAGCCGATCCGGTGTCGGCGCGCGACCACAGGTCGGACGACAGGTCCGCGACCAGCAGGTTGTTGGCCGTGTCCTGATAAAGGATGCCGTGCTCATGGCCGATCACGCCCGGCGTCGCGGTCACCTCGTCGTGATTCTGCGCCAGCAGCGCCGAATATTCCACCACGATCTCGGCCAGCGCCTTCTCGACCCCGCCGTTCTTCAGGTAGGTCGCCGCAGTGTCGGCGCTGACGCTGTTGCCGAGCACACCACCGCCGTTGAACAGGGCCTGCACGGCGCTGTTGCCGTAGCCGCTGGCGTCGGTCACCGTCGAATAGGCGATCATGTCCTTCATCTTGTCGGACGGCGCGCCTTCGCCGCTCACACCGGCCGCGGGAATGCCGACGGCCGAGGCAATCGCGTCATCCTGCAGCGGCGCCAGCAGCACAGCCGCCGCCTTCTTCCAATCCTGGGCACCGTTGTCGCTCGCCCACTGCATCATCGTCAGCAGCGCGATCGAGTGCAGGCTGACCGGATCCAGACCGAGATCCGTGCCGGCGCCGAGCACGGTCTTCTGCTCTGACGAGATGCCGATCGCAGCATGGGCGATGGCGAGCGCGCCGGCGACCGGTCCGAGCTGCAGCAGCGCCAGCGGCGCTTCCAGCACCGGCGCCGCAGCCCGCACATATTGCAGGATCTCGCCGGACAGGGAGACCATGTGAATGTCGGAATAGCGGTCGACCGGGTGCGACGTCAGCGCGCCCCAGAAGCCGTGCAACTGGTCGTAGCGGACCTCAGCCGCGAATTCGAACGGCATCGCGTCATACGCATAGGCCACCTTGTCGTTGAGCGCCGCGATGTAGCCGGCAAGTCCGCCGCCGAGCGAATGTCCGGTCAGCGAGACGTTCGATGTCGCCCATGTCTTGTAGTAGGACTCCGCATCCGGGAACTGCGTCGGCCAGCCGGCCAGACCGGCACCGCCAAGCCACGATGGCACGTCGGCGAGACTGTCGGTGCCGCGAAACGAAATGATCCGTGTCGATGGATCGCCCGCGAGCTGATAGGTCGCGGCCTCGAAATTGTCGGCGGTCGAGGTCACGCTCGCCGCCACCAGCTCATAGCTCCCGATACGGTTGAAATTGACCACGAGCGTCGGGTTGACGCCTCTGTTGTAGACGTCCATGGCGAGCACCGCGTTGATCAACGCGGCCGACGGCGATTTGGTCATGATGCGAATCCCCCCTCGGCAACCGATCGGCAGTTTTGACCCAGGGCGGTGATCCACGAGGAACCCTCCGCCGCGCCGCCGGCTCTCACCAAGTGCGACATCGCGCCCGAATTTTGTCAATCAACTATCGTCTGCGCGTGTATTCGCGCGCGACTCACCTGCCGCGCGCGACGGCAGCGTCCGCACCGTGTTGACTTGCAGGAGCCGCATCGCGAGATTGCGGCTTCGCGGAGCGAACACGCGTTCGGAAAATGGTCATTGCCCGGACGCCCGATTTTGCGTTGCATGACCGGCAAGCAGACGAGACGGCCAGCCCCGCGTATCGCGTATCAAGGAGACCTGCATGACGGATGCCGTGGTGGATGACATTCTCATCGTGTTGCCGCCACTGCTGCAGACGCTCGAAGCCCTGTCCCACGTTGCACGCTACCTGAACCCGCCGGATTTCGATCGCGTGATGGCTGACGTCGGCGATCCCGAGCAGGTGCTGCACACGGCGCGGATTCATCTCACGTCGTGGCCGGCGGACTTCGCCCATATCCGTATCGCCTTCGACACCGCAGCGGACGCAGCGCTGATGTCGTTTGCCGGCCTGCGCGCCGTTCAGCGCGGCGAGGGCGACCTGGTCGACGTGTTCAGGGCCCTCCGTCAATTGCCCCGCGCACTCGAGGCGCTGTTTCCATTGGCCGCGACGCTGCCGCCGCTGAGCGAATTCTTCCTCGATCCCGCCGTCGACGGTGACGACGGGCTGCGCCAGCTGCTGGCCGCGTCCTCTGCAGGCAAGGACACTGTGTTTCACGACCATAACGAGATCGGCAATCGCGGCGGCTTTTCGCTGTATGTGCCGGAATACTACACGGCGGACCGAGACTGGCCGCTGGTCATGGCGCTGCATGGCGGCAGCGGCAACGGCCGCGACTTTCTCTGGAGCTGGCTGCGCGCCGCGCGCAGCCTCGGCGCGATCCTGGTTGCCCCCACCGCGGCAGGACCGACCTGGGCGCTGATGGGCGACGACGCCGATACGCCGAACCTCCTGCGCATTCTCGACCTCGTCCGCAGTCGCGTCGCGATCGATCCCGCCCGCATGCTCCTGACCGGGATGAGCGACGGCGGCACGTTCTGCTACGTCAGCGGACTGGCCGCAGGCTCGCCGTTCACGCATCTTGCGCCGGTGGCCGCGACGTTCCATCCGCTGATGGCCGAGATCGCCGACCGGGACCGTCTGCGCGGCCTGCCGATCCAGATCGTGCACGGCCGGCTCGACTGGATGTTTCCGGTCGAGATCGCGCGGCATACGGCCGACGCCCTGGCCAAGGCCGGCGCCAACGTCGCCTATCGCGAGATCGACGATCTCAGCCACTGCTATCCGCGCGAGGCGAATGTCGAGCTGCTGCGCTGGCTGATGCGCTGAGCGCGCCTCTCCTTGCTACGACATGGCTGATCGGCAATGCCGCCGACACAATGTCGGCGGATTTTGTCCGCATTGGTTCTGCTCGGTCATACAGCGGGGGCGCTGCACACGGGCGGCCATGACGCCGCCGAAGGTTTGCTCATGCCCTCGCCGCTGATGCCCTCGCCTGCCGCGTCCGTCGCGCAAGTCTCGTCCGCCCGCTCCTCCACCTCCGTCGTGCTCGCCAATGGCGTCAACCGTCTCGAGGTGACGCTCAAGCTCACGACCGCGATCCTGGCGCTGGCCGCCGGCGTCTACACCTATCTTGGCGTCCGCGAGCTGCTCAACGGCAGTCCGACCACGGTGTTTTTTGCGGCGGTCATCTACTCGGTCGCGGTCTCGGTCGGCATCTACGCCTTCTGGGTGTTCATGATGCAGTTCATGCCGCACGTCACCAGCGCGATCGGGCGCTTGATGATGGCCGGCTGCATGCTGCTGGGGTCGCTGATGATCGTCGCGATGTCGTCCTGGCTGAATGCGTCGGCCCTGGCCGGCGCCGCAGCGATCCAGCAGCATCTCGCCATCACCGTGCAGAACTACACGCGCGACCTCGACAGGGCCAACAGCCAGGCCATCGCTGCGCAAAGCCTGCTGCCGGACATCCAGCTCGCCTCCTCCCGCTTCGCCAAGCTGGCGGACGCCGAACGCGCGGGCTCGCTCACCGGCACCTCCGGATCGGGCACCGTGGTCCAGCTCCTCGCGCAGATGTCGACGCAGCTCGACGGACTGGGACAACAGGTCCAGGAGTCCGGCAAGCGCGTCTCTGCTCTCTACGAGCAGGGCGGCAAGAGCCTCGCCAAGATGCGCGAGCTGATCTCCGACCGCGGGCCGATCGCAACGCGTAGCGACGCCTTCGCCACCGAGTCGTTGAACCTGATGGGCGTGATCGCCAATCTGCAGCAGACCTCGGTGGCACCTGCGGTGAGGCGCGCCGCGACGTCGCTTTCGGCCGGATTCATCGCGCCTGCCGCAGGCGGACGCAGCGGCGACCTGGCCGAGCGCCAGACCGCCGTCGTCGGCAAGGTGGAGAGCGCGATCGCCACGCAGGCCGCCTCGCTCGCCGACGCCGCCGACAAGATCCTGGCGCTGCCGCGTATCGAGCCGACCCGGTTCCAGACGCTGTCGCCCGCTGAAGCCGTGCTGCGCTACGCTGGCGACTTCATCCCGAGCTGGGCCGGCGCAATCTCGATCGACCTGATGCCGGCGGTGCTGGTGCTGATCCTCTGCGTCGTCCATGCCGCCATCCGCCGCGAGGGCCTGCCCGCCGTGAGCGCCTCCAGCCTGACCGCCGCCGATCTCGTCACCGCATTGCAGATTGCGCGCGAGGTCGAGGACGCCAGGCGGGCGGCCGAGCGACGGCCAGCCGAAACGCCCACGGAGGAGCCTTCTGCACCGGCCATTGAGCCGGCGCCGGCCGCGGTGGATGAGAACGTGACGTCGCTGTCATCGGCTCGAATCGGAAAGTAGTCCCGTGGCTTCGGCGCTGAACCGACGCGTCCATGCCTGGCTCGCGGACAATCCCGATGAGAGCATTCTGCGTTGGGTCTTTCGCAGCATTCTCGTCGTCACCGTCGCAGTTCTCGCGGCGGACCTGCTCGAGTTGAATGCTCCGCAGGTGCCATCGGATGCGGCCCCGCCTCAGCTCGACATTCGGCGCGACGCGCCGGACCTGCCGGAGGAATCACCATCCGTGCTGGCGCCCCTGATGAAGCGGCTGATGCCGCTGCCGCAGGGCGATCGTGCCTTGCAGCAGCCGATTCAGTTCGAGCTGCGCGGCGGCGGCCGGCTGCTCGCGACCGGCACGATCACGCCCGGCAGCGCGCGCAGCTTTGCGGACGCAGTCGAACGTCATGGCGAATATATCAGGACGATCGTGCTGAACTCGCCCGGCGGCTCCGTCGCCGACGCGTTGGCGATGGGGCGACTGATCCGCGCGCGGAAATTCGCAACCGAAGTGGAGGCGGGAAAATATTGCGCGTCGTCGTGCCCGCTGGTGTTCGCCGGCGGTCTCGAGCGCCGGGCCGGCGAGCGGGCGATCATCGGCGTGCATCAGATCGCCGCAGTCCCCACGTCCGGGACCGCCGTGAGGTCCGGCGACGACATGAGCCTTGCGCAGAACATCTCGGCGCGATGCCAGCGCCATCTCGCCGAGATGGGCATCGATCTGAAGGTCTGGGTGCATGCGATGGAGACGCCGCATGACCAGCTGTTCACGTTCAAGCCCGACGAGATGAAAACACTCAATCTCGTCACCTCGCTGCCGGAATCGCGGCCTGAAAAATCGCGCAGTTAGGATGTTCTGATCGCGGTGGACCGGGACCGCGGCGGGCGCGGAACCAAGTTTCGACCGCGGCGTTATTGGCCGTCACACTGGAGAACATGACATGCGGACATTCGTGGGAATGATCCTGGGGGCTCTCATTCTGGGGTTCGGCGTCTACATCCATGATTCGATGCAGACCTCCGAGGTCGCCAACGGGCCGACCGCGCAGACGCGCCGGACGATCGTGAACTGGGACGTCGCGGCGGACAGCTGGAATTCACTCAAGACCCGCGCACATGACGACTGGGTTCGCATCTCGTCGAAGTAACGCGCACGACGCTGCTGTTTTCAGGGCGCCTCGGCCGTTGGTCGGGGCGCCTTTGCTTTGCCAATCAGTTGGCCGCCCTGGCCTTGCGCGCGTCGGCGATGACCTGCTCGAACTGCGCCATGGTCAGCACGCCGGGTACCCTGAACTTGCCGACGATGAAGGACGGCGTACCGCGGAAACGCAATCCCCGCGCCTGCTTGTCGTTGCGCGCCAGCATGTCATCGATGGCCTTGGCGTTTGCGGCGAGGTCGCGCTTGGCGCGGTCGACGTCGACTCCTGCTCCCGCGAGCAGCTCGTCGATGCGCGGTTCGGTGAGTTTCGAGCTGACGCCGATCAACGCCTCATGCGCCTTGGCATATTTGTCCTGATATTTGCAGGCCAGCGCCATCCGCGCGGCAACCACGGAAGTCGGCCCGAGAATCGGCCACTCCTTGAGAACCCAGCGCACCTTGCCATCATCATGGATGACCTGCTGCAGCTCGGGATCGAGCTTGCGGCAATACGGACAATTGTAGTCGAACCATTCGACGATCGCGATGTCGCCCGAAGGATTGCCGAGCACAGGCGCATCGGGGTCGCGCAGCACCGCGCCCTCGTCGGGCTCGTTGGCATCCTCGGCGCGACCGTCGCGGGGCCACAAGGAAAGCGCCGCGCCTGCGCCAAAAAGCGTCAACACGTCACGCCGGCTGCTGGCGGAGGTGATCGCAGTCGAGGGGACGCGCTTCATTGAGGTCAGCTCCAGATATGCAGCAGGCTGCGCGTCAGCATATACAGCGCCACCACCGCGATCACGACGGAAAACACCACGTTCAATGCGCCGCGCCGTCCAGAGAGATGGCGCGCCAGGCGCGTGCCGGCAAGGCCACCCGCGATCCCGCCGGCGATGAACAGTCCGGCGAGATCCCAGGCGACGAGCCCGGACCAGGCATAGCTCGCCGCGGTGGTGAGCCCGAAGGTCGTCACCGCGACCAGCGACGAGCTGACCGCATTCATGATCGGCATGCCCGTCGCAGCCATCAGCGCCGGCACGATCAGGAAGCCGCCGCCGATGCCGAAGAAACCGGACAGCGTGCCGGTGCCGAGACCGAAGCCGACGATCGCCGGGACGTTGGCCATGCTCATCTTCACATCGGGGGTGCCGATGCGGGCGCGCGTCTTCAGCATCAGCATGGCGATGACCATCATCACCAGCGCGAACAGCGCCAGCAGCTTCTGGCCGTCGACCATCTTGCCGAGCAGCGAGCCGGTGAAGGCGCCGACGATGCCCGCCGTTGCGAACAGCGCCGCGATCGGCCAGATCACGGTGCCGCCGCGCGCATGATTGGCGAGATTGACGGCCGCGTTGGTGGCGACCGCGATGGCGCTCGAGCCGATCGCGATGTGCGGCTCGGGCACGCCGACGACATAGACCATCAGCGGCACCGCCAGCACCGAGCCGCCGCCGCCGACGAGGCCGAGCGAGAACCCGACCATCGCGCCGCAAAACAGGCTGAGCACACCTTGGACAGCAGAGATCATGGCGAGAGCAGGGTCATTTCCCGCACAGGAAGGCAAGCCCCAAAATCACCGGAGCAGCAATGCCGCCGCCACCGCCGCGCGACCGGCGCGTGACCGGCACCGAGCCGAGTCCGGCCGGCGGTCTCGCGGCGATGCGCGGCGTCGAGAGCGGCGGCCGAACGCATGATGCCTCCGGCCGCCGGCAACGTCTCGTCAACCCGGATCAGGCAGCGCCCTTCAGCTTCTTGGTGCATTCGCTGTAGTAGCCGCCGCCCTTCTGGATCCACTTCAGGCCGCCATTGGCGTTGGTCGCCTTGTTGGCATTGTACTGATCGACGCAGGTCTGCAGACGCGCCTTGCCGGGCTTCTCCTTGGCGTATTTCGGGTCCACCGCGTTGGGGAACACGGCGGGACCGGTCGGCGCGGGAGCGGCCTCCTTGGCGTCGGATTTCGCCGCCTTGGCCGGCTTGGCCTCGGCCGCAGGTGCGGCCGGAGCCGCCGGTGCCGCGGCAGCGGTGGCATCGCTGCCGCACTGGGCCTTGCGGAAGTCGTTCCACTTCTGGCCGCCCAGCGTGCCGGCCTCCTTCGCCTGCTTGTACTTGGCGCTGCATTCCTGCGCGGTCAGCGCTTTCGCCGGCGCGGCGGCGAACGTCGCGAGCCCGATCACGGCCAGCGTAGCGAGTGACGAAGCAACCAATGATTTTGCGTGAAAACTCATCCTCGATCTCCCTCTGGAGCATGGTGGAATGGGACGGTAATTCTAGCGAGACGCCCGCGACCGACAAAGCAGGCGGGAGCATGGCCGCGCGAAAATATAATTTGCGTCGCGCGGCGATCCGGCTCATTCCATTCACTGCGGGTTCAGCATCGCCGGACATCGCAGCGTGCCTTTCGTTCGAGGACTTCAGCATGAGATTCACTGCCCGGGCGGCGATTGCGGCCATCGCAATGGCCACCCTGTCGGCCGCGGGCCCCGCCCGCTCGCAACCCGGATTGACGCTGCCGTCGCGGCCCGATGCCGCCACCGACAAGTTCGCCACCCTCGACAAGGCGGCGCGGCGGACGATTTCCATCGCCTGCTCCAAGGAGGCCGACGAGCAGGGGCTGAAGGGCAAGGCACGCGGCAAATTCCGCTCGGCCTGCAAGCGCGACAAGGCCGCGGCCGCCGCCGCGACCACACCCGTGCCCGCTCCCTTGCCGACGCCCGACAAACCGAAATGACCGGCCCCTGCGGGCGCATGCGCGCATGGCGCCTGCGCAGCGGCGGGAATTGTTCGCGCAGGCAGGTTTTGGCATAAGGCGCCGTGCGCCAGATCATCTCCTCCCTCCCCTTTGACCTGCCGAGCCGCGCCAAGACCCTGAGCGCGATCGAGACCCTCGTGCTCGGCACCGCCGGCGGCCTGATCTTCCTCGTCGCCCATCTGCCCGGCGGGCTGATCTCCGGCGCGATGATCGCGACCGCGATCGCCGCAATCGCCGGCCGCCCGCTGGCGATGCCGCCGATCCTGACCCAGACTGTGCTGCTGCTGCTCGGCATCTCGATCGGCGCCGTGGTCTCGCGCGAGCTGATCAACCATGTCAGCGCCTATCCGGTGACCATCGGCCTCCTGGCGCTCGCGACGTTCTGCTCGACCTTCGGCTCCAGCCTCTATCTGCAGCGCGTCCATGGCTGGGACCGCACCTCGGCGCTGCTCGCTGGCAGTCCCGGTGCGCTGTCGCAGATCACGATGCTCGCGGTGGAGCGCGGTGCCGACCTCCCGGCGATCGCCGTGGTGCAGACGCTGCGGGTGATCATCCTGACCGCGGCGCTGCCGCTGGTGCTGGCGGTGGCCGGCGTCGCACCGGCCGCGCCGATCTCGCTCGGCCAGAGCGTCGCCTCGCCGCTCGGCCTGCTCGCACTGCTGGTGGCCTCGCTGGTCGCGGCGATGCTGATGCAGCTGATCAGGTTTCCGGCGAGCTGGCTGTTCGGCGCGATGGTCGCCAGCGGCGTCCTGCACGGCACCGGCCTCGTCGAGGGCGGCCTGCCGGAATGGATGCGCGGCGTGGCGCTGGTCGGCATCGGCGCCCTGATCGGCAGCCGCTTCGCCCGGATGCGGGTGAAGATCCTGGTCGGCCATATCAGGGCGGCGCTGGGCTCGTTCGCGATCGCGGTGGCGATCTCGGCGCTGTTCGTCACCGTGATCGTGCTGGTGACGCATGTGCGCTTCTCCGACACCATCGTCGCGTTCGCGCCCGGCGCGATGGACGCGATGATGGCGCTGGCGTTGACGCTGCACATCGACCCGATCTTCGTCGGCGCGCATCACCTGTCGCGCTTCGTGTTCGTCACCATCGCCACCCCCGGCATCGTCCATTTGTTCGGACGGCCGCAGGAGGACGTCGACGACTAGGCGCGCTTCCGGGCGATGCCCCAGCCGGCGATGGCGGCGATCAGAAGCGAGATCAGCACGCTGTAGCCGGCGAGCGACAGGCCGAGGAAGCGGAATTGCACCTCGTCGCAGCGTACAACCTTGACGCTATCGAGCCGCTCCAAGAGGTTGCCCGCGCTGCCGAGATTGCCGATCGGCCCGGTGCATTCGGTCGGCCCCGGCCAGAAGCCCCATTCGACGCCGGAGTGATAGACGCCGAGCCCGGCATTGCCGAGCGCGACCAGCGCGACGACGCCGAGCCCCGCGAGCACCAGCGCGCGCGGCGCGCCGCCTTTGGCGGCGAGCGCGATGAGCAGCCCGAGCGGCACGATCGCATAATAGGCCCAGCGCTGCTTCAGGCAGAGCTCGCAGGGCTGCAGGCCCCAGACCAGCTGCATGTACCAGGCGCCGGCCAAGGCCGCCGCCGCGATGCCGGCCGCGAGCAGCGCCGCCGCCACCGCCGGGCTCATGGCTCCCGCCGCGGGGCGCGCCATCACAGAAGTATTGGTCATCGGTCCTCCCGAACGGGGCTGCATCCGGTCCCATGCCGGGCCGTTCCGGCTCCTACTCCGGCCCGCGAAAGCTGTCGAGATGCGCGCCCATCACGTCCGTGCGGGTTGACCCGGCCCGGCCGCCCGCTATAGTCCGCCCGCTTCGCTATGGTTCCTGCACAGGCCCGGCGAATGCCCCTGTGGCGGAACTGGTAGACGCGCTCGACTCAAAATCGAGTTCCGCAAGGAGTGCTGGTTCGATTCCGGCCAGGGGCACCATTCACCTATACCACCATTGTTCGCCATTGCAGATTGTGCCTGTATTTCAGCGCTTTCCTGCATTTTGCCCCACGACCGTTGCACACGGTGACCTGTGACAGAACGGGTAAGTCTGGGTAAGATTCTGGGTAGGTTCTTTCACACCCCAACCGGCGACCTCCCGCCCCCGCAAATCAACCGCGCGCGATGAACGGCCGCTGCCCGTGACCTTGCCCCTGGGGCTTAATCCAGTTTGAAGTTCGTTCTGGCCCAACGAGGACCAGAGCATGAAGCGCAGCCGC
>NZ_JBNPTI010000024.1:0-30781 GCF_051167575.1 Bradyrhizobium sp. HKCCYLS3070
CGCGTTGACCGTTTCTTTCGAATGCCCATCGCAACCTCCTCATCGAGTGTTGCGACGACCAATTGAATCCGCCGGTGTTCCGGCTCGTACCTGTGGTTCCTGCCGCCTGCATTTTTTCCGCAGGCGGGCCATGGGTGCGGCCAGCATCCGGCCTTCCCTGCGCCTCTTCGTTATCGGAGGCAGGACTAATGCAAAGCTCGGGTGTAGACGCACCGCGGGAACGCAGCACTTTGTATCAACCGCTCTCGGCTCTTTGAAAAGTAAAAACCGCCAACCCCAAGCTCGTCATGGCCGGGCTTGTCCCGGCCATGACGTGGAGAGAGCGAGCCATCAACTTAGACCGCGCCCCGCTGCAGCAGCGAGCGCGCTCTACCGCCCCTTCTCCGCCCTGCTCAGCAGGAACACGCCCTGCTCGCCGAACATGTTCCAGAACCACCAGGGCATCGCGACGCGCAAGGGACGGCCGTAACTATCAAGCGCGACGGCGCGCTCCATCTTGACGCCGATCTCATCGCAGAGCTGCACGAAGTCCTTGATGGTGCAGAAATGGATGTTCGGCGTGTCGTACCAGGTGAAGGGCAGATTGTCGGTTCGCGGCATGTGGCCGCCGACGAGCAGTTGCAGGCGCAGCCGCCAGAAGCCGAAATTCGGAAAGGTGACGATGGCGCGACGGCCGATGCGCAGCAGATTCTCCAGCACGACCTTGGGCTGCCGCGTCGCCTGCAAGGTCTGCGACAGGATCACATAGTCGAACGCATCGTCGGGATAGTCGACGAGATCGGTGTCGGCGTCGCCCTGCACCACCGCGAGCCCCTTGGCGACGCAATGATTGACGCCCTCGCGCGACAGCTCGATGCCGCGGCCGTCGATGCCGCGGCTCTCCAGCAGCTGCAAGAGATCGCCGTCGCCGCAGCCGATGTCGAGCACCTTGGAGTCGCGCTCGACCATGCCGGCGACCAGCAGATGATCCGGCCGATAGGCCAGCACCTCGCCGCCGGAAAAGCCGTTCAGCGGCAACACGCCCTGCATGCTCATGGCTCAGCCTCCGTTCGCGGCGTTGAGGCCGCGCGCCTTGCCGGCGGAATCGAGAAAGGCGCTGGCGATCTCGAAGAACTCGGGGACGTCGAGCAGGAACGCGTCGTGCCCCTTGTCGGTCTCGATCTCCGCGAACGACACCCGCGCGCTGGAGGCATTGAGCGCATGCACCAGCGCCCGCGATTCCGCGGTCGGAAACAGCCAGTCGCTGGTGAAGGACACCACGCAGAAGCGGGTCTTGATGCCGCGGAACGCCGCCGCCAGCACGCCGTCATGATCGACGGCGATGTCGAAATAGTCCATCGCCCGCGTCAGATAGAGATAGGAGTTGGCGTCGAAGCGCTCGACGAAGGACGAGCCCTGATAGCGCAGATAGCTCTCGACCTGGAAATCGGCGTCGAACGAGAACGTCGGCAGTTCGCGGTCCTGCATGCGGCGGCCGAACTTGCGATGCAGGGCGGCATCCGACAGATAAGTGATATGCGCGGCCATCCGTGCCACCGCGAGGCCGCGATGCGGATGAGTGCCCTTGTCGCCGTAGCGGCCGTGGTCCCAGTCGGGATCGGCCATCACGGCCTGGCGGCCGAGCTCGTGGAAGGCGATGTTCTGCGCCGAGTGCCGGGTGGCGCAGGCGATCGCGAGATTGGCGAACACGCGGGTGGGATAGGCCACTGTCCATTGCAGCGCCTGCATGCCGCCCATCGAGCCGCCAACCACGGCGAACAACGTGTCGATGCCGAGATGATCGATCAGCATCGCCTGCGCGCGCACCATGTCGGGGATGGTGATGATCGGGAAATCGAGCCCCCACACCTTGCCGGTGGCGGGATTCAGCGAGGCCGGGCCGGTCGAGCCCATGCAGCCGCCGATCACGTTCGAGCAGATGATGAAATAACGGCTCGGGTCGAGCGGGCGGCCAGGGCCGACCAGCGTCTCCCACCAGCCGGGCTTGCCGGTGACGGGATGGCGGTTGGCGACGTGCTGGTCGCCGGTCAGGGCGTGGCAGACCAGGACCGCGTTGGACCTGTCGGCGTTGAGTTCGCCATAGGTCTGGTAGGCGATCTGGAACGGCGACAGGTCGACGCCGCAATCGAGCCTGAGCGGCTTGTCAGCGCCGAACTGCGCGACCAGCGAGCTCGGATGATCGACCTCGTGCGAGCGCTCTTCGGGCGCAATCGTGCGCAGCGCGGAGGTGGGTTTCGGCGTCAGGCCTGTCATGTCTCTCACCCCGGCCATCCGGCAAGGGCTCCCGAACCACGTGACATATCAGGCCATGAAAAACCCGGCCTGAACTGGGGTTCGGCCGGGATCGATAACGTCCCCGGCCTGTTTAGCGAGTTTTTTAACGTGGCTGCAAGCCGGCCGGCTCAAATGACCACGGAACAGGCAGAAACTAGTCCCGCGGGCGCTCCGCGTCAAGGCAAGCTGGGGTTGACCGCCGATCGGGCGCCCCACGGCTGCAAACCAGCCAAGCCTAGGCGGCACAAGGTAAACTTGCTGTTGCGCGCGTCTCCCGCATCGGAGAGAACGACATCCGTTCCAGTCGGCCGCACGTTAACCGGTGGCCTGCGAAGAGTGACCAGCCCATGTCCAACCCACCGCCTGCCCCGCCTTCGCTTGCCGATTTGCGCAAGGAGATCGACGCGATCGACGAGCAGGTCCATCAGCTCCTGATGAACAGGGCCGACATCATCGACCGGCTGATCAAGGTCAAGAAGACCCAGGAGGTCGGCTCGGCATTCCGGCCGGCGCGAGAGGCCGACATGATGCGGCGCCTGGTGCAGCGCCATCGCGGCATCCTGCCGCTCGACACCGTCGAGGGCATCTGGCGCGTGATCGTCTCGACGTTCACTTACGTGCAG
Organism: Bradyrhizobium sp. HKCCYLS3070; assembly: GCF_051167575.1. Lineage (NCBI taxonomy): Bacteria > Pseudomonadati > Pseudomonadota > Alphaproteobacteria > Hyphomicrobiales > Nitrobacteraceae > Bradyrhizobium > Bradyrhizobium sp. HKCCYLS3070. The sequence continues at coordinate 2,898 of NZ_JBNPTI010000024.1, forward strand.
GCGCCGTTCTCGGTTCACGCCGACGTGTCGGTCGGCGAATCCGCGATGCGCGATTCCGCCAGGTTCCATTTCGGCTTCGTGGTGCCTTATGTCGCCCATTTCAGCGCCCAGGCCGCCGTCGAAGCCGTGGCGCGCTCGAAGGGCGATCTTGCGCTGGTGTCGACGACATCGGGGCATACGCCGTGGTGGATCACGCTCGAGCCCGTGGGCGCGCCGAAGATCATCGCCCGGATGCCGTTCATCGAGCGTGCCGACCATCCGGCGGCGCTGCCGGTGTTCGCGGTGTCGCGGGTCGCCGACGACGCGCTCGTGCTGGAGGTCGAGACCTGGAGCATCCGCGTCTCCGGCTGGAATGCGCAGGTGTCGCGCGCGCTGTCGCCGCTGGCCGACGTGGTCGCAGTGCCCGATACCGCCTTCGACGGCGCCGCGCTGCTGGTGTCGATCGAGGCGCCGTCGAACCTCGACAAGATCAAGGCTGCCCTGATCGCGGCGGGCGCCTCGGTCCGCTCGACGGCCCTCGTCGGCGGCCATGCGAAACGCTATACGGTTCCGAGCTGAGACGCCTCGCGCCAGTGATGATTTTCCGGAGTTGATGATGAACCGCCCCGTGCCGAACCCCGGCATCCTCGACATCGCGCCCTACACGCCGGGCAAGAGTCCCAAGCCGGAGCCTGGCCGCAAGGTTTTCAAGCTGTCGGCTAATGAGACCCCGTTTGGTCCCTCGCCGAGGGCGATCGAGGCGTTCAAGAGCGCGGCCACGCATCTGGAAGATTATCCGGAAGGGACTTCCCGGGTGCTGCGCGAGGCGATCGGCCGCACCTACGGCCTCGATCCCGACCGCATCGTCTGCGGCGCCGGCTCCGACGAGATCCTCAATCTGCTGGCACACACCTTTCTCGGCCAAGGCGACGAGGCGATCTCCACCGCGCACGGCTTCCTGGTCTATCCGATCGCGACCATGGCCTGCGGCGCCAGGAACGTGGTTGCCGCGGAGACGGAGTATCGCACCGATGTCGACGCCATCCTTGCCGCGGTGACGCCGCGCACCAAGCTGGTCTGGCTCGCCAACCCGAACAACCCGACCGGCACCTACATCCCGTTCGACGAGGTCAAGCGGCTGCGTGCCGGCCTGCCGTCGCATGTCCTGCTGGTGCTCGACGCCGCCTATGCCGACTACGTTTCGCGCAATGACTACGAGTTCGGGCTCGAGCTGGTGGCGACGACCGAGAACACGGTCGTCACTCATACCTTTTCCAAGATCCACGGCCTCGCGGCGCTCCGTGTCGGCTGGATGTTCGGCCCGGCGCACATCGTCGATGCGATCAACCGAATCCGTGGGCCGTTCAACGTCTCCTCGCCGGCGATGCTCGCCGCGGTCGCCGCGATCGAGGACACCGCGCATCAGCAGATGTCGAAGACGCACACGGAAACGTGGCGCAACTGGCTGACCGAGGAGATCGGCAAGCTCGGGCTGAAGGTGACGCCGAGCGTCACCAATTTCATCCTGATCCACTTCCCGACCGACAAGGGCAAGACCGCGGTCGAGGCCGACGCATTCCTGACCCGGCGCGGCCTCGTGCTGCGCGCGCTCGCCAACTACAAGCTGCCGAACGCGCTGCGCATGACGATCGGCACCGAGGAAGCCAATCGTCTGTTCGTGGAGGCTCTCAGCGAATTCATGAGGGCGAAATGAGCGTCGCGGGGCGGTTCGAACGCATCGCGCTGATCGGCTTCGGCCTGATCGGCGGCTCGATCGCGCGGGCGGCGCGGCTGCAGGGCGTGGCCGGCGAGATCGTCACCACCGCGCGCTCGGAAAAGACGCGCGCGCGCGTCGCCGAACTCGGCCTCGTCGACCGCGTCGTGGCGAGTAATGCGGAGGCGGTCAAGGATGCCGACCTCGTCATCCTCTGCATTCCCGTCGGCGCGTGCGGTCCGGTCGCGGCCGAGATCGCGCCGCACCTGAAGCCCGGAGCCATCGTCTCCGACGTCGGCTCCGTGAAGGGCGCCATCGTTCGCGACATGGCGCCGCATCTGCCAGCGCATGTTCATTTCGTGCCGGCGCATCCGGTCGCCGGCACCGAGAATTCGGGACCGGATTCTGGTTTCGCCGAGCTGTTCATCAACCGCTGGTGCATCCTGACGCCACCCGACGGTGTGGATGCCGACGCGATCGATCGTCTCCGCGCGTTCTGGGCGGCGCTCGGCGCCAAGGTCGAGATCATGACGCCGGATCACCACGACCGCGTGCTCGCGATCACCAGCCATCTGCCGCATCTGATCGCCTACACCATCGTCGGCACCGCCGACGAGCTGGCGCAGGTCACGGAGTCCGAGGTGATCAAGTTCTCGGCCGGCGGCTTTCGCGATTTCACCCGCATCGCCGCCTCCGACCCGACGATGTGGCGCGACATCTTCCTGAGCAACAAGGATGCGGTGCTCGACATGCTCGGCACCTTCACCGAGGACCTCTCCAAGCTGACGCGGGCGATCCGCCGCGGCGACGGCGATGCGCTGTTCGATCACTTCACCCGCACCCGTGCGATCCGCCGCGGCATCGTCGATATCGGCCAGGATTCGGCGGCGCCGGACTTCGGCCGGCCGCTGCCGCAGTTGAAGAAGAGCTGAGGTCAGAACAGCGGCGGGACGCGGGCGACCTTGAACGGACCGAGCACGACGACGCCATCGGAGAAGCGCAACGGGAAGGTCCGCGCCTTGCGCCCTTCGAGGGTGGCCTCCTTGCCGAGCGCATTGATACCGAGCGCGACGCCGACATTGGCGTTCTGCTTGACGACCTTGCCGAGGCCGGGAATGGCGCGGTCGAGCGCACCGAGCAGGTTGTTGACGTCCTGCGACTTCACACCCGGCGCTACGCGATCGAGCGTCCCCTGCGGCACGCCGTTTTCGAGCATCTTGTCGAGACCGAGCGCCGGAATGACCTTTTCGATCCCGGCCACCGTCATTTGCACTTCGCCATCAATGCCGCCATTGGCGGTCAGGCTGAGCGTGCCCGACGCAACGGCCAGCAGCTCGCCCTGCTGGATGCGCGACTGGACGATCTCGACATGACCGCCCGCCGCCTGGATCTCGCGAAACCGCTCCGGCCAGGGTTTGGGCCGGAAGTCCTTGAGACCCGTGACGCGGGCCTGGATGTCGGTATTGAACGGTTCGGCAAGCAGAGGATGGCTGCCTTGGATGCTGCCGCTTTCGATCTGCAGCGCAGTCTCCAGCACCGGATGGTCGGACGGCGTGCCGTCGGCGAAGCGGCCGTGCAACTCGACGTGATCGGCGCGCGCGGCGGGCACGGCTGTCCCGCCCTCGATGCGGTCGATGGTCGGTTGTTCGAACACGAGGTCGGCGCGCTGCGGCAACCCCGGCAGACCGCGGACGCTGGCCTCACCGACGCGCCAGTTCACGGAGAACGAGGCGGGTCCGCGACCGTCGGCGATCATAGCGGGTCCCTTGAACTCCGCGATGAGCCGCTTCGGGTCCCACACCTGGGCGACGACGAGGATCTCGTCGAGCCTGGCATTCATCAAAGGCGTGCCCGCGGCCTGCGAGAACAGGGCCACGCTCGGATCCGTGCAGCGAACCTCGAGCCGGAACGGGAAGCCGGCGACCGAGCGCTTCGCGCAGTCATAGACGCGTCCCGATTTTGCTTCGCGCGCACGCCAAGCGTCGGCCTGGACATCCACTTGCGAAGCGGCGAAGAACCAGAATGCGCTCCACGCAACAGCGGCGATCAGGAGCAGAACGGGAGCTATGAAGAGCCCCCAACGAGAGCGCCTGCGGCGCGCTTGCGGCAAACGAGACATGCAGGACACCCTTTGGGCAGCAATTTTGGCAATTCGGCGATCACGGATTGTGTATCTAAATTAACAATTCGCGAGCATCACACTTAGGCTTCCGCATTGATGTCCGCAATGACCCTCTCCGAACGCGACCTTCCCCACGGCGATCTCTGGGTCTTCGGCTACGGCTCGCTGATGTGGCGGCCCGGATTCGCTTTTCTCGAGCAGGTGCCGGCGCGGCTGATCGGCGAGCATCGCGCGCTCTGTGTGTATTCGTTCGTCCACCGCGGAACGCCGGAGAAGCCGGGCCTCGTGCTCGGTCTCGATCGCGGCGGCGCGTGTCGCGGCATTGCGTTCCGGGTGGCAGCAGACAAGCGCGACGAGACCATCGCCTATTTGCGGGCGCGTGAGCAGGTAACCTCGGTATATCGCGAAGTGACGCGCTCGGTTTGGCTTGAAAACGACGCGCGCGAGCGGGTGAGCGCGCTGGTCTACGTGGTCGATCGCGGCCACGTGCAATATGCAGGCCGGCTGTCGCCACAGGAGCAGTTGCGCCATGTGCGCCAGGGTCACGGCCAGTCCGGCGCCAATCGCGACTACGTGATCTCGACCGTGAAGGCGATCGAGGCGCAGGGCTTTCGCGACGCGCAGTTGCATCGGCTGGCGACGATGCTGCACGATGACGGCCACTCGCTGCATCCTGCGCCAAGCAAGACATAGCCCTCAAGCCTTCACCGGCGCCGGCACCCGGCCAAACAACTGCGCCTGTTCCGCCTGCCCCGCGGCGACGAGCCGGCCGGTCGCCTCTTCGATGACGCTCTGAATCCGCGCCATGAACTCATCGCGCGGCAGGCCAGGCGGCAGCGGATCGAGAAACTCCACGACGAGCGTGCCCGGATAGCGCAGAAATGTGCGGCGTGGCCAAAACAGACCCGAATTCAGGGCCACCGGCAGGCAGGGTACGCCGCAATCCGTGTAGATCAGGCCGACGCCGCCCTTGTAGTCCGGCGGTGCGCCCGCCGGACGCCGGGTGCCTTCCGGGAAGATCACAAACTGACGGCCGTGCTTCACCTCCTCTGCCGCCCGCCGCATCACCTGCTTCAACGCGCGGGCGCCGGAGCTGCGGTCGATCGCGATCATGTCCGCCTTGACGAGATACTGTCCGAACAAGGGAATCCGCAGCAGCTCGCGCTTGAGAACGAAGAACGGCGCATCGAAGAAATGCAGCAGCGAGATCGTCTCCCACATCGACTGATGCTTGGCGGCGACGATCAGCGGCCCCTTCGGGATCTTCTCGACGCCGCGATATTCGACGCGGATGTTGCAGACGACGCGCATCAACAAGATGTTGCTCTGCGCCCACCAGTTGGCGACGCGCAGCAGCGCCTTGCGGGGCATAGCCAGGGTCGGCAACGCGATCAACGCCCAGAGCACGAAGTTCGGGTAGAACAGGATGTTGAACAGCAGCGAACGCAGGAAGATCGAGACCATCAGAAACCCAGTTCAATTGGCTTGCGCCGTCGTCGGTCGGCGCGACACCGAGCCGGTTGGCGGATCGAACTCGGGCGCGAGATCGAGGCCGAGATCGGCCAGCCGCAGCCGCATCTCGGCGGCGACATATTTGGCATATTCGGACAGCAGAAGTCGCACCGTCGGCGCGCTGGTCCACCACGGCTCGTCGCGCCATTTCTCGCCGACGACCGCATAGGGAATGAGATCCATGCTCGGCATCGCATGCGACAGTTCGACGATGGCCCGCGGCATGTGATAGTTCGACGTCACGACGATCAGCGACTTGAAGCCGCGCTCGCTCGCCCATCGCCGCGTCTGCGCGGCGTTGCTGCGGGTATTGATCGCCGAATAATCCAGATCGACGCAGCAGTTGATGAATGATCGCGCCTCGGGCAGCGACCGGGTGATGTCGCTGGCCTCGTTGGTCGGGTGCACACCGGAGATCAGCAGCCGCCGGCCATAGCCTCCCGCCAGGAGTTCCACCGCGTCCGATACGCGTGACGAGCCGCCGGTCAGGACCACGATTCCGTCCGCCTTGCGCTCGGGCTGGATCTCGGCGCCCCGCAATTGCGAGAGGAAGCCGACGAAGCCGACCGCCGCGACGAAGAAGCCGACCCCGAGCGTCGCCACGGCGCCCGCGAGCGTCCGCCACACCGCCACGGTGAGCGGCAGCTTTCGCCTGCTATGGTCAGTCTCCGGCTCCATGCAACGCCTGGCTTGTCCTTGCCTGCCTGCGCGCGGCGCCATGCCGTCGCGCGATCCCGTCGTTCAAGTCCGGGAACGCAGGCAGGTTTCGCCGGCCTCCCGATCACGTTCGCTCGCCGCCGATCCTGGCGCGCGACCTCCGCCGTGTTCGTGACCCAGCTCACCCCGTCCTGCCTCACCCCGGCGCAGACGATTTTAGGCGGTTTTCGGGCCAAGTGAAATCCGCAACGAGACGGCTGGGGATAGAAGCCGCCATCAGTCGATGCTCGCCAGGGTCGTGAACAGGGTCCGGCGTGCGGCCCAGCCGGTCACCGCGGCGATCACCACGGCCTGCAGCGCGATCGCGACATAGCCGAGCGGGCGCAGCGAGAATGTCCCCAGCAACGCCGCGAACTGATCGCCGACGGGAGTGCCGGAGAACCAGTTGGCGATCGACTCCGAGAACCCGAATCCGAGCATCGCAAGGCCGCCACCGATCACGCCCCCCTCCAGTCCGAGCTGCAGAAAATGCCGCAGGAAGTGATTGGCGATGTAGCGGTCGCCGGCGCCGACGAAATGCAGCACCTCGACGATCGGCCGGTTCGCGGCCATCGCGCCGCGGGTCGCGAACGACACCGAGATGATGGTGGCCGCGATCACCAGCACCAGAATGCCGAAGCCTGCGAAAAGCGTCGCGCCTGTCATCGAGCGCATGCGCTCGATCCAGGCGCGGTGGTCGTCCACGCTGGCGGTCGGCGCAACCTGGGTCACGCGGCTGCGCAGCGCGTTGAGATCGAAGCTGGTGCCGGGCTGGACGCGCGCGATGATGACGCGCGGCACCGGAAGCTCGTCGAACGACAGGCCGCTGCCGAGCCACGGCTCCAGCAGCTTGCTGGATTCCTCCTTGGTGAACGGCCGGACCTCGACGATTCCGGACTGCGCCCGCATCGCCTCCGTCACCAGGGCAATGTCGCGCTCGATGTCCCGGCCGGTCTTGGGGCGAACCTGGACGGTGATCTCGCTCGAAACCTCCGACTGCCACTCGGCCGCGGACTCGCTGACCAGCAGCACGCCGCCGGTCGTGATCGAGGCCAGGAAGGTCATGATCGCCACCACGGCGACCAGCGCGCGGCCGGCGATCGAGGCGCGCGGCACGATCGGCGACACGATGCGGGCCTGCGCCGGCAGTTGCGGGCGGTCGTCGCCGAGATCGACCAGGAGGCCGCGATCGTCTACGCTACTCATAGATGTGCAATCGTCCCTGATGCAGCACCAGCCGGCGGGCCTCGTATTGGTCCATCAGCGTGATGTCATGGGTTGCGATGATGACCGCCGTCCCCGAGCGGTTCAATTCGATGAACAGCCGCAGCAGGCGGCGCCCGAGCGTCGGATCGACGTTGCCGGTCGGCTCGTCCGCGAGCAGCAGTTGCGGCCGCGAGATCACGGCGCGCGCGATCGCCGCGCGCTGCTTCTCACCACCCGACAGGATCGGCGGCAGCGCGTCCATGCGCTCGCCAAGGCCGACCCATTTCAGGAGGTCGATGACCTCCTTGCGGTAGCTCGATTCATCCCGCCCCATGACGCGAAACGGCAGCGCCACGTTCTCATAGGTCGTCATGTGATCGAGCAGCCGGAAGTCCTGCAGCACGATGCCGATGCGCTTGCGCAGATCGGCGATCTCCTCTTTGCTGAGCAGCGAGATATCGTAGCCGAACAGATTGACCAGGCCGCGGGTCGGCCGCAGCGACAGAAACAACAGCTTGAGCAGCGAGGTCTTGCCCGCGCCCGACGGGCCGGTGAGGAACTGGAAGGAATGGGCCGGAATCTGGAAACTGAGGTCACGGAGAATCTCCGGCCCCAATCCATAGCGCAGCCCAACATTTTCGAACCGAACCAAAGCGTCAGCTCCGTTCGACCGCGTGCGCGGCAGACCCGCACGCTCCAAGCTCAGCGGTACGATGGCCCGATTGAGCGCCCGTTATGGTTTCCGGTTCGTTAACGGTCGCCGTGTACCATTGGCGCGATTGAGTTCCGATGTTCGTCGACATGGCGGTCCTTGTAGCACGAACTGTCGGAAACAAAGCGGCAATGGCCGTTGGAGAACAGGCGCGATGTTCATCGTTTGCCCTCATTGTACGACATCTTATGCCATCGACGTGGCAACCCTGGGTATGGCTGGCCGCAACGTACGCTGTTCCCGTTGCAAGGAGGTCTGGCTGGCACGACCGGAGGATGCGGTCGAGGCGCCCGCCCCCATGCCTGCCATGGCGGAGGCCGGCGCGGCGGCCGCGCCCCGTGACGCGGCCGACGAGTGGGAAGCCCTCGCGCGCCAGGAAGACGACGACGAACGGACGCCCGATGTGGAAAGTCCGCCACTGGCTGCCGGCTGGCCCGAGGATGCCCTCGCCGAGCCCGACGACGACACGGCCGATGCCGCGCAGCCGGCGCAGAGCGGGGCTTCGCGCCTCGCCGGTCTCCGCAAACTCATCAGGCGCCCGACGTTGCCGGATTTCCCAGGCAACAAGGTGTTGAACCTGCCGGTGCTGACGGCCGCCATGGCGGCGCTCACGATTGCGCTGGTGGTGTGGCGCGCCGACGTTGTCAGGCTGCTGCCGCAGACGGCCTCGTTCTACAAGCTGGTCGGGCTCGAGGTGAACCTGCGCGGCCTGACCTTCAAGGACCTGAAGGTGGCGACCGAAACCGTCGACGGCAAGCCGGTGCTGGTGATCGAGGGGACGATCGTCAGCCTGACGAAGAAATCGATCGACCTGCCGCGGCTGCGCTTCAGCGTCCGTGACGCGCAGGGCACCGAGATCTACGCCTGGAACACGCTGCTCGAGCAGACCGCGCTCAAGCCCGGCGAGCGCACGACGTTCAAGTCGCGGCTCGCCTCGCCCCCTCCCGAAGGCCGCAATATCGATATACGGTTCTTCAACCGGCGCGATCTCGCCGCCGGCAGTGCATGATGGTTCCGGTCTCGTGGGTCGCCCGCGGGGCCCACGAGACGGAGACGAAACGACATGTCGCGCGTGCTGATCGCCGACGACGAAGATTCGATGCGGACCTTGGTCGCGCGCGCCATTGCCATGGATGGACATGAGATCGTGACGGCGCAGGACGGTGCCGAGGCGCTCGACATCCTGACGCGCGAGGCCGGCGCCTTCGACCTGCTGCTGACCGACATCCAAATGCCCATCATGGACGGCATCGCGCTGGCGCTGTCCGCGGCACGCGATTTTCCCGACCTGACCATCCTGCTGATGACCGGCTTTGCCCATCAGCGCGAGCGGGCGTCGAATCTCAGCGCGATCGCTCACGACGTCATCACCAAGCCGTTCTCGATCGCCGACATCCGCACCGCGGTCGCCGACGCGCTGGCGTCAAAGGCTGCGAAGGCGTAGGGCGCCAACGATGATCCTCGACGTTGCTGCAGTCCGCGCTGTCATCCCTGCAAACGCAGGGATCCATAGCCACCGCCGCCGTTGAGGGACAAGACTGGTCCCACATCTCGCGCCATCACATCTCCCTGGGGGTATGGGTCCCGGGTCGGCGCCACGCCGTCGCTTCGCGCCATCGCGGCTTGCCCGGGACGACAGCGATGGGTGCGATGGAGCGCGGACGTGCCTGATGGGCTCGCGCCTGCGTAAAGGTCGCTGAAGGAACTGATCCTCTCTCCTCCGTCATTGCGAGCGCAGCGAAGCAATCCAGAATCCCTCTGCGGAGACCATCTGGATTGCTTCGCTGCTGTTCAGCCCGGAGACATAGCTTACACCTGTTCGGGGACATAGTTGACAGTTTTGGGGTCGCGCAGATCAATCGCTGCGATCTGATGTGCGGCAAAGAAAATTCCGAACTTTCCGTCGGCACTGAGTGGCCGGATAGCCAGCCGCTCACCTCGGAAGGCTTGCGGGACTTTCCAGAGCCGCCCCTCGAAACTGACGTAGGCCTTCGTGCTCGACACGGAACGGATGCTCTCACCCTCGTCGTATTCGACGATCGGAAGCCGGTCTGGCATCGCACGTTGGCTCGGTTGATAGCGGCTTGCCGGCACGTCGAAGTTCAAGGCCTCGTGCGGCCGGTCGAGATTGTAGACGGAGCGCCATCCGTCGAGTGCCCGCTGGACATCGGGAAGATCACGGTAGCGCCTGAAGGCAAACACCTCGGCCTTCAGACTACGGTGGAAGCGTTCGTTCTTGCCGCGGCTCTGAGGATGGTAGGGCCGGCTGTGGATCGTTCGAACGCCGAGCTTCAGAAGCCAGACCGTCAACGCGGTCCAGGGGTCTTCGAGGGTAAATCCCCAGGGGCCACCATTGTCGACGAACATCGCATCCGGCAGTCCATAACGGCGGAACGTCGTCTCCAAATGTCCTTTGACCGTAGAGCCGCGCTCGTTGTCACAAGCCGCCAGGCACAACGAGAAGCGGGAGTGATCGTCCAACGCTGTCAGCGGATGACAGGACACACCGTTCTCCAGCGCACTGTGCCCCTTGAAGTCCATCTGCCACAGCTGATTGGGCGCATCCTTCTCGAACCGCGTGTAGGGCTGTCCGGGCGTGCCTGCAGGCTCGACCACTCGATCGTAGCGGCGCAGGATGGTGTGCACGGTGGATATCGCCGGGACAGCTTGACCATCACGCTCAAGACACCGTGCGAGCTTGCGCGCGCCCCAGGCCGGGTGAGCATCGCGCAATGCGACAATCTGCTGCTCGGTCGCAGCCGCGGTGCGCTCCGGACTTCGATGAGGCCGCCGCGACCGATCCGCCAGCGCCGTGTCCCCAGCGTCATGCCGCTGGATCCATTTGTAGCCCGTCTGAGGGCTGATGCCGAACCGCCGACACAGCTCCCGCCGGTTCGCCCCTTCCTGCTTGGCAAGCATCACAAACTCTCGTCGCTGGTCCATGACAGACACCTCTCGCCACGGCATCGCTCGCCCCTCTGCTTGACGAATCGAGCCGATTTTGAAGTGTCAACCATCTCCCCGAACACCCGTCAGCTATGTCCCCGGGCTGAACACTGCGCTCGCAATGACGCTGGGGCGGCCGTCGGACGCCCCGCTCAGCTTCACGCGCTGAGCGCGCGCATCTCGGCATAGAGATCGGATTTGCCCTCGAAACCGATGCCGGGGAGGTCGGGCATCGTGATGTGGCCGTCGGTCACCTTCACGCCGTCGGGGAAGCCGCCATAGGGCTGGAACAGGTCGGGATAGCTCTCATTGCCGCCGAGGCCGAGGCCGGCGGCAATGTTGAGCGACATCTGGTGACCGCCATGCGGGATGCAGCGCGACGGCGACCAGCCATAGGTCCTGAGCACGTCGAGCGTGCGCAGATACTCGCACAGGCCGTAGGACAGCGCGCAGTCGAACTGCAGCCAGTCGCGATCGGGGCGCATGCCGCCGTAGCGGATGAGGTTGCGCGCGTCCTGGTGGCTGAACAGGTTCTCGCCGGTGGCCATCGGGCCGGGATATAAATCGGCCAGCGTCGCCTGCAGGTGATAGTCGAGCGGATCGCCCGCCTCCTCGTACCAGAACAGCGGATAGTCGCGCAGCATCTTGGCGTAGGCGATCGCAGTCTCCAGGTCGAAGCGGCCATTGGCGTCGACCGCGAGCTGATTGTTGGGGCCGATCTCGGCGAGCACGGCCTCGATGCGCTGACGGTCCTCGTCGATCGGCGCGCCGCCGATCTTCATCTTCACGACAGTGTAGCCACGCTCGAGATAGCCGCACATCTCGCGGCGCAGCGCCGAGAGATCCTTGCCGGGATAGTAGTAGCCGCCGGCAGCGTAGACGAAGACGCGCGGTTCGGCCTTGCGGCCGTGCCGCTCCGCGAGCAGACGGAACAGCGGCTTGTCGGCGATCTTGGCGACCGCATCCCAGATCGCCATGTCCAACGTGCCGACCGCGACCGAGCGCTCGCCGTGGCCGCCGGGCTTCTCGTTGATCATCATCGCCGCCCAGGCCTTGTCCGGGTCGATGTTGTCCTTGGTGGCATCGAGCAACGATGTGGGATCAGCTTCCAGAAGTCGCGTGCGAAAACGCTCGCGGATCAGGCCGCCCTGCCCGTAGCGGCCGTTGGAGTTGAAGCCGTAGCCGACCACGGGCCGGCCATTGCGCTCGACATTGGTGATGACCGCGACCAGGCTCGACGTCATCTTGGTGAAGTCGATATAGGCATTGCGGATCGGCGACGAGATCGGCTTCGTCACCTCGCGGACGTCGACGATACGAACGGTCATGGTCATTCTCCTGGTCGGGGTCGCACGCGCCGTTTCAGAGCGAGGCGCCTGCGCAGATGGTGATGGTCTGGCCGGTGATGGCGCCCGCTTCCGGCAACAGCAGGAAGGCGGTGAGCGCAGCCACCTCGACCGGATCGACGTAGCGCCCCATCGGCGGCAGCACCGGGGCGATGCCGGCGCGGCTGGGATCGCGCAGAAACGGCGTGTCGGTCGCAGCCGGTGCGACGACGTTGACGGTGATCAGTCGCGGCGCCAGCTCGATCGCCCAGGAGCGCGCGAGGCCGGTGAGTGCCGCCTTGGTCGCGGCGTATTGGCTGCGGCCGGCCGCGCCATTGGCGGTGCGGCTGCCGATCAGTACGATGCGCCCGCCTTCGCGCAGGCGCGGCGCCAGCGCATTGGCCAGCGCCTCCGCGGCGCCGACATGGACGCGCCACATCCCTTCGCTGCTCTCGGCCTGCAACTCGCCGAGACGGCCGACACGCATGTAGCCGGCGGCGTGGACCAGCGCGGTCACGGCGCCGACGTCAGCAAGGCGCGCGATCAGCGTCTGCGGTTCGGCGAGATCGGCCTCGAAGCCACCGAAGTGTTCGTGCGACAGCACCGAGGCCGCGCGGTCGATGCCGGTCACGCGCCAGCCGTCCGCCAGCAGACGCTCGGCGATGGCGCGGCCGATGCCCGAGCTGGTTCCGGTCACCACCGCATGGCGAAGGCCCGAGCTGCTGTCGTGGTCCTGTGCCGTCATCCCTTGTACGCAGCCGCCTCGGCCCTGACCTTCACTGCATCGAAATTGTTGATCTTGTCGATCAGCTCATTGGTGTAGAGCGCAGCATAGTCCGTGATGTCCAGCCCGTTCATCGCGGCCTCGGTGCGGAACTCTTGCTCGTTGATCCCGCCCATCTTCGTATCGGCATAGGGCGGCGCGTAGAGCTTGATGCGGCGGCTGATCGACTGCAGCACGGCCTTGACCGCCGCGTCCTCGCTGGCACCGCGCGGCGCCGTCTCCGGGTACATCTTGAGAAAGGCCCTGGCGCCGGCGGTCGGATTGGCGAGCAGGAATTGCGACGCCTTGCACACCGAGCGGCCAAAGCCGACCAGGAGATCCCTGTCCTTCTCGAACGTCTGCGGCATCGCCATCAGGAACTGGCCGCCGACCATCGGGATCGTGGTCGGACGCGGCAAATAGGCCAGCTCGATGCCGGCCGCCTCGATCTGGCCGAAGCCAGTATCGAAATAAGCGAGCGCATCGATCACGCCGCGCTGCAGGGCGACGCCCGCCGGCGTGCCGTTGCCGACCGCGACCCAGCTCACATCCTTCTCGGGATCCAGGCCCAGCGCCTTCAGCACGTTCTTGGTGACGGGATATTCGGTGGCACCGAAGTCGGACACGCCGATCTTCTTGCCTTTGAGGTCCGTGTAGCTCTTGAGCCCCGAGCCGGGCGGGACGGCGATGTCCCATTTGTACGGATAGGTATATTGATAGAACAGTTTCGCGCCACTCCATTCGCCCTTGGCGAGCAGCGGCAGCGCTGTCGACGGCACGCCGACGCCGACGAAGACGGAGCCCCGGTCAGTCGCGACCTGGACGTTGGCATTGGTGCCGAGCGCCTGGACGTCGAGCGAGAACCCTTCCTGCGCGTTGTAGCCGAGCGCCTCGCCGATCACGCAATTGATGATAGTGGCGTTGAGCGCCTTGAGCCCGACGCCGAAGCGAAGCTTCTTCGCGTCCGCCGCCATCAGGCCGGCCGGCGCGCCGCTCATCAGCAGCGCCGCGCCGGCACTGCTCTTCAGGAATGACCTGCGCGAAACCATCCTTCGTTCCTCCCTGTGGTCCTATTTTTTCCGGTTGGCGCCCCAGTGCACGACCTTGGCCTCGCACCAGCGCACGATCCCATGCAGCACGATGCCGAGCACGCCGAGAATGATCAGCGCGGCGAACACGCCGGCGACGTCCGACACCGCCTGCGCCTGCGTGATGACGACCCCCATGCCACGCTGGGCGCCGAGGAATTCGGCCACGATCGCGCCGAGCAGTGCATAGACCACCGCCATGTCGAGGCCCGCGAAAATGAAGGGCGCGGCGTTGGGCAGCTTGACGATGCGGTAGGTCTCGAAGCGCGAGGCCGACAGCGAGCGCATCAGGTCGATACGCTCGGGCTCGACGGCGCGCAGCCCCGTGAAGCTGTTGATCAGCACCGGGAAGAACGACAGCAGCGCCGAGATCGCGACCTTCGAGCCGTCACCGAAGCCGAACCAGATCACGATCAGCGGCGCGATCGCCACCTTGGGCAGGCTCTGCAGCGCGAACGCATAGGGCATCACCAGGCGCTCGATGGCTTCGACCTCGGCCATCAAGGAGCCGATGACGAGGCCGAGCCCGACGCCGATGGCGCAGCCGGCGGCGGCGTTGCTCAGCGTGCTCCACAGCGGCAGGTAATAGCCGAGCGGGCTGGCCGGGCTGACCGCGAGCCCGGACCACAACGCACGAACGACCGCTTCGGGCTTCGGCAGGATGTAGGACGGGATGTTCAGCAGGTTGACCGCGGCGATCCAGCTCAGGATCAGCACCGCGAGGCCGATCCAGGCGATCGGCGAGCCCAGGCTGACGCGGCGCCGGGGGCTTGCGGGCTTCTGCGACAGGGCTGAAACGGCGACGTTGGCGAGATCAGTCATGGCCGTGCTCCTGTGCATTGAGCAGCCCGCGAACTTCCCTGGCAAGCCGCGCATAGTCCGGATGCAGCACGATGTCGTCGAAGCTGCGCTGCCGCGGGATCGGCACGTGGAGATCGGCAAGGATGCGGCCGGGACGCGCCGACATCACGATGACGCGGTCGGCCAGGAAGATGGCTTCCGAGATCGAGTGCGTAATCAGCAGGACGGTCTTGCGGTTCTCCTGCCAGATTCGCTGCAGCTCGAGGTTCAGCCGCTCGCGCGTCAGTGCGTCGAGCGCGCCGAACGGCTCGTCCATCAGCAGGATCTCGGGATCGCGCGCCAGCGCGCGGCAGATCCCGGCGCGCTGCTGCATGCCGCCGGACAGCTCATAGGGATATTTGTCGCCGAAATCGCCGAGACCGGTAACGGCGAGCAGCTGCTCGATGCGATCGCCGGCCGGCGCATGTTTGCCGCCGACGCGCAAGGGCAGCCCGACATTGTCGCGCACCGTCATCCACGGCAGCAGGTTGGCCGCCTGGAACACGACGCCGACCTTGCGCGAGGGACCGGCGACGGCCTCGCCATCGAGCAGCAGCCGGCCGTCGCTGTAACTATCAAGCCCCGCGAGCAGACGCAGCAAGGTGCTCTTGCCGCAGCCGGAGGGACCGACGACACAGACGAACTCGCCCGGCTTGATATCCAGCGAGATCCGGCTCAGCGCATGGACCGCCGCGCCGGAGGCCGAGACGTAGGTCTTCGACAGTTGATCGATCGCGATGAGCACAGCCTCGGGCACAGCCGCAGCGCGCCGGGTTGCATCGTCGACATCCATCGTCAGCATCAGCGTCCACCCGGTGTCTTTTTGTTGTGATCACGGGGCAACGGCCGGCACCGGCCGTCGCCTCTCGCAAGCTCAGGCCGCAGCCTTCACCGTCAACCCGGCCGCGGCCACCGCGGCGCGGATCGCGGCCATCTCCTCGGCGCTCGGCGCATGCGTCGGCGGCCGCACGGTGGCATCGCGGATCACGCCGGCGACCTGCATCGCCGCCTTCATGCGGCCATGCGCCTCCCCGGTCGGCTCGCCGCCGCCATACACCGCGTCCTTGAGCGGATCGATCATGGCCTGCAGCTTCATCGCAAGCTTGAGGTCACCGGCGGTGACGGCAGCGAACAGATCGTAGATCAGATCCGGAATCAGCGAGGCGAAGCCGACCAGCGCACCATCGACGCCCTGCACCATCGAGGCCAGCAGATATTCGTCATGACAGGTCAGCAGCGCCTTGTGCGGCGCCGCGGCGCGGATCGCCTTGAGGTCGCGGGCGTATTTGTTCATCTCGCGGGTGCCGATCTTGAACGCCTGCACGTGGTCGAGGCGGGCGAGCTCGGCGAGCAGCTCCGAGGAGAACGAGGCGCGGGTCCAGGCGGGATAGACATGCACGATCAGCGGCAGCCTGGTGGCTTCGCCGATGGCGCTGAAATAATCCAGGCAGTGCTCGCGCTTGAAGCCGAAGCGCAGCCAGTGATGGGGCGGCATGATGTCGAGAGCAGTCGCGCCCGCTTCCTTCGCCATCAGCGCATGCTCGATGCCGTCCTTGATGCCTTCGCACACGACGGAGGAGATGGTCGGGCAGATGCCGGTGAGCGCCTTGGCGACGATGCGCGTCACCTCCGCGCGCTCCTTCGCCGTGAGGCTGAACACCTCGCCGGTGTGGCCATTGGTCATGATGCCGACGATGCCGCGTCGTTTGCTGAGCCACGCCGCATAGCGCGTCAGCTCGGCCTCGTCGATCGAATGGTCGGCGTTGAAGGGGACGGCGATCGCCGGGATGATCCCCTTGAAATTGGTCATGACGCTCATGCTTGCTCCTGTTTCGTCACATCGACGTTCATCGTTTCGCGACCGTCGCAGTCGCCCCGCCCATGGCCTCCAGAGCCCGGGACAGCTGGGCTGCCGCTCTGAGCAGCGGCGCCACGCCAAGCCGCTCGAAGTCGTCCGCGGTGATGCGCATGGTGGGCGCAGCGATACTGATCGCCGCGAGCGGAATGCCGTCGCGGTCGATGACGGGCGCGGCGAGCACGCACAGCCCCGGCGCATTTTCCTGATTTGACAGCGCGTAGCCGGCAGCCTTCACTTCGCACAGGCGCTGCAGCAGCGCGTCGAGATCGGTGATCGTGGTTTCGGTGCGCTTGATGCGCGGCTGCGCCTCGAGCACCTCGATCTGCGTCTCGACCGGCAGCAATGACAGGATCGCCTGGCCGACGGCGGTCGAATAGACCGGCGCGCGGCTGCCGATGCGGACGTCGACGCCGAGCCGGACGAGGCCCGCCTGGATGCGCTCGACATAGACGATGTCGCTGCCGTCGAGCACCGCGAGCGAGGCAGCCTCGTTCATCTCGCCGACCAGGCTGCGCAGGATCGGGCGCGCCTGTGTGCGTAGCTCCGAGCGCGCGATCGCGTTGAAGCCCAGATCGAGGCATTTCAGCGTCAGGCGGAAGCGCCTGGAGTCGCCGACCTTCTCGACATAGCCGAGCATCACGAGCGTGTTGAGCAGGCGGAACGTGGTGCCCTTGTCGAGCGCGGCGCGGCGCGCAACGTCGGCGAGCACCAGCTCCGGCTCCTCGCTGGTGAAGGCATTCAGCACCTGAAAGCCCTTGGCCAGCGACAGCACGACGCTTTTGCCAGCGTTGCTGTCCTCGTCCACGTGGAGGCTCCGACGTTTCCTGCTTGACGCCGGCCTTGACGACCGGCATTTGGATTGACCAAGGTTCGGATTGCGAACTATAGTTCGTATATTAGAATGCGCGTCGCCGCTGCTGTCAAGCACGCTCACGCGCGGCATGCGGCACGGCTTGAAATCCGCACAGCCGGCATGATCTCTCCCTGAGGGCCGCGACATCTCGCGGCCCTTTTCAGGAGTCCGGCGTGAGCGTCGCATTCACCAAGGAAGAGAGCGCCGAGACGGCGGCCGAAACGCAACTGCCCGACCGGCCGGTCTCGCCGCATCCGAACCTCGTGACCGCGGCCGGACTCAAGGCGCTCGAGGAGCAGTTGCGCGAAGCGCAGGCGGCGTTTGAAGCGGCCCAGGGAATCGAGGACGTCAACGAGCGGCGACGGGAGTCGGCGCTGCCGCTGCGCGACGCGCGCTACTTTGCAGCGCGGGTGCGGACCGCGCAGGTGATGCCGGCGCCGACATCGACGGAGCAGATCGCGTTCGGCAGCACGGTGACGTTCAAGCGCGGCGACGGCCGCGTCCAGACCTACACCATCGTCGGCGAGGACGAGGCCGATCCGAAGCGCGGCATGATCTCCTATGTCTCCCCTGTGGCTCGCCTGCTGATGGGCAAATCGGCCGGCGACATGGTCGAGGTCACCGGACAAGAGCTGGAGATTCTCACGATCGCCTGAGGCGATGCCCATCACGCCGGCAGGAAACGATGCTCAAAGTTGGAATCATCTCCGACACTCATGGGCTGCTGCGGCCGGAGGCAGTGCGATGTCTGTCGGGCGTCCACCACATCATCCACGCCGGCGATATCGGCCGGCACGAGATCGTCGAGCGGCTTCGCCTGATCGCGCCGGTGACTGCGATCCGCGGCAACATCGATACGGCAGATTGGGCGAATGCATATCCTGCGACCGAGACCGTCAGGCTCGGCACGCGTGCCGTCCATGTCGTGCACGACGTCCACGACCTCGCGATCGACCCTGCAACGGCGGGTATCGACATCGTCGTGTCCGGTCATTCGCATCGCGCAGGCGTCGGGACACGCGACGGCGTGCTCTACCTGAATCCGGGCAGCGCAGGGCCGCGCCGCTTCAGGCTGCCGATCACCCTGGCGACGCTGAACATCTCCTCGGGCCAACTGTCACCCGCGATCCACGATCTCGGCAGCGCCTGAGGCAAAGCGAAAGGGCGCCCATGGGCGCCCTCTGCAAATCTCGTGGATGCATCGATCAGAAGCGGTCGGCCAGTGCCATGCCGGGATCGCTGAACGAGGGACGGCCGGTCTCGACATGTCCGGCGGCGCGCCGGTAGAAGCTGTCGTCGGTGTCGCTGGTGACGACGAAGTCGTACCACAGGCCGGATTTGCGCAGATGCCAGTAGAGCTCGCTGTGGCGGCCGGGCGCAGACACCTTGACGGTCCACGACGTCGATGGGCCGCCATGGCTCGGTCCGGGGAAGAAGGTCGGTGCGCCAAAGCCGAAGCCGGGAGCATCGAAGTCGGGCGCCGACCGGAAGCCCGGCACCACGCCAAAACCCACCGGATGGAAGCCCGGGCGCGGACCGAAGCCGGGACATTGCGGCTCCAGCGCGGCCGAGACCGAGGCGGTGACGGCCTGCAACGGGCCATAGATCTCGTTGGACTTCACCGTGAAGCTCACGCGGGCATGGCCGTCGTTGCGCAGCTGCATGTGCAGGCCGCCCTCGAAGACGTTGTAGCCGACGAAGATCTCCGGGTTCGCGGCATTCGACAACCTGACCTTGTCGAGGTCGCCCTTGAAATGACGATGGAAGCCGTTCGGGCCGAGCACCCAGAGATCATACAGGCCATCGCTGCCGACGCTCCATTCATCGTCGATCATCTTGCCGGCCTCGACGGTGTAGCGGCGCGGAATGAGATCGAGATGCTGCTTGTCGTAGACGTGGAACACAGCGCCGGCAAAGCCGGTGTTGGCGAACAGCAGCTTCACCTTGCCCGCCGCGGCGTCGACCTTCGCGGTGGCGTGCAGGATATAGGGCAGCGGACGCGAATAGCGCGCGCCGCTCTCCTGAAAAAGCGGCTGCGGCGTCGCGGGCGCAACCGGCGCCGGCAACGTCTTCTGATGCGCGTCCGAGGCCTGCCAGTTGCTCTGGTCGGGCAGCTCCGGAAAGCGCGGATCGTTCGGGCTGGCGAAGTCGAACGCCGAGGTGAGATCGCCGGAGACGGCGCGGTGCCAGGGGCTGATGGCGTCGACCTTGATCGCAAAGCGCTTCTCGAGGAAGCGACCGATCGAGGTGTGGTCGAACACCTGCGAGTTGACCCAGCCGCCCTTGCTCCAAGGTGAAACGACGTACATCGGCACCCGCGCGGAGAGGCCCCAAGGACGGATGTTGCCGCTGACGGTGTCGGTCGCAGTCAGCACGTTGCCGACGGTGTTGGAGAAATACTCGCCGTCGAGCGGCAAGGTCGCCTTGCCCATCAGCTTGCCGTTGATGTCGTAGGACGGCACTGCGGGCGCCGGCAGATGATCGAAGAAGCCGTCATTCTCGTCGAAGGTCAGAAAGAAGACGGTCTGGCTCCAGACCTCGGGATTGGCGGTCAGGGCTTCCAGCACCTGGTCGGTGAAATTGCCGGCGCGGGTCGGGCTGCCGCCGCCGGGATGCTCGGAGTTGGCCTGCGTCGGCAGGATCCACGACACCTGCGGCAAGGTGCCGGCCATCACGTCGGCCTTCAGCCGGTCGAGATAATCCGGGCCGCCGGTCAGGCCGTGCACGTAGTTCGGATCGCTCGGCTGGGCATGACGGAAGCTGGAGAACGCCAGGCAGCCGTGCATCGCGCCGGTCCAGTTGTCGTTCATGTCCTGATAGATGTGCCAGCTGACGCCGGCCTTGTTCAGCAGATCGGGCAGCGTGTCCCAGGCGAAGTCGCTGCCGACATATTTGTAGGTCGCCTGTGGCTGCGGCTGACCCGCGACCCAATTGTGCGGGTTCGGCCAGCAGCGCAGGTTGTTGGGCTCGGAATCGTTGGTGGTGGAGTTGATGCCCTGAGCGCGCAGCGCCGGATTGAAGTTGGAGCCCGACCAGAACACGATGCGGTTGGGATCGGTGCCGGTGGTGATCGAGGCGTGGTAGGCGTCGCAGATCGTGAACGCCTCGGCGAGCGCGAACTGGAACGGAATGTCGTCGCGGCCGAAATAGCCCATCGCATAGGGCGTCTTGTACTTCGCCCAATAGCCCATCTTGCCCTGATTCCACGCCGCCTGGCTGTCGCCGAAGGAGTGCGGCGTGCCGTAGCCGACCAGCGCGTTCGAGGTCGTGGAGTCGCGGTGATAGGGCGGAATCTCGCGGCTGCCGTCGGACTGGAACCAGACCGGCTTGCCGCTCTCCAGCGGGATCGGGAAGCGGTCGCCGAAGCCGCGGACGCCGCGCAGCGTGCCGAAGTAGTGATCGAAGGAGCGGTTCTCCTGCATCAGGATGACGATGTGCTTGACGTCCTGAATGGTGCCGGTCCGGCGCCGTGCCGGAATGGCCAGCGCCTGGCGGATGCTGGCGAAGGCAGCCGCCGCCGTGGCGCCTGCCAAGAAATCGCGACGTGTTGTCATGCTGATACGACCTTTTGAAATCTTGAAGAACGTATTCAGGGTTGGCGGGGCGAGCCCGACCTGCTCCTGCGAACGTCCCTGGCGTATCAGCGCGACTTGACAGCGCTGTGAAATTTTTATTTACGAAATGAAACTGAATGAGATTTCCTCAGTATCGGGGCACAGCGTGACGGGATCGACCTTTCGTTCTGGGCCGGGCGTGAACGGCATCTTGTTTCGTATTCGGGAGCTGCAGAACGAGCTGCCGCCGAAGGCGCGGCAGATCGCGGAGCTGGTCATCGCCCGGCCGGAGCCGTTCATCCACATGTCGATCACCGAGGTCGCGGAAGCCTGCGGCGTCAGCGAGGGGACGATCGTGTCGTTCTGCCGGCGCGTGGGGGTGCGCGGCTTCCAGGAGCTCAAGATCATGCTGGCGCGGGACCTGATCGAGCCGGTCCGGCTGATCCAGGAGGACCTGCATCGCGGCGATGATCCGGCGACGGTGACGGACCACATCTTCGCGGCGCATGCCGCCTCGCTGCAGGAGACGCGGCGGCTGCTGTCGATGGACGCGCTGGCGCAGGCGGCGAAGCTGCTGCGCGAGGCGCGGCGGGTCGAGATCTACGGCATCGGGAGTTCGGCGCCGATTGCGCAGGACCTGTCGTACCGGCTGCTGCAGCTCGGGCTGGCGGCCAATGCGATCGTCGATTCGCATGTCCAGGCGGTCAGCGCCGGGATGGCCGGCCCCGACGTCGCGACCGTCACGGTGTCGCATTCGGGCAGCACGGTCGAGACCGTGCTGGCGACGCGGCTGGCGCAGGCCGCGGGCGCGCGGACCATCGGCATCACCCGGCTCGGAAAGTCGCCGCTGGCGGCGCATTGCGAGGTGCTGCTCTACACCGTCGCCAACGAGACGCGCTATCGCCCGGAGGCGATGAGCAGCCGCGTCGCGCAGCTCGCGATCATCGACACGCTGGTCAGCTGCTGCGCGCTGACCGACACCGAGCGCTCCGTCGACCGGCTGCAGCACGCGGCGCGCATCCTGTCCGAGAAGCGCTACTGAACTGCGCGGCCTCCGGTCAAAACAACGATGAGCCACGGGCATGATCTCCCGTGGCCGATCCATCCTCAATAGTCCTTCAGCAGCCGCTCGATGTAGTCGAGCTCGAGCTGCGGCCGCGACTGATCGCCGAGCCGGCGGCGCAGCTCCTCAAGGATGCGGCGGACGCGCTGCACGTCGATCTCGCCCGGAATCTTCTGCGAGAAATCGTCGATGTCGCGCCCCGGATGCATCGGGCGTCCGAGCGGGTCGGTCTGCTGCGCGCCCTGCTGGCGGCCGGCGCGCTGGCCGGGGCCGTCGCCCGGCTGGTCGCCGTCGCCCTGCTGCATCGCCTCGGCGAGGCTCTGCGCGCCCTTGCGCAGCGCATCCAGCGCCTTGCCCTGCGATTCCACGGCGCCGTCGGCATTATTGTCGCCGAGCTGGCTGCCGGCATCGCCCATCGCGCTGTCGGCATCGTCGAGACCGTCGCCGGAATCGCCCTGGTCGCCTTGATCCCCCTGCTCGCCTTGCTGGCCGGGCTGCCCCTTCTGGCCTTTCTGACCCTTCTGTCCCTTTTCGCCCTGCTGGCCCATGCCACGCTTGGCGAGCTGGTCCTGCAACTGCTTCAGGCGGTCGCGCAGCGCCTGCTGGTCCTGCTGCAGGTCGCCCATGCCCTGGTCCTGGTCGCCCTGCTGCTTGTTGCGGTTGCGGCGCGAGTCCTGACCCTGCTTGAAGGTCTTGTCGCGGAGCTGCTGCTGCTTGCGGATCATGTCGCCGAGCTCGTTGAGCGCCTGCTCCATGTCGTTGTCGCCGCCCTGGTTGGGCTGCGCCATCTGCAAATTCTCCAGCATCTGCTGCAACTGCTCGAGCAGCTCGCGCGCGCCCTCCTTGTCGCCCTGCCGCGACAGCCGCTCCATGCGGTCGATCATGTTCTGCAGGTCCTGCTGGCGCAGGATCTTGGTGTTCTGATCGAGCGGCCGCTGCGCCATCTGCGGGTTGTTGCGCAATTGCTCGGCGAGCTGGCGCATGTAGTTGTCCATCGCCTTGCGCAGGTCCTCGGCGAGCTTCTTGATCTCCTCGTCGCTGGCGCCGCGCTCCAGCGCCTGCTTCAGCGCGTCCTGGGCCGCGCGCAGCGCCTTGTCGACGTCGGAGATGTTGCCGTCCTCGATGGTGACGGCGAGCGCCCACAGGCTCGCCACCACCTCGCGCAGCGCATCGTCGGTGCGCGCGGCCTCGAGCTGGCGCGTCACCGAGCGCAGGCCGAGATACTGGCCGAGTTCGGGTGTGAACAGCTCCGGCGCGATCGCCAGCGCATCGAGCGCGGTGAACACGCCGCCGTTGCGGTTGCCGTCGAGCGCGAGGATGCGCCGCTGCTCGATCAGCGCCCGCGCCAGCGGCTTGGTGAACAGCCGCTCCGGCAGCCTGGTCTCGAACGGCTCGCTGGTGCCCTCGTTGCCGGCCTCGTCCTTGGCCGTCAGCGTGAGCGTGACGTCGGCGCCGGCGTACGGGTCCTCGCTGAGATCCTTGACGGTCTGGCCGACGCCGTTGCGGGTGCGCGCGTTCGGCAGCACCAGCGGAAACTCCGGCGGCTGGAACAGCGGCCGTGCGGCGGGCGCGTCAGCCGTCTTGCTTTCGTTGCTTTCGGCAGCCTTGCTTTCGACAGGCCGCGCAGCGACCTTGGCGCGGGCTTCGGTGACGCCGTAATCATCCTCGAGCTTGTAGGACAGCTTCAGCGAGCCACGCGCCTGCCGCTCCGGGTCCTTGGCCATGCTGATGACCGGCGGCTTGTCCGGCGTCGCCGCGAACACCCATTGCGGCTGCCCTGCGGGCGCGCGGACGTGAACGGTGCCGTCGGTCTTGATCGTGTAGTGCTTCTCGGTGGTGCCCTTCGGCGCGGCCTCGCCGACCGCGACCTCGCCGGGCGCCGCCTCGGCGACGCCGCCTGACGTGATGATGTCGAGATTGCCGCCGCTGGAACGCACAATCAGCGTCGAGCCCTGGGGCACCACGATCGGGCCGCTCGACGGCACGGCGCCTTCCTTGTTGGCGGCGGACAGGATGATCGGCGGCTTCGCGGTGTAGAGCGGCGGCTTGACCCAGGCATCGACCCGGACCGTGACCGGCGTCAGCACGCCGTTCCAGTCGAACGCCGAGGCCACGCGCAGTGCCCGCTCGTCGCCGGCCGCGATAGAGGTCGCGACCAAGAGCACGATCACCAGCGCGCGCACCGCCCAGGGGTCGTGCAGCGACAGCCGCGGCCGCGGCGTGCCGGCGCGGATGCGCTTGATCGAGGCCAAGGTGCGCTCGCGCTGCGCCTGCCACAGCGCGTGCGCGATCGGATCCTTGGTGGTCAGCGTGTCGGTGAGCGCGGTGGCGGGGCGATGGGCGATGCCCGAGCCGCGATCGAGTCGCGCCAGGCCCTCGTCGCGGGTCGGCCAGCGATATCTCAGCATCGGCACGGCGGCGCCGAGCAGGAGCAGCAGAAACAGCCCGACGCCGATCATGCGGACCGCGAACGGCAGGCCGAGCCAGAGGCCGGCCCAGGAGACAATCAGGAACAGACCGACTACCGTGAGCAGCCGGGCGAGATGCGGCCAGCCGCGCTCCCAGGCGATGGCGAGACGCGCCCGCTTCAGCGCCTGCGCCAGCTTGAGCCGCGCCAGGCCATCATGCGTCAGGCCATCGGGCGTGCTGCTTGCCGGCCCGGCCGGCTCGGGGGTGATGCCGCTCAACAATCTCTCCAGGTTGCCCGGATGTTCACCCTAGCACAAAGGCAGCCGTGAGGCACCCGCTCTGCGCGGGCTTTCCCGCCGCCGGCCGCGGTTCACACGGGAGTGTGACCGGCCGGGTTCCCGGAAAGCTACGGGGGCATCCAGACGACAGCGGGGCATCCCGACGACATCGACATCCGAGTGTGACGCCCGCCGCCCACCCCAAACTCCCGTCATTGCGAGCGCAGCGAAGCAATCCAGGGCTCCGGGCGTGACTCTGGATTGCTTCGTCGCTGCGCTCCTCGCAATGACGTCGTGGCGAACATCACGATGCACATGATCAAACACTCGCGGAGGAATCATTAGCAAAACGAGCACCATCCTTCTCGCGACGCCATCTGCGCCCGAGTGATACCCGACATCTCACCCTCCTCGAACAGAGGGCGCAGGGAAGACCGGGCGCCGGCCGGCGCCCATGGTCCGCGTGCAACAAAAAGCACGCGGCAGAACCACAGGCTCAGCCGAGATCACCCGGCCTTCCCTGCGCGATGGTGTTACGATTTATACGCGATCTTCCCGGGGACCGGCTTGTTGGCCCCGTCGCGGACGACACGTCATCGCCCACTTGGCATCAGCACCGGGATGCCAGAACCACGCGACTTCATCGTCGCACCGGGATCGTTCGTCCGCGCGAGCAAGCCCGCGCTGCGTCCCAATGCGCCCACCGCATCCCGCACCCGACGTCCGTGACGATCGCGAAGCGCCCCCTCAGCGGGACGGGATGCGGGGAGTAGAGCACAATTTCGGATAACGCGCAAGACATATATTGTCGTGAGTGACCGCAGCCCTCAGCAAGTCACCGCGGCCTCTCAATCACGCTCGACCGGCAAAACCCGCTATCTCGTGCATGTATCGCTCAAAGAAACGTCCGAGAGCTTGAGCACTTGTATACGCCGCATACTTCTGAAACTCGTCCGATTTCTGTTCATCCGCGAAATCGCAAACTGACTTGATCGTCAGAGGAGTCGGCCGGGGAAACTCCGCACTCATTGCTGCCGCGAACAGACCATACGCCTCCATCTCAACGCCCACTAGGCTGCGATGCTGCAATTTGATCTCATCTACGACCTGACCATCTGCCAGAACAGCCGACCCAGAGGCGAGCGGACCAAGTAGCAATCGCGGACTAGCAACGTCACTCGACGGCCATTCGTCACGAATTGAGTCCCAGACGCCGCGATCCTTTGCAAATTGCTGAACACGGCTTCTCAAGAACTCAGCAGGGCCAAGCTGATGAGGCGCAACAGAGAACTGTGTATTCTCCTTGTCCTTCACTCGCTTTCCGCTCTGCCAATCCCAAGTGGGATCAGCAAATATCGCATCGCCGATATTAGCCTTGCCATGAACACCCGCGCAAATTCCGCACATCGCCAAAAACTTTGGCCTAAATTTCTGGATCATTTTTGCACTTAGCAGCGCGGACGAAATCATTCCCATTCGGGTGGCACAAGCTGTCACAACCTTATACGCTTTTCCCTTGCTCAGAAATGCTCCATGGCGAGCGAAATTCACGTCATCAATCGGCTCCTCGGACTCCCACGCCCAGGCCAACTTGTGAACCGCCTCCATCTCCGGAGACGCCAGCGCGGTGACGATACACAGATCAGCATCATAAGCTGTCGGAGATCCATCACGAGCCAATATGTACTTTATCGACTTAATGATTGGCTCGGCCCAGTCGGCCGTAATCTGATCGTACCTCACTACCGACCACAACATTCCGGAGAAGTGTTTATTTGCCTCTATTTCGGCGTCCTCGAATGCAGTTAGCCCTAGAATATGCGCCGGCTTATGGTACAGGTCCGATTCAGTCACATCATTAAGAAGCTCAATCGAGTACTTTACATCCCCATCTTCCCCGTCACGCTGAGGAAGAACTAAGTCCAAAATCATCAAGTCATATTGCCTAGCAGCTAGGGTCGATCTCGCACCATTAGCAGACTCAGTCCAGTTGATTTGATCCTTATCGACGCCGCTCTTAGCAATACGGTCAATCAACTTTTCTACCTTCGCCCTCGAATCATCAACGATCAATATTCTCATATCAGTCACACCTTAGTTGCTCGACGATCAGCTTAGCGAGCTGCGTCTTCCAATCCGAAAACAACGAGTTGTAGTAGACTAACCCGCGATAGTTCTCTGGATGCTCTACTCGCAACTGCTGATCAAGATCATCGTGATTCAAGGCGCCGCCTCCATCGCGCGAAAATGCTTCGTAGGCGGTTACAACAATAATCGGAAGCTTTATCTCAAATAGGTCGACGTACCGCATAACTTCGATGCCGCCAAATCCTTGAGGACGACCACCGGGTTCATCGGGCCCAATATCGAATGTTGGTAGCGACATGTCGAGGAGCAGCAATTGAGGTGTCGCGCCTTGAATATCGCTGATCGCGCTACGAACCGACTTAGCGGTACGCACAACCGCATCGACCCATTGATCTTTGAGAAACTGCAAGAGACGCTCTCTTTTTGGCGCCTCATCCTCGACCACCAAGATAGTGCAATTCATGCTACCACACCGAATTGAGACGACACAAAGAAGGACAAGTCCACATCAAGGAAGAACTTCTCATCAGACATAAACCCGAACTCAATTCGCCCTTTTGTCGACTGGTGAACGATGCTCGCAAGCTTTCGCAAACCAGAGCCCCCCTCCGAACGAACCTTAATGCCGTAAGTCTTGGCATTGATGTCGCTCCGAATTTCGTCCAGCCTCCTCTCAGTTTCGTCGCACCGCACACCTGGCGCGATATCGCTCACAACTCTAAATTTTATTATTTCTTCTTCCAGATTCTCGACTACATCGATCTCAACTTTCGGTCGGCCACGCACCTTTTTCGAGTGAGCTTGACCTTGCCCCCAACTTTTATCCAGTCCTGAGTTCGGTCCAGCTGTTGAGATTGCCCGGTTGGGCGGTGCGAGCG
>NZ_JBNPTI010000025.1:0-27705 GCF_051167575.1 Bradyrhizobium sp. HKCCYLS3070
AAGCTTCTAACCATCCTGAATGCCATGATGCGCGACCGAAAACCTTATGCGATCACTCCATCAACATAACAGTTGCCTGCGTTCGCAGGGACGGCACCGATGGTGGGGCAGTCGCGGGTGAATTGACCCGAGGACAGGAGGTGCCCGTCCTACTCTTCCTCGTCGTCCTGCTTCTTGCCGCCGATGGTCTTGAGCTTGGCGAACACGGCGTCGACGTTGAGATCGTCCTCATCGCGGCCCGCCGGCTCGTACTCGTCCTTGCGCGTGGTCTCGGAGGCCGGGAGCAGGGTGGCGCCGCTGTAATTGGCGTCGAGCGGCTTTTCCTTGGCGGCACGCTGGACCTCGAAGTCGAGCTCGATCTGCGAGCACAGGCCGAGCGTCACCGGATCCATCGGCGTCAGCGTCTGCGCGTTCCAATGGGTGCGGTCGCGCACGCTCGCGATCGTGGTCTTGGTGGTGCCGACCAGGCGCATGATCTGGGCGTCCTTGAGCTCGGGATGGTTCCGCACCAGCCAGAGAATGGCGCTCGGGCGCTCGTGGCGGCGCGACACCGGGGTGTAGCGGGGGCCCTTGCGCTTGGGCTGCGGCGGCAGCACCACCTTGCTCTCCTGCAGCCGGAGCCGGTAATTCGGGTCGCGCTCGGCCTTCTCGATCTCCTCGCGGGTGAGCTGCCCGGTCGAGATCGGATCCATGCCCTTGATGCCCTGGGCGGCGTCCCCGTCGGCAATGGCGCGCACCTCCAGCGGGTGCATCTTGGTGAAATCGGCGACCTGGTCGAAGGTCAAGGCGGTATTGTCGACCAGCCACACGGCAGTTGCCTTCGGCATCAGCGGGGCGTTGCTCATGGCAAATCTCCTTTGTGCTCCGCCCCGGCCCTGGAGGCGAAACCTGCGGTCATCGGCGATGACGGGAATTGGCCCTATATAAGCCGTCCCGGGGGCAGGGCGCAATGGCCTGGAGAAAACGGCCTTGACAGCGCTCGAAAGCAGTCCCAAGTCCTACCCAAACGAGTGTCAGACCCAAGTTCTTCGCGTATCGACCGCCCCCGCTTGCCGGCCCGGGGGTCCGTGGTCGCCGAAACCAGCCCGCATAGATCAGCTCAGACCAGCCCCATGGCAGCCAAACCAGACCTCAAAATCGTGCTCTGCTCGCCGCGCGGCTTCTGCGCCGGCGTGGTGCGCGCCATCGACACCGTGGAACGGGCGCTCGCCATCTATGGCGCCCCGGTCTATGTCCGACACGAGATCGTGCACAACAAATACGTCGTCGACAGCCTGAAGACCAAGGGCGCCATCTTCGTCGAGGAACTGGCGGAGATTCCCGACAGTACCAATGCACCGGTGGTGTTCTCGGCCCATGGCGTGCCGAAATCGGTTCCGGCCGAGGCCCAGGCGCGCAACTTCTTCTCCCTGGACGCGACCTGCCCGCTGGTGACCAAGGTCCACCGCGAGGCGGCGATCCACTTCAAGCGCGGCCGCGAGATCCTGCTGATCGGCCATTCGCACCATCCGGAGGTGGTCGGCACCGTCGGCCAGCTTCCGGCCGGCGCCGTGACGCTGATCGAGACCGCCGAGGACGCGGCGACCTTCACCCCGAAAGACCCCAACAACCTCGCTTTCGTCACCCAGACCACGCTGTCGATCGACGACACCAAGGATATCGTCGCGATCCTCAAGGGCCGTTTCCCGAACATCTCGGGCCCCCACAAGGAAGACATCTGCTACGCCACCACCAACCGCCAGCTGGCGGTCAAGAAGGTGGCCCCGGTGGTCGATGCGCTGATCGTGGTCGGTGCGCCGAACTCGTCGAACTCGCAGCGCCTGCGCGAGGTCGCCGAGCGCGAGGGCTGCCCGATTGCCGTGCTGGCGCAGCGCGCCTCGGACATCGACTGGGCGCGCTTCGAGGGCATCAAGAGCCTCGGCATCACAGCCGGCGCCTCGGCGCCGGAGGTGATCGTCGAGGAGATCATGGGCGCCTTTGCCGAGCGCTACGTGCTCCATGTCGAGACGGTCTCTGCGGCGGAAGAGAACGAATTCTTCCCGCTGCCGCGCTCGCTCCGGCCGGAAGCGGCAGCCGAGTAAGTCGGCCGGTTCTTTTCCGCCCTCGGCGGCCTCTCGGCCTTGAACGCGGCGCCCGCATGCGCGATGAAGGGCGCTACGGGCCTGTCCGGTGACGAAGTTCGCATCGGAGAGGCGGGGGCAGGCGAACTTCGATAACTGGGATAGCGCATGGCGGTCTATACCGACGTCGCCGCCGACGAGCTTGCGGATTTCATCAAGACCTACGACATCGGCGAGCTGCTCTCTTACAAGGGCATCGCCGAAGGGGTCGAAAACTCCAACTTCCTGCTCCACACCACCAAGGGCTCCTTCATCCTCACGCTGTACGAGAAGCGCGTGGCGGTGGATGACCTGCCGTATTTTCTGGGCCTGATGGCCCACCTCGCCGAGCGCGGCGTGAGCTGTCCGCAGCCCGCCCGCAACCGCGACGGGGCGGTGTATTCGAGCCTGTCCGGCCGGCCCGCGGCGATCATCAACTTCCTGGAAGGCATGTGGCCGCGCAAGCCGAACGTCACCCACTGCGCCGGCGTCGGCGCGGCGCTGGCGCAGATGCATCTGGCCGGACGCGACTTCCCGCTGGTGCGCAAGAATCCGCTCTCGGTCGCCGGCTGGCGGTCGTTGTTCGCGCAGGCCGCCGACCGCGCCGACACGGTGCAGGCCGGCCTCTCCGCGCTGCTCTCCGCCGAGCTCGATCATCTCGGGCGCTCCTGGCCGACGCATCTGCCGGAAGGCGTCATCCACGCCGACCTGTTCCCGGACAACGTGTTCTTCCTCGGCGACAAGCTCTCGGGGCTGATCGACTTCCCGTTCTCCTGCAACGACATTCTGGCGTATGACGTCGCGATCTGCCTCAACGCCTGGTGCTTCGAGGCCGATCATTCGCTGAACGTCACCAAGGCGCGCGCCTTCTTCAACGCCTATGGCCGCGTCCGGCCGCTGTCGGACGCCGAGCTGGAGGCGCTGCCGCTGCTGGCGCGCGGCGCCGCGATCCGCTTCCTGCTGACGCGGCTGGTGGACTGGCTCAACGTGCCTCCCGGCGCGCTGGTGAAGCCCAAGGATCCGCTCGAATATGTCCGCAAGCTGCGCTTCCACCAGGCGGTGACCAGCGTGCGCGACTATGGCATCGGCGGAGCATTGGCGTGAGCGAGCATCCGGTCGTCAGCATCTACACCGATGGCGCCTGCTCGGGGAATCCGGGGCCGGGCGGCTGGGGCGCGATCCTGCGCTTCGGCGACAACGAAAAAGAGCTGAAGGGCGGCGAGCCGCACACCACCAACAACCGCATGGAGCTGATGGCCGCGATCTCGGCGCTGGAGGCGCTGAAGAAGTCGTGCCAGGTCGAGCTCTACACCGACAGCCAATATGTCCGGCAGGGCATCACCGGATGGATCCACGGCTGGAAGCGCAATGGCTGGAAGACCGCCGACAAGAAGCCGGTCAAGAACGCCGAGCTGTGGCAGCGGCTCGACGCGGCGCTGAAGCCGCACAAGGTCAACTGGCACTGGGTCAAGGGCCACGCGGGCCACCCGGAGAACGAGCGTGCCGATCAGCTCGCACGCGATGGCGTGGCTATGGCCAGGATGCAGAAGAACGTGCGGGGCTGACGACGGCTGACGGGTTGGTTAACCGAATCATCGCCCCACACTCGACTTTCGTCGCCCGGCTCGAGACCGGGCGATCCAGTACTCACCACCGGTCGTGTTCAATCGGCGTACTGGATATGAATCAGGGCGGGCTCCTAATTTGCACCGCGCCGATGCCAGGTCTCAACTGCCGCTGCGAAGAGCCGCTTATGTTCCTCCGAGTCGAATGCTCGGCACGGAATCAAGAGGGCATTTCCGTTCTTCCCGGTGATTGTGACTAGCTCAGGCGTCTCTTCGATCGTGGATATCTCTCTCCAGCTCCATGCACGGCTCTTGTTGCCGATCTTGGTGTAGAGGCCATCTTCGCTGGCTGTGAGCTCTCGGTGCTGCGGCTTGAACATCAGCTGTGGGAAAGCGACGAGAAACGCCACGAAAACGCCAGCGGCAAGCAGGCCATAAAGCAGTTTTGCGTAATCATGCGGTGGCCAATGGCCATCCCAAATGAGTGCGAGCGCAATGAAGAAAAGAGCGGAATATGCGTGCAGCACCCAGAGTTTCTTGCGCCAGGCGCGCCAATACCAATCCCAGACCTCAGCCCGAGTACTGGCGTATTTCAGCGTGACGGCCATCTGAACTTTCGACGCTGGCGAGAGGCGGGGCGGGCTGGCGCAGATGTTCGTCGGTGATATCGTCGATGAGCTGCACCGGCGCTCAATCCCACCCGTTAGTCTTATTATTCAACCGTCATCGCCCGGCTTGACCGGGCGATCTAGCACTCACCGGCCGTCGTGTTCTGGCGATAGGCCGAGGCTTACTGGATTCCCCGCTTTCGCGGGGAATGACACTGGTGAGTCGGGAGGCGGTGTGCCTCGTATCGGAGGCCGGCGCGGCTTTACAGCTGCCCGAGCAGCGTGTCGCCGCCGGAGACCTCGACCTTGCCCGGGGCGGCTTCGAGGTTCAGCTTGGTGACCTTGCCGTCCTCGACCAGCATCGAATAGCGCTTGGAGCGGATGCCGAGGCCGGCGCCGGACGCGTCGAGCTCCATGCCGATCGCCTTGGTGAACTCGGCATTGCCGTCGGCCAGGAACACGGCCTCGTCGCGCTGGTCGGTGTCGCGCTTCCAGGCGTTCATGACGAAGGCGTCGTTGACCGAGACGATCGCGATGGTGTCGACGCCCTTGTCCTTCATCGCATAGGCGTTGAGGAAGATGCTGGGCAGATGCATCTTG
Source organism: Bradyrhizobium sp. HKCCYLS3070 (assembly GCF_051167575.1). NCBI lineage: Bacteria > Pseudomonadati > Pseudomonadota > Alphaproteobacteria > Hyphomicrobiales > Nitrobacteraceae > Bradyrhizobium > Bradyrhizobium sp. HKCCYLS3070. The sequence continues at coordinate 4,873 of NZ_JBNPTI010000025.1, forward strand.
TGGCAGGTGCCGGTGTAGGCGCCGGGCACCGCGAACAGCGCGACCTTCTTGCCCTTGAAGATGTCGTCGGTGGTTTTGACCTGCGGGCCTTCGCCGGTCATGACGCGGAATTGGGCCTGCGGCAGCTTATCGCCAACCTGGATGGTCATTCGAGTTACTCCTTCCCCTGGATGTGTCTTGCGCGGTGCGCGCTACACTATTCGGCGGGCCGGAAACGGCAACGGCCCGCCGTGATCACGTATCCGTCATCGCACGTCCCTCATCGTGCGCCGGGATTCGCGGCGCCAATGGACTCAGGCCGCTGCTGCCGGCTTCTTCTTCTCGTCGCGCAGCTCGCGGCGCAGGATCTTGCCGACATTGGTCTTCGGCAGCTCGGTCCTGAACTCGATCTGCTTCGGCACCTTGTAGTTCGTGAGCTGCTCGTGGCAGTGCTTGATGATGTCCTCGGAGGTGAGGTTGGGATCCTTCTTCACCACGAACGCCTTGACGACCTCGCCGGTCTTCTCGTCCGGCAGCCCGATCACGGCGGTCTCCAGCACGCCCGGATGGGTCGCGATGACCTCTTCGACCTCGTTCGGATAGACGTTGAAGCCGGAGACCAGGATCATGTCTTTCTTGCGGTCCACGATCTTGACCGATCCGTCCGCGGCCATGACGCCGACGTCTCCGGTGCGGAAGAAGCCGTCTGCCGTCATCACCTTGGCGGTCTCGTCGGGACGATTCCAGTAGCCTGCCATCACCTGCGGGCCCTTGGCGCAGATCTCGCCGGGTTGTCCCAGCGGCACTTCGTTGCCGTCGTCGTCGCGGATCGAGAGCCAGGTCGACGGCAGCGGCAGGCCGATGGTGCCGGTGAATTCCGTCGAGGTCGGCACGTTGCAGGTCAGCACCGGCGCGGTCTCCGACAGGCCGTAGCCTTCGGCGATGCTGCAGCCCGTCACCTGCTTCCACTGCTCGGCCACCGGGCGCTGCACGGCCATGCCGCCGCCGTTGGAGACCTTCAGCTTGGAGAAATCGATCTTGCGGAAGTCAGGATGATGCAGCAGGCCGTTGTAGAGCGTGTTGACGGCCGGGAAGGTGGTGACCTGATACTTCATGAGCTCCTTGATGAAGCCGGGGATGTCGCGCGGATTGGGGATCAAGAGATTGGCGCCGCCCGCGCGCACCGCGAGCAGGAAGCAGCAGGTCAGCGCGAAGATGTGGTAGAGCGGCAGCGCGCAGACGATCAGCAGCTGATCGACATGCGGCGGCTTGTCCATCACCGGCTGCAGCCATGCATCGTTCTGCAGCACGTTGGCGACGACGTTGCGGTGGAGCAGCGTGGCGCCCTTGGAGACGCCGGTGGTGCCGCCGGTATATTGCAGGAAGGCGACGTCGTCCGGACCGATGGTGGGCTTCTGGAAGCGCTTGCCGCGTCCGGCGGCGAGCGCATCGTTGAAGGGGACCGCGCCCGGCAGCGAGAACGCCGGCACCATCTTCTTCAGGCGGCGGACGACGAGGTTGACGATCACGCCCTTGAAGCCGAGCAGGTCGCCCATGCTGGCGACGACGATGTGCTTGACCTGGGTGTGGCCGACCACCTGCTGCACCGTGTGGGCAAAGTTCTCCAGCACGATGATCGCCTCGGCGCCGGAATCCTTGAGCTGGTGCTCGAGCTCGCGCGGCGTGTAGAGCGGGTTGACGTTGACGACCGCGTAGCCCGCGCGCAGCACCGCGGAGATCGCGATCGGATATTGCAGCACGTTCGGCATCATCAGCGCGACGCGCGCGCCCTTTGCCAGCCCCAGGCCCTGCAGATAGGCGCCCATCGCGACCGACATATCGTCGAGCTCGCGATAGCTGATCGCCTTGTCCATGCAGATGAAGGCGCGGCGATCGGCGAATTTCCTGAAGCTCTCTTCCAGCAGGTCGACGAGCGACGGGTATTTGCCCGGATCGATATCGGCGGGAACGCCGGCCGGATAGTGCTTGAGCCAGATGCGCTCCATGACCCTTCCTCTCTGATCGTCTCTTGTTCGTCTATCGGCAGCCGCCGGCCTCGCTCGGGCCGGCGGCGCCAATATCGAATTTCCGGCCGTTCAAGGCAAGCGGTCGGCGCGGCGACGAAAGGGGAGGGACGGGCGGTCCGGGCCGAGGGCCCGTGCCAATTGCTGGCTGCCGCCGTATGCGCCGCGCGGGATCAGCCGTCCTTCGGCGCGGGCTTGCCGTCCGTCTTCGGCTTTGCGGCAGCCTTGGGTTTGGCGGGCTTGGGCGCGTCGGAGCCGGTTTTTTCCGCCGTTTTTCCGCCGGCTTCGTGCTTGGCGGCGACGTGGCGGGCCGCGCCCGGCTTGGCCTCAGCCGGCTTGGCCTGCGGCTTCGCAGCGGCCTTCGCATCCGCATCGGTCTGGGCGGCGGTCCGGGTCGCCGCCTTGGCGTCCTTCCGGGCGGCGGCATGCGCCTTCTTGCCGCGGTGCTTGGTCGCGGTCTGCGCGTCGGCGTCGGCGGCGACGGCGGCGATCAGCGCCGCGCCGGTGCGCGTCGGGCCGGTGTAGACCAGCACCGGCTCGGACGGGGCGGGCGCCGCCGCCAGCAGCTCGGACGGCTTCATGGTCGGCGTCTGCAGGCCGGCGAGCAGGGTGCCGCCGGTCGCTTCGCCGTCCGCACCGGCAATGGTGTCCTCGTCGTCGTCGCTGGCTGGTCGGTGGCGGCGGCCGTTGCACATGTCGTCGCGCAGGTTGGGCGGCGTCGCGTCGACGGGGGCCAGCTGATCGACCGTGCCCAGCGGCGACTTCAGCCAGCTCAGCTGGTTGCCGTTGAAGCCGCGGTCCAGCATCTGGACCGCGCGCACGGCGCGCATCTGTCCCGAGGAGGCGCCGAGCACCACCGCGATCAGGCGCTTGCCGTTGCGGGTCGCCGACGCCACGAGATTGTAGCCGGAGGCGCAGATGAAGCCGGTCTTGAAACCGTCGGCGCCGGGATAGCGCCCGATCAGCTTGTTGAAGTTCTGCACCACGCGGCGGCCGTAGCGGATCGACGGGATGTGGACGAAATATTCGTACTCCGGAAGATCGCGGATGATGGCGCGCGCCAAGATCGCGAGATCACGCGCCGAGGTGATCTGGCCGTCGGCAGGCAGTCCGTTCGGATTCACGTAGCTGGTCTGCGTCATGCCGAGCTTGCGGGCGGTGTCGTTCATCATCGCCGAGAAGCCGTCGATGGAGCCGCCGACGCCCTCGGCCAAGACCACCGCCATGTCATTGGCGGACTTCACCAGCATCATCTTCAGTGCGTTGTCGACGGTGACCTGCGTGCCGGGCCGATAGCCCATCTTCGACGGCGACTGTGATGCCGCGGTCGGTGAGACCGTGAACAGCGTGTCGAGCGTGATCCTGCCGTCCTTGACCGCCTTCAAGGTGACATAGGCCGTCATCAGCTTGGTGACCGATGCAGGATACCACGGATAGGTCGCGTTCTGCGCCTCCAGCACCTTGCCGGTGTCGGCTTCGACGAGCAGCAGCGCCTCGGCATGGGCCCAGCGCGGCGCGAGCACGAGAGCGGCAGCGAGAGCGATGATCTTGATCGGGGCGTAGCGGAACAACAGGCGAAGCGTCTGCACTGGTCTGGTCCGGTCCTTTGAGACCCGCCTCGCGCGGCGAGGTGGGCAAGCGGGCTTTCGGGTTTCAAGCGTGTCCGGCGCCGCTTTGGTTGCGGCAGGCCGCGAACCTATACCGGCTCGACGCTGGCGAACAGAGGCCAGCCATTCAATTCCACGATGAAAGCGTCCCGCGATCAGGTCTTGACGATGATGCCGTCGCTCTCGGGCGCTGCGAGAGTCGCGCGCGCGCTCTCCTGCACCATGAACTGGGCCTTCGCGAGTTCCGCGAAGTGGCCGCCCTTGGCGACGAGTTCATCGAACGTTCCGCTTTCGATCACGCGTCCGTTCTCGAACACCAGGATTCGCGTCGCGTTGCGGATGGTCGAGAGCCGGTGTGCGATCACGAAGGTCGTGCGTCCCCTCATCACCTCGTCGAGCGCCGCGTTGAGCTTGGCCTCGGTGACGGCATCGAGCGCGGAGGTCGCCTCGTCGAGAATCAGGATCGGTGGATCCTTCAAGAGGGCACGCGCGATCGAGAGCCGCTGGCGCTCGCCACCGGACAGCATGCGGCCGCGCTCGCCCGCGTTGGTATCGAAACCCTGGTCGGCACGATCGATGAAGTCGAGCGCCTGGGCGCGCGCGGCGGCGGTGCGCAGCTCCTCGTCGGTCGCGTCGGGCTTGCCGACCAAAAGGTTCTCGCGGATCGAGCGGTTGAACAGGAGCGCCTCCTGGAACACGACGCCGATGTTCCGGCGCAGCGCCGCGAGCTTCAATCCGCGCACATCCATGCCGTCGATCTTGATGAAGCCCGACTGCGGATCGAAAGCGCGATGCAGGAGCGCGATCGCCGTCGACTTGCCGGCGCCGGTCGGGCCGACCAGCGCGATGGTCTGGCCCGGCAGCGCGGTGAAAGTGAGGTCCTCCACCGCCGGCCGCTTGCCGTCATAGGAGAACGACACATCGTTGAATTCGACCAGGCCCGAGAGTCGGCCGACCTCGATCGCGTCGGGGCGGTCGCGCACGGCCGGCACGGCATCGAGCACGGTGAAGAACTCGGCCAGCCGCGGCGCCTCCATGAACACGTTGTTGATGAAGGACACGACCTGCTCCAGCTTCTGGATCAGCATGGTCGCGAACGACACGAACATCACGATCTCGCCCACCGACGTCAGCCCGGCCTGATGCAGGGCGATGCCGAGTGTGAAGATCGCGAGCACGGTGATGGTGGTCGAGGCACGCGTGATGACCGTCACCAGCGCCCACCAGCCGAGCACCGGCATCTGCACCGACAGCAATTGTCCGGCGACGGTGCGCAGGCCCTGCACCTCGGCATCGATGCGCACGAAGCTCTGCACCAGCGCGACGTTGCCGAGCGCGTCGGAGGCACGCGCCGACAGGTCGCTGTAATGCTCCTCGACCTCGCTCTGCATGCCGTAGGTCTTGCGCACGACCAGGGTCGTCAGCACGGTGAACACGACGCACAGCACGAACAAGAGGATCGCGAGCCGCCAGTTCAGATAGAGCGACAGCGGCAGCAGCACCAGCACCGACATGATCGCGGCGAAGTGCTCGCGGAAGAACGACAGCCACAGCTTCCACAGCGCGTCGGTGCCGTTGATCATCACCTTCATCAGCCGGCCGGAATGGGTGCCGGAATGGAACGTCAGCGGCAGCTGCAAAATGTGCTCGAAATAGCTCGTCAGCACCGCATGGCGCTGCCGGTGCGCCAGCCGGTCGGCCTGCAGCGCGACCCAGGCGCTGGCCAGAATCGTGAACAGGCCGAATCCGGCCCAGGCCGCGAGCAGCGGCCAGGCGGTGCTGGCCGAGGCCTTGCCGGAGAGCGAGTCGACAATGCGTCCGAACAGCACCGGGTCGGCGAACTGCGCCACCGCCAGCGCCAGGTTGGCGATCGCGAGAAACCAGCCGAGCCGCGCCTCCTTTCCGAGCAGATGGAGCACGCGGGCATAGATGCGGAGCAGGGACATGGCGGGGCGCTTCGTGTCGGCAGTTGGAATCAGCGCTGGGCGCGCGGCACCATGTTAGCAAGGGAACGGCCGCCGCGGCGAGCGCTCAGTTGACGAGCCGGCTGTCGGCGGGCGGCAGGAAGCTGTCGTCGAAGATGTCGGCGGGTTGCGGACGCTTGTGGTGGAATTTGCCGTCCTCCGCGAGCTGGTCGAGGGCCCGCTCGAACCGGGCGGGCTCGATGCTGCCGATGCCATCGCGGCGGACGTCCGGCGTCAGCACGTTGTCGACGAGCACGCTCTGCAGTCGCTGCAGCTCGAGCTCGCGGGAGCCGTCATCCATCCGGCTCACCACGTCGGCGATCGCGCCGGCAGGGTCCTTGATGGCAAGCTGGAGCCCCGATGTCAGCGCGCGCAGGAAGCCCTTCACCGCCGCCGGCTGCTTGGCCGCAAAGCCGGGATTGACGATCACCGCATGGCCATAGGCCTCGCAGCCATAATCAGCGAAGCGCAGCACCGCGAGATCGGCGGCGGGCACGCCGCGGTCGCGCAGATTGATCGCCGAGAGATACGAGAAGCCGCTGACGGCATCGACCTGGCCGGCGGACAGGATCGGCTCGCGCACGGCCGCGCCAACGCGCGACAGCTTGATGGTCTCGGGCCTGAGATGGTTGTGCCTCACGACCGCCGGCCACAGCCGGATCGAGAGATCGCCCTCGGCGACGCCGAGCGTCTTGCCTTCGATGTCGCCGAGCCCGTTGATGCCGCGACTCCTGCGCGCGATGATCGCATAAGGCGCCCTGTTGAACAGCACGAACACGGCCTTGACCGGCTGGCTGTTCGACGCGTCGCGATAGCGGATCAGCTCGTTGATGTCGGCGAGCGCCATGTCGGTCTCGCCGGAGGCCACCCGCGCGATCGCATCGGGAGAGCCCTTGGCCGTGGTGATGGTGACGGTCACGCCCTCGGTGGCGAACAGCCCGCGGCTGGCGGCGAGGACCAGTGGCGCCATGCTGCCATCGAGCGGCCGATCCAGCGCGAACATGACGGCGACCGGACGTTTCGGCTCCTCCGCTGCGGCTTCCTCTCTCGACAGGCATGAGGGCACGACGAAGGCGGCGAGGAGCGCCAAGGCAAGCAGGGTGACGGGTCGTCGCATGCGCATCATGTCACGCCGGTATTCGCAGGCCGTACCGGTCTTGTCACGCCGGTATTCTAATCAGTTCGCCGGCCATCGCGGGATCGAGATGTCAATTTCGTGACAGCGTCGCGGTGTCGCTGCCGCTCGGGGCCGGCGGTGCCTGATCATGTCGGATCGAATGTGAACGGTCCATGAGCAAGGCCTGCGGCGATTTGCGGCTTCGACTCCGGGTTTCGCGAGGGGAACTCTGGGCGCAGTTCGCGAGTTGGTACCCGAGATTAGATCGTACGGAGGATCCACATGATCGCACAGCGCGGAAGTTTTTCACGCTTTGGCCGTGCTACCGTCCTGGCGACGGTGGCCGCGGTGACTTTGACGGCCGTGCAGCCGACACTCGCCTTTGCCGGCTCCGCGCCGGCCGAGAAGGGCGTCGTCGCCAAGACGGCCAATGATGGCGGCCTGACCGATGTCAGCGCGCGCCGGCGCCACTATCGCGGCAATGGTGGCGCGGCGGCTGCGGCGGCGTTCGCCGGGATCGTCGGCACCGGACTTGCCATCGCGGCGACGCAGAACCGCCGCTCCTACTACGAAGACAACTATTACTATGGCCGGCCGGCCTATTATGGCTACGGACCGCGCTATCAGTATTACGGCGGCGGCCCCTATTACGGTGGCGGCTATTACCATCACCCGCATTGGTGATGTGAGATCGGACGAAACGATCCGCCGGCCGCCGTGCCGGCGGATTTTTTCTTGCCTGCCGCGAACGTTAATATGCGGACCATCGAATTTAACTATTGTGGCGAGATGACTGATTCGATCGATCGGCTCTATCGCGCTGTCCTGGCGGCCAGGGATCTCGACCCCGCGCGATCGCGCACGGCCAAGCTGATGCAGCAGGGCACGGCCAAGATGGCCAAGAAGCTCGCCGAGGAGGCGATCGAGGTTGCGATCGATGCCGTCGGCGGCGACGCCCAGGCCGTGGTGCGCGAAAGCGCCGACCTGATCTACAATCTGGCCGTGCTGTGGGCCGAGCTCGATGTCCAGCCCGAGGACGTCTGGCGCGAGATGGAACGGCGCGAGCTGATGCTCGGCATCGCCGAGAAGCTGCCGAAATCGCCGGTGAAGGTCGCCAAGGCCGCGCCCGGACGGGTGGCGGGGCGACCGATCGTCGCGGCCGAAAGCCGGACCATCCGCAAGCGGCATTAGTGTGGCGGTCCGATTCGGGCCGACATATGGGCCATGGACAAATCGTGCCCGGTTTGCTTCATCGCCAGCATGCTCAGACGGATCTACGACTGGTGTATCGACGCCGCCCACAAGCCGCATGCCATGTGGATCATGGCCGCGGTTGCCTTCGCCGAAAGCTCGTTCTTTCCGGTGCCACCGGATGTGATGCTGATCCCGATGTCGCTGGCGAAGCCGCAGCGGGCGTGGCTGTTCGCCGGCGTCTGCACCGCGGCCTCGGTGGCGGGCGGCCTGGTCGGTTATGCCATCGGCGCGCTGCTCTACGACTCCCTCGGCCATTGGCTGATCCAGCTCTACGGCCTCGGCGACAAAGTCGAGGCGTTCCGTGCCTCCTACGCCGAGTGGGGCGCCGTCATCATCCTGGTGAAGGGATTGACGCCGATCCCCTACAAGCTGGTCACGATCACGTCGGGCTTCGCCGGCTATAATCTCTTTCTGTTCGTCGTCTGCTCGATCATCGCGCGCGGCGGCCGCTTCTTCATCGCCGCGATATTGCTCAACCGCTATGGCGAATGGATCAGGGTGCGCATCGAGAAGCATCTCGGCCTGTGGGTGGCGATCGGCGCGGCCGTGCTGGTGGCCGGATTCGTCATCGCCGTGAAGCTGATCTGATGCGGCCGCTGCGCCCGGGGCTGGGGGCAGGCGCGGCGCTGCTCGCCGTCGTCTCGGTTCTCTCTGCCGCCGCGGCATGGGCGCAAACGACGCCTGCCTTGGGACTGCGAGAAGCGACGCAACAGCCACCGCAGCAGGCGCCTGCCGTCCAGCCTGCGCCGCCCTCCAGTCCGGGTCTGGTGGAGGAGCTCGGCAAGCTGTTCGAGAAGATGTCGATCATTCCGCTGAAGCCTTCGGGCGATGCCCGCGCCGAGCCGCCGGCGGCCGGCAGCGATCCCACCGGCGCTGCCGCGGATCAGCCCGCTGCGACACCGGTGCAGCCCGGTGGCCCGGTCGCGCCGAAGGGCGGCGCCGACGTGCTGAAGGAGACCGGCGAGACCTTGTCGCGCCTCGCCCAGCCCTCGAGCATGATCTCCGGCCGCTCGGTCTGCCCGATCGCCGCCAACGGCACGCCGGATTGCAAGCTCGGCGCCGACCGGTTGTGCCAGGGCAAGGGTTACAAGGAAGGCAAGAGCCTCAACACCGATTCTGCGGAGACCTGCTCGGCGCGGGTGCTGATCCCCGGTCGCGAGCGCAAGCCGGGCGATTGCCGGACGGACACCTACGTGACCTCGGCGCTCTGCCAATGACGCCGGCACGCCAGCGTCTCAACGCAAGACCCTGGTCCGGCTTTTCCGGTCCCTCTGCGAGCGAATTGCCATCACGGCATGATGTCGGGCATGCTCGCGATCACGAGTGTTTCCGCATTTCAACGCAAGAGGAATTCCCATCCATGTCCATGCCCGCCTTGTTCAAGGGCCGCCTGACGATCCCGGTGATCGGCTCGCCGCTGTTCATCATCTCCGTGCCCGACCTGGTGATCGCGCAGTGCAAGGCCGGCGTGGTCGGTTCGTTTCCGGCGCTCAACGCGCGGCCGGCCGCGCTGCTCGACGAATGGCTGGCGCGCATCACGGAGGAACTCGCCGCCTATGACCGGGCGCATCCGGAACGCCCGTCGGCGCCGTTCGCCGTCAACCAGATCGTGCACCGTTCCAACAACCGGCTCGAGCAGGATCTCGCGCTGTGCGAGAAGTACAAGGTGCCGATGATGATCACCTCGCTCGGCGCGCGCGAGGAGCTGAACCGGGCGGCGCATGGCTGGGGCGGCATCGTCTTCCACGACGTCATCAACCAGACCTTCGCGCACAAGGCGATCGAGAAGGGCGCCGACGGCTTGATCTTGGTCGCGGCGGGCGCCGGTGGACATGCCGGCACGATCTCGCCGTTTGCCTTCGTGGCGGAGACGCGGAGCTGGTTCGATGGCCCGATCGCGCTGTCGGGCGCGATCGGGAACGGCCGCGCCATCCGTGCCGCGCGCGTGCTCGGCGCCGACTTCGCCTATATCGGCTCGGCCTTCATCGCCACCAAGGAGGCGAATGCGGTCGAAGGCTACAAGCAGATGATCACCAGCTCGGGCGCCGACGACATCGTCTATTCGAACCTGTTCACCGGCGTGCACGGCAACTATTTGAAGCCGTCGATCGTCGCAGCCGGCCTCGATCCGGACAATCTCCCGACCTCCGATCCGTCGAAGATGAGCTTCGGCACCGACGCCTCGGGCGAGCGCGCCAAGCCGAAGGCATGGAAGGAGATCTGGGGCTCGGGGCAGGGCATCGGCGCCATCAAGGACGTGCTGCCCGCCGCCGAGCTGATCGCGCGCTTCAAGAAGGAATATGACGAAGCAATCGATCCGCCGCTCTAAGCGGCTCCGCGACGGACAAAAGAAAAGCGCGGCAGCCAGGGCTGTCGCGCTTTTTTGTTGAGGTCGCAACAAGCGGGCGGGCTATTCCAGCTCGATCGCCTGGAACTTGCCGCGCTCGTCGAGCGCCGTGCCCCAGATCTTATGCGAGGCCTGGTGTTCGGCGCGGCCGAAGCCGAGCTTGGCGCCGAGACCGAGATCGATGTCACGCATGTTCTCCAGCGTGTCGATCAGCGCCTCGGTGTCGAGCTGCGGGCCGACCCGGCGCAGCGCCTGGACCAGCACGTTGGCCGAGACGTAGCCTTCGAACGACACGTAGGACGGTGCCTCGCCCGGGAAGTACTTCTCGAGCGCGCTCTTGTATTCGAGCACGGCGCTCGAATAGCCGCCGACGGCCGGCACCACCTGGGTGACGATGACGCCGCTGGCATAGCGCGGGCCGAGCAGCATCAGCTCGTCCGAGAGCTCGGTCGAGCCCACGAAGGAGACGTTGGTGTAGATCATGTGCGGGAACAGATCGCGCGTCTTCTCGATGAACTTCGCGGCGGCGCGATAGGTTGCGACCATGACGATCGCCTTGGGCGGGTTCTTCAACGCCCGCAGCTGGTTGACCGCGTCGTCCACGTCGACCGTGTTGCGCTTGTAGTTGAGGCGCAAGATGGACGTGTCGGCAAGGCCGAGCGAGCGGAAGGCCTTGGCCACACCGGAGAAGCCGGCATCACCATAGGCGTCCTGCTGCGCGAACACGGCGATGTCCTTGGCCGGCAGGCGGCGCAGCTTGACCAGATAGCGAACGACGGTGTCGGTCTCTTCGGCGTAGCTGGCGCGATAGTTGAACACGTAGCGATCCGGCGGATCGTTGCGCAGGAGGTTGGCGCCGGTGAACGCGCCGTAGAACAGCACGCGGCGCTGCAGGGCGTAGGGCATCGCCACGGCAGACGTCGGGGTACCGACATTGCCGACGAAGCCGAACACCTTGTCCTTCTCGTAGAGCTGCTTCATCGCGTCCAGCGTCCGCGACGGCTCGTAGCCGTCGTCGGCCGAATAGAGCCGCAGCGAGCGCCCGGCGATGCCGCCGGCGTCGTTGGCGCGGTTGAAGGCGGCCTCGATGCCCATCTTCATCTGCCGGCCGAGCTCCTTGGCAGCGCCCGAGAACGGAGCGGCGATGCCGAAGCGGATCTCGTTGGCGGTGACGCCCTGGACGTTGGAGGTGGACGCCGGCGGCAGCGTCGCGGTCGGTGCCGTCGCAGCCACGGCCGCGGACGGGGCGATCACCCCGGCGAGGCTGGTGGCGGTTTGGCTCGGCGCGCTTTGCCCGAGCGAGCGCTCGAGCTCGGCGAGCTGGCGGCCCGCGGAGTTACAGTCGGTCTGAGCCGCCCCGACGCGGTTGCGTCCATCGGCGACGTAGCCGTTGAAGACGCGGGTGAGCTCGTCACGATCCGAGCCGCCGGTGGAGGCCTCCCGGATCACCTCGCGAAACTTGTCGACAATGGCCTGAACGCGGCCCTGGTCGATCGCCTGACAGGCGGATGCTGCTCCCACGATCGGCCCGACCCGGCTCGCAAGATTACGCACCACATCCGCATTGGTGCCCGCCGCGCTGGCGGGCGTTGCGAGCAATGCCGCAACCAAGAACACGCTACAACGAAAGTTCATTGCCACTATCCCACTTTGGACCCCATCCAGGTCTTCCGCCTGGTGAATTGACGCCGTGTCTGCGACGGAGAAGACATAAGACCGTCACCATGCACAGACCAGCCTTTCCTAAGAGCATGACCATTTCGGTAACCCGACACGCCTTTTTCCGATCATACTTTAGGACCTGCTAACGAAACGTCTTCACCAGTTCTTCCCCTTAGAAGCTAATTCTACTCAAGTTCGATTGCCTGATACGTGCCGGTTTCGTCGAGTGCGGTGCCCCAGATCTTGTGTGAGGCCTGGTGCTCCGCGCGTCCAAATGCGAGCGTCGTGCCGAGGCCGAGATCGAGGCTGCGCATCGATTCGAGCGTGTCGACCAGCCGCTCGGTGTCGAGCGGATTGGTCTGCTTCAGCGCCTGGATCAAAATCGTCGCCGCGATATAGCCTTCGAGAGACGTATAGTCCGGCGCCTCGCCGGGCGCGTATTTGGCCAGGGCGTTCTTGTAGTCGAGCACGAGGCTCGAATAGCCCGAAACCGCCGGCACGCCCTGCGTCACGATGACGCCGTTGGTGAAGCGCGGGCCGAGCAGCTTGAGCTCGGTCGCGAGCGAGGTCGAGCCGACGGCGGACACGTTGGCGTAGATCAGGCCCGGCACCGCGTCGCGCGTCTTCTCGATGAACTTCGCGGCGGCGCGATCGGTCGCTACCATGATGACCGCCTTGAGTCCCGGCTTGTGCGCCTTGACCTGATTGACCGCCTCTTCCACGTCCATCGTCGCGCGCGGATAGTTGATGCGCGTTACGGCATCGCCGATGTTCAACTGCCGGTAGGCCTTCGCGACACCGGCGAAACCGTCGTCGCCGAATGGGTCCTGCTGGGTGAACACGGCGATCTGCCTGGGCGAGACGCGCTTCATCTTGATCAGGTAGCGCACCAGCGCGGCCGTCTCCTCGGCGTAACTCGCCCGATAGTTGAAGACGTAGCGATCCGGCGGATCGCGTCGCACCACTGCTGCGCCGGTGTTCGGTGCAAAGAACAGCGTGCGCCGCTCCAGCGCATAGGGGATCGCCACCTGCGAGTTGGCGGTGCCGACGTTGCCGATGAAGCCGAACACCTGCTCCCTGTCGTAGAGCTGCGTCATCGCCGCCAGCGTGCGGCCCGGATCGTAGCCGTCGTCCGCCGCCACGAGACGGAGCATGCGCCCGTTGACGCCGCCGGCGTCGTTGGTGCGGGCGAACGCGGCCTCGATGCCCTGGCGCATCTGACGCCCGGTCTCCTTGCGGATGCCGGAGAACGGCAGGACCATGCCGAAGCGGATCTCGCGGTCGGTGATGCCGCGCACGGGGCTCGCGGTGACGGCGCCAGTCGTCGTTTCGGCCTTGACCGGTGTGATCGGGGCCGTCGCCGCAGCCGGCTGGTCGAGCGAGCGTTCGAGCTCCGTCAGTTGCCGCTCCGCGGCGGCGCAGGTCGCCTGCGAGGCGCCCGTACGACTACTGCCCTCGGCGATGTAGCCATTGAAGCTGCGGGTCAGCTGATCGCGCTCGCCGTCATTCCTCGTCGCCTGGCGGATGGCTTCGCGGAATTTGTCGACCATGCTCTGGACGCGGCCCTGCGCGATGTCGGGGCACGCGGAGGCCTGTCCCACGATCGGTCCAACCCGGCCGCCAAGCTCCCTGACGACGTCGGGAGCCGCCGCCAAAGCGGGGCTGAAGGGAGCTACGAAAACACTCCCGATGATCAACGCGGACCAACGCACGGCCATCGAACCTTCCACCTGCTCAGCTTGTTTCAAACCCTCTTCGTTCTACTATTCGTGGCATTTCGAATTAATGTCGGGTTTCTCTGTCGCTCTTTTGTCCTGGTAGTTGAGGCCGTCGCGCCTCTAGCGGTATCCTATTCAAGTTCGACGGGTTGGTAGGTGCCGCTGTCGTCCAGTGCCGTGCCCCAGATCTTGTGCGAAGCCTGGTGTTCGGCGCGGCCGAAGCCGAGCTGCGTGCCGAGGCCGAGATCGATGTTGCGCATGTTCTCGAGCGTTTCGACCAGTTGCTCGGTATCGAAGTTCGGACCGGCGCGCTTCAGTCCCTCGATCAGGATGCTCGCGGCGATGTAGCCCTCGAGCGAGGTGTAGTCGGCCGGCTCGCCCGGGGCATATTTCGCAAGTGCGGTCTTGTATTCGAGCACCAGGCTCGAATAGCCGGAAACGCCGGGCACGGTCTGGCTGACGATCACGCCCTCGGCGTAGCGCGGTCCGAGCAGCATCAGCTCGCTGGCGAGCGCCGAGCCAGCAACCGCGGAGATGTTGGCGAAGATGACGCCCGGAAATACGCCCTGGGCCTTCTCGATGAACTTGGCTGCGGCGCGCGTCGTCGCCAGCATCACCACCGCCTTGACCGGTGTCTTCAGCAGCTTCAGCTGATTGATGGCGTCGTCGACCTCGACCGTGTTGCGCGGATAGTTGACCCGCACGATCGAATTGTCGCTGACGCCGAGCGTGCGGAACGCCCTGGCCACCCCGGCGAAGCCGGCGTCGCCGAAGGCATCGTTCTGCGCGAACACGACGATCTGGCGCGGATGCAGCCTTCGCATCTTCACGAGATAATGGACCAGCGCGTCGGTCTCCTCGGCATAGCTCGGCCGGTAGTTGAAGACGTAGCGGTCGGGCGGATCGTGGCGCACGACGTTGGCGCCGGTATAGGGCGCGAAGAACAGCGTGCGGCGCTCGAGCGCGTAGGGGATGGCGACCGCGGCGGTGGCCGAGCCGAAATTGCTGATATAGCCGAACACCTGCTCCTTCTCGTAGAGCAGCTTCATCGCATCCAGCGTGCGCGCGGGATCGTAGCCGTCATCGGCGGTGACGAGCTTCAGCATGCGGCCGTTGACGCCGCCGGCCTCGTTGGCGCGATTGAACGCCGTCTCGACGCCGATCTTGAGCAGTCGCCCGCTCTCCTTCACCGGTCCGCTGTAGGGAATGACCATGCCGAGCTTGATCTCGCTCTGCGTCACCCCGCGCACGTTGCCGGCCGGCGGCAGCAGTTGCGCCGGTACAGTCGCGGCCTGCGCCGTCGCAGGTCCGATGCTCACGGCAGACAGGTTCGCGCGCGCCGGAGGCGGCGCTGCGATGGATTGTTCGAGATCGGCAAGCTGCCGATTGGCGCCGCCGCAATCCAGCCGGCCCGACGTGACGAGGCTGCGACCTTCGGCGACATAGCGGTCCAGCAGGCGCGTCAGCTCGTCACGATCGGCCTCGCTGGAGGCGGCCTCGCGGATGACGAGCTGGAATTTCTCGATGATGGCCTGGATGCGCGGCCGGGCGATGTCGCGGCACGCGAGCGCGGCGCCAATGATCGGGCCGACGCGGCTGCCGAGCTGGCGCGCCACGCTCACACTCTCGCCGGGCGCAGCAGCGGCCTCGCCGGCCATGAGGGACGCGAGCAGGATGGCTGCCATACGGGCGTGAGCCAGCGGACGGCGTGCTGCCGCTTTCTGCGGTAGGACGTCGATCATCGTCGCCTGTGATGTGTTGGAAGTCGGATCAGTCGTGCAGAGGGTTAGCGAACCCGCTCCATCTGACCCGTCTTCTGGTTCCACTGCATGAACTGCTGCAGCATGGGCTTTTCTGGAGTGTCGGTCTCTGCCGTCGGCGCCGGAGCGTCCGCGAGCAGCGATTTGAACTGCGACAGCGCCGGAGCCTGCGGCTCGACCCGCTCGGGCAGCGCGCTGGTCTGGTCCGCCTTGGCGTCCTGCACGTCGGCGGCGACCGGCGGCAGCGTCTTCATCGACTGCACGGCTGCGACGAAGGACGAGCTGGCGTCGGGCTGGCGCCACACCGGCACGATGTTGACGAAGAACAGCGCGACGACGGCGGCGACGCCGGTTGCGGCGGCGAAGCGGCCGGCCACCTTGAACACGACCGACCGGCGGTCGCGCTCGCGCTCCAGATCCGGCGGCTCGCGCATGACTTGCGGATTCAGCGACTGGCGAAGGGATTCGAACACGGCGGTCTCCAGGCGAGCATCGAGCGGTCCTTGCTGTCCCGAAGCGGGACGCTCGGCCGCCTCCGCTGCCTTGGCATTGTCACCGACGAGAGATAGACGCGCGGCTTCCGGACGTTCGCGCAGCCACCGCGGCGCATAGTGCAGCGGGTCCTGCGGGTTCATCGGATTCTGTTCACTCAACGAACTCATACGCTACTCCTCTGACGCTCGATTCCGGTAAAACTGATACGCTTCTGCCACGGTCGTATGAGAGCTAGTTTCAAACGAAGAGCGGGAGCTGGTCTGCCACTTCAGTCCACACGGAATCACTCGCAGAATCAGACGTTTCGCGTCGATCAGCGATCGCACGCCAGCGGTCCCTTCCTGCAAGGCGCCGTGGCACGTTTGCCGTGCCTTGGGCGCCTCTATCGATCCCATGCCCCGCCCCCTGACGAGTGTCAATCGATCGGAACCTCTTAAAGTCGTCGGTTCCGAATTATATGTACGTTAAAGTTATCATCATGATGTGATTAAAATGAGGCGTGACAGGTCTTGACGCAGATGCTCATGAATTGCGTCTCATTGATGCCAAGATTGCGCCTTGATTCGATCATCATCGAACTATGTCGGGCGGGCCGCTGTCGATTTTTGAGCGGCTTAGCGTCGATTTAACCATCCGTTAACCATCTGGCGCCGACAGTTAACCAATCACTAAGAAGGGTTGGGTCGGATGGTCATGAGTGCCAGCGCTGAAACGGTGCGTCCTGTTATTCGTCTGCGCGGGCGCTCCTACGTCGCCTTCGTGTTTTCGCCGGTTGTGCCGATTGCCGATTGGCTGGCTGAGCTCGATGCAACGCTCGCGGGCTCGCCCGGCTTCTTCGTCGGCAAGCCGATCGTGCTCGATCTCTCAGCGCTGGATCTGAGCCCGCTCGCCATCACCCATCTCATCAAGAGCATCGAGTCGCGCAACATCCGCGTGCTCGGACTCGAAGGCGTCGAGCAGGGGCGGCTGTCGCTCGGCATGCCTCCCTTGTTGTCGGGCGGCCGTCACTGCGCCGTGCAGGAGATCGAGCCGGAGAAGCCGTCGCTGCAGCAGCCGACCTCGCTGCTGCTCGACCAGCCCGTACGCTCGGGCCAGTCGATCGTGTTTCCCGATGGCGACGTCACTGTGCTCGGCGCGGTGTCGTCGGGCGCCGAGATCGTCGCCGGCGGCTCGATCCACGTCTACGGCGCGCTGCGCGGCCGCGCGATGGCCGGCATCAACGGCAACGCGGCGGCGCGCATCTATTGCCAGAAGATCGAGGCCGAGCTGGTCGCGATCGACGGCTACTACCAGACCGCCGAGCAGATCGACGCCGCGTTGCGCGGCCGGGCCGTGCAGGCGCGGCTCGAAGGTCATTCCATGAAGATCGTTGCATTGAACTGAGTAGCAGGAGGATCCGTGACATGTCGAAAGTACTCGTAGTGACGTCGGGCAAGGGTGGCGTCGGCAAGACCACCACGACGGCGGCGATGGGCGCGGCGCTGGCGCAGGCCGGTGAGAAGGTCGTCGTCGTCGATTTCGACGTCGGCCTGCGCAACCTCGATCTGGTGATGGGCGCGGAACGCCGCGTGGTGTTCGATCTCATCAACGTGGTGCATGGCGTCGCCAAGCTGCCGCAGGCTCTGATCCGCGACAAGCGGCTGGAGAATCTCTGGCTGCTGCCGGCGTCGCAGACCAAGGACAAGGACGCGCTGACCGAGGACGGCGTCGGCCGCGTCATCGCTGAGCTGCGCAAGACATTCGACTGGGTGATCTGCGACAGCCCGGCCGGCATCGAGCGCGGCGCCATGCTGGCGATGCGCTATGCCGACGAGGCTCTCATCGTCACCAATCCGGAAGTGTCGTCGGTGCGCGATTCCGACCGCATCATCGGCATGCTCGACTCCAAGACCGTGCGCGCCGAAAACGGCGAGCGCGTCGAGAAGCACATTCTCATCACCCGCTACGATGCCGGCCGCGCCGCGCGCGGCGAGATGCTGTCGATCGATGACGTGCTGGAAATCCTGGCGACGCCGTTGCTCGGCATCGTGCCGGAGAGCCAGGACGTGCTGCGCGCCTCCAATGTCGGCTGCCCGGTGACGCTCAACAGCCCGGCGAGCGCCCCCGCACGCGCCTATCACGATGCGATGCGCCGGCTGCTCGGCGAGGAGGTCGAGATGCAGATCCCGACCGAGCGCAAGGGCCTGATGAACCTGCTCTTGGGACGGAGGGCTGCATGAGTGTGCTGCGGCTCTTTACGGGGCGTGCAGCCTCCGCGCCCGTCGCGCGGGAACGGCTGCAGATCCTGCTCGCGCACGAGCGCAGTCTGCGTGGACAGCCCGATCTCCTGATGCAGCTGCGCGAGGAAATCCTCGCCGTGGTTTCGCGCCATGTGGTACTTGATCCGGACAAGGTCATCGTTCGCATGGACCGGGGAAAGCATGTCTCGACGCTCGAGGTCGACATCGAACTGCCCAATGGCGCCGACCGCGCCTTTGCCAGCGCCGGCTGAGACGTGGCGAGGCGCGCGCTGATGCGGCCGATCTTCCGCATCGCGGACAATCGGGTCGCCGTCGGCTCCGATGCTGCGGGACCCTGGGATCCGACCATGCAACATGGGTCTGCGCCATCGGCGCTGGCCGTGTGGGCGGCCGAGCGCATTCCGACGAAGTCGCCGATGCGCATCGCCCGCGTCACCATCGACCTGATGCGCCCGGTGCCGCTCGCAGAGCTCCTCATCGAGACCGAGGTGCTGCGCGAGGGGCGCAAGATCCAGCTCTGCGCCGTGCGCTTGCGCGCCGGCGACACGGTGGTCGTCACGGCGACGGTGCTCAAGATCAGGCAGGACGCGGTGCCGCTGCCGGACGATGTCCGCGAGCTGCCGGTCGATCTGGTCGGCCCTGACGATGCGCTGCCGGAGCCGGCTGATTTCTCGACCAGCCCGTTCGTGCGTGGCATGACGCTGCGCGCCGCGCGCGGCCGGTTCGGCGTCAAGGGTCCCGGCGCGATCTGGTACCGCGTCGACTGGCCGCTGGTCGAAGGCCACGCCGTGTCGCAGGCGATGCGCGCCGTGGTCGCGAGCGACTTCTGCAACGGCACCTCCGCCGCGCTCGACTTCCACAGCTATACGTTCCTCAATGCCGACCTCACCGTGAACATGGCCCGCGAGCCGGTCGGCGACTGGATCCTGCTCGACGCCGAAAGCTGGATCGGCCCGGACGGCGCGGGTCTGGCGATGGCGCGGCTGGGCGATGTCAGGGGCTATTTCGGCCGGGTGGTGCAGAGCCTGGTGATCGAAAAGCGGTGAGGGGGCGGTCAGCCGTCCGGATTGCGTTCACGGCGAGTTGGCGAACTGATCACCGCACCGGCGCTGCCTCGTTTCCAACGGCGTGCTGCGGCGAGGTGTTATTAAGTTGGGCCGGTGATCGGCAGTTGCCTGCTTCGTTTCCGGTGAACCGATCAACCCCGCGCCAAGCTCCGCTGTGCCCTCTCCCCCGCTTGCGGGGGAGAGTTGGAGAGGGGGCGCCACGCACACCGCCGCTGGAGCGGCCCCCTCCCTAGCCCTCCCCCGCAAGCGGGAGAGGGAACAAACTGCCGTTGTCGCGAGTGAACGAGTTCAACGACGAACGATTTCGCTCTTGCGCCGCCCGCACCGTGTTCAAGAATCGTCCCACCTCCAGCTTCAGCCGGTTGCTGTCCTGTGACAGCGACTGCGCCGCCGACAGCACCTGGGACGAGGCCGAGCCGGTTTCGCTGGCGTCGTGCTGCACCTCGGTGATGTTGGACGACACCTCGTTGGTGCACTGTGCCGCTTGGCCGTGGAGTTATCAATATTGCTATAAACTTGAGCAGGCCAAGATGGTCGTATAACTACGACGCGGACTACACGCAGGTGAAACGACAAGCAGGTGGATGGGAATAAGCGTCATGGCGAAACCAACGAAGGCTACGAGCGTCGGCGAGGGGAACCAGTCTCCGTCGGAGCTGATCGACGCCCGGATCAAGGAGCTCGGGGATTGGCGCGGCGTCACGCTCAGCTACGTCCGCGATCTCATCAAACGGGCCGATCCCGATATCGTCGAAGAGTGGAAGTGGCGCGGCGTTCCCGTATGGTCGCATGCCGGCATCGTCTGCACCGGCGAGACCTACAAGGCCGCGGTGAAGCTGACCTTCGCCAAAGGAGCCTCGCTGCCGGACCCTTCCGGCCTGTTCAACGTCAGCCTCGACGGCAACACCCGCCGCGCCATCGACCTTCATGAAGGCGACGTGATCGATGAGACTGCGTTCATGGCGCTGATCCGCGCCGCGGTGGCGCTGAACATGACGAAGGGGAAGCGGTAGGGCTGGTGCATCGCTCCGCGCAGTCAGTATCAACGATCCAGGTCGCTGCTCACTCACCACGTCGTCGCGAGCGCAGCGAAGCAATCCAGGGCCAAGTCGAATCATCTGTCTGGAAGGCCTGGATCGCCTCGTCGTTTCGGGGGCTCGCGACGGCGGTGTGCCGGTCGCCGACAACCTTTCGCAAGGATGACCCGTGTGCATCGAGGTGGGAGGAGGTGGCGGCCAAGGTTGCGCTCTGCCGAGAAACACGCTAGTTCAGCGCATCCCAACTTCAACGCAGGAGGCGACGATGTTCAGACTCACGCGCTTCCCGGGCTCGCTGCGCGATCATTGACGCGGCCGACCGGGATGATTGTCCCGGCCATGATTTGACCCTTTCGCATCTCATCGAAAAGCCCGTGGCCCTCGTGGCCTGCGCTTGAACCGTCGTGTCATGACATCAAATCTCTTGCTGACTCCCAGCCGGGAGCCGGAGCGTTCCGACCTGCGCGAACGCCGGCTGCGGCGCTATTCGTCTCGTCTGCAATCCCGCGTGCGCGCATGCGCGATGCGACATCCTCATCTCGCCGACCTCGCGTTGAGCTTTCCGGCGCTGCTGTTCGCGCTGGCGGTGCCGCGCCCGGATGTCGATCCGGAGCGGGCGATCGCGTGCGTGATCGCGGGGCGTCCGCTGGCCGAGGCGGCGGCCGCGGCCGGTCTGCCGCTCTGGCTGCGCAAGCTGCCACCGGAGGCATTCGTCCGTCCGATCCCACCATTGCCAGACGGCGAGCTGTTCCGGCGGCAGATCGGCAACCATTTGCCGCGCTCGCCGAAGCTGATGCCGACCTGGCTGCAGCTCGTGGCGGAGATGGCGGCGCTGGCGCATGAGCCGGCCGCGGTGTGGATCGCCCGTGAGTATCTGCGGGCGCCGCTGGTGCTGAAGCGCGACCGCATGCATCTGCTCGGTCTGTGGATCTGGTTCTCGGGGCAGCCCGCCGGCTTCGGCCGCGAGCTCGTCGAAAGGCCGTGGACGCCAGCCATGACGCTCGATGCCGCAATGACGGCTGCCCTCGCTTGGCGAGGGAAAGTCTCGCTGCATCTCAATCTCGGTCAACGGCCAATCCGCGACATGTGGCTCCATCCCGGTCGCGTCGGGGACTATGAGTTTCGGCCGCTGGATGACATCCCGGATCTGGTCGACGAAGCGATGACTATGCGCAATTGTGTCCGCACCTATGGCTCCGACATCGCCCACAATCGCTCTCGGCTGTGGAGCGTCCGGCACCTGGGCGAACGCGTCGCGACGCTGGAGGTCGCCGTCCGTTTTCCTGATCCGTTGTTGGGCATCGTCCAGCTCAAGGGACGGGGGAATGCTGACGTCGCCCGCGAGCTCTGGTGGATCGCGCGGCGCTGGCTGCACCTGCACGATCTGTCGCAGATCGAGACCGGTCGAATGAAATGGCGCCAGGCCCCTGTGGATCTCACCACATGGCGAATGCTGTGGCGGCCGTATTGGCTCGCCAAGCGCCGCATCCCGGACTGGTTGCCGCTCGCACCGTCGCGCGCTGCGTTCGCGGCGTTGTGAGATGGTTGTCGTGTCTGGACGCTCGTCCGACAAAATCAATGTCGTCCCGGCGAACGCCGGGACCCATAACCCAGGGCCATATTCGAGGCACGCGCATTGATGCATCCGGGCTCGCCACGTCCTGGGGTCTCGGTCCTGGGTCGCGCGAACGCGACGATGCCTGCACATCGTCCGGCTTCGCTTGTTCGGCACGACAGCGGGTCGGAGTGCAGACTGGCTTTTCGTTGGGCCCTCTGTCGCGCGTCGCCTGGGATTCGTTGTGCCGCAGCGAGGTTGATTTGGCCGACGAGCAGGCTTGCTTCCCCATCGATACTTTCCGGCGCAGGTCGGGCGTCCGCAGCGGCGCGCGCAAAGACGAAATTCGCTCGCGCGATCAAGCTGATTTGGGCTGTCCAGATGCGGAGCGAAAAATATTCGACTTTGCATTTTCAGAAATCCATGGTCTCTTCTCCGCATCCCGCTTCACTGACGAGGGGCGCTTCGCGAACGTCACGATGCGTTGGGGTGGGATGCGGTGGCCGCGATGGGGCGCAGCATGCTTTGGGCATGCCGACGTACGCCACGTCGCGGACGGTGAAGTCGCAGGGTCCTGGCCTCCCGAAGCTGAGGTCCGCGCAACGCGTGAAACGCGTTGTCGCCACGGTGGCAAACAAGCCGGTCACCGAGGAGACTGCGTATAAATCGTAAAGCCATCGCGCAGGGAAGGCCGGGTCTATCCGGCCGAACCTGTGGTTCTGCCGCGTGCTTTTTTGCTGCACGCGGACCGCAGGCCTCGGTCGAGGCCTGGCCTTCCCTGCACCCTCCGTGAGTTGGAGGGGAACGACACCAGCAAGACTCGGACGCAGATGCGCCGCGAGGCAGCAATGTCATGTCTGCAATGGGGGCAGCGCATTCAGTGTTGTTTGGATACAGCGGATCGCGTGGCGAGTATCGCGCCACACAAAGGCTGTCGTCCCGGCGAACGCCGGCAACTGTTATGTTGATGGAGTGATCGCATAAGGTTTTCGGTCGCGCATCATGGC
>NZ_JBNPTI010000026.1:0-14870 GCF_051167575.1 Bradyrhizobium sp. HKCCYLS3070
AATGCCATGATGCGCGACCGAAAACCTTATGCGATCACTCCATCAACATAACAGTTGCCGGCGTTCGCCGGGACGACGATGGAGTTGGTTGAGACAGACGCGCGCCATCCTCGCCGACGTGTCGGACGAGCCGCGGCGCACACGAGCGCTGCGCCGAAGCTGACGCCATGCTTCGCGGGACGGCGCCCGCCTCACCCCGTCGCCAGCACCGCGACCGACAGTAGCGCCAGCATCACGGTCGAGCCCAGGAGCTGCAGCGATGCCTCGGGCTGCGTGCGCCAGCGCAGCACCTTGTCGGCGAGACCAAGGGTCGCGTCGTAGAACACCGGCGCGTAGGCCTGCTTGAGCACGCGCTGAAAGCGCGGCCCCGCAGCGGAAGTCATCAGCACGTGGATGATGGTCGCGCTCGCGACGAAGCCGATGATGCCGGGCCGCAGCGCCGTGCTGTGCGCCAGCTTGAGGATCAGCGCGGCGCCGGCATAGGTTGGAATGGCCTGGAACAGCGCGGTCAGCGCCATGCCTTCGAACAGGTTGAGCAGCGCCGCCTTCGGCGCGGAGGGGCTGGGAGAGGCGACGGTGAGCATGGCCCGGACATCCGGTTGCGGCGGTCCTCGGCGAGGACCGGACCGCTCCCGTCTAACCGGCCCGCCGGATGAGGACCGTGAGCCCCGTCACGCGAGGCCAGCGCCGCCGGCTGGGATGAGGGCACGCCGAGGACGGTCGACGCGCGGCATCGACTAGGTCCGGCCCTGCCCGTTCACCTGGCCCTGTTGCTGCTGCTGACGCTCCTGCTCCTTGGCGCGGTGACGGCCATAGAGGCAGCCGGCGGCGGCGCCGAGCACGCCGTGATGGCCGGCATAGTGGCCGGCCACGCCGCCGACGATGGCGCCCTTGATGCACCCCTTGGCCTCGGCGGCCTGCGTCGACAGCAGCGCCAGCGCTGCGACGGAGGCGGCAAGCATGGTCTTCGTGATCGACATCGTCATGATCGAGCTCCGCAAGAATGGTGCGAGGTAACGGCGACGCGGCGGGGCGGTTCCCGCCTCGCAACCGGCATGACGCATTGCGCGAACCTTATCGCGCGCGGTGATGACCCAAGAGCTGAGAAATGAGCTGAGAGATGAGCCGAGAGTGGACTGAGACATGATCGTGACGCGATCACTCGCCAAGCTTCCGTTCACCGTACCGGCGCATTGAGCCGGCCGACGGTCACACAGGTGGTTGACGGCCGTCCGCCGGCATCTCCAGAACGAGATCGCCGACGCGGACATTCCCGTCAGTGGAGACAGGATGATCGAGCACATCAACAAGCAGCGCGTGCGCAAGCTGCTCGAGGCCCATGCCGCCGGCGATTTCGACAGCGTGCTGGCGCATTGCACCGACGACCTCGAGCACTTCGCCTCGGCGCCGATCGACATCTTCCCCCATCTCGGCGGCCGCCGGGGCAAGGCCGAGGTGCGGCAGATGTGGGAGACGGCGCGCAGCCGCTATGCCGAGGTCCGGCACGAGATCAAGACCATGATCTGCGAAGGCGACCAGGTCGCCGTGGATCTGCGCATCTTCCTGCGCAAGCGCGACAACGACCGCATCGTGCAGTACGACCTCGCCGCCTTCTACACGCTGCGCGACGGCCGCGTCGCCCGCATCCGCGAGATCATGGACACCTACGACCTGGTGCAGCAGGTGCTCGAATGCGATCTCAGCCGGCTGCTGATCGCGGGCGCCGCCCGGCCCTGAGGCCGGCACGGCCGTAGCGGACCAGGGCCTGGACCAGCCGATCACGCAAACGTCACCACCCGCCGCCTCGTCGCCTTGAACCTGTGGCCCGGGCTCCGCACCCCATCAGCGGTGGTATACGGGGCATCGGTGACATGAGAATAGCATTCCTGGCGATGGCCGGACTGGTGATGGGCGTCGTCGGCGGCGCGACGATCGGAGTAGGGCTTGGACTGGCCTGGATCGAGCTGTTCAACACCAGCGAATTCGAAGGCTATGCGGGCATGCTGGTGTTCTTCACCTTCATGCCGCTCGGCGCCCTGATCGGCGGCCTCGCCGGCGCCACCCTGTTCGGCATGGCCGCCTTCCGCGACCACGAGGTCGCGATCGCGCAGCAGCGCATGCAGCATGAAGGGCGTTAGGGCGCGGCGACCGGCGGTCGCGCGCATTTGTGCAATGCAAAAACAGCCGTTGCGCGCGCAGGTGGTTGATTTATGTGAGGCTCAAGAGAGATAGATTCGGCGCCCCGGCGCGCGATGTCCGTTGCGACGTCGCCTTGAGGCCGGCGCGCCCCCTTGCAAGCCAGTTCAGGATCCCGAGCCGATGACGGAGCACAGCCTCTGGCGTCTGTCGCGCGCATTGCATGGCGCGATCAACGACCGCCGTTTCGACGATTTCGCCGAACTTCTCGATGACGACATCGACTGGGCCATCTACGGCCCGATCGACATGTTTCCCTTCCTCGGCGCGCGGCACGGCCGCGCCGCCGTGCTCGACGCCGTCAGGCAGATCGCGGACAATGTGAGCATCCGCCGGCTGGAGCGCGAGACCTTGATGCTGGACGAGACCAGCGCGGCGACCATGGTCCGCTGCGCGATGACGGCGCAGGATTCCGACAAGCCGATCACGGCGCGGCTCGCGCAATTCATGCAATTCCGCGCCGGCAAGCTCGCGCGGCTGCGGATCCTGATCGATACGTTCGATCTGGTCGAGCAGACGCTCGGCCGCCCCATCGACCTGCCGCGCATCGGCAGCTTCGCCTGAGCCCGCCGGCGTGTTGGATTGTGGTCACACTCACCGGCAACCCAACACATCGTGACTGGCGCAGCCATAATTTTGCGCCAAGATTCCACCATATTCCGGCACACAGGTTCGGGCGGCGGGGGTTGCTCTCATGACATCGTATGGTTGCGCGCTGGCGGTTTTCACGGCCGGCTTCGGCCTTCTTGCGTCCGCCGCGCCGGCCCAGACGCTGATGCAGGCGCCGCAGCCGCTGCAGATCACACCCTGGCAGCAGATCGCGCCGGAGCCGGAGGACGAGGACAAGTCCGAGGACCAGGCAGCGGCCGACCCGATGAAGGACATCGACGTCGAGAAGCTCGACTGGAGCCAGCTCGCGATCGACGACACCACCTTCCTCGACCGTCCCGAAGCGGCCGCGGCGGCGAAGCGCAAGGCCGCCGCAGAGAAGGCCGCCGCGCTCGACTGGTCGAACCAGAACAAGGGCAGCCTCGCCTCGGGCGTGTCGGTCAAGCAGTCGGTGTCGCCGTTCTGGGACGCCCGCGTCGGCGCCGACATGACGGTCGCGCGGCAGCCGACCACGATGTCGGAATTGCTGGCGGAGAAGGCCGAGAACGGCGGCAATGCTCCGGAATCCGGCGGCTCGGCCTGGGCGGCCGTCACCGCGCCGGGGGCCGGCTCGATCTGGGACAAGACCGCCATCGAGGCCCGCGTCGATCCCGGATCCGATCACAGCCGGCTCGGCACCACCATCACCAAGGCGGTGCCGATCGATCACTACAATCTGACCCTGCAGAACGGCTACAACGTCACCCAGCAGGGCATGGTGCCGATTCCCGGCGCGGCGCCGAAGACCAGCCGCAGCTTCGACACCGAGCAGTCCGCCAAGCTCTCGATCGGCGACACCGGCACCAGCGTCACCGCCGGCCAGACCCTGTCGTCGAGCGACGACAAATGGCTGCGCAAGGTCGGCGCGGAGCAGAAGCTGTCGGATGGTCTCAGCATCTCCGGCTCAGTCAGCGAGACCGCGCAGGGCGGCACCAGCAAGAGCATCTCGGCCGGCTTCAAGCGGAGCTGGTGACGTTCACCATTGCGGCAGCCCGCCACGAATGATCGAACGTTCGCCGCAGCTTCGCCGCGGTGCGGCCCAATTTGGCCGCACTGATAGGCTTTGAGAAGTTCGTCGTGCGGGGACACCGCGCTCGCTTGAACGCGAAATGAGGAATTAGCCGATGAATGTCATTCGTCCGGACAAGATCGATGGAACTGAAGCCGAGCTGGATACGGATCTGGCCGCGGTCTCCGAAGTCGAGGCCGGCATTCGTGATTTCGTCCGTAACGATATCGCCTATCTGCGCCGCCCCAATGCGGCCGCCACGGCCGAGGCCTCGATCGATGCCGATGCAGCAGTGAACAGCGTCACCACGCTGATCCAGCGCGTCGCCGGCACCTCGCTGTCGGAGATCGAGAACCTGATCGGAGAGCTCGAGAGCCTGCGCGAACTGCTGCATGCCGAGGGCCAGCGGGTGCAGCGCGAGATCGCGAGCTATGCACAGCTCAGCCAGGCGGCGATGAAGTCGACCCGGGCGATCGCCGAGAACGTCACGCAGTGGAAGCGCGCCGCCGACGGCCTGCGCAGCAGCTGAACATTCTTTCCGGATCTTGAAGAGGGCCGCCGTGCGAGGCATCGCGCGGCGGTTTTCGTCTTTGCAGCGCCGCGTCCTTGAACGCGCTCCGGCCCTCCCGCGACCAACTTCCGCCGCTCTCGTGGCGGGCAGGTTGCGTCAGGGGGATGTCGCTCTCATGGAAACGATCCGGCCGCACAACACCGATCCGATTCCTCTGCGGCCCAAGCCTCAGCGGATCGGGACCATCATGGTCCGTTTCGTCGGTTTGCTGGTGGTGGCGATGGCGATCATGGTGCTCATCTGGAGCCGCTAGATCGCCTCTACGAACAGGACCGCGTGGTCCGTTCTGGTTAACGAGTAGTTAAACCGTCACTCGTTGATCGTCGCTGACGTCTCGAGCGAATACGATCCGTCCGCGTAGCCCTTCACGACCATTCCCGTCGCGAGCATCACCGCGAGCGTCACGCTGGCAAAGATAAAGCCGAGGAGTTTCAGACCACCGCGATCTGCCATACTCATCCCCCACATCCTGATCCCTGATTGGCTGTCTTATAGAGTCGGAGTTCAGAATGCGTTAGCGCGAAGTTCGTTCCGCGCCGACAATCCTACGAAGCGTGACCTTTTCGCCTCAACCGTTGTTCCGTCGAGGGACGAAGGCCGACGCAAGCACAGAGAACACCAGCTCGTCGCGCTGATTGATGCCGGTATTGCGCGCCTGCAGGATGCCCCACTCCGGGCGCGAGGCCGACTCGCGAAGCGAATCAATCGCGCTCGAGAAGCTGATCGTATCTCCTGCAAGCACCGGCTTGTGCCAGCGCAGATCACGGAAGCCGGGAGAAGGACCTCCGAGAGCGATCGGCTCGCCACGCATGCGCGCGATCTCCAGCAGTCGCTGATTGTCCGCGATGATCAGCTTCATGCAGACCGAGCCGATGTGCCATCCCGATGCCGCGAGCCCGCCGAACAGCGACCGGCGGCCCTCTTCCTCGTCGAGATGAAAGCGCTGCGGATCGAATTGAATGGCAAAGCGCTTAATCTCTTCGGCAGTGAACGTGTAGGAGCCGAGCTCGCGGCGCTGGCCGACCTGAAGATCCTCGAAAAAGCGCATCAGCCCACCTGCCCGCGGCTCTCACGGCGCTCGACGATGATGGGAGAAACCATCTCGCAAAGTCTCATGCCAGCCTTGTTGCGCACGCTGCATTTGAAGGTGACGATCCCGGTCGACGGACGGCTCCGCGACACCCGCGCTTCCAGAACCTCCACATCGAGCATCAGCTCATCGTCAGGACGCAGCGGCGACAGCCACCGGACCTCGTTGACGCCCGGCGAGCCGAGCGAAGCGGTGCGGCCGATGAAGCCGTCGAACATCATGCGCATCATCAGCGAGCAGAGGTGCCAACCCGAGCCGGACAGACCCTTGAGCATCGACTGCGAGGCAGCCAGTTCGTCCAGATGCATCGGCTGCGGATCAAACTCAGACGCGAAGGCGATGATCTCGTCGCGGGTGACGTGTCGCGGGCCGAAGCTGCCGAACGGGCCTTGCGGAAAATCTTCGAAGGTGAGGGTCATGAGGCTGGGAATGGCTGAAAGAAGCCCGATTGTGGCCGCACTTTGCAGCAATCACAACCGGGCCGCTCGCATGGCTGACGCCCGGTCCAGTCGCAAGAGAGTGCCAGAAGGCGCCATATACCGGAACGAATTCGGCTGCCGCCGATGCCGTCTGGCGCGCAATTCGAGCACGACTTAAAGACGGATTTGACGACCGATTCGGACGTGGCCGGGGGATCAGGATGTTGGAATTTCGCGATTTGTTCCAGTGGGACCGCTTCATCACGCCCACCATCATCAAGACGTTCTATTGGCTCGTGATTGCGCTGATCATCCTGTCGGGAATTCGCGGCATTTTCACGGGCCTCTCCGAAATGGCGATCAGCCCGTTCGGCGGTTTCCTGATGCTGTTGTCGTCGCTCGCCGGCATCATCGTCGGCATGGTGTTCTCGCGCATCATCGCCGAGTTCGTGCTGATCGTCTTCCGCATCAACGAGCATCTCGGCGCGATCCGCGAGCAGGGGCGGATGTAGCCGCCCCGCACGGCCTTAGTTGTTGAAGCGGAAGTGCATGACGTCGCCGTCGGCGACGACATACTCCTTACCTTCGAGGCGCAGCTTGCCACCCTCGCGGGCGCCCGCCTCGCCGCCGAGCGCGACATAGTCGGCATAGGCGATGGTTTCGGCGCGGATGAAGCCCTTCTCGAAATCGGTGTGAATGACGCCGGCCGCCGCCGGCGCCTTGGTGCCGCGGTGGATGGTCCAGGCGCGCGCTTCCTTCGGACCGACCGTAAAGTAGGTGATCAGGTCGAGCAGCTGATAGCCGGCGCGGATGAGCCGATCGAGACCTGCCTCTTCGAGCCCGAGCGTCTCCAGGAAATCCACCCGCTCCTCGCGCGACAGCGTCGCAATCTCGGACTCGATCTTGGCCGAGATCACGACGGCGACCGCGCCCTCCTCCTTGGCGCGCTCAAACACCGCCTTTGAGAAGCTGTTGCCGTCCTTGGCCGAGCCTTCCTCGACATTGCAGACGTAGAGCACGGGCTTGGAGGTGAGCAGTCCGAGCATGCCGAAGGCGCGCTCCTCCTCCGGCTTGCGCTCCAGCAGCCGCGCGGGCTTGCCGTCGCGCAGCAGCACCAGAGCACGGGTGACCAGCTCGTACTGCTCCTTGGCGTCCTTGTCGCCGCCCTTGGCCTTCTTGGCGAGGTTGTCGACCCGCTTCTCGAGGCTGTCGAGATCGGACAGCATCAGCTCGGTCTCGATGGTCTCGATGTCGGCGAGCGGGGCAATCTTGCCCTCGACATGGGTGATGTCGGAATCCTCGAAGCAGCGCACCACATGCGCGATCGCGTCGACCTCACGGATGTTGGCGAGAAACTGGTTGCCGAGGCCTTCACCCTTGGAGGCGCCGCGCACCAGTCCGGCGATGTCGACGAAGGTCAGCCGCGTCGGAATGATCTGGCCCGACTTGGCGATCGCCGCGAGCTTTTCCAGCCGCGGATCGGGAACGGCGACCTCGCCGACATTCGGCTCGATGGTGCAGAACGGATAGTTCGCGGCCTGCGCCGCCGCCGTCTCCGTCAGCGCGTTGAACAGCGTCGACTTGCCGACGTTGGGCAAGCCGACGATCCCGCATTTGAATCCCATGATCCGTCTCGCATCCTCTTGAGGCGAGGGCCCGGGGCGCCTTACGCGGCGCCGACATCGCCCTTGTCCAGAAAACCTTTGGCCTGCAGCGCCAGATGCACCTTGTTGGCGAAGGTGGAGTCGCGCCGGCCCGTCAACAAACCCGCATTGTCGGCCACCGCCTCGCACAGCGCCTCGACCCAGGGCATCTCGGACTTGGCGAAGTCCGACAGCACATGGCCGTGCACCAATTCCTTGACGCCGGGATGACCGATGCCGAGCCGGACGCGGCGATAGTCGTTGCCGAGATGCGCCGAGATCGAGCGCAACCCGTTATGGCCGGCAATGCCGCCGCCGACCTTCACGCGCAGCTTGCCCGGCGACAATTCCAGCTCATCCTGAAACACCGTGACGTCGCCGACGCCGAGCTTGAAGAAGCTGGCCGCTTCCTGCACGGCGCGGCCGGATTCGTTCATATAGGTCGTGGGCTTGAGCAGGATGACGCGCTCGGAGTCGAGCGTGCCTTCCGAGGTCTCGCCCTGAAACCTGCGTCGCCACGGCGAAAAGCGGTGACGCCGCGCGATCTCGTCAACGGCCATGAAGCCGATATTGTGCCGGTTGCGCGCATATTTCGCGCCGGGATTGCCGAGGCCGACAAACAGCAGCATGACGCGGCATCCGCCCCCGCCGTCGCTTCGAGAAGCACGGGACCCGCCCGTGCTTCCCAGAAGCGGAACGGCTTACTTCTTCTTGTCGCCGCCAGCCGGCGCCTTGGCAGCGGCCGCGGGAGCCTTCGCAGCGGCAGCCGGAGCAGCAGCAGCGGGCGCCGCTGCGGCGCCAGCAGCCGCCTTCTGCTCCTCGCCATAGCCCGACGGCGGCACGATGGTGACGAGCGTCGCGTCGTCGCGCGAGAGCGTCTTCACACCGGTCGGCAGCTTGACATCGGAGATGTGCAGCGAGTGGTTGATCTCGAGCGCGCTGACATCGGCCTCGATGTACTGCGGAATGTTCTCCGCGAGGCACTCGAGCTCGAGCGTGTGGGTCACGATGTTGACCGTGCCGCCGCGCTTGACGCCCGGCGCGCCTTCCGAGCCCACCACATGCAGCGGCACGCTGACGCGAATGGTCGCGCCCTGGCCGAGCCGCATGAAGTCGACGTGGATCGGGAAGTCCTTGACCGGATCGAGGTGGAAGTCGCGCGGGATCACCCGGTGCTTCTTGCCGTCGAGGGTGACGTCGAAGATCGTGGTCAGAAACCGGCCTGCGAGGATGCGCTGGCGCAGCTCGCGGTCTTCCACCGAGATCGGCAGCGGGGGCTGGTTGTCTCCATAAATCACTCCGGGCACTCTCCCGGCGCGACGCTCTGCCCGTGCGGCCCCCTTGCCGACTGACGGACGGGCGGTCGCCTTCAGTTCTCTGACGGTCGCCATCGTGTTAAGTCCTTGTTTTAAAAAGTTAAAGGCCGCAATGCGGCCCGTTGCTGGACGTCCTTCGGCAAGCCTCCAGGGGTGCGGGGGCCGCGGACGTGGCGGCGTTCTAGCGGCAAACCCGGGAAATGACAAGGAAATGAAGGGGCCGCCTGCCCCTCCCGTCCCAGGGCGACCCCGGCCGCGGCGTCAGCCATCCGCGCTGCCGGCGCCCGGCGGCGTGCCGGCCGCACCACCCAGCTTGGCTTCCAGCGCCGCGATCCGCGCCTTCAGCGCCTCGTTCTCCTCGCGGGCGAGCCGGGCCATGTCCTTGACCGCCTCGAACTCCTCGCGCTTCACGATGTCCAGGTCGTTCAGGATCTTTTCCGCCTGGTTGCGGATGACGGAATCGACCTCCCGCTTCATGCCCTGGGCGGCACCTGCGGCATCGTTCATCAGGCGGCCGAGTTCGTCGAAAAACCGGTTGTTGGTCTGGGTCATGTGAGAAACTCCGCGTCCCGCGACGAGCAAGATAATGGAAGACAGAATGGCGATCCCTGTCGCCGCCCGCAAGATGGGCCGTCTTGTCATGCCTTGGTTTCCTTGTCATCGTACTTGTTGCGCCGGCCCGCGGCGCTGGTATGAGCAGCCCTGAGATCACATCGCGCCGCGCCCGTTCATGTGGCGGGGCTCGTTCGAAGCCCGCATCGCCCGGGGGCTTCCGGAAGCGGGACGCCGTGTCCACGAAAGCCAGTGAATGACGCCTCTCCTCATCGATTTCCCCGTGTTCGATCCGGTTGCGATCGCGATCGGCCCGTTCGCGATCCGCTGGTACGCGCTGGCCTATATCTGCGGCATCGTGATCGGCTGGCTCTACGCTCGCTCGCTGCTCAAGAAGGAGCGGCTGTGGGGCGGCCCGGCGCCGGTGTCGCTGGTCCAGCTCGACGACTTCATCCTGTGGGTCACGATCGGCATCATCCTCGGCGGCCGCACCGGCTACGTGCTGTTCTACAACCTGCCGTTCTTCATCGATCATCCGATCGAGATCTTCGAGCTGTGGAACGGCGGCATGTCGTTCCATGGCGGCTTCATGGGCTGCGTGCTCGCCGTGATCTGGTTCGCCCGCCGCAACGGCCTGCCGATCCTCTCGCTCGGCGACGTCACCACCGCGGTCGCGCCCATCGGCCTGCTGCTCGGCCGCATCGCCAATTTCATCAATGGTGAGCTGTGGGGCCGTGCCGCCGATACAAGCGTGCCCTGGGCGATGATCTTCCCGCGCGATCCGACCCACCTCCCGCGCCATCCGAGCCAGCTCTACGAGGCCGGCCTCGAAGGCATCGTGCTGTTCATCGTGCTGGCGATCATGATCCGGTTCGGCGCGCTGAAACGGCCCGGCCTGATCCTCGGCAGCTTCATCACCCTCTATGGCGTGGCGCGCATCACCAGCGAGCTGTTCCGCGAGCCCGACAAGCAATTGGGCTTTCTCTGGGGTGGCCTGACCATGGGCATGGTGCTGTCGGTGCCGATGCTGATCATCGGCGCCATCCTGGTGGCGCGGGCGCTGCGCAAGCCCGCGACACATCAAGCCACTCCCCCGCTGCAGGCCAATCCGTGATCGAAACCTCTCCGCTCCACACCGAGATCAAGCGGCTGATCAAGGCATCCGGACCGATGCCGGTCTGGCGTTACATGGAGCTGTGCCTGATGCATCCGGAGCACGGCTACTACATCTCGCGCGATCCGCTCGGACGCGAGGGCGACTTCACCACCGCCCCCGAAGTGAGCCAGATGTTCGGCGAGTTGCTCGGACTGTGGGCGGCCTCGATCTGGAAGGCGACGGGATCGCCGCAGCAATTCCGGCTGATCGAGCTGGGACCCGGCCGCGGCACCATGAT
The DNA here is from genome assembly GCF_051167575.1 of Bradyrhizobium sp. HKCCYLS3070. Lineage (NCBI taxonomy): Bacteria > Pseudomonadati > Pseudomonadota > Alphaproteobacteria > Hyphomicrobiales > Nitrobacteraceae > Bradyrhizobium > Bradyrhizobium sp. HKCCYLS3070. Next base: position 10,839 of record NZ_JBNPTI010000026.1, read on the forward strand.
GTCGGATGCGCTGCGGGCGCTGCGCGTGCTGCCGCCGCTGTACCAGACGATCTCGGTCCACCTGGTCGAGGTCAATCCTGTCCTGCGCGAAAAGCAGAAGGCGACGCTGACCGGCCTGCGCAACGTCAACTGGCACGAGAGCTTCGACGAGGTGCCGGAGGGCCCCAGCGTCATCTTCGCCAACGAGTATTTCGACGTGCTGCCGATCCACCAGATGATCAGGCGCGAGACCGGCTGGCACGAGCGCGTCGTCGAGCTCGACGAGGAGGAGAACTTCGTCTACGGCGCGGCCGCCGATCCGACGCCCGGCTTCGAGCTGCTGCTGCCGCCGCTGGTGCGCGCCGCGCCGGCCGGCGCGATCTTCGAATGGCGGCCGAACATGGAGATGATGGCCATCGCCAGGCGCATCCGCGACCAGCGCGGCGCCGCCGTCATCATCGATTACGGCCATGTGCGCAGCGACGTCGGCGACACCTTCCAGGCCATCGCCCGTCATAGCTTCGCTGATCCCCTCAAGACACCGGGGCTTGCCGACATCACCGCCCATGTCGATTTCGACGCGCTGGCGCGGGCCGCGGAAGCCGTCGGCGCGCGCGTTCACGGCCCGGTCACGCAGGGCGAGTTCCTGCAGCGGCTCGGCATCGAAACCCGCGCGCTGACCCTGATGCAGAAGGCGTCGCCGGAAGTCTCGCAGGACATCGCGAGCGGGCTGAAGCGCCTGACCGGCGGCGGCCGCGGCGGAATGGGGTCGCTGTTCAAGGTGCTCGGCATCTCCGATCCGGCCATTCCGGTGCTGGCGGGCATCAGCGACGAACACACCAACGAGAACACGGGAGGCGCATGATGCTGGTATCATCGGATGTGATGTCCGCGATCCCTGGCCTGCGCCACGCCTTCTTCACCCGCGAGGGCGGCGTCTCCGACGGCATCTATGCCGGCCTCAATGGCGGGCTCGGATCGAATGACGTGCCGGAGAACGTCCGGGAAAACCGCCGCCGCATGGCCGCCCATCTCGGCGTCGCGCCCGACCAGTTCCTCAGCCTGCACCAGATTCATTCGCCCGACGTCGTGGTTGCGACCGGGCCCTGGGACGGCCCCGTCAGGCCGAAGGCCGATGCGCTGGTGACCGCAACGCCGAATCTCGCGATCGGTGTCACCACGGCCGATTGCGGGCCGATCCTGTTCGCCGACCCCGAGAGGCGCGTCATCGGCGCCGCCCATGCCGGCTGGAAAGGCGCGCTCACCGGCGTGCTCGAAGCCACGCTGCAGGCGATGGAGGAGCTTGGCGCCGAGCGCGGGCAGGTCATCGCCGCCGTCGGACCCCTGATCCGCCAGCCGAGCTATGAAGTCGGCGCCGAGTTCGTCACGCGCTTCCTCGACGACGACGCCGAGCACGCGCGCTTCTTCCTGCCCTCGACGCGCGACGGCCACGCAATGTTCGACCTCGCCGGCTTCATCCGGATGCGGCTGGAAAACGCCGGCGTGCTGCTGATCGACGACCTCGGCCTCGACACCTATGCCGATGAGCGCTTCTTCAGTTACCGCCGCTCTGTGCATCGCAGGGAGCCGGACTATGGCCGGCACGTCCATGCCATCATGCTCGAAGGCTGAAGCGGGGCGCCATTGTGGCCGCATGTGGATTGCTTAACCCTTTCTGTACAACTGAGTGCACTCTGTCCCAATCTGTGGCAGCCGCGACCTAGACGTTAATCGATTTTAACGATATCGCTCCCGACGATGAGGGGAGCGCCGACACCACTTCGACGGATCAGCCGCGCTGCGCAGCACGCCTGCGTTGCCGTTTTGCTGATGACGTCCGCTGCAACGCTCGGCGGCTGCGCGACCAGCAGCGGTGGCCCGTCCAACGCCTATGCGATGGCGCCTGCATCGGATAGCGCCACGATCGCCTTCGAGCAGATCGACGGCCCGCCGCCGCAGATCTTCGACCGCATGGTCAGCGTGCTCGACAGCGAGTCCAAACTGCGCAGCCTCGCCATCGTGTCGCGCGAGGCCCCTGCAGCGTATCGTGTCCGCACCTATCTCTCCGCCCAGGTCGTCAGCGGCAAGAGCGTGATCGCCTGGGTGTTCGACGTCTATGATCGCAATCAGCAGCGCGCGCTGCGGCTGTCGGGCGAAGAGCCGGTCGGACGCGGCGGCCGCGATCCGTGGAACAATGTCGACGACATGGTGCTTCGGAAAATCGCGCAGGCGGGCTTCAGCGGACTTTCGAACATGCTGAACGGCACCGCGCCCGCCGACGGCGCGCCACCGGCGGCACCGGCCACCCGCGGCCCTGCGGTCGCCGTGGCCGAGCCCGCGTCGCCGGCGTCCGGCGGCACCAGCGTCGCGGCCCTCGGCTACACCGACCATTAGGCAAAGAGGCGCATTTTGCGCCGTTTTTGACCGGGAAAAACACCTGCGGCGGGTTGCCATGCGCGCGGTGTCCTTGATATCACCTCGCCCGTGCAAAACTGCCGGTTCCATGGATAGCCCGATATGCTGAACAAGGTCTCCAGCGAGACGCGAGGAGAATTCACGATGTCGGCCAAGAACGGCTCCATCAAACTCGTCGCCGGCAACTCCAATCCGGCTCTCGCCGCCGGCATCGCCGCTGAACTTGGGCTGCCGCTGACGAAAGCGGTGGTCCGGCGCTTCGCCGACATGGAGATCTTCGTCGAGATCCAGGAGAACGTCCGCGGCTCCGACGTCTTCATCATTCAATCGACGTCCTATCCGGCGAACGACCTGCTGATGGAGCTCCTGATCATCACCGATGCGCTGCGCCGCGCCTCCGCGCGCCGCATCACCGCCGTGGTGCCCTATTTCGGCTATGCGCGGCAGGATCGCAAATCGAACTCGCGCACGCCGATCTCGGCCAAGCTCGTCGCGAACCTGATCACCCATGCGGGCGTCGACCGCGTCATGACGCTCGATCTGCACGCCGGCCAGATCCAGGGCTTCTTCGACATCCCGACCGATAACCTTTTTGCCTCGCCGCTGATGGTGCGCGACATCAAGGATCGCTTCGATCTCTCCAACCTCATGGTCGTCTCGCCGGACGTCGGCGGCGTGGCGCGCGCCCGAGGCCTGGCCAAGCGCATCAACACGCCGCTCGCCATCGTCGACAAGCGCCGCGAACGTCCCGGCGAGTCCGAGGTCATGAACGTGATCGGCGACGTCTCCGGCCACACCTGCATCCTGATCGACGACATCGTCGATTCCGGCGGCACCCTGGTGAACGCGGCGGATGCGCTGCTCAAATACGGCGCCAAGGACGTCTACGCCTACATCACGCATGGCGTGCTCTCCGGCGGTGCCGCGTCCCGCATCACCTCGTCGCGGCTGAAGGAGCTCGTCATCACCGACTCCATCATGCCGACCGAAGCGGTCCGCAACGCCCCCAACATCCGCACGCTGGCGATCGCGCCGCTGATCGCCGAGGCGATCGGCCGCACCGCGGCAGAAGAATCGGTGTCGAGCCTTTTCGACTGACCTCGGTTGTCTGCGAACGTCGCCTCATCCTTCTCGCGCTAGAACTCGATTTGGCCCACCCTCCCCTGGAGGGGGAGGGTCGATCGCACGCGAAGCGGGCGAGCGGGGTGGGGTGATCTCTCCGCAGGCTCTGGTGCAAGTGGAGAGATCACCCCACCCCGCCTCACGTCTCGCTTCGCTCGTCGTGATGCGACCCTCCCCCTCCAGGGGAGGGTGGGCAGCTTGCCCCGTACGCCGTCATTGCGAGGAGCGCAGCGACGCCCGCGGTGTCTTTCATGGCAACATTGTCTGCCGACATCTGGCGATGCAGCTCCGCGATCTCGCGACGCATTTTGCGTCCGAGCTTTGCTCATCGTGCCGCCCTCACGAGATGAAGGGCGCAGGGAAGGCCGGGCGCTGGCCGCGCCCGTGGCCCGCCTGCTGAAAAAAATGCAGGCGGCAGGTACCACAGGTCTGGCCGAACACACCGGCGGATTCAATTGGTCGTCGCAACACTCGATGAGGAGGTTGCGATGGGCATTCGAAAGAAACGGTCAACGC
>NZ_JBNPTI010000027.1:0-14708 GCF_051167575.1 Bradyrhizobium sp. HKCCYLS3070
CAAATACCATGGTGTTACCTTTGAAACATTGTCCGCCGAAGTCTTCTCGTCCGATCCCAGAACCAAAAGCCGAAGCCCTCAATCCCGAGACCCGCAAGGACTCCGCCGTCCACGTTTCTCTTTCTTCATCTTCACTTGTCAAACAGCCCGGGACCTCGGTCCCACCCTCGGATGGAGGGGCGCCCAACATCTTCCGACGTCGATGAGCAACCGGGTTTTACCGGTTGTGCATCACTCAACAGAAGTGAGGAGCAATATTGGCGCGAATGCTCGCCTCGGTGTGTCCCGAAGCGGCGCCGCGCTCAGTGATCGGGTTTATAGGGGGGGCCGATCGGGGTGTCAACGCCCAATGTCAACAAATCGTCGCATCGAATCATTTTTTTCCGGACAGCAGGAGAACCCCGACTTCTTGCGGACTTCGTGCCCCACTTGGGCCACAATCCTGCGACGATTTGTTAAGCATCGACCTGGGTTGATTTGGGTCCAGCGGGGACTGCCATCGATTCAAGGATGATCCAGATCAAGGAAGTGGCGAGCCCTTCGCCTGATACGGCCGAGACGACATCGAGAGATCCTGAAGAACAATAGCGGTTTGCGGATTCCGGCTTTCCAGCCAGAGAGTCTCGAACCGTCAGAAGCGCGCCATCATTCCGAGCCGTTTGTCTTGGACGTTAAGCCAACCGGCAGCTGAGTGATCTCGGTGCTGACTTTGAATTTGGGGGACGAAGGTTGAACCATCGGACGTCACGCGGGGGGTATGGACGCGAGGTCGGCATGATCGATCTCGGTCATGAGCCGCCGCTATCGGTCGATGGCTCCGAGGCCGCGGTGATCGACCGCCGCCGCGTTTCCGTACAATGGTTCTCTGGTACGATTCTGACGGGTCTATGCGGCGCAGCCCTCATCGGCGGCGCCGTTTTCGCCTCGCTCGACGGCGAAATGACCTTCGCGCGCATGCCGGAGCGGATGGAGAGCGCGCTGCGCGGCGCCTTCGGTGCCAATGACCGCGTCGCCACCCTGCGCAAGAGCGACCGCCTGCCGCCGCCGAGCGAAGCGGCCGCGGCCCGCAATGTGGTGCGCATCTCGACCGTGACCCGCGCGGGATCGCGCGAGCTCATCCGGGTCCGTCCCTATGTCCGGATCTCGGGCAACCTGTCGATGACGACGAGCGATCTTTCCGCCAAGATCCCGCCGTTCAACGCCCAGCGCCTGCTGAGCGACACCGACAACGACAAGACAGGGTCCGGCGAGGATCCGAACAATCCCGAGGCCGTCGAGCCCGACGCCGAGGTCTCGTTCGTGACCAAGGATCTCGCCGCCGTGCTCCCCAAGGCGAAGATCGCAACCTCGGTGGCGCTCGACGAAATCGTCATGCGGGTCCGTGATGCGGCGAACTGGCGCGGCAACAATGGCGGCGTACGCTACGCCTCGCTTGCCAATGCCGCCGCCGACGCGGCCGGCGCGCAGGCCGTCCAAGGCGGCGACCTGAAACTGTCCTATGCCAATGACGGCACCTTGCCCGATCCTTACGCCGGCTTCGAGACCCGGGTGGTGCCGGAAAATGTCACCTTGCTCCCCAAGACCAAGGACCAGATCACCGGCGGCAATCCACTCGGCGAGCGCGTCCACCTGGTCAAGAAGGGCGATACCGTCGCCTCGATCCTGCGCGACCAGGGCGCGACGCCCGACGAAGCCAAGGCGATCGCCGCCCAGCTCGGCCCGCGCGGCCGTGACGGCGGCCTGAAGGAAGGCGAGAAACTGCGCATCCTGATGGCGCCATCCAGCCCTGCCCCCGGCGCCCGGCTACAGCCGTTCCGGGTCATCGTCGCCAACGACACCATGATCGAGGCGGTGGCCGCGCTGTCGGACCTCGGACGATACGTCGCCGTGGACGCGCAGAGCATGAACACGGTCACCGAGACCGCCGACAACACCAATGACGAGGAGGATGACGGCACCGGTGTCCGCCTCTATCAGAGCATCTACGAGACGGCGATGCGCAACAAGGTGCCCGCGCCGGTCATCGAGGACATGATCCGCATCTACTCCTACGACGTCGATTTCCAGCGCAAGGTGCAGCCTGGGGATTCGTTCGACGTCTTCTATGCCGGCGACGACGACGACAAGCCTGGCAACAACGACAAGACCGAGGTGCTGTTCACTTCGCTGACGGTCGGCGGCGAGACCAAGAAATACTACCGGTTCCAGACCCCCGACGACAGTGTCGTCGACTATTACGACGAGACCGGCAAGAGCGCGAAGAAGTTCCTGGTGCGCAAGCCGGTCAACAACGCGATCATGCGCTCCGGCTTTGGCGGCCGCCGCCATCCGATTCTCGGCTTCGTGAAGATGCACACCGGCGTCGACTGGGCCACCGCCTACGGCACCCCCATTTTCGCCTCCGGCAACGGCGTGCTCGAGAAGGTCGGCCAGGAAGGCGGCTACGGCAAATATATCCGCATCAAGCACAACAACGGATACGAGACCGCCTACGGCCACATGTCGGCGTTTGCCAAGGGCATGGAGCCCGGCAAGCGCGTGCGCCAGGGCCAGGTCATCGGTTTCGTCGGCTCGACCGGCATGTCGACCGGCCCGCACGTCCACTATGAGATCCTGGTCAACGGCCGCTTCGTCGACCCGATGCGCGTGAAGCTGCCGCGGGGCCGGTCGCTCGAGGGCCCGATCATGGCCAACTTCGAGAAGGAGCGCGACCGCGTCGACCAGATGATGACCAGCCGCGGCACCGGCGCCTCGCGCATCTCCGACGCCGGCCCGATCCAGGTCAGCCGGTGAGCGAGACCCCTCGCCCCCCAAAGGCGCGTTCAACTGAAAACGGCCCGCGCTGATCTCTCAGCGCGGGCCGCTTCCGTTTCAGTTCGGCGAAACGCCGCTCAGTTCAGCTTGCGCTTCGGAATCGGCGCCTCGAACGTCGCGATCTCGGCAGTGTGCGGCACCTTGCCGTTGAAGGTCAGCACATTGCCTTCGGCCGAGATCGTCATGTGATCGCCGTCCTTCACGTCGCCGGCGAGGATCATCTCGGCGAGCGGATCCTGCACGCTGCGCTGGATCACCCGCTTCAACGGCCGTGCGCCGTAAGCCGGATCCCAGCCCTTGGCGGCAAGCCAGTCGCGCGCGTCGCCATCGAGCGACAGCGTGATCTTGCGCTCCTCCAGGAGCTTCTGGAGACGTCCGAACTGGATCTCGACGATCCGGCCCATCTCGCTCTTCTGCAGGCGGTGGAACAGGATGATCTCGTCGACGCGGTTGAGGAACTCGGGTCGGAAATGGCTCCGCACCGTGCCCATCACCAGCTCGCGCACCTCCGACGTATCCTCGCCCTCCGGCTGATTGACCAGGAACTCGGAGCCGAGATTGCTGGTCATGATGATCAGCGTGTTGCGGAAGTCGACGGTGCGGCCCTGGCCATCGGTCAGGCGGCCGTCGTCGAGCACCTGCAAGAGCACGTTGAACACATCCGGATGCGCCTTCTCGATCTCGTCGAACAAGACGACCTGGTACGGCCGGCGCCGCACGGCCTCGGTCAGCGCCCCGCCCTCGTCATAGCCGACATAGCCGGGAGGCGCGCCGATCAGCCGCGACACAGAGTGCTTCTCCATGTACTCGGACATGTCGAGCCGGACCATCGCGGTCTCGTCGTTGAACAGATATTCGGCGAGCGCCTTGGTCAGCTCGGTCTTGCCGACGCCGGTCGGCCCTAGGAACATGAACGAGCCCATCGGCCGGTGCGGGTCCTGCAGGCCGGCGCGCGAGCGCCGCACGGCGGTCGCAACCGCATGCACGGCCTCGAACTGGCCGACGACGCGCTTGCCGAGCGAGTCCTCCATGCGCAGGAGCTTGTCCTTCTCGCCCTCGAGCATCTTGTCGACCGGCACGCCGGTCCAGCGCGAGACCACCTGCGCGATGTGGTTGGCGGTGACCGCCTCCTCCATCATCTCCCCGGCATTCTCCTTGGCCTCGATGTCGGCCAGCTGCTTCTCCAGCTCGGGGATGCGGCCATAGGCCAGCTCGCCCGCCTTCTGATACTCGCCGCGGCGCTGCGCGTTGGCGAGCTCGATGCGCAGGCCGTCCAGCTCGCTCTTGAGCTTCTGCGCGTTCGACAGCTTGTCCTTCTCGGCGCTCCATTTCGACGTCAGCGCCGCCGACTTCTCCTCGAGATCGGCGAGCTCCTTCTCCAGCGCCTGCAGCCGCGTCTTGGAGCCGAGATCGCTCTCCTTCTTCAAGGCCTCCTGCTCGATCTTGAGCCGGATGATCTCGCGATCCAGCGAGTCCAGTTCCTCGGGCTTGCTGTCGACCTGCATCTTCAGCCGCGCCGCCGCCTCGTCCATCAGGTCGATGGCCTTGTCGGGCAGGAAGCGGTCGGTGATGTAGCGGTTCGACAGCGTGGCCGACGCCACCAGCGCGGAGTCGGTGATGCGCACGCCGTGATGCTGCTCGTATTTGTCCTTCAGGCCGCGCAGGATCGAGATGGTATCCTCGACCGTCGGCTCGGTGACGTAGACCGGCTGGAACCGCCGCGCCAGCGCGGCGTCCTTCTCGACGTGTTTCTGATACTCGTCGAGCGTGGTCGCGCCGATGCAGTGCAGCTCGCCGCGAGCGAGCGCGGGCTTCAGCAGGTTCGACGCATCCATCGCGCCGTCGGCCTTGCCGGCACCGATCAGGGTGTGCATCTCGTCGATGAACAGCACGAAGCTGCCTTCGGCCGACGTGACCTCCTGCAGCACGGCCTTCAGCCGCTCCTCGAACTCGCCGCGATATTTCGCGCCGGCGATCAGCGCGCCCAGATCGAGCGACAAAAGCCGCTTGTCCTTCAGGCTCTCCGGCACGTCGCCATTGACGATGCGCAGCGCGAGGCCCTCGACGATCGCGGTCTTGCCGACGCCGGGCTCGCCGATCAGCACGGGATTGTTCTTGGTCCGACGCGACAGAACTTGAATGGTGCGGCGGATTTCCTCGTCGCGGCCGATCACCGGATCGAGCTTGCCGTCGCGCGCCGCCTGGGTCAGGTCGCGGGCATATTTCTTCAAGGCGTCATACGCATTCTCGGCGGTCGCCGAGTCGGCCGTGCGGCCCTTGCGCAGGGATTCGATCGCTGCGTTGAGGTTCTGCGCGGTGACGCCGCCCTTGGCGAGGATGCCGCCAGCTTCGCTGTTCTTCTCCAGCGTCAGGCCGAGCAGCAACCGCTCCACCGTGACGAAACTGTCGCCGGCCTTCTCAGCCGCCTTCTCCGCCGCGTCGAAGGCGCGCGCCAGCTCGGGCGACAGATAGATCTGCCCGGCGCCGCTGCCCGACACCTTCGGCAGCTTGCCCAGCGCATCCTCGGTCGCTTTCAGGATCGCACGCGAATTGCCGCCGGCGCGGTCGATGAGACCGCCAGCGAGTCCCTCGCCGTCGTCGAGCAGGACCTTCAGCAGATGCAGCGGCGAGAACTGCTGATGGCCGTCGCGCATCGCCAGCGACTGCGCCGATTGGATGAAGCCCCGCGCGCGCTCGGTATATTTTTCGATATTCATGATGTTTCCCTCAGCCTGCTGTGACGCCCCGAAGGCACGGTTTCAGCATCTTCATTGGGTTTCGGACCGCGCACGTTGACGTCCATCAACGCCGCAACCATTGACGTCGCCGGCTTGCGCCCGGCTTGAGTGGAAATGTGGGAAGGCGGTGCGAAAACGGAAGAGGCCGCTTCACAAATTCGTGTGCCCTGGCCGCGGCCAAGGGAATCTCCTATGAGGCGGCATGAGCCAGACCCCTCCCGCGCGCATCGCCGGCCTGTACCGCTATCCCGTCAAGGGCCTTACCCCGGAACCATTGCGGAGGGCGCCTTTGCGGGTCGGCCAGACCCTGCCGGCCGACCGCCGCTACGCGCTCGAGAACGGTCCCAGCGGGTTCGATCCCGCAGCTCCGGTCTGGAAACCGAAGACGGCGTATCTGATGCTGATGCGCAACGAGCGCCTCGCCGGCTTCAAGACCATCTTCGACGACGCGACCAACATCCTCACCATCCGCAAGGACGGCGCGATCGTCGCCCAAGGCGATCTCGAGAGCCCCGACGGCCGCGCGGCGATCGAGCGCTTCTTCGCAGCCGAGTTCGCCGCCGAGCTGCGCGGGCCGCCAAAGCTGCTGTCGGGCGGTGGTTACGCTTTTACGGATCTGGCGCGCAAGGTGGTCTCGATCATCAACCTCGCCTCCATTGCGGAGATCGAGACCTTGGTCGGCGCTCCCGTGCACCCGCTGCGCTTCCGCGCCAACGTCTACGTCACCGGCTGGCCGGCCTGGCACGAGACCTCGCTCATGGGCGAGACGCTGCGCATCGGCTCGGCGCGGCTCAAGGTCGTGAAGACCACCACCCGCTGCGCCGCCGTCAACGTCGACCCGGACACGGCCGCCCGCGACCTCGACATCCCGCCCGCGCTGATGACCCGGCGCGGCAACAATGAATGCGGCATCTATGCCGAGGTGATCGAAGCCGGCGATATCGCCGTTGGCGACGAACTCGCCGTGGAGCAGCCGCGGCTGGTGTAGTTCGAGCGCTGGCTGCATCGGCGGCGCGCCCCCTCTCCCGCTTGCGGGGGAGGGTGGGGGCCGCCCCACCCGAAAATCTTCGTGTGGAGAGACTTCCCCCACCCGCACCGCATCTTCGATGCGATGCGACCTCCCCCGCAAGCGGGAGAGGCGCACACCGAGCGAGCCTCGACGGCTCGATTCATTAGTTCGAGATTGGTTAGTTCGGCATCACGTAGGCGTACACCCGCCCCCGCGACACCGCGCTCTCGCGGACACGGTTGCCGTTGTTGCCGGAGATGACGATCGGGTTGCCCTGGGCATCGACGCCCGACACCACGCCGACGTGGCCGCCGCCGCGGCGGCTCATCACCGCGATCGCCCCGACCTGCGGGCCGGAGACGCGCTGGCCATAGCTCGCGAACGAGCGCGCCATGTCGGAGCCGGTGCCGCGATGGCCGGTGCGCTCCAGCACCATGTTCATGAAACGGGCGCACCACAGGCTGCGCCGGCCGGTCGGATTGCCGCTGCCGATGAAGCTGCGCGCCGCGGAAACGACGCTGCTGCCGCCGCCGAAGCCGCCGGACGACGCCATGCCGTCGGACGCCGTTCCCGGCATCATGACGCTGGCCTGCGCGTCGGCAACGCCGCTCACCTGCACCCGCGCCACGCCGCGCTCCCAGCGCGACAGCCGGGCGACGGAACGCCGGTGGTGATGATGCCCTGCGTAGTGATGGCCGCCGTGGCTGCGGTGGGCATGATGCCCCGAGCCGTGATGCGGACGGGCCGATGCCGGTGTTGCGGTGACGGCGACGACTGCCGAGCACATGGTCAGCGCAACGACGTGAAGCGACCGGCGAAGGGTAGACACAACCATACTCAATCCTTCTGTTACTTCCCCCAGTACCCTGACTTGGCACCCCCTGGTCCTCAGCGCGGCCCCTCTGCAAGCCGCCAGCGGGGTCCGTAAAAAGTCGCGGTGTGACGAAACCATGACCTTCGGCGGCGAAAGCCTGGCGACGAGAGGGTGATTCCGGGTCTATCTTGGGGCGGAAACAAGGCTGCCGGCCGGGCCATTGTCGCGTGTCGCGCGACTCGTCAACATGCGGCACGTGACACGGGAGGAGCTGACGATGCCCCACGCAACGGCCAAAGACGGCGTTCGCCTCTATTTCGAAGAGGTCGGCGCCGGCACCCCGCTCATCTTCCTGCACGAGTTCGCCGCCGACCACACCAACTGGGAGCCGCAGTTGCGCTATTTCGCGCGCCGCCACCGCTGCATCGCCTACTCCGCGCGCGGCTACACGCCCTCGGAGGTGCCGGCCGCGCCCGACGTCTACAGCTACGTGCACTTCTACACCGACGCCCTGGCGGTGCTGGACCATCTCGGCATCGACAGCGCCCATTTCGTTGGCCTGTCGATGGGCTCGTACTCCGCGCTGCAGGTCGCGCTGAACGCGCCCGGCCGCATCCGCTCGATGGTGCTGGCCGGCGTCGGCTCGGGCTCCGACCTCACGCAGCTCGACGCCTTCCGCGCCCAGTGCCGCGCCACGGCCGAGCAGTTCGAGACCCTCGGCTCGGCCGAGACCGCCAAGGTCACCCGCGAGGCGCCCGGCCGCATTCCCTTCCTGGTCAAGGACCCGCGCGGCCACGCCGACTTCTATGCCGCACTCGCTCGCCACGACGCCAGGGGCTCGGCCAACACCATGCGCGGCTTTCAAGGCGCGAGGCCCTCGATCTACATCATGACGGATGCGATCCGCCGCGTCGCCACGCCCGCGCTGATCATTTGCGGCGACGAGGACGACGCCTGCATCGAGCCGAGCCTGTTCCTCAAGCAGCACCTGCCGGCGTCGGGACTGACGTTCTTCCCGAAGTCCGGCCATGTGCTGAATCTGGAGGAGCCGGCGTTGTTTAATGAGGCCGTGGAGCGCTTCATCACCCTGGTCGAGGCCGGCCGTTGGGGCCTGCGGGATCCAAGGTCGATGGTGTGATGACCTCCGGAAGCGCCTCTCCTTCGTGGCTGAATCACCGACGCCTCGCAGCCCTGCATTGTCGTCCCTGCGAACGCAGGGACCCATAACCACCGGCTTCAATGGGACGATGGCTGGTAGTTGTGCCTCACCGATAGATTCCGCGGTATGGGTCCCTGCGTTCGCAGGGACGACAGCGGAGATTGTGGCACGGACCAACCCGGCCGTGACGACATGGGTCAGTCGGAGGCGTCAACGCATCCGGAAACGGCGACACCGCCCCCTACTCCCCGATGATCTTGATCAGCACGCGCTTGCGCCGTCCGCCGTCGAACTCGCCGTAGAAGATCTGCTCCCACGGGCCGAAATCGAGCTTGCCATTGGTGATCGCGACTACGACCTCGCGCCCCATGATCTGGCGCTTCATGTGGGCGTCGGCATTGTCCTCGCCGGTCCGGTTGTGCCGATAGCCCGCGACCGGCTCGTGCGGCGCCAGCTTCTCTAGCCACTGCTCGTAGTCGAAATGCAGCCCGCTCTCGTCGTCGTTGATGAACACCGACGCGGTGATGTGCATCGCGTTGACCAGCACCAGCCCTTCGCGCACCCCGCTCTCCTTCAGCGCCGCCTCGACATCATCCGTGATGTTGATGAAGGCGCGACGGCCCGGTGTCTGGAACCAAAGTTCCTTGCGGAACGATCTCATCGGAACAATCCAATCTTCCTGACCATGGAGCATGCGGCACGACGGTGTCCGACGTGGAGTGTGGCGTAGCTCACAGCGTGCGGTTCCGGCTGCGCCCAGACTGGACCCGATGGAGTGCATACTGCAAGCCACAACGGCACGGTCTCGCTTCGTCCTACAATCCAAGATTGAACCGAACGTTGCTCGGACAGACTTAACTGCATTGCCGATCTCATTTCGACGATGACAACGAACAGCGTGGCGGCTCGCCGTTCGGCGACGACCGTGCAGACCTGATCGGGCTGCAGCCGCTCAATCTCATCGCACGAGAAGCTCGACTTCTGCAGGCAAGGCGCCGATCGCAGCGAGTCGCCATTCAGAGGAGAGAGACAATGAGTCTGCTGCGTATCAATCTCTTTGGCGGTCTTGAAATCAGACGCGTCTCCGGCGAGCAGGTCGTCATCCCAAGCCGCAAGGCGGCAACGCTCCTGGGCTATCTCGCCCTCACCTCTCCGCACGGCATTTCACGCAGCAAGCTTGCCGCCCTCCTGTGGGAAGGCCGCTTCGGCGACAACGCGCGCGCAAACCTGCGCCAGGCGCTGTTGACGCTGCGCCGGGTGCTGCCGCAATGCACCGAGGTGATCTCGGCGGAACGCGACGACATCCGCATCCATCCGAACGCCGTCACGACCGACGTGCAGGAATTCGAGGTGCTGCTGCAGCTCGGCGATCTGGAAACCATGGCCCGCGCCGCCGCGCTGTTCCGGGGCGAGTTGCTCGACGGCATCAGCTCGACGTCCTGCGCGTTCGAGGCATGGCTCTCCGCCGAGCGTCAACGACTGAAGACGCGGGCGATCCGGGCGATCGCGGGCCTGCTGGACGTCGGCGGCCGGGAACATGTGGAGATCGCCACGACGTTCTCATTGCGTGTGCTGGCCGCAGATCCGCTGCAGGAGGACGTCCACCGCACCTTGATGCGCTGCTACGCGCAGCAGGGCCGCCGTGCCGACGCCCTGCGTCAATATGACTTCTGCCGCACCGTGCTGCGAAAGCAGGTCGGCGCCACGCCGGAGAGCGAAACCGAGAGCCTGCAGCGCGAAATCAGGCGCATGCTACGCGTCTGACGATCCGCGTGATCTTGCTCCATGCGTTCCACACATGATCGATTTTGACGGCACTTTCACGCCCCGCTTGACACTTGCATCACGGCCACGCGCGCAACATCGCCCTCGATCGACGTCGCGCAGCAACTACGCCTGATGAGGTCAAGCGGCGCGCCGCTCGAAGATCAAACAACGAGCGAGGAGGCTCAACATGAGTGGCATGCAGCAGTCGACTGAGGACTATGGTCAATTGAATCCCGAAGGGATCTTCGGCTCCGTTCTCGGCAGGTTCGCCGGACAGGCGATCGGACGCCTGATCGGCGGCAAGACCGGCCGCGACTTTGGCGGCGCCATCGGCGGAATCGCGGGCGGGTTCGCGCCGTTCTCGGTCGGCCCCGGCACCGAGCAGCCGTCGGAGATGGAGTTGCAGGGCTTCTGGAGCGTGCTCAAGAAGATCGGACAGGGCGTCCAGACCGGGCTCAACGTCGGGCACAACCTCGGCATCTTCAGCGCCGGCCCGCAGGCCGCAGCCGCCGCGCAGCCGACCGACATGGAGCTGCAGGGCTTCTGGAGCGTGCTCAAGAAGATCGGACAGGGCGTCCAGACCGGCCTCGACGTCGGCCACAACCTCGGCATCTTCAGCGCCGGCCCGCAGGCCGCAACCGCCGCGACGCAGCCGACCGACATGGAGCTGCAGGGCTTCTGGAGCGTGCTCAAGAAGATCGGACAGGGCGTCCAGACCGGCCTCGACGTCGGCCACAACCTCGGCATCTTCAGCGCTGGTCCGCAAGCCGCAACCGCCGCGACGCAGCCGACCGACATGGAGCTGCAGGGCTTCTGGAGCGTGCTCAAGAAGATCGGACAGGGCGTCCAGACCGGCCTCGACGTCGGCCACAACCTCGGCATCTTCAGCGCTGGTCCGCAAGCCGCAACCGCCGCGACGCAGCCGACCGACATGGAGCTGCAGGGCTTCTGGAGCGTGCTCAAGAAGATCGGACAGGGCGTCCAGACCGGCCTCAACGTCGGCCACAACCTCGGCATCTTCAGCACCGGTCCGCAAGCGGCACCCGCAGCGGCGCAGCCGACCGACATGGAGCTGCAGGGCTTCTGGAGCGTGCTCAAGAAGATCGGTCAGGGCGTCCAGACCGGCCTCGACGTCGGCCACAACCTCGGCATCTTCAGCGCTGGCCAGCCGGGCCAGCAGACGGCGGCCGCGCAGCCCACCGACATGGAGCTGCAGAGCTTCTGGAGCGTGCTCAAGAAGATCGGTCAGGGCGTCCAGACCGGCCTCAACGTCGGCCACGACCTCGGCATCTTCAGCGCCGGCCAGCCGGGCCAGCAGGCGGCGGCCGCGCAGCCGACCGACATGGAGCTGCAGGGCTTCTGGAGCGTGCTCAAGAAGATCGGACAGGGCGCGCAGACCGGCCTCAACATCGGGCACACGCTCGGCATCTTCAGCACCGGCCAGCCCGCAGGCACGATGCACTAGGACGGCGGATCTGAAGCAGCGACCCGCGCCATTCGCAACGCGGGTCCAAGCAAGCAAGGCGGTGGGCGCACGAACAGTCCGCCCACCGCCGACCTGACATGGAGGGAGCGACGCATGGCGGATCCGAACTCAGAGCAGGAATTCATCGTGCAAGGCGAGCCGGTCAAGTCCGGCCAGCTTGCTGATCATTTGAGCCGCGAGCCCGGCGTGAAACGCGTCGGTCAGGTCGCGCCCGACGTCGTCATCCTGTCGATGACGAAGAGCCAGGCCGACCGCCTCCGATCGACTTTCAGCACGATCGTGGTGGAGCCGAATGCTCCGCTGAAACCCTTTGGCGCCGGCTGACTTCAGCCGCGCCCCCCGACGATGTCACGAGCGAGGATGAAGGAGCCCGCAAATGGCCGCACGAAGCAAACCTGAAATCTCGGATCCGAAGGATGCGGCCGGCACGGCCGTCAACGGCACCGGAGCACGGCCCGGAGCGGAGCAGCCACCAGCCGAGGCCGTTGCCGCACCGCGGGCGGCAACGCCGGTAGCCGCCGCTGCAGCCCCTGCCGCGCAAGGCACGGGCCGAAGCGACGGCGGCAAGGACGGCGGCAAGGCGCCGCCGGCAGCGGACCAACCCGTCGCAACGATCTCGCAGCGGCGGGCGCAGTACATCCTGGCACCGCGCCAGCAGACGGGGCTTGCGACCTTCAGCGCCGACTTCATCGTCCAGCAACTGACAAACACTCCGGACATCGACGTGGTGAAGACCATCCAGCCGCCGCGCCTGCTCGGCTTCCAGAGCGCCGACCCGGGACAGGCCCCGCTCGGCCCGATGGTGCTGGCCCGCATGGCGCCCGACAAGGCCGAATTGCTGAAGGCCCAGGCCGGCGCACGGCTCGCGGTCGAGCGCGATGCGCCGCTCACCTACATGCTCGATCCGACCGTCCCGCAGGTGCCGGCGCCGCACCAGCTTCCCAATCCCGGCGTTCTCATTCCCTTGGCCGACGGGTTCTCGACGACGATCGAAGTGGTCGGCGAGAGCGGCCCGCTGCCGGAGGTGGAAGTGTACGTGTTCGGCAGCGTATGGCCGGTTCAGGGCGTCACCGACGCCAGCGGCCGCGTCACGCTCAAGATTCAGGGCGAGACGCCCGACACCATCCGCTCGATCCTGATCAAGCCGCGGGTCGATTACTGGACCTTCTGGCTCGATCGTCCGCAACTGACCCCCGACAGCGTGAACCGCATCGCCGCGAAGACGCTGGGCGCCTACCTGCGCGGCTTTCCCGGGCAGCAATTGCTGGGATGGGGCCAGCGCGCGATGGGCCTCGACCGCGTTCCCCTCGCCTACAATGGCGCAGGCGTGAAGATCGCGGTGATCGATTCCGGCGCAGCACCAACCCATCGCAATCTGCACGGCGTCACGATCGGCAAGAGCATCGTCGGCAATGATCCCGCGAGCTGGACCATCGATACGATTGGCCACGGCTCGCATTGCGCCGGGATCATCGCCGGCGGGCCTGTCGGCAGCGGCGGAGGCATTCGCGGCTTCGCTCCGGCGGCCGAAATCCATGTCTGCCGGATCTTCCCGGGGGGCCGGTTCAGCGATCTCGTCTCGGCGCTCGACTACTGCATGGAGAACGGCATCGACGTCGCCAACATGAGCCTGGGCGGCGGCGAGCCGTCGCAGATCATCGAGGAGCGGATCCTGCGGGCCAAACAGATGGGCCTCGCCTGTATCGTCGCCGCGGGAAATTCGTCGGGGCCGGTCCAGTTTCCCGGCTCGACGCCGCATTGCCTGTCGGTCGCCGCGATGGGCAAATGGGGCGAGTTTCCCGAGGACAGCTTCCACGCCCAGCAGGCGCTGGACGGCTTCCGCAGCAGCGACGGATATTTTCCGGCCAAGTTCAGCTGCTTCGGCCCGGAGATCGACGTCTGCGCGCCGGGCGTCGGCATCGTGTCCTCGCTGCCGGCCGATGGCTTCGGCGCCTGGGACGGCACCTCGATGGCGACGCCGCACGTCACCGGCCTCGCCGCGCTGGTGCTGGCGCATCATCCCGACTTCAAGGGTCCGTTCGCGACGCGCGACGCGCGGCGTGTGGAGCGGCTGTTCCAGATCCTGAAGGAGACATCGACGCCGCTGCAATTCGGCGATCCCAATCGTGCAGGAGCCGGGCTGCCGAATGCGATGCGCGCCCTCGGCCTGGAGGCGAGCGTGGCCTCCGCGCCCGCGGCCGATCCCTCGCTCGACGTGCTCCGTCGCCTGTTGGGACTGGCGCGCGGCGCGCCGAACGCCGCGACGTCTCCGACGCTGGCGCCGCAGGCGCCGAATGGCAAGCTCAACGGATCCGGTTCGGTTGCCCGGGGCCCGGCAACGACCACCGGCGAGTGGTCCAGCCCGGCGGTCGGTGATCCCAGTCCGGCGCAAATCCGCGACATCATGCACAAGGTCGGCTTGCTGTAGATTGCCGGCCCAGCCACAGCGACGAAGCGGCGTCGTTGCACGACGGGCAGTTTGCGCATGAGCGTCATGCGCGAATTGCCCGTCGTGTTAGTTCGTCGCACGTTTGGCACTTGCGCCGTCGGGCAAATCAGGCGCAGATTTCCGCGCGTCCCGCCTCGCAGCAAGAGGGGCGTATCGCGGTCGTCACGAACGCTGAGTGTGGGATGCGATGGGCGTGTCGGATTGCGCGTGGGGCTTGCCTCGCGCGGACGAACAATTCCGATGCGCACGGTCAAGTCGCGCGGTCCTGGCATCCCGACGCTGATGCCAAGTTTGTTGTGGTGTTCTGCATCACTCGGACGACGGTGGCCAGAAAGCCCGGCGCACCGGGGAGAACGCGAAGCAGCCGTTCAACCATCGCGCAGGGAAGGCCGGGGGGCGGGCTCAAGCGGTGGTCGCAACACCAAGTGTTTTCATTCGTGACAGCAGCTCGTCAAGCGCTTCTGCTGGAGTT
>NZ_JBNPTI010000028.1:0-1273 GCF_051167575.1 Bradyrhizobium sp. HKCCYLS3070
TGACCTTGCCCCCTGGGCTTAATCCAGTTTTGAGTTCGTTCTGGCCCACGACAAGGACCAGGACATGAAGCGCAGCCGTTTTTCTGAAGAGCAGATTATCGGGATCTTGAAGGAGCACGAGGCCGGCGTGCCGGTCGCCGATCTGTGCCGCAAGCACGGCGTGAGCAACGCCAGCATCTACAAATGGAAGGCCAAGTTCGGCGGGATGGACGTCTCCGAGGCCAAGCGGCTGAAGACGCTGGAGGACGAGAACGCCCGGCTGAAGCGGCTCTTGGCCGACGCCATGCTGGATAATGTGGCGCTGAAGGATCTCCTGGGAAAGAAGTGGTGACGCCCGCGCGGACGCGGAAAGCTGTCGCCCATCTCGTGGACGCCTACGGGATGAGCGAACGGCGGGCGTGTAAAGCCATCGGCTGCTGCCGCATGACCGTGAGATACAGGGCGACGCGGCCGGACGATGCCGCCTTGCGCCAACGTATGAGGGCGATCGCCCAGGAGCGCCGCCGCTTCGGCTATCGGCGGCTGCACGTTCTGCTCAAGCGGGAGGGCTATGTGATCAACCACAAGAAGCTGTTCCGGCTCTACCGAGAGGAGAAACTTGCGGTGCGCCGCCGCGGCGGTCGCAAGCGGGCGATCGGCACGCGGGCGCCGATGATGGTGCCGATGGCTCCCGATCATCGGTGGTCGCTCGACTTCGTCTCCGATCAGCTCACCGACGGCCGCCGCTTCCGAATCCTGACGGTGGTCGACGACTGCACCCGCGAGTGCCTGGCGCTGGTAGCCGAAACCTCGCTCTCGGGTGTCCGGGTGGCTCGGGAATTGGATCGGCTGATGCTCGAGCGCGGCAGACCCAGGATGATCGTGAGCGACAACGGCACCGAACTGACCAGCAACGCCATCCTGACATGGGCTGATCAGAGCGGGGTCGCCTGGCACTACATCGCTCCGGGCAAGCCGATGCAGAACGGCTTCATCGAAAGCTTCAACGGCCGGCTCCGGGATGAGCTGCTCAACGAGACGCTGTTTACCTCCCTGGCCCAGGCCCGGGTCGCTCTCGGCTGCTGGCGCGCCGACTACAACCGCATACGGCCCCACTCGCAACTCGGTTGGAAGACCCCATCCGAGTTCGCCTTGACCTGTGATCCGCGTCGGGATCCGGCGCTGCGCTATGCCGAAGGCTCCGCGCCAGCTCCCGCCGCTCGCACCGCCCAACCGGGCAATCTCAACAGCTGGACCGAACTCAGGACTGGATAAAAGTTGGGGGCAAGGTCAA